>CAJXUA010000004.1 GCA_913060695.1 uncultured Gammaproteobacteria bacterium | reverse complement strand
ATTTCTGCCTGTCTCGTGGGCTCGGAGATGTGTATAAGAGACAGAAGCAAGTGTAACCAACGCCCTGACGACGTCGGTGCCGCCAGTGAAGCTACCGTAGTTGGTCTCTATACCCCAGAACGCGACGATGAAACGAGGCTCAACGTCGTAGTGTTCGCCTACGCGTGTTAACAATTCATGGTGCTGGGCAAGACGCGCCCTGCCGGTATCGATACGCCACTGCGTGACACGCTTTTCGAGGTATTGCTCGAAGGTTTCGGTGAATTCGGCTTGATTACGGTCGTTTGTTACGACCTGCGGGATGGGGGTGACGTCGCGCAATGCTTCGTCAATTATTTCTTCGCGTATGCCTCTCTCTCTAGCCTCAACAATCAACGTTGTCAGCCAATCTTGAAATTCGATCTGTGGTTCCTGAGCCATCGAATTGACGGGTGCCGTCAAACCAAGGATTGCCACTACGATAGAACATGCGGCGAGTCGAGCGAGTTGCATTCAATCTCCTTCTAAAGCTTTCAGTTTCAGACTACTCCAAACAATTTGATTTGTCTAAGGGTCTTTTAAGGCCGATTAAACGGCTCGAAAACGGCTCAAATGTGTCTAAAAAAGGCGCAGTCTTATGCCGCAAGGAAGCTCTGCCATTAACTAGATAAGTAGACCGGCAGAAGAGGAATTTTAGTGAGCAGGCACATAGAGTCTCGAGACGCCCTTAGACAAGCGCATTAAGCACTAAAGCACCAATGCCAGGGCTCGTAGGTGATACCGCAGTTATTGTCCCGCGGATAAGTAAGAGTGAAGCCAAAGTTTGCCGCATTGCTCTGCAACCACGCAAACGCTGTCGTTTCCTCGAAGCGCTCTTCGAGTACTGGGCACTCGGGTGCACCAATATCGATCGCCCGCCCTGTGTGATGCTCACTGAAACCCGGTGCGGCATTGACCTGCAATATCTGCTCAAGGCTTTGCCCCGCATCCAATTTTCGACGCAATATTTGGCATTGATAATCCACGCTTCGATATGCCGAGAGCATCAGCAGGCTAATACCATCCGCCCGAGCGGACTCCTGCATTGCCTGCCAAGCAGCGAAAGCGCCCGGAGTGAGCCGCTGCTCCCGCCCGTAGAAGTCCAATTCCGTCTCGACCAATTCGTCTGGTTCTTCATAAAGGGGCAAGCCAGTTTGAGCGGCGTAGGTCTCGGGAATTTTAAACTGAGCATGTAGCGCACGCAGGCGCCCGACATATTGAGGATCCATCATCTTGAACTCTTTTAAGCAAATGCGAAAACAAGTGCAACGGCTGTCAATTAAACCAACATCCTATAGCGGCCAAAGCATCTGAGGCAAGCGCGCTTACGTGATCAAGCTCACAACTACACTCACTTTTCCTTTTGGCCAATATACCCGTAACTATGTCTAATTAGACCTATATGGCGAATCTAGTATTGACTATATTACGCAGACCTAAAAGCAATCGAAGCAGCACTGCTGCACAGCACCAGAGGAACCTATGTCGCAATTGCCGGTCATCATCGGGATGGGGGGAATCAACCCCGCAGGTCGCAGCTCACTGCACCACGGCTATAGGCGCCTAGTCCTCGACGCGTTGCGCCCAGAAGACGCCCTAATGACCCGTGCGAGTTTGGCTAGCTTGATGGGCCTGCTCAAAAAGCGCGACGGTATTTGGTCCGATGGCAATGGCAACCCTGTTGAGTTCGCAAGCTATCTGCACAGCTTGGACCCTGTACTCAAGGCGGGCACCTTGATACGCCAGTTAGAGGACAATCTTTTCGATCCGCAACGGGTGCTCTATCACAAACGCGCCACCCTCAACTCTAGCCCAGACAAGCCCATAAGTTTCGTCATTCGCAAACAGCACCTGCCCGATGTAATCCCACTTAACTGGCAACTCAGCGAGCATGGTGCGGGGGAAGTGAAAGTCGAGTTTAGCGGCGACTTCGATGTTCTTACCGAGAACTATCAAAAATCTGGGGTCAATAGCGCCGGCCAATTGCCTAGTGGTTTCGACCCGAAAGATCTTTACGCCTCGCGCAATCACCCTCGCGGCCTACAAATGACAGTTTATGGCGCGAGTGACGCGATTCAATCACTAGGTCTCGACTGGGAAACCTTACTGGGCTACGTGGCGCCTGATCAGATTAGTGTCTATGCGGGTAGCTGCATGACGCAGCTCGATTACAACGGTAATGGTGGACTCTTGCAGGCTCGCTTGCTCGGCAAGAAGGTAAGCTCAAAGCAATTGCCATTAGGCTTTGCTGAAATGCCAGCGGACTTCATCAATGCCTATATTCTAGGCAATTTAGGGACTACTGGCACCAATGTAGCGGCCTGCGCTACGTTTCTCTACAATCTTCGCCAAGGCATTCGCGATATTCAATCGGGCTCGCATCGTATCGCGATAGTGGGAACTAGCGAGGCGCCGATCACTCCTGAGGTCATCGAGGGTTATGCCACCATGGGCGCCCTTGCCGATGATGCGGGTCTTATAGCTTTGGATAGCCATCTCGGCCTAGATGTCCCCCAGTACCGCCGGGCTTGCCGCCCGTTTGGGAATAACGTTGGCTTCACTCTCTCCGAATCCGCTCAGTATGTGGTGCTGTGTGACGACACACTCGCCATTGAGCTGGGCGCGAACATTCTCGGCGCGGTGAATGATGTGTTTGTGAATGCCGATGGCTATAAGAAGTCAATTGCCAGCCCAGGTGTGGGCAATTACATCACTATGGCCAAGGCCGCCGTTGCTACGCGCAATATAATTGGCTCCGAAGGTCTGCAGCAACGCAGCTACGTCCAAGCCCACGGTACCGGCACCCCACAGAATCGTACTACTGAATCTCATATCCTAAGTACCGTGGCGAAAGCCAATGGCATTGCACACTGGCCTATAGCCGCACTTAAGTCCTATATCGGCCACTCACTGGCTAGCTCAGCTGGCGATCAGCTTAGCGCCAGCCTAGGCATGTGGCGCTACGGTATTATTCCCGGCATTGCGTCAACCGAATCCATCGCGGCCGACGTCAATCAAGACAATCTCGATTTCCTTCTAGAGCATCGCGATGTTGGTAACGAGGGTATGGATGCCGTTCTGATCAACTCGAAGGGCTTCGGAGGTAACAATGCAACGGCTTCGATACTAGCGCCGCACATCGCCTTGCGCATGCTAGAGAAAAAGCATGGCACGGCCAAGATAAGTGCATACGCCCAGAAGAACGAGGCCGTACAAGAGCATGTGCAACGATACGACGAGGCCGCGATTGCAGGCACCGCACAAAGCATCTATCGCTTCGATCACAATGTAATGGATTCCGACTCAGTTACAGTGGCCGCAAACAGCGTCGATATTAACGGAGCAAAGGGCAGTATCAGTCTCGACCTGCCCAACCCCTATGCCGATATGTGTGACTAAAGCTTTCTAGCGCACCGTGATCTTCTGAGCGATGCGCTGCTGCCACTCCGCAGGCCCAGTGCGGTGAACTGAAACGCCGTTGACATCGACGGCCACGGTAACGGGCATATCTTCCACTTCAAACTCGTGGATCGCCTCCATACCAAGGTCTTCGAAGGCCACTATACGGGCCTTGCGAATCGCTTTGGACACTAAGTAGGCGGCCCCACCTACTGCCATTAGATAAACAGCTTTGTGCTTTTGAATAGCATCGATGGCGATCTGGCCACGCTCGGCCTTGCCTATCATGCCCAGCAGGCCAGTCTTCTCTAATAATGTTTCCGTGAACTTATCCATGCGCGTGGCCGTGGTCGGACCTGCCGGCCCAATGACCTCCTCGCGAACCGGATCTACTGGGCCAACGTAATAGATAAACTTACCCTTCAGATCTACACCTTCTGGTAGGGACTCGCCACGAGCAAACATCTCTATCATGCGCTTATGGGCTGCATCGCGACCCGTTAACATCTTGCCCGAGAGCAACAATGTCTCCCCTGGTTGCCATTGTTTCACATCCTCGGGTGTAACCGTGTCGAGATTGACACGACGAGCACGTGGACCCGCATCCCAAGTGATCTGTGGCCACTCCTCTAGACGCGGAGGCTGTAGATGCGCTGGCCCACTACCATCTAGAACGAAGTGTGCGTGTCGGGTTGCCGCACAGTTCGGGATCATCGCGACAGGCAAAGAAGCCGCGTGAGTCGGATAATCTTTAATCTTGATATCGAGCACTGTGGTCAGACCGCCTAGGCCCTGCGCACCAATGCCAAGCGCATTGACCTTGTCCATGATCTCTAGGCGCAACTCTTCCACGCGATTCTGTGGTCCGCGCGCGCGCAGCTCATGAATATCGATAGGGTCCATCAATGCTTCCTTTGCCAAAACTGCGGCCTTCTCGGCAGTTCCACCGATGCCTATCCCGAGCATGCCGGGTGGGCACCAACCCGCCCCCATCGTCGGCACGGTCTTGAGCACCCAATCCACGATACTATCGCTTGGATTGAGCATCACCATCTTCGCCTTGTTCTCGCTGCCACCTCCTTTAGCGGCCACTGTTACATCCAAAGTGTCGCCCGGCACTACTTCCATATGGATGACCGCTGGCGTGTTGTCTTTGGTGTTTTTACGAGCACCGGCAGGATCACTAAGAATAGAGGCACGCAAGACGTTGTCAGGGTTGAGATAGGCGCGACGAACGCCCTCATTGACCATGTCCGCGACACTCAAGTCACCTTCCCATTGCAGCTGCATGCCAATTTTTAGAAACACTGTCACGATGCCGGTGTCTTGGCAGATCGGTCTCTTGCCTTCGGCGCAGAGGCGCGAATTAATCAGAATCTGCGCCATGGCATCTTTAGCCGCGACAGACTCCTCGCGCTCATAGGCGGCATTGACTGCTTGAATGAAGTCTAGGGGGTGGTAATAGGAAATATATTGCAGGGCGTCCGCGACGCTCTGGATAAGATCTTCTTGGCGGATTACTGTCATGGGCAGTCGATTCCTGTGCTAAATTAAAAAGGCCGCAAATAGGCGCGAATTCTAGCACAATGTCGAATGCAGGTGCCCAGTGCAGACGCCCAGATTAGGCGCAAATGCTGGGTTGGATTAGACTGGCAATTACGGCGACTGAGGGTCTCAATCCGCTGTTAAAAATCATCACACTATGGCCACACAACAAGCTAAGGGCTTTTTATGATTTCTTCAAACGATCCCCATGTTCTCTATTCGCTAGACGCGGGCGTATGCATTATTCAGATAAACCGTCCAGAGAAGAAGAACGCGCTTACTCATTCGATGTACAAAGCTCTGGCAGACGGTTTGAAAGAAGCAGACGCAGATAGCGCAGTGAAAGTGATCTTGTTGAGAGGCACGCAGGACTGCTTTACCAGTGGCAACGATGTCAATGATTTCGTCGCCTCGGAGGAACGCAGCAGTGAACGCCCATCGGTGCAGTTCATGAAAGCCCTCGCAAATCTTCGTAAACCATTGATCGCAGCGGTTAACGGGCTTGGCATTGGCATCGGCACAACCATGCTGATGCATTGCGACTTAGTCTACGCAGCGACCGATAGCTTTCTACAGCTGCCATTTACCCGCTTAGGCCTTTGCCCCGAGGCCGGCTCTAGCTTTCTGGCCCCGCAGATCATGGGCCACCAAAGGGCTGCCGAATTACTGCTATTGGGCGAACGCTTCTCAGCTAGCAAGGCCAAAGAATACGGCCTAGTGAACGAGGTGCTCGACTCACAGTCAGTGCTGCCCCACGCCTTAGAGAAGGCCCATGCCTTAGCAGCGCTGCCTAGCGAGGCAGTGCAGACGTCTAAGCACCTATTGAAACGCAATCAGAGTGGACCTTTAGAGGAAACGATTGCAATCGAACTCGTGAATTTTTCGCGCCTGCTACAGAGTCCAGAGGCGCAGGCAATTGTGCAGGCCTTTCTCGAGCGGAAACGCTCCTGAGTAGGGAAAGATAATTCTCCACTGCTCGCACCTAACCGTGCTCTAACAAGTAGTCTCGGGCCGCATTGATCTTCTTCGCTAGGTAGTCCGAGCCACCCCGATCCGGGTGCATCTTCTGCATAAGCCGACGATGCGCCTGGACTATCTCATCTTGCGTAGCGTTGTCTTGCAAACCCAAAATTTCGAGTGCCGTGCCTCGGTTTAATGGGGTCTCACTGATAGCGCGTGAGTCTTGTGATCCAGCCGCACCTTGCTGCGAATCTGCACTATCACGCCACAGCGGATGGCTACGATCCAGATACGCCTCTAAAACCTGGAGCGAGTCTGAATCCCGATGACATTCCTGCGCTAAAGCCAATAACTCGTCCATGCTCATTGTAGAGAGTTTGCTGCCTTTGAACTTGCCCTCCAAGACTTCGCCGTCCATGTCGCCGCTTTCGTGTTGCAGGCTCATCTTTAGAAAGCGTGTATTGATGCTGGAGCTATCCGCCCCGCCACTTGCCCCATAGGCTGTGCGTGTCTTGCCCTTAAACATCTGCCAAAGCGGAAGCAGTCGAATCAACAGATGCACATTGCGAAACAGGAAGGTAATAGCCACCATTACAGGGGCCAGTATGAAGCTCACAGGAATACGGCCCAATACAATTAAGATCACGATCGCGATCAGCACGGTGGCGAGAATGAGCAGCAAATTAAATTGTCGCTGATTCAGAGAGTAGCGAATCGCGAGTTTACGGAGCCCAACATAGGCGAGCACGGGGATCGCGAGGATGACAAGGTAACGAAGGAGAAACACGTTCGACTTTATCCTTTGTACACAGACGCTGTGGTGAGATTGGTCTTTTTACAGGCTTTTGGCGTCGACTTGCAAGAATTCATGAGCGCATCTGCTTAGTCAGGCGCCGCACTGGCTCACTGGCTTGGCTACTGAATTGCTCCAGCGCTTTCAGCCCCCCGCTGGCATAGACTGCGACAGCACGAAGCAACTCACGAAGCTGGGCGGCACTGGCGCTATCGAAATGAGAATATGCCCCCTTCGAAAGCTTCGCCATACGAGAAAAAGTAGCACTAGCCAGAGGTTCGACGCCCTCTTGGAACATGAACAACGGAACATTAAGCATCCCTAGCTGACCTGCCAGCTGACACAGTATCTCCGCGCTCTCCTCCATCGAGTCCCCAACATAGACGACACAGTGGATACGCTTTTCCTTGTTCTCACTCAAGGCATGACGCAGTACTCGCTCGATCTGCGTAGTGCCGCCACGGCATTGAATTCCCGTCATGAGCCCTAAGAGCGTGCCCGAGTCCCTACACCAAGGCGTCTTGTAAAACTCTGCGAACCCGCGGAAATAAGTCAGCTGAACCTGCAGGCCACCCGCATCACGCGCAGCAAGAAACATCTCTGCCTGCAATTGCATGGCGTGATCCCAAGTACGTTCTCGGCTTGCGGTAGCATCTAGCGCAAACATCAGGCGCCCTTGAGTCCCGGACTTCTGCACAGCCGGCAGCGCTGCTACTTTCTGCAAGAAAGCGTCTATTTCACTGCGTTTGGTCAGTTCTTTGGATTTTTCAGACATACTGCTCCACGAGGCATAAGACTTGGGACGGCCGCGAGTTTCGCGACTTATGCAGGGGAATCGTCCGTGAGGAACTAAGAAATTAAAATACTAGGGGATAGAATAGAATGATCGTTGCAAGCAATACAAGGAACCCCACTGGTGCGGATGGGGAGACTCGAACTCCCACACCTCTCGATACTAGAACCTAAATCTAGCGCGTCTACCAATTCCGCCACATCCGCTTTGCGGGGCTTACCTTGTACTCGAGGCTCTCGCCTCGATTTTCAACGATCTCGTTTCACGCTTGGGGTAACAGCCCCACGGCAAAACGGTCGGCATTATACCCAATGTAGGAGACAATCCAAGCGATATGTCAGTTTCAACGCGAATAAAATTAATTAGGCAAACTACGCTGCATCGCTTCTATATTTTCTTGCAGCCTGATGATGGTCTGATTGACCTGTAATCGGTAGGCGTCGATTGACTCAACAGCCTCCTCAACATTCATCATACGATCTTGCAAACCCACCAAGGTACTATCGCCATTATTCAGGCTGGCACGAATATTCGCCATATCTTGCGCGACCGATTGCACGCTCTGCATGCTCGTATTCAAGCGAGTAATCGCGGCAGTAGCCTGCTCAAGCTGAGTTTGCATCGTCGCAAACTTTGCGAAACCGTCTTGCATCTGATTTGAATTGCGAGAAATGAGCTGTGCCAAGGTTTCCGTGGTCTCAGTATGGCCTGTGCTCTGATCTTCCAGCACTGCGACTTTGCCGGTTAGCTCGTTAACACTATTGTTAGTGGCATTACGGGCAGCCCAAAGCTTATCTATTTCGGAGAAATTGAAATCGAGTCGCTCGAGTACGTTAGCGGTAGTCTCCTCTGCAGAGTCGCCGACCAGCGCCAAACGCCCCTCTAAGTCTTCGATGCGCCGCGTGGCTTGACGCAAAGACTCCAAATTGTCCTCATAGACTGTATAACCAAGATACGCCCCAGCGCCTATCGCAAGAGTCAGTAGCCCCAACATTATGCGAACTGGCCAAGTACTAACCTTAATTGTCTCGCCATAGTGCACTGGAGGCACGATATCCGGCTGGCGCCGTTTGCTCTGGTGGTGCACTACTTCATCTCTGGCCGGAACCATTGATGGTATGTCATGTAAATCGTCATTATCTCTCATGGTGCCATTATCCTTTATTCCTCTCCGATAGGTCTATACCAGCTTGCTGTCCGGGCTACTTTCCTTGAAATACGCGGCATTGTGGATTATTCTCGTGTGCTCTTTCTAGTGCAATATTGGCGTTAAAGCTCGCGGCAAATCTTAGCTGTGAGCGCCAAAAAAGCAAGAAATTCAACGAATCAACAAATTGAGGTCATTATGAAGTTAACATTGCCCGCACTGCCCTATGCAACTGATGCGCTGGAGCCGCACATGTCCGCCGAAACCTTTAGTTTCCACCACGCCAAGCATCATAATGCTTATGTCGTGAAGGGCAATGAATTACTAGCAGACGCCGGCATCAGCGCAGACACTATCGAAGACCTGGTAAAAGCTGCCGCCAAAGTAGGGGGGCCACTGTTTAACAACGTCGGTCAGTGCTACAACCACGAGTTCTTCTGGAATAGCATGGCTCCAAATGGTGGCGGTGCCCCCACTGGCGCAATTGCAGAGAAAATCGCTGCAGATTTCGGTAGTTACGACAATTTCAAGAAAGAATTCGTCAACGGTGGCGTGACTCAATTCGGTAGCGGCTGGGTTTGGCTCGTCGCTGAAGGCGGCAAACTCAAGATTGCGAAGTCCGCAAACGCCGAAACGCCATTAACATCGGGTGCCACGCCCCTATTGGTCTGTGATGTTTGGGAGCATGCTTACTACCTTGACTTCCAAAACCGTCGTCCCGATTTCCTCTCTAGCTTCCTAGACAATCTAGTGAACTGGGATTTCGCTAACGCCAATCTTGCTAAATCGTAAGCAACTGAATTAATAGAATTAAATTATAGACCATTGATAAAATCTGTTGTAAGCAATACAAAAAAAGTAGCACCCTTGACCGGACGATTAGTCCATACTTAGGTCATCAGTGTGAGGTCGACAGACAAGAACAGCTGTCTGTCGCAAACCTGAAGAGTGCAGTAATGAGAACGGCTGTGCGAGAGTTGCACAAAGTTACATATACTCACATTTAATTGTTACGTTTTTGGTGTTGGTTAGGTTAACCTTTGGATGTTCTCGCAGAAGTGGGTGGATTGTTGCACCTGAAGTTTTAGTGATCCACTACGGATGCTCTATCTTCGACACAGCGAGGCTCTTAATATCCTAGCAGCACATGTCAATTCAAGGAGAATTGAAATGAAAAAAACAGTATTGACGACTTCTCTGCTCATGGTGGGCGCAAGCTTGACACTATCGTCTGCTTTCGCTGGTGTAGATCCATTGACTCAGGTCAAACCAGCTGACGCTGGCTGGGGTCTTAACGGCGCTCCTGACTACATCGTTGACGTTCCAGCAGCACTAATTCCTGCTACTGGGGTACTCGATTACATCAACACGAACATCGAAATGCCTTTCGAAGAGGAAAAGTGGGTGAAGTCTGTCCAGTTTATTCCTGGCGACAAGCGCGTTCTTCACCACCTTCTTTCTTACGTGGTTGCTAATGAGCACACTGAAGAGTTCGACGAAGCTGACAACGTCGCAAGCGTTGAATTCCTAGAAGGCTTTGCTCCAGGCAAAGAAGACCCAACTACTTTCCCAGAAAACACTGGCGTTAAGATTCCTGTTGGCTCTTCGCTAAGAATGTCTATTCACTACACTGCAATGGGTCAAGAAACTCAAGACGCAACTCGTGTTGGTCTTTGGTTCGCTGACGAGACTCCAGAGAAGCACTTCCGTACTTACTCTGTATCTGCACGCGGTGGCCGTGAAAACAACATCGTGATCCCTGCTGGTGACATGCACTACGAGATGGCTTCAAACCACGTGTTTGAAGAAGAAACTACTCTCTATAGCTTCCGTGCTCACATGCACTATCGTGGTAAGTCTATGCGCGCAAGCGTGATCTACCCAGATCAGACTCGCGAAGAGATCATCAACGTTGCTAACTACAACTTCGGATGGCAGCCAACTTACCGTCTGGATGAGCCAATGGTTCTGCCAGCCGGTTCACGCGTAGTTGTTGAGGGTGCTTTTGATAACTCTCAGTACAACACCGGCGTACCAGATCCATCACAGCCAGCTATCGGTGGCTTGCAGAGCTGGGACGAAATGTTCATCGGGTATTTCTCTTACACTGATGAGTAATTTGTAACATTAAAAAAGGGTTCGCGTTCGCGCGAGCCCTTTTTTCTTGTATAAAGATAAGTTATTTCCGATTCACTGGAGTAGTTAACATGAAAACTTTGAAGTGCGTGGGCCTATTGGCTGCATTACTTGCTGGCTCGCAATCATTCGCTGCGCCTGAGCGCATTGGTGATTTTAATTTGATCGACGAAACTGGTCGTGCTCACCAACTCAGCAAATTTGGTTACCAGAAAGCACTTGTAGTTATCTCACAAGCAAACTCTTGCAGTACATCGCAGGAACTGTTTTCTGAATACAAAATTCTAGAAACTAAGTGGGACAATGAGCAAATTAGTTTCGTAATGATGAACTCATCTATCAATGATGATGTAGAAGCTGTCCGTCGTTTCAAGAATAGCTATAACCCTGACATGCCAATTCTTATGGACGATACTCAGCTTGTTGCCGAATCTCTAGGCATCACTAAAGCAGGCGAGATTGTTGTACTCGACCCTAACAATATGACAATTTTGTACCGTGGACCGCTGGACACACCAGGTGCCCGTGGCGAGCCAGGTACAACATTCCTAAGAGAGACTTTCGACGCTATCGCTGCTGGTGAAATCGGCCGCGACACAGAGACAGTTTCTGTAGACTTCGAAGCAGCCCCAGGCTGTGCGCTGGAATTCCCAGCTAAAGTTACTAGCGCTGATGACGTACCGGATTACGAGACTGAAGTTGCTCCTGTACTGATCGAGAACTGTGTTGGTTGTCACATCGAAGGCGGCATCGGCCCGTTCGCGATGAACAGCCACCAGATGGTTCAAGGTTGGAGTCCAATGATGCGCGAAGTAATCATGACTAAGCGTATGCCTCCAATGCAAGTAGACCCAACTATTCGTAGTTTCGAGAATGCGCGTACTCTTTCAGTAGAAGACACGCAGACTCTAATCCATTGGATTAATGCTGGTGCGCCACGCGAATAAGCGTCGGAGTTCCTGAAAAAAGGCCGCCCCTAAAAGGTGGCCTTTTTTTTGCGCAGTACTTTTGTGTGCTAAGTAGCGCGATTGTCACTTTGGGCGTGAGTGCAGATTGGTTTTGTGCTTCGTATTGCGAGTGTCACTGTTGAAGAGAGCACAGTTTGGTTTAGCACTTCGTAGCACGAGTGTCACTGCGGGGTACTTCGCTGCCGGACACGCCGTAAACCCATCCCTGCCCCCTTGCGAGGGTAAAGGGGCTCAGTCGCCGAGGCCGACCGCCATGGATGGCGGGAGTGTCGAGAGTGCAGGAGCAATTCATCGACCGACCGCCATGGATGGCGGGAGTGTCGAGAATGCAGGAGCGATTCATCGACCAGGCGGCTCATGGTCCGTCATCAAAGCACCCCACATCGCCCCTCTGATTTAACAGGAGCGATTTAGTTCAGTTCACAATTGGTATCTTAGAGACATTCAGTCATCAAAACAAAGTGGAATTGTTGCGCCACACTGCTAACGAGGATCGTGGTGTGGGGGGTGGTCGTTCAGGACCTTCGACGGCATGGATGCCGGCGTAGAGCCTACACGGACGTACTTGCGGCGTGTCCAGAACGGCCATCCCCCGCAGCGCGAGCCGAACAACAGAGTGAGTGCAAAAAAACGGTTAGCATTGCATCTCTCAGCAGCCCTAACCGTGCAGCGCGTTTACCCTCGTGAGGGCGCTCCAACCTCTGAGCCACATCGATGCACAAAAGAGTCTTCTAGTTCCCGTAATTTCGCGATGAGGCTTTTTCCTAGCCTAGGAAAAAGTGCATACTGCCAATATGCCTTAAAACAACAACAAATGGTGAATGCATATGCCTAGACATTATTCCTTTTTAGCCGCAATTCTTTGTTCGATTTGTTTTAGCTCAGCCTGGGCTGAACGCTCAGTTGAAGATGACGAGCAGTTGATCAACGACCCTCGCGTTTCGCATCGCAGCTATGTGTTTGAGCCTACCGGTGAAACTCTACCCTATGCTGTGTTCGTCCCCAGCACATATCAAGCAGGAAGCGCGAGCCCACTGATTATTGCACTACATGGACTAGGAAGGACTTACGACTGGTTAATGGGTTACGAAGGCTTCTTAGACTATGCGGAGGCCACTGGAATGATCGTCGCAACGCCGCTTGGATACACGCGCCGCGGATGGTACGGCTCGCGAGCGACGCCTGATCCTATGGATGCCGCTTATAGCGAGGCGGATGTTATGGCCGTTCTAGCAATGATGCGCGAGGAGTTCTCGGTCGATGAGAATCGTATCTATCTATACGGGCACTCGATGGGTGGGGCCGGCACTTATCATATAGCGACGAAGAACCCTTATGTGTTTGCCGCTTTAGCTGTGGCAGCGCCTGCGCCCCTACATGACCTCGCACCAGACGGTCTTGCGGCGATACGCCACATCCCTACTCTTGTCCTTCAGGGCACTGCTGATGATGCGGTACCGGTGGATATGACACGGCGCTGGGTTCGCGAAATGCAAGCCATCGGCATGCCCCATATCTATGTCGAGATCGAAGGCGCTGACCATTCCCTATTCATCTCTCAGAATCGTGAGAATATGCGCAAGGTCATTAGCTTCTTCGACATCGTGCGCAAACACTATCCGCCTGCGCACTGATGTTGAGCTCTACTCAATACTTTCCTGTGCCTCTAAGCGTTCTATCCAGTAGTCGGCGTTGTCGATGCCTAGAGCGGTAGGATGAAACACCGGGTCTATCCCTTGAGCCTTCTGTGCCTCGTAGTCTGCGAGACACTTAAACGCGGGTTTCTGTAGCAACAAGATAGCGAAGATGTTCAGCCAAGCCATCAGGCCAACACCTGTGTCGCCCAAGCCCCACGCTAAATCGGCTGTATTGAGGGTCCCGTACACGACCGCTGCAATTAGCGCAAACTTCAATACCGTGCTCAGCCATGGGCGCGCGACAACGCGATTGATATAACTGACATTAGTCTCTGCAATATAGTAATAGGCTAAAATTGTGGTAAATGCGAAGAAGAATAAGGCTACTGCAACAAAGATATTGCCGATACCTGGCATTAATCCCTCTAGCGCTGCTTGCACATAACCTGGCCCGGCCCCCACACCCACCACGCCCGTATACATTGCCTCGCCAGTGGCGGACTCCACATTGTATAGCCCGGTGATCAAGAGCATGAAGCCAGTGGAAGAGCACACGAACAAAGTATCAACATAAACAGAAAATGCCTGTACCAATCCCTGCTTTGCTGGGTGGCTGACGGATGCCGCCGAAGAGGCGTGGGGAGCGGTACCCTGACCGGCCTCGTTAGAGTAAACGCCACGGCGCACACCCCACATGATCGCGAGTCCGAGAATAGCCCCGAATGCCGAATCAAAACCGAGTGCACTGCTCACGATCAACCAAAACATGTGTGGAACCAGATCGATGTTGATGATGATGATGAACATCGCCACCGCTATATAGGCAATCGCCATGAATGGCACTACGGTGGAGGCGAACGCCGCTATGCGACGCAAACCACCAAAGATAATGAAAGCGAGTAACGCGGCTAGAACCACCGCAGTTATAGTCGTATTAATTTCAAAAGCAGTACTAACGCTCGCGGCAATAGCGTTTGCCTGAACACCCGGGAGCAGTAAGCCGCAGGAGATAATTGTCGTGAAGGCGAAAACCCATGCATAGCGTTTCATGCCCAGTCCCTTCTCTATGTAGAAAGCCGGTCCCCCGCGATACTCTCCGTTGATCTTCTCTTTGTAGATCTGCCCGAGGGTTGACTCCACGAACGCAGAACTCGCACCAAGGAATGCGACTACCCACATCCAAAACAAGGCTCCTGGCCCGCCGAAGGTAATGGCGGTCGCTACACCCGCGATATTGCCTGTACCTACGCGACCCGCAAGGGTCATGCTAAGTGCCTGGAAAGGCGAGATGCCGGTCTCAGAAACCTTACCTTGGAAGATCAAACGAATCATTTCTTTGAAGTGGCGCAGCTGCAAAAAGCGTGACCGTATCGAGAAGTACAGGCCTGCGCCTAAACATAGAAAGACTAGCGCTGGACTCCAGACGATCGCATTGATCTGGTTAAACAACTCATTCATGCTCGCATTCCCGAAGGTGATGTTTAGAAGAAAACATCGAGAGTATCACATTGTTTCCATGTATCGAGCACCTTGATTCCTCTCTTTTTAGACAAAAAAAACCCGCCGGAGCGGGTTCTACAATCTTGCTAAATTCTCAGGCACTTCAGCACTACAAGACACTTGTTCCATACCTAAGCCCCCAGAATGACTTGTGGCCTATGTTCAGTAAGCGCTAAGACAAATAGACTTTACTGCGAGCTTAAGAACTCTTCAATTAGGGCGGACTTTTGCTCCAGCATATAGACACCGTTCAAATGTCCCCATGGGCCTTCGATCTCTTCATAGTAGCTTTCCTTCCCAAGCTCTTGCAGAGTTCGATGCGCTTCTTGCGCTAGGTAAGGTTGCAGCAATAGATCATTGGCGGAGGGCAAAAATAGAGTCTTGGCGCGGATCGGGCTCAGCCCAGCTGCTAAGTTTTCTGCAAAACCTGCCATGAACAACTGATTGGCACGTACCAAATACAAAAGATGATTAGCATCTGCGAAAGTGGTGCGCGCCTCGGCTGCCGTATTGAGTAGATTGACGACGGTGAAATTCTCACGAATATCGTGTAAGGGCGCCGTTTCTCTCGCGCTACTGCTGGCATAAACTTGATTGAAAATCTGCGGATGCATGGCTTGCAGGGTGACCATACCCAGTGCCTGACGCAGCCCGGACGTGGGCGCCTCACCAGAGTAATAGTTGCCTTGATTCCAGTTCGGATCGGCAATAATCGGATTAGCCCATTGCTGCAACGAGGCGATTGTCCATGGATCTACGGCGCCTGCGCCGATCACAGAGATGACTCGCTCAACGAAATCTGGATAGGCCGCGGCCCAATCCAGCGCCTGCAGCGACCCCATGGATGCACCGACAACGGCATGCAATTTCTCTATGCCTAGGCTGTCGAGCAATGCCTTCTGCACGTTCACAAAATCGCGAATTGTCACTACCGGAAAATCCAGTGCGTAAGGCGACCCGGTGGCCGGGTTTATGGTGGCGGGGCCAGTCGTTGTCACCAGCGGATTGTAAGGTTCCTGATTCACAAGCGTGTCCGAACTGATCACATAATAGGTGTCAGTGTCGATCGCCTTGCCCGGACCGATGATCGCGTCCCAATAGCCTGGCAATGCATCACTACTCGCGTAGCGCCCAGCGGCGTGGCTATTGCCTGAGAAGAAGTGAGTAATCAGAATCACGTTATCTTTGGCTGCATTGAGCTCACCATAGGCTTCCCAGCCGACTTTAACTTCCGCTATCTGCTGCCCATTGTAGGTCGCGAAGTTTGGAGTACTAAATACCTGCTTCTCGACCAGCCCGACCGAATCCTGCGCCTGCGAGGAGGATAAACACGCCCCCTGCAATAATGCGAACATGGTAGGGATTACAAACTTTTTCAGTTTAAACATGATCTGTTTCCTTCTGCTATTCGCAGCGCTGGATTTAGCCAGCCCGTCAATATTCAAGGTGCAAGCACGTTACCGTAGCGTTCACGCAACTCGTTCTTCAACACTTTTCCGGTACCAGTCTTGGGCAGCTCGGCAATAAAAATAGTCTGATCTGGCTTCCACCAATGCGCAATTTTGCCATCGAGAAATCCCACGATATCCTCGTGAGACAATTCGGCGTCTTTGTTCGAAACCACTATCAACAACGGTCGCTCATCCCATTTTGGGTGCTTTGCCCCAATCACAGTACATTCATTCACACTGGGGTGTTGGCTAACAATGTTTTCAATCTCTAGGGAGCTAATCCATTCTCCGCCACTTTTTATTACATCTTTTTTACGATCGACTACACGCAAAATACCATCAGGGCTGATCACGGCGATATCCCCTGTGGCCAACCAGCCATCGGGAAACGCGCTAAGATCATCGTTCTTATAATACTGGGAACTGATCCAAGGCCCACGCACGCGCAGCTCACCGGTCGCGACGCCATCATGGCAGACACGCTGCTCATCCGCATCAAACAACGCCATCTCGACTCCGAACGCTGCCCATCCGGCGGAGGTTTGTTGCTGATACCTCTCGGGCAAGGGCAGCGCCATGATTCGCGCAGATGCAGGTAGCGACGTTGCCAAGGGGCCGGTTTCAGTCATGCCCCAGATAGGCTGCCAGTAGATCCCATAGCGCTCCTGATACAACTTGACCATGCCTAAGGGGGAAGCGGCCCCACCGACGCAGACGCGCTCTAAGCTAGTGTCGTCCACACTCCTATCAGCCCAGTAGTTGTGCAAAGTCAGCCAGATGGTGGGAACGCCCAATCCGACAGTCACGCCTTCACTTTCGATCAGTTCCGACATGCTGGCGCCATCCATGCCAGCACCAGGCAATACCAATTTGCAGCCGGCAAGCGGCGCAGCGTAGGGCGCGCCCCAGGCGCCGGCATGGTACATCGCCACCATGGCCAGCAGCACAGTATCAGTCTTGAGATCTAGCAGTTCGCGTGAGGCCGTAGCCTGTGCATGCAGTACCATTGCACGATGGGAGTACAGCACCCCCTTGGGGTTGCCTGTCGTGCCCGAGGTATAGCAAAGCGAGGCTGCAGTATTCTCATCGAAGCGCGGCCAGTCATAATCGCTTGATTGACCTGTAAGCAAAGTTTCAAAACAATACAGTGGAGCGAGCGACGTCTCCGGCATATGCGCCAAGTCCGTCATGACGATAAACCCCTTCACACTCGACAGCTTGTCTTGCAACGGTTCCAATAGCTCGACAAAAGAAAGGTCGACGAAGACATACTGGTCTTCGGCATGATTGATTATATATTCGAGTTGCTCGCTGAAAAGTCGGGGATTCACCGTATGCAGAACAGCACCGATTCCGGATACGGCGTAATACAGCTCCATATGACGATGTGTATTCCATGCCAGTGTTGCGATACAGTCCCCTGGCTGAACTTCAAGGGCATTTAAGGCGTGTGCCAATTGAGCGCTGCGTTGCCAGATTTGTCCATAACTGCTGCGATGAATATCGCCTTCAATGCGGCGCGAAACAACTTCTTGAGACGGATGACGGTTAACAGCGTGTCGCAAAAGATCAATAATCAATAGTTGCGTGTCCATCATGTTGGCGAGCATGTACATCTCCTGCGGCTATTCGGTTCAGTGATCGGCTTAGAATAAATTGAACAACAGCAGAGCCAATGTTAGCCCCATCAGCGGCACCACAACGGTTACTGCACCTACTGCCCAATACGCATCCTTGTGCGACTCATTGCAGATGCCGCGGATGGTGGTAACCACGTAGCCATTGTGAGGCAAGGAGTCCAACGCACCCGATGAAATAGCAACCACGCGGTGTAGCTGCTCTGGATTGACCCCAAGATCGAGATAGTGCGGCGCCACGGCGGGAAGCGCGATCACCTGCCCCCCAGAGGCTGATCCAGTAAGGCCAGCGATCGCGCTAACGGCAACGGCCGCACCGAGTAGTTCATTGCCAGGAAGCGAGGTCACCGCCAGCACCGCCATGTCGAACGCCGGAGTAATTCGTGCCACGCCGCCAAAGCCTACTACGGCTGCAGTATTGCCGATCGCAATCAAGGCACCAGTGGTGGCATGGCCAAGGGCAACTTGGATATCGCTGAAAAAGGACCAGTTGATCGCCATCAACGTAAGCACTCCACCCAGCAGCGCGACAATCAGCGCGTTCTGCTGCAGCGTGTCATGATAGAAAAACGAAAGTGCCAGAACTACTACTAGGGGCAACATCCCGGTGGCAGGATGGGGAAGACGACGCTCCACTAGCTGCGGGTCGGTGTCTCTAGCCTGAAACCCTTCTCCTCGGTGTATGGCAGCGCCAATGATGCGTTGTAGCCACCAGTATCCAAAAACGGCCATGAAGATAGCGACCACCAAACTGACCTCCCAAGCCGCGTAAGGTGTTGTGCCCAGATACTCCATGGGGATCCAGTTCTGTATCTCTGGGGAGCCAGCCGAAGTCATGGTAAATGTGACCGAACCGAATGCCAGTGCCGCCGGGATGAACCGGCGCGGTAGATTGGCTTCCTTAAACAGGCTCAATGCCATGGGATAAACCGCGAAGGCAACAACGAAAAGACTAACACCGCCGTAGGTCAATACAGCACAAGCAATCACTACCGCCAACACGGCTCGCTGTTTGCCTACCTTCCCGGTAATCCAGCTCGCGACACTATCTGCTGCACCGGTGTCTTCCATGAACTTGCCAAAGATGGAGCCCAGCAGGAACATGAAGAACCACGAAGCAACGAAGCTGGTGAATCCCGACATATAGCTCTGAACGAAATTAGTCTCGCTCTGAAAGATCGGAATTGCGCTAGTCAGCGCTACGATGAGTGAGCAGATGGGGGCACTAATGAACAGATTCCAACCGCGAAGAGTGAGCACTATAAGCAGTGCGAGGCCGCCGATTAGGCCAACTAAACTAACTACGTCCGACATGACGACCCTCTTTAACTCGTTATTCTTAGAGAGGCCATTGTTCACGAATGACGCGGCGCAACCCATAGTACTATGGTACAGGTCACATTAAGACTGCCTTGGGGTATGGTGTCTGCCAGCTAATAAAAATTCCACGGGGAGCTTAAGCAATGAAACAGACCAAATTCAAGTACTCAACCTGCGCAATGGCAGTGTCGGCGGCCATCGGTGGTTTTGCATTCCCCGCACAGGCGCAGGAGACAAGAGAACCAGAAGGCCGCATTCTGGAAAGTATTGAAGTCACAGCGCGCCGCACGGTAGAGAATATGCAGCGGGTACCCTTGGCTGTAACCTCCCTCGGAGCTGAAGACCTTGCCGAGCGTGGCATCCAAACCATTCTAGAGGTTCAACAGTTCTCACCAAATACGACTCTACAGGAAAGCCGAGGCACCAACTCTACCCTGACCGCGTTCATCCGCGGTGTTGGTCAAGAAGATCCCTTGTGGGGTTATGAGTCCGGTGTTGGTATCTATATAGATGACGTCTATATCGCCCGTCCTCAAGGTGCGGTACTGGACATCCTCAATATCCAACGAGTTGAGGTTCTACGCGGTCCACAGGGCACGCTTTACGGCAAGAATACCGTGGGTGGCGCGCTGAAATATGTCACCCAGCGCATGTCCGGAGAAGCGGAACTCGCGACTACCGTGACCGCGGGTACCTATGGACAACGCGACCTCAAGTTAGTCGGCCAAGTACCTGTGAGCGATGAACTCTATCTGGGTTTTGGCTACGCCAAGCTCACACGCGACGGTTTCGGTAAATTCTTGGTCAGCGATCTAGCGGGTCAGGATACGGAGAACTACAACAAGGATCTGCAGGCTTATCGAATTACCGCGGAATACGCGCCGACCGACAATATCTTTGTACAGTTTGGCTACGACAAGACCGAAGACAGCTCCAATTCAAAAGGCGGCTATCGCCTGTTGCCAAGTTTGTTGACCAATCAGGCACCGGTTCCTAGTAGCATCTACGACTCCTATACAAGCATGCCTACCGATACCAAGGTGGAAACCGAAGGCATGAACCTGACAATCGAATGGGATCTCAACAGCGCAACGACGCTGAAATCGATTACCTCCCAGCGCGAAAACTACTCGCCAGTGAATATTGATTTTGACAATACACCGCTGCGTATTTTCGATGTACCCGCTATCTATGATGACGAATGGTTCACTCAGGAATTTCAGCTGAACTATCGCGCCGACAACTTCAACGTGGTTTCAGGCTTGTACTACTTCGACTCCGAGTCATGTGGGACATTTGACGCGATCTTGGAGGAGCTAGGCCAATCGATTGGTTTCCCTGGGCTGACCCGTGAAGTGTCAGGTTGCAGCAACAGCAAGAGCACAGCGGTCTACGCAGACGGCACCTATCGCTTCAACGATCAGTGGAGCCTAAGCGGCGGTATTCGCTATACCAAAGATGAAAAGGCCTCTGTAGTACGTAATGGCTTGATCTTCGCTACCGTCTATCCTGAATCGGGCTGGGTGCCAGGATATGTGCGCGGCGCAACCGTGGGCACGCCCATCGTATTGGATGACAGCGCCGACTGGTCCAAGGTCACTCCACGTGTCAGCGTTGAATATCAAGCCACCGAAGACACAATGGTATATGCCAGCTACAGTGAAGGCTTCAAATCGGGCACCTTTAATCCACGAGCCGAGCGCGCTGAGCCAGCCGCCGACCCAGAAGATGTGGAATCTTATGAAGTTGGTATAAAGACTGACTTGACATCAACGTTCCGTTTAAATGCTGCGGCCTTTATGCTCGACCACAAAGACCGCCAGTACATAACTGTGATCCCTGACCCTAGTAACAGTGCGGCGCTCAATCAGCGTCTGGGCAATGTGGGCCAGTCGGATGCCAAAGGTGTGGAGTTTGAATTCACTTGGATCGCGGGCCAGAATCTTTCGCTCTTTGGTAACGTGGGTTTAATTGACGCCAGTTTCAAGAATGTAAGAAGCTATGATGCCAATCTGAATCCGATTGATATCACAGATAACTTCGCCATCACTAATACCCCAGAACAGACGGTCAACCTCGGCTTTAACTACGACATGCCCATTACTAACGGGGACGTTGTATTTACGGGCAACTACAGCTACCGCAGCGATTACAGCCTGACAGAACTAGGCAACATTTTGGAGCAGGAAGCTTACGGCATTGTGAATCTCGGTGTCCGCTGGACGAGCTCCGATGGCAAGATGACTCTGGGTCTGCATGGCAAGAACCTAACGGATGAGGAATTCCTAGTGGGCAATTATGCCTTCTTGGGTGCCGCCGACTCGTCGCGACCGAATGGTTATGCCCCAGGCTTAGGTGGCGATACTACATTGATTGGCTACTATGGTGCTCCGCGTACGGTTAGCTTGTCTCTGGGCTATAGCCTCGGTAGATAAGCCAGCGCAGCTGACCGCGAAGGATTGCGGCTACAGCCCTCGTGAGCGGTGAGCCAGATCGATCTACCGTCTCGCGAACCATGTGCCACCATCGCAGTTGTGATGGTGGCATTTTTATTGGCCTGCATTAGGTATAGTATCCATGTTCCCCCCATCGGACCTTAGCGCTACCATGACCAAGAGCTCAACACCTGCCGTGAGTGTTTCGCTTGCCAAGGTAATTATTGCTGACGATCATCCTTTATTCCGCTCCGCGCTGGGACACGCGCTTGCGGCCACGCTAAAGGGCGAAGTCTTAGAGGCCGAAAGTTTCGATGCCTTGCTCGCACTGCTGCTACAACATCCGCAGATCGAGCTGGTATTCCTCGATCTCAATATGCCGGGCAATCAAGGTCTGACGGGCCTCACCGCGATCCGCAATCAATTCCCCGATATCTTAGTTGTTATCGTGTCCGCCAATGAACAGCTGCATGTTGTAGAGCGAGCAATGAGTTTCGGCGCTAGCGCCTATGTGCCTAAATCTGCACCAATGCCCGACATCATTAGCGCGGTGGAGACCGTGTTAGGTGGCGACAACTGGTTGCCCGCTCATCTACAGAGCGCTGTATCCGCTCAGAAAAATTCTCTACACCAAGATTTCGCCCACAAACTGAGCCAGCTGACGCCACAGCAGTTCAAGGTGCTGCGATGTATTGCGGATGGTCTGCTCAACAAGCAGATTGCCTTCGAGCTGGACGTGCAAGAGACCACTATAAAACAGCATGTCTCCGCCATTTTGCGCAAGTTGGGTGTCATCAATAGAACGCAGGCCGGCGTACTATTCCATGACATGTTGCGTGCCGACGATGAAGAGAACTTATCCGAGCCCAATGCCCTTTAATAAACGTTTCAGTGCAGCCTGCTTCACTGGCTTAGGCAGAAAAATGGCGCCGACCTCCACTACTTGCTCTCGAATTGTTTCGTTTGGGTCTGCAGTGCTTAGAATGGCAGGAATGTCGCTTGCCCAATGAGTTCTGATCTTCACGATAGCATCGGTGCCTACCTGCTGGTCCGAAAGATGATAGTCGATCAGTAACAAGTCGGGACGTCGCTCAACTTGCAATGCCTCCTTTATGTTTGCGCAGGCTGTGACCGTGGCGCCCCATTCCCGTAGCAATGAAGACAGCGCCTCTCGAATGGCGGAGTCATCGTCAAGCAACAAGACATGGGTATTCTCTTGCAAGATCCATTGTGAACTATCGTTTGTGTGTCGCTTCTTGCTCATCACAGAGCTGCGCCAGGCACTAACTGGAAGAGTAAGAGAGAAACAAGTACCACGGTCTACTTGCGATTCCAGCCTGATGGGAATCTCCAACAACCTACACATTCGATCCACAATGGCGAGCCCTAAGCCTAGGCCAGGGTTATGATCGTGTTGATCGAGTTGTTTGAACTCCAAAAATATTTCATTGAATTTTTCAGGGGGTATACCGCGCCCGGTGTCCCATACTTGTAGTTCGATGTGCGTGTCGGATTTACGCCTGATGCCGCACAATACCTTGCCGTGCTGGGTGTAACGCAGCGCGTTACTCAATAAGTTTTGCAAGATGCGCTGCAAGATCTTCTGATCGGTATTGACCACCACCTGCGTCGGCACAATGCGCAACTCAAGCCCTTTGTCCTGTGCCAGTAGTGCGAACGATGCATGCAATGGTGCCAGCACATCCCACAATGGCACGTCCTTTCTATAGGGCTGCAAATTACCAGACTCCAGCTTAGTCATCTCTAGCAGCATGGTTAGCAACTCTTCGGCATTCTGCAGGGATTGCTGAATCTGCATGGCGAAGTTAGCATCGTCGTGCCCGAGTCGTTTCAGCAACATCTCGCAGAACAGACTTGCGGCATTAAGTGGTTGCATCAGGTCATGTCCAGCCGCAGCAAAAAATTTCGACTTACTCTGGTGAGCATGTTCGGCGGCCTGCTTCGCGACAGACAAAGCTTCGGTACGCTCTGTCACTCGCGCCTCCAGTTCCGCGTTAATTTGTTGCAGCTCGTTCTGTGTTGTCACCAGCTCGGTGATATCGGTGTAGGTCGTCACGAAACCACCGTCGGGCATCGGATTGCCCTGCAGCTCTATTACCTGCCCGGAGAGTTGTTGGCGCTGATATCGATAACGGCTGCCACTGCGAAGATAGGACAGGCGCTTCTCGACCTCCTCTTCCACATCGACATCGGGGTGTCCGAACAAGCCACGCTTAGCGTTGAAGCGTAAGATCTCCTCTACCGCGATGCCGGCGCGGATCAATCCTTCGGGGTATTCGAATATTTCCAAGTAGCGTCTATTCCAGGCTACGAGCCTGAGTTCTTTATCGATAACGCTAATCCCCTGTGGGATGTTCTCTACCGAAGATTGCAATAGTTCGCGGTTGAAGCGGTACAGTTGCGAGGCCTCCGATGCCCAGTCCACCACCTCCTCTACCGCTACTGGCGACTCCCGGGCTAGGCTGCCGATCAACAAGCGGCTCGCCGAGCTACCAATAGCACCTGCTAGCTCTCGCTCTAAACGGATCAGCAGCATGGGGTGTACTAAGCGCTGCTCTGGCACATCGGCGATACTCAGCCCTAAGCGTCGATTCAGGCCTTCGGCATCTCTTGGGTCCATGAAGCGCGACAACACCGAGCGTAGTCTTCCCCAGGTCACTTGCTTCTCTTGCCCCTCCGCTGCTTCGTTTGAGATTGTGCCCACTCGGTGTTCCGGGCGGGCAAAGCGGAGCCCTTGTTGGTAGTCGGCTCGCCCCTGTCGAGTGAGTAGAGACACTAGGAAATAAATTAGAGTATTGGCGACTAGACTCAGTACCACGCCATCGCTGATGGCTTTGTCGGTCAGGACTTGCGCAGGGCTCAGTGAGGGTAGCAATAGCAGCGTAGCCCAGACCGATGTGCCGATCAGCAGCCCCGCGATAGCCCCGGACCTATTGGCCTTGGCCCACAGTAATCCGCCAAACATGGACGGTGCCAGTTGCGCTAGCAGGGCCATGGCGATCAAGCCGTTACTCACCAAAGGCAGGCCACCCTCTGTGAGTTTGTGATACACATATGCCAGAACTACGATGATCACCATGGTCAGCCGACGCGTCAGCAGAATTCCCTGCGGCGTGAGGTCCGAGATCAAGTTGCCACTGCGCCTAGCACGCAGCCACAGCGGCGTAATCACATCGTTGGAAATCATGATGCCCAGTGCCAGCGTCGCCATAATCACCATGCTGACAGAGGTCGATAAACCGCCGATGAACGCGATGAGGCTGATGTCTGGGCGGTCGGCCAAGATTGGTAAGGCCAGCAGGAATGTGTCACTCGTACGAGCTTCCGGCGCGAGAATTACGCCAGCCAATGCGATGGGCAAGATAAAGAAATTGATGGCGAACAGATACAGGGGAAACGCCCAGCGCGCCTTCTTCAACTCTTCGGGGCTCGTATTCTCGATGAAATTCACTTGAAACTGTCGGGGCAGCACGAACATCGCCAATGCACCTAAAAGCATGTGGGTAATATAGATGTAAACACCATTGGCCTCAGGTTCCAGCAACTCGTGGGCCTGCTCGTTCGCTGCCGCCGACAAGATGAGATCGTTAATACCATCGAATAACTGATAGGTAACGAACAGACCCACAACACAGAACGCGACCAGTTTTACAATTGATTCAAAGGCGACGGCATCCATCAAACCCGGATGTTGCTCCGCAAGACTCAGGCGGCGCGCACCGAATAGGATGGAGAATCCAATCATGGCCAGGCCAACGGCAGCCGCGAGGTCTAGAAACCAAGGAGCAGCACTGGCCTCAAGCCCCGTGACCGCGGCAAAACTGGCGGCGACAGCGCGCAGCTGCAGGGCGATATAGGGCACCAATGCGATCAAACAGATGATGGCAACGAAGGCCGCCAGCACGTGTGATTTGCCGTAGCGCGAGCCGATGAGATCGGCAATGGAGGTTAGGTTCTGCTCTTTGACCAGATTCAACATCTTTAGCTGAAACTGATGAGCAAACAGGAAGATGCAGATGCCGCCTAGATAGGTTGGCGCGAACCACCAGCCGTATTGTGCCGCCTGGGTAACGGTTCCGTAGAAAGCCCAAGTTGTACAGTGGACGCCTAACGCCAATGTATAACGCCATGGACGAGGCCCGGTCTTGGTGCTGCGCTCGCCACGCGAGGCTATAGTGAGCAACAATGCCAGATAGGAAAAGGCAGCAATCAGAACTAGTGGAATTGCTAACATGCGTTGTATCCAGGCTTCGAGCATGGAGCCTTTATGGCAGATTTTATGTCGCTTTCCGTCTTTGCGCCAAGCAAGCCCATGCGCTCGTGGAACAGACCAGTCGGGAACGGTCATTGAACCACCAATACCCTCACTAATCATCGCTTAATTTTGCAATAAGCTATGCTCTGCTAAGATCGAGTTTTCAGAACTACAAACCGGTCTCCTACTCGTCGCTCACAATCCAAAAGGTAGTCCATGAAAATTCTCGTGCTCAATGCCGGCAGCTCCAGCCTCAAGTTCGGAGTCTTCGACCTAGCCCGGGCCGACAGTCGCGTATTCAAGGGTGAATTTGAGCGATTTGAGGGTGGCAAGGCCGTCCTGCATTACCGCGTTGGTGGCGAAGCAGGCACGGAGCTCGAGCGCGAGGAGTCTGTCCCATCACTCGCTGCGGCCGTCGCACGCGTGCCGGCCTTATTAGAGGAATTCGATTGCGCCGATATCCACGCCATCGGCCATCGAGTAGTGCACGGAGGTGAGCGCTTCCGCAGTACTGCGCTCATCGACGAGGAAATGTTAGCGGCCATAGAGCAGTGCAGTAACTTAGCGCCCATGCACAATCCAGTCGCGCTCCTCACCATCCGTAGTAGTCAAGAGCAGTGGCCCGGCCTGCCGCAGGCAGCCGTGTTCGATACCGCCTTTCATCAAAGCATGCCAGAGCACGTCTACACCTATGCGATACCCCAGGCGTGGCGCCAACTCGGTCTGCGGCGCTACGGCTTTCATGGCACTTCGCATCACTATGTGGCATTGCGTGCGGCCGAGGCGCTCGAGCGCCCCGTTCAGGAGTTGCGCCTACTCAGCTGCCACTTAGGCAATGGCGCCAGTGTCTGCGCCATCAGTCTTGGCAAGTCGCTGGATACCTCCATGGGCATGACTCCGCTAGAAGGCCTAGTAATGGGCACGCGTTCCGGCGATGTCGATCCCGGCCTGTTCGCATTTCTCCAACATGAATTGGGACTTGACGCAGCGGCCATAGAACAGCAACTTCAAAACGCCAGCGGCTTGCTGGCATTATGTGGCAACGCCGACATGCGCAGTGTGGAACAGCATGCAGCGGGCGGCGACAAAAGTGCGCAACTGGCACTGAAAGTCTACGCCTACCGAGTGCGAAAATACCTGGGCGCCTACGCCGCGGCGATGGGCGGAGTCGATGCGGTGGTGTTCACCGGCGGCATAGGCGAAAACTCGGCAGATATGCGCCAGCGTATCTGCGAGCGCCTAGAATTTCTTGGCCTGTACCTCGACACTGACCTGAACAAAGCGCCCGACCTAGACAATTTCGCGGTAAGCACAATCTCGGCGCCGGATTCCAAGATTCAAGTCTTGGTCACTCGCACAAACGAACAGTTCATGATTGCGCGCGAGGTCCAACAAGTCCTGCAGTCCGAGCAAGCCAAACCTGCCGTGCCCTGCCGCATTCCGGTGAAGGTGTCCGCCAGACACGTCCATCTATCGCAGCCCGATGTGGAAGCGCTATTCGGCGAGGGACATCAACTGCAATTGGCACATGAGCTTTCCCAAATCGAGGGATGGGCCGCGGAAGAACATGTGGAACTCGTGGGCCCCAAGGGCAGTTTCGCAAAGGTCAGCGTCCTGGGCCCAACGCGCAGCGCCACTCAGATCGAAGTGTCTCGAACCGACTGCATCGCCTTAGGGATCGATGCGCCACTGCGCGACTCCGGCGACCTGCAGGGGACGCCCACCATACGCATGCGCGGGCCAGGGGGCGAAATCGACACCGACGGCGTCATCATTGCCGCTCGCCACATCCACATGAGCCCCGCCGACGGCTCGGCATTGGGCCTAAGCAACGGCGATCGGGTAGACATGCGGATCGGTAGCGGCGCGCGGGCCTTGTCTTTCGCCAATACGCTGGTGCGCATCAAGCCAAGCTACGCGACAGAAATGCATATCGATACCGATGAGGCCAATGCTGCGGGGTTACGCGCTGCCAGCGATGGCGAGCTCATCGTCAAGACCAGCGGCCCCGACGCAGACATCGTAGCGCTGGCCATAAGCGCCGCACCCGACTGATGGCTTAGTCCGAAAAAATGGCAAAAAAAAGGCCCGCAACTATTACTGTTGCGGGCCTCTCTTAGACTTAATGGAACTAAGTCGGGACGCTTACATCATGCCGCCCATGCCGCCCATTCCACCCATGCCGCCCATATCAGGAGCAGCTGGCTTCTCTTCTGGGATGTCGCTGATCATGCACTCAGTGGTGATCATCAGACCAGCAACCGAACCGGCTGCTTGCAACGCACTACGCGTTACTTTCGCAGGATCGATGATGCCTTGCTCGACCATGTCGACGTACTCGCCAGTGGCTGCGTTGTAACCCATATTGCCTTTGCTCGCGCGCACTTTATCCAATACTACGGATGGCTCATCGCCTGCGTTCTTAACGATCTGGCGCAGTGGTGAAGTTACGGCACGTAGCAACAGCGCGATACCCACGTTCTGGTCTTCGTTGTCGCCCTTGAGGCCTTCCACTTTCTGCAAGGCGCGAATCAATGCAACACCGCCTCCAGGAACAACGCCCTCTTCTACTGCGGCGCGAGTCGAATGCAGCGCGTCTTCTACGCGTGCCTTCTTCTCTTTCATTTCCATCTCAGTGCCGGCGCCAACTTTGATGACGGCAACGCCGCCTGCAAGCTTAGCCACACGCTCTTGGAGTTTCTCTTTATCGTAGTCAGAAGAGGTATCTTCGATTTGACGACGGATCTGGCCAACACGCGCCTCGATCAACTTAGAGTCGCCTGAACCGTCGATGATCGTAGTGTTTTCCTTGGAAAGAACTACGCTCTTCGCCTGGCCAAGATGCTCAACTGTCGCAGTCTCTAGGCTTAGGCCAACTTCTTCGGAGATCACTGTGCCGCCAGTCAGGACAGCGATGTCTTCGAGCATCGCTTTACGACGATCGCCAAAGCCTGGTGCCTTAGTTGCGGCTACTTTAACGATGCCACGCATATTGTTCACGATAAGAGTCGCTAACGCCTCGCCTTCTACGTCTTCTGCAATTACTAGCAGCGGACGGCCAGACTTAGCAACAGACTCTAGTACCGGCAACATCTCACGGATATTGGAGACCTTCTTGTCTACCAACAGGATGTAGGGGTTCTCGAGCTCTGCACTCATATTGTCTTGGTTGTTGATGAAGTATGGAGAGAGGTAGCCGCGGTCGAACTGCATGCCCTCTACTACGTCCAGCTCATTCTCGAAGCCTGAACCTTCTTCAACTGTGATCACGCCTTCCTTGCCTACTTTCTCCATCGCCTCGGCGATGATTGCGCCGATATGCTCGTCGGAGTTCGCAGAGATAGTACCAACCTGCGCGATCGCTTTAGAATCTGTGCAAGGAATCGACAATTTGCCGATCTCTTCGACCATAGCCTTCACCGCTTTGTCGATGCCGCGCTTCAGGTCCATTGGGTTCATGCCTGCAGCTACAGACTTGAGGCCTTCGTTCAGGATCGCTTGCGCGAGCACTGTCGCAGTGGTGGTACCGTCGCCGGCAACATCGGAAGTCTGTGAAGCCACTTCCTTGACCATTTGTGCGCCCATGTTTTCGAAGGGGTCTTTCAGCTCGATCTCTTTTGCAACCGAGACACCATCTTTAGTGATGGTGGGTGCGCCATAGGACTTGTCCAATACCACATTACGGCCTTTGGGTCCGAGGGTCACTTTTACAGCGTCTGCCAATACGTTGACGCCCTTGAGCATTTTTTGTCGTGCTGAATCACCGAATCTTACGTCTTTAGCCATTTTTCAATATTCCTATATTCTGTGTGTTCGTGTTCGAAAGAGTAGTTTGCAGCGAGTATTAAGACTCGATCACGCCATAGATTTCGCTTTCGCTCAGAATCATCAGCTCTTCGCCGTCGATTTTGATGGTGTTGCTAGCGTATTTACCGAAAACCACTGTATCGCCTACTTTCAGGTCGATTGGACGCTTCTCGCCATTATCCAAGATGCGGCCTGGGCCAACTGCCAGTACTTCGCCTTGAGCTGGCTTTTCCGCTGCCGAACCGGGCAGAACGATGCCTCCTGCAGTCTTGGTCTCCTCTTCCTTGCGTCGCACTACGACTCGGTCTTGCAAAGGTCTGATTTTCATTGCGTTTCTTCTCCTGGAACGGTTTTTTGAATTCGTAACAACAGCCTACGCAAGTAAGAATTCAGTTTGCGCGAGGCTGTTTTAGGTTTTTGCTAACGTCGTCAGTACTGGCCTTGATGTCCAAATCAGCACAAGACGATGTGGTGCCTTCTAAATGGGGGTCTACTAGTATTTTTCAATGCTTGAGCGAAAAATATTTCCTTTTTTTGCAGCGAAATGTGCACGGACTTCAGTCCCCGTCACGCTCATCTATCGAAGGCTTAGGATCTGTCTCATTGCGAAACTCGCCATCGATGGTCTCGCCGTCGTCAAAGGGGTTATTTTGCTGCCGGAAACCCGCCTGTGATGTGAAACTACCCATACCGACAAAACCCTGTCCTGAGCTTAGGATGCGCCTTGCAATCCGCGCCCGCACGGGCGGAAAAAGACATGTAAAGCCTATCGTATCGGTAATGAATCCGGGGGTTAGCAGCAATGCGCCAGCGAAGGCTATCATCATTCCCTCCACCATCTCCTGAGCGGGGATCTGACCACTTTGCAGGCGCTGCTGGAATCTGGAAAGAGTGCTAAGCCCTTGTCTCTTCAACAGATTGACACCGATGACGGCTGTCAGCAGCACTAAACCCACGGTTGTCCATGCGCCGATGTACTGACTCACTTTCAACAGCAGCATGATCTCTGCGATGGGGATGACAATAAACAACAGCAATGGAAAGCGCATAGGGTCCCTAGAATAATCGAGCGAACATTTAGTCAGTCTCTGTAGGTGTCAGTTTGGCCTCAAGGTCAGCCTGTCTTCGTGCCACAATGAAGGCCAGCACTATAGCCACCATACCAATAGCGATTGAGTAGATAAAGAAAGTGGCATAGCCAGCACCCAATGCTGCTGGAGACACTCCTGCAGTGGCAGCCCCTTGGGCAAGGGATTCGGGAGGCAGATTTGCGAACAAGGGCATCATTACTGCCGGCGCTCCGCCCGTTTCCGCAGCTCGTGCCGCCGTCTCTACAATTCGACCACTCTGGGACGCGACTAGTTTCCCTAGCAAAGCGTAAAGGGAAGAAAACAAAGCGTACTGAGTGGCCGTAAATCCCGCAGAGGTAAGGGATGACATATAGGCAATCAAGGCGGTCCCCGCGAATCCGGTGGCCAGGTTATCGATTGAGATCGAGATATAAAGAGACGTAATATCAGGGCCTTGCGTACCCAGCCACAGAAATACGACATTCGAGAACGGGCTAGCGAACACGCCCATCAACATAGTCCTCAGTACCCCGAAACGGGCCACGCAGTATCCGCCCAATGCGACTCCAAGCATCAAGGCCACTACGCCAAATATCTTTCTTACCTCTGCGATCTCGCTCAAGCTGAAGCCGAGGTCGAGGTAGAACGGCCCCATCAGGTTCAATACAAAATCCGACAAACGATAGAGACAGATCAGCGCCAGAATGGTGCCGCCAAGCCTCGACCCGAAACGATCGAAGAAGTCCCCTAGAGGTTCGCCGTAAGCGCGACGCAAATGGGCTCCCGGACGAGTGAGTAATCCCGGAATGGGAATGCAGGCCAATGCCAACAAGCCCAAACCCGCCAACACCGCAATGACCTGTAGATAGACGCCACCGGGACTAGATGTCCATGCGGCTATAAGCCCTGCGCCGGAATCAGGCGACAGGCCAAACATGAGCAGTGCGTCGCGCAGAATAACCGCATTCCCGGACAAGCCCGATCCGATGACGAGCGCCGCAATAAGGATCACCAATAGGCGCAGCAGCCACTCGCCTGCCTCAACCACTGGGCGACTTGGCAAGCCACTTAGGTTTAGAGCCGGCACTTTCACAACAGTCTCTTTAGGCGCTAGCAGTACGCCCGCTATGCCTATTCCCATAAGCCCCGACATCACGGCATAGGACAAATTCCAGCTAAACGCCTCGGCGAGAAACAAGGGTATTGCACCGGCCACTATCATGGCGATGCGGTAACCCCATTGATAGGCCGCTGCCATCGCGCCATAGCGACTCTCGTCCACCGACTCAATGCGCCAGGCATCGATCGCGATGTCTTGCGTCGCACCAGCAAAGCCAACGAAAGCGGCGAGCCCTGCCACGCGCCAAATATTCGCCTCCGGGTCGGAACCGGAAATCAACCAAAGCCCGGCGACAATGATTATCTGCATTGTCAGCATCCACGCCCGGCGTCGTCCCAGCAACCGATCAAGCACTGGAATACGGACACGATCGAGCAAAGGCGCCCAGACGAATTTAAGGGCATAGCTGAGAGTGGCGAGGGCGAATATGGAAATTGTCTGTAGTGACAATCCAGATTGACGCAACCAGACCGACAGGGTGTCGAAAATCAGCAGGAACGGAAGCCCTGCCGCGAAACCCAACATGAGCATGACGAGAACGCGGCGCTCGGCATAGACCAGCAAGGCTTTGGTATTAATCAGGCTGGATAGCACCCGCATCAATCTCGGAAGTTATTGAATTGCACAGGCACTTCAAGTTTAGCTTCTCGCACCATGGCCATTACTTCCTGCAAGTCATCGCGCTTCTTGCCTGTAACGCGTAGCTTGTCGCCCTGGATTGCGGTTTGAACCTTGGACTTAGATTCCTTTATCAACTTCACGATCTTGCGAGCGACGTCGGCTTCGATGCCCTGCTGAATAGTCACGACCTGTAGAGCCTGTTTGCCAGATTGCTTGGCCTCGCCTACCTCTAGCGATTTCGTGTCGACATTGCGCTTGACCAATTTGCCCTTGAGGATGTCCAGCATCTGTTCCAATTGGAAATCGGATTCCGCGGTAAGGGTTATCTCTTTGTCCTTGATCTCAAAGCTTGCATCCACACCCTTAAAATCAAATCGGGTACCGACTTCTCGACGCGCCTGATCAAGCGCATTGTTTACTTCCGGCATATCCACTTCAGACACGATATCGAATGTTGGCATAATTAGAACCTCTTCTTGCACACAGGCTGACGAATCGAAAAAACACTGCGCGCCATACTACCACTGCGGGGGAAGATGGTGAATCATAGCGACTGAGCAAATCGCGTGGGAGCATCACACAATCGAACATAAACCTAATATTCAATCGCCCCATTGGCATATCCTTGGGGCTGGTGCCATGGGCTGTCTCTGGGCAGCTAGGATCTGGCAAAACGCTAAGCTCCCAGAACACGATGGCACGACACAAGCCGCCACGCTGCTTTTGCGCGATGAGGCGGCCCTTGCTCGCTGGCAACGCCTTGGGGGAGTGTTGATCTATAGCAATGGAAGCGAGACGCTCGTTCCTGTTGCCGCCTCGACCATCGCGCATGCCACTAGTCCAATCGACAACTTATTGATCTGCACCAAAGCACAAGACGCATTGCCGGCATTGCGCAGCGTTGCACATTTACTGCACGCCGACTCTCGAGTTCTGCTTCTGCAGAATGGCATTAAGGCCCAAACAACGATCGCAGAGTGCTATTCAGCAATGGCGCTGTACTGCTTAAGTACTAGTCACGGCGCGTATCTACGCAGTGACTACAGCGTAGTCCATGCAGGCCTCGGCCAATGCTATCTTGGCTCGCTAAACCTCGAACACCCCTCAAACGGGGAAGACTCTTCGGCCTTACTCAACTCCCTGCCAAGGACGGCAATGAACATCGCGTGGGACGCCGATATCACAGGCCGTCTATGGACTAAGTTTGCCGTGAATTGCGCCATAAATGCACTTACCGTTATCTACGACTGTCGCAACGGCGAACTATTGTCACGCCCCGAGGCTACTGCCCAATTGCGCGCACTGTGCGTAGAGATTGAGGGCATCATGGGCACTATCGCCGCCTGCCCACAGCCCTTAACACTGCTAGAAAGAGTCGAAACAGTCCTTGTCGCGACAGCGCAAAACTATTCATCAACACTACAGGACGTGCACAATGCTCGCCCTACAGAGATCGCCTACTTCAATGGCTATTTGCGCGAATTGGCGCGACTCGCAGATTTGGATTGCCCACTCAACGACGCTGTATTAAAAAGCTTCAATGCCATCGCCCAACGCAATATCGATTGATTGCAGCGACTCGCACTATCACTTAACATTCCTGCGCCCCATAAAGAAACCAACATGCCAATACAGGACAATAATAATATGCAAAAGCAATGGCGTAGCTTCCTACTCGGCTGGATCATCATACTCATCGGTTCTGTTTTAGCTCACTCTATTCAGACCTCGGGGGATATCCGCATCAAGGATGTGCGCTTCAACGGCGCGGACGGCAATGTCCTCAGTGCTTATCTCTATATTCCTCCCGGCGTCACTGCAGCCACCCCCGCACCAGGCATTCTCGCGGTGCATGGCTATATCAACTCCCGCGAAGTGCAATCCGGTTTCGCTATCGAGTTCGCCCGCCGTGGTTATGTCGTCCTAGCGATGGACCAAGCGGGGCATGGCTATTCGGATGCTCCGGCATTCGCCAATGGTTTTGGTGGTCCCGCAGGACTCGCCTACCTGCGTAGCCTCGACATCGTGGACAAGGACAATATCGGGCTCGAGGGGCACTCGATGGGCGGATGGACGATACTAGCGGCGGCAACGGCCTATCCCGATGACTATAAGTCGATGGTATTGGAAGGCTCTAGCGTTGGGGGCGGCCGTTCAGCGCCCGGCACGACACATTGGCCGCGCAATGTCGCGGTGGTGTATTCCCAGTTCGACGAATTCTCAGCATCTATGTGGCAGGTTCCCAAAGGTAGCGATGCCAAAGACAGCGCCAACTTAAAGACTATGTTTGGCAGCGCAACTGCTGTGAACATCGGACAAGTCTACGGCAATATCGATGCTGGAACGGCACGGGTGCTTTACTCACCGCCGGTTACGCATCCAGGCGACCATATTTCCCGAACCGCGATTGGTCATTCTCTGGACTGGTTTGCTCAGACACTCGAAGGCGGCACGCCCCTGCCCGCCAACGACCAGATCTGGATGTATAAAGAGCTCGGCACGCTCATCGCGATGATCGGTTTCGTATTGCTGCTTTGTGGCAGTTTCAACGCACTACTCGGCATGCCGACTTTTGCCAATTTGGCAAAGACTCCCGAAAGCTTTGCCTATAGTCAGCGCGACAAGCGTTGGTGGCTTGTAGCAGCCTTGAGCGCCGTCATTCCGGTCGCCACCTTCTACCCCTTCATGGGCTGGGGCGGACAGCTTTTCGGCGCCTCTGCGCTGCTACCGCAGTCTATTAGTAGCCAGGTTGCCTTCTGGGGTGTCATGAACGGCATCCTATTTACCATTATTGGTTTGATCATCCGCGCACAGGCTGTGCAATTCTCGAATAGTATCGGCAAGATGCTGCTCATCAGCCTTGCAACGGTCGCCAGCGGATATAGCGCCGTGTTGATGGCCGATTTCTTCTTCCAGATCGACTTCCGCTTCTGGTTCGTAGGCATTAAGCCGCTGAACCTGATGCTGTTCCAGATCATGCTCGTCTATCTACTACCATTCACTGTGTTCTTCCTTCTCGCGCTGCGGGCATTGCATGGCGGGCTTTCGGTTGCCGGAGACTCTGCTGCGAAGCAATACGCGAGCAATATACTGGCGCTGATGGGGGGCTTCCTCGTCTTCCTGATACTGCAGTATGGCAGCCTGTTCCTCAGTGGTTTCCTCTTAACACCTGCGCAGCCTTTGAACACCATCGTCATGCTACAATTCGTGCCCTTGCTCACGATAGTGGGCGTGATCAGCACCTATACCTATAGACGCACCGCAAGCTATCTGCCCGGCGCGTTTATTAATGCGCTGTTTGTTAGCTGCTACGTTGTGGCCGGACAGGCGACTCAGTTCCCAGTGAACTAGGAGATAAACCGACATTGATTCAGCGCCAACAAATCGTTTTATTAGTCCTATTGTTGGCGCTGACTCTGCTCGGCTTTTTGATCTCCTTCAGCAGTGGCAGCTCTCAACTTGGCTTTCGCGAAGTTATCGCGCAATTCCTCAACCCTAGTCCTGGGCTAGAACAGCAAATTCTCTATGAACTGCGCATCCCGCGTAGCATCGCCGCGTTCGTCACCGGCGCGCTGCTGGCCATGTCCGGGGTCATCATGCAGGTGCTGCTGCGCAACCCCCTAGCAGACCCTTATATTCTCGGCATTTCAGGCGGCGCAGCCGTCGCCGCACTCAGCGCAATCTCTCTAGGCCTCGGTGGCTATTGGATCTCCTACGCGGCCTTCTTCGGCGCTCTGTTCTCTATTGTGATCGTGTTTGGTTTAGCGCGCTCTAGTCACAACTGGTCAGCCACTAGATTGCTATTAACAGGCATAGTGGTTTCCGCTGGCTGGGGCGCCGTTATCAATATTCTGCTAACTACCAGCGCCAATAACAGCGTCTACAGCATGCTGTTCTGGTTGATGGGAGACCTCAGTGTGAGTCGAGCAGGCTTTGTTAGCATCTTGATTCTTGTTCTTGGCCTGCTGGGCATGATGTATTTCGCCCGCGCACTCAATGTGCTCAGCAGAGGCGACCTCCAGGCGTCAGCACTCGGGGTCAATGTCCCGCGGCTGAAATTAATTCTGTACTTCACTGCCTCAGTTCTCACAGCCTGTGCCGTGTCGATCGCTGGCACCATCGGTTTCGTTGGGCTCGTCATTCCCCACATGCTTAGATTATTGGGCGCGCGTGATCACCGCGTGTTGATACCGGCATCCCTTCTATTAGGCGGCAACTTCCTAATGATCGCCGATAGCTTCGCCCGCACCGTGATCGCGCCGCAGCAACTACCCGTTGGTGTCGTCACTGCAGTGATCGGTGTGCCCGTATTCCTGTTAATTCTGCGCCACACAGGCAAACGGATTCGAGAGTAAAGATGTCTTCGACAGCTAACAGCAATCTCATACTAGAGACTCGTGACCTCACCTTGAGCATCGCGGGCAGAGCGATCTGCAAGCAGCTAAACCTGCACATCGCCCCGGGCCAGTGCGTGGGCATTCTCGGCCAAAACGGCACGGGTAAGACTACGCTTCTGCACACCCTCATGCAGTTTCGAAAGGCTGATCACGGCGACATCTTGCTGGAGGGAAAACGCTTAGACGAATGGTCCAAAAAAACCCTTGCGACGCAGCTCGGCATTTTATTCCAGAGTACCCAGGACATCATGCCCAGCACAGTCTTAGAGACCGCCCTGATCGGTCGCCATCCGCACTTGGCAGACTGGCAATGGGAAGATGTTCAGGACGAACAGATCGCGCGCAATGCACTCGCCGCGATGGGCATTGCCGATTTCGCCCAGCGCGAGGTCAATACCCTCTCCGGCGGTGAACGACAAAGGCTCGCTATCGCCACGCTGCTGACTCAGCAGCCACGCCTCTTCTTGCTCGACGAACCTGGCAACCATCTGGATATCGCCTATCAGGTGCAGTCGCTCAATCTACTGCGCAAGCATGTCCTCGAACAACAGGCAGGCTTATGCATGGCGACACATGACATCAATCTCGCCGCGCGCTTCTGCGACCAAATCTTGTTACTACTAGGCGACGGAGAATTTGTGTTAGGAAGTTGCGCGCAAGTGCTGACGCAGGAGCATCTAAGCAGTGCGTATGCTTGTGAAATTAGAAGAATAGAACTAGAAGGAAGAGCGGTGTTTTTCCCCGCGTAAGATCTGTCTCCTGCCCCGGTCATAACCGGGACAGGAGACTATTCGCTTACAATACGAGCAATCTAATATCGCCGAGCAACTTCGCTAGATAGGTGGCGAACAAGCCACCATCTAGGCCATTTACAGCGCGATGATCGTAGGAGAGTGCGAGAGGCAGCATCTGCCGCGGCTCAAACTTTCCATCGATATAGACCGGCTTAACCTGAGTCTTGGAAACGCCAAGAATTGCCACTTCTGGCGCATTGACGATAGGCGTAAAGCCTGTGCCGCCTAATGCTCCAAGGCTAGAGATAGTGAAGCAAGCGCCTTGCATCTCTTCCTTAGTAAGACGGCGATTTTTCGCCTTGTCACTGAGTGTGATGACCTCCGCGGCCAACTCCCAGATCGACTTCTTATCGACATCGCGTATTACCGGCACCATCAAGCCAGCATCAGTCGCGACAGCGATACCGATGTGAATATAGCGTTTCTGTATCAAGTACTCGCCAGAAGAATGCAAGGAGACATTAAACTGCGGGTACTCCTCCAACACTTTCGCACACGCCTTCAACAGGAAGGGAAGGAAGGTCAGCTTGACGCCCTTCTTATCCGCTTCGCCGCGCATATCGGCACGGAATTTCTCGAGCTCGGTAATATCGGCATCATTGAATTGCGTGACATGGGGCACCGATGCCCAATTGCGTTGCATATTGAGCGCCGTCACTTTATGCAACTTGCTCATATTTACCTGTTCGATTTCGCCGAACTGACTGAAGTCGATATCGGGTACGGATGCGATCATCGCCCCGCCACTTGCCGCTGCAGGAGCTTGCATGCGCGCCTTCACATAGGCGTGAATATCTTCTTTAAGAATGCGATTCTTCGCGCCAGAGCCTGGCACTTGACCAAGGTCAACGCCTAGCTCTCTTGCGAGCTTGCGCACTGCGGGTCCGGCATAGACATCTGCCCCACTAGTCGCTGCGGGCTCCGCACTAGGTGCAGGGCTCGGTGTAGGACTTGGTGCGGGTGCAGCCTGTGGCGCAGGAGAGGCTTCTTTCTTAGCACTATCCGCTTGTGCCGCGGCCGGTGCTGGCGCGGGTGCGCTCTTCTCCCCAGAGCCTACGAGCAAATCGAGAATGGCCGAGCCCTTCGAAACTTTATCGCCCACTTTCAACTTAAGCGCTTTAACCTCGCCACCTTTGGGGGACGGGATCTCCATTGCCGCTTTGTCTGACTCTAAAGTGATTAGCGCGTCTTCGGCATTGATGCTATCGCCAACTTTGACATGGATCTCGATGACTTCAACATCGCTGTCGCCGCCCAAATCTGGCACGTCGATAGTCTCAACGCTTGAACCGCCGGAGGCGCTGGCCGCCGGCTTGTCTTCTTGCGGTGCTGGTGCAGGTTCACTCTTTGCCTCAGGGGCAGGCTCGGGAGCAGACTCAGCCGCAGCCTCGCCTTCTACTTCAAGCTCGAGAATGACATCGCCTTCCGAGACTTGGTCGCCAAGCTTGATGGAGATGCCCTTCACCACGCCATTCTTTGGAGATGGAATCTCCATTGCGGCCTTGTCACTCTCCAGCACCATCAACGAATCGTTCTCGCTAACACTCTGGCCAACTGACACGAGAATCTCAATGACCTCGACGTCCTTCGAATCACCAAGATTCGGTACTTTTATGCTTTCAACTGGCACTGATAAATGCTCCTGAATATTCTCAATCTTTTCATTGAGCGATGTTTTTATTGAGCGAATCTCTTACATCGTGAGTGGATCGATTTTGTCTTGGCTCAAGTTCATCGACTTCATCGCCTTCGCAATCGTTTCCGCCGTCACAACACCACGTTCTTTTAGCTCCGTGAGTGCAGCAAGTACTACGAAGCGGTAATCCACCTCGAAGAAATAGCGGAGGTTCTCACGTGTATCGCTGCGTCCAAAACCGTCGGTGCCTAACACTCGATACGTGTCAGGAACGAACTCACGAATCTGGTCCGCATGTACTTTCATATAGTCGGTAGACACGATAACGGGACCAGAAGCTGAAGCCAGGCACTTGTGCACATAGCTCTCTTTTGGCTTCTTGGTTGGGTGCATCATGTTCCAGCGCGAGACGGACAGGCCATCTCTACGCAGTTCATTGAAGCTGGTGACACTCCACACATCCACGTTGACCTTGTATTCATCACGTAGGATCTTCGCCGCCGCGCGGACTTCACGCAGAATCGTGCCACTACCAAGCAGGCGTATAGTGTCTTTGCTCGCAGCCTTGCCCTGCACTTTATACTCTTTACTGCTGCCATCTTCCAGCAAGTACATGCCTTTGATGATGCCCTCTTCGGCGCCCTTCGGCATCTCGGGGTGGGTATAGTTCTCGTTCATCGTCGTGATGTAATAATAAACCGACTCGCACTCTTCATACATGCGGCGCATACCATCTTGGATGATGACAGCGAGCTCATAGGAATAGGTCGCGTCATAGCTCACGCAGTTCGGGATGGTGGATGCGAGCAGATGGCTGTGGCCATCCTGATGCTGCAAGCCTTCGCCATTCAGCGTAGTCCGGCCAGCGGTAGCGCCGATCAGGAAGCCACGCGCTTGCGAGTCTCCCGCCGCCCAAGCCAAGTCTCCGATGCGCTGGAAACCGAACATAGAGTAGTAAATATAGAACGGTACCAATGGGTAGTCATTAACACTATAAGAGGTCGCCGCGGCCAGCCAAGCTGAGAATGCGCCAGCCTCTGTGATGCCCTCTTCCAGCATTTGGCCTTTCTTGTCTTCGCGGTAATACATGACTTGCTTAGAGTCGACTGGCTCGTAGAGCTGCCCCGCAGAGGAGTAAATACCAATCTGACGGAACATGCCTTCCATGCCGAACGTACGCGCCTCGTCTGGCACGATAGGCACGATACGCTGCCCAATCTCTTTATCTTTGCAAAGCGTGGTCAACATACGCACGAAGGCCATAGTCGTGGATATCTCACGATCTTTAGTGCTCTGCAGCTGAGCCGCAAAAGCATCGAGGCCCGGCACTTTGAGTGGTTTTGAATCTTTGCGGCGCGACGGCACAGGTCCGCCCAGCGCAGCACGCTTCTTACGCAGATAATTCATCTCCAAGCTGTCTTCGGCTGGACGGTAATAAGGCACCGAGTCCAACTGGTCGTCTGGGATAGGAATATTGAAGCGATCACGGAAGGTCTTCAGGCCTTCGATATCGAGTTTTTTAACAGAGTGAGTGACGTTCTGCGCCTCGGCGCTTGCGCCAAAGGCATAGCCCTTAACTGTCTTAGCCAGAATCACCGTGGGCTTGCCATTTGCCTTTGTTGCTTGCGAGTAGGCTGCATAGACCTTGAATGGGTCGTGACCGCCACGGTTAAGCTTCATGATGTCGTCATCAGAGAGATGCTCAACCATCTTGAGTAGCTCTGGGCTCTTGCCGAAGAAGTGCTCACGGGTGTAGGCACCACCGCGGTCCCAATAGTTGATGTATTCGCCATCGACCACTTCGTCCATGCGCTGCTGCAACAGGCCATCTTTGTCTGCGGCCAACAGAGCATCCCAATGACGCCCCCACACTACCTTAATTACGTTCCAACCCGCGCCGCGGAAGATTCCTTCCAGCTCTTGAATCACCTTGCCGTTACCGCGTACAGGGCCGTCTAGGCGCTGTAGGTTACAGTTGATCACGAAGATCAGGTTGTCGAGCTTCTCACGGCCAGCTTTGCCGATCGCGCCTAGTGATTCCGGCTCGTCCGTCTCGCCGTCCCCTAGGAACGCCCAAACTTTACGGTCGCTATTGTCCATCAAGCCACGGCTAGTCAGGTACTTCATAACGTGGGCTTGGTAGATCGCGGCGATAGGACCGAGACCCATAGATACCGTTGGGAACTGCCAATAGTCTGGCATCAACCAAGGGTGTGGGTATGAGGATAAGCCTTTGCCGTCGACTTCCTGACGGAAATTATCGAGCTGCTCGGCGCTTAGACGACCTTCGACGAATGAGCGTGAGTAAATGCCAGGCGATGAATGGCCTTGGAAATAAATCAGATCCCCGCCGTGCTCTTCGCTAGCGCCGCGGAAGAAGTAGTTGAAACCCACATCGTAGAGTGTTGCCGCAGACGAGAAAGTGGAGATATGCCCGCCTAGCTCGGCGCCAGGCTTCTTGCCAGCACGCATAACCATGGCCAATGCGTTCCAGCGGATAATGCCGCGAATCTGGCGTTCCATGAACATGTCGCCAGGCATTTTGTCTTCTTCGAGGGTCGAAATGGAGTTGCGGTAAGGGGTTGTGACAACGGAATAGGGAAGCGACTGCGTATTACGGGTAGCCTCTTCAGCGAGTCTGCCCAAGATGAAATGTGCGCGCTCCAAGCCTTCTTGATCGATTATCGAGCCGAGTGCGTCGAGCCATTCTCTGGTTTCTGTGGGGTTAAGATCTTCTTTTAACTGACTCATAGGCTAAGACTCTCGCTAATTCTTTCCCTTGTGGGGATTCTATTAATGTGACAGCGCGCGATAGGGCGCACTGCCTTGTAAATTATTTACACCGTGGCCGAATTTTACCCCGATACACCACGATTTTTCAATAAGCATGTAGTTTTATGTAGTTAAACTACAAAACCCGCGTTACCCCCCAATGCCATAAACAGCAAGGAGCGCAAGCGCGCTGACCCAGATAATCTGACTGCGATCGAGCAAATCAAGCACATCCTCGATCTGCTGGGCATATTGCTGCGTTGTAAGTGGCTCTCCCTCGTTCTCTATATCGATTACGAGCGTATTAACCGAATCCTCATCCTCTGAGTCATGAATCAGTAAAGCACTCTGCGTTCTGCCTATCGCGGCATTAGCGCAAACCAAGACCACCTCTATCGCAGAACTATTGGCATCCGCAGCGTAATGCCGCAGGCGCTTGAAGGTAGCCTCAAATTGCCCCGCAAGAGCAAAGGTCAATCCTAGCAGACGGGCAGGCACCCATTCCAAGACAAATTCGAGGCGGGCCAGCCACGGCTGCTCAAAGTCTAAAGAATTGTTCCTATCCCGCGCCCTGCGCATCTGCAGTAGAACGAAGTACACGAGCGCTCCCGCCGGACCCAACACAAGATACCAAAAAAGCACGGCAAATAGTCTCTCAAAACTTGTGGCAAGTAGGAAACGGGTGCACTGACCGTGCACAGCCTCCTGATCGTCACTGTTTTCAAGCCTTAGCCTTGGAAAACGCGCCTGTAAGCACAGATAGGCGCCCTCAAAGTCCTCAGCCCGCCATAGGCTCAGATAGCGCGCAGTCCAGGTTCGCAGATGCACGGGGTCAAATAGTATTAACAGAAGCGCGACATGGACACAGAAACTGACCAGGCCAAACCACACTCCGCCCACAATCCATAACAATAACAACAAGATGCAGGAGGGCAACAACAGCAGTAAGACCGTACGCCATTGCGGCAGGTCCTCGCTCTCGAAACGTTGGGAAATGCGGTGCAGGAAGCTCTTCAGGCGCTCGAACCATGCGTCGCCAGGCAGCACACGGTCTCTGGCCCAGTAATGGTTAATCAACAGCGCAACGAGAATTACGAGGAACTTCATAGTATTCGTCCTGAATTATGCGCAGGCCGCGCGGAATCGCGCCCAATCGAAAAAGGGACCTGGGTCGGTCTTACGCCCTGGCGCTATGTCACTATGCCCTACAATTCGCTCGAGCGTAATCAGGGGGTATTGTGCCATGAGTTCATGGCTAACCTGAATCAGGCGTTCGTATTGCTCGGGGGTAAAAGCCTCGGCATCGGTTCCCTCTAATTCGATCCCGATTGAGAAATCGTTGCAATTATCGCGACCACAGAACAAAGACTGGCCAGCGTGCCATGCCTTCTTATCGAAGGGAACGAACTGCGTGACCACGCCCTTACGGTCAATTAGCAAATGCGCGGACACCTGTAGGTGCGCGATCTCTTCGAAATAGGGGTCTGCCGCTATCTCTAGTTGATTCTGAAAAAGTGCCTCAATATGACCTTGGCCGTAACGACCCGGTGGCAGGGAGATATTGTGAATGACCAAGAGATCTACTGCGACACCTTGAGAGCGGTCACTGCAATTGGGTGAGGGCACTTGACGCGCATAGCTTAGACGCTTGTCGACAATCACTCTCTCCTCCTCGCCTATATCCCTAGGGCACTGTCAAATTATGGGCCGCCAAACTGCCAAGTGGGCCATTCTATCCGCCTGCGCGTAATCAATCCATGGGCACGCCCTCGCCTATCAATCGCAGGCCCTATGGGCGATAATTTCTCCGTCAACCTAAAGTGGTACAAGGCAGATGAGCGGACCCGAACAGACTAATTCCACCAGGCGCACAGGCTTACTGATGCTGTTCATCAGCCTTGCCTTCGGACTGGGCGTACTGACCCTTTTCTTCGACTCAGTCCTCAGCGATCGCGATAACCCCAATCGCAACCCTGTTAGCCAGACCGGCAGCGACGGCAGCGTCTCCGTGGAGCTGCAGAGAAACCCTCAGGGCCACTATCTCGTATCCGGTCACATCAACGGAGCTCCCGCCAACTTCCTTCTCGATACGGGAGCAACCGATGTGGTAATGTCCGAACAATTAGCCCGAGCCGCAATGCTGGAGCGCGGCTATCCGACTCGTGCGATGACTGCAAACGGAGAGGTAGTGGTCTACTCCGCTCTCGTCGATGCATTGGAGATCGGCGCAATTGTTTTGCGCGAGGTGCGCGCCAGCATCAATCCCGTAATGCAGGGCAACACGGTTTTGCTTGGCATGAGCGCTCTGCAACATATTGAATTCACACAACGTGGCGACTCGCTAACGCTGCGCTATATCCCCTAAAGAACACAGGTAAGCCACAAGCATGACTCCAAGCGTTTCGATTCCAAACGATCTCTGCAGCCACGTCGAACTCGCACTGCGAGAGGACATCGGCACTGGCGACATCAGCGCGCAATTAATAGCCGCGGACAAAGTCGCTCGAGCGACAATCTATTGCCGAGAGAAAGCGATAGTCTGTGGCCTGCCATGGGCATTGGAAGTGTTCAGGAAAGTAGACTCCTCGTTACAGATTGAAGAGCTTGTGAAGGAAGGCCAGCAGGCAAACAGAGACCAAGCCATCTTGAAGATCTCCGGCAATGCTCGCGCTCTTTTAACCGCAGAGCGCTGCGCACTCAACTATCTACAAACCCTATCCGGCACCGCGACCCTAGCGCGGCACTACGCCGACCGAGTGGCACACACGCAGGTCAAACTCTTAGATACTCGCAAGACCATTCCCGGCCTGCGCAGCGCACAAAAATACGCCGTTCGCATTGGGGGCTGCCACAACCATCGCATGGGTCTGTACGATGCCTTTCTTATCAAAGAGAATCACATTAATGCCTGCGGCTCTATCGTCTCCGCCATCGACAACGCACGCGCCCTACACCCCAGTAAAACGGTTGAGATCGAGGTGGAGAACCTCCAGCAGTTGGATGAGGCACTGAGAGCCAACGCAGACATCATCATGCTCGATAACTTCACGCTTGAGGACCTTGCGGAGGCTGTCAGAATCAATAAAGGCAAGGCAAAGCTGGAGGCCTCTGGCGGCATCAACCACGAAACTCTCGTGCCAATCGCACAGACCGGTGTAGACTTTATCTCGATTGGCGCACTGACCAAGGACTGCAAGGCAATCGACTTGTCGATGTTGTTTAAATAAACTTTCTAAGCGAAGAGGTGCTCACATGAAAGGCATTGGCCGCAGGTTTTGCACAATACAAAGTGATGCTCTCCTGCGCTGGATTTGGCGCGGATTGTTAATCAGTGCTAGCAGCACAATCGCAAGCCACGCACTAGCCCACCCCGGCTCTGTCGACGAGAATGGCGGCCACTACAATGGTGGCTCTTATCATTGCCACATGAGCATTTGCGAACAACCCGACACCTTCACCCGCAGCGGTCGCGACAGCTTCTTCTTCGACCCCAGCAGCCGCGACAAATTCTATAACGTCGACGACTGGCCCTATGACGAAGACTTCGACGGCGACTGCCAGAATACTCGACACGAAATACTGGTAGCTACGAGCAGGGCTCCGGTGCGCTACACCAACCCTCGCAACTGTGAGGTCCGAACTGGCGAATGGTTCGACGAATACACGGGCAAGACATTCAACGTCGCCGCGCAGATCGACCTAGACCATATTATTCCGCTGCGCTATGCCCACAGTCAGGGTGGGGATCGCTGGCCACCGAATAAGAAAGTGGCATTTGCCAACGACCCCATGAACCTAATCCTCACCGAACGCAGCGAGATCCGCCGCAAGAGCGAGCGTGGCCCCACGCGCTATCTGCCACGAGATGAATATCAGTGTGACTATGTAAGGCAATGGCTAGCAATTGCGGAGAAATACGATCTACGCATCGCCAATGGCGACAAGAATCGCATTACCGTGATTTTGAGAGATTGCGGGGAGGATTAATTGAAGGGCAAAAAAAAAGGCCCGTTTCCGGGCCATTTTCTTTAGCTTGCAGGTTCTACTGGTATCTCACGCATCATGCCGTTGGCATATTGTAAGCGCGTATCACCCTCTGGGAACCCTGTAATCTGTAATACATAAGCCATTACATCTTCGTATTCGCTGTCTAGCAAAGCACCTGGCTTGTCGGCAGGCATCGCGCTCATGATTTGCTCGAATAGATACTGCAGTGGCTGGCCTCTCCAAGTCTGGAATACAGTCTTGTAGAAATCGGCGTTATGGCATGTTGAGCAGTTCGTCTCGAAAGTTGGCTGGCCATTAGCCGCCTGCTCAGCAGTGTATACGCCCTCGCCTAGGGCAGTCGGCGCGGCGCCTGCATCGGCAATTGCGCCAGTAGCCAATATTAGGGTCATCATGGTCGCTGTAGAGAACTTTGCTATTTTCATATCCGATCGCTCCGGCACGTAAGTGCAACTGTTTTACTAATCTTACGGTTCCTATACTAACAGCTCAGGCTGAATGAAACCTGAACACTGTCGTGAATTCCTGTTTTACACAAACCTCGTAACGACGCTTAAACGCGCCGCAAGCGGGCGTGAAAGCTAATAAGAGTTCGCGCAAAAGCGGGCTACCTTAAACCAGCCGCTAGTAATTATCAAGCAGGCAGAAAGCGCACAGACTAGACTTCTCCGTCCTTATAGGGAGCGTTGACCGTTCCGACTAGATCACCCTGAGCGTCGAAGATTAAAAGTATATTACGATAGCGAGACGTCAACGCGAGGAAGACTAAGTCACTTACTTGTGCCTTTTCCTTGACGAGCACTTGTTCGATAGCCGCCTTCATTTCTGCATTAGCATTCATTATCTCTTCTACGTCCAGAGAAGACCTGCGGACCTGTTCAAAATGTTCGGCGAACGGCTGATACAGCCAGACTTGTTCATGCGGCGGAATTCTCTCCTCCTCTATCGCTAACCGAAAACGTTCTTGTTCAGACGCAGATTCTGGTCGGCGCGAGAAAACAAAGACCGGTCGCTCATCTCCAAAGGCATCGAGATTGTCGAGTTCGATATCTTGGGCATCAATTGCAGCTGCTGGCACGGTATAGAAACTAGTATCGAGAAACACTACAGCGACGGGTCGTTGCTCATACACAGCCTTGATTCCCCATAGTAAGGCGCCCATTTGCAGCAACACCACTAAACCGATATCCATGCTCAATTCACGACGAGACTTCTTGGGGTTAAAGATTATCAAAGTAATGAGAGGGCCGAGCACTAGGTCCACGGAAGCAACGAGGCGCAAGCCCTGCCAGCCACCGGAGGCTGAGAAATAAGGGTTGGGATACCAGAATTGCAGCAGAATCCCCACGAATAGTGAAAACACGCTCAGACTAACAAGGAAATGGAATCCGGAGGCGGCAAAACGAGTGCGAATTCTATGATGAAAAATCATGGTGTCCGAAGTTAATTTTGCAGGAGGCTAGCACAAGCCAATATTGACGCAGGTACCACCTTCAGTCCAAACGACCGGAACGGACAATGAAGGCGTTAGCGTATAGGTATTATTACTCACACCAGCATTACCAGTGGCGACAATAACGCCATCGGTAACTGTCGCTGAAGTGAGCCATTGCGTGGCGCCCGCGGCGGGAGGAATTCCATTGCTACCGGCATTGACACCCGCAAGCACAGTAACTCTGCCACTTTGAATGGCGAGGTCCAGAGCTGTCTTGTAGGGAGTAGTGGCGAGGATAACTTCACTAAAGCGCGCACGCTCTGTGTAGGTTTGATAGGCGGGTAGTGCAACTGCTGCGAGGATACCGATGATGGCCACAACTATCATCAACTCAATGAGGGTAAAACCATGATCATGTCGTTTGAAAGGCATCATACTCAGTCCACCATCAAATATTTGCTATTTCGATTCGACAACTCCTTAGAGCCTGCTGCGGGGCCCTAAGCCCCGTAGCAGTTATTTGCTAATTAGCACACACCAGCTGCCAAGCAAGTTCCGCCAGTAGTCCAAGTAATTGGTGCAACAATGCCGTTAGGAGTCAGGATGTACGTGTAGCTGCCTACAGAAGCTGCCCCGGTTGCAGTGATCACACCGTCGGTAACTCCGACTGAGGCCAGATCATTACCGTTTGCACCAGCCGCTGCTGGGATTCCGTTAGTACCCGCATCTGCGTCGCCTATTGCCGCGAGGCGACCGGTTTGCGCTGCCACTTCGAACGCGCTCTTATAAGGAGTAGTAGCCAACACTACTTCGGAGAACGCTGCGCGTTGCGTGTAGGTCTGGTATGCAGGAAGCGCTACTGCGGCGAGAATGCCGATAATCGCCACAACGATCATCAATTCGATTAGGGTGAAGCCTTGCTGTACTTTTTTAGACTGGATCATTTTGTATCTCCTAGGGTTTAAAGGTTTATCAATTTTAAGTTTCGCGCTTATCGAGCTTTTGGAGTCGAATCTGGGTTTTCTCAAATCGCCGCCTCATTCGTACACGGTTATAGGCTTTACTTCACATGCCGTGCCAGCTTTTGCGGCGCAGTTAAAAATACAAGCTATCTCATTGATTTTAATGTATTAATTATTTTTTCCCGAAAAAGAGGGGAAAATGAACTGTTAAATCGCTCACAAAACGGCAGCCTTCACGACTGACAATTTTTGTCAGTCACAGTCAATTACTGACATAACTGTCCATTTTGGGGGCCTCAATATCCAATTTATGCGCAACTAATAGAGCCCAGAACGCGTTGAGGCGCTTGTAAACTCGCTGTTGAAGCGATTGTCGATGCTCTATACTTAAAGTCCATGAACGACCCCGTGGCCCCACCCTTGAACGATAGATAGCAGCGAGATATGCAGAAGAACATTAGTGGACTTGCCAAGCGACTCGTATCCGTCGGGATCTTGTCACAGGATCAGGCAGAAGATTCTCTCCGTTCGGCACGCCGCGACAAGATTCCTTTCGTCACCCATTTGGTGAAAAACAATATTGCCGATGGGCACCGCATCGCCATCGCCGCCTCAGCGGAGTTTGGCGCCCCCCTGATCGACCTATCCGCCTTCGATCTAGGCCTCTGTCCCAAGGAACTCGTCGACCCAAAACTCCTGCGCAAACATCGCGTGCTACCACTATATAAGCGCGGCAACCGCCTCTATCTTGCGGTTTCCGATCCGACCAATATAACGGCCATCGACGAGGTCAAGTTCCACACAGGTCTGTCCACCGACATCATAATCGTCGACGAGACCAAGCTGTCGCCCGCTATCGACCAGTTTATCGACCAGATGGAAGGCGGCACGGCCTTACTCGATATGCTCGATGTAGCCGACCTAGATAGTCTCAACATCGAGATCCAGGAGAAAGAGGCAGACACGGCAGAGGTCGACAATAGCGACGAGACCCCGATCGTGCGCTTCGTCAATAAAATACTGCTGGATGCCATTCGCACTGGCGCCTCCGACATCCACTTCGAGCCCTACGAGAAGATCTATCGCATTCGACTGCGCACCGATGGCATCTTGCGGGAGGTAGCACGGCCTCCCATCAATCTCGCGCCCCGCATCGCCTCACGCCTCAAGATCATGTCGCAGATGGACATCTCCGAGCGCCGCCTCCCCCAGGATGGCCGCATCAAGATGAAGCTTTCACGAACCCGTGACATCGACTTCCGCGTGAACACACTGCCTACCCTTTGGGGCGAGAAACTGGTGTTACGTATATTGGACCCCAGCAGCGCGCAGATGGGCATCGACGCCCTAGGCTACGAGGAAGAGCAGAAGGCCTTGTTCATGCAAGGTCTGGCGAAGAGTCAAGGCATGATCCTGGTGACAGGCCCAACGGGCAGTGGCAAGACTGTGTCGCTCTACACCGGCCTCAACCTGTTGAACACGCCGGAGACGAATATCTCGACAGCTGAAGACCCGGTAGAGATCAATCTCGAAGGGATCAATCAGGTCGCCGTGAACGCCCGCATCGGCCTGAGTTTCGCCACCGCACTGCGCTCCTTCCTACGTCAAGATCCAGACATCATCATGGTAGGAGAGATACGCGATCTAGAGACTGCCGAGATCGCCATCAAGGCCTCCCAGACCGGTCACCTCGTGCTATCGACTCTGCATACCAATAGCGCACCCGAGACACTTACCCGCCTGCGCAACATGGGGGTGCCTTCCTATAATCTCGCTACTTCGGTTTCGCTGATCATAGCCCAACGTCTATGCAGAAGACTTTGCTCTTACTGTAAGCAGCCCATGAAGCTGCCAGAGAACGCCCTACTAGAGGCCGGATTCCAAGCTGATCAACTCGAGTCACTGACATTATTCGGCCCCGCCGGCTGCGATGCGTGCACCCAAGGTTATAAGGGCCGTGTGGGAATCTATGAAGTAGTTCCTGTTACAGACGGCATCGCGCGTATTATCATGCAAGATGGCAACTCCATCGAGATAGCCGATCAGGCAAGAAAAGAAGGCTTCAACAACTTGCGCCAATCTGCCCTATTAAAGGTCGCGCAGGGTTTAACAAGCTTAGAAGAGGCCAACCGCGTCATCTAATTGCGCCGTCACGGTATCGCTAAAGAGGCTCATCATGGCAACACCCACGACCGTCAACCAGACCATCTATCTCTGGCAAGGCACTGACAAGAACGGCAAGAAGACTAAGGGTGAGATGCCCGGTGCTAGCCAGGCGCTCGTCAAAGCGCAGCTGCGCAAACAGGGGGTAAATGCCACTAGGGTTAAGCGCAAGCCTAAAGACCTATTCGGTCCCAAGAAGCAGAAGATTACCCCAAACGACATCGCGATCTTTAGTCGCCAGCTCGCCACTATGATGAAAGCCGGCATTCCCTTAGTGCAGTCCTTCGAAATAGTTGGCGATAGCCTAGAGAATCCTTCTATGGCCGCGCTAGTGCGCAATGTGCGCGACGACGTGGCCGCCGGCAACAACTTCGCAGACTCAATTCGCAAACATCCACGCTACTTCGACGAGCTATTCTGCAACCTCGTGGAGTCCGGCGAACAATCCGGTGCCTTGGAAACGATGCTTGACCGCGTTGCCACCTATAAAGAAAAAACAGAGGCTCTGAAATCGAAGATCAAGAAAGCCATGAACTACCCTATCGCTGTGGTCGTGGTTGCTCTTATCGTAACGGGCATCCTATTGGTAAAAGTGGTTCCACAGTTCGCGGAGACCTTCTCGAGTTTCGGTGCAGACCTACCCGCATTCACCTTATTCGTGCTCGGCCTATCCGACATTGCGATTGCACATTGGTGGAAAGTGCTAATAGGCCTAGGCATCGCCGGCTATTGTTTCAAGGAGGCGCGCATTCGCTCTAAGGCTTTCGCAGACTTCATCGACAGGCTCGCACTGAAACTACCGATCATAGGCCCTATTGTTGAGAAATCCTGTTACGCCCGATTCACGCGTACCCTTTCGACAACCTTCGCTGCTGGGGTACCATTGGTCGACGCACTCGAATCCGTGGCCGGCGCCACTGGCAACATCGTGTACTCCTCTGCTACCCGCAGAATTAGAGACGACGTTAGTGCAGGTCAGCAATTGAATTTCGCCATTCGAACTACAAACCTATTCCCCGTCATGATTAATCAGATGGTGGGCATTGGCGAGGAGTCCGGTGCGCTCGATGCAATGCTAGATAAATGCGCCACCTATTACGAGGCCGAAGTCGACAACGCAGTGGACGGCCTGACCTCCCTTATGGAACCTATCATCATGTCGGTGCTTGGCACCTTGATTGGCGGTTTGATGATTGCGATGTATCTGCCAATTTTCCAGCTCGGACAAGTAGTATAGGCCCACGATGACACTGATAGATTTATTGCAAAGCAATGCAACGGTACTCGTTGTTCTCTCCATAGCACTTGGCCTTTTAGTGGGCAGCTTCCTCAATGTGGTGATCTATCGAATCCCCGTGATGCTGCAGCGCGAATGGCGACAGCAGTGCTGTGAATTCTTAGAGATCGATGAGAAGACCACTAGCGATGCCGGCACGGCGCCGCAGCACAAGGTCTTCAATCTCGTTAAGCCAGACTCCCATTGCCCGCAATGCAACGCCCCCGTGCGCGCATGGCAGAACATCCCTATCGTCAGCTATGTGCTGTTGCGCGGAAAATGCGCAAAGTGCAAGGCTAGTATCTCGCTGCGATACCCTTTAATCGAAGCCGTAACAGGCGTTTTGTCTGGACTCGTCGCTTGGCAGTTTGGAGCCACGTGGCTTACATTGGCTTTGCTCGTTCTTACTTGGTCGCTTGTCGCGCTGACGATGATAGACTTCGACCATCAATTGCTCCCCGACAATATAACGCTACCCCTACTCTGGCTAGGCCTTGCAGTTAACACTTTACTCCCCGAATCCGCCGTCGGCCCGCGCGACGCGGTACTTGGCGCCATACTCGGTTACCTCTCCCTCTGGTCGATCTACTGGATCTTCAAGTTACTCACCGGAAAGGAAGGCATGGGCTATGGCGACTTCAAATTGCTCGCCGCATTAGGCGCGTGGATGGGCTATCAGTCGCTACTTTTGATAGTCATTCTCTCGAGCCTCGTTGGCGCAGTAGTGGGCATCGCCTTACTCCTATTCCTTGGTCGCGATCGCAATATCCCCATACCATTCGGGCCCTATCTAGCCGGCGCTGGTTTCATCGCACTTCTCTGGGGCGAGCAGTTCATGACCCTCTATATCAACACGATGGTGCCATGAGGTGTCCATTACGAAGAGCAAGGCCCTGCGAATTGGCGTCACTGGGGGGATAGGTAGCGGTAAGAGCGCCGTAACCAAGATGCTCGAGGCGCGAAGCGTTGCAGTGGTCGACGCCGATGTGATCGCGCGCTTGGTAGTAGAGCCAGATACTCAGGCCCTGAGCCTAATTGCAGAACATTTCGGTCACACAATTTTACAGCCCGACGGCACGCTCGACCGCGCAGCGCTACGTGCCAAAGTCTTTCAGGATGAGAGCGAGCGCAAGTGGCTAGAAAGTCTTCTGCATCCACTAATCCGCACTGAAATCGTCCGTCAACTAGAACTCAGTGAGTCACCCTACAGCGTGTTATCCTCTCCCCTGCTCTTGGAGACTGGACAGAATTTGCTGGTCGATAAGGTATTGTTGATCGACGCTAGCGAAGCGCTGCAGATTGAGCGCACGCAACAACGCGACAACATCGATGCCACTGCAGTCGGCGCCATTATCGCCAGCCAGTGGCCGCGCGCTAAGCGCAAGGCAAAGGCCGATTTTATTATCGACAATGACGGCACTTTGCTTGAACTAGAGGAGGCAGTGGAGAAAATGCACCAACAGTTTTTAACACTTGCCGGTTTTACTAAAGCACAGAAAAGTAACGATAAATCATGACGCAACGCAATCTAAAAGTGAACTGCCCTACCTGCAAAGAGATAGTCGCTTGGAACGAACAAAGCCCCTATCGTCCGTTCTGTTCTGAGCGCTGCAAGCTGATCGACTTCGGCGATTGGGCCAGTGAGCGCAATGCCATTGCTGGAGATCCGGTTATCCTCCCAGAAGAAGACGATGAGAACCCTTACTGAGGCCTCATTATAAGGGCGAATATTTCGGTAGTGGCAACCAATAGACTTTGCCCGCGCTGGCATTGAGTTCCGCATTCATCAAGAGCATGACAAATTCGCCATCCATCGACAGACGTATTTTACTGACTGTCTCACCCGCCTCCACACCGAGCGGATAACTATCCAAGAGCAGATGGGTCTCAACATCGAAGAAATACAGTTTCTCGTTGTCCGTCGCAATCAGAGTCTTGCCGGAAGTATCGAAAATGGCACTAATTGGAGTACCCTCTAGAAACCACTCCCCGTCGGTGTTGTAGTAGTCGCGCGGATCGATGTCCACGATGCTGGTATGTGGCGTCAACTCATTGCCATTAGGGCAGGAATAGGCAAGGCGCTCGCCATCGGGGGAAATACTGAAATCTGTACAACCACTGCCTACTGCGATATCCGTGCCTGGCACGAACGTTATGCTCTGGTCATTAGGGTTGAAGTCGAAGGTTACCAGATTCGATTCGGTGGTCAGGAACACATGCTTCTTAGTCGCGTCATACTCGATGCGGACGGGCCCAAGTAAGGGTATAGCCGCTCTTGTAGGGTCGCCATCCTTATTGAATATCCCCATCCATAAACCTTCTTCTGCTGGACCATCCTCTTCGAGCTCATAGACTGGGTCGAAGAGTAATGCGAATACATTGCCGTCTTCCCCAATGGCGAAATCTCGAGGAATAAAACTACGCCCCCCCTCACTCAAGCGATGATAAGTGAAGGCGCCACTGGGAATATCCAGCTGATACATGCGCTGGGATTCTGGGTGGGTTGAAAGGAATACCGTGCCGGAGTTGCTATCCAGCTCCATCTGATCTGGGATTGTGTTGAATTTGTAGACAGCGCCTGTCTCACCCGAGATTACATTGCGCTCGACCAGACTATTGTTCTTGGTGTCGCCAATCAAAACCCAACCGTGACAAAGCGGGATAAAATCCTGCGTGGGCTGTGTGACGAGGCTTCCACCAAACTGAGTGATACTCTCCACGGAATTAGTGCTGCCGGGAACCACGTCGGTGGCGGAGAGCAAACGAAATCGCATTGGGTTGGTCGCCGCAAGCAATTGCATCTGCACGCGATATTCTTTGCCCCCATAGAGCATCGCCGGGATATCGAGTATGCCGGTAGTGGTATTGAACGAGGGTGCGCCAGGGGCTAAAGTCTTCGAGCCGGGCGGCGCGGTGAACGCGCTGCAATTGAGCAGCTGCATGCCACTTAGACCCGAGCCACTGATACTGCCGGGAGGCGTAATATCAGTCGCTGCAGCAAGCTCGAACTCCAAGCTATTAGGGTCAACTAACGCCAAGTCCACGTTGTACGCCCCCACTCCGGGGGCACTAAGCCCTGGAACAGAGAGTGTGTAGCCGTCGAAACGCGGCCGGTCGGCAGGCAAAGCTGGTGGCGTGCCGGTGGAGTAATCCATGCTATACAAAGGTCGAAACTTCACCCCTGTCCATACGGGAAAGCCGGCGCTCACGTCTGCCGGTACCGCAGCACTATGCACACGAATGCCCACGAAACGACTGTTGGGCAGAATCGCGTTTACCGCACCCGTGACGTCGAGCGTGAGTGTTGCTGATGGGTTTCCTGCGGAGGACGCAACGGCATCGAATTCAGCCGTAGGTAACGAACCGCCGGCTTTATAGTCAGACAACTCTATACTGCCGTTATCGGCGAAGGCATAGACCTGCATTGGCGCTTGCCCACTGCGCGGATAGAGCGCCTCCAGTGGCAGGCTAAGCACAGCCTGACTCACGCTCTTAGCTGCGCCGAAATCGAAAATCATGACCGCGGAGTCGATATAAGTTGGACTTGTTACGGCCCAACCATCGCCGGTCATATAGCTAGCGCTAGTCGCGGGCGTGTCGGGATTAGGATTAGACTCTACCAGTACGGCTTCCTGCACCAACACGGCTTGGTCCGCGAAAACAATTCCGCCGCCCATCCATGTGAGAAGCGCGAGAACTGCGCTGGCTTTCTTAACGCCTAATGACATGTCGATGGTCCTTACTGGAAGCTGTTTTTATACTGCGCTGCGATTTCTTGAAATTATGCGCTTAACTCCAATAAAATCAAGCCATTACCTAGTGAAGCGGTGATTCAAGTCACACTCTTCAAGCTAAGTTCCTCTTGATAGTAGCACTTTCACTAGAATTTACTCGCCGCTAGAGCTATCCCAAAATGCGGAGATGGCCGCTATGCCAACAGCCCCGTGTGCGAATGCTATTGGGATATCGTCCACAGTCATTCCCCCTAAAGCATATATCGGCAGATCAACCGCACTAGTGAACTGTGCCAAACGCTCCCATCCCATTGGACTTTGCTCGGGGTGGCTCGTGGTCGAGGCAACTGGAGAGAGCAGAACATAGTCTGCCTGCAATGCAGCAGCCATGTGCAACTCCTCGACGCAGTGACAGGACGCACTGAACTGCATCTGCGCAGAGACTGGCCGATGTTTGAGCTGTCTTAACGCGGCACTATTCACATGCAGGGCATCCCCGCCAAGCGCTTCGAAGCGTGTCGGGTCAGTGTTGATAGTCAAAGGGATCGCGTGCGCACGACAAAGAGCAAGCGCGCTTTGAACACGGGCCTGAAAGTCCTCATCGCTAAGATCGCGTTGCCGGAGTTGAATTAGAGGAGGATGTTTTGAAATTAGTTTTTTCAACTGCGCGGTAAAAGCAGCGTTACTCGCAGCACTGCCAGTGATGGCGATGCGCTCTGCTAACTGGATGCGACGAATTATGGGGAGATTCGCCGCTGGAAATTGTGCGGGGTCGAGACTGCTAAGCGCGGCCCAGCGTACTGCCTGTCCTTCTCTACCCTGCGCTTCGCCCGCAAAACTTAACACTCGTCGCACTTCGAGCAAGACTCGTTTGTCGCCGTAATCGTGTTCTATTTTGCATAGTGGTGCATCGCTTAGTACTTGGATGCCCAACTCTTCGTCCAACTCTCTTCGCAACGCTTCTTCTATGGTTTCTCCCGGCTCGCATTTACCGCCGGGAAACTCCCACAGGCCGCCTTGATGCGCCTGCGCGTCGCGTAGAGATACAAGCACGCGGCGCGCCTCATCGATCACAACACCGACGGCTACATGCACTGTCTTCATAGCGCCTCGCCTAGCTTCGATAGCTGGCGTTGATGCGGACATATTCCTCGGAAAGATCGGAGGTCCACACAGTCTCGCGGGCTTGTCCGCGCGCGAGATCGACCGTGATTTCGATCTCGGGCTTACTCATCTCTGCTTGTCCCTGCGCCTCGCTATAGCTAGGGGCAAGAGTGCCATTGCTTACTATGCAGACTTTGCCAAGATGGATGCTGATCTTGCTAACGTCGAGCTCGGGAACTCCCGCACGGCCAATCGCAGCGAGGATACGCCCCCAGTTCGGGTCAGAGGCGGAAAGAGCGGTCTTCACAAGTGGAGACTCGGAAATGGCATAGGCCACCTTGAGGCATTCATCGGTGTTGCCACCGCCTTGAATATCCACTGTCACGAATTTCTTCGCGCCTTCGGCATCGCGAATGATGTCTTTGGCCAGCTCCTTTACAAGGCTTTGCAGGGCTTCTTCGAATGCGGCAAAACCCGCAGCATCAGAGGCTTGAATATCCACGCCGCTGTGACCGGTAGCGCTGAGCACACAGCAATCATTCGTCGAGGTATCGCCATCGACTGTTATGCGATTAAAGGACTGATCGACGACACGGCTAAGAAGACCATGCAGGGTTTTCTGCTCGATCTTGGCGTCGGTGAACACATAGCTGAGCATCGTCGCCATATTCGGCTTGATCATACCCGCACCTTTAGTAATGCCTGTAATCACTACAGGCTTGCCCCCAATCTCGATTTTCACCGAGCGCGCTTTTGGGACTGTGTCAGTGGTCATGATGCCTTTGGCTGTATTCAGCCAATCCTCACCGAGTGCGGCAAAGGCATTCGGAACACCGGCGGCAATCTTCGCGATCGGGAGATTCTCACCAATCACGCCTGTCGAGAAAGGGAGTACCGCATCGACAGGCACACCTGCATGTTTCGCCACATAGTCGCAGGAGGCGAGCGCATCATCGAGCCCGCGCTGTCCAGTTCCAGCGTTCGCATTGCCCGTGTTCACTAATAGGTAGCGAATAGCACCGCCACTAGTGAGCAAATGTTTGCGTGCGATATGCACCGGTGCGGCGCAGAAGGCGTTGAGTGTAAAAACCCCCGCAACTGTGCTGCCCTGTGCCAGCTCGATCAACACTAAGTCGAGTCGGTTCGCATAACGAATATGACTAGCAACCGCCGCTACTCGCACGCCCGGTACAGACAGCAGATCCTGCGCACTAATTTCTTGTTTACTCATAGTCCTTAACTCAGCTTGCCGTGACATTGTTTGAATTTTTTGCCCGAGCCACAATAGCAGGGATCGTTACGGCCGACTTTTTGACCATCCCGCACGAATGGCGTCTTCTCAACGCCAGCGGGGCCTGCACCCTGCCCTCCAGATTCCGCTGCAGAGGCCGAGGCCTCTTGCGCAAGCGATGCAGTCTCAGCGTGCTGGAACAGCATTTTCTCACGCGCGCGCTCTGCCTCGCGTTGTTTCTCAATCTCGTCAATCTCCTCGGTAGTGCGAATCTTCACATGACTCAAGAAGCGTATGACCTCGTGTTGAAGATTAGACAGGAGTTGTTGGAACAGCTCGAACGCCTCGCGCTTATACTCCTGCTTCGGGTTTTTACCCGCATAGCCGCGCAGGAAAATACCCTGACGCAATTGATCCATCGACGCCAAATGCTCCTTCCAGAGATTGTCGAGAATTTGCAATACGATCTGCTTCTCTAGCAGGCGCATCTTCTCACCCACCAAGGCGGACTTATTCTCATAGTCCTCGTTCAGTACTGCAACGATTCGCTCGCGCAGGGTTTCCTCGAACAGTTTCTCGTCCTCATCCAACCATTGCTGGATAGGAAGCTTGCGGCCGAACTGTGCCTCTATACCCTGCTCTAGCCCCTCGATATCCCACTGCTCAGGAATGCTCTGTGGTGGAATATGTGAGCTTACAATCTCATTGCCAACTTCATTGCGCATATTGCCGATCAGCTCCGAAATATCATCGCTCGCCATCAACTCATTGCGCTGGCGATAGACGATTGTGCGCTGATCATTCGCCACATTGTCGTATTCCAGGAGTTGTTTACGAATATCGAAGTTGCGCCCTTCTACTTTGCGCTGCGCCTTCTCGATAGACTTGGAGACCATGCCGTGCTCGATAGCCTCGCCCCGCTCCATGCCCAAGGCCTGCATGAAATTCTTCACGCGTTCCGACGCGAAGATACGCATCAGATTGTCCTCTAGGGACAAGTAGAAGCGCGAATAACCAGGGTCACCCTGCCTGCCCGAGCGACCGCGCAACTGATTGTCGATGCGGCGTGACTCATGGCGCTCTGTGCCAATGATGTGCAAACCGCCCGCATCCAGTACTTGCTGGTGACGCTTATGCCATTCTTGCTTCGCTTGCTCGATCTGCTCCGGCGTTGGGTTATCTAGCCCTGCAACCTCGTGCTCCCAATTACCCCCCAACACGATATCCGTACCACGGCCTGCCATGTTGGTGGCAATAGTGACGACGCCTGGACGACCCGCCTGCGCGATAATCTGCGCCTCTCTCTCGTGGAATTTCGCATTCAAAACTTCGTGAACGATTTTCTCCTTCTTGAGGAAGTTTGACAGTATCTCGGAGGTATCGATTGATGCAGTACCTACTAGCACTGGCGCGCCTTTCGCACTGATCTCCGTAATATCTTTCACGATGGCCTCGAACTTCTCTTCGATAGAGAGATAGATCAGGTCATTTTTGTCCTGGCGAACGAGCGGCTTATTCGAGGGAATTACGACAACGTCAAGATTGTAAATCTGCTTGAATTCGAAGGCCTCGGTATCCGCCGTGCCAGTCATACCACTTAAGTTCTTGTACAGGCGGAAGTAGTTCTGGAACGTCGTTGAGGCTAGTGTCTGACTCTCGCTTTGGATATCGAGTCCTTCTTTCGCCTCGATTGCCTGATGCAGGCCTTCGGAAAGGCGACGCCCCTCCATCGTACGCCCCGTATGCTCGTCGATCAGCACAATCTTGTTGTTCTGGACGATGTACTCGACATCCTTATTGAACAAATAATGGGCCTTCAAGGCAGAGTGAATATGATGCAGTAGGCCAAGATTCTTCGCGGCATAGAGGCTCTCACCCTCATCTAGTAGTTTCTGTTCACTCAACATGCCTTCCACATATTCGTGACCAGACTCTGTGAGCTCTACCTGGCGCGTTTTCTCATCGATTACGAAATGACCGGTCTCCACGAACTCGGTATCGCGATCGATCGAGAAACCCCCTTTTTCAGGCTTGCCCGCCCCTCTCTCGAGACGCGGTATGAGGGAATTAATCGCCATATAGAGCTGAGAACTATCCTCAGCAGCACCGGAGATAATTAGCGGGGTACGCGCCTCATCGATCAAGATCGAGTCCACTTCGTCGACGATCGCGAAATTTAACTTCTTCTGCAGCTTGTCCTCCATACGGAAGGCCATATTGTCGCGCAGATAGTCAAAACCAAACTCGTTGTTAGTACCGTAGCTAATCGAGGAGTTGTAGGCCGCCTGCTTGACCTCGTGGCTCTGCCCAGAGATGACAATGCCCACACTCAGGCCAAGGAATTCGTACAAGGGACGCATCCAGTTCGCGTCGCGCTCGGCGAGGTAGTCGTTAACCGTTACGATATGGACCCCCTCTCCCGTCAGGCCATTCAGATAAGCTGGCAGCGTTGCAACAAGGGTCTTACCTTCCCCTGTCTTCATCTCCGCAATATTGCCCTCGTGCAATACAATGCCGCCAATCATCTGCACGTCGAAATGCCGCATGCCCATGACCCGCTTGCTACCCTCGCGCACGATGGCAAAGGCCTCTGGAAGAATCGAGCTCAGCGACTCGCCCTTGTCATAGCGCTCTTTAAATTCGACCGTCTTAGCGCGAATCTCATCATCGGAAAGGCTCGCATAGCCATCCTCTAACGCATTGATCTTAGTTACGATTTTTCGAATTCGCTTAAGCTGCCTGGAATTGCTACTACCGAATATGGCTCTTAGGAGTTTTACGCTCATGATGAATTTCACTTATCTATTGAACTGGATTATGGAGTTGTGAGGCTCGAATACTTAGCCTGACGACACAGTTAAACAGAGCAACACCTTGGTGATTGCTCCGCAAACTTGCTGGATAAGGGGAGTTTAGCGTTCGGTACGCTGTATATAGGACGCAGGGTCTACGACTCGGCCATGCTTATAGACTTCGAAATGAACGTGCGGGCCAGTCGAACGACCGGTGCTGCCCACAAGTGCGATAGTCTGCCCTTTCTGAATTATTTCGCCAACGTCTACGAGGAGTTTCTCGGCGTGGCCATAGCGTGTGACATAGCCATTGCCGTGATTGATATCGACAGTCAGGCCATAGCCTTGGCGTTCGCCTGCAGCGGTGACTACCCCGGCTGCAACTGCGATTACATCTTCGCCAGCCTCACCTGTCGCGAAATCGATGCCCGCGTGCCAAGCTAACTGACCATTGAAGGGATCTGTGCGACGACCAAAGGGGGAAGACAGCCAGCCCTGCTTAACGGGACGGCCTGTAATGAAGATATCGGCCTCAAACTGACGCTCGGTCATTAGGCCTTCGAGAATTTCCAATTGCTGAGCACGATCTGCGATCTGCTGCTCTAGCTCTGCGATCGCCTCAATAAAGGCCGGTGGCGAATAGGGCACGGTGTCTGAAAAAAGCGGGCCACCGACCGCGGGCTCGCTAGCGAAGTTAAACTCCCCAGTATCGAGCTTGGCCACGGTAGTAATGCGCTCACCGAGGGCCTCCATGCGTAATAGGCGGGCCTGCAACATGGCGAGTCTTAATGTGAGGGCTTCTAGTTGCTCCTCGGACTCGCGCTTGAGACGATCAAGCGCGTCAGCCTGGTTCGCAAGATTTTCGTTCCAAGCGAGCGTAGTTTCGTGGGAATACTCGTGGGGGTCTTGTGAGACGGCGAATTGATAGCCGAGATATCCGAAGGCGACTGGCGCGCCAAGAATACATATCGAGAGGAGGCCTTTGAGCCACCCCTTGAGGACGATCGTTCGGGTTTGACCATGGCGCTGGTCAACTAATATCAATTTCATGAGTCTAGGCGTTCTCTTAAGTCTTGATTCAGAACACCTGAGGCTTGCTTATGCAGCCGGACGTCAAACTTATACCCAAAAATCAATGGGTTACAAATATAGCACGGTGACAGAAAACTATCAGGCAGCCAATACCGGTTTCATATAAGAGATCGGTACGTGCGCATCAGTGTCGAAGCTGACAATTTCCCAGGCGTCTTTGTTATTTTCCAAGGACCTTAATAATGCATTATTCAATGCGTGTCCAGATTTATATCCTTTGAACTCTCCGATCAGGCTGAAGCCAATCATGTAAAGATCGCCGATCGCGTCGAGGATTTTGTGCTTCACGAATTCATCTTCGTAGCGTAAACCGTCTTCATTCAATACCTTATAATCACCTACCGCGATGGCGTTATCCATGCTCGCACCCAAGGCCAGATTGCGGTTACGCAATTCCTCGAATTCATGCATAAATCCGAAGGTTCTGGCGCGGCTCACTTCTTTGACGAAAGAGGTGCTGGAGAAGTCGACACTCGCAGTCTTAGTGTACTTGCGGTACACAGGGTGATCGTAAAGCAAAGTATAGCTGACCTTAAATCCATCGAAAGGCTCTAGACTCACGGACTTATCGCCATCGGAGACGGTCAGTGGCTTGGTGATGCGGATGAATTTCTTCAGGGCTTTCTGCTCTTCAATGCCTGCAGACTGTATTAGGAATACAAATGGACCAGCGCTGCCGTCCATAATCGGGACTTCCGGTGCGCTTACATCGATATAGGCATTATCGATCCCAAGGCCGGACATCGCCGACATCAGGTGCTCGATGGTGGAGATGCGCACATCGCCCTTAACCAGAGTCGTCGAAAGCGTGGTGTCCCCTACATACTCGGCAGTGGCAGGGATCTCCACGACTGGGTCTAGGTCAGTACGGGTAAACACAATACCCGTGTCGATCGGCGCAGGCCGTAATGTCAGGTAGACTTTCTCGCCATTATGCAAACCCACACCTGTGGCTCGAATAACGTTTTTCAATGTTCTTTGATTAAGCATAGCGTTGTCTTTTCCCGATTGTAGGTGATGCCTGCGTGACCCAAAGGTCGAATGCAGGCGGGAGCATAGCAAAATTCCATTCATAACCCAAACATTTCACTACCAGCACAGCTAGCTAAAACATCTAGGCCTATGGTCTAAGAAACACCCAAACAGGACCCAATATCGGTCCGTCGCCTTGGCCCTCAAGTGCAGATTAAGCTGCGCATTGAGGGCTTTAACCCAGGAGTCTTAGTCTGCTTGACGACGTAGGAAAGCGGGGATATCGAGATAATCCATATCTGTATCCGCCCCAACTGCGCGTGCAAGACCAGTCTGTGGCATCGTGTGAGCAGACGCTGTACGTGAACGCAGCGCGGCTGGACGATCCAACTGGCGATAATCAGTTACAACAGCCTTAGGTGCTGGCTTCTCAACTGGTTTCGCAGCCTTTGCTACGGCGCGCTCGCCCAAACCTGTCGCTACAACAGTCACGCGGATTTCATCGCCCATGCTTGGATCGATTACCGTGCCCACCACAACGGTGGCATCGTCGGACGCAAATTCTTCGATGGTGTCGCCCACTTCTGTGAACTCACCCAACGAGAGATTCTCGCCAGCGGTAATATTCACCAAGATGCCGCGAGCGCCATGCAAATTAACATCCTCCAACAAGGGGCTACGAATTGCAGACTCTGCAGCTTCGCGCGCGCGGCCTTCGCCACTGGCGTAACCGGTGCCCATCATCGCCATGCCCATCTCTGACATTACTGTGCGCACATCGGCAAAATCCACGTTGATCATGCCAGGACGCATAATGAGATCCGCTATACCTTTGACAGCGCCAAGCAGCACATCGTTCGCGGCTTTGAATGCATCAAGCAAAGTCGCCGACTTGCCTAGCACTTCCAACAGTTTCTCGTTGGGGATTGTGATCAAAGAATCGACATGCTCGGAGAGCTCAAGAATGCCTTGGTCCGCGATCAAAGAGCGCTTCTTACCCTCGAATGGGAAAGGCCGCGTTACTACCGCAACGGTTAGAATTCCCATCTCTTTGGCTACTTCTGCGAATATCGGGGCCGCACCAGTTCCCGTGCCACCGCCCATGCCGGCAGTAATAAACACCATGTCGGCACCCGCAAGAATCTCGGCAATCTCGTCGCGATCCTCTAGAGCAGCCTGACGACCGATCTCCGGATTCGCGCCTGCGCCTAAACCCTTAGTAACACAGCTGCCCATCTGCAAAAGAGTCTTAGCACCCAGATTGCTTAATGCTTGAGCATCTGTGTTGGCGCATACAAACTCAACGCCTTCGATATGATTCGCGATCATGTGACGAACTGCGTTACCACCACCGCCGCCTACACCGATCACCTTGATTACTGCATTTTGTGGCAAGCTATCGACTAATTCAAACATACGGCCTCCTGACTCATTTTAATTACAAAATTTTGAAATACTTTATTGACTGAAAATTTAAAAAATGAATTACAAATTCTTCTTTATCCACGCGCTGACTCGATCACCTAAACCAATTCTGACTTCTTTACTGGGTGCTTGCGTATCTCGGTCCTGTTGCTGCTTCACACCGTAGAGCAGCAGTCCTACGCCGGTGGAATAGATAGGGTTTCGCACGATGTCCGACAGACCTTTTACATTCTGTGGAATACCGATTCGCACTGGCGCGTGGAAGATCTCCTCGGCCAACTCAACCACCCCTTCCATCTTGGAAGTACCACCGGTAAGCACGATGCCGGCGGCTAAAAGATTCTCGAAGCCACTACGCTGTAGCTCAGCGCGAATCAGTGTGAAAAGCTCGTCATAACGCGGCTCTACAACCTCAGCCAAAGCTTGTCGTGACAACTCCCGCGGAGGACGATCGCCAACACTCGGCACCTTGATTGTCTCGCCCACATTCGCCAGCTGCGTGAGGGCACAGGCATACTTAATCTTGATCTCGTCGGCATTCTCGGTAGGCGTTCGCAGAGCCATGGCGATATCGTTCGTCACCTGGTCGCCGGCAATGGGAATAACGCCTGTGTGACGTATGGCACCTTCTGTAAATATTGCGATATCCGAAGTACCGCCACCGATATCCACTAGACAGACACCCAACTCCTTCTCGTCCTCAGTTAGCACCGCATAGCTGGAGGCCAATTGCTCAAGAATTATCTCCTCGGTAATCAGGCCACAGCGTTTAATGCACTTCTCGATGTTCTGCGCGGCGTTGATTGCACAAGTCACTAGGTGCACCTTCGCCTCTAGACGCACCCCCGACATTCCCAGTGGCTCCTTAACCCCTTCCTGCGAATCTATGATGTATTCCTGTGGCAGGATGTGCAGTACTTTCTGGTCTGCTGGAATCGCCACCGCCTGAGCAGCGTCTATCACGCGCTCTATGTCGGCACGGGTCACTTCGCCATCGCGTATCGCGACGATACCGTGTGAGTTCATGCTGCGGATATGACTGCCCGCAATGCCTGCATAGACGGAATGAATCTGACAGCCCGCCATGAGTTCAGCTTCTTCGATAGCGCGCTGAATAGACTCGACAGTCGATTCGATATTGACGACCGTGCCCTTCTTAAGACCGCGCGAGCGATGGCTACCGATCCCCACGATATCGAGGCTCCCATCCGCTTTAATATCGCCAACAATCGCCACGACTTTGGACGTGCCAATGTCTAAGCCGACGATTAGATTACCGCGTGCTGTTTCGCTCATAGTCCGCGTACTCCTGCTACTCGTGAATTCATCACTTCGCCGTCAACTTTTAAAACTCTTGCTGTGTTCATTTCGAAGCAACTCCGACTGGCATATCTGTCTTGTTTCTGATTGAAATTCCATTGTTGTAGCGCAAGTCTATAGCGGCGACGCTCGCTACCTGCTCATTGAGATGGTGCTGGTAGAACTTAACGAAACGCTGCACTCTTTCCATCACATTACTGCGCCCTATACTCACTGAAAGATCGTTGTCCATGCGTAGAGTCCAGCTACCGCGCTCGCTCAATTCAATCTCGCGCACCCGCAGGCCTGTGTCCGAGAGCATCTGGCTGAACACCTGATACTGTTCCATCACTTTGCGCTCCATTCCCTCAGGACCGTTTAGCAGCGGCAGCGTCTGATCGTCCTCTTGCAACTCCGGCGCGAAGGATTCTCCGTATTGATTCAATAGTCGCTTATCGCCCCATCTTGCGATCGCTATCTCTTCGGTGATCGCAACGGAAAGAGTGTCTGGCCAAATACGCGTTATCACCGCCTTCTCTACCCAAGGGTTCGCCTCTAACTGTTCTTTTATCGCCTGTACATCCAATGCGAAAAATCCGCCATCCAAATGCGCAGCTAAAGCGGCACGCACGCTATGCTCATTAGCACGCTGCAGTGGGTTAGCCATCTGCACTACCCGAATGGGTTTATTGATGTAGCCATTGATCTGTTCACGGTTCTGCGTAAACAGCACTGCGCTGCACAGGAAGAGCACTAGCAGCAAGACCCCCGCATAGTTCTTACGCGAAGATTCAGCCGCGACAGGAGCCGCCTTTTTCAAAGACACAGCGCCGCGTGGAACGTCGCGCATTCCGCCGTGTGCTGAAAACCCTTGCCTGTTGTTCGCGTTGCTCATCAGTTTCCTAATGCTCGGTTAAAGCGGCTTCGCCGCAAGTATGTGTAGCAATAACTCCGTAAAGCTTAGCCCCTTTGCTGTAGCAGCCATCGGCACTAAAGAATGATCGGTCATTCCCGGTACAGTATTGACTTCCAGCAACCAGAACTTGCCCTGCTGATCGCGCATTATGTCGACGCGGCCCCAGCCTTCACATCCGACAGCGTTAAAAGCTTGCAGGGACAAGTCTTGTAGATACGCAGTCGTTTCCGCATCCAAGGGAGCTGGGCACAGGTACTGAGTGTCATTGGCGATATACTTCGCATCGTAATCATAGAATTTGTGTGGCGTATGAAACTCGATTACAGGCATAGCCTCACCATTGAGTATGGCCACGGTAAACTCTGTGCCATTGATGTATTGCTCTGCCATCACCTCTGGATCGAATGCACGTGCGCGCTCAAAGGCACTGCGCATATCTGCCCCGCTCTCAACGATGGATATGCCAATACTGGAGCCTTCGCGCACCGGCTTGACTACAGCCTTGCCCAATTTTGCAACGACCTCTTCCCACTCACTCTTCTCGCTTAGTACTGTGAAATTGGGCGTAGGCAGGCCGATCTGTAGCCATATGTATTTAGTGCGAATCTTATCCATTGCTAACGCCGAACCCAGTACGCGACTTCCGGTATAGGGGATACCCATGAAGTCCAACAGACCCTGCAATTTCCCATCCTCGCCACCGCGGCCATGCAAGACATTGAAAACCTGCGTAATAGACTGGGCCTGTAGCTGCGCGATCAAGTCATGGGCTGCATCGATGCCAACTGCATCGACCCCAGCCGCTTGCAAGGCATCAAGAACGGCACGACCGCTCTTGAGAGAAACTTCGCGCTCGGCGGAGTTTCCGCCCATGATCACGCCAACGCGACCTAGGCGTTCGATGGATTCTTTACTTGTCACTTTTAGTTCCGTCATAGTTTGTCACTGCTCTCGCGGAGCATTGCGTTAAAGGATGAGCCCCTGCTCACTCAGTTGTTTAGCTAAAGCCCCGACACTGCCGGCTCCCTGTGTGATCACGATATCGCCATCACGTAGCACCTCTGTTAGAACCTTGCGAATATCTTCCTCGTCCTGCACATACACCGGGTCGACCTTCCCGCGGGCGCGGATGCTACGACAAAGGCTTCTCGAATCCGCACCTGGGATTGCTTCCTCTCCAGCTGAATACACTTCCAACATCAGTAAGACATCGACGTCCGACAACACGATTACAAAATCTTCGTAGAGATCCTTAGTGCGTGAGTAGCGATGCGGCTGATAGATCATCACGACGCGAGAGTCTGGCCATCCACCACGCAAGGCGGCTATAGTCGCTGCGACTTCGCGTGGGTGATGTCCATAGTCATCGAGCAGCATTGCTGTGCCATCGCGCACTGGAAAGTTGCCCTGAATCTCAAACCGGCGCCCTACGCCTTGGAACTTACTAAGGCCTGCGTAAATGTGCTCGTCGCTTATGCCCTCATCGCTGGCTATCGCCACTGCTGCAGCGGCGTTGAGTGCGTTGTGACGCCCTGGGATATTCAGACTCACATGTAGATTGCCGCTGCGCTCTGGGCGTGAGATCTCAAAACTTGTGAACTGCCTGTCTTGCTCTAGATTATGAATTCGATAATCCGCGCCCTCAGAGAATCCATAGGTCAGTGTCGGCCGTGCTACCTGTGGCAGAATCTCTGCTACAACTGGGTCATCGACACACATAACTGCTAAGCCATAGAACGGAAGGTTATGCAGGAATTCGACGAAGTATTTCTTGAGCTTGTTGAAGTCGCCGCCATAGGTACTCATATGGTCCGCATCAATATTCGTGACCACCGTGACCATCGGCTGTAGATGCAGGAAAGAGGCATCGCTTTCATCGGCTTCCGCCACTAAGTAGCGGCTCTCACCTAGGCGCGCATTCGCGCCCGCGCTGTTGAGCAAACCGCCGATTACGAAGGTTGGGTCTAGCCCTGCTTCCGCAAAAATCGAGGCGACTAGGCTGGTAGTCGTGGTCTTACCATGGGTGCCAGCGATCGCGATGCCATGACGGTAACGCATCAACTCAGCAAGCATCTCCGCACGTGGGATAATAGGACGGCCCGCCTCGCGTGCCGCCACTAATTCTGGGTTCTGTGGATTCACCGCGCTTGAGTAGACCACGACATCCGCCGTCTCGACATTCTCTGCGCGATGCCCAACGAATACCTTTGCGCCCAAACCAACCAGTCTTTGTGTGACAGCCGACGCCTTAATATCGGAACCCGTAATCGAATACCCCTGATTCAACAATACCTCTGCGATGCCACACATACCGGCACCTCCTATGCCCACGAAATGAATCGTCTTGATACGACGCATCTCGGGTACTTTGCTGGATTTAGTCTGTCTAATCGTTGTGCTCATAAGCGTTTATCCTTTGCAGGCCTCCATGCATTGCGTGGCCACTAGATCATTGGCGTTGAAGTGCGCAAGCGCACGAGCCTTCTCTGCCATCTTGCTCAAGACACTCCGGTCTTGCTGAAACTGTTCCCAGAGCCCAGCGAGGTCCGCTGCACTTAGATCGCGCTGCTGAATCAACACCGCGGCTTCGGCATTGCTAAGCCACTGCGCATTGCGAGTCTGGTGGTCGTCTACGGCATAAGGGAACGGCACTAAAATCGAGGGCAAACCCGCAGCAGCCACTTCACTGACAGTGGTTGCGCCGGCGCGGCACAGCACCAAGTCCGCCCATCCATACGCTGCGGCCATATCCGCAATGAAGGGTTCGACTCTGCATTTCTCGTCGAGCGTGATACCCGCATCGCGATAGCGCTGCGCCGCATTATCGACATTGTTCTTACCTACCTGATGCCATACTTGCGGCCGCTCTTGAGCCGTAAACTTTAGCAAGGCCTGCGGGATCAAGTCATTGATCGCGACAGCGCCTAAGCTACCTCCGATAATGAGTATCTTGAGGGCTGACTTTGTCTCACTCTCTTGCTTGAGTGGCAACGCACTGATCTCGACACGTACTGGATTTCCGGTCAACAAGGCACCCACACTTGCAGAGAAGGTAGCGGGAAACGCCTCCATTACAGTGTCCGCGATACGCGCCAAGAGCTTGTTAGTAAAACCAGCAATTGCATTCTGTTCGTGAATCAAAAGCTTGCGACCTGATAATTTTGCCGCCACCCCACCTGGGCCCGTGACGTAGCCCCCCATGCCCAATACACAACATGGACGCACGGCGCGGATAACACGCAATGACTGCAGAACGCTTGATGCAATCATGAATGGCGCGGTCAACACCCTCAACAAACCCTTGCCCCTAAGTCCCTGAGCGTCGATCAGATGCAGCGGAATATCCGTGTCGCGCAGCACATCAACCTCTAGGCCTCTTGGCGTGCCTAGCCATTCAGTGCGGTAGCCCTTGCTCTGCAAATGCCGAGCGATGCTTAGCGCAGGGAAAATGTGCCCTCCGGTACCACCGGCCATGATCAACACCGTGCCTAGGGCTTGCTTACTGTCCAGCATCAGCGGCGCCCCCTTTGCAGTTCAGGAGATTGAGACTGCGCATACTCGAACTGAATGCGCACCAAGATGGCGACCATGAAACAACTGACCAAGAGACTATTGCCGCCATAGCTTAAGAAAGGCAGCGTTAGACCTTTAGTAGGCAGCAAGCCGATGTTGACACCCACATTGATTAGCGTTTGACAGGCGAAGAGCATAGCGATGCCGTAAGCCACATAGGCGGAGTAGAGATTGCCTGTCGCTTCAACTCGACGACCGATCGCGAAAGCCTGCGCAACAAGCGCAGTAAACAGACCAATGATCGTCGTAACACCGACCAAGCCAAACTCCTCGGCCACAATCGCTAGAACGAAGTCTGTGTGGGCCTCGGGCAGGAAGTAGAGTTTCTGGATGCTGTTCCCGAGGCCTTCTCCGAAGAAGCCACCTCGACCGAAGGCGATCAGCGCCTGCGTCAATTGATAGCCCTCTCCGTAGACATACTCTGCAGCCCAAGGATTCAAGAAAGACGAGAAGCGGTCCAATACATAGGGTTTCATGATGGCCAATACGACGACCGCTGAAAGACAGCAAAGCAGCACTAGCAAGAAGCGGTGCAACTTGGCACCCGCGAGGAAGATCATGCTAAAGCAAGTGCCAATCATGATGACCATAGCGCCATGATCCGGCTCGAAGTGTAGTAGGACGATCGCTGCCGCAAGCAATAGCATCGGCTTGAAAAATCCAATCCATGAGTTGATGACTTCGCTGCGGCGTCTCTCTAGATAGGCCGCAAAATAGAACACGATGAATAGCTTGGCCATCTCAGAGGGCTGCAAGTTATAGAACCCTAAGTCGATCCAGCGCGCGCTACCGTTGACCACTTTACCGATGCCCGGCACTAACACCATGCCGAGTAGAACGAATGAGACTAGCAACAGTGGACCACTTACCGAGTACCAGAAATGCAGAGGCACTGACAAGGTGACGATTACGATAACAATGGAAAGCGCTGTGAAGAACAATTGGCGCTTTAGGAAGAAGAAGGGATCGCCATATTGACCATTGCCAATCTCCACCGAGGCGGAGGTCATCATCAACAAGCCAATAGTCATCAACAGGAACATAATGACTAGCAACAGGTTCAGCTGGAAACTAGGCGCTTGCCGACCGGCAATCGTGCCGTAAACTGATAGAGAAGGCGTGCTCATGGCAACTCCTCCACTGCGCTTTCGAACACGCGACCACGATGGGTGAAATCAGTAAACATATCGAGGCTCGCGCAGGCTGGCGAAAGGAGTACGGCATCTCCTTCACTTGCACGCTCGGCGGCAATATTCACGGCCTCAACCAAAGTGCTAGCAAAGACGATCTCAATACTATCTTTGAATGCGTTGGCAAGATTCTTCGCATCGCGGCCAATCAAGATGGCGAGCTTCACGAACTTCGCGACGACCGGCGCCATGACCGAGAAGTCTGCGCCTTTGTCGACGCCACCTGCGATCAATACCAGCTTGCCCTTGAGCATCTCGCCAAGACTCTCGATCGCCACGATAGAGGCGCCCACATTGGTGCCCTTCGAGTCATTAAAATAATCGACTCCACGCAGATTGCGCAGCCACTGACAGCGATGCGGAAGGCCCGGGAATTCCTGTAGGGCCTCAACCATAGCCTGTCGCGGCAGATCGATGGCCTGACCAAGGGCGAGCGCCGCTAATGCATTAGCAAGATTATGCTTGCCGGCAATCTTGAGTGAGTGAGCACGCAGCACGGGCTCATCGCCCCATGCGAGTGCTGGCTCTCCATCTTGCTCAATCACGCCCCACTGCCCTTGCGCAGGCTTGCTCATGCCGAAGCTCGATGCGATGACAGCTTCCTTATCCCAAGGTGTGCTAGCAGACTCGTCGCGATTCACTATCGCGCTCTGCGCACCGTTGAAGATTCGCTGCTTGGCCGCCTCGTACTCATGCTTATCTGCATAGCGATCCATATGATCGTCACTGACATTGAGAATAACTGCCGCGCGCGCCGCGAGACAGGCAGTGGTCTCTAATTGAAAACTAGATAATTCGAGTACGTAGAGATCTTTCACATCCTGACGCAGTAGGTCCAGAGCCGGTGCCGCTTGCGCGCCGTCCAGGTTGCCCCCAAGACCGACCCGCAAACCCGCCTTTGTCGCCATCGCCGCGAGTAACGTCACCACCGTGCTCTTGCCGTTCGAACCGGTAACCGCGACTACGGGCTTGCTTACAGCCTTACTGAAAATATCGATATCGCCACTGATGGCAACACCCGCCGCTCGCGCCGCTTCAATAGCGGGGCTGTGTATGCTGATGCCAGGACTAACAATTAGCTCGCTGGCCGAGCAAAGCAATTCTGCGGAGAACTCGCCGAGTGTCACTTGTACCTCAGGAAATTGCGTCTGTAATTGAGCAAGGCCTGGTGGGTTCATTCGGCTGTCGACAATTTGGAATGACTCACCTAGCGAATGCAAATAGCGGGCGCACGACAATCCTGTCGTTCCTAAGCCCACTATGATTCGATTCGCCTGAGTCACTTATCTTTCCCTTTTACTAGCGTAGTTTCAGTGTCGCGAGCCCGATTAGGACTAGCATTACAGTAATGATCCAGAAGCGCACGATGACGCGCGGCTCTGGCCAGCCCTTGAGTTCGAAATGGTGATGCAGCGGAGCCATGCGGAATATTCGCTTGCCCGTTAATTTGAAGGAGCCAACCTGTAGGATTACAGAGACTGTCTCTACTACGAAAATGCCGCCCATTATGAACAGCACGATCTCATGACGCGCGATAATGGCGACCACACCCAAGGCTGCGCCAAGTGCCAGTGCACCCACATCACCCATGAAGACCTGCGCAGGGTAGGTGTTGAACCAGAGGAAACCGAGCCCTGCACCAACTAAAGTGCCGCAGAAGATTACTAATTCGCCCGCGCCAGCCACATAGGGAATACGCAGATAGTCAGAGAACTCCACGTGCCCCGATAGATAGGCGATGAGTCCAAGCGCGCCACCCACCATTACGGTCGGCAGTATCGCTAGCCCGTCGAGACCGTCGGTCAAGTTAACCGCGTTGCTGCTACCGACGATGACGAAATAGGAGATCACCACGTAGAGGACGCCGATGTTGATCGAGACATCTTTAAAGAAAGGCACGATGTAATGTGTTTCCGCAGGCCCGATTGCAGAGGTATAGAGAAACACCGAAGCTCCTAAACCCACCACGGACTGCCAGAGATACTTCCAACGCGCGGGCAAACCCTTAGGGTTCTTCTCGAACACCTTACGGTAGTCATCTACCCAGCCGATGGCGCCAAATAGCACCGTCACTATTAAGGTGATCCACACATAGTGGTTGTTAAGATCTGACCACAGCAAGGTGCTGAAAAGCATACTCACTATAATCAAGGCGCCACCCATGGTCGGCGTGCCCGCTTTGCTGAAATGACTCTTCGGACCATCGTCGCGCACGACCTGTCCGATCTGCAGTGAATTCAGACGACGAATCATATAGGGACCAATCGCTAGAGATATCAGCAGAGCAGTAATGATGCTAAATATGCCGCGTACAGTGATGTATTGAAACACTGCGAAACCGCTCTCAAACTGCGTTAAATAAGTCGATAGCCATACCAACATTATGCGGACTCTCCCTTTTTGATTTGTTCGACTACGCGATCCATGGCGGCACTGCGCGAGCCTTTCACGAGCGCTACATCACCCTTGCCTAAGTTTTCCTGTGCGTGTCGAATCAATGCCTCCTGCGTTGCGAAGTGATGCGCCCTCTCTCCGAAACTTGCGGCGCTCAATGCGCTATACGTACCTGTCGCCCAGAGCGCGTCTATGCCACATTGCTTTGCATAGAGACCCAATTCGGTGTGAGCCTGCTCGCTTTGCATGCCGAGTTCACCCATGTCCCCCACTATCAGCACTCGATTCCCGGCGCTGCTTGCCAATACATCGATGGCGGCGCGAAACGAGGAAGGGCTCGCGTTATAACTGTCGTCGATGACGATGGCACCAGCGATTCCAGACATCTGGCTTAGGCGGCCCGCCACTGGACGAACCTGGGCAAGTCCTTGCACTACGGCCACAAGGCTTGCGCCTGCTTCTATACTCGCCGCCGCTGCGGCCACCGCATTGAGGACATTATGTTTACCCGCCAGAGCGAGGCTCACTTTGACCTCACCAATAGGGCTACACAGAATAAAGTGGCTCGCGCCAAGCGCGTCCATCTGCAAATCCACAACACGGTAATCTGCTGCCGCATCGACTGCGAAGCTAACCATGCGTTTCTTGCCCGCACGTTCTGCCCATACAGAAAAATGCGGGTCTTCGGCGTTGAGCACTGCCACACCGTTTTCCTGCAGACCATCAATGATCTCGCCCTTAGTACGGACAACCCCATCAATGTCGCCGAACCCTTCAATATGTGTCGCCGCCGCATTCGTCAGCACCGCCACATGGGGTAGCGCCATCCGCACCGTATAGGCAATCTCACCTAGGCCGCTAGCGCCGAGCTCGATCACTGCGCAGTCGTGCTTTGCATCGAGCTCTAGTAGTGTCAATGGCACGCCAATATGATTATTGAAATTACCCTTGGTCACCAACACGCGGTTCTCTACACGGAGGATAGTGGCGATCATCTCCTTAACCGTGGTCTTACCTTGACTGCCAGTGATCGCAATTACCCGTGCAGACGAGGCCAAACGATTGAGCCTTGCGATCTCGCCCAACGCTATTGTCGTATCCTTAACCCGCAACTGTGGTCGATCTATGCCTGTATCTCGGGAAACCACCGCGCCGCATGCCCCTTTTTCGAAAGCCTGAGCCACGTAATCATTTCCGTCGAAATTTTCACCGACGAGAGCAACATAGAGATCATTGGCCTGTAATGTGCGCGTATCGGTTGAAACTCCCGCAAAGCGCACGTCAGCGCCGAGCTGTTGCCCGGCCACTACAGTGCTAATTTGCGAAAGAGTCATATTGCCAATCACAGGATTACTCGCTCCCTTTCTGTGGGTTTGCTTGACGCTTGCTAAGTGCTATTCGCGCCTGTTTTACATCGCTAAACGCCATTCTCTGGCCGTTCACGTCTTGATAATTCTCGTGCCCTTTGCCCGCTATCAGGACAACGTCACCCGCACTCGCGCCAATGATTGCACTCTCGATCGCTTTGGCGCGGTCGCGCTCTACGAGCACGCGCGAGTTATCTTCTATTCCCAGCAGGATTTGTCGTACGATCTCGTCCGCAATCTCGGTGCGCGGATTGTCATCAGTGACGATCAGCATGTCCGCAAATTGTTCCGCCATCTCTGCCATCAGGGGTCGCTTGCCTTGGTCTCTATTGCCGCCGCAACCGAAGACGCACCAGATGCGCCCTGTGAAGTGTTCGCGCAGCGCAAGCAGTGCAACGCGTAACGCATCCGGTGTGTGTGCGTAGTCCACGACTGCGGTGATATCACCACTATCGCCTACGATCTCCATACGCCCGGACACTGGCTCTAGACGAGACAGGTGCTCCAGCAGAAGGTCTAACTTAAAATCGGTGCGAGCACTCTCTGTCGCAATCAGCGTTGTGAGCACCGCCATCAAGTTGCTGAAATTAAAAGTGCCAAGCAACACGCCACTTAGCTCGCCGTCGCCGAAGGGGGTATGGATGAGCGCCTTGAAACCATCGCGACTGCGCTCCAGCTTGATTGCATACACATCCGCATTACTATTACTTACGCTGTAGGTATAGCTGCGCACGCTCGGCGCTAAGCTGTTCAAGATTCGCGTTGCGAAGGAGTCGTCCATATTGACGACTGCACTACGCAGGCTCGCAAACATGAAGAGCTTGCGCTTAGTCTCTGCGTAGTCTTCCATGCTGCCGTGATAGTCCAGATGGTCGCGTGTGAGGTTCGTAAACACCGCTACGTCGAAACGCACACCATTGACTCGGTACTGATGTAGGCCCTGCGAGGACACTTCCATAGCGACCGTTTCGGCACCTTTCTTACGCAGTTCCGCTAAGGCTGCTTGCACCTGCACGGGGTCCGGCGTGGTGAAAGAAGAGTCTTTCAGCTCTGGCGGCACGCCGATACCTAAAGTCCCGATCACTCCACAGCAGCGCTGCATCGAGTTCAAGGCTTGGGCAATGAATTGTGTGCAACTAGTCTTACCGTTAGTACCCGTGACACCGATCATCGACATCGTCGCGCTAGGCTCATCGAAGAAACGGCTCGCGATCACGCCTGTTCTTGCGGCAAGATCATCGATGGCCAAAACGATCACGCCGTTTCGGACTGTAGCGCCCTGCCACTTGCCACCCGCGTGCGCTAGAACTGCTACCGCCCCGCGCTCTATCGCTGCGTCTATATAGTCACGTGCGTCGTGATTCTTCCCGAAACAGGCGAAGAATAGATCCCCAGGCTGGACCTGACGACTATCCAACTGCACACCACTTATGCGCACATCGAACTGCTCTGGCAGATCGCTAGGCAAGTCCGCAATACCGTCAAGTAGCTGTTCAAGTGTCGAGGTATACACAATATTTTCCGCTAGTCTCATTGCACCGCACCCATTAGCGCGCGCTCAGTTTCAGTAGTTGCGTATCGTCAAGTCGATCGGGTGTCACATTCAAAATCCGCATGGCCCCAGTGACTATGCGCGAGAACAAGGGCGCCGCTACTTGACTGCCATAGTGCTCGGTGCCGCCAGGCTCATTCATGATGATTACCACCACAACACGGGGATCACTGGCAGGGGCATAGCCCACAAATAAGGAGTTATAGATGTTACTTTCATAGCCATTCGCACCAACAACGTGTGCGGTGCCCGTCTTACCGGCAACGCTATAGAAGGGCACATTCGCCGCAGTCGCGCCGCCGCCCCTCTCCTTATCCACTACCGTTTCCAACGCTGCCATGACGCTCCTCGCGATGTCTTCGCGAATGACGTGCTCCGTTGGCAATGCCGCTACTTTCTCAGGACTTAGCCTCAACATTGAGACGGGCTTCTTGATGCCGCCACTCACTAAGGTGGTATAGGCGCTCGCCAACTGCAGAGCAGAGACTGACAAGCCATAGCCATAGGAAAGCGTGGCCGTTTCGATGTCGTGCCAGATACGATGATTGGGAAGCACTCCGCTACGCTCGCCAGGGAAGCCCGAACCGGTATCGGTGCCGAATCCGACACGCTCCAGTACATTCCTTAATTGCTCGTGACCCATCGCCAGCGCGAGCTTAGTAGCGCCCACATTGCTCGACTTGGTGATGATGCCCTGTACCGTGAGCACCCCATGATTGATCGCGCGAGTAGTCGCATCGGTCACATAGTCACGGCCCACACGGATGCGACCAGGACTGGTATCCACCAAGGTCTCGGGAGTGAACAGTCCTGACTCCAATGCGGCCGCGACGGTAAATGCCTTAACAGTAGAGCCCGGCTCCACTAAGTCAGTCATAGCGCGATTACGCAGCGCGCTGAAGTCCGTTATGGTGCCGCGATTATTGGGATTGTAGGAAGGCTGATTGACCATCGCTAACACTTCGCCGGTAGCGACATCCATCACGACCACGGAGGCGGAACGCGCGCCTCTTAACATGTACTCGGACTTCAGCTCTTTATAAGCAAGATTCTGCAGACGGAAGTCGATGCTCAGCTCCAGTGTTCCACCAGGCTGCGCAGGTGCAAGCGTATCGAGCTCGCGAATAATGCGGCCACGACGATCCTTCATTACCTGCTGCCTGCCAGGAATCCCCTGCAGCCAACTGTCGAAGGCAAGCTCTAGGCCCTCTTGCCCCTCATCATCAACATCGGTGAAACCCACAACATGCGCCGCAATCTCGCCCTGAGGGTAATAGCGTTGATATTCCTGACGCGAGTAAACCCCCTCGATACCAAGCTCCAATACGTTCTCCGCCTCTACGGGGGACATGCGGCGCTTAACGAAGAGAAATTCCTTATCAGCGTTGGCGGCGATATTAGTAGCTAGTACTTGGGGCTCGATCTGCAGTGCCTTGGATAGCAATTCGATATCGCGCAGCTCCTGGGAGATCTCTTTAGGGTTTACCCAAATCGATTTCACAGGGGTGCTCACAGCTAAAGGCTCGCCATTGCGATCCGTAATCATGCCGCGATTGGCCGAGAGAGGCTCGGTGCGAATGGTGCGAGCATCGCCCTGCCCTTGCAGAAAGTCTTTCTGCAGCACGTGCAATGAGGTGAGCTTCCACAGGATAGCCGCAACACAAAGCACCATGACCACGAAGATCAGGTACAAACGCCAAGTTAGTGGCTTGTGTGCTTGCTTAGAATCACTCATATCTCACCATGACTATCTCTGAGATTTTGGGAGTCGTCATAGCCAGCTCTTCACTAGCCTTACGCTCGACACGACTCTCTAAACTGAAGGTGCTTTGCTCGATCAACAACTGCCCCCATTGCACCTGCAACTCATTGCGCTGAGTTTTTAGCTGCTGCAATTGGTTTAGTAGGTAACGGCTTTTGAAAGTGGTATAGACAACAGAAACACCGGAGGCCAATACGAATATCAACAGTAGCGCGATGGCGATCATGCGCGGAGAGAACAGCGCGGACCACGCGTAGACCGAGACCGGCTCGCTGCTGCGTCTGGCGTTCAATCTGACATTGATTTTGTTGGCTTGTGCGCTCATATAACGTGCATCTTCTTGTGTAAAACTATGAATTGATTAAGCGATTTTTTCTGCGATACGCATGACGGCACTGCGCGAACGCTGGTTATTTGCCACCTCCGCATCACTGGCTTTTATAGCCTTGCCAATCTTCTTCATGCGCGGGTTCAGATCCGAAGTTCGTACTGGGACGCCCGCTGGGAAGTCGTCGCCCTTTGCTTGCTTGTTAATAAACTGTTTCACCATGCGATCTTCGAGGGAGTGGAAGCTGATCACGACGAGGCGCCCACCGATGCTGAGCACTTCGAGCGCCTGGGTCAGAACACTCTCCAGATCTTCAAGTTCGCGATTAATGTGAATACGGATGCCCTGAAAGGCGCGAGTTGCCGGATGCTTGTGCTTTTCCCAAGCCGGGTTGGCTTGCTTGACGATCTCTGCGAGTTGCAGCGTGCTCGTAATTGGAGCCACCTTACGTTGCTCGACAATAGCTCTGGCCATGCGGCGCGAGAACTTCTCCTCGCCGTAGCGATAGATGACGTCGGCGATCTCTTGCTCCTGGGCACTCGCCAACCACTGTGCTGCACTTTGCCCTTCATTCGGATTCATTCTCATATCCAAAGGACCGTCTTGCATGAAGCTGAAGCCGCGCTGCGCCTCTTCCAACTGCGGAGAGGAAACGCCGAGATCCAACAACACGCCATTGACCTTGCCCATCTTCCCTGCCGACTCCACTAGCGCCGCTAGTGTGGAAAAACTTCCCTGCGCAACTTCGAAGCGGGGATCCGCACCAAAGTCTGTATTCGCCGTGTTAATTGCCTGCGGATCTTTGTCGATCGCTAGCAATCGACCCTCCGCCTGCAAGGCGGAGAGAATCTGTCTTGAGTGCCCACCGCGCCCGAATGTACCGTCGACGTAGAATCCTGCGGGGTCGCCAATCAACGCCTCGACCGCGGGTTCAAGTAATACGGTTTCATGTCGAAACGTATCCATGGTCATGCGCTCCGCCCCAGTGTCCAAACGCCAAACAAGCCCTTACAACACTGAGTAAAAAATTCGTGCAGCCTCACAAAGAGAGCGACTGCAACTCTGCAGGCAACTCGCCCCCAGCACTTGCTTGTGAAAGCCACAGTTCGGTTTGCTCTGCCCAGTTCTTCTCGCTCCATAATTCCAACTTCTTGCCCTGCCCTACTAACGCCACGTGCTTGTCTAATTCGGCGTGATTGCGCAGGACTTGCGACAGGAGGATGCGGCCGCTACCGTCCATCTCGACGTCCGTCGCATAACCGATCATCATGCGCTGGAACTTGCGAGTGTCTGGGTTGAAACTAGACAGTGCTTCGATCTTCTTCTGGATCTCTTCCCATACATCGACTGGATAGATCAGCAGGCATTTGGCCATCGGGTCGATCGTTGCGACTAGGCGTCCGCTAAATTCGCTAGTCAATTGATCGCGATAACGCGATGGCATAGCCATGCGTCCTTTCGGATCCAAATTGATAACGTTGACGCCTCTAAACACGGCCTATTTGCTCCACTTACTTTGGATTTGGGATTCGAACTTCCGAATTCCCCACTTTTCTACAGAAATATCCACTTTTTGCCACATTGCGACACTATAGGCACGGCCATACCTTTGCGCAAGCACTATTTGGCGTTTTTGAGAGGGAACTTAGGGGAAAATGCGTATATAAATCCGGAAGTTACGCGCGATCGCTCGCGCAAGAAGCGGGAACGGGAGCAATATCAAAACTATAGCAATTATAGTTAAAGTGCTTTGTTAAGAGTGTCGTTTTTTGGGGGATTTTGAGTGCGATAAAAAGAGGGAAAAAAATTGAGTCAGCCTGTAAGCCGGGTTCTGTCGTGGACAGTCATTCATCTGGGACTGACATCACTGTCAGCCTCAAGCAACCTACCCGAATCCAGTGCGAGCCACACCCTTGGATTCCTATTTGGTCTTGCTCCGAACGGGGTTTGCCGTGCCACGAACTGTTGCCAGTCGCGCGGTGCGCTCTTACCGCACCCTTTCACCCTTACCGCCCGATTTGCATCGGGGTTGGCGGTCTACTCTCTGCTGCACTTTCCGTAGGCTTTCGCCTCCCAGGCGTTACCTGGCGTTCTGCTCTATGGAGCCCGGACTTTCCTCCACCTCGCACCTCAAAATGCGCCAGAGACGCAAACCGAAGAAATCAAAGCAGCGACTGTCCAGCTGACTCGGCGCGCAGATTAAGGCAGCGCGCGCTTTTATACAAGCGCTTTATCCCCTCCACCGTTTTGGCACTCGCTATGATTGCGCTAATCGCTATGGCACACTAGCTCAACGTATTCCTAAGACGAGCGTCCATGACCCCCACCGGCACTAAACCTAGGAAATCGCTGCGCCTGCTAGGCATCCTCAGCGCAGCAATATTACTACCTGTAGGGCTAGTCGCAGTAGCCGCACTATTCTTTCTCGACTCGCTTGCCTTATTCATTGCAAGGCCTTTGCTCGCTCCCTATGGTGTTGAGCTTCTCCAAGTGCAGGGGCTAGTGCTTCATCGCGATAAAGTCGCTCTAGAGAACCTAAGCTTCAAACTCGATGGCGCCGACCAGACTAGCCAGCTCGAACGCATCAACATTCAATTCAGCAACACTGGCTTTTGGGCATTCCCTATCCAGCAAGCACACGCCCAGCGTGTAAACATCGGCTTGAGCGCTAGCACTGAAAGCCCATCATCGAGCGACTCCTTTAGTCTACCCCGCCTGCCACGCATCGGCGAGTTACTGGAAACGCTGCAAGCCATTCCGGGCAACGCGGTAGAAATTGAGCGGCTCGATATCGCCCCCTATATAGAGGCAGGTCAACTCTCGGTAAGCCGAGATGCTCGCGAGCTTCGCGTACAGATATCCGCGCAAGACAGCAGCGCTGATTTTAGGGTCAACTGGCACGATGCGGATTACGTCTCCAGCCTTTTCCTACCGGAGCAGGCCCTTGCAAGCGCAACTGCCACAACTCAGGTCCTCACTGGACGCCTGCTACTAGAGGCGCTTGGGGCACAAGTGCTCAGCACGGATTTCACCCTCAGCGAATACGATCAGCGGCTGCAGATCGATGCGCGCAGCGTATTGCAGTTAGATGCCTTGTCAGCGTTCGCCCAGCATGCATCACTATTGGTCGATCCGTTAACTAGCGTCGCGGGGCAACTCGATGCCACTTGGCACCTAACGGAACCAGCAAGCGACGACATCGCCCAGATTATTGCGTACTCGTTCGCCATCGCGCCCAACGGCGCCGTCGAAAGCGCCCTGCGCAGCGAAACATTAAGCGGGCTGCATAGCTTGAACTGGCGCAACACCCAGCCGCTAAGCGCGCAAGGACAATACACGCTCGCAACTCAGGCTCTCGAGTTGCAACTTATCGCCCCCGCTATGAGTATTGCGCTTGGCATCGGACAAGCCTCCCCTGCAGTACTAACGGCAAGCCTCGGCGAGCTGAACATAGACTGTGAGAATCGCCTAGTTTGCAGCATCACCCATGCTTCGACCCTACAATTGCCAGAACTGACATGGCTGGAGTCGAAGGTACAAAGCCTGCTGCTAATAAGTAACGGTAGCGTCGCGTTCGAACAGGGTCATTTCAACCTTCATTTCGCTCAGGGCTCTCGACTAGAACTAGGCTCGCTGCAAACCGAAGCCTTCGCCCTCACCGAGGTGAATGCACTAGTGCAACAGGACCTCGACCTGCGCATCGCCGACGACGGCAGCGTGCAGTTGGACAGCGGCGGCGTCGACCTCTACCTACCCAGCATTGTCGCCGATGGCAAAAGCAGCCAGTTCGCCAGCTCGATCTCCCTGCTGAACGGGCGCTTGAGCGCAACCGAAACCCAGCTTCAGGCCCACATACAGATGCGCAACATCGGCAGCGAATGGCTGCCTTTTATCTTAAGAAAGCCCGAGCTGGAGTTCGACCTTACAAACAATGCAGACCGCCTCTCTGCGAAGGGCTCTATGCGCGCTGCCGATCGAGAACTAGTCCAGTTCGATGCCGCGATAGACACCTCCACATTGATTGCACAGGCCAGTTTTGAAACCCCCATTCTAAATTTTGATGATGACCTCCAAAGCCTCTCGCAGTTGTTTTTCCACAAGCCATTCGAAGCCGATATTGTTGCCGGCTCGCTGCAAAGTGGCGCAGAACTGCAAGCACGGCTTGATGAGAATGGCGCATGGCTGCTCAGCGGCCCAGTGCATTTAGAGGCCTATGCAATCAGGGGCTTCTATCAGGAAACCGCGATTATCGACCTAAGCACTGCGATTCGAGGGCAGCTGCTGAATAGCGCGGATTTTACCAGCGATGGCCTCATGCCCTTCAGCCTCGCCAGTATCGATCTTGGCATACCTATCGAGAGCATTGCCTTCCAGTACGGAATCGACACGCGTGCGACGCGACTCGATGTACAAGGTATAGAGGCGCGCGTGTTTGGTGGACGCGTTCACTCCACGGGCTTTGCCTTCGACTGGAGCGCCGCGAGCAATAGCGTCACGGTCGACGTCGAGCGCATCGACATCTCGCGCATGTTGGACATGGCTGCCTACGATAGCGTGCAGGCTACTGGGTTTATCAGCGGCACTATTCCCATTACACTTGCCGGCAACAAACCCTCCGTTGGCGCTGGCCGCTTGCGAGTAGAGGCCCCCGGTGGCGCGATCCACTACAGCCCGGAGAGCGGCGTAAACACTGGCAATGCCGCCCTAGACCTAGTCAATCAAGCCCTTAGTAATTATCAATACAGCCTGATGGAGACAGAGGTGGAATACCTGCCAACCGGAGAGCTGGAGCTAGGGATTAAGCTACAAGGACGCAACCCCGATCTGAACGGTGGACAGCGTATCAACCTGAACCTGAATATCAGTGACAATATTCCAGCCCTGCTGCGTAGCCTGCAGTCTGGACGCTCGATTGCAGACGCCCTAGAGCGCGAACTACAGTCCCATTAAACGCAATATTTTATCGCTTGGAGTTAAGCTGTTATTCAGCTGGCTCTGTTATAGTAAGTACGTCATAAACGAAAAGTCGCCTGCACCTTGGCGGCGCCACTAAGCAATCAGGATATCTATGCCTAACCGCCTATTAACTATCGCAATGCTTGCCGCACTCGCGCTTAGTGCTTGCACCCCTACCGTGCAGGTAGCTATGCCAAACGAGCCCATTACCATCAACTTGAATATCAAGATTGAACATGAAATTCGCGTGAAAGTTGAGCGAGAATTGGATGATATGTTCAGCGACGACAGCGACTTATTCTAATTGGGAGAGCACTCAAATGCGTTTTGTAAAAGGGTTTACACAGGTTCTTGTAGTTTTTGCTTTGATGATCAACTTTGCCTTTGCGGCCACCCTGGAAGAGGCTAAAGCCTCCGGAGTAATAGGGGAGAAGCAAAACGGCTATATTGGCCTTGTGCAGGCTAATGCGCCTGCCGATGTGGTCGCTTTAGTTGCGGATGTGAACGCGCAACGTCGCCAGCGCTATGAACAAATAGCGCGAGAAAACGGCATCGATGTAGGCCAAGTGGCGAAGCTCGCGTTTACCAAAGCGTTTGAGAACACCCTGTCGGGCAACTACGTTGAATCCGCCCCAGGGCAATGGACGCGCAAACAATAAGCTATTCTTTTGGAGAGCTAAGCTGCAGTGCTCGCTCGTAGAGCAGGTTCTTCTTCACACCAGAGATGCGGGCGGCTAATGCAGCCGCCTGTTTCACAGACATAGTCTCCAGCAGAATTTCCAGCAAACGCAGGGTTTCTGCGTCAATCGCCTCCCCCTCGCTTGGCGGCGCCCCTTTGAGCAACACCACAAACTCGCCCCGCTGCCTATTCGCGTCCTCCCTTATCCAGACTTCCAATGCTTCTAAAGTATCTAAGTGGATAGTCTCGAAAGTCTTGGTGAGCTCGCGGCAGATCACCGCTTGACGCTGTGCCCCGAAAACTTCGCGCATGTCCGCTAGGCTTTCTAGAATGCGATGGGGTGACTCATAAAAAATGATGGTTCGAGTCTCCTCGACGAGCGCGGCGAAATGCTTCTGGCGCCCACTGCGTTTGGCTGCAGGAAAGCCCTCGAAGATGAAACGGTCACTTGGCACTCCTGCGGCGCTGAGCGCAGCAGTTAGTGCACAGACTCCTGGAATTGGCACTACCTTCAGTCCAGCCTCTCTAGCGCGTTGCACGAGTCGATATCCAGGGTCTGAGATTAGTGGCGTGCCCGCATCGGAGATCAATGCGATGGACTGGCCTGCCTGCAGATTAGCGAGCAAGGAATCTACTCGCGCATCGTCGCTGAAGTCGTGGTAAGAGGTCATACGAGTAGTGATCGCGAAGTGTTGCATCAACCTTGCGCTGTGCCGCGTGTCCTCGGCTGCAATCAAATCCACTGTGCGCAACACTTCTATGGCGCGTGCCGTCATATCGCCAAGATTACCAATTGGCGTAGCCACCACAAAGAGCGAGGCTGCAGTGTTGTCGAGCTCTGACATAAAAGGGTCCTATTTTCTCAGTGCTGCAAAAGACAGGGAGTATACACAGCGCTCGGACGCCCTGCATGCCTAGTCGTGTTGCTCACACCGAGCAACTGTAATAAGCTTCATCGCTCTATTCCTTTCGTTTTCTATATCTTCCATGCTGGCATTTTCGTCACTTCCACGACTAGTTCGATCGATTCTTGCACTGAGTAGCTTCTCAGTATTATTAGCCTGCTCGAGCAGTGCGCCCGAGCGCCCGGTCGCCCCGGTAGAGGAGATCGGTTTCGGCGCACAAGCCGACAGCATACAGAGTCTTATTAATCTCGCCGAAGACAGCCCCAGCCCTCTAGCCGCCGCCTATCGACTTGATGCCATCGAGTTAATGCTGGAAGCCGGCGCGGTAGAGGACGCCGTAGACACGCTACAGCAGATCAGTAATGTCTCTAGCTTCTCGCCCGAGCTGCAGCTGCGCTACTCTCTAACCCGCGCCAATATCGCACTAGCCAACGAAGAACCAGAGGCGGCTCTGCGCAGTCTTCAGAACGCCGTCAGCACCCCAATCAACACTCTGGCCCCCGATACTCAGGTCACGCTGCGCGAGCTGCGAGCCGAGAGTTTCTTTCAAAACGAGCAATACATCGCAGCCACCCGCGAAAGAATCCAACTGATACCCTTGCTCGATGACGAGGGCAAGGTGCGCAACAACAACGCGATTTGGCAGACACTCTCTACCGCCCCTAAGTCAGTAACTGGAGACTCCGCCATCAACCCAGACTCCTATGAGCTGCGTGGTTGGCTAGAGCTGGTGCGCCTTGTGGAGAATAATCAATACGATATACAGGGCCAAATCAGTGCAATGGAGCAGTGGCGCAATACTTGGACCTCCCATAGTGCCGCAGCGACCCTTCCCGATGCTCTGCAGATGGTCTACACCGTTTGGCAACGCCGTCCGCGGGAAATCGCGCTAGTGTTACCCGTACAGGAACCCCTCGGCAAGGCCATTAGCGAAGGCTTCCTGAGCGCCTATTACGACGCACTTGCCAAGGGCCGCGACGTTCCGCAGGTTCGTATCTACGACACTAGCTATCAAGCCGAACCGCTCATCTATTACGACCGTGCAGTAGCGGACGGCGCGCAATTAATCATCGGGCCTCTTCTGAAAGACGCGGTGCGACGCATGCAGCGCTCGCGTCGCCCAATGCCCGTGCCTACCCTAGCCCTAAACTACGGAGACCCAGAGGGCGGCGCGCCGCAAGACCTCTATCAGTTCGGCCTCGCCCCTGAGGACGAAATAAAACAGGCTGCGGACACTGCCTGGAAGGCTGGCCATCGCTTCGCCGCAGTACTAACGCCAAGTGGTGGCGACTACCAGCGCATCCAAGATAGTTTCGTGAATTACTGGACCAGCCTCGGTGGCACCATCGTGTCCGTCGACAGTTTCGGCGATGCCCGCGATTATTCCCCCGTCATCAAACGTGTTTTCAGCATCGATGCGAGCGAGGCCAGAGCGGCACAGGTTCGCAATCTTGTCCCGCGTGAGAACGTGCAATTCGTCCCGCGACGCCGCCAAGACGTCGACTTCATCTTCTTACTAGCCAACCCCAACGAAGGCAGACAGATCAAGCCGACTCTCGCCTTTCATTTCGCAGACGATGTGCCAGTCTATGCGATGCCATCGATTTACGATGGCGGCACAAATGCAGCGGCAAACCGAGACCTAAACACAATTGTATTCAACGATGCACCTTGGGTACTTGAGAATAACGATCCGCTCAAAGCTAGCGTGACTAGCACATGGGCGGCCGCAACCGGCCCAATTCAACGCCTACGCGCGATGGGGGTCGATGCCTATCGCCTATACCTACGCATGGAGTTGATGCGCGATTACCCCTATACCCGCCTCAGCGGCGCCACAGGTGTGCTGCACTATCAAGCCGATGGTGGTATTCATCGACAATTGCGCAATGCCGTCATCGTCAATGGCATCGCCAGCCCCCTGCCTGAATAGCTTCGTCGCACTATACTTGCTATAAGCACGCCCCTAAACAGAGCTTCCGCCAAGCAAGGCGGGAGTTGGGGAGCCTAGGAATGGCTAAACAAGGCTACACTCGCGCGTTGGGCGAGCAGCTAGAAACCGTCGCCCTACATTACCTTGAGAACCATGGCCTAAGCCTTGTTTGCAGAAACTTTCAATGCAAGCTCGGCGAGATCGATCTGGTCATGTGTGAGGCACAAATGCTGGTATTCATAGAGGTACGCTATCGCCGCAGCGATCGCTTCGGCAGCGCAGCCGAAACAGTCGACAGGCGCAAGCAGCGTAAACTAGTGCGTACCGCGCAGGTTTACTTAAAACTGCAGCGCTTTTCACAGCGCAAGGCGTGCCGCTTCGATATTCTAGGCATCACTGGCAACGGCAGCACACAGGACTACCGTTTCGATTGGATCCCGAATGCCTTCGACAACGAAACTGCATGACGCAGTCGCTGGTGCTTTCATGTACAGTTCAGCAAATTAAAGTAAAATGTCGTACATCGGTGATTAGACAACGGTCGAACTAATGGATTTGCAGCAAAGAGTAAACCAGCACTTTAATCACAATATCGCGACGAATCAGGGTTCTATGGCCCTATTGGCACCCGCCATAGTCGGCGCTAGCGAATTGATCACCACCGCCCTTCTGCGTGGCAATAAGGTGATGTGCTGTGGTGCCGCTGGGTCTGGGGGCTTGGCGCAGTATTTCGCGGCCACATTGCTCAATCGTTTTGAGCGCGAACGGCCTGGCTTGCCCGCAATTGCATTGAACGCGGATGCCCAGGCACTAAGCACGATTGCGAGTAATTCCAATTACCGTGAAGTATATGCAAAGCAATTAAGGGTCTTAGCTCAAGAAGGCGATGTTTTTTTAGCGCTTTGCGCCAATGGCAACTCAAAGAACACAACCGAGGCAATTAGGGCTGCGCACGACCGCGGCATGGGAGTGATCATTCTTACCGGCCGAGACGGCGGTGATATGGCGGCGGCAATAAGCGAAGGCGATATCGAACTGCGTGTGCCCGCGCAATCCGTTGCGAGAATTCAAGAAGTACATTTGTTAATACTGCACAGTCTGTGCGACTTGATAGACATTCAAATTTTTGGAGAGGAAGAATCGTGAAAATAACTCGTTTAATTGCAACTGCGCTGCTAGTGATGAGCACTGGCTGTACCTCGATACTCGTCGCCACCACCGACGAGAACGGCATCCAGGAAGACCCAGGAGTCCGAACCGCCGGCACTATCGTTGAGGATGAGTCCATCGAGACGAAAGTAACGGTCAACATGAAGTCGATGGAGCCCGCCTACCGTGATGCTCATTTCAATGTCATTAGCCACAACGGCGTAGTATTGCTCGTTGGGCAAGTACAATCAGAAGCGCTTAAGAACCGCGCCGGCCAGATCGCCGCGGACGCCAGTGCGCAAGTGCGTCGCGTGCACAATGAATTGGAGGTTGCGGGCAAGACTACCCTGCTCTCGCGCACCAACGACAGCTGGATCAGCACGAAAGTGCGCACGCAGATGGCCTCCAATAAGGATGTTCCTTCTGGTCGCATTCGCGTTATCACCGAGAATGGCACTGTCTATCTGATGGGCATGGTGTCTCAAGCACAGGGCGACCGCGCAGCACTGCTCGCACGCAATGTTGCCGGTGTCTCGAAAGTCGTTAAGGTGTTTGAATATATCTAACAGTTGCGGGGCGTCGTGCTAAGACACGGCGCCCGCTTTGCTTACTTCACCACGCGAAGTGAGGGTCGACTGCTCGTAGGCTTAGACTCAGGCTTCTTAGGCGTCGTTGGAGTGGGAGTATTGGGGGCCGGAGGTTCTGGCTTTTCTTGCTCAAACACCATCCCCTGCCCGTTCTCTCGCGCATATATCCCTAGCACAGACCCTACCGGCACATAGACCGGAGTGGGAATACCCGCAAAGCGACCACTGAACTCGATCGCCTCATCTTTGATGAGCAAACCCTGCACCGCCGCTGGTGCGATATTCAGAATGATCTGGCCATCCTTTACGTGCTCCTGTGGAACTTGCACACCGGGACCGTAGGCATTAACAAGGATATAGGGAGTGCAGGCGTTCTCAAGAATCCACTCATAGAGTGCTCTCAAGATGTAGGGACGGCTCGATGTCATACTCATGATGGATACCGCATAGGGACGATTGCTTTACGAACTAGTGACTGGACTCGTTCTGCGGCGCAGAATCGCGCCGCGAACGACAGTACAAAGACGGATCTCAGAGCATTTCCCGTTCTTGCTCGGAAAGGCTTGCTCTAACCGAGTCACGGGTAAAGAGTCGCGCACGGTATTCTAGCAGCGGCTGAAGCGCTTTAGTCTCAGGTAGTTCGATACCCATGGCAGGCAAACGCCAGAGTATAGGCGTGACACAGCAATCCACGATGGTGAATTCGTCACTCATGAAATAAGGCTTCTCGGAGAAGATCGGCGCGATGGAAGTCAGGCTCTCGCGCAATTCCTTGCGCGCCTTGTCTAACTCTGCCGCACTACCTTTGCCCGCCATTATGAAATCCACGGCTGCACACCAATCGCGTTGAATGCGGTACATCCACAAACGAGACTGCGCACGCGCAACCGGGTAGACCGGGAAGAGCGGCGGGTGTGGAAAGCGCTCGTCCAGATACTCCATCATGATGTTGGCTTCGTAAAGCACCAGATCACGATCTACCAATGTAGGCAGCGTATTGTAGGGATTCAGGGACGCCAGATCCTCAGGCTTATTCTCAGGATCTACATCGATCGTCTCTACTGTTACGCCTTTCTCCGCCAGTACGATCCTAACTCTGTGGCTGTACTGACTGGTTCCATCGGAATAGAACGTCATTGAAGAACGCTTAGCGACCACACCCATACTATCAACCTCGTTTCGCGGGAAACCCGTCGAAATCTAAACGTTTCAGTGAATTTTTTTCCAATACTCACGATTCAACAGAGTCGTGAATACGAACAGAATCGCTAAAAAACCCAATACGAAAAAACCGATGTACTGGCGTGTCTCACGGATAGGTTCACCAACGTAATATAGGAAGTTCACGATATCGCCAACGGCCACATCGAACTCTTCGGGACTCATACTTCCAGTGCCTTGCACATGCTCGATCTCGCAGTGCTCGGTATCGCCATGGGCACACACCACATCGCCCTGCAGCTCGTGCAGTACGTTTGGCATGCCCACGTTAGGGAACACAGAGTTGTTCACGCCATAAGGGCGCGTTGTATCGACATAGAAGGAACGCAAGTATGTGTACAACCACTCTGGGCTGCGCACACGGGCGATCAGTGTTAGATCGGGTGGCGCTGCACCGAACCAGTTCTTCGCGTTATCGACAGACATCGCATTGCTCATCAGATCGCCGACCTGATGATCGTTGAAGATGATGTTCTCGAGAATGAGGTCGGTTGGGATGCCAAGGTCGTTAGCTGTACGCTCGTAACGGGCGTAGCCAAGCGAGTGACAAGATACACAGTAATTCATGTAGTTCTTGTAACCCGACTGCAGGGACGCTTGATCCGTAGTTGGCTCGAAATGATCGAGCTCTACATTCGCCTCAGCACCAACCGCCTTGAGAGGCAGAATCACAAGGGCTGCCAACAGGGCAAGACTAATCACTAATTGCTTCCAACTAATCCAACGACCAGTCACGCGTGAAGGCTCTGGGAAGGTCTTCTCTTTAGCCGTATACCAAGGCATCAAGAAGAAGAATAGGAAGTAGACGACTGTCATGATCTGCGCCAAGAAAGTACGCGCAGGACTAACAGACATCGTGCCCAACACCCCTAGAATGAGGAAGGAAACAGTAAAGGCTAGCAACGCAATTCGGCTGCTCCAACCTTTGTAACGCATCGACTTCACTGGGCTACGGTCGAGCCATGGCACGACGAATAGAATCGCGATAGCACCGAACATCACGATCAAACCCCAGAACTTCGCATCGATGCCAAACAAGGGCACTGTTACTGCGCGCAGCATGGAGTAAAAAGGCGTGTAGTACCAAACTGGTGGCACGTGCTCAGGAGTCTTCAGCGCATCCGCTTCTTGGAAGTTAGCGTGCTCGAGGAAGTAACCGCCCATCTCTGGAACGAAGAACACCACGAAACAGAACACGAATAGGAAAACAGTGATACCGACTAAGTCGTGCACTGTGTAGTAAGGGTGGAAAGGAATACCATCCAAAGGTATGCCATCCGGCCCTTTGTTTTTCTTGATCTCGATACCGTCAGGGTTGTTCGAACCCACTTCGTGCAAGGCCAACAGGTGCAATACCACTAGGGCGAGCAGAACGATAGGCAATGCCACAACGTGGAGTGCGAAGAAGCGGTTCAGAGTTGCACCAGAGATCAGGTAGTCACCACGAACCCATACAAGCAGGTCTTCACCGATAATCGGGATAGAGCCCACGAGTGAAACGATTACGTTAGCGCCCCAGTAGGACATCTGGCCCCAAGGTAGAACATAGCCCATGAAACCTTCGATAACGAGTACAAGGTAGATGGCCATGCCAAATACCCACACCAGTTCTCTAGGCTTCTTGTAGGAGCCGTACATCAGGCCGCGGAACATGTGCATATAGACCACGATGAAGAAGGCTGAAGCACCGGTGGAATGCAGATAACGCAGCAACCAGCCCCACTCCACATCACGCATGATGTATTCGACAGAAGCAAAGGCACCCTCTGCACTGTTCGTGTAGTTCATCGTTAGCCAAACACCTGTGAGCAATTGCATCACAAGCACGACCAAAGAAAGAACACCGAAGAAATACCAGAAGTTGAAATTCTTTGGCGCGTAGTACTTGCTCATGTGCCGCTCCCAAGCGGCGACAATTGGCAGACGATCGTTAGTCCAGTCTCTTAGACCGGCGAGCGAGGAGACGACCCAACCACTCTTGTTCTCAGTACTCATTATGCATTCACCCCGTCTTCACCAATAACTAACACACTGTCTGTCTCGTAGTAATAAGGCGGCACCTGCATATTGCGCGACGCGGGTGAGCCTTGATAGACACGCCCAGCAAGGTCGAAACGAGAGCCGTGACAAGGACAGAAGAAACCGCCCTTCCACATTTCATCGAATGACTCGGCGCGCACAGCTACGTGAGGTGTCGGCGAACAGAACAAATGGGGACAAAGGCCAACCAGCACCAGAATCTCGGGTTCGCGCGAGCGGAACTCGTTAGTCGCGTATTCGGGTTGCTCTGGCTGAGAGGACTCTGGATCCTGCAATCGACCGTCTTGGGTCGGCAACGCGTCCAGTGCCTCTTGGGTACGGCGCACGATGAAAATCGGCTTGCCGCGCCATGCGGGGATTGGGCCAAGGATAGAGCCTGGCTCTATCTGGCTGATGTCGACTCGAACCGCTGCACCTGCCGCGCGGGCTTTAGCACTTGGGCTCCAGGAACCAACGAAGGGCACTACTGCACCCACTACGCCGGCTACGCCTACGACCGAGGTAGACCCCAATAAAAAACGTCTGCGGCCAGAATCAGTACCGTCTTCACTCACCGTGTTATCTCCTGAGCTTGGTAATATAAAATCCCCTCACAAAGTGAAGGAAGTCGAGAATCTAAACTTAATACGGGAGGGATGTTTCGTTCCCGATTACAGTGCCTGCAAAAATGCGGGCAATGGTAGCGAAGAACGCAGTTTTTTTCAAGTAGAAATATCAGCGAAAGGCGGGCAAGAACTTGATTTATAAGAGGAATTTATATTTTTCGGGCTTAAAAAAAGCGCTCCGTCAGTAAAGACAGAAGCGCTTTTCTTAGATACCGCGTCGAGCTTCTTGCCAGCGTAGCGTCTTTCGTCCTCCAGGGAGGCGAAAAACTGCCAGCCATTCGCTTAACGCTTGGAGAACTGTGGCTTCTTACGTGCTTTACGTAGGCCGACTTTCTTACGCTCTACCGCACGCGCATCACGCGTTACGAAACCTGCTTTACGCAGAGTAGGACGCAGCTCGCCATCGTATTCCATCAATGCACGAGTAATACCGTGACGAATCGCTCCGGCTTGGCCGAAAGCACCGCCACCTTTAACGGTAACGTAAACGTCGAATTTTCCACTCATCTCAACAAGCTCAAGAGGCTGTTGAACGATCATACGGGCCACTTCGCGTCCAAAGAAACCATCTAGCGTGCGCTTGTTGATGGTAATCGCGCCAGTGCCTTTAGTAAGGAACACTCGTGCTGTAGCGGTTTTGCGTCGACCTGTGCCGTAATATTGTGTCGTAGACATAGCGTTTGTTATGAACCTCTTTACAGTGTCAGCGCTTGCGGTTGTTGTGCCGCGTGTGGGTGCTCGGTGCCAGCGTATACTTTAAGCTTCTTGAACATCGCACGTCCGAGAGGAGTGCGTGGCAACATGCCTTTAACAGCTAGCTTGATGACGCGCTCTGGCGCCTTATCAACCAACTTACCGAAGGCGATAGACTTCAAGCCACCTGGGAACGCTGAGTGAGAGTGATAGATCTTGTCTTTCACTTTATTGCCTGTAACCGCCACTTTCTCGGCATTGATTACGACGATATAGTCGCCAGTATCAACGTGCGGAGTGTACTCAGGCTTGTGCTTACCACGCAGTCGGGTGGCGATTTCGGCAGCCATACGACCCAAGGTCTGGCCCTCGGCATCTAGTACCAACCAGCTGTGTTCAACATTCTGCGGTTTCGCAATAAAGGTCTTCATTAACTTTCACCAAAGGAGCATTGTCTTCAAGGAGCGCGAATACTACCGAAGCGACTTTAATTATTCAAGCATTGTCCTATGAAAAAAGGTAAAAAGCTGCTTTTGGGGTCAGACCATGGCAACACTGAGCCTCTCTTAGGGCCGATGCTCTCTTCCTAGGTACTCTTCTGACTGCATTTCGAGCAATCTACTAGCGGTTCTCTCAAACACGAAAGCCAGCCCGGTTCCTTGATAAAGCGCCAATAAGGGGACTTGTGCCGAAACGATCAATTTCACATGCCTATCGTAGAGTTCATCTACCAAGCTAACGAAACGCCTCGCAAGATCGTCGTTGCTTCCGTCGAACAAGGGCACATTGCTCAACAGAATCGCCTGATAGAGCTTGGCGAGCTCTATATAGTCATAGGCGCTACGCGGGCCGCCGCACAGGGCTTCGCAGTCGAACCAGATGATATCCTCGGCGCGCATACGCGTAGGAATCTTCCGGCCTAGCACTTCAACCGTAGTATCACTGGCCACCTCGCCATGGTCGGCGAGTCGAGAGAAGCTGCGCAGCAACTCTGCATCAGCCTCTGGCCCCAACGGACTATAGTAGATCTTAGCCTGCTGCAGGCTACGCAGGCGGTAGTCCACGCCCCCGTCGAGTTGCACAACCGTGGTGTGCTGCTTCAACAGCGCGATTGCGGGCAAGAAACGCTCGCGTTGCAGGCCATTAGCGTAGAGAGAGTCCGGCTCGATATTGGAGGTAGTCACGAATGTGACGCCCTCCTCTATAAGCTCGGCTAGCAAGCCGCCGAGAATCATGGCATCGCCGATATCGGAGACGAAGAATTCGTCGAAGCAGATAATCCGTGCCTCTGCAGCGATTTTTCGGGCCACCAGCTCCAAGGGATTCTTCTGCATCTTCAGCTGACTTAGCTCGGAGTGCACCCGCTGCATGAAACGGTAAAAGTGGGTGCGCATCTTATTCTCGAAAGGCAAACTATCGAAAAACACATCCATGAGATAAGTCTTACCGCGCCCTACCCCTCCATAGATATACAAACCCGTTACCCGCACAGGCTCTATTGTCCTGAACTTAGACACGAATCGCGCAACGGCACCACCAGAGGAAGGCAACCGGGCGGTGAGCTCGTCGTAGAGGCGTTGAAAGTGCTCGATCGCCTGCGCCTGCGCCGAATCCTCCATCAAGACACCATTGGCAAGATCGAGCTTATAGCGCTGGGTGGGTGTCAGTACTGCGAGATCTGTCGTGGGCATGTGGTTTTGTCGTATCTTCAAGTCATGAGTTTAAGGCGCATAAGGCTGCGCATTCTACGGCAAACACCGGCCAGCAGACCAGCAGGGGGCTGAACGTAACAATCTCGACCAATGTTAGCGGTGCGCGCGAAGTCGCGAATGACGAGGAATTTCTTCGCGCTGACGCGGTCATTTCAGGCTATACTTACGCAATTGAATTTGCAGGGGCGCCATGTTGAGCGCACTCACTGAATAAGAGGCATTGAATACAGATGTTATGGTTGACCGGAATTGGCTTTCTCGCAATCGGCATCGCTATAGGCTATTTCTTAGCCGGGCGTGTTATCAACAACCCTAGCAAGATCGGCGAGCTAGAGCAGCAACTGCAGGACCTGCAGCGCTCCAACTCTCGCTATCGTGACGAGGTCAGCGAGCACTTCAGCACAACTGCAGAGCTCGTGCAGCAGATGACCGAGAGCTATAAAGATGTCTACCAACATCTAGCCGGTGGCGCACAAGATCTATGTAATGGCGAGGTCGCAAGCAAATTGCTTCCCGCTTCCAGCGAGCCAGTGTTTGGTCGCATTCAGTCCGATGAAGACGAAGAAGACGGTGACGGAGAGATGCAAGCCCCGAAGGACTACGCTCCGCGACAGAATGCCTCCCAGACGGGCGCCCTGTCCGAGGACTTCGGCCTTGAGAAAGTTAAAGAAACCGAAGAAGACTAGGCATTTCGCCCCGGATTTAACCCTATTGCGTTGATTCCCCAAAAATGTATCTCCAAATAGCGGTACTGCCTACGCAGCCGCTTCCCATACATCTATAGCTAAGCGAATTAAGAAAGTATGACTGACTACAACATGACCCATCTCAAGCAACTGGAAGCCGAGAGCATTCATATCATTCGTGAAGTCGCGGCAGAATTCGACAATCCCGTTATGTTGTACTCCGTCGGCAAAGACTCCGCCGTGATGTTGCACCTAGCGATGAAAGCCTTCTATCCCGGTAAACCACCCTTCCCTCTCCTACACGTAGACACCACGTGGAAGTTCAAGGAAATGATCGCGTTTCGAGACCAGACGGCGGCAAAACTAGGCCTAGAGCTAATCGTGCATACGAACCAGGAAGGTGTCGATGCTGGTGTTGGCCCCTTCACCCACGGCAGCGAGAAGCATACCGACATCATGAAGACCCAGGCCCTGCGCCAGGCTCTTAACAAGTATAAGTTCGATGCCGCCTTCGGTGGCGCGCGTCGCGACGAGGAAAAATCTCGCGCCAAGGAGCGCGTATTCTCCTTCCGCGATAAGAATCATGGTTGGGACCCGAAGAACCAGCGCCCGGAGCTTTGGAACATCTACAACGGCAAGGTTAATAAGGGCGAGAGCATTCGAGTCTTCCCACTATCCAACTGGACCGAATTGGACATCTGGCAATACATCTACTTGAACGATATCGAGATAGTACCTTTGTATTTCGCGAAGGAGCGCCCAGTGGTCAATATCGACGGCGTCGACATCATGGTAGACGACGAGCGCATGCCGATCACAGAAGGCCAGAAAATAGAAACCAAGATGGTGCGCTTTCGCACTCTCGGATGCTACCCGCTAACGGGCGCGGTGGACTCCGAGGCCACGACGCTACCCGAGATCATTCAAGAGATGCTGCTTGCCACCACCTCTGAACGCCAAGGGCGACTCATCGATAGCGACAAATCTGGCTCCATGGAAGACAAGAAGCGCAAAGGCTATTTCTAAGCCAAGCCGCCAATTGCACCTATTCAGACTAACGACAAGCATAACGTTCAGGCACTTACACTATGTCACATCAATCAGAACTCATTAGCACGGATATCAATGCCTATTTAGCGCAGCACGAGCGCAAGGAATTGTTGCGTTTACTCACTTGCGGTAGCGTTGACGATGGCAAGAGCACTCTGATCGGTCGTCTATTGCATGACTCGAAAATGATCTACGAAGACCAGCTCAATGCCATTAAGGCAGATAGTGTGAAATCTGGCACTACTGGCGGCGGAAAGGTGGATCTTGCATTGCTAGTGGATGGCCTTCAGGCAGAGCGCGAGCAGGGCATCACGATCGATGTAGCTTATCGCTACTTCTCTACCGCGCGCCGCAAATTCATCATTGCGGACACGCCCGGTCACGAACAATACACTCGTAATATGGCCACTGGTGCCTCGACCTGCGATCTCGCCGTGATCCTAATCGACGCGCGTCATGGCGTGCAGGTGCAGACACGACGTCACAGCTTCATCACCTCGCTGCTCGGTATCAAACACATCGTTGTTGCCATCAATAAGATGGACTTAGTGGAATACAGCGAAGAGACCTACGAGAAGATTAAGGCTGACTATATTCGCTTCAGCGAAAAGCTACCGGCGGCAGAGTTCCACTTCATCCCCATGTCTGCACTCGATGGCGACAATGTAGTGAACCCAAGCGCCCACATGCCTTGGTACGAAGGGCAGACACTTATGTCCCTATTCGAATCCGTGGAGATCGCCAAGAATCGCAACATGCTAGATCTGCGCTTCCCAGTGCAATACGTGAATCGTCCCAACCTCAATTTCCGCGGCTTCTGCGGCACGCTGGCCTCGGGCATCGTCCGCAAGGGCGACGAGATCGTAGTACTCCCCTCGCAGAAACGTAGCCGCGTGAAGTCTATCGTGACCTATGACGAGGAACTGGAATCGGCACACGCAGAAATGGCCATCACTCTGACCATGGAAGATGAGATCGACATCAGCCGTGGCGACATGATCGTGCATGCGGACAACTACCCTGTTGTTACCGACGCCTTCAATGCCACTCTCGTGTGGATGACTGAAAAAGCAATGCTGCCCGGCGCGCTCTATGACTTCAAGTTCGGCACTAAGACTGTTACTGGCAAGATCACGACACTGCTCTACCGCACCGACGTCAATACACTGGAGAAGGGTCCAGCACCTACTTTGGAGCTCAACGAGATCGGTGAGTGTGCGATCAACATCGATCAAGTGGTGTGCATCGACAGCTATACGCAAAATCGTAGCACGGGCGCGTTCATCGTGGTCGACAGACTGAGTAATGTCACCATAGCCGCAGGCATGGTGAGCACCGAGGGTGCTAGCTCTTCTGTGCACTGCGAAACTAGCGATGTGAAAGCGCACGTCACGCGTGAAGAACGCGCGGCACGCTACGGCCAACACCCTGCGACCGTCATGTTCATCGGTCTATCCGGCTCGGGTAAATCCACGCTCGCCCACGGACTGGAACGCCGCCTATTCGACCTTGGCCGCGTCAGCACTGTACTCGACGGCAAGGCGATGCGCCTAGGCATTAGCAAGGACCTGCCTCACGACCAAGAAGGCCGTGCGGAGAACCTGCGCCGCAGCGCGAACGTGGCAAGACTCTTGAACGAGTCGGGCCTGATCTGCTGCGCGGCCTTCGTGGCACCTAACAAGGACTCGCGAGACCATGCGCGCAACGTCATCGGCAAAGATGATTGCCTGATGATCTACCTGAATCCGCCTTTGGAAGTCAGCCGTCGCCGCGATCCAAGCGGGCTCTACGCAGCCGCAGAACTCTCTGGCTCGCCAGACCTGCCAGGTGTGTCATTCCCTTACGACGAGCCGGAACACGCAGATTTAACTCTAGACACGGAGGCACTCTCGGTAGAACAGTGCCTAAGCCAAGTGATAAAGCTAATGAAGACTCGCAAGATCATCTAGGATAATGGGGTCAGGTTCCTTGATTTTTATTAGGATAATGGGGTCAGGTTCCTTGATTTTTATCAAAATCAAGGAACCTGGATAATGGGGTCAGGTTCCTTGATTTTTATCAAAATCAAGGAACCTGACCCCATTATTCCATTATTCTAAACAGGGTTATCGATATCGATAAACTCATGATCGAGCCCGAACTTTTCTACCAGGTGGGCGGCGACTGCTTGTACGCCATAGCGCTCCGTCGCGTGGTGGCCAGCTGCGAAGAAATGGATACCCGTCTCGCGTGCTATGTGCACAGTCTGCTCCGACACCTCACCAGTGATATACGCATCCACACCAGATTTTAATGCCAGCTCTATAAAGTTTTGCGCCGCACCTGTGCACCACGCAACTGTTCGTATTGGCTGCGCACTTCCAGGAATATGGAGCGCCTCGCGGCCGAGCCGCTCATTGAGTAGAGCTCCTAACTCCTCACCCGACAAAGGCGTTTCCAGCTCACCTGTCAGCCCGATGCTGTTATTGTTCTGCTTGCCTAGGTCCCCTGTCGTCATGAAGCCCAGTAATCGCCCCAACGCCGCGTTATTGCCCAGTTCCGGGTGCACATCTAAAGGCAGATGGTAGGCAAGTAGATTAATATTATGCTTCAACAAAGCTTCCACACGCGTCTTCTTGATGCCCGTGATCGTCTCGTCCTCTCCACGCCAGAAATAGCCATGATGTACCAATAGCATGTCCGCCTTCGCCTTTATCGCTCGGTCAATCAAGGCCTGGCATGCCGTTACGCCCGACACCAAGCGCTGTACCTGGGGCTTACCCTGCACCTGCATCCCATTTGGGCAATAATCTTTAAACTGTTCCGGTCGTAATAGTGTCTTGAGGGACTTTAGAATCTCATCGCGGCTTGTAGACATCAGAATTCACCTTCACATGGCTGCTAATTACTCGCATAATGGTCGCACACTTTATATGCACCAATATGTTGCGATTTATATTGATGCGTATGGTATCAGACTCATGCAATACAGCCTGAGTCCTTGCGAGAATTCATGAAAAAGTTCTTAGAATTTATCATTTGGCCAACCGTCGCTGGCATCCTTTTCGCTGTAATTCTGGTGCAGTACCAACAGATCGACCGTCTCGGCGAAGCCTTGTCACAACTGCCTGTCGAGGACGAACTAGCAGAAGAGGTGCCCTTCTCGCTCGCCCAAGCTGTTGATCGTGCAGCCCCATCGATCATTAGTATTCACTCCACCATTCGACAGCAAATCCAACTTCCACCTGAGGAAGAGATTCCGCCCTTGTTTCGCAATCTGTTGAAGAATATTCCAGCAGAGCGCTCCTATAGCAGTCTTGGCTCTGGCGTGATTGTCAGTAACGAAGGCCATGTACTCACCTCATTGCACGTAATCGAAGGCGCAGAGGACATCGAAGTACGCTTCGGTGACAACACTTCCAAGACCTTTATAAGCCCTGCTCGCTTGATAGGCTCTGATACCAACACCGACTTAGCATTGTTGAAGATCGATTCTAGCGACCTTCCTCCGCCGATCCCAATTGGCTCCTCCGACACCGTGCGCGTTGGGGACACCGTTCTCGCTATCGGCTTCCCTAGCCAGGAGTTGATAAGCCAGAAATCGGTATCACGCGGCATCGTAAGTGCGCTTGGCATTCCCCAAGACGGCCTGCCGATTGTGGACTATATCCAGACCGATGCCGCGATTAACTACGGCAACTCCGGTGGTGCACTCGTGAATACCCGCGGCGAGTTGATCGGCATCAATTCCTTTATCTACTCGCAGTCCGGTGGCTCCGACGGCATTGGCTTCGCAGTGCCTATCAATAAGGCTATGGGAGTAGTGGATCAGCTCATCAATTTTGGCGAGGTCACGCCAGGCTATCTTGGTGTTATTACTGGCGAGATGCTAACCAAGGAGAGCAGCCTGAACTTCTTCGGCAGCGAGGATGTGACGGGCCTTTTAGTCGAACAGGTCAACGATGGCAGTCCAGCAGAACTTGCAGGAGTTAGTGCAGGAGATGTGATGACGGCTATCGACGGCATTACTATCGGCAGTGTCATCGGCGCGATCGACCAGATCAATCGCAAGGCGCCAGGTCAAATGGTAAATCTGAGCATCTACCGGCAGGGCGAATCGATGGTCATTCCGGTGGAACTAGGCACGGGCATTTCCCAATACCGCATACCAGAGATTCCCAGCAATTAAGTAGGCCAAGGAATAAACTCAGTTTCCGGCGGGATTATTTACGGCGACGATAGTCCGCAGACGCGGCGTGTGCTGGGAGAAACTCTCTACTCGCAAGCTCACTCGCGATCTGTGCTAACTCGGCAGCACCAGCGGCGGAGCACTGAATAATCGAGCTACGCTTCTGGAAGTCATAAACCCCCAAGGCAGAAAAGAATCGCGCCGTGCCCGAGGTCGGCAATACGTGGCTTGGGCCCGCACAATAATCTCCAAGCGCCTCGGCGCTATAGGCTCCCATGAACAAAGCACCAGCGTGATTTACATGCTGCGCCAGTGCGCTAGGGTCGGCTACGGACAACTCCAAGTGCTCGGGCGCGATGCTATCGCTGATCTGCGCCGCCTGCTCTAGTGTTTCCGTCAAGATTATCATGCCGCGGTTCTCAAGTGACTTCGTAATGATCTCCCGGCGCTCCATTGTCGGTAGTAGGCGCGCGATGCTCTGCTCTACACGATCGAGATAGTCCGCATCGTTGCTGATCAGAATCGATTGCGCCTGCTCGTCATGCTCAGCTTGCGAGAAGAGGTCCATCGCGACCCAGTCAGGGTCGGTGCTGCCATCGCAAATAATTGTTAGTTCCGACGGCCCCGCGATCATGTCGATGCCGACTTCTCCGAACACCATCTTCTTCGCGAGAGCGACATAGATATTGCCAGGCCCGGTAATTTTATCCACGCGTGCAATGCTCTCTGTGCCATAGGCTAGCGCGGCAATTGCCTGTGCCCCGCCTACGGTATAGATACGATCAACGCCCGCCAACGCGGCTGCCGCGAAGACGAGATCGCCGCGCTCATCCCACGCAGTAGGCACTACTGCCACGATCTCCTTAACGCCCGCTACTTGAGCTGGAATACCGTTCATGAGCATCGATGAGGGATAGTTTGCCTTGCCGCCGGGCACATAGATGCCCACGCGATCCAGAGGGGTCACCTTCTGCCCGTAGACAGAGCCTTGCGCATCCTCGTATTGCCATGAGTCCGCCTTCTGAATCTCATGGTAGTCGCGAATACGCTGCGCAGCGGCGCGCAGCGCTTGGGCTTGTTGCTTTGGGAGACGTTCAAGGCTGATCGCCATTTGTTCGCGGGTGACAGTCAACGACTGCATGTCTTTGGCATCGCGCTTATCGAAGCGATTGGTGTACTCCAAGACTGCGGCGTCGCCGCGGCTGCGCACGGCTTCGAGTATGTCGAACACTACTGCGTTGAGCTCTGGCTTACCGAGTAGCGAGCGATTCAACATACGATTCATCGCGCGCTCGAAATCCGGCGCACGGCTATCTAGGCGACTAATCTTTAGAGTAGCGTCACTCATTTGCCTGCCTCAACTGCAGCAGCTAAACGTTCTAAAAGTGGGAGGATAACCGCGTGTTTCATCTTCATGGCGGCCTTGTTCACTATGACGCGGGAGCTAATTGGCGCAATCAGGGCCAAAGGCTCAAGCCCATTCGCTTTCAAGGTATTTCCGCTATCGACGATATCCACGATGATATCGGCCAGCCCCATAGAGGGTGCCAACTCCAGCGCACCATTGAGCTTTATGACATCGATCTGCACGCCCTGTTCTGCGAAGTAGCGCTTGGTGATGTTGGCAAACTTGGTCGCGACCTTCATGCGCCCCAATATCGGCGCTGCGCCGACAGGTGCCGCCGTCATCAGTCGACACTTGGCCAATTGCAGATCGAGCGGCTCATAGAAATCATCGCTGCCATGCTCGAGCAGCAGATCCTTGCCTACCACACCGATGTCGGCACTACCGAACTCCACGTAGGTTGGCACGTCGGTGCCGCGAATCACCATGATTTGCACACCAGGAACTGTCGTGTCGAAAATCAATTTACGACTGACATTAATATCCTCAAGTGGTGCGATACCGGCCTGTTCGAACAAGGGCAGCACTTCTTCGAGGATGCGCCCTTTGGTAAGAGCAATCACAATTTTTTGATAATTCGTCGCCGTCATAGGTCTCGCTTGCCTTTCTTTACTTCCGGGGCGCTTACGCCCCCTATGATGGAACTCGACGAATACGCGCGCCGAGCGATTGCAGTTTCTCTTCGATACATTCGTAGCCGCGATCGATATGGTAGATGCGGTCCACGATGGTTTCATTCTCCGAAACCAGCCCGGCGATAATCAGACTCGCGGAGGCACGTAAGTCAGTGGCCATCACCGGAGCGCCTTTGAGCGAAGTGACACCGGTAACGATGACCGTATTGCCTTCCACATGCATAGACGCACCCATACGATTCATTTCGTGTACGTGCATGAAGCGGTTCTCGAACACAGTCTCTGTGATCGAGCCTGTGCCCGTGGCGATCGCATTCAGAGCCGTGAACTGAGCCTGCATATCGGTAGGAAACGCAGGGTATGGCGCCGTGCGTAAAGAGACGGCCTTAGGTCGCTTACCGTGCATATCCAACTCTATCCAGTTATCGCCAACGCGCAAATCCGCACCCGCCTCTTCTAACTTGGCCAGCACCGCTTCCAGAATATCTGGGCGAGTGTCTTTGACTTTGATGCGACCGCGGGTTGCGGCGGCTGCGATCAGATAGGTGCCTGTCTCGATGCGGTCGGGCATGACGGAATAACTACAGCCGTGTAGGCTCGTCTTACCGTTGATCACGATCGTGTCAGTGCCCTGGCCATGTATGTCGGCGCCCATGGCGATCAGGCAATTCGCCAAATCGACGACTTCGGGTTCGCGGGCTGCGTTCTCGATGATCGTCTGCCCGTCGGCCAAAGTGGCCGCCATCATGACGTTCTCTGTGCCAGTGACCGTACACATGTCCATGAAAATATGAGCGCCCTTCAGGCGACCATCCACTTTGGCCTTGATATAGCCGTCTTCCACAACGATATCCGCACCCATCTTCTGCAGAGCGCTGATGTGTAGGTTCACAGGTCGACTACCGATAGCACAGCCACCAGGCAGCGCCACTTGCGCCTCGCCGTAGTGGGCAAGCAATGGACCGAGCACGAGAATAGAGGCACGCATCGTCTTAACTAGGTCATAGGGCGCATTGAAATGCTTGATGGTGCCGCCGTTTACCTCGACATTGAGCTTCTCGTCGATTACTGGTTCAACACCCATGCAACCGAGTAGCTCTAGCATAGTCGTGATGTCGAACAGGTGCGGTAGGTTGCACACCTGTACGGTTTCACGCGTTAGCAGTGTTGCGGCCAGAATCGGCAATGCTGAGTTTTTCGCCCCAGCGATACGGATTTCTCCGTTGAGGCTAATACCCCCATGAATCAATAACTTATCCATTAATTTCTCGATTTAAAGAGTCTGTGGGTTCAGGCCTGTGCGGCCTTTTCCTGGACGGTCATCAAGCGCATGCTAACAGCATGAATCGCGCCTGACGCAATATGAGGGTTCAGAATTTGGTAGACCTGCTGCTGACGCTTTACCGGGTTGAGCCCGGTAAAGACGTCGCCAATAGCGAGCACTTGAAACTTGCCTCCTTCGCCGTTCACGCTGATCTCACAATCGGGAAGCGCGGCGCGCAGTAAGTCTTGAATTTGTCCTGCGTCAATCATCATAAAACAACCTGTATATTTCTAAATCTTAGTGTGGGCACGGCTTACTGCCAATTATTGATCACCTGATCGATGTCATTGCCATAGCGATTCATAAGGGCTGAGAACTGGGTGTAATACTGGCGACGCAAGTTAATGCCCCCCAGATACAGGTTCTTCAGTTTCCACTCGCGCGCTTCGTTCAAGAAGAGGGTGTACTGCAACTCAACCGTGCTGTTATTCGCGGTGATCTGCATACGCACATTGGTATTCTCTTCTGGCTCTGGAGAAGGGCGACCAGCTGGCAGGAAGACGAGTTCCTGGCCGTCGTAACCGACCAGCGCAGCACCGTAGAAGCGCGTCAGGGTTGTCCTGAGCTTATCTCCGAAGCGAGTGATCTGCTCCGCTGTAGCTTGTTCGGCATAACGGGCCATGACGCCGGTTGCAACCTCATCGAAGTCGACAAACAGGTTCAGTGAATCCTGAATACCCGCGAAATAGCGCTCGCGATCGGATTCAAAGATTGGCTTCAACTCTTCAACTTTCGCGAGCAATTCATTTACCGACTCGCGGGCGGAGTCCACTGCAGACATCTCCTCTGCTGCGAAGGCAAATGGGGCTGTCAGGGTCAATATGGCAATGGCAACGAAATGCTTAAATTTGATCACGTGAGCTATCTCCTGTTTTATCGGTAAACGCGTATAGATTGTCTGACGAAACTGCTTGTTTCACAGTGTTTTAAAGGCCGTCGAGCAGAGCTATCAGACTCAGCGTCGTAGCTTGTAGAAAGCTGCGCGCAGTTTACATCAAACGGCCACCGCAATAAATTACTACTTGCAAACATTAATATTCCTTCGTCTAATTGGTGCCCACCCTTTTTCCGGCTCTATGTATGTTGTTAGACGTCGTCATTGTGATATTCGGTTTTGTCGGGCTAATTTGGGGGGCTGACAAATTTGTAGCCGGAGCTTCGGCCATCGCCTTCAACTTTGGGGTCGCCCCATTGATGATAGGCCTGACGATTGTGGCATTCGGCACATCGGCTCCCGAATTCTTCTCTTCGGCGGTCGCGGCCATAGAGAACCAAGCCCCCATAGCCATCGGCAACGCCCTAGGCTCCAACATATTCAATATTGGGGTAGCGCTTGGCATTGCTGCACTTATCCGCCCTATAACGCCTCCGAACTCCCTTGTGAGAAGAGAGTTGCCTGCCCTGCTGATTGTTACAGTCGTCACTGGCATCGTCTTCTCCAATCTGTATATCGGCATCATCGACAGCCTTGTGTTAATCGCCCTATTGGCGCTTTGCGTACTAGCCTTAGTACGCCGGGGTTTGCGCGGCGAACCCGCGCCGGATCTGGCCGAAATAGAGGAAGACACCGATATCCCTGCGATCAGTACGACCCGCGCCAGCCTGCGCCTTAGCATTGGGCTAGTGCTGCTCGTTGTAGGCGCAGAGGCCTTGGTCGGAGGCGCTAGCTCGATCGCGACACGCTTAGGTGTCTCCTCTGCCATCATTGGCCTTACCATAGTGGCACTGGGCACCAGCCTCCCAGAGCTTGCCGCCTGCGTCGCCTCCGTATTGCGCGGCCACTCGGACCTCGCCTTAGGCAATATCGTGGGCTCCAACATCCTCAACCTCCTTGTAGTGCTTCCATTCCCCGGCCTGCTCGCCGCGGGCCCGATCGAGCAGGAGTTGTTTTATCGAGATTATGCGACAATGCTGGCCATGACCGTGGTGCTAGCAGGCACCTGCTTCTGGACCATAAAGTCAGGAAAGACGATAGGACGCAGCTTCGGTTTCGTCTTCTTACTGATGTACGCGCTTTGGTTTAGCATCATGTACCAACAAATTTAACGCCTGATTCGCGGCGTTATTGCAGACTCAGGATGGAAGAAACTAGCAGATGACTGAAACAGATTATTTGATCCAGCGCGCATTGCGCACGATCGACATCGAACACCGCGCCATTGGTGCCTTAATGACCCGCATCGATGATAGTTTCGCGCAAGCCTGCGCCCTGATACTGGCCTGCAAAGGCCGCGTTGTGGTGCTGGGCATGGGCAAATCGGGCCTGATCGGCAGAAAGATCGCAGCAACCCTATCTAGCACCGGCTCTCCCGCCATGTTTGTGCATCCAGGCGAGGCAAGCCATGGCGATCTAGGCATGATCACCGATAAAGACGTGGTGATCGCCATCTCCTACTCTGGCACTGCTAGCGAAATACTCACGCTAATGCCAATTCTGAAACGCAAAGGCATTCCGATTATCAGCCTCACTGGAAACAAGGAATCGCTGCTCGCTACAGTTGCCGATGTCCATTTAGATGGCAGTGTCGAGGAAGAGGCCTGTCCCCTCGGGCTCGCGCCTACTACCAGCACCACGGTAGTGCTGGTGCTCGGCGATGCGCTGGCGATGGCGCTCATGGAGGCCCGTGGCTTCACGCCAGAGGAATTCGCTTTCTCCCACCCAGGAGGCAAGCTCGGCAGGCGTCTATTGCTCAAGGTCAAAGACGTCATGCACTCCGGCGATGCTATTCCGAAGGTTAGCCCAGACACATTGCTTAGCGACGCACTGCTAGAGGTAAGCCGCAAGGGTCTAGGCATGACCACTGTCATCGATGCAGCCGGGACACTATGCGGCGTCTTTACCGACGGCGATCTGCGCCGTACACTCGATTCAGGCAAGGATATCCACAAGACCTATATCCACGAGGTGATGTCGGCGAAGAACAAGAAGATTCAAGAGAATGCCTTAGCGACAGAGGCAGTATTGATGATGCAAGAGACTAGTGTCTACACCCTGTTGGTTGTCGATGCAGCGCAAACACTAAGTGGTGTGATACGCATGCATGACCTTCTTCAGGCCAATGTCGTATAGGGGCTAGGCCTTAATACTGGCTCACTAATAGGAAACCGACGATTATGCTCTTCAATATCGACCCCAGCGACGCGCTGGAGCGGGCCCGTGATACCACTCTCCTATTACTCGATGTCGACGGGGTACTAACCGCGGGTGAACTGTTTCTCGCCGATAGTGGCGAAGAAATTAAGGCCTTCAGCACACTCGATGGACAAGGCATTAAACTGTTGCAAAACAACGGGGTACAGGTAGGGATTCTGAGCGGGCGCAAATCGGCACTGCTAAGCAAGCGAGCCGAGAACCTTGGCATCAAGATCGTAGTGCAGGGCCGCGAAGACAAGCTTGAGGCCCTTGCTGAGTTATGCGAGCAGCACGGTTTTAAGAAAGAGAATATCGCCTACGTAGGCGACGACCTGCCCGATATACGTGTGATGAAGGCAGTACGCCTTGGTTTCGCAGTCGACAACGCCCACAGCAGCGTAAAGTCTATAGCCCATTTGCAAACGCAGCTCTCCGGTGGTTTGGGAGCCGTGCGTGAGGTTTGTGATTTTATTCTGCAGGCTCAGGAACGTTACGATGACGCCATCGCGCCCTACCTCTAACATCGACGCCATCGCGCCTAGCGACAAAATGGTCAACCTGCGCGAGCTCCTTTCAGGACCACGCTTCTGGATCGGATCGCTCGCGATATTAGTCGCGCTGTATGCTGGCCGCGGTTTTTTGCAGGAACGTCGCTCACAAGCCAGACTAGTAGAAGAGACTAGTCCAGCCATCACCTTTGACGCCTACTCCAACGGTGTCACTACCGTCCTCTATGATATCGACGGCAATATCGAATACACCCTCGAAGCAGAAGAGCAGATTCACTACCTCGACAACAGCACACAGCTGACTAATCCCTATGTCCGCCTCTACCAAGGCTCAGGTGCTCGCTGGAATATCGTCGCCAGATCGGGCAGAATCCTCGCAGCCGAGCAAAGTGACCGCATAGAGCAACTCGATTTAAGTGACGAGGTCGAGCTTTTTCAGAACGACGACACGGGCAACACAATGACGCTCTCGACCAGTTTTCTTTCGCTATTCCCGAACACCGAAACCATGCAAACGGATCGCGAAGTATTGATGACCACTAACACCCTGCGACAGACCGCTATAGGCATGCATGCCGATCTGCGCCAGGACACACTGACCTTTCTAACAGAGGTCAAGGGCCGATATGAAGTTCAAAGCAGTCAACCTTAAGCGCATAGCCAGCACGTTGATGATGGGCGCACTCGCCCTCTCACTCTCCTTCGCCACTACCCGCAACCATGCACAGGAGGCGGCCGGTAGCCACGAGTATAGCGCCGACGGAGAAACCACCATCGAGACTGTGAACGGCCTGCGGGTAATCACGCTGCGCGACAATGTGTTTGTACGCCAGAACAACATCGAGCTTACTGGCGATGTGGCTGTGCTCGAATACAACCAGAACAATCAGCTGCAACAAGTACGAGTCACTGGCGTGCCGGCAAATTTCGAGCAAAAAGCAGATCAGCCGAACGATGTAGTGACAGGCAATAGCGAGACAATTAATTATTATGCGGGCCTAGAGTCCGTAGTCGAATTCATCGGCAGCGCCAATTTTATTCAACCCGGCACCACGCTACGCTGCGCGCAGATTCGCCACACAATTGAGACCGGCGCGACCTCGGGCCAAGCCTGCAGCGGCTCACTCAGCCCTCCAAGCAACTGATGAATATTCTACAAGCAAGCAATCTAGCGAAAGCCTACAAAGGGCGCCATGTCGTACGCGATGTCAGTATTAGTGTCGGAAGCGGTCAGATTGTAGGGCTACTTGGCCCCAATGGCGCGGGCAAGACCACCTGCTTCTACATGATAGTGGGCCTGATCCAAGCCGATAGCGGCAGAATCTCACTAGACCAGACAGACTTGACGTCGATGCCTATGCACGCACGGGCACAACGTGGCGTTGGCTACCTCCCCCAAGACTCATCCATCTTCCGTACTCTCACGGTGGCGGAAAATATCATGGCGATTCTAGAAACACGCAAGGAGCTCGACCGCCATGCGCGCAAAGATAAGCTAGAGAGCTTGCTGGCGGAGTTCCACATCACGCACATCCGCGACAACAAGGGGATGAGTCTCTCAGGGGGAGAACGGCGCCGCACGGAGATCGCGCGAGCACTGGCCGCGGAACCGCAGTTCATCCTCCTAGACGAGCCATTCGCGGGGGTAGACCCAATCTCCGTGAGCGACATCAAGGCGATCATTACGCATTTGAAAGAGAAAGGCATAGGGGTGCTATTAACCGACCACAATGTCCGAGAGACTCTGGATATCTGCGAGAAAGCCTACATAGTAAGCGAGGGCCAAATCATCGCCGAGGGCTCCTCAGAAACAATCCTAAGCAATCAAAAAGTCCGCGACGTTTATCTTGGACATCAGTTTAAAATCTAGAGAATTACTCTGACTGTAGGAGCGCTTGCCCTATTTATGGGGGGCTAGCCCGCGAAGAACCTGCCATTTGCACAAATTCTCACAGAACGGACCATATTCGCTTTTTATTCCGCAGTAATGGCTGGCTGGGTGGCATTGTTCCCGCGCCGCTGCCGGGTTCTCTCTGCGCAAAGACGCCGTGAATCCATCCATGGAGGCTCTACGTCGGCTTTCCATGCCGCCGAAGCTTTCCGCAGAGAGAACCCGACACCGGCACTATTTCTGTGCCAGCGAACGGCTGGCTTAATGAGGATTTGTAGGAGGTTTAGGCCATCGCCTACTCTGTATGCGATATGGGTCGATTGAAACATATCTTCGGAAATACATGCCAATTCGTTGGCACAAAGTCAGTGTCGATGTCGGGTGCACTGGGCGGGAAGCTTCGACGGCAGGGATGCCGTCGTAGAGCCTCCACGGATGGATCTACGGCGTCTTCCAGCACGGTGTACCCGGCAGCGACACGGAATCGGAGTACTAAGTGTCTTCAATAGTCTTAACCCGATTCGCCACAATCAACCATAGCTGCCGCATAAATTTGCCGATTGGGCTTGAAATTTGCTAGCGACTTACGGCACGATACTTGCTATCGCGTTGGGTTAAAGGCAAAGTGCCTCTTAAGAGGCTTACCCAACTAAAGCACCAGCACATAACCACAGAATTTCACATTATGAAGTACGCATCACTATGAAATTATCGCTTCAGCTAAAGATGGGTCAGCAACTGACCATGACCCCCCAGCTGCAGCAAGCCATCCGCCTACTTCAGCTCTCCACTCTCGATCTTCAGCAAGAAATCCATTCAGCACTCGAATCTAATCCCATGCTCGAACTGGATGAAGGCCTCGACGATTTCCATGCCAAAGAAGACGCTGCAGCAGAGACCAATAGCGAAAGTAGCAGCTCTAGCGACGAGTTTAGTGCCGACCGCGTAATCTCCAGCAAAGATAGTAAAGACAACTCCGAATATAGCGCCAGCAGTGATAGCGACGGCGACGACAATCGCTGGGAAGAGAGCATCCCCCAGGATCTGTCTGTTGATAGTAGCTGGGACGACATCTACCAAAGCACTTACACCACCGGAGGCTCCGGGTCTGGCTCTGGCGAAGGCGACAGCATGGATTTCGAATCACGTAATAGCGTGACCGAAAGCCTACAAGACCACCTGATGTGGCAACTGAATCTCACTCCGATGTCCGACGCCGATCGCCTCATAGGCCTTGCCCTGATCGATGCCATCGACCCCAACGGCATGCTTACCGTTAGCATCGATGCGATACACGCAAGTCTTATCCGCTCGCTAGATATCGACCCTGACGAAGTAGTTGCAGTGCTACATCGCATCCAGCAATTCGATCCCGTGGGCGTCGGTTATCGCGATCTTGCCGAGTGCCTGTTGATCCAACTGCAGCAGTTCGAGAACGACTTACTAACCACCGCCGTCAAACACGCCAAGATCGTGGTGAAAGACCACCTCCAATTGCTAGGCAACCGTGACTACGCACAATTAATGCGCCTCACACGCCTCAAAGAGCCTGAGCTTCGCGACGCCATCGCCGTAATCGAACAACTCAATCCACGCCCAGGTTCGGATATTGCTCCTCCGTCAACCAGTTACATCGTACCCGATGTCATCGTCACTAAAGACAGCACTACCGGCCGCTGGCTCGTCGAGCTCAACCCCGAAACCGCGCCTAAGATTCGCATCAACCCCGGTTACGCCTCGCTGGTACGGCGCGCTGACAATAGCTCCGACAATAATTATCTGCGCGACAACCTGCAGGAGGCACGTTGGTTTATCAAGAGTCTGCAGAGTCGCAACGAGACCCTTATGAAGGTGGCAACACGCATCGTGGAGCACCAGAAGGGCTTTTTCGAATACGGCGAAGAGGCGATGAAACCCCTCGTGCTGCACGATATCGCCGAGGCGGTGAGTATGCATGAGTCCACTATCTCGCGAGTGACAACGCAGAAGTATATGCACACCCCCAAGGGCATCTTCGAACTGAAGTATTTCTTCTCAAGCCATGTCAGTACGGCCGGTGGCGGCGAATGCTCCTCTACGGCAATCCGGGCCCTCATCAAGAAATTGGTTGCCGCAGAGAACACACGCAAGCCGCTAAGCGACAGCAAAATTACGAAGTTACTCGAAGACCAAGGCATCAACGTAGCACGCCGAACGATTGCCAAGTATCGAGAATCCTTGGCTATTCCGCCTTCGAACGAGCGCAAAAGACTCGACTAGACTTCATATAACGCTGCGAATTCATCCAAGGTCGAAAAAAAACCTCAAATCCGCGCGACAGCAATGCTAAAATTACCGTCGAATTTCTAGTTCAATGAGACCAAGCCATAATGCGACTCGATACCATACTGACCCCAGAACGCTGTTTCTCGAAGTTGCCGGGTGTTAGTAAAAAGCGGTTCCTCACCACTGTCAGCGAATTAATTGCAGACGAGACATGTTCCCTCTCCGCAGATCATATCTATAGTGCACTGCTTGCCCGTGAGCAACTGGGCAGCACCGGCATCGGCAATGGTATTGCCATCCCCCATTGTCGCGTAACAGACTGCGATCACATTACCGGGGCGCTGGTAACCTTGCAGGAAGGTATCGATTTCGATGCGATCGATTCGCGCTCTGTAGACCTACTGTTTGTGTTAATCGTGCCTGCACAGGAGACCGATGAACACCTGAAGGTTTTAGGTGCTCTAGCAACACTCTTTCATCAGGATTCCTTCTGCCAAGAGCTTCGTGAGGCCCAGTCACCACAGCAGTTATTCGAGATTGCCACTCGCCTTTGAAACTATTCAGCCCAAGTCAAAGCTGATAATGTTATGCAGGCTCTTAGCGCTACAGTATCCGAATCTGCACCAACCCCCTAGGCGAATAGACTAAGTGAAACTGCTAATTATCAGCGGGCGCTCCGGCTCCGGAAAGAGTACCGCCCTCAACATGCTTGAGGATCACGGCTATTATTGCATCGACAACCTGCCCGCTAGCCTATTGCCGGCACTCGCGCAGCGTGTCAGTGATCAGAGCACAGAACTACCATTAGTTGCGGTCAGTATTGACGCCCGCAATATTCCCTCGGATCTTACGCAGGTGCCTGAGATCATCGAGCAGCTTAAGCTGAAGTCGCTACGCACAGAGATCATCTACCTAGACGCCAGCAGCCCTACTCTTATCAAACGTTTTAGCGAAAGCCGTCGCAAGCACCCGCTGACAACCGAGAAGATTGGCTTGCGCCAGGCCATAAACATAGAAACGAAGCTGCTGGAGCAGATCGCTCTGCTCGCGAGCTTGTCCATCGACACTAGCAACATGTCGTTACACCAGCTGCGAGATACTATAAAAACTCGTGTTGTAGAGCGCGATGATAGTGGCCTTGCCTTGATGTTCGAGTCCTTTGGCTATAAATATGGAGTTCCCATCGACGCGGACGTTGTCTTCGATGTGCGCTGCCTTCCCAATCCCTACTGGGAGCCAGACTTGCGCCCTCTTTCAGGCCTCGATGCGCCCGTGCAGAACTGGTTATCCTCTCAGAACACGGTTGAGAGCATGTATGAAGATTTATGCCAGTACTTGTTAAAATGGCTACCAAAATTTGAAGAAAACAACCGTAGCTATATGACGGTTGCGATCGGTTGTACAGGTGGTCAGCATCGCTCCGTCTATCTGAGCGAAAGGCTCAAGCGGCACTTTGCTGATAAGATCAAGAACGTGCAAGTGATGCACCGCGAATTAATCCGCAGGGAAACAGCGTAAGAGTCATGATTAAATCCACTCTCACAATTTGCAATAAAGCTGGGTTACACGCACGCGCCGCCGCGAGAATGGTCTCGGTAAGCTCTGCCTTTAACAGCCACATTAAGGTAGGCCAAGACAAAATGGTCGACGGTAAAAGCATTTTATCGCTCATGATGCTAGCCGCTAGTAAGGGCACCGTATTGAACATCCACATCGACGGACCTGATGAGGCGGATGCACTAGATGCCATCACCACGCTAGTCAACAACCGCTTCGACGAGAGCGAATAACGCGAAGCTTAAGCCTCGCCTCAATTAAAGCCCAAATACTCCACAATAGGATGCGGCATGAAGCAACACGAAGAAATCGACTGGTCCTTAGAGCCACCCAGCAAGTCACAAGTAAAGCGTGACATGACCGCCTTGCAAGATCTTGGTCAAGATCTTACGACGCTGAACAAGAAACAGCTCGAGAAGCTGCCACTGTCTGAGACCCTGCGCTCGGCACTGGATGAATACAATAGACTCCCTAATAGCCATGGTGCAAAAAGGCGCCAACTGCAGTTTATTGGCAAAGTAATGCGCGCCAGCAATCATGAAGAGATTCAAGCCGAGCTAGACAAGATGCGCACGCCCGATCATGCGCAGGTGCGACGTGCACAATTGATCGAGCAATGGGGTGATCGCCTCTTGGAAGGAGGCGAGGAAGATATCAGTGCTTTTGTCGATACCTGGCCATTGGCGGAGCGTCAGGCGCTTCGGCAGATTATGCGCAATTACACGAAAGAGAACGAAGAGATGGCGCGTGTACATCGCCGCAAGTTGCTCAACTACATTAAAGAGTTTATCGAGTAAGCGTCTTCACTCATTCGGAGCCTTAAACAGTTCAAGCATGGCCTCGCGCAGCCACCGATGAGAACTATCGCTGTCGGATTGCCGATGCCAATAGAGGTGGAAATCTAGCTGCGCTACATTGAACGGCAAAGGTAGAATCGCAAGATCAAATTCCTTAGCTAAGTAGCGCGGTAAACTGAGCGCAAGATCTGTCGAACCCACTATAGCCGCAGCCACTCTATAGTGTTGCACGCGCAACTTAATATTGCGCTCCTCGTCGCACCTCAATAGCGCTAAGTCTACCTGTCCCAAGCCCTTACGGCGGCTCGAAACGTGAATATGCTGCAGCTCCAAGAACGTCGCTAGCGTGAACTCTTTCTCCAATGCCGGATGCCCATGTCGCAACACGCACACATAGCCATCGCTAAACAAAGACGCGTGGCAGAGCTGTGGGTCCTCGATGACGGGCACGTCCACCGCAAAGTCGAGCTCGCCTCGGGATAGATTGCGCACTAACTCCTGCCGCTTCACGTAGTAACTCTGCAAGGTTACATTTGGAGCCGTCTCTTCGAAGAATGGAATCAACTTGGGAAGTACCACCGCCTCGGTCAGGTCGGTCATACTGAACTGAAAAGTTCGTTCGGTGAAAGCCGGGTCGAATGCCTCACGTTCCAGAACGCTGCTCTTAAGCAGGCCAAGCGCTTCAGAGATATTCTGAGCGATACTATCTGCAACAGGTGTCGGTTGCATTCCTCGCGCAGAACGCACGAACAGCTCATCGTTGAATAGCTTGCGCAGCCTTGCCAAGGCATTACTCACCGCTGGTTGGGTGATTGCCAGAGATTTCGCCGCCTGCGTGAGATTACGCTCGGTATAGATCGTATCGAACACGAGGAAGAGATTGAGGTCGCAACGCTTTGACGCCATAGAGCTAAATCCTTGATGATATATAACGCTTTCATTTACCTAGTGAATAGTACGTCATCAAATCGAATAAGCAACTCGAAACGAGCCAAACCGCCTTCTCAGTGGGTTACTTGAAAAACCAGCGTTTCAATACAGCATCTAACGCTCCGCGAGGCGGTGTACGCGCAATTTTTTTAGTGCTAACATCGGTGCGAATTGCGCCTTATGATTTAAATAATAAATATAATAATCAATAAATTACATACTAAAAACAAAGAGGCCTTCGATGTCCGATAAAAACGCGCGCTCGTACTGGCAAGCTAATGTCAGGATCGTTCTTCGCCTACTCTGTGTATGGTTTTTCATCTCTTTTGGCTGTGGCATCCTTCTTGCCGATTTCCTCGATCAATTTCGCATCGGCGGATTCAAACTCGGTTTCTGGATGGCGCAACAGGGCTCTATCTACGGCTTTGTGATTCTAATTTACGTCTACATACGCCAAATGGACAAGTTAGACCACCAGTACAAGCTCGACCAGACTCAGTCTGCCGACTCCTCCGACACAAACATCGAGGAGCAATCATGAGCGTACAGCTGTGGACATACTTATTCGTTTTCCTCTCCTTTAGCCTCTATATCGGCATTGCCGTGTGGTCACGGGCAGGTTCCACTCACGATTTCTATGTAGCCGGTGGCGGCGTGAAGCCGCTGGTCAACGGCATGGCCACAGCGGCCGATTGGATGTCTGCCGCCTCTTTCATTTCCATGGCAGGCCTCATCTCTTTTCTAGGCCGCGACGGCACCTATTACTTGATGGGCTGGACCGGCGGCTATGTCTTACTCGCCCTGCTACTTGCACCCTATCTGCGTAAATTCGGTAAATTCACAGTGCCAGCCTTCATCGGCGAGCGCTACTACTCCCAGAGCGCACGTCTCACCGCAGTGTTCTGTGCAATTGTTGTGTCCTTCGTCTATGTATGCGGGCAGATGCAAGGCGCAGGAATCGTCTTCTCTCGCTTCCTAGAGGTGGACATCACCACAGGGGTGATCATCGGCATGGCCATCGTGTTTTTCTATGCCGTGCTCGGTGGCATGAAGGGCATTACCTATACCCAAGTCGCGCAATACTGCGTCCTCATCTTTGCCTATATGGTGCCCGCTGTCTTTATTTCACTCATGATGACAGGCAACCCGATTCCGCAACTGGGTTTTGGCTCAGAACTTACGCCGGAATATGGGGGTGGCTATCTACTCGACCGCCTCGATGGTGTGAGTGAACAATTGGGATTTGGTACCTATACCGAAGGTCAGAAGAGCACCCAGGATGTTTTCTTCATCACTGCGGCACTCATGTTCGGAACCGCCGGATTGCCCCACGTGATCATTCGCTTCTTCACAGTACCTAGTGTGCGTGATGCACGCCGCTCAGCTGGCTATGCGCTGATCTTCATCGCGATCCTCTATACCACTGCTCCTGCGATTGCCGCGTTTTCTAAGGTCAATCTCATGAACACCGTTAATAATGCGGAATACGTTTCCATGCCCTCATGGTTCAGTACTTGGGAGCGTACCAGCCTGATTGTCTTCGACGACAAGAATGGCGATGGCAGAATTCAATATGTTGGCGACCCAGAAACCAACGAGCTCACCGTCAATCGCGACATCATGGTATTGGCAAACCCAGAGATAGCCCGCCTACCCAACTGGGTTGTGGCATTGGTGGCGGCCGGTGCGCTCGCGGCCGCTCTGTCGACCGCAGCGGGGCTTTTGTTGGTGATCTCGACCTCGATATCCCATGACTTGATGAAGCGCTGCTTGGCGCCCCACATCACCGAGAAACAGGAGCTGCGCTATGCCCGCATGGCGATATTTGTGGCGGTGTTAATTGCGGGCTATTTTGGCATCAATCCGCCTGGCTTTGTGGCCGAGGTGGTCGCCTTCGCCTTCGGCTTAGCAGCCGCGTCCTTCTTCCCCGCTATCGTACTTGGCATCTTCTATAGCCGCATGAATCGACAGGGCGCAGTGGCAGGAATGGTGACCGGATTTAGCTTTACCGCCGCATATATCATCTTCTTCAAGTTCCTAAGCCCTGAACTAAGTAACGCGAGTCACTGGTGGTTCGGCATCTCGCCAGAAGGAATTGGGACGTTTGGCACTATTCTCAATCTAATAGTGGCCTTAAGCGTGTGCAAATTCACCGCCGCTCCGCCGGAAGAAGTTCAGACGATTGTGCGCAATATCCGTCTTCCTGGGGAGCATATAGAGCCGAGCAAGCCTGCTATCTAGTAGGCGAAGGGGCCGAGTTTTCGGTCCCTTCTAATCGTCGCTCATCGTGATCGTTGGCGCCGCAGTGGATTGCGACTCCAAAGCTGCAACCCGCGCCAAGACCTTATCCGCAAGTTCTAAATATGCCTTAGTGACTGCGCTATCGGGCTCAGCAACTACGATAGGATTCCCCGCATCGGTGTGCTCACGAATAGCCAAATCCAAAGGCAGTGAGCCGATGACATCGATGCCGTAGTCTTCGGAGAGTTGCTGTCCTCCACCAGTGCCAAATATCGCCTCCGCATGACCGCAATTAGAACAGATATGAACCCCCATATTCTCGACCACGCCCAGTAAGGGCACTTTCACCTTACGGAACATCTCGATACCTTTGCGAGCATCTATTAGCGCCACGTCCTGAGGGGTTGTGACAATCACAGCACCGGTGATCGTAACCGCTTGCGACAGGCTTAGCTGAATATCTCCAGTGCCTGGGGGCATATCCACGATCAGGTAGTCCAGATCGGACCACAGCGTATCTTTCAATATCTGATTGAATGCACCCACAATCATGGGGGCACGCCATACCATCGGCGTATTCGGGTCCACGAGATAACCCATGGAGTTCGACTCTATACCGTGCGCCTTGATGGGCTCCATGTACTTGTTGTCGACTATCTTTGGGCGCGTACCAGACTTCACACCCAACATCATCGGCTGGCTTGGGCCATAGATATCAGCATCGAGCAGTCCCACCTGCATGCCGCGTCGTCGCAGTGCTAGTGCAAGATTCACAGCAGTAGTGGATTTACCTACCCCCCCTTTTCCGGAAGCGACACAGATTATATGTTTAACAGCTTGCAGTTTTTCCACGATATCTCTCTCTTGGCAGCCTATGTCGCTACGGCCTATGAACAGTCTAGCGCATTATCCATCGAAGCTAGGACAGGGGACAAGCGTAACAGGAGCGGAGCGACAATCGGCGCACATCCGGTCTACTAGATAGATGAATATGGAAAAAAACCCCCATTTACGCTAACCTGCTTGGGTTTATCGCAAGTATCGCCGAACTGTCTTCGGCTGAGGATTGAATTGAATGCCTAAGGCATCGATAGCCATGTTAATAGCACTAAGTGCAGCTTCGCAGGCTTTTGCGCAGGGGCTGACTACGCCCGTGAATTCAACACAGGAAGCCGATTACCCTATCAAATATGCAATCTATTCCAGCGCTTGGGGAACTAGGAGTGATGCGGGCTTACGTTTGGTCGCGCAGAATTTGAGCGAACACGAAATCATACTAGAGTCAGTGCTGTTTCAGGATGAGGAAGACCCAAAGACACAGGCCCAGCTTAAGCTTGACCTGACCGTTCGCCCCAATGCCTGGGCTGAGAAAGAGATGAGCTATGTAGATCTACTCTTCGGCAACGACTGCATTGGGCAAACCATGCACCAGGACTGGAAACTCGTTGAGATATCCAACTACACGCTCAATCCATCGGTGCGTGGACTCATTATCGAAGACACCGACTCGTTTCGTATTTACCAATGTGTCCGCAATGTTCGGGTCAGCTGGGTAGACACCGAGACAGGCGAGAAGAGTGACTACACCGAATGGGTCATGTATCACTTCGAAAGGCCACGCCCGAACTAGAAATTCACCGAATACTCTTGGGGCCTATTGACAGACTCAAGCATAAAAAAAGGGCTGCAAGCAGCCCTTTTTTTATGTCAGGCAGAATTAACCGCCCATCAATACTCCACCGTATTGCACGAAGAAAGGTGCGAATACGAGCGAGAGAATCGCAGAAAGCTTGATCAGGATATTCAACGATGGACCAGAAGTATCCTTCAATGGATCACCTACGGTATCGCCCACGACTGCGGCCTTGTGCACTTCCGAGCCCTTGCCGCCAAGATTACCTGCCTCGACAAACTTCTTAGCGTTATCCCAAGCACCGCCGCTATTGGACGAGGCAATTGCGAGTACGCCACCAGTGACCAAAGAGCCCGCTAGCATACCGGCTACAGCAGGCACACCGAATAGGAAGCCTACAACTATTGGAGAGCCCATGATCAGAATGCCCGGGGCAATCATTTCACGCAGGGCAGCCTTCGTAGAGATCGCCACGCACTGTGCGTAGTCTGGCTCACCAGTGCCTTCCATCAAACCCGGAATGGTTTTGAATTGACGGCGCACTTCTTCGATCATATCGAACGCAGCCTTACCCACCGACTTCATCGTCATCGCGGTGAACAGGAATGGCAGCACCGCGCCGAGGAATAGGCTCACGAACACGACAGGATCGAGCAGATTGATCGAGCCTAGCAGGTCGTAGTCATCCCCACGCTGCTCCTTCATCAAGCCATCGGCACTAGTTAGGAATGCCGCGAATAGAGCCAGAGAGGTAAGGATTGCAGCACCGATCGCAAAGCCTTTGCCGATCGCCGCAGTAGTGTTACCTGCTGAGTCCAGAATATCTGTGCGACGTCGTACTTCTTTGTCTAGACCCGCCATCTCAGCAATACCACCAGCATTGTCGGCGACAGGGCCGTAGGCATCAATCGTCAATGCAATGGCTAGAGTACCGAGCATACCCAGTGAACCAATCGCAACGCCATACATGCCGCCTAGTTCCCAAGACACAAAAATCGCGATCGCGATCGCGATATAGGGCAACACGGTACTTTTATAACCTAGTGCGAGGCCGTAGATGATGTTAGTTGCGGCACCAGTCTCACAGGACTTCGCCACTTCTTGCACTGGCTTGAAGGCGGCAGATGTGTAGTAACCAGTTAATAGGCCCACCGCAAGACCGGCTATGAGGCCAGACAAGAAGCAGTAATAAATTCCCATGCTGGTGTAGGTAACATCGCGCAATACGAACTCGGCTGGAATGGCCATACCGGTTACGAAGTACATGGTGACTGCCATGAGCGCGCTGGAGATGATCAACAACTTCATAAGAGCAGGTGACACATCTTCTTCTTTCTTGACCGATACAAGCAGAAGAGTCAGTAGGCTAATTGGAATGCCCATGGCGCTTATGAGAATCGGGTAGAGTAGAGCATCGACGTTGCCAGCAAAGACAATCGCACTAATCACCATCGCCGCACAGGTACTCTCTGCGCAGGAGCCAAATAAGTCAGCACCCATGCCGGCCACATCACCCACGTTGTCGCCAACGTTGTCGGCGATTACTGCAGGGTTGCGGGGATCATCTTCTGGAATGCCCTTCTCTACTTTCCCGACCAAGTCTGCGCCAACATCGGCAGCCTTAGTAAAGATGCCACCACCCACACGGGCGAACAAGGCAATAGTAGAACCGCCTAGGCCGAATCCGGCGATGATTTCCATCAACACATAATTAGGTAGGTCAGCAGGCAACCAAGCCTTCATCACTACATACACCACTACCAGACCCAAAACAGCAAGGGACACTAGCGCAAAACCCATAACGGCGCCCGAGTTAAGGGCTACCTTGTAGGCATCGCTGATGCTATTGCGTGCGGATACAGTTGTGCGGGCGTTGCCCTGAGTCGCAATCATCATGCCGATGTAGCCGGATGCGATAGAGATTATGCCGCCAAATAGAAACGCGACGGCGGTGTAGAGACCTTCCCGAGTGTCGGGAGTGTGATTATCGTCAATCAGTACCGAGATGATCGCGGCAAAAACCAACATAAAGATGGCGAGAAATTTGTACTCTTGCTTCAGGAATGCCATGGCACCCTGAGCGATCGCACCGTGAATAAAGCGTAGTCGGGTTTTTTGCTCGCCTTCAAGACCTAAGTCCAACGGCACACTCATAACTTGGCGCATATAAAAGTACGCCACACCCAAACCAAAAAGTGAAAGCAAAATCGAAATACTTATAGTCATGCCTGGCATCTTACGGTATCCCCTTATGTTGTTTTTGTTAACGGACCCGGCGCACTGTAGCATACCAATCTGCACAAACAAAGCAGGCAACACGGCGCTTACGGGCCAGTTAAAAAGACAGTAATTCGACGGGAAATAGAGGGAAGTATTTGCGCTATAGCGCAGGTTTTGACCGGCCCATGCAAGGCCATAGTGAAATATTATTAGTCGGTGGGGCTAAGGCCGCTAGCGCTTTGACTTGCGGCCTTTCTTCTTACGTTTAGCATCTTTTAAGGTGGTGGCTTTCGACTTAATCTGCTCATTAGCGCCTAATCTAGCAGAGCGAAAAGCCTCACGCATTTTCGTAAGGCGATCTTCTTTAGCCTTGAATTGACGTTCCTCAAGTGCTGCCTTTATATCGATGATCTCGCCACTCATGACGACAGCCTCACTGCTGGCTAAGTGCTTGCGCTTCTCGCTTTAAACTATCCTTACGAGATTCCAGCTCCGCAATACGGGCCTTCTCTAATGGAACGAGCAACTCCCCCTGCGCAGTAGTATTGGCGTATTTCTGCTGTTCGGCGTTTAGAGCATCAAGAAGTGCCTGCGCTGCGGCTATAGCTTCTTCAAACTTAGTATTCGCGGAGGCCACCGCCGCATTACTGGCGCGTATTTGCTCAATCTGCGCCTCTAGCTCCGCGATGCGTGCACGCTGCGTCTGCTCCCGAGCAACTGCGGCGCGACGGGCCTGCTCCGCTGCTGCGATCCGAGCCGCCTCGAGACGTTGAGTCTCTCGTTGCGCCTCTTCCTGTGCCTGTTGCCGAGCAATACGGGCGGCTTCCTCGCGCGCGGCTACTTCTTGGCGCTCACGCTCCGCCTCAACTCTGGCTATGCGAGCACGCTCCTCGGCAGCCCTTGTTGCCGCCGCCTGCTCTGCCTCGCGTTGCATCTCGATAGTATTAGCCTGATCTACGACCGGTGGTTGATCTGTTGAACCGCAGCCCACCAGCGCTAGCACGGCGAGGCCTAAAGTCACGCGCTGTAGGGCGTGCGCTAATCTGCTTGGATTTGCAATGCGTTTCATGGTGAGGAATCCTTGTTGGCCATTGTAGTCTGGGTATAATCGTTTCCGTGCTTGACGACACCATAATCAGTCACTGATAGTAGGGTCAAGCAACTTAAGGGGGCAACATCCGTGCCTGACGACTCCGTCACGCCCCTTCGCATGCACTTTATATCGGTAAAACAGGAAATTGTCAGCAATTATGCTGAATTCTCATGACAAAGTCCCGCTACATCAGCCACATAAGTAAACCCGCGCTACTGTTTGGGTTCCTATTTGGCTTCCTTATTCTTGTGGCCGCCCTGCTTTTGCAGTGGCGCCCCTCTGTGCCGTTCAACGCTACGCTGGATAACGTCGCCATAAATAGTATCGAGGAGCTCATAGTCGACAACGCCCCGGCACGTATCGGCGCACCGGGCGAGATTGTCCTTCATTTGGACGCGGCAGAACTTAACTTACTCACCGCGTTCTTGCTGCAGAACGTGCCCGGCATGCAAGAGGTTACCGCAGATGTTGCGATTCAGGACGGTAGCGCCAGCGTCGACATGAGTGTGCCTTGGCCCACCCCCCTTGCGACACTCTACCTCAACTTACAAAGCAAAATCAGCATGGGTGCACAACGACTAGAACTGTCCTCAGTAAAGATGGGCTATCTGCCAATACCCGACGTCCTCGTGCAGTTCTTAAGCGCAAGGCTCGAGGCGCGCCTGGCCAGCAGCTATGTCAATTATCAGGAATTGGTAAACCTGCAACAAAGTCTTCGCGAGATCAGCTTTACCCCCAATCTCATGCAAATCACCATGGATTGGGAGCCACGTCTGATCTCCAGAGTACAGACTCAGGCTGAGCAGCTCTTTCTAAGCGCTGAGGACAAAGAGCGCATCGTGTTCTATTTCGGAAAACTAGTCGATTTGGTCGAACAGCAGCCTCAGGGCACTCGTAGCATCTCCTTAAACCTGCTGATGTTCCCGCTTTTCGAAACCGCCTCGCAGCGAGTCGCCCAAGGGGCCGACCCAGTGTTAGAGAATCGCAGCTTGCTGCAGGCACTATCACTCTATGTGAACGAGTCCGACCTAAGCCAGCTAGTCGACCCACCCGGAGCAGCTGCCTTGATTACACCCCGCCGACTCAACGTCACCATTCAGCGGCGCCCAGACCTCGCGCAACACTTCACCAGCTCTGCTGCTATGAGCGCTACCGTTGGCGCCGGGGTTGCTGGCATTCTCTCTACTAGCAAGGAAGTCCACGACGCCCGTTATCGCTCGGGGTTCAGCTTTAGCGACCTTACAGCTAATATCGCCGGAGTCGCACTGGGTAATGCCGCGACAAGCTCTTGGAACGAGGCCCAGCAGCTACAGAGTCGCCTCTCAATGGCAAGCGAGGAGACCGATTATATGCCGCCAGTATCACGAGATAATGCAGGCCTAACCGAGGACGATTTCTCCGCTCAGTTCACCGATCGCAATAGTGAAGCCTATGTCGCACGCGTGGCCGATATCGACGAACAGATCGCCGCGCTGCCCATCTACCTTATGCAGTGAGAAAGGCGAGCGGTGTTCAGCTCAGCCCGTCTCTTATATACTGCCGCCCAAACAGCAAACGCCCGCCTGGGCGCACTAGGACTTAGCCAGAATGAGCACCGACAAGCCTTCTCCCCATTTCGATACCGTGAACCTTCACTCGGATCGCAGTGACAAACCCGAGCATGGCGCTTTGCATAAGCCCATCCATACGTCGATTGCATTCGAGTATGCCGACTCGCGCGAGCTTGCCGCAGTGTTTCAGGGAAAACAGGCGGGTTACAATTATGGCCGCCAACAGAACCCTACGGTGAACGCTCTTCAGAACCGCATTACGAGGATGGAGGGCGGTGTTGCTAGCGTCGCCTTCGCCACAGGAATGGCCGCCATTGGCTCTATTCTGTTCTCGCTCTTAAAACAAGGCGATCACGTAGTCTCCAGTGCCTACCTATTCGGCAATACCAATAGCCTATTCAATACGTTTGGCAATCTCGGCATCGATGTCAGTTTCGTAGACGCCACCGATGTAAGCAATATAGAGAAGGCCATCACGCCTAACACGAAGTTGGTATTCGTGGAGACCATCGCCAACCCTGTTACTCAGGTGGCGGATCTTGCCAAGATCGGTGCGCTCTGCGCAGCCAAGCAGTTGGTCTATGTGGTCGATAATACGATCACCACACCCTGCCTATTTTCTCCGAAATCGGTCGGTGCCTCGCTCATCGTGAACTCGCTTTCGAAATATTTCGGCGGTCACGGCGACGCCTTAGGCGGTGCCGTGACCGAAACTGGATTATTCGACTGGAGCGGCTTTCCCAACCTCTACGAGAACTATAAAACCGGGCCTACAAGCCAATGGGGACTCACGCAGATCAAGAAAAAGGGACTGCGCGACTTCGGCGCCACCTTGTCTCCAGAGGCTGCCCATACTCTCGCAGTAGGCTCGGAGACAATGTCGCTGCGCGTAAAGCGAGCCAGTGACAACGCGTTAGCACTAGCACGATTCTGCGAGGAACACCCCCGGGTGCGCACGGTCAATTACCCTGGCCTTGCTAGCCACCCTCAACACGCGTTGGCCACCACGCTTTTCGAACAGTATGGCGCGCTAATGAGTATCGAATTGGATGCCGAGGTCGACTGTTTCGACTTCCTGAATCGCCTCCAATATGTCGTCTCATCGAGTAATCTTGGCGATACTCGTACACTCGCCATTCCAGTAGCCCATACGATTTTCTATGAGATGGGACCGCAGCGGCGCGCCTCTATGGGCATCCCCGACTCGCTCATTAGGATCGCCGTTGGCATCGAACACATCGATGACCTAATCGCCGACTTTAGCCAAGCATTGGCCTAGGCGAGGAGACTTGAACATGATTACGCTTTGCAGTGTGGACGATATTGAAGAAGGAACCTCTAAAGGTTTAGAAGTCGAGAATAAGTATCTGTTCGCCGTTAAGAAAGACGATCAACTTTTCCTCTATTACAATTATTGCCCACACCTAGGCACGCCTTTGGAGTGGCTGGAAGACCAATTCCTAGACGCCGACGGTGCGCTTATTCAGTGCTCCACCCATGGGGCTTTGTTCCTGATCGAGAATGGCACCTGTATCTTAGGTCCCTGCAAAGGCAAACGCCTCAAGGCGATCCCGTTCGTGCTGGGCAACGGCTTCATGATGGTGGACGAGGACGATGTGCGTAAGCTAGGCCGTATCTAGAGGTTTACAGGTAACTGCTCCACTAGGCGAATCTCCTGATCACTTATCTGCGCACTGTAGGCGATCACCTCTACACCTTCGCTATGGGCCACGCGCAGCAACGCACCATAGGCCGCGTCAATTTCATCGGCCGGTCGCACATCGCGTATCCCTTCATGTTGTACGCAAAACAACAACACGGCGCGTTGACCCGCGGCCTTCATCTCCATCAATTCGCGCAGATGTTTTAGCCCCCTTGTGGTCACTGCATCGGGGAAGGCACCCTGCCCCTTACCTAGCCCAAGGGTTACGCTCTTCACCTCGACATAGCAATCGATGCCCGGCGCATCGGGATTGTCGGTAAGCAGGAAATCGATGCGGCTCTTCTCACTGCCATAAGGCACCTCACTACGACAATTTGCATAGCCACGCAGCTCCACGATGGAGTCGAGCGCGATGGCCTCCTTTACCAGAGCATTCGCTCGCCCGGTATTGATGCCCACCCTGTATTTCTCATCGACTTCCACCAACTCCCACGTGCAGGGATACTTGCGCGCCGGATTCCCAGAATCCGAGAACCATACGCGGCTGCCGGGTACAGCACAGTGCAACATAGAACCGGTGTTGGGGCAGTGCAGCGTGCGCGTGGAACCATCGGCTAAAGTCACATCGGCGAGGAAGCGTTTATAACGCTTAATTAACATTGCAGTTTGGAGCGGCGGGGCAAACTTCATCGGCAGAGTTTCCCTGAGGCCACTGCGATCTTCAGCCGGTCTACGGCCAGCTCGAGTTGCTCCATGCCCGTGGTAAACGCAAAGCGAACGAAACGCTTGTTCTCATAGTCGCCGAAATCCGTTCCAGGTGTCACGGCCACGCCAAACTCTTCCAACAACAGTTTGCAGAAAACCTCGCAATCATCAGAGAACTTCTCGATGCCCGCATAAATATAGAAGGCACCTAGCGTTGGGGTATCGATGCTAAAGCCGAGCTCCTTAAGTGCAGCACTTAGGTAATCGCGGCGTAGTGCGAATTGTTGTCGACGCTCTTCTAGTATCACGCGCGTGTCCGCATCGAACGCCCGTAATGCGGCGTATTGCGCAGGAGTAGACGCGGCAATAAACAGGTTCTGCGCGAGGATATTGCAGGCAGGCACCAGCTCCTCGGGTACTACCAGCCAACCGAGTCGCCAACCAGTCATACCAAAGTACTTAGAGAAACTATTGATAACGATGGCATCATCAGACACTGCAAGCGCGCTTACTAGCCCATTGCTATAGTCGAGACCGTGATAGATCTCATCCACCAAGACGTGCAGATCATGTCGATCGCAGTACTGCGTGATAGCGCCCAACTGCTCTTGTGTCAGTACAGTGCCAGTGGGATTGCTCGGCGTTGCAAGCCAGACCCCCCTGCTGGCCTTGGTCGCGTATTGCTCCAGCAACGCCGGAGTAATTTGAAACTGGCTCGCTGCCGTGACCGGCACCAACTGCGCCTCGCCTCCGGCTAGGCGCACATAATTACGATTGCAGGGGTAGCCTGGGTCTGACATCAGGACGCCATCGCCGGGATTAACCAAGAGTTGTGCCACCAGACTAAGCGCACCACTGGCCCCCGGGGTAACAAAAATTCGCTCGGGAGCAATCTGAATTCCCTGTGTTTCCAGATAATGCTGCGCAATACGCGCCCGCAATTGGGGCAATCCTGCCGCGGGGGTGTACGCGGTATGTCCATTCGCCAAGGCTTCGCGCCCGGCCTCGAGAATAGGGGCCGCAGTAACAAAATCCGGCTCTCCAACCTCGAGATGCACGATCGAGCGACCCTGTGCCTCTAGGGCTTTAGCGCGCTCCAAAACGGTCATGACACGAAAGGGGTTGATCTGCTGCATACGCGCTGCCACTTGGAAGCGCGCCTTGGGGGTCTGGAAGGACAATAGAGCTCCGCGAAACAATAAGTTTGAGATTCACAATGGTGACATTATATAGGCCTAGTCTATAGTAGGTGTAGCCGAACACACGCTCGCCGACACGCGCATTTGAGACTTAATACTTTCTTATAGCGCGGCAGACAATATTCTGTTAGTTTACCGGGCTTTCTAAGATTCGGCCCAAGCTTCGAAGTGCGCAATCTGCTTTTTTCGAAGCTTTACAAAGCTGAAATACGCTTGCCATCAATCTTCCTATATCGAAGCCATACCTAGGCAGCGAAAATCAGCAAGAATCTTAGAGAATACGAACACTGTGCTGGCATCACGAAGTTTATGATTGCGAGTGATCACTTTGGACAAGCCCTAAAAGGGCAATGAGGCATAGCGAACCATGTCTAATAATCAAGCCCCGGCTTCTGCACCTGTTCTGAAAAACTTTACCCCCTATGTAGAGAAGAAAGGGGAAGAGTATATGAACGATACTCAGAAGGAACACTTTAAATCGATTCTATACAGCTGGCGCAACCAGCTTATGGAAGAGGTCGATAGAACCGTTCACCACATGCAAGACGAAGCCGCTAACTATCCCGATCCGGCCGACCGCGCCACTCAGGAAGAAGAGTTCTCGCTTGAGCTGCGTACACGCGACCGCGAACGCAAACTTATCAAGAAAATCGACTCTACTCTCGAGAAGATCGCGCAAGATGATTATGGTTTCTGCGAGTCTTGTGGCATTGAGATTGGTATTCGTCGTCTTGAAGCGCGTCCAACCGCGAACAAGTGCATCGATTGCAAAACTCTAGACGAGATTAAAGAGAAACAATGGGGCGCCTAAGCGCGCTCCACTGTTCTGCTATTGCCTTATTGCGCGATCTCGCGCATAAGGCCACTGCCCTGCTGATGTTGTAATTTATCCAATGAAATCCAAAGCAGACTACATCGGTCGCTTTGCCCCCTCTCCCAGCGGCCCTCTTCACTTCGGTTCCCTCATCGCCGCTCTCGCGAGCTACCTAGATGCGCGCGCTCACCATGGGCAATGGTTATTGCGCATGGAAGACCTCGACCCTAGTCGCGAGCCACCGCAGGCCGCAGGACAAATACTCGAGGCGCTAGAGGCATTCGGATTGCACTGGGATGGTCCGGTTCTGTACCAGAGCTCTCGTCTGCCAGCCTACCGTGACGCCTTGCAAAGGCTCCAGCAGGAAGGCTTGATCTACGCCTGTGATTGCACTCGCCAACAGATTCAAGGACTAGGGGGCGTTTACGATAATCGCTGCCGAGACCGCAAGGACGTGCCGCAGGATTGTGCCCTACGAGTAAAAGTTGCGGATCGAACGATACATTTTAAAGATGAGATTCAGGGCGCCACGCAGCAACAACTCCTGCGCGAATGTGGCGACTTCGTGCTGCTGCGTAAAGATGGCCTATTCGCTTATCAACTCGCCGTTGTGGTGGACGATGCCTTCCAGAACATCTCTTGCATTGTGCGCGGCTCAGACCTTCTCGACTCCACGCCGAGACAGATTTATTTGCAACAATGTTTAGGCTTCGAGACGCCTCAATTTGCGCACTTCCCAGTCGCCGTGAACGAGGACAATCAGAAACTCAGCAAACAGCATTTCGCAGCCCCACTCGATCACAAGACTCCTCTGCCCGCCCTACTACGCGCCTTAAAGTTCCTAGGTCAACCATTGAGCGAAGAGCTGGCTGAGGGCGACATCGCTAGCGTGCTGCAATGGGCGATCGCGCACTGGGATATACAGGCAGTGCCTAAGTTAGCTAATATCCGGCTCGAATCTATCGACTAGGGCCACCGGCCCGAAAATAGGAATTAACGTGTACCTTACTCGCTCAACACTTCTTCTGCTGATGTGCAGCTATTTGCTGTTCGTCTCTAGTGTCGATTGGATATCGCTACCAACGGGCGCATGGTATCGCCCCTTTGTCCTCGGTCTCGCCATAATCGGGGTCGCCGCCTTCTGCCATCGGGAACAAAACTCAGATGATCTTTGACCTGAGTAATTTGATAGTCCTGGGTATGATTTATATCGGGGTCTTATTCGGTGTCGCTCTTGCGACCGACAAAGGCTGGATACCGCAGAAAGTCACCCGCCACCCTATAGTGTATGTGTTAGCACTTGGCGTTTTCGCGAGCGTTTGGTCCTATTTCTCAGCCACGGCCAACGCCTTCAGAGATGGATACGGTTATCTCGCACCGTTCATCGGCATCTCCCTAGCCTTCCTATTCTCGCCCCTTATGCTGCGCCCAATTCTCGACATCACCCGCAGCTACCAGCTTAGCTCACTGGCAGACCTATTGGCCTTTCGTTACCGCAGCCCAGTGGCTGGCACCCTGACTACAATCGTGATGCTGCTGGGGGTCACTCCTCTGCTGTCACTGCAGATTCAAGCTGTCTCAAATAGCGTGGCCATCATGGCCCCCGAGGTCTCACAGACCACCTTGGCTGCGTCCTTCTGCGTGATGATCACGGTGTTCGCCATCTTCTTCGGTACCGGCCGAGGCGCGGGGCGCGAGAAACACGAAGGACTGGTGATGGCTATCGCCTTCGAATCCCTCGTCAAACTAGTCGCGATGCTAGGCCTTGGTCTCTTCGCTGTTTATCAAGGATTCGGCGGCTTCGCCGAACTCGATCTGTGGCTGCAGACCCAACCCGAACTCCTTGCCGGCATCAAAGAGCCAGACGCACCAGGATCCTTCCACATCACTGCGATCTTGTTCTTCACAGCGGCTGTCGCTAGCCCGCACATGTTCTATATGATCTTCAACGAAAACAAAGACCCCAAGGCATTGACCCTCGCCAGTTGGGCACTGCCCTTGTACTTCCTACTGCTTAGTCTGCCAGTATTCCCGATCCTCTGGGCGGGCCTGAAGATCGGCTCAACTGCGCCACTGGAGTTTTACCCTGTCAGCCTAGGTGCGGACTACGGCTCTGGTTTTATGACCGCAGTGGGCTTTCTTGGCGGACTCTCTGCAGCCAGCGGCTTGATCATTGTGATCACTCTGGCGCTATCGAATATGTGCCTGAACCACCTAATCCTGCCGCTCTACCAACCTACCGCACGCAACGACATCTACCGCTGGCTACTGTGGCGCCGACGCGCCCTAATTACCGCGCTAATCTGGATCGGCTTTCTCTTCTACTACATCCCCGATGACAAGCTCAGCGTTAGGGCGATTGGCAATGTCTCTTATATCGCGAGCCTGCAATTTCTGCCCAGCATCATCGCCTTGCTGTATTGGCCCCGAGGAAACAAGAAAGGCTTCATCGTGGGTCTTCTGGCCGGTGTCACCATCTGGTTCCTATTCTTGATGTTGCCAGTTCTAACGGGCTTCAATTTTCTCGCCTTCGAATCGATCAATACTCGCGAGATCGTCGCGATGTCGCTGGTGTGCAATATCATTCTATTCGTCGCGATATCTTTTTGGACACGCACCTCTGCCGAAGAACGTGCCTCCGCGGATGTCTGCGCGATCGATACGATCCGTCGTCGCAATCGTACTGGGCTAGTCGCCAAGACTCCCGATGACTTCATCGCCAAGCTCACTAAGCCATTGGGCGAACGCACCGCGACGCGGGAAGTGTTGCAGGCATTACGAGATCTCCATATCAATCGACAAGAAAAACGCCCCCACAATATGCGTCTATTACGTGGGCGCCTAGAGGCGAATCTTTCCGGCCTATTAGGGCCGTCTATCGCCCACGATCTCATCGATCGCTTCCTTCCGTTCACTATCGAGTCTGAACATGGGTCCACGGACGTCGATGTCATCGAGAGCCGCATCGAGGCCTATCGTAGCAACCTGTCCGGTATGGCCGAGGACCTAGACAATCTGCGCCGTTATCATCGGCAGGTGTTGCTAGAGCTGCCTTTAGGCGTGTGCTCACTAGGTGAACAGAATCAGATCGTGATGTGGAACCACGCGATGTCTCAACTCACCGGCATCCCCAGCCAGGAGGTGCTTGGCTCTCAGCTGAGTGAGATCGCGGAACCCTGGGCGACACTTATCCACGATTTCACGGTTGGCGAAACCGCCCATGCCCATAAACGCGTGGTGCAGATTAAAAGTAAGCGCCGCTTTATCAGCCTACACAAAGCCATCATCGAGAAGTCTGCGGCCCATAAGATCAAGCAGGACGGCGTGGTCATCCTCCTAGAAGACCTCACCGAGACGGAGCTACTCGAGGAAGAACTTACCCACAGCGAACGCCTCGCCTCTATTGGGCGCTTGGCCGCTGGAGTCGCCCACGAGATCGGCAACCCAATCACCGGCATCGCCTGCCTGGCACAGAATATTCGCGATGAGACCAATAACGATGAGCTACGCGAAATGGCGCGCCAGATCATCGAGCAGACAGACCGCACTTCCCGCATCGTGCAGTCGCTAGTCAATTTCGCACACAGCGGCAGCAATAAATCGGATCATAATAGCGAGATCGTGACTGTAGAAGAGTGCGTCAACGAGGCGATCGCGCTGATCTCACTAGACAAGAAACGCAAAGAAATTAAGTACGTGGTGAACTGCAAGGCGGGACTACAGGTACTAGGAGACTCACAACGCCTATTACAAGTCTTAGTCAACTTACTCAATAACGCCCACGATGCCAGCCCCGTAGATAGCAAGATCACCCTATCCTCCAAGCTCGTATCCGGCTCCGTACAGATTTCGGTAACCGATGAGGGCAGTGGCATTCCTGAGGAAATTCGAGACCAAATATTCGACCCGTTCTTTACCACCAAAGAGCCTGGAGAAGGCACGGGGCTTGGTCTTTCATTGGTCTACAGCATAGTTGAAAACCTAGATGGACATATTGATATAATCAGCGCATCTAACAGGAAAGAGAATCCGGGCACACGAGTAATTCTTACTTTTCCCTGCTATGATGGACCGAATATCAAGGACGCATCACTCACTAAGGCGATCTAGTCGATGCCGCAACCTGTTGAATTAGTTATCAATCTGCTTGAGTAACATGATGACAGTGCAGAACAAAGTATTAGTAGTTGAAGATGAGCAAGTCATACGCACTGCGCTACGACGCCTGCTGGAACGCCACAACTATTCCGTCGAAGAAGCCGGGAGTGTTAGAGAGGCTATCGAGCAGCACAATATGGACGATTTCGACATCGTTGTGAGCGACCTGCGCCTGCCCGGCGCACCCGGCACCGACCTCATTAAGGCCACCAAAACACCAGTGCTTATCATGACCAGCTACTCTAGCCTGCGCTCCGCCATCGATTCGATGAAGATGGGAGCCGTGGACTATATCTCTAAGCCCTTCGAGCACGAGGAGATGATAGAGACGGTTGGTCGTATAGTGCAGGAAAGCGCCAGCCGCAAGGCAGCACAAGAAAAACCCCTGCCACCGCCCGAGCCTCCCGTGTATGGCATGATCGGCAGCTGTCCACAGATGATGGAACTGTTCCGGCGCATCCGCAAAGTGGCGATGACAAACTCTACAGTGCTTATCAATGGCGAGTCCGGAACGGGCAAAGAGCTTGTAGCGCGCGCAATACATAAACTAAGCGATCGTAACGAGTCAGAGATGATCTCGGTCAATTGCGCTGCGATTCCAGAGAATCTCATCGAGTCCGAACTCTTCGGCCACGAGAAAGGTGCCTTTACCGGCGCTACCGCGAACCGCACAGGACTAGTCGAGGCCGCCAGTGGCAGCACACTGTTCTTAGACGAGATAGGCGAATTGCCTCTAGAGGCTCAAGCCCGCCTATTGCGAGTGCTGCAGGAAAACGAAATTCGCAAAGTCGGCTCCGTGCAATCCAAAAAAGTAGATGTACGCCTGGTCGTTGCAACACACCGTGATCTCAAGCAACTAGTAATCGACGGCGACTTCCGCGAAGACTTGTATTACCGCATCAACGTGATGACGCTAATCATTCCTCCGCTCAAAGAGCGTGGCAATGACATCCTCGAACTCGCCGATGCCATTCTCGACCGCACCTGCAAACGCCTCAAATCGCCGATGCTCAAATTCAGCTCAGAGGCGACTCAAGCGATCGCTTCCTATCCATGGCCAGGCAATGTGCGCGAACTCGAAAACGCCATAGAGCGCGCTGTGGTACTGGCTGAGTCCGAGATTATCGGTGAAGAGCTACTGGCTATCGATACCAGCCTCAAAGCCCAGCTACGCCCCCTGAATGAACGTACAGCTCTGCACCATACCCCTCCTCAAGACGACTCAGTCGAAGAACTATCCCTAGAGGACTACTTCCAGCACTTCGTGCTGGAGCATCAAGACCAAATGAATGAGACTCAACTTGCTCGCAAGCTGGGCATCAGCCGCAAATGCCTATGGGAGCGTCGTCAACGCTTCGGACTGCCGCGCAAGAAAAAACAAGCCTAGTTACTTAGCAAGCCGCTTTTATAGCCTTCGGTTTTGGCCCGCGGCTATATAGGCCGAAATCAACATTATTTGTGATAGTAATCACAGACAAATTCATCAAAGCCTAAAGTGTTACCGATACCCATCTACCCACGGCATTAGAGATTTTAAGTAACACAGTACCAGTTCCAAGTTGTCATATTTTTGAAATAAAAATATAAGTCATTGTTTTTATTCAACTTGACCATACTGGCACGGTTAATGCTCTATGTACGACACAATAACAATAAATAATAACAACGAAAGCCAATAAAAATAAAAATAGCACTACATTGTGAGTGCAACGAAAAACAACAATAAAGAAGTAGATTGTCAGTGCGTAGAGAACCGATTTGTTATCTAACTGGCGGTACTGGTTCATAAAAAAATGCTTTGCGGTGCTGTATTTGGTGCCTGATTAGTCTAATAAGAATAATAAAACTAAATTACCTTCCTTGCGGGGGGGCTGTACTCGCCCCCCAAAGCATTTCCTCCTGCTAATTTCCCTTGTTTCGGTGTATTATCCCGCACCATTCCCATTAGTTTTAATGATGAATCACGTTGTGCTCGCACGCATGCCCCTATAATGGTGTATCGATGGCGAAGTGGCTGCGGTCAATGGATCCTAAATTTAGATGTTAAGAAAGCTAAGCAAAGCGCTCTTCGGCAAACGTAACAAGGCGGCAACGCCCCAGGACGAGCCCCACATTTCCAAGCCTGACCAGGCGCGTGGAAACCCTTCGGCTGGCCGTGCCAGTTTGAGCGACCTCGATCTTTCCGATGCGGATGTCATTGAGCGCGAAGACCATTGCATCTCCCGCAAGAGCATTTCTCCGAATGCTGTGAAAGTACTCTATCGCCTCAACGATGCCGGCTATCACGCGTTTCTAGTAGGCGGAGGAGTGCGTGACCTCCTTCTTGGCGACAAGCCAAAAGACTTCGATATTTCGACCAATGCCACCCCTGAGCAGATCAAGCAACTGTTCCGCAATGCCATGATTATAGGCCGGCGCTTTAAGATCATTCACCTGCGTTTCGGGCGCGAGATCATCGAAGTCACCACCTTCCGCGCGCATCACGCGCCTGAGAATGAATTCAAAGAGAACACAACAAATCGCAGCATCAAGGGGCTAGACTCCGCACACTCCAGCGCCGGCATGATCCTGCGCGACAACGTTTACGGCAACATCAATGACGACGCAGTACGTCGCGATTTCACTGCGAATGCCCTCTATTACACGATCGATGGTTTCCGCATTATCGATTTTGCAAACGGCCTTCAAGACATCGAGAACCGACTCTTGCGCATGATCGGCGACCCAGCCACTCGCTACAGAGAAGACCCGGTACGCCTGCTGCGCGCAGTGCGTTTCGCCGCCAAACTCGGTTTCGACATCGAGAAGAATACCCGCGCACCGATGAATGAATTGGCTCCTTTACTGGAATCAATCTCACCGGCACGCATCTTCGACGAGACATTGAAACTGCTAACTGGCGGTCAGGCCGAGAAGACCTTTGAGTTATTGCGTCAGTTTAAGATTGGTGAGGTGCTGTTCCCCGCCGCTATGGCCTGCACGAAAGATCCACAAACGCCAGAGGCAAAACTCCTAACTCTTGCGATGCGCAATACCGATCACCGTCTCGCCCAAGGCAAAACAGTCACTCCCGCATTCTTGTATGGGGCCATTCTGTGGGCTCCCTTGCAGAAGCAGTTGCAAAAGAGTCTCGATGGCAAGTTACCGACCCTGCCAGAACAGCAGGAGGCTGCGAATCAAGTCATCCTGAAACAGATCAAGATCACGGCAATTCCGAAGCGCTTCTCCATCGCGACTCGAGAGATTTGGGAGTTACAGCTACGCTTACAAGTGCGGACTCGCCGCGCCGCCGAGACTGTATTTGACCACCCCCGTTTCCGTGCCGGTTATGACTTCTTGTTACTTCGCGAAGAAGCAGGCGAGGAGCTCGGCGGTATCGGTCAGTGGTGGACTGATTTCCAGATTGCTGATAAAAACCAACGAGAGCAAATGCTCGAAGGTTTAGGTAAAGGCGGTGGCACCAAGCGCCGACGCCGCCGCAAACCCAATCGCAAGCCCCCCAGCGAGGCAGGTGACAAGGCGTGAAAGCAAGTCCTATTTCCGCACAGCAACCCACCATAACTGCGCCGCGATTTATCGCCGTGGAGGGTCCTATTGGGGTTGGCAAAACCAGCCTAACGAAGCGCCTCGCCGAGACTTTCCACTACGATACACTGCTAGAGCTACCCGAAGAGAACCCCTTCCTCGAGCGCTTCTATCACGACCCCAAGCGCAATGCCCTGGCCACCCAATTGTTCTTCCTGTTTCAGCGCTCGCGCCAGATTCAGGATCTACGCCAAGACGATCTATTCGAGCAGGTACGCGTAGCGGATTTCCTGATCGACAAAGATCCTCTTTTCGCCCGACAGAATCTGGACGCCGACGAGTTCGCGCTCTATCAACAGGTCTACAATCACCTGACCATCGACGCCCCCGTGCCCGATCTGGTGGTTTATCTGCAGGCACCTGCGGATGTCCTGATGGAGCGCATCCAGAAGCGCGGTATCGACGCAGAACAAAATATTCACAGCGACTACCTCGAACGGTTGAACGTCGCCTACACGGACTTCTTCCACTATTACGATAAGAGTCCACTCCTAATTGTGAATTGTGCCGAGATTGACCTTGTCGGCAATGAGGACGATTATCAGCTCCTCGTAACTCAGATTCTGGCATGTTCCAATGGGACACATTATTTCAATCCGAAACCCAGCCTCCTGTAATCCCACTGGTGGATCATTATGAGCTCTCAGTCTTCCCCTAACGTCGCCCAGACCACTCGCCGCGCAACTACCTTGAGCACCCTCATAAAGCTCAAGCAGAGCGGCGAGAAATTCACCTGCCTCACAGCCTACGATGCTTGCTTCGCGCAATTAGTCAGCGAAGCCGGTGTAGAGGTTATATTGGTAGGCGACTCTCTGGGCATGGTGTTACAAGGACACGACAGCACGCTACCGGTCACGATGGACGATATGGTCTACCACATCAGCAGCGTGAAACGAGGCAACCGTGGTGCGTTCATCGTTGGTGACATGCCCTTCATGAGCTACGCCTCTGAAACCCAGACCCTCGAGAATGCCGCCACGCTAATGCGCGCCGGCGCTCAGATGATCAAGATCGAGGGCGGAGCCTGGATCGCGAACTCGACCCATCTACTGGCCGAACGCGGCATTCCGGTATGCGCCCATATGGGCTTAACACCGCAGTCGATCAACCGCATCGGCGGCTATCACGTGCAGGGTCGCGATCCACGCCAGGCCGAGAGCATGATCGCCGAGGCGCAGCTATTGGAGGCATCGGGGGCCAGTATCCTGTTGCTCGAATGCGTACCTCAGACCTTAGCGCGTCAGATCAGTGAGATGCTGACAATCCCAGTAATCGGAATTGGCGCAGGGCCGGATACCGATGCCCAAGTCATGGTCCTGCATGACCTTCTGGGAATATCCCCCATTACGCCGAAATTCGTAAAGAATTTTCTGAAAGACTCAGAAGACGGGATTCGTGGCGCCTTGCAGGGCTTCGTTCAGCAAGTGAAGAACAAACAATTCCCCGGCCCCGAACACAGCTTCGACTAGAGTCCCTGAGAAATGCAGACGCTGAGCAGTATTCAAACACTTAGAGAGAAGCTGACGCAGCTGCGCTCTTCGGGGCAACGTATTGCGCTCGTGCCGACCATGGGAAACCTGCACGCCGGCCATATCTACCTTGTAGAGCAGGCCCGCCAGTATGCCGACATAGTAGTCTGCACGATCTTCGTAAATCCCATGCAGTTCGGGCAGAACGAAGACCTCGACTCTTATCCTCGCACTCTCGAACAGGATCAAGAGAAGCTTGAAGCTGCCCAATGCGATTTCCTCTTCACCCCCACAGTCGCGCAGATGTATCCACTGGGACACTCACAACACACGGTGGTCTCAGTGCCCGGTCTATCGAGCGCTTACTGCGGCGCAAGTAGGCCTGGGCATTTCGATGGCGTTGCTACCGTAGTGAGCAAGTTATTCAATATGGTGCAACCCCACACCGCCTTGTTCGGGCTCAAGGATTATCAGCAATTTCGGGTAATTCAGAAGATGGTTGCAGATCTTTGCCAACCAATCGACATCATCGGGGTCCCTACCCAGCGCGAGCCTAGCGGATTGGCGTTGAGCTCGCGCAATGGCTATTTAAGCCCTGCTCAGAAGGCCAAGGCGGCGGCATTGAATGAAACCCTACAATGGGCCTCTGAGGCCCTTCTACAGGGCGCCGCTATAGGCGATGTGGAGGCCAAGGCGAGGCAGCGCTTAGTAGCCGCCGATTTCAAGCCTGACTATTTCAGTGTCTGCGCTGCCGATAGCTTAGAGCCGCCCAGTCCGCAGGCCAAAGCCCTCGTGATTCTCGCCGCGGCCTGGATGGGCAAGACACGCCTCATCGACAATCTTCGTTTCGACCGCTAGTTCCCATCCCCGCCACAGCAGTAAGGATGGGTAGGGAGATTTTACTCACCGTCCAAAACCTGCTAAAACTTGAGCAGCACAAGCATTTCGCCCCCTTTGCGGGCGCCTGACTTGAATAATATTTTTCGATCAAAACCCTTTCACAGGACACGTGCAATGTCTGATAGTCGCCTCTACCCAGTGCCCGCAGATGTGGCTGCCAAAAGCCTAATCGTCAGCGAGCAATATCAAAAAATGTATCAGCAGTCGATCCATGATCCAGAGGCATTCTGGTCGCAGCAAGCCGAGGACTTCCTCGATTGGATAAGCCCTTGGAAGAAAGTGTATTCAGGAGAGTTCAGCAAGTCCGAGGTGCGCTGGTTCGAAGGTGGCAAACTGAATGTCTGCGTAAACTGTATCGATAGGCACCTCCCCACGCGCGCCCAACAAACTGCGCTGATCTGGGAGGGCGATAACCCCGAGGACAGCGCCCACATTAGCTATCAAACCATGTACGAGCGCGTTGGCGAGCTCGCCAATTCTCTGCGCGCGCGCGGCGTTGGCAAGGGTGACCGTGTCAGCATTTACATGCCAATGATTCCAGAGGCCACATATGCCATGTTGGCCTGCGCTCGCATTGGCGCAGTCCATTCTGTGGTGTTTGGCGGCTTCTCGCCTGAAGCGATTAAGGACCGCATTCTCGATTCCGATTGCCGCGTCGTGATCACGGCAGATCAAGGCGTGCGCGGCGGCAAGCGCATCGCGCTGAAACACAATGTCGACAAGGCGCTAGAGCATTGCCCCGCAGTCCATACCGTCTTAGTCGTGCAGCACACGGGCGCCGAGGTGCAGTGGCACGAGGGACGCGATGTCTGGTATCACGAAATATGTGCATCGATGAGCAGCGATTGCGAACCCGAAGTCATGGATGCCGAAGATCCTCTTTTCATCCTCTATACTTCCGGCTCTACCGGAAAGCCTAAAGGCGTCCTGCACACCAGCGCAGGCTATCTACTCGGCGCGGCAATCACTCACCGCTACGTATTCGATTATCAAGACGGCGACATTTACTGGTGTACCGCCGACGTTGGTTGGGTCACTGGACACAGCTACATAGTCTACGGACCACTAGCGAATGGCGCCACGACACTTATTTTTGAGGGAGTTCCAACTTATCCAGATGTCTCCCGCTTTTGGCAGGTCATAGACAAGCATCAGGTCAACATACTCTACACCGCCCCCACGGCCATTCGCGCGCTCATGGCAGCCGGAAATGAACCCGTGCTCAAGACGTCTCGCGCATCCTTGCGCCTGCTCGGTTCCGTAGGAGAACCTATCAATCCTGAGGCATGGCAATGGTATTACGATGTGGTCGGCGAGGGCCGCTGCCCAATCGTCGATACTTGGTGGCAGACTGAGACAGGAGGCATAATGATTACGCCTCTGCCGGGCGTAACAGACCTGAAACCGGGCTCCGCAACTCTCCCCTTCTTCGGCGTGCAACCCGCCTTACTCGATGCAGAAGGCAATGAAATGAAGGGCCCTGCCACAGGAAACCTCGTACTATGCGCGAGCTGGCCAAGTCAGATTCGCACGGTTTACGGAGATCATCAGCGCTGTATTGATACCTATTTCAAAGCCTACCCGGGCTACTACTTCACTGGCGATAGCGCGCGGCGTGACGCCGACGGTTACTATTGGATTACGGGACGTGTAGACGATGTTATCAACGTGTCGGGACACCGGCTCGGTACGGCAGAGATCGAAAGTGCGCTAGTACTGCACCCGCAAGTTGCAGAGGCAGCGGTGGTGGGTTACCCACACGACATCAAGGGTCAGGGCATCTATGCGTATGTCACACTGATGCATGGTATAGAGGCCAGCGATGCCGTTCGTAAAAACCTATTGGCTTTCGTGGCCAACGAGATCGGGGCATTCGCGCGTCCAGAGATCATCCAATTCGCGCCAGGTCTACCGAAGACCCGTTCCGGCAAAATCATGCGTAGAATTCTACGTAAGATCGCGGCAAACGAATTAGAGAATATGGGCGATACATCGACGCTGGCGGATCCGGCTGTCGTGGATCAATTAATCGAAAATAGGGTGAATCGCTAGCGCGCTTAACAAACATAGAAGCGCATAGAGACAAATTCATTGTGGGGGGTTTATGCAAGACGTTTATATTATCGCCGCGGGCCGCAGTGCCATAGGCAATTTCCAAGGGTTGTTAGCAGAGCTCTCCGCCGTCGATCTAGGCAGCCAAGTGATCTTCCAACTACTCGATAAATATAAGATTGATCCAAGTTTGATAGACGAGGTGATACTCGGTCATGTTCTGACCGCCGGCTGCGGTCAGAACACGGCTCGACAGGCCAGCATACGCGCAGGAATCGGCAATCAGACTCCCGCTATGACCATCAACAAGGTGTGCGGCTCAGGCCTCAAAGCTGTGCATCTTGGCGCGCAGTCAATCGCCTTAGGCGATGCCCAACTCGTTGTTGCTGGCGGCATGGAGAGCATGAGTCAATCGGCACACGTTCTTCCCCATGCTCGACAGGGACAGAAAATGGGCAATTGGGAGCTAGTAGACTCGATGCTCCACGATGGCCTATGGGACGCTTTTAACGATTATCATATGGGCATTACCGCTGAGAACATCGCGGCTAAATACAATATTTCGCGCGAGACACAAGATGCCTTCGCACTCGATTCCCAGCACAAGGCCGCTGCGGCTATGAAGGCCAACCGCTTCGCCGCCGAGATCCTTCCTATCAGCATTCCGCAGCGTAGAGGAGACCCCATAATTGTGGATAGCGACCAGGGGCCGCGTCCCGACACAAGCGCCGAATTATTAGCCCGCCTAAAGCCTGTTTTCAAAGCGGACGGGACTGTGACAGCGGGCAATGCATCGGGGCTCAACGATGGTGCCGCAGCAGTCGTACTGTGTAATAAGGCCATGCTCGATAAGCTTGGGGTTTCGCCATTGGCCAAGATTTCAGCCTATGCCAATGCCGCTATCGATCCCGCCATCATGGGCATGGCACCGGTATCTGCGACGCGCAACTGCCTCGCCAAGGCCGGTTGGCGCGTAGATGAGCTCGATCTGATCGAGTCTAACGAGGCGTTTGCCGTACAAGCTTTAGCAGTGACAGAACAGTTGCAATGGGACAGGGCAAAACTCAATGTTAATGGCGGCGCCATAGCCTTGGGTCACCCGATTGGTGCGTCCGGTTGTCGAGTGCTTGTGACACTACTGCACGAGATGATAAAGCGCGACGTGAACAAAGGTCTGGCCACACTTTGTATTGGGGGTGGTCAAGGCGTGGCGATAGCGATAGAGCGCTGATACATCGTGACGATCTCTCTGGAGGGTAGCATCACGCTCTCGATCGGCGTAAAGCCGACGCTTTGCACAAAGAGATGACCCGACTTATTGGCCGGTCGGTCATGAACTTGGCATAGCAACAATTCGCTGCCCTGCGCGCTTGCCTTTTCTTGCAGAGAGGTGAGCATGGCGCTCGCGATGCCACTGCGCCTATGTTTGGCAACGACCACTGCACGATCTAAGTAGACGAAGTTTTCGAAGCGGGTCATACACCATTGATAGGCGACATGATCGAGTGGTTTACCCGCACTGATTGCCAGCGCGAATGCCGTAATTGCCTGACCTTGAGTGCGTACTATGTCGAGATCGCTTGCGCTGGCAATCTCCACAAAACCAGACGCGGTGATCGATAAGGCCTCACCAGCGGCGCTCTGATGTAAGCGCCAACAACGCCGAATATTAGACTCATCGTCCATCGCTGTTCCATTCTAGTTTTATCATTTCAAGGCTTCTACTGCCTGATGTTGCGACAAGTACACGTTGCCACTGAGCTTGCTGAGAAAATCTGAGCGTTCTAGGCGATCCATGACAGGCCCCTTGACCTCGGAAAGATGCAACTTAATGCCCAGCTCATCGAGCCGTTTATTCATCTCCAGAATCGACTCCAGCGCACTCATGTCGACTTCGTTGACGGCGGTACACATCAATATCACATGGCTTAGCCTAGGCCGCTCCGCGATAAGACCATAGATCATGTCTTCCAAGTAACGAGTATTGGCGAAATAGAGACTCTCATCGATGCGGATCGACAGGATAGTCTCATGGGTCTCCACGTTGTGCCGAGTCACGCTGCGAAAATGCTCAGTGCCGGGCAACTCCCCTACCACCGCTACATGGGGGCGAGAGGTCTTGTATAGATGCACGATCAGAGATACGAGAACCCCAGAGGCAACACCGATCTCAACGCCCGCAACGAGCGTCAGCACGATTGTAAAGAAGACTGCTAGAAAATCCGCCTTGGAATAATACCAAGCGGTCTTCAGAATCTTTAGGTCCACCAAGGACCAGACTGCTGCGATAATCGTGGCCGCAAGTGTTGCGCGCGGCAGGAAGTATAGAAAGGGCACTAACAGCAATGTTGCGAACACCATCAAGAGGGCAGCATAGAGCCCCGCGGCAGGGGTTGCAGCACCCGCTTCATAGTTCACGACTGAGCGCGAGAAGCCCCCGGCCACTGGAAAACCGCCGAAGAAACTAGTAGCTACGTTCGCCGCACCTAGACCAATTAACTCTTGGTCTGGGTCGATCCGTTCGCGACGCTTAGCAGCTAGACCTTGCGCCAGCGAGATTGATTCCACAAAGCCAATCGTAGCGATCAGGATCGCCGAGCCCCCTAGCATTCTCCAAGTCTCAAGCGAAAACGAGGGCATGGTGAACTCTGGCAGCCCCGTGGGCACACTCCCAACGACCGCTACGCCCAGAGTATCGAGCTCAAACCCCCATGTAATGAGAGTGGTAAATGTCACCGCAAAGATAGGACAGAAGCGCCCGATTAGAACCGCAGAACTATGGGAAACACCAATCTTCTTGAGTATGTTGGCAACCCCCTTCCGGGACCAAAATAGCCACAGCAAAGTGGGTGCAGCCAGCGCCACTGTCACGCCACTCATTTGCTGTACCGACTCCCACAAAGAGAACAGAAGTTCGAGCAAGGTGTAACCATGGGACGTGATGCCTAGAAGATGCTGCACCTGACTCAAAGCGATAATCAAGGCCGAGGCTGTGACAAAACCGGTAACGACGGGATGTGACATAAAATTCGCCACAAAACCGAGTTGCAAGAACCCCAGCAAGATTAGCAGGGCGCCGGACATAAACGCCAAGGTTATCGCTGCCACGATGTACTGCTCGGGAGCTAAGCCCAGCGTGCCTAGCGCAGCAGCAGTCATTAACGACATGATTGCGACTGGCCCAACCGAGAGCACCCTACTCGAGCCCAGCAGGGCATATATGACCAAGGGTGTGATGCCTGCATACAGGCCCATCTCGGCTGGCAACCCTGCCAACATCGCATAGGCTAGAGACTGGGGAATCAACATGATCACCACGATAATCGCGGCGAGCAGGTCCCCGGAAAAATGACCTCCGTTATAAGTTTTTAGCCAGACTAATGCTGGAAACCAATGCCGCTTAGGCGTCATTGCAGTCCCCAGCCCTGCTCTTGCAAATACTGCAAACTCACTCCTCGCTTGCTTGGGGTTTGACGAGCCATTCGCGCCCCTTCAACATTCCATTCCAATACACAGGGGGTAATAGGTCCTTCTTTAATACCCACGCTAAGCGCGTGGGCTGCGTGCCCTCTAGAAGCCATGAAGGGAAGCTAGGCAGCAGCTTGCCACCGTAGCCAAACTCCGCAAGAACGATCTTGCCCCGCTCTACCGTTAAGGGGCATGAGCCATAGCCATCGTAGTGCGCAAGCCCCTTAGTAAGCCCCATGTCAGACAGCATGTTATAGGCGACAATTGGCGCTTGTTTGCGGGCCGCCGCGGCGGTTTTGGCATTGGGCGCATTCATCACATCGCCCAGTGACCAAATATTGGCAAAGCGTTTATGGCGCAGTGTGGACTGATCGACATCAACCCAGCCTGCACTGTCTGCGAGCTCACTATTGCGAATAATATCCGGCGCTTGTTGCGGCGGGCACACATGCAGCATATCGAACTCGGTACTGACGATGTCTTTGTTGCCCTCAGCATCACTCCTCTCGAACCACGCGGTCTTCTTCTCGCCATCGACCTTAGTTAATCGGTGATTAAACTTCAGAGTTGCAGCATATTTTTCGATGTACTTCATCAGGGCCGGTACATATTCCTTCACGCCAAATAGCACCGCACCGGCATTATAAAATTCGATATCGATGTGCTTTAGCCTGTCGTTACGGTACCAATGATCTCCGGAGAGATAGAGTGCCTTCTGAGGAGCGCCAGCACATTTGATGGGCATAGGCGGCTGCGTGAAAACGGCCTTGCCCGAACGCAAGCCACGCACAAGTTTCCATGTATAGGGCGCAAGGTCGAAACGGTAGTTCGAAGTAACACCGTTCTCTCCCAGAGTTTCCTCTAAACCCTCCACGCCCTTCCAATTCAGTTTAATCCCGCAGGCCACGACGAGGCGGTCATAGGACACTGTACTGCCGTCGTCCAGGGTCACATTATTGTTCTGAGGTGCGAAACTCTCCACGGCATTCTGAAGCCATTGCACGCCCTTCGGTATGAGGCTTGCCATCTCGCGCTCTGTGTCACGAGCCTTGAAAATACCGCCCCCGACCATCGTCCAGCCTGGTTGGTAATAATGCTTCTGTGCGCTGTCGATCAATGCAATCTGCAGGCCTGGTTTGCGCTTGAGCAAACTTGCAGCAGTACTAATACCTCCCGCTCCAGCGCCCACAATTACCACTTCGAAATGGCGCGACTGCCCAGCACCAGGTTTCGCGGCGGCTAGCCGTGCTACGGCATCGCTTAGGTCGTAGCCTGCTTGTTTGCCGATCGCCATGATCTCGGCGGTACTGCGACCTTTACTACCCTGCCCTAAGGCCCAAAGATTGATCGACCGAGTACCCGTTCTACAGTAGGCGACAATGGGCCGCGGCAAGCCAGCCATGGCCTCAGTGAATTGTTTAACATCCTGGTCGGAGATCTGTCCCGATACAACGGGTATGTGGCGCACTAGCATGCCTTGCTCCTGCGCAGCAGCTTCGATGTGCGCATAGCTAGGCTGGTCCTCACCCTCCCCGTCGGGCCGATTACAGATGAGGCTCCTAACGCCCTGCGCTGCGAGCGCTTCGACATCGGCAACACTAAGCTGCTCTGCTACGGAAAAACCCTCTGTAATCGCTTTAATATTCATCCTGTATTCCTTTCGCTTTTGTTTTGTGTCGCGCCTGCGTTGCCCATGAGAGGATATTACAACAGGTTCAGTGGCACCCTAAGAAAGATCTTGCCATCGGCTTCGGGTGGCGGGGTATGCCCAGCCCGCATATTGACCTGCAAGGAGGGCAATATGAGGCGTGGCATGTCAAGAGTCTTGTCTCTGGCCTCTCGCATCGCCACAAACTCGGCCTCGCTAATACCATCGTGCACGTGAATGTTTTTACTGCGCTCCTTAGCAACTGAGCTCTCCCACGCAAGTTCACGGCCTTCGGGATAATCGTGGCACATAAACAAGCGGGTTGCATCGGGCAGGGACAATACTCTTTGAATCGATTTGTACAGCGTGCGTGCATCGCCGCCAGGGAAGTCTGCGCGAGCAGAGCCGCCCTCAGGCATGAAGATAGTATCGCCCACGAAGGCCGCGTCACCTATCACATGAGTCATACACGCAGGTGTATGGCCTGGTGTATGAAGCGCTTGCGCCGTCATATTGCCTATCTGATAACGCTCACCATCTTTGAAAAGTTTGTCAAACTGGGAACCATCGCGCTTGAACTCGGTGCCCGCATTAAAGACGCTGCCGAAGGTTTCTTGCACTACATCTATGCGCTCTCCAATCCCCAGTCTGCCTCCCAACTGAGATTGGATATAGAGCGCCGCAGATAGATGATCCGCGTGCACATGCGTCTCGATGATCCACTCCAAATGCCAGCCTTTACCCTTAATGAACTCTACAATCTGCTTGGCGCCATCAAGATTGGTGCGGCCCGCCGCATAATCGATATCCATCACAGAATCGACCACCGCGCAGGCATCGCTGCTCGGATCCTTAACGACGTAAGTAAATGTGTTCGTGGGTTCATCGAAGAAGTGATGCACCTCTGGTCGCAGCGTTAGGTCTGTCTCGATTGGGCGTTTCGTTGTTGACATAAAAGTTCTCTCCTTATGCGTTTAGTTAATCTCATTATCACTCAAGTAGCAAAACGCAGACCAAAGCTTGCACAGATCATGGATATAAGCTTATCCAATTGAAACTATTAGATATTTAAATGAATAATTAGTAGCGCGAACCAAGCCCGCTGGTGTTTACATGAACTCCCAGCCATAATTGGCAAAATTCTTGTCACGGGTGTCAATATGCAAATTATCGCCTCAGATCACTTCCTCCTAGACTCGGCAGGAATGCTAGACGGCTTCGACTACCCCGCCATCTTAGTGAGCAATCGCTATGAAATTTTGGCTGCCAATGACCTGTATACGAAGACTTTCGGTAGCATCACTCCTGGTGACTCCGCATATTGCTATAAGGTATCCCATCAGTACGACCGTCCCTGCGATCAGGCAGGTGAGTCTTGCCCACTGGCTGCATGTAAGAAATCCGGCCACCGCGAAAAAGTGTTGCACATACATAACACCCCACGCGGGCGCGAACACGTCGATGTTGAGATGCTTCCCATCTTCGACGCCGATGGAAAGCTCAAATATTTCGTAGAACTTTTAAAGCCCGTCACCCACGCGAGTGCGCAGGCCAGCAAAGAGTTAATGGTGGGCACTAGCCCCGCGTTCAATCATCTTCTAGAGCTTATCAATCGCGTCGCACCAAGTGACGCTTCAGTGTTATTACTGGGCGAGTCTGGAACAGGTAAAGAGCTTGCGGCGAAAGCTATCCATCAATCGAGCGTGCGCAAGGACAAACCCTTTGTGACAGTTGAGTGCGCAGGGCTAACCGAGTCTCTTTTCGAGAGCGAACTGTTCGGCCACAGTAAAGGCGCCTTCACTGGCGCTAGTTATAGCAAACAAGGACTTGTGGATGCGGCCAACGGCGGCACGCTATTTCTCGATGAAATCGGTGACATAGCGCTAGCGCAGCAGGTGAAATTATTACGCTTAATTGAAACCGGCACCTATCGTGCCGTAGGCAACATAGAGCCTAAAAGCACGGACTTTCGGCTCATCTGTGCCACCCATAAAAATTTGTGGGAAATGGTACAGAAAGGCGATTTTCGTGAGGACTTGTACTATCGCATTAATGTCTTTCCTATCCATCTACCAGCCTTGCGCGAACGAGCCGATGACATTCCCCTATTGGCCCGCTCTATCATGAGCAAGCTCAATGAACGACAGCCCTACACACTGAGTGTGTCGGCCGAGAAGTTGCTCATGCAATACCCCTTCGATGGCAATGTCCGTGAGCTTCGCAATATTCTGGAACGCGCCGTTCTTCTCGCTAGCACTCACGAGATTGACACCGAACTGATCAGTACGAGCATGGCGAGCGATATCGGCAAACAAGCCCCTACCCAGGACCTACGCTCGATCGAACATGCTCACCTCTTGCAATTGCTGAGTAAACATCAAGGTGACAAACAGGCAGTGGCGGATGAGTTAGGGATATCCCTGCGTACCCTATACCGGAAAATGCGCCCTTCTTGAGAAGTGATAGCCGCTCTATCACTATGGTATTACTCCTTGCCGCCGTATTGAGCCCTTTGTTATCAACACCTTAGTGGAAAAATAAAAGTTGACTTGCTCTGATTAGCCCGTATACTGCTCGACAGCCTGAATAGCGGCTATATTTATGTATTGCACTTCGAAGTCCCGCCGTTAAGTACTCGTTCTGTATCTCATATTTTATATTCGAATTCTAATGCTACCGATTCCAAGATCGAGCTGCGCTTTTGCGTGTGCGCGTATCTGGGGTCAACACACTTTTTTATTTATTTGATATACAGGATGACAACATGTCTGACACAGTTACTGGCCAAGTTAAATTTTTCAACGAGTCTAAAGGTTTTGGCTTTATTTCTCAGAGCAACGGCCCAGACGTATTCGTACATTACAGTGCGATTCAGGACAGCGGCTTCAAAACTTTGGCTGAAGGCCAGCAAGTACAGTTCACAGTGACTCAAGGTCAAAAAGGCCCACAGGCTGAGAACGTTGTAGCTTGCTAATTATGACTATCGCTCCACGTTGAGTGATGTTGTATAGCTTGAAAGAAAGGCAGCGCCATCTACGGATAGCACTGCCTTTTTTTGTGTCTAGTGGTTTTCAGCCCTGTCTTGATCATGTCATTTCGATGTCACACAAACTCACTACACTTTGAGACTTTAAAGTTCTAGGACTTAAAGAAACTTACAGTGATTCAAGGAGTTCAGTGCCATATGCCATTCTTTTCAACACGGCGCCCCTGCGCCAACGCCTCAGTCCTCGCCCTTGCGCTTAGTGCTAGCCAATCCTTGCTTGCACAAACAAGTTCCTTAATGCTCCCTGGGGAATTTGCTCTAGAGCTAGATGCCACCTCCTCGCAGTGGCTCTCAGTCGGGGAAAACACCGGCATTCAGGTCGTCAATAGTGCTGGCAATTCCACCTCTTCATGGGCACAAAACGCAGAGTTTCTAGATTCCCGCTCGATACCGACTGCCTCAGGAACACAGCGAATATTCGCCAGTTTCGACAGCAACCAAAGTCGTGTACTGCTCTATTCACTGGATTCGGAACAGCAGTTTCAACAAGACCTAGTCAGCTCCCCCATCGGCTTCCCGGTAGAGGGGCTTTGCCTGCACCTGGATGGCGCTCAACGCCTGCACTTATTCCTACTGAGCGAACTCTTCGAAGCTCATCAGTATCTACTCCGGCCTGTACCCGGCGAACAGTGGCAAATGCTGCCCGTACGCACACTCCCTACTGGCCCAGACTCCGAGTACTGCGCCGTAGACGACTATAGCGCCACCCTTTTTGTGAGCGAGTCCTCACAGACTCTATGGGCCTACCCCACCGATCCAGAGGCAGAAGTCGAGCGCACGCTGATCGATGCCGCAGCACCATTCGGAAACTTGGGCGATGGCCCTCTAGGTCTTGCCACGGCTCACGGCCACCTGTATGCCCTCAGTGGCGACGGTCCCACTGTGCATCAATATGCTAGGCAAGATGGGCAGTTCCAGTACTTAACGCAACATCACCATAGCTTGTCCGCTGCCGGCATGCAGTCCGCGGAAAGCCTTACGCTGAGTGATACCGGGGAGGCACAGACACTCTCGCTCTTTGATGAGGAGAATAGGCGTTTCACTGTATTGAAGGTTCCAGCGCCTGAAAGCATTGCTGCCCCAGAGTCATTGCCGGAAGTGATGCCTGTTGTAGAGACCAATCCGATGCCACAACGCGGCGACGCGGCAGACGACCCAGCGCTGTGGATACATCCCACTACTCCGCAGCAGAGCCTCATCGTCGGCACGAATAAGCGCCAAGGGCTATTCGTCTACGATCTAGAGGGAAATGAGCTACAGCGCCTCGACACCGGTCGTCTAAACAATGTGGATATTCGCTATGGCGTTTCATGGCAAGGGCGCATAGTAGATGTCGCAGTTGCCAGCAATCGCGACCTTAATACTCTGTCGATGTTCGCGATCGACAGGGAGACCCGCCAGCTCACTCTAGTTGCCGACATCCCCACCCCATTACAGAACATCTATGGCATGTGCCTATATCAGGATGCCACACAGAAACTCTATGCTTTCGCGAATGATGAGGACGGCAGTTTTCTACAACTTGCGTTAGACACTACTAATAACAAGTGGACAGGAGGCGTTGTGCGACGCTTTAGCGTGGCAACCCAGCCAGAGGGCTGCGTTGCCAACGATAGAACCGGACAACTTTTCTTGGGCGAAGAAGACGTCGGAATCTGGACTCTCAGTGCCGCCCCAGATGCCCCAACTAACTTGCAAGCAGTGGCTAAAATTGGGGGCGCATTCCACGACGATATTGAGGGCTTAGCGCTGTACGAAGGCGAGAATGGCACTTTCTTAATCGCCTCTAGCCAAGGCAATAATAGCTATATCGTTTTGGACAGCATCGCCCCATACCCAGTACTTGCTACATTCCGCATTGGCATGAACCTAGATCCGGGATTGATGATAGACGGGGCCTCCGAAACCGATGGCCTCGAGGTGAGTAGCGCAAACTTAGGTGGCGCCTATAGCGCTGGACTTCTGATCGTCCAAGACGGCCGCAATGTGCTACCGGAGCAAGCTCAGAACTTTAAAGTGGTGCCGTGGCGCGACGTGCAGTCACTCTTCCCATTCTTACGCCCATAAAAAAAGCCCTGTAGACACAAGGTCTGCAGGGCTCTTCGTCGATCGAGTTAGCCGATTATGGCAACACGTTGACCGTGACATACTCGTCGTGGAACAGGCCGCCATCATCCGCGCGGGCCCACAGCACATAGGTGCCGGGCTCGTCGAAGGTGACTTTAACGTCGTACATGCCATCCTCAGGAACAGGAGGAGGTACCCACAAAGGTCCCCAAGGAGAGTTTGCAGAAGTACGTGTATCTTCCCAAGGCTTCACCTGGGGAGGATCGAACGTCACCTTGCCAGCGCCACGGTAGACATTCCAAGAGAGGAATAGACCGTTGGTCTTACCCACGGTAATACGGACAGGAGGACGTAACATTCTTGCCCTAGCAGATGCGCCAGAGGCCAAGAACGGGCTCAAGTTACGTACGTTTGGCAAACCATCGTCCTCGACCTTAGCAGTCAAGGTCAATGGCTCACCAACGCGAACAGTTCGAACAATCTCGCTTCCTACGCGGTCGCCCTGCACTTCAACTACAGGCGGGACGTTGGCACGGGACTCGGGACTACTGGTACCAGCACCCAAAGAACCTGTTTCGGACGCGATTACGACGTTATCGACCACGTAATCACGCGCCAGCGTTCCATAAGCGACTTTAGTCACGCCGTTCGCCGTAATGGTCCATGCCAGCTCTTTATCACCCCAATCTGCGGGCACAGGCACTTCGAAAGTGAAGCGATTGCGACGCGGTAGGAAGTGCGTAGGCTGACCACGATCTTCAAGGCCTGGGCTGAAGAAATTGTTCTCCCCGGTAGGGATATCCAATTCCTCTTCCCAGTTCTCATTGTGATAGCCGAAAATCATTACATAGCTACCATCATCGAGAAGCCGCCAGCCCTCATAGGCAGGCTCGATATGCTGCCCCTTGAGGTAAGTATCGGCATTAACGGCACCTGCAAAGACACTCATTACGGCAAAAAGCGTGGCGACTACTGCATGACGTCGCCCAGTCAAACTAAACAAACCCATCTGATCAATCCCCTTGATTTGAAGCTACATCTGCACTGGCTGCTTCTTCTAATACTGGCGCAACAAGCGGAGCTAGACAAAGCGGACAGCCGATCTGGTGGTCATTTGGCCCGAGGTTCAGCTTCTCACGACGGTTTTCCATTTCATCGAAGAACTGCTCTTCGGATAGCGTTACTCGCATGCCGAGATCGATGAACATATTCGTTACAGAACGGTTACCAGAACCCTGCCAGTTACGTGAATCAGGCACATTCGGGTTAGTACGCGTGTTGTTCATGTAACCAACGATGTGAAGAACAGTACCTTTTGGAAGCAATGGAGCCGCATCATCAGCATAGGTGTAGCCACGTACCCAGTTGTGGTCATAGCCCACGCAAGATAGTGTTTCTACCGTGTAGCCCCAGATTGCTTCTAGACACATACGCTCACCAGGAGCATGCAAGTGTGGCTCGAAAGTCACGATCTTAGTGTGCTGCTCCAATACTGCGTATGCATGCAGTTCTTGGTTATCTTCGTTACCAGTGATGCTGATATCGACGCCGTTACCTAGGCCGATAAATGCAGGACGGTACTTAGGCTCGTAGCCAACGGGGTGGAAACGGAAGCCGATCATTAGATGGCCCGTAGTATCCTTACCAGTGGAGTGCAAATGCACAGAGTCAGAAACCACATATGAACCAACCTTCAGCAAACGACCGCTATCTGGGTCGAAAATGTCGGGGTTACGTGCGATCTCGTGCACTGGCCAGCTAACAGCCTGTGTGCCTTCTACTTGCAGCATATTCTCGTCGAGAATCTGTGTGCTCCAAATCATGTGGTGGAAAATGTTACGACCACCAACGGTGCCAGCGGCGCCGCTTGTGTCCACATCGTTCACTTCGATGATTTCAACGGAAGACACGTAACGGTCTTCTGTGATTGGAATTGGAATACGTGGAATATCGCCCCACCAGTCAGCTGCAGTCGCAGTAACAGTGATGTCTTCAGAGCGTACGATTAGGTCTGGCTCACCAGCGGTCCAAGTGGCACCGTCAGCGAACGTGCGTGGCGCAGGCGCATCAGCCACATCGCCCTTAGGCGTGCCGTTGCGTGCCCAAGTAGAGATTGCGGCCAACTCTTCGTCGGTCAACGAGGGGTCATCCTTGTAATCTTGGATGCCGATGTCGTGCTCGAGATAGTACGGAGGCATCGCCCCGGCACGATCGCGCAAGCCAGTCTTATATTCGATCAGGCCGGCAAATGGCACTACTTCGTCATAAGTAACCAAAGACATAGGGGCAACGCCGGCAGGACGGTGACAATTCTGACAGCTGCGCTGCAGAATAGGCTCGATATCTTTATGGAATGTCACGCCATCGGCTGATTGCGCACTTGCTGCAGCTGCAGGCAACAGCAAAGCTGCCACAGATAAGCATTTAGCGAACGCCGACATGGTGTTGAGATTTAGTTCTAAGCGGGTCTTAAACCGTAGCAGTTCAGATTGAACGCGCACGAGGCACCTCCTTCGTCTAGGTTGTATTTCGAATTATTCTATTTCTTTTGCTCTTTAGTATCGGACTCGCTAAAGCCCTGCACCGTGAGATGGAATTTGAGCACAGGAAACGGAAGTCGTCTCCCTTAAAGCGAAAAATTTTCTATCGAATCCTGAAAACAGCCCAATTCACTATGCGTCAGGCCAAGTAATAGTGAACAATGCTTGTAAATCAAGGCTCTTCTCGAATCTGCCATGGTTCCCTCCAGAGGCCTTCCTGAGTCTATGACTGCGCGCCTTTAATTACAATGAGCTTGTATTAAAGTGATCTCATCTTGTAAACCGACTCGCTCCCACCGCGTTAACAGACTTGAACACGACATTCACCCAAGACTTCTGCCAATAGCAGCGGTTCTTTTAACTCGGGAGCATTACCCAATGTTTAATCGACGACTTTTAGTAATCTCAATGCTAGTAGCAGGCTGTAGCTTTGCTGTGAGCGGTTTCGCTCAAGAAACCCAAGGGGGCGTAGGGGTGCGCGGCAAACAGGCCCGCGGCGAGCTTCGCGCAGGCCACGGGCCGGCGCGACAAAGCCAGTTACGCATGCTGCGTCAACTAGATAGCGATGGTGACCAACTTATTAGCCTAGAAGAGTTCACCGCAAAAGGCACCGCAAACTTCGAGCGTCAGTTTAACCGCGCAGATCGCGACGACGACGGCCTTGTGAGCGCTGACGAGGCTCGCCCACGCCGCCGTGGGCCTGCTGAGGATATCGACGCTGCCGCATTGCGCGAATGCATCGCCGAGAATGGAGGCCTAAGCGAAATAGAAGAGGATCGCTTCGCCGCCGCAGACAAAGATGGCGATGGCGCCTTGAGTCAGGAAGAGTTCTTCATGCAACTAGAGCAGCGTGCCTATGACCAATTCGCTCGCATGGATACCGATGCCGACGGCCAACTTACAGGCGCCGAGCTCGCCGCCAGCATGCAGGGCCGCAATGAGCAGCGTCGCATAGTGCGCGAGTGCATATCCGAACAGATTGATCCCTTCCTTTAAACCGCCGCAAGGTGTCCCTTTTGGCCAGATCTTGATCTGGCCTTTTTTATGCCTTAGAAATTCAGCGGCTTGGGCGCTGTGGCACTACGACCTGCGGTGTTGGCCGCTCTATGCGCGGCGGAATGCGAGGAATGTCTTGCCCATTGGGGCGTTGCGGGATTGATTCTGGCCGCACTTGCTGCAGATCCGGCCTCTCCACCCCAATCTCTGGCCGCTCTATTTGTAACTCCGGGCGCTCGGCCTGTTGTTCTGGACGCCGACGCTCCAACTCAGGTCGCTGCCCCGCGCGCTCGTTCCTCTGGTTTTCGAAGCGCCGACGCAAAGCTTCCCGTCGTTCTGAAGGGAGGTCGCGAAACTGCTCTTGAATCTCACGTAAGCGTCGCTGTTGAGATGGTGGGGCGCTATTGAACTGCTGGAAACGATTCTCGATGCGCTCGCGCTCTTGCGGACTTAATTGCTGAAAGAAGTCTTGCTGCCTGCGGGCGCGCTGACGCTCCTCACGGGGCATCTGCAGCCAACGCTTCGCCCCACGCCGCAACTGCTCTTGACGCTCCGGGGTGAAGGTCTCCCATTGCGTTTCGACCTGTTGCAGGAGCTGTTGCTCCGCGCTGCTCAGCGACTCCCATTGAATCAACTCCTGAGCCTGGAGGCCTAAGCTGATCCATAGCGCTGCTGCGCCAAACACTAGGCGTGCACCACGCCATTTATTGTCTACCGACCTGTTAATCAATCTCTTCTATCTCCAAAGAACCCACTGCTTCAATAATCTCTACATACGTCTCGTCCGCCAGATCGCTCGGCGCAATCCACTCGCCGTCGTCGGTTTCCCACTGCCCCAAAAACTCAATAAGAGCGAGGTCGACGTCTGCCTCATCGACTAACACTGGCGTTGGCTCTACTGCAGAGACATCAGCTTGCTCGGACTGCTTAGCCAAAGCTGTACAGGACAAACACACAGTGAGAAAAGCTGCGGCCCTGAAACATCGCCTTAGATTACAAGCCATTATCCGCAAGCCACTGATAAAACTCTAAGTTTTCGTATAATTCAATCTCTTCTTCAGATGCCAATACAAGAGAGTCCTCGGCCACAGCCAAAGGCATTGTCTCTATGGGCTCAGACGGACTCAATATCAGCAAGCTTGTGACAAGCAGGCAGATTGAAGCGAATGCACTCGCTGGCACCGCGAAACCTTGCGGGGGCCATCTCATCCACCTCCAGCCTCTGCCCTTGCGTTCTGAGGTTGAACCGTCCAACGCCTGCCTCGCCCTACGCATCGCCTCCGTGCGGATTCCATCAAGTCGCAAATTCACCGATTCAGGGATCTGCAGCTCACTGGACTCAAGCGACCGAGCGAAATTGCTTATACGAGCACCATCATCACTTTCTATCTGCGAAGCTTGCATTAGCGCCGCTTGACGCGCGTTGCCCAGACGCTCTTCGAACCCCACAGGGAGTTGCACTAGGCTGCTATCCAGGGTCTGAACCACCTTGGCTAGGAAGCGCGCCTCCTCCTTGTCAGCGCGGGCCTTATTTGCGTCGAATGTCGCGTTCATCACCAATGCTCACCTAATTGCTGCCGCAACGTATGCACAGCTCTCGAATAATGTGACTTAACACTGCCTTCTGCGCAGGCCATTGCCAGCGCTGTCTCGCGGACATCAAGTCCTTCCCACACCCTTAGTAGAAACGCCTGCTGCTGACGCTGCGGGAGTGCCTGCAAGGCTTGCTGCAACTTGTCCATGCTGCCATTGATCTGCAGCAACTGTTCCGGGCTGCGCTGCGACTCATCAGCAACTCGTTCGATTGGGTCCTCGCCCTCGTCTTCACTAGGACGCAACCAGCCCATAATGCGTCGGCGCACGGTATTGCGACGATGCCAGTCATTGATGCGGCTCTGCAAAATGCTATAGAACAATGGGCCCCATTCGGATTCGGGGCGGCTACTGTACTTTTCCACGAGCTTAAACATAGCATCCTGCACCAGATCCAGAGCATCGTCTGGATTATTGGTGGCTATTTGAGCAATTCGATAAGCCCTGCCCTGCACATCGGCAAGAAAGCGATCGAGTTTTTGCAAAGTATCCAGTTTGTCGTGCTCCACTATCTTGTCTAGACCTGCTCTAACGGCCGTCTACGTACTGCTGCTCGTCGGGCAGCATTCCCCTAAGATGTATAACGCACGAGCAGCGCTAAAGTTTACTTCTGCGCTGCACTTTCCCCCAAAAGACTACCCGTTAAGCACAGCCCTGCAAAGCACTTGCGATAATTATCGTTTTACGATAATTTATTGCCTATTAACAGTAACCCAAGAGGTTGTGATGGCAAATCTAATAGACGGTGATCTAAACAAAGCACAGCAACTCGCGAAGACCGCGCAAGTATTTGCGTGGATAGCGCTAACCATGATCGGCTTAACGATCCTGCTCAACTCCGGCCTGACAGCATTGGACATAGTATTGAACAAGGAAATGTCGTGGAGTACAAAAGCGAATGAGATCGGACTAATAGCAGTACAGATACTTCCAGCAGTATGGCTATGCGAGGCGATAAACCGCATGAACATGGCACTGAAGCACTACTGTGAGGGTGACTTTTTCAACAAAATCGCCTCTGCGCGAGTCGCCGAAGCAGGAGAGTACGCGACGATGGCAATGCTTGCCTTAATTCTCATCGTTCCTAACCTCACGCAGTGGATACGCCACAATGGCGGCTTCGAGATGCGAATCGAACCGGAATATCTGGGCATGTTAGCCTTCGCGATTTTCATCGTCATGATGGGCCGCATTCTCACCGCTGCGGCGGCACTAAAAGAAGATAACGAAGGTTTTGTATGAAGCAAATCATCGTTCGCCTAGACGTGATGCTGGCACGGCGCAAGATGAAGGCAAAGGACCTAGCAGAGCAGATCGGCATAACCGAGGCAAACTTGTCTCTACTGCGCACGGGCAAGGTCAAGGGCGTGCGTTTTGAGACCTTGGCGAAGCTTTGCTCGGCATTAGAATGCACCCCGGGCGATATCCTCGAGCTCGACAGCGAATAAATGTTTGACCCTCACCTAGCGTGAGCCTTCACGATAGCAACCGTGAAATTCCTGCCTTTGCGATTCCAGTCTTAGATGCAGATAAATAGGTAGGAGCCTGCCCTGCAGGCGATAGGCCTAAATCTCCCACAGATCTTCATCAATCGAACCATTCGCTTGCAAGCATCCCCTTACGAGGACAAGAGCTCCTACAGTCAGTGGGTTCTATCAGCACGGAGCTAAATCGAGCCCGCATAATATTGAGCGCTGATCCATATCGCACCTACATAACCAGAGGGGCAATGTGGGCTGCTTCGATGCAGGACCATGAGCCGCCCGGACGGCGGCGACTGAGCCTACATGGATGTATTCACGGCGTGTCCAGCAGCGAAGTACGCCGCAGTGCCACTCGTGCTACGAAGCTCTAAATAACTAAATAACTAAATAACTAGAGAGCTAGAGAACTAGGTACAATTTCTACGAGCAATTTCAGTGCAAAAAAAAGCGCTGTGATCACGAAGATCCCAGCGCCCTTTTTTCTACGAGTATCGCTTATGAACGATACAGTAGCGTCGTGTTACCAGACTTGGACTGGCCATCACGGGATGGCTGTGCAGCGCGCTGCGGACGGCGTGCTTGATCTTGACGACCACCACCACTGCTTGAGCGCGGCTTCGCACTGCGAGCCGGTGCGGCAGGCGCATCTGGCGCAGTGCCATAGGTGCCACGATTGCCACTTACTTGACGCGGGCGTTCCTGCGCTGCACGCTGTGGGCGGCCTTGTGATGAGCGCTGCGGACGATTCTGCGACGTACGCTGTGGCGCTGGCGCTACCTTGGAGAAGTCTTCCGTGGACACGAAGCCCGGCATCTCAGCACGATCGATCGGACGCTTTAAGAGCCGTTCGATATCACGCAGCATCTTGTTCTCTTCCGCGCATACGAAAGAGATAGCACGCCCCGACGAACCCGCACGACCTGTGCGACCAATACGGTGTACATAGTCTTCCGGTACTTGCGGCAGATCGTAGTTCACTACCTGTGGCAGAAGATCGATATCGATACCCCGTGCCGCGATATCCGTGGCCACTAGGATCTGCAACTTGCCTTCCTTGAAGCGCTCCAACACTTTGGTGCGGTGCGCCTGGCTTTTGTTGCCGTGAATAGCTGCGGCATGAATGCCATCAATTTCCAGCTGCTTCACAATCTTGTTCGCGCCGTGCTTAGTGCGACTGAACACAAGTGCTTGGTACCAGCTCTCACTCTTGATCAACTGCTTCAGCAACTCGGTCTTGCGATTCTTGTCGACGATATAAAGTGACTGTTCTACCAGCTCTGTTGCCGTGTTCATCGGCGTGACGCTGACCTCTACTGGATCATTCAATAAGCCCTTCGCCAGCTTCTGAATCTCTGGAGAGAAAGTCGCAGAGAACATTAGGTTCTGGCGCTGCTTAGGCAGACGCGACAGAATCTTCTTAATATCATTGATAAAGCCCATGTCCAGCATGCGGTCCGCCTCGTCGAGGATCAGGGTATTGATCTCGTCGAACTTGATCGCGTTCTGCTGAAACAGGTCGAGCAATCGGCCCGGAGTAGCAACCAGGATCTCAACGCCGCCGCGCAGCTTCTGCATCTGCGGATTAATCTTCACGCCGCCGAACACGACAGTCGAGCGCAGTGACAGATACTTTCCATACGTCTCTATGCTCGCGTGAACTTGTGCTGCCAACTCTCGCGTCGGTGTAAGTACAAGTGCTCGAGTGTGGTTAGCTTTGGCACGTGGTTGCATCGCTAGCTTCTGCAATAGTGGCAGAGTAAAACCCGCGGTCTTGCCCGTACCCGTTTGGGCCGAAGCCATGATGTCTTTGCCCTGAAGAATCGGGGGAATCGCTTGCTCTTGAATAGGGGTAGGTGTGGTGTATTCTTGGTCGAGCAAGGCTTTCAATAGGGCTTCTGATAGCCCAAGGTCTGCAAAATTCATATAGTTTCCTGAAAGTGCCAACAGGCACCTTTGTGTCAAACGATCGCAATAGGCCAATGAAAGGCTAGTGGGCGATAGCGACAGTTAAATAAGACAGCGGGAGCGGAATAAAGCGCTTAGATTCTTTGCTAGAATTTCGGAGTTTGTCCGCAGTACAGCGTTGCCAATGTTTGTGCGATACACACAGTGCGGCATGCAGTAATTGGCACTCTTGTGAGGGGGTTTTCGCGGCGTGGAGCCGGGAGGACCAGACAATTAACGATGACGCCTTTGATTTAATATCAAAGCTCGGGGCGAACTCTAGCACACTCAGGCTCTTTCACCTAACGCTATTGCTGGCGTGGCGCCTAACCTTGATTCAGCAATTCGCGCAAATCGATGATAGCCGCATTAGCCCGGGAGACGTAATTCGCCATTACCAGAGAGTGGTTAGCGAACAATCCAAACCCACCGCCATTGAGGATGAAAGGGCTAAACACGGTTCGCTGGCTCGCCTCCAACTCGCGGATAATCTGACGCACGCTGACCAGGGCGTTCTTGTCTCGCAGCACCGAGTCGAAGTCAATCTCGACTGCCCGTAGGAAGTGCATCAATGCCCAAGTGGCGCCGCGTGCTTCGTAGAAAACGTCATCGATTTGCGTATAGGGTGTCTTCACAATCCTTTGCTCAGGCACATCGGTGGACTGTTGCGCGCCACGATCTCCTGCAGAGTCGGTGTTCTCCTGCGCCTGACCCACGCTGGCACTGAGTTTCTGTGACAGACTGCCTAGCCGTGACTCCACGTTCACCAGCCAACGCGACAAATTGTCTGAACGCGCATAAAACTGTGCGTCCTGCACCTGCGGGTCCGCGATACGACTCATATAGGAGGTCATGGAATTAATCGCCCTGCGGTATTCCGACTCGGACGCCGGCAGCATCCAGCGGTCGTTGGGTGAGCTAAACTTAGGCTCAACGAGCACGAGATCAGGGTCTTCCACGGACTGTGATTGCGAACGACTAAAGTTCTGCCGAAACGCGAGCGAAAAGTCACGCACCTGCACGAGTACGCCGAATTCCCAGTTCTGGATATTGTCCAAATAGAGCCCGGGAGGGGCTATGTCATTACTGAGATATCCGCCAGGTTTGTCGAGCAAGGTTTCCGCGACGCGAATGAGAGCAGCGGCCGAGGCTGTACCCACTACAGGCTCAGCTCCTACCAGTTTCTCGGTCTGGTTCTCGCGCACGGAGAACGGCGCGGGTTCCGCGCTCCAGTAGAAACCTAGCGCGAGTACTACGAAAAAATACATTAAGAGGAGAACTACGATCGTTCTTCCGATGAGCCCCATCGAGTTCCAAGAAAATGTTTTAGGCGTGAGCTTGCTGGTATTCATGTACTACCTCGATGCCTACTCAGACATCTGAATCGGTAGGCATAATTAGACGTACGGTGGGGCTATCACCCAATTCGATGTTACCCCGCAGTCGATGCCCGGCGACGGCCGTTTGCATCTGCGTGTATATCCAACGCGCTTGCACATCGTTGGGAGCGGTGATCAAAAAGAAAGCGCCTGAGTCGCGTGCCTGCACGGCAATCTTGCCCAGCTCTTCCATTAGAGCGGCGGATTGGCTGGAGAGTTCACGGGCATTAATGCTGTGCACTATATCGTTGGACTTCATCTCGGCTTCGAGCCGAACCCATGCACTGGCAATGCCCTGATGCGAGCTATCTACCTGCTCGGCGCGGCGCAGATATGACTTAGCGCTATCGAACTGACCTTGCCGTCCGGCCTGGTCTGCAAGTTGAAGATACTTTGCCACTATGTCTTGCAGCCCTTTGAGGGCCACGGCGTTCTCCGGCTCTATAGCCAGCGCGCGACTAAAATAGGCATGAGCACTGATGTCGGGCGGAGTTAACAAGCGATTGGCATTCAGCGCCTTGATGCCCTCATAGAGCAGATCGGCGATGATGCGCTGATAGCGTAACTCCATCTCGAAAGTTGTGGCTAACGCCACTTCGTCTATTACTGGGGCGATGGGCTCGGGCGCGGCGGGTTCTGGCACCTGAACAACGCGGACGCTCTGGGCCGGCTGGCATGCACTTAAACACAGTAGCAAAACAAATGCCGACAGCATCTTATTGGGCCAGCGCATAAGCTTACTTAAACTGTTCACAACGCACTCTCACTGCGGCGCCGTAGCGCCAAATTTTACAAGCGTTTAACTGTGGCCGACTATCTCACTTAATGGCAAAAATCTCAACAAATCCCCGCGTTTTACAGCAGTATTTGCTGGCACGATGGCAAGGCCATCACTATGACTCACAGACGACAGGACGCCCGAGCTTTGGCTACCTGTTAACTGTAGCCGCGGCGCCGAATTCGCACTATGCAGACATCGTACTCGAAGATATTCCTGCCGCACGCCAGTGGTCTCCATCTCGAAGTCTGCAGGCAGATGCCAAGGTATCGTAGGGGGTTCGATAAGGCCGCCCAAGCGCGCAAGAGCGGGCCGAATCACTAACACAAAATTCACGAAAGCCGAGACCGGATTACCTGGCAAGCCGAAGAATGCTTTGTTCGCAATCGTGCCAAACGCGAAGGGCTTGCCCGGCTTGATCGCTAGCTTCCAGAAGCTCAGCGCCCCGACATTGTTTAGAGCCGTACGCACATGGTCTTCCTCTCCAACTGAGACACCACCACTGCTGATAATACAATCGGCGTTTTGTGCGGCCTCGAGCAAGGCCTGCTCTGTTGCCTGTAGAGTATCGGTGACTATGCCGCAGTCCAGCACCTCATGCCCTAGCCCTTGCAGGAGACTGCTTACCGTGTAGAAGTTCGAGTTGTAGATCTGCCCTGCTTGCAGTGTTTGCCCTGGCCGCACTAATTCATTACCAGTGGTCAACACCGCAACCCGCAATGGCCGCCTAACCGTGAGCGCTTGCAAACCCACGCCAGCAAGCATGCCGATGTCGGGGGCGCGCAGTCGATGCCCAGCATTAAACAGTAACTCGCCTTGTTGCACATCTGCCCCCGCGCGGCGCACGTTCTCGCCAGAACGCACAGGAACTTCGACAACGACAGTCTCACCTTCGAGATGACAGTTCTCCTGCATCACGACCGCATCGGCTCCTGACGGCATAGGGGCCCCAGTAAAGATGCGGGCAGCCGTGTCGGCACTAAGAGGCTGCCCAACGCTGCCAGCGGGGATGCGTTGCGAAATAGGGAATTTAGCGCCTGCATTCAGCCCTCGACTATTGATTGCATAGCCGTCCATAGCGCTATTGTCATAACCAGGCACGGCCAAAGGCGCTCTAATGTCCTGCGCCAGTACTCGATGTAGAGCGGCACTGATGGAGACGGTCTCTTCACCCACTACTGGGCTAAGACCTGACAGTATTTGTGTCAGCGCTTGATCGATTGGGGTGAGCGTTGTGGAAGGCGAAAGCGCCATGACACTCCTTTTGGATCCTTATGCAGGACTGCTGATTTCTTGCGATTGTGACTTGTGCAAACTCTTAACTAGGCCTTGCAGACTACCGTGCCAAGATCGTTGCTTTATACCAAAGGTATCGAAGATCTTCTTAGTGGCCATGGTGGTATTAGCGATCTCTGGCGAGTCTGCACGCAGCAAGTTTAGGCTTAGATGATCAAGCAGTTTGTACACACTCTCGTCATGCTGCGCCGCCAATTTAAGCACGTGCTGAACGAACTCGCTCTCGCGCTTAGTCTCTAAGCCACAATAATGATAGGTGCCCCAGACATTAGCGTGGCAGTCCACCTGAAGCGCAATGGCGACTAATACTCTAGCAACGTCTTCGATGGGTGTTGGGCTAAACTTACGACGCAGGACCGTGACAGCACCCTCGGCCTGTTTGGCCTCGCTGATCCAGCGCTTGATGAGCTCATCCTGCCCAATGCCGAAAACCCAACCAGTCCGCAGAATAATATGCTTCTCTAGCACCGAACTAATGGCTTCCTCGCCACGCAGGCTACTAGCGCCATAGACGCCAGCGGGTTTGACTACGTCGAGCTCGTTGTAGCCGAGCTTCTTCTCGCCACTGAAAACATAGGCAGTGGAGAGGTGTAATAGGGGAATATTGAGATGATCGCAGGCTTGCGCCAACACCGAGGGCTGCTCGTGGTTTATTAACTCACAGGCTTCAGGGTCTTGTTCCGCCGCCATGATAGCGAGCTGGCTACCGGCGTGGTAGGAGGCAAGGTTAATGACTTGATCGGGACTGCATTTCGTTAAAACCCGCGCCACTTTTAGGGAGTCGCGCGGATCCAGTTTGCCCGCCTCCGGGGCGACATAGTCCACACCACGCTGCTTGAGCAGCTTGATCAACTCTTCGCCGATTGGACTGTCGGCACCTACAATTAAAAGCTTCACCTTACCCGCTTACCCTGCCTTTTGGTCCCGGCTTAGAACGGGATGTCGTCGTCGAAATTGTCGAAATTAGATGGCGCAGGGGCTTTTGCTTGAGTCGCTTCGCGTGGACGATTGCTGCTTTGTGCCGGCGCTGGCGCGGAGTCTTGGCCGAATTGGTTGTCGTACTGACCGCCACCACCGCCCTGACCTCGGGAATCCAGCATTTGCATTTCATTGGCGACGATCTCGGTAGCATAGCGCTTGACGCCATCCTGTTCCCAAGAGCGGGTGCGCAGGCTGCCTTCGATATAGAGCTTAGAGCCCTTCTTGACGTACTCGTTAACGATCTCCGCAAGGCGATTGAAGAACACTACGCGGTGCCATTCAGTCTTCTCCTGCGGTTGGCCGGTGGCTTTGTCTTTCCAAGTCTCGCTAGTGGCCAGCGTGACATTGCTCACGGCGCCGCCGCTCGGAAGGTAACGCGTCTCGGGGTCGGCCCCGCAATTGCCTACCAAAATAACCTTGTTTACGCCTCTGCTAGCCACATCATCCTCCAGAAATCTCTATTTTCGCACCTCGCTCCGCGGGGCGCTTCATTAAGCTGCTTAGTCTACCGCAAGCATAGCACCAATTAATAGAATCATTGCCGCAGGCTTTGCGCTTAGCCTCCGGATTGACGATAATCACCTGTTTTATTCCGCCTGCGGCAAGAGCGAGCATTACATGGACAAGATCGTCGTCAGAGGGGCACGTACCCATAATCTGAAAAATATCAATGTCACCATCCCTCGCGACAAACTCGTGGTCATTACCGGGCTTTCCGGCTCAGGCAAATCGTCTCTAGCCTTTGACACACTCTACGCAGAAGGACAGCGCCGCTATGTGGAGTCGCTGTCGACCTATGCTCGACAGTTCCTGTCTATGATGGACAAGCCGGACATCGATCATATCGAGGGCCTCTCTCCCGCCATCTCGATCGAGCAGAAATCGACATCACACAATCCTCGCTCTACAGTCGGCACCATCACCGAGATCTATGACTACCTGCGCCTGCTCTTCGCCCGTGTTGGCGACCCCTATTGCCCCACCCACCATCAGAAACTCAAAGCGCAGACCGTGAGCCAAATGGTAGACCAAGTCTTGGCGCTACCAGAAGGTACCCGAGTTATGATCCTAGCGCCGCTAGTGCGCGGGCGCAAAGGCGAGCATTTACACGTATTCAACGAGCTGAAAACCAGCGGCTATATTCGCGCGCGCATCAACGGCATCGTGACCGAGATCGACTACCCGCCAGAGTTAGAGAAGAACAAGAAACACAGCATCGATGTCGTGGTAGACCGACTCAAGGTGCGAGAAGACATGCAGCAGCGTTTAGCGGAGAGCTTCGAGAGCGCCCTGCAATTGACCGACGGCCTCGCCGTAGTCGCCTTCATGGAGGATGACGAAGGCAAGCCGCCAGCCGCTGACCTGCTGTTCTCCTCCCGCTTCGCTTGCCCCATTTGTGGCCACAGCATCAGCGAGCTAGAGCCACGCATGTTCTCATTCAACAACCCCGCGGGCGCTTGCACCGGCTGTGATGGCCTAGGGCTGAAACAGTTCTTCGATCAGAAACGCATCATCACCGACGACTCCCTTAGCCTCGCCGAAGGTGCTATTCGCGGTTGGGACCGACGCAATTTCTACTATTTCCAAATGCTCTCCTCTCTGGCCAAACACTATGGCTTCGAGGTGGAAACGCCATTTAAGGAACTAGGCCCAGCCCACCAAGAGGCGGTGCTACGCGGCAGTGGCGACGAGATAATCGACTTCCATTTCCTCAATGACCGCGGCGACACTGTCACGCGTCGACATCCTTTCGAGGGCATCCTGCCGAATATGGAGCGCCGATACCGGGAGACAGAGTCCAATATGGTGCGCGAGGACTTGTCGCGCTTCTTAAGCTCTCAGTCCTGCCCCGAGTGCGAAGGCACGCGCCTGAAGCCAGAGGCCCGCAGCGTCTTTATCGACGACATAAATCTGCCGACAGTTTCTGCCATGACCATCACTAAGGCCGCACACTATTTCGAGACGCTTGCCCTGCAGGGTAATCGCGCCGCCATCGCGGAGAAGATACTCAAAGAGCTACAAGACCGGCTCAAGTTCCTAATCGATGTAGGCCTCAATTACCTCACCCTCAACCGTAGCGCGGACACCCTCTCCGGCGGAGAGGCGCAACGCATTCGCTTGGCAAGCCAGATTGGCGCGGGCCTAGTGGGCGTAATGTACATCCTCGATGAGCCTTCTATCGGCCTTCATCAACGCGACAACGATCGCCTATTGCGCACACTGTTCCACCTTCGCGATATAGGCAATACCGTGATCGTCGTCGAGCACGACGAGGATGCCATTCGCCATGCCGATCACATCATCGACATAGGCCCCGGCGCCGGAGTACATGGCGGCCAGATCGTTGCGCAAGGCAGCTTAGCGGACATCCTCGCAGCGGAGGACTCCCTGACCGGAAAATACCTGTCTGGCCGCCTCAAAATCGACGTGCCTACACAGCGCGTGAAGGCAAATGAAAGCAAACAACTTCGACTTAAAGGCGCCACGGGTAACAACTTAAGAAATGTCGATCTAAATATCCCTCTCGGCCTACTCACTTGCATAACTGGCGTGTCGGGTTCGGGCAAGTCGACACTGATCAATGGCACTCTCTACCCCCTCGCGGCCACAGTACTCAATGGTGCGACCACACTGAGTGCTGCAGCCCATGAGAAAGTAGAAGGACTCGATAAACTCGACAAAGTAGTGGACATCGACCAGAGCGCTATCGGCCGCACACCACGCTCGAACCCCGCCACCTACACAGGCATTTTCACGCCAGTGCGGGACCTGTTCGCGGGCACTCAGGAGGCGCGGGCACGGGGCTACAAGACTGGCCGCTTCAGCTTCAATGTCAAAGGCGGTCGCTGTGAGGCGTGTCAGGGCGACGGCATGGTCAAAGTCGAGATGCACTTCCTTCCAGATGTGTATGTGTCTTGCGATATCTGCAACGGTAAACGCTATAACCGCGAAACGCTTGAGGTACGCTATAAGGGCAAGAACATCAGCGAAGTGCTCGACATGACGATCGAGGATGCGCGCGAGTTCTTCGACGCGGTGCCAGCGATCGCACGCAAACTACAGATGCTAGTGGAGGTAGGCTTGTCCTACATTTGCCTAGGTCAAGCGGCGACAACGCTGTCGGGTGGTGAGGCACAACGAGTGAAATTGGCGCGGGAGCTATCGAAGCGAGACACGGGCCAGACACTCTACATCCTAGACGAGCCGACAACGGGGCTACACTTCGAGGACATCAAACAGCTACTGGCAGTTCTGCACCGTCTGCGCGATCAGGGCAACACGATCGTGGTGATCGAACACAATCTAGACGTAATCAAAACGGCGGACTGGATAGTAGACCTGGGCCCAGAGGGCGGCGATGGCGGTGGCCAAATCATAGCCGAGGGGACACCCGAACAAGTAGCAGAAAACCCGGCATCCTATACCGGTAAATACTTGGGCCGCTTGTTACATTATAGTGGTAGAAACTACTGACGGTAGGAGCTCTTGTCCTCGTAAGGGGATGCTTGCAAGCGAATGGTGCGATTGATGAAGATCTGTGGAAGATTCAGGCCTATCGCCTGCAGGGCAGGCTCCTACAGTCAGAAATCTATTCCAATATAGTGGTAGAAACCACTGACGGTAGGAGCTCTTGTCCTCGTAAGGGGATGCTTGCAAGCGAATGGGTACTAACACATTTACCTACAAGAGAAATTCTCTGCCTTCCAGTTTGCTGGGTTATCTGCGCCGCCGGCGGGGCCGGTGAAGATTGATTGTTGTGGGTATGGGCAAAGTAGCCGCTCGTTATCAACGCTGCCATTGCTGCTGCGGGTGGCAGTAATGCTATCTGGCGCCTTCCCCTGTTCTACCCAATCTACAAGTGCCGGTAATTTATCCCAATTATTTGGCCCAGGCCCACCCCCACAGTGTCCCATTCCTGGCGCTAGGAACAGACGCGTGCTGTCCATCGCCGCACCCATCTGCCCACCGTAAGTTGCCTCTACCATCGTGTTGAAATATCCCACCGTCGCCTTCGCGGAGGACAGCGAATCGCTCCAGCCGTGGTAGAGCAATAATTTGCCATCGTTCTCTTCTAGGAAGCGCGTCAGATCCGGGTCTGTCGCGTCCATGATCGACTGCATTAGAGCCGCCTTCCCATCCGCAAGATCGTTGATGTCGAACTCTAACCACGAGAATTCCGGAAGCGCCGCATTGCGCCCCGGCACATGGGTTGGTCTCGTCATGTCCGGAATAACCACGCCAGGATCATCCTCGTAGAAAAGATAATTGACGTGATCACCCGCCGGCCCCATTAGCATCGAAGGACCATTGCCGTTCGCCGCGTTAGGTACATAGAGGTTCACCCACTCCCGCTCCGAGCCTAATGCCTTGCCCGGGTAGAGGACCTGTCCGTTTCTATCCATAGGACCGCTGTAGAAATCCGTGATGGTTTGCACCTGTGCCGGAGTGAAGCAGCTATCGCTTGCAAGCGATGAGGAACACATCAAGTCCGCAAGATCGCGCTGGGGCTCGAACTCGCAACTCATAGGATTGCTTAGCAAGCCGTCGCGGATGCCGTCGTTCGCATCGCACTTCTCTAATACGCGATCATTAAGAACATCGAGTAGCTTGACGCTGTCGAAGCTGCCATCGCCGTCGGTATCCACGGCGAGATTGCCCGCGAAATCGTCCTTGAATAGGCGTTGCAACCACCACACGCCAGCCGCGTTCATGGCCTGGTAATAATTGACCGGGGCCCCTGCCACTATGCCATCGAAATCGTTAGGAAAGCGCTGGGCTTCCATCAGGCCTTGCCGCCCTCCTGTGGAGCAGCCCTCGAAGTAAGAATAGCTCGGCTCGCTTCGGTAGTAGGCTTGCGCCAAAGCCTTGCCCGCCATGACTGTGAGGTGCACCGATCGGTAGCCGAAGTCGATCTCCGCTTGACGATTATTGAAGCCAAACTGTGAGCCAGGCTCTACCGCGTTGTCGTGCCCAGTATTGCTGTTGGCTACCGCATAACCCTCAGCCAGACGGTGGTTCGCGAAATCCAAGTCGCCGTCCTTACCGCCATCGCCCCACTGTAAGAAGCGGGCGTTCCAGTTGCCTGGCAGAGGAAGTTGCACATGGTAGTGTGTCGCCGGACCAATGAGGCCACGCACGTAGCAATAGGCCGGCGTAGCACCTTCGCCGGGCATTATGTTGGCGGAAAGAATGGTCAAATCCCTAGTGAAAGTTAACGCCTCGCAGGCTTGCGTGTCGGCGGCAGACTGCGCCTGCGCCGTGTTCATCAGCGCACCAATTGCGGTGCTAAGCAGGGCAAGGCGAGAGAGAGTTCTTATCATTATTGGCTCCTCAAAACTCGATCGCCTGCCATCGAGGCGACCGTTTATTGAGCCGGATAATGGCTTATTCGTGGCGCAAGGACAAGGCTGGATTGTTGCCCGCAGTGCGCGCGACCAATAGTCCTACGGTCAGTGCCGCGATAATGAGGGCCACCGCGCCCGCCACGAGAAATATCATGGGGTTCAAACCCACACGATAGGCGAAGCTGCCCAGCCAAGCATTCATGAAGTAGGCCGCTAACGGCCAAGCGAGGAGCATCGCGATGACTACCAGTATCAAGAAGTCCTTGGTCAATAGACTAACGACTTGCCCCACACTACTGCCGAGCACTTTGCGAATCCCGATCTCCCGCGTGCGCTGCGCAGTCATATAAGAGGCCAGACCAAACAGGCCAAGAGCGGCGATGAAAATGGCCATTGCGGAGAACCATGTGAAGATCACTCCCTGCTGACGCTCCCCCTCGTACAGCGCCTGGAAATCGGCATCGAGGAAAGACTGCCTAATTGGGATACCGGGAACAAAACGATTCCAAGCAGAGTCGATAAAGGCGAGTGTCTCGTTTAGATCATTGCCCGTCACGCGCACTGCCATGTTCCCCATATTGGGGAAACCACCCGTACTACTCTGGCTCGTCATCACCCGGTAATAGACTGGCTTGATGGCCTCGCGGATTGAAGAGAAGTAGATGTTATCGACGACCCCTATGACATTGCCGCGCACCACTTTCGTCCCCTCGCGATCCATGACACTCTCTATCCACTTTCCCGGAGCGTCATTTGCGCTCCAGCCAAGCTGTTGCGCGGCCAATTCGTTGAGGATAAACGCCGCACTAGTGCGTGGAGAATCTTCGGTCGGCTCGATAAATAGGTCTGTCCCTCGCTCCTCCGAGAAGGAGCGACCCGTAAGAAACTCGATACCGAAGGTCTCAAAGAAGTCGAAATCCACATTGAGATAGCCCATGCCAATCGGGTCCGGACCGCCGCCCTCGAAGCGGAAACCATCGGCGTTGGTATTCTGGTCACCAGGCATTAAATTGGCGGCAGTTACCGAGACGATCTGAGGATGGCGCAGCAATTCTTGCTTCATAGTCTCGTAGTTATCGCCCAAGCCCTCTTGCCCGGAGCCGCGGTAGATCAAAATTTGTTCCCGCTGAAATCCAAGATCGAGCGACTGCGCGTAGCGCAGTTGCGAGAGAGCAACACCGGAGGCGATAACTAAGGCAATGGAGATGGTAAATTGCAACACCACCAAAGCCTTGCGTAACACCACCCCGGAGCGGCCCTTAGTCAACTCGCCACGCAGAATAGTCGCAGACGGAAAGGACGCGAGATACAAGGCCGGGTAGAGCCCAGCTAGCGTGCCGACGAACAGCGCAAGAGAGCACAGCGCTGGCAGAACCCAAAAGTTATCGAATAGGTTTAGGCTAAGACTGGTGCCAAGCAGGGCATTGAAGGCGGGCAGCGAAATTATCACAAGTAAGGTAGCAACGCATACCGCGAGCATTGCGATAACGACTGATTCGGTCAAAAATTGCAGAGCAATTTGCCCACGACTCGCCCCACACACTTTTCTCATGCCGACCTCCCTGGCGCGCGAAAGTGAGCGCGCGGTCGAAAGGTTCATGAAGTTGAAACAGGCTATAAGGAGTATGAAGACCGCGATGGCGCTGAAGGTGAGTACTACTGCAGCGCTGCCGTTAGCCTGCAACTCATTATCACGATGAGATTGTAAGTGAATATCGGTGACCTTGATCGCGCTGAAGCTCGTGAAACTCGGCGCATCTTCTCCCATGTGCCGGCGGAAGAAATCGTCACTCTGCGATAAGAAGTTCGCCATGTCGTAACCCGGCTCGGTCACTACATAGGTATGGAAGTTATTAAACCCCCAGCTCTGCATTCGCTCTCCCAATATGACGTCTGCGGTCTGCATCGACACAAAAGCATGGGCGTCTAGATGAGTATTGCGCGGCAGGTTCGTCATAACTCCCGTTACACGCACCGGCACTTCGCCGGACATCATAATAGTGCCGCCCAGCGCGCCACCGGCAGGAAAATATTTCTGCGCCAGTGACTCATCGATGACTACTTGAAAGGGGCCAGTGAAAAGCTCTTCGGGATTACCCTGCAAAAGCGCAATATCGAATACATCGAAGACCTCAGGGTCGGCGAAATACAGACCAGGCTCGTAGTAGGAATCGGCGCTATCGGCCATGCTCAGTACAGCGGTATTGTCCATCAAGCGCACCACTTGTTCGAACTGCGGAAACTCAAGCTTCAACAATGGTCCTACCGGTGGAGCATTGGTGGCGAGATAGAGCGGCGCGCCGGTTCCTGGAAGTTCGAAGTTGCGCATCACTCGATAGGTGCGGTCGGCATTGGACCACTGCGTGTCGAAGCCTACCTCGCTGCGTACAAACAAGGCGATCAGCATCACGCAGGCTAAGCCAATAGTGAGACCGAGCACGTTGATTACAGAGAATAGTTTGTGGCCAGCTAGATTGCGCAACGCGACAAGCAGATAATTTCGTAGCATCTTCTTACTCTTCTTATTGAAATAGGAATTTGGCTCCGTAGAAGCGCTAAGTAGGCAAAAAACGGGCTACCATTACTGGCGCGCATCACCCCAGCAATGGCAGCTCCAAACTTTCGCTAACCAATCAAGGTTTAGCAAAGTTCGGGCCATAAAAATTAACGCTTTCTATTCAAAGACTTAGAGTTGAAGCATGGGGAGGGGTTGGTTTATTCACACTAAGAGTTTGCGAAACTCGCCATGCCTTGTTTAGGTATGGACGCATAAGCAGCCTAAAGCGTTGCACTCTAGGCTGCCGAACTTGCATATTTACTGCGGCACTGCCTCTGCCTGCCTGAGAAGATAGGCGCGAATATTCGCTACGTCGATTGCACCGAGGTCGTCCGCGAAGCTCGCCATCCCGCGTGATGCGAAGAGGCCATCTAGCACGATGCTCATAAAGGTATCCTGATTGAGGATGCTTGCGGAGTAACGCAGGTCTGGGATAGTGCCAACGCTCAATGCCGCGGGGCCATGGCAGACGGCGCAACTGCCGCCATAGGCCGCAGCACCTGCGACTGCGTCCCCACTTGACACTGTAGTACTTGTATCCAGTGGGGTTGGCGGAACAATCTCAGCTATAGGCAACGGTTCGTCTGCACCTAGTTTAAAGGCAATTAGGCGGCCATTCATATTGCGTGGTCCATTGCCCGAGAGCAGGCCCATGGTCAAGGGAATGGCGCCACCCTGCCCGGCCAGCGCCAATACATATTGCTCTCCATCCAGCTCATAGGTCACTGGCCCACCCAAGATGGCATCGCCAACTTCTTTACTCCAATACTCAGTGCCATCGTCTGTGCCGTAGGCATGAAAAGTGCCATCGGCAGAGCCTTGGAATACGAGGCCACCGCCAGTTGCGAGAGTGCCGCTATTACCATAAACAGGATAGTCGACGCGCCAGGCTGGTGACTGGGTGGCCGGGTTCCATGCGATTAGGCTAGACGGGGTCAGGGCCGCAGAGCGTGCGCGATCCTTTGGGTTTAGCAGTTCGCCTTGGGAAGGACCGAGGCCTAAGTTCCAGCCCACTTGCTTCTTCTCCATGCTGCCCGAGTTCGAGTACACGGAGGAGGTGTTCTGCGTTGGTAGGAATACGTAGCCGGTGACTGGATCGCGGGACATCGGGTACCAGTTATGGCCACCCAAGGGGCCTGGCATAACGACCATAGGTTGATCCTTATAACGCACCCCTTCCATCTCGATGGGACGGCCGGTCACGGAATCTAAACCTGAGGCCCAATTGATCTCGACATAGTTGTTGCCGGAGATGAATTCTCCAGTGCGACGATCGATCACATAGAAGAAACCGTTCTTAGGTGCCTGCATCAAGACTTCGCGCATGCGGCCATTGATCTCGATATCGGCCAGCATGATGTGCTGCGTTGCGGTGTAGTCCCATGCCTCGGCAGGCGTCGTCTGGAAATGCCAAACATACTCGCCAGTGTCGGGGCGCAGCGCCACAATTGACGAAAGGAATAGATTGTCGCCCTCGCCGTTGGAACGGATCTGATAATTCCAAGGACTGCCGTTGCCGACGCCGATATACAGAAGATTGAGCTCGGGGTCATAGGCCATGGCATCCCAAGCGGTACCGCCACCTCCTAGCTCCCACCATTCTCCTGCCCAAGTCTCGGCCGCCATCTCCATCGCAGGATTCTCGAATCCATCCGCGGGATTGCCAGGCACGGTATAGAAACGCCACAGCATTTCGCCCGTCTCAGCATCATAGGCAGACACATAGCCGCGCACACCGAGTTCCGCGCCGCCATTACCGATGATCACTCGACCATCGATCACGCGGGGAGCCCCAGTAATGGTATAGCGCAACTCGGGATCGGCGGACTCTACATCCCAGGCTACTTGGCCAGTCTCGCGATCGAGCGCAATCAAGCGACCGTCGATTGTGCCAAAATAGACCTTGTCACCCCATGCCGCCATGCCACGATTCACAACGTCGCAACAGGCATTCACACCATAGCGACCTGGCACGCGAGGATCATAGCGCCACTTCTCTTCACCAGTACGCGCATCCACCGCGAAAGCCTTGCTCCACGCCGAGGTGAAGTAGATCGTGCCATCGATCACTAGTGGTGTTGCCTCTTGCCCACGGTTGGTGTCCAACTCGAAGGACCACGCCACGCCAAGCTCCTGCACGCTCTCGCGATTGATCTGCTCCAGCGGGCTAAAGCGATCCTCTGCATAGGTACGGCCATAGCTGAGCCACTCCGCGTTGTTACTTGCCGCGTTCGCAATATCCTCTGCACGAATAAGTTCATCGGAAGGGGCTTGCTCTGTCGATGCCTGACTAGTGTCCGCGTCCTGCGGAGCGCCGGTAGGTTCTGGCGAGCAAGCCGCAAGTGCGAGCATTAGGCCAAGATGGAATAAAACGTGTTTCTTCATCATAAATGAGTCCCCTCTCCGAATAAGTGATGAGCATAAACAGGTGACACTGGCGGTGCAAGGAACACGCAGGCAATTTCGCCAATACATGGTGTATCTCCCCAGTGCGCCTCGCGTCAACGCAATATATCTAATTGTTTTAATAGACTATTTCTCATTGGCATGGTGATTGCTAACAGCATAACAATCGCCGCGCACTAAGGCCTACTAAACGATACAGCTCAAAGCTGCGTCTGTTCTAAATGGTCGGCATCGCGCAGGCAGTCATTACGCAGAGCAATTTTTAGGAGCTATATTGTGATAATAAAAACGGAAAACCTGAGCAAACTCTTCCGCACTGAAGAAGTTGAAACGACCGCGCTGGGCGGCGTGAAAATGCAAGTGGCGGAGAAGGAGTTCGTCTCCATTATGGGGCCCTCGGGTTGCGGCAAATCCACGTTGCTAAACATAATTGGTCTTATCGACAACCCCGATGGTGGCAAGTTCTATTTCCTCGACGAGGACATCTCCAGAGTCGGCGAGCGCGAGCGCGCCATACTGCGCAAAGAGAATCTCGGCTTCATCTTTCAGAGCTTCAACCTCATCGACGAACTCAGTGTCTATGAGAATGTCGAGCTGCCCTTAATCTACACAAAAGTTCCCGCGCCAGAACGTAAGCGACGCGTAGAGGCCGTCATCGAGAAGATGAATATGGGCCACCGACTTCGCCACTTTCCACAACAGCTCTCTGGTGGTCAACAGCAACGAGTGGCGGTGGCTCGCGCGCTAGTCAACGAACCCAAACTCATTCTTGCAGACGAACCAACTGGTAATCTCGATAGCGAACACGGCGATGAGGTAATGCGACTACTACAGCAATTGAACTCGGAGGGCACCACAATCGTGATGGTGACGCACTCACCGGAACATGCTGAATATGGTACGCGGGTCATCCGTATGCTGGATGGCCAAGTCGTCTCCCCCACCGCTGCTTAATCGAGGAGCTCAATATGTTCGGCAATTCTTTGTTCGCCAACTACGTGCGCATCGGTGTGCGTAGCCTTGTTAAAGATCGCGCCTATAGCGCCATCAGTATCGCAGGCCTCACCATCGGCATCGCATGCTGCCTTATCCTCGGCCTCTATCTCTACAATGCGCTCAACTACGACGCCTATCACGACAAACAAGAGCGCGTATACCGCATAGTGAATGAGCTGAACATGAACGGAAAAACGGATTTCGCAGCGGCTACTTCGACCCAGCTCGGCCCGATTTTGGCCGAGCAGTTCCAAGAAATAGAGGACTATGTCCGCGTTATGGAGGTCCCCTTCGCACAGGCACTACTACGCGATAACAGCAACCAGGCTTACTTCTGGAACAAACTGTTTTACGCAGACGCCTCGATCTTCTCGTTGTTCAGCCACGACGTGATTTACGGCGATCCGGCGACGGCGCTGATCGACCCGAATAGCATGGCGGTAAGTGAGAGCTTCGCCAGACGCTATTTCGGCGATCGCAATCCCATAGGCGAATCAATCTCGAATGATTCGAATACCTTCCGCATCGATCTCGTCTTCGCAGACCAGCCAGAGAATACCCACCTGCAGTACGATGCCCTGATCTCCTACAACAGGCTACCGCAATTGGAAGGGGTGCAGCGTCGCGAGGCGCTCTGGAGTATCGGCATCTACACCTACTTGCTCATGCAAGAGGGTTATGACCCGGCAGACTTTCAGCGTATCTCGACCGCTTTCTTCGACAACAACATGCGGCAGATGGCGGAAGAGCTGAACATCAACGCCGCTCTGCGCTTCGAGCTCGAACCTATAGCCCGTGTGCACCTGTATTCGACGACAATCTATGACTTGCCGCGGGGCAATATCTTCTATGTCTATGCCTTCGGTGCGATCGCCCTGTTTGTACTACTTGTCGCCTGTATCAACTATATGAATCTCGCCACCGCGCGCTCCACACGCCGCGCGAAAGAGGTTGGCATGCGCAAGGTCCTCGGCGCCTCGCGAAGCCAACTCGTCACGCAATTCATAGGCGAATCGGTTTTCTATGTCGTCTCCTCGCTAGTGCTCGCACTGCTGCTTTGCGCCTTAGTGATCAACCTGACACCTCTTTCTTCGCTCCTCGATTCCCCCCTTCCGATGAGTTTATTGCTGGCACCGAGCACCTTACTATTGTTAGTCGTTGCCGCGGTCACTCTGGGCATCGTCTCTGGCCTCTACCCCGCTTTCTATCTCTCTGCGATTCCGCCTGTGGCGGCGTTCCGCGGCGTACAGGGCACTGGCCGTGGAGGGCGTGGGGTGCGCCAGGCGCTCGTGCTCCTCCAGTTCGTAATCTCCGTCACCGTCATCGCCTGTACTTTGTTGATGCTGACCCAGATGAACTTTGTGCAGAACAAAGCACTCGGTTTCGACCCGGAGAATCGCCTCGTCATTCGTGTTGCCGGAGCCGATCAGGTAGAGCGCTTGCCGGCGTTTATGGAGGAGTTGCGTCGCGAACCAGGAGTCCAAGCGGTCGCTGCATCGGGACATCTACCCGGTCGCCCCACCAGCTTGAACGCCCTCAATGTGGAAGGCGAGAACGGGGAGATTCAACAGCGCAGCGTTAGTACGATGAACATGCGCCCTGGCATCATTCCGGCCCTAGGTATGCACTTTGTACAGGGCAGAGACTTCGATGTGAATCGGATCAACGATAAGCGCAGAACTGTCGTGGTCAACGAGAGCATGGTCACTGCCATGGGCTGGACTCAGCCACTAGGCAAACATTTTCAGGGATTCGACTCAGACGAAGAATCGCCCCCGATGGAGGTTATCGGAGTGGTCGAGGACTTTCATGTCGCAGGCCTGCAGCACGCGATAACGCCCCTAGCGATGATGTACAACGAGCCGGAGTGGAATGAGGAGAATAGCGCTCGACGCTCTTCCTACTCCGAGCAACTCCTTATTCATGTAGATCAAAGGGCCATGCAGTCCTTTATTCCGATACTGGAGCAGCGCTGGGCGCAATTCGACCCTGCGCATCCCCTCGACTTCACGTTCCTGAGTGCTACGATGGAGGAGCTCTACGGCTCTGAACAAAGACTTATGAAACTGGTTTCGCTTTTCGCGGGGCTATGTATCTTTATCTCCTGCTTAGGGCTGTTTGGTCTGTCTGCCTTTAACACCGCACAGCGCACGAAAGAGATCGGCATCCGCAAGGTACTAGGGGCATCTAGCAGCGGCATTATTCTGCTGCTGTTCCGCAACATACTCGGGCTAGTTGCCTGCGCCGCTGCGATCGCCTCGGTGCTGTCGTTCTGGGCCGTGGGAAGATGGTTGGAGAGCTTCTACTACCGCATCGAATTGCTCGGGCCCAACCTCTTACTCTTTGCTGTGGCGGCATTACTTGCCATAATCGTGGCCTTTGTGACGATGGCACTGCAATCATTTAAGACTGCACAGGCTAATCCGATACTAGCCCTACGGCATGAATAGAGGAATCTAGTATGACGATGGACCGAGTAATCGAGAAAAAAGCGAGGCCGTTGTGGCAATGGGCGGCCATCGCCGTTGCCCTAGGCGCACTGCTGTGGTTCCTATGGGGCATGCTAGGTGATGCGTCGATACGCACCTTCCGCCTGCCCGAACAACAGACCACTATCGCCAGCGTTCAATATGGACCCTTCGAGGATGTCACGCCGATTCGCGGATCGATCCAACCCTTCAACAGTGTGTTTCTCGACGCAGTGGACGGCGGTGTGGTAGAGGAGGTTCTCGTCGAGGAAGGTAGTTTCGTCGAGGCCGGGCAGCCTTTGCTACAACTGAGCAATACCGATCTACGCCTAAACGTCGCGCGCAATGACACATCTATCACCGAGCAGCTGAACAATCTTTCCAATATCTCCAACGGTATGGAAACCACCACTCTGAATACTGAGCGGCAGCTGATCGAGATCGAGTATCGGATTGCGGTGCTAGAGCGGCAGGAGCAGCGTCTCAAGCAGCTGGCCACCGATAGCCTAGTTTCTCAGGAACAGTACGAATCCATCGTCGATGAGCTGGCCTATCAACGCAAACTACTGGTCAACACCCAGGCACGCCAAACCCTTGAGGAACGTATCCGCAAGGACCGCATGCAACAGATTGCCCTGCAGGTGAACAAGTTAGAGGAGAATCTAGCGCTATCACAGAGCAGCTTCGAGAACCTGTTAGTAAGGGCCCCTATTGCGGGTCAGTTGACCTCGCTACCCGTCGAGGTCGGTGAGAATAAGATTCGCGGCCAACGCTTAGGTCAGATCGACGTAGTAGAGCAATACAAGATCGTAGCGCAGGTCGACGAGTACTATGTCACCCGCGTCGCCCTAGATCAGTCCGCACGCTTTACTCTTGCCGGCAGGCAATTTGAGGCCCGCGTGATCAAGATCTATCCAGAGGTCACCGAGGGCACATTCACCGTGGATCTAGTCTTCGAGGGCAGCGCTCCAGAGAACCTACGCCGAGGACAGACACTACAACTCGACCTGACCCTTGGCAGCGCAGTGGAATCTCTCCTACTTCCGCTAGGTAGCTTCATTCAGGATACTGGTGGCAACTGGGTGTTCGTCGTGGCCAGCGATGGCGAGTATGCGACACGACGCGATATTCGCGTAGGGCGTCGCAACAATCGCTTCGTTGAGATTGTCGACGGTCTGCAACAAGGCGACCGCGTCATCACCTCTAGTTACTCGCAGATGCTCACCATGGAGCGCATTCAGCTTACTAATTAATGTTAAGCGGCGCCTCCCTCACGGCTGAGCGAGGCGCCGATTCCTTGACCTTGATCAAGAACAAAATCTCCTCCGAAGTGCATGATAGTGGTGCCGAGCGTAGATCGCCCTCCCACAAGGGGTATCACGCTTGGTAGAGGCAACCCTTTCGGTCGCCTTGTCCAAGGAGATCCACGATGTTCAAGCTACACTTAGTCAAAGCTACCGCTGCGTTACTTTTTCTTTCGATTCTTGCGGCGTGCTCCAGCACGGGTCCGCGTATCGGCAATACCGTCACTCTCTGCTGCCCTGGCAACTATGCAAATTACCGTAGCTACGGGATCGAAGACGCGGGAATCCCTATCTTCATGCGCGACTACGTCATTACAGAGTTCGACACTGCCTTCCAAGAGCTCGGCATGACTCGCAACGATGGCAGCGGCGATATCATCGTCAACCTCAACTACCGGCACGTAAACCTTGAACCAGATCAGCAAGATATCGACCCCCTGATGCGCGTGGAATCGATGACTGTGGAGCTACGCTACATCGCCAATATCGATATCAGTATGCGCGAGCGCGCAGGGGGGGAAATTGTCTGGGAGGGCACTATCAGCCGCATTCATTCCGTGCAGCCGGGCGAATATATGCATGAGGAAGGGGCAAGCACTGCCTTTCTCGCGACCTTCCGCGATCTTCTTTCAGAATACCCTCGCAATTAGGGCTTAAAGTCTCCTCGTCACGGCCCAACAGAGCAGTAGCCTGTTGGGCCGTTTTTTTGCGGCATTTGAAATTATGCTACTTGGCGACAGCCTGTATCCGCACCGTCAACGACACCTCGGACTCACCAGCCTCGGCAACAGGGCTGGCCTTCTCCATCGAGTCCATCGCCATGCCACGCGCCATCATAACGGGCTGTGAATAGCCCAACGCCGCATCGATGTCCAAGGTCGCGATATCGACCTCGGTCTTGCCCATTGCTGCAGCAGCACGCTCTGCGTTGGCACGCGCACGGGAGATTGCGCTCTCCATTAAACCATCGCGTACCTCGTCAGCTCGCTCGGTGCTCAGGGTGTAGCTCAGATTATTCATCACAAAGCCCATGCCCTGAATCTCGCCTGCGAGTTCCAAAAGACTTTGCGCATCCTTGCCCTCCAATGTGATCGACTGGGAGCCTTGCCATACTTGGTCTGGTCTTCCACCTTGCGGTGCAGTATTGGTTTGATAAACAGAGTAATAGCCGGTAGAAACCTTCACACTTGTCACAGACTCGGACTCGTTGAGCGCCTCCTCCATTGCCGCATTGATCTCTCTTTGCAGAGTTTGTGCGTTTCGATTCTGACGTTCGATGCGCAGTGTCGCGATGAGAGTATCTTGCTCTACACTGACTCGCTCTGTAACCGATAGCGTGATGAGGGTTTGGCCCTCGGGCAGCAGATTTATATCTTGAGCGCTGACAGGCAATGTGAAAATCGCAACGCAAAGTGCGAGTACGGGGGTGGTCAATAACTTCATGTCTAAACTCCTTGTAAATACAATGTTCTGGTTTCTGCGAATACGACCGGATAGCGCAATCGATTGTTAGATTAGTCGTCGCCATTATGTGTTTAGTTTGCATGAACAGCGGCTGAATCGACGAAAGAGAATTGCGAGAGCCACCAAGATTGGCAATCTCCGCGAGGCTGCTATAGATTAACAGTCATGAGCACAGATGCCGACAGTTTAGCGCCCGCAATTCGCGTCACTCAATTAGGTGAGGATGCACTTCTATTCCTGTTCACCTCACCAGAGGCTCAAAGTGTCGCCTTGCCAATCCAGCAAAAACTCTGGCAAATGAGCTATTGGCTTGAGTCCCAGCGCGTCTCATTGGGCCTTCTCGAGATCGTGCCTGGCATGGGCAACCTGCTAATAAGGGCCTCTCGCAAGACCCTATTGAACACTCTTCGCGACCTCGTTTTGACCCATTGGCCGAAACTGTCAGGAAGTGATGTTCAGGGGCGTCTACTCGAGATTCCCGTATCCTATGGCGGCGCGCACGGACCAGACTTGGAAGCCGCTGCCGCCCATTGTGGCATAAGCAAGGAGCGATTTATCGCCCTTCATAGCGCCACAGTCTATAGAGTCTACTGCCTAGGCTTTCAGCCCGGCTTCGCCTATCTTGGTGGGCTAGATCCTGCGCTAGAGATGCCCCGGCTGGACTCGCCACGTGTCCATGTCCCTGCCGGTTCAGTCGCTATAGCGGGTTCACAGACCGCGGTATACCCCACCGACTCCCCTGGCGGTTGGCACATAATCGGTCATACCGAGACCCGTCTTTTCGATCCGCACGCAGAACAACCGTCTTTATTCCGACCGGGAGATAGTGTGCGCTTCGTAATACTCGAGGAGGCAAAATGATCGAGGTATTGCGTTGCGGAGCGATGACAAGTGTGCAGGACCTCGGTCGCTTCGGTATGCGCCATCTCGGTGTCGGCCAGTCCGGCGTATTGGACCCCATCGCCACTCAACAGGCTAATCTACTCTTGGGCAACGACGCCAATGCCGCAGTGTTAGAGCTTACAGTTGGTCCGTTGCAGCTCGCCTTCCATCAAGACTGTACGGTGGTACTTACAGGCGTCGACTTCAGTACTAGCATTTCCACGGGAAAGGCTGCGGCTGCGCAGCAAGCGGCAATTCCGGGCCAAGCGATGGAGCTAAAAGCAGGCATGCAAATCACCCTGCAACGCCCCACCATTCCTGGCACAAGAGCCTATCTGGCAGTCTCTGGGGGCATCGACGTGCCAGTCGTGCTCGGCTCCCGCAGTACGGATATGGCAAGTGGTTTCGGTGGGTTCCATGGCCGTGCACTGCAGACGGGCGATGTATTGCCGATTGGGCGTTTCTTCACTCCGCCTCGAAATGCCCCCTATGGTATTAGGCCGCTAGCACCGTCCCATGTGTTGCGGGCAACACCGGGGCCAGACTATGACGCGTTCACAGCGGATGCTCACCAGCGCTTCTGGATGCAGCCCTGGGGCATCAGTCATCAGAGTAGTCGTATGGGCCTGCGCCTAAACGGGCAAGCACTCACTCTCAATAAGCCTCTTAGCCTGCTCTCCGCAGGAGTACTACCAGGGAATGTACAAGTACCGCCCAACGGTCTGCCCATCGTGCTTTCTAACGACGCCCAGACTATCGGAGGATATCCACGCATCGCCAGCGTCATTCAAGCCGACCTATGGCAGCTGGCACACTTACCGCCTCTGACTTCGGTGTATTTCCAACCGGTCACCCACGCCGTCGCGGCGCAGGCGCGTGAGCGCCAGCTGCGCTATCTAGAACGGTTGAGAGAGGCACTACTGGGTGCCGAACGAATCAACTAAAGCCTAACGTTTGGTGAAGGTGTAGACCAAATCATAAGTGCGAGTGGTCTCTGTACTGCCGATGCTAGTCGTATTAGACACAGTCGTATAAAACTGTATTTGCGAACTAGTTGACGTGATTGAATAGACAGAAACAGAGTCAATTGTAGGTAATGTACTTGCGAAACTGGTACGAACAAAGCTCGATAAATCAGAATAAACATTAGTGTCGGGCAGTACGACAGCATATTCTTTCATGTCAACTTTTGGATAGAGCGTAGTACTCAGTGCACGCACCTCGCCAGAACCGGTAATCCTTAGATCGTATATAGGAGCTGCAGGTTGCGCTGGGACGGCTGGCGTATTATCGAGAACAATCTGCGTGTTCAGGGCATCGATGTTGCCTACATTTACATAGCTACCACCGAAAGGGCCTCCTCGCACAGACACGTCTTGCCCTGTGATCGAAAGGAACATCCCAGTAGACTGATAGAAACGATGCACTGTATTGGCGGACAGCTGATTTACCGTGAGCAAATTACTCGGAAAATATTGGGGATAATATTGCTCGGCAAGACCAAACAACTGATTTGCCTTGGCGATACTAAGTGCGCTTGATGAAGTTCCGCATGCCGTTTCGAAACTCGTTCGGCTGCCACTTAGCGTTGAGTAGGCCTGACCTGCTGTGGACGCAACACTGATGCTGACACTGCTACCCGAAATACTCGCTGTATCGACTGAAAATTTAAGGCCTAGATCTGAGTTCTCCCAAATCGCCGTATTGGGACTACTGTTCTTCGCAGTGGCGGTTCCAAGACTACTACCGTTTAGGCATAAAGAACCGCTGGCATCGAATACGACAGTCGCACTATTGCCATCTGCGAACGGCGAATAGACCGAGGCACCAGAGAAAATCATGGAGTAAGTTCCAGCAGATGTTGCCGGAAAATTATGTCCTATTGGCGCATCGTTTATTTGTGAAGTCAGGGCCGACAATGTTCCCACAGGCATTGGATTGACATTGAATCCAAACTGCCCGCCATTGGCATAAACAATATTGTCCTTAATGCCAACATAGATTTGCGAAGCAAAATAGTATCGATAGGTAAATCCGTCCTTAGTTTGATTGAAGGTTTGCGGCCCACTGGGAAACAGGGCAGGGTACTTAGCCTCAATCGATGAGAAAAAGGAGTTTTTACTCGCTAAATCAGGGTCTGCGCCCTGAGCCCCACTACACTCCTTCGATAAGGAGGTTTGATCGCCAGTGAACAATCCATAGGCGTTACCACTTGTAGACTGTAATGAAAACTCCCCTTGACCGAAATTTGCGGCTTCAAGTCTCCTATCAAGGTTTAGCACATATCGCAATTTTGCTATTGGATCTGACCAAGTCGCAATTAGTGTCGAAGTTCCCGTTGTAGCATCCACGACGGTAGAAATACTTGGAAACGCTAATATCTTCTCCTCGACACATAGTAGACCTCCATCCCCAACTACGAGATTTATCTGCGTACCTTCGGGTACGGGAGATACAGGTAATGCCGCTGTAAGATCCAGTAAATAGGTTCCTTGGAAAAATTCGATTCGCGTGTCATTTGTAGGAACACGCAAATTCGAGATACTGCTGTTCAATTCATCAACATACCCTATAACTATATAATCGACCCCAAATGCACCGCCACGAGCGAATACAGTTTCGTCTTTAATAGCTAGATATACCTTGGTAGTTGGATAGTAGCGGTAGAGGTCGAATCCGTCGCCAATTTGGTTAACACTCAGTGCGCTCTTAGGGAAATAAGCAGGAAATGCGACTTCCGCCGCAGTAATTATGCTTAGCGCAGCGGCACTGTTAAATGTTGACGTACGACACGAACCGGTATCAGTTGCATCGATTCGAATGCCAGTTAGTCGTCCGAAAAAAGTGCCTCCAAGAGAACTGATATCAATACCAGCAAAATTGTTCTGCGCAATATCGAGCGTAAATCGCATTGCGAGATCCGCGATGTCCCAACTTACCTTATTGAATACGCCATACTGTAATTGGGGTTGGCTAGAGATGACTTCGACGGCAGCATTCGAGCTTTTAATACAAAGTTCACCGATTGGGCTTAGGTAAAGGAGTATGTCGTCAGAGGAGTCCGTTAAATCAGTATTCTGCAAGGGTGATAGAGGCGGCACATCGGTAATTTCCAACTGATATATGCCTCGCAAAGCCTCTGGAATACTAACCAGAGATGGGGCTTGAGCGATTGCAGATAAAGAAAACGCGCTTAAGACCAATGCAGGGATACTGCGCAGCAATATGGACAAGGAACTCAACGATACAACTCCTTACACTTTAAGCAAACTTAAGTTTAATGGGCGCTATTAGACCCCTTTACGCCACTTCTTGCTAGCCTCATCTTATTGTTTTTGGGGCATAAAGTGGCCATTTTCATGGTGTCACCTTGAACAATCCACTATGCTGCCACTTGGTTTTATAAGGGTAAAGCGGATGCAAATCGACCTCAACGCGGACCTTGGCGAAGGCGCCCCCCATGATCGTGAGCTATTGGCAATCGTGAGTTCCGCTAATATTAGCTGTGGCGCCCATGCCGGCGACGCCGATTCCATCGCCAATGCCATTGCCCTCGCCCGGGCCCACGGGGTGCGTATCGGTGCCCACCCGTCGTTCCCCGATCGCGAGAATTTTGGTCGCAAGGCTATGCAGTTGCCGGTTCCAAGCCTGCGCAATCATCTGCTGTATCAGTTGCACGCGCTGCGCGGGATGGCGCTAGCGCAAGGCGCACAGCTCTCCCACATCAAACCCCATGGTGCGCTTTATAATCAGGCAGCCACAGATTCTAAGTTGGCCGAAGAGCTCGCGCTGATCCTGCAGGAGTTCGATCCACAACTCGCCGTGGTGGGTTTAGCCGGTAGCCAATTGCTGCGCAGCGTAAGGCAATTGGGCATGACCGCTATTGCCGAGGGCTTCGCCGATCGTCGCTACGCTGCCGATGGCACCCTAGTGCCACGCTCACAAGCCCATGCGGTCATTCACAACCCACAGCAGGCCGTTGCTCAGTGTCTCGAGATGATTTGCGAGGGAAAAGTTACGAGTATTGAAGGACAGCGCATCGACGTGCAGGTCGATACCCTTTGCCTACATGGAGACACGCCTGAGGCGCTAGTGTTTGCGCAATCCCTCACAAATGCATTGAATGAAGCTGGCGTTAGGATAGCGCGGTCAAATAACATCTCTTGAAATTGTGGGCGGGCTACAGCGTCGCCACAACCGACTCTAGCAAACTCATCAGGCCGTTGGGGTATACACCGAACGCTATTAGGGCGCATAGCAGCACGAACAATACGCAGTGGGACAGCAACTCTTTGAGCCCCGCCTCGCGCATTGGCTCGAAGTATTCCAGCGGTGTCAGCATTCGGTAGATGATGCGCAGATAGTAGAACAGCCCTATACCACTGCCTACGATCATGGCGAATAGTAGTCCCCATTTCGCCCCTTCCACACCCGCCGCAACAATATAGAACTTCGCGATAAAACCAACCGTAAGGGGTATGCCCGCAAGGGATAGCAGCATCGCAGTGAACACGAGAGCAAGCCAAGGATTGCGCCAGAATAGGCCCTGATAGTGACCGATATGGTCGCGCTCTTGCGCACTATCGGACACCACCATCATCACGCCGAAAGCTCCTAGAGACATCACTACATAGGCCACTAGATAGAAGCTCACCGCCTCGGCACCTAGGCTGTCCTCGAGTGTGTCGAGGGTGAGAAGTGCGATTAGCAGATAACCCATATGGGCGATCGAGGAATAGGACAGCAGCCGTTTGAGATTACTCTGTAATAAGGCCAATAGATTGCCCGCGATTATTGAAAACACCGCCATCACGCTCAGTACGTACACAATCGATTCGCTGCCCAACACGCCACCAACGCTCATATAGCGCATCAGTAGCGCCGCCATTGCCAGCTTACCGACGGTGGCCAGGAAGGCAGTTGCGGGTAGTGGCGCCCCCTCGTAGACATCGGGAGTCCACAGATGGAAAGGCACTAAGGACAACTTGAAGGCGAAGCCGGTGATGATGAGCAGAGCGGCCACTACATAGTAGACCGGTGGTACTACGCCCTCCAACCCGCTAAGTGCCGCGGCGATGGAGCTGAAATGGAGCGTACCGGTTTGGGCATAGAGCAAGGCCATACCGAACAGGACAAAGCCAGAGGAAACTGCCGAGAGAACGAGATACTTGATGCTCGCCTCCATGGGATATTGGGCAGTCTCGCGTCGATGCAACGGGTAGGCGATCATGCCATAGAGACACACACTCAGAGTCTCCATGCCTAGGAAAGCAGTAATGAAGTGGGTGCTACTCACCATCACTAAAGCGCCCAGTACAGCAATCACCAACAGTAGATAGAATTCGTCTTGATGGTCTTCGAGATTCGATAGATAGGGGTAGCTGAACAAAGTGATCGCAAGTCCGGACAAGAGGATGAGTGCCGTGAAGAATAGGGAGAAGGCGTCCACTCGTAGCAACGGCGTGACCTCGGCAGGCGCCAGTGGAATCACGATCACTAGACTAAGAAGTGCCAGAATTAAGCCGACGGCGCTGATCAAACAGCTCACGGCATGATTGCGTTTTACAGCTACCATGAGCATCGTCATTACCGCGGTAACGGTGACGAGAATGATGGGCATTAGGAGGAGCAATTGTTCGCCGGTCATTACAACGCACCTCCATTGAGAGTGGCCGAGCCAAGCTCGCCGCTAAAGGCACCGATCGCCTGCAACAAGCTTTCTAGCCCAGGGCCTGAGAGTTCCAGAAAACTCTGTGGATACATGCCCATCCAGATTAGCCCCAATGCCATCAATACATAGCAAAGCAGTTCCACAGTCGAGAGGTCCTCGGGGATAGCGCTGCGCCCCACCCCTTCCGGAATCTTATAGGGGCCATGAAACACTTTTTGGATGACCCACAGCGAATACACGGCGGCGAAGATCAGGCCGAGTGCAGAGATAGCCGTAATCGTGCGGCTCGCTTGGAAGGCCCCCAATAGCGAAAGGAACTCGCCGATGAAGTTGCCGAGCCCAGGCATACCGACTGCGGCGATGGAGAAGAAAAGCGCCATGGCAGAGAGCATCGGCAATTGCGACCAGAGCCCATTCATCTTATCCATGTCACGGGTATGTAGGCGATGTTGCAGACCGCCCGCCAGCATGAACAAGGCAGCGGAACTCAGGCCATGGGCCAACATCGTCATGACGGCGCCCTGCAGTCCGTAGAGATTCCATGCGTAGATACCGAGGAGAACGAAGCCCATATGGCTGACGCTGGTATAGGCGATCAGGCGCTTGATGTCGTTCTGCGCGAAAGCCAGTTTCGCGCAGTACAAGATGCCAATGGCGGCGATGCTCATCGCCACAGGAGCGAAGCTAGCGGAGGCCTCCGGAAAGAGCGGAATAGTGAAACGGATAAGGCCATAGGCGCCGGTCTTGAGCAGCACGCCAGCCAGCAGAACGCTACCCGCAGTAGGCGCCTGACTATGGGCATCCGGCAGCCAGGAATGCAGTGGGAAGGCCGGCAACTTAGTAGCGAATCCGATAAAGAAACCGAGCATTACCCACATCTGGAAACGTTCTTCGAGAACCACGTTTTGCAGCGCGAAGTAGTCGAAACTAAAGACCCCAAATTGCGCGTAGTGGAAATAGGCAAGGCAGAGGATCGCGAGCAATAACAACAGGCCGGAGACTTGGGTGAACAGGAAGAATTTCATCGCGGCATAGGCCCGATTCTCATGCCCCCAGATCGCAATGATGAGATACATCGGTATCAGCATCACTTCCCAGAAGAAGAAAAATAGGAATAGGTCTAAGGCTGTGAAGACTCCCACCACACCCGCGAGTGTCCATAGCAAGTTAAAATAGAAGAAGCCGGTGCGCTGGGTAATCTCGTTCCATGCGGCACCGAGCGCCATTAGCCCAAGAAAAACTGTTAGCACGAGCATCAAGAGCCCAAGACCGTCCACGCCTACTTTAAGGGCAATTCCGAAACGAGGGATCCAGTTCCAGCTATCGAGCACCCACCAAGTGCCACCTGGCGTGCGCACATCGGCACCGCCAGTGCTCCAAAGCCAGAGCACAAGCCCTAAGCTTGCGAGCAGACTAAACAGTGCCACTACTCGGGGCAGCTTCGCATCGAGCGCCTCACTAGCCCACGCCAACGCGCCGCCTAGAAACAAGATGACAATCAGCCACAGGAGAATCATCGCCATACCCCCAAGCCAATCACTAGCACCAAACCACCAACCAGACTGATGGCATACCAGCGCAGATTGCCGGTCTGCGTCATCACCACTGCGCTATTGCCAACCCGCGCCACGAGCGCAACCCAGCTATAGAGCAGATCGATCACATCTTTGCGATTGACTTGCGCTAGTGCCACGAACGGACGCACGAAGACGAACTGGTACAGCGTGTCCATGCCCCAGCCACTGAACCAGAAGCGACTCAGGAAGCCACCGAGGGAGGATTCGAGGAGCCGCTTACGAGCATGCTGCCCTGCCTTCTCATAGGGTTTGCTACCGTAGAGGAACCAACTGATGATCACGCCGATCACCGGAACCATTATCATCACCGCATGAATCAACTGGCTAGCATGTGCCTCCTCATGCCCGGCGCCATGGGTAAAAACCGCGTCGACTGGCACATGGATTAAGCCTCCCAGAAGAGAGAGCCCCCCCAGAATAAGCAGTGGGAAGAACATCGCGGGGCTAGTGTTCTCAACGACGGCATCATGGGTTTGATCGCCCTCGTGGGTATTATGCGCATGATGATCGCTGCCGAAGAACACTACGAAGACCAAGCGGAAACTGTAGAGCGCCGTTAGGAAAGCACCAAGTACACCACCAGCCCACAACAACATGCCGTACTGAGGATGGGCCAAGGCAGCCAGCAGTATTTCGTCCTTACTATAAAAGCCAGAGGTAAAGGGCAAGGCCGTAAGCGCGGCACTGCCCACCAAGAAGGAGAAGAATGCCACCGGCAGACGACGACGCATTGCACCCATACGGAAGATGTCATGCTCGTGATGTAGGCTGAGTATGACTGTGCCAGCGGCAAGGAAGAGCAGAGCCTTGAAGAAGGCATGTGTCATCAGATGGAAGACCGCTGCAGACCAAGCCCCTACCCCGAGCGCTAGGAACATATAGCCAATCTGGCTGATGGTGGAGTAGGCCAAAATACGCTTAATATCGCGTTGCATAAGCGCAGTAAAGCCCGCCATCAGTAGAGTCGCGAGACCTATGAACGCCACCAATATTTGCACACTAGGGGCCAGCTCGAACAACACATGGGTCCGCGCGATAAGATAGACACCCGCCGTCACCATGGTAGCGGCGTGAATCAGGGCGCTGATCGGTGTGGGCCCCGCCATGGCGTCGGGCAGCCAGGTCTGCAATGGCAACTGGGCAGACTTGCCGACGGCGCCACCGAGCAATAAAGCCGCGGCCGCTACGGCGATGCCCGAACCGCTACTCCACTGTTGCGGCGCCAGCGTCAAAATCTCCTGAATGTTCAGGGTGCCAAGTTGCGAGAAAAGTAGGAACAGGCCAATGGCCATGGAGGTATCGCCAACTCGCGTCACCACGAAGGCCTTGCGCGCCGCGTAGCCATTGGACGGTTTGTCGTACCAGAAGCCGATCAACAGGTAACTGCACAGGCCTACTCCCTCCCAACCCAAGTACAGGAGGACGAGATTATCCGCCAACACCAACACCAGCATCGAGGCTACGAAGAGATTCATATAGGAGAAGAAGCGTGCGAAGCCTGGGTCGTCCGCCATGAAGCCGGTTGAATACAAATGAATCAGGAAACCCACACCGCTTATGATCAGGATCATCACGACACTCAGTCCATCGAGATAGAAAGAGAACCCCGGCTCTAGGCTGCCAACTTGCATCCATACCCAGAGAGTCTTCTGGAACGACTCACCGTCACCGCCTAGAAACTCGATGCAGATAGCAGCCGCTAGAAGGAAGGACAGCCCAACGCTGCCTGCCCCGATGAGGCTCGCGATATTGCGGGGCATGCGACCACGGCTGAGCACCAGCAACAGGAAGCCGGCAAGAGGAAAAGCGGGTAAGAGTCCAATCCAGTCTTGCATCAGGTCAGCCCTTCATCTCATTAAGCACACTGATGTCCACCGTATGAAAACGACGGTACATCTGAATGATTAGCCCAAGACCTACCGCCACCTCGGCGGCGGCCAGCGTTAGAATCATAAGAAACATTATTTGGCCATCGGCGTGGCCCCAGCGTGCCGAGGCGACTACGAAGGCTAAGCCACAGGCATTGAGCATGATCTCGAGCGACATTAGGACGAACACGATATTGCGCCGCGTTAGCACTCCGAACAGCCCGCACACGAATAGGATCGCCGCGAGAATCAAACCGTGTTCGTAAGGTATCGTCTCCATCACCTCACCTCTTCGCCAAGTGATAGGCGGCGATCAATCCTGCTAGGAGCAGCATAGAGGCCAGCTCCACCGCAAGCAGCCATGGTCCAAATAGCAATAAGCTGATGTCGAGCACACCGACCTCGACGGGCGCCAGCGCAACCCCTTGTGTTAACAACACACTGGCGAGTTGAACGAAGAGCACCGCGGTTAAAAGGCCAGGACCAATCCAGAGCTTGGGCGTCATCCAAGCCTTCTCCTCGTTCTCCGTTGCCTGCCCCAGATTCAGCATCATCATCACAAACAGGAACAAGACCATGATGGCACCGGCATAGACGATAGCCTCGAGCATCGCCGCGAACGGCGCACCCAGTACGAAGAAAATCACCGCCACGGAAAGCAGAGAGATGATGAGATACACCAACGCATGCACGACGTTCGAGCTGCTAATCACTGCGAGAGTTGCGATCACGGCAATGGCAGCCGCGCTGTAAAAGAGCATCATCATGGCAATAGGCTCCTTACGTTGACAGGAGGCGCTTCGTTGATCGCCTCACCTTTATCCTTGCCGCCGATCTTCTTACCCGCGACTCGGTAGAAGTTGTAGTCGTGATATTTGCCAGTGCCATTGATCAGCAGATCTTCCTTCTCCCAGACCATGTCTTGGCGTACATACTCGGCCATCTCGAAGTCGGGGGTCAGCTGAATCGCATTGGTGGGGCAGGCCTCTTCGCAGAAACCACACATGATGCAGCGCGAGAAGTTGATGCGGAAGAACTCGGGATACCAACGCCCCTCATCGTCCTCGGCCTTCTGCAAGGCGATGCAGTCCACTGGACAAGCAACCGCGCAAAGATTACAGGCCACGCAGCGCTCCTCGCCGTCGGGATCGCGCGACAGAATGATGCGCCCCCGCCAACGCGCTGCCATCTGCGGTTGCACGTCGGGGTACTCTACCGTGTCAGTCTTGGCGAAGGCATGCACGAAGACTCGCCATAGCGTGACGACCTGAGTTGTGAGCGTGTCTTTTATTAAACGTAACATCACATCCCGTCCTGCCACAGGATAAAGGCGCCTGTGAGCAATAGATTGAGTAATGAAAGCGGCAACAGGAATAACCAGCCGTAATTCATAAGCTGGTCATAGCGCGGCCGCGGGATTGCTGCGCGCAGCAAGATAAAGAAGGCGATGAAGAAACCCGTTTTAAGGGCGAACCATACGATCGGTGGCAGGAAGGCGGGGCCAAGCCATCCGCCACAGAACAACACCACTAATAAGGACGAGATCAGCAATACCCCTAAATACTCTCCGACGAAGAACATGCCGAACTTCATTCCGGAATACTCGGTGTGGTAACCCGCAACAATTTCCTGTTCGGCCTCTGGGATATCGAAGGGTAGTCGATGACTCTCTGCCACCCCCGCAATCAAGAAAATCACGAAGCCGACAAACTGCGGCACTACATACCAGCCATCGCTCTGCGACAACACGATCTCACGCAAATTGAATGATCCTGCAAGTGCCACAACCCCCAATAGGGATATGCCCATAAACACTTCGTAGCTGACCATCTGCGCCGCGGCGCGAAGGCTTCCGAGCAAAGCATATTTATTGTTAGAGGCCAAGCCCCCAAGCATCACGCTATAGGCCCCCAGAGAGGCCATCGCTAATACGAAAAGCACGCCGATATCTGAGTCAATTACCCCTACCCCTGGCGCGAAAGGGATGACGGAGAAGCTCATCAGAATGACGACCATGATGATGGGAGGGGCGAGAATAAAACTGAATTTGTCGGCGAAGGGGGGCACCCAATCTTCCTTAGTGAAGATCTTGATCATGTCCGCTACCACTTGCAGCAAACCAAAGGGACCCACGCGATTGGGCCCGAGGCGCTCCTGCCACAAACCCAACAGGCGCCGCTCCACCCAGATCAACATCGCCGCGACAATGATGACGGTGAACAGGATAGCCCCTATGCTAAGGGCTGAACCGACTTCGAAACGCATACTCAGCCCTCCCTCGGCAATGTGTCATTAATGACTAAGCTGCTGAACATCGCACGGCTGCTGGCAAGCACATTGCTATCTTGCGCGACCGCCGCGACACTTAGCTTACCGGTAAGATCTGCGCGGCTCACATCACTGCCGCAGTAAATCCCCACACACTGGGCAGCTATGCGATCGCGAATCAGCACAGGGAGTTCCACACTATAGCGATTCGTGGAGAGCCTCAGCAGGCCATGTTGTTGCACGCCTAAGGACTGCGCTAATTCATGACTTATACAAGCATAGGCCGGCACTGCCCGCGCTTGAATCGCGGGTGAAGCGGCACTTATCTCTTCGCTGCCGAAAAGTTGGTCGATGAAATACTTGGCAATGCCCTCTTCCGCCACATATTCCACTTTGCTATAGGGGCGTTGTGCGCCATCGCGAGCGAGCAGGTGCACCCCTTTATTGCCCTGTTTTAATTCGCCATTGATCTCTTCCTGGAATTTGGAGATTGCCTGATTGGAGTTCCACGCGGGCGCCCATGCGGCGGACATGAGACTGGCATCTTTCTGAAGTAGCATGCCTTCCATCGAGAAGGACAGCGGGGAATGTGGGTCCTGCGCTTGCTTAGTCTCATGAACGTGCTCATTGGCGTGCATCGCCGTGCGACCACTGTAACGATGAGATTGACGAGGACTTTTCATGAGCGCGGCAATGCCGGTGCGGGAACTCAACAACTCCAATAAGGGTGCGAAGTTTGCCGACTCAGCAGCGAGTTCCTCAAGTAAAGTGTCCCCATGAACTGTTGGGCCACTCACGGGATTGCTCGGGACTAACCATTCATAGGAGGCACGGATCTTACCCTCCGGCTGAAAGACCTGATAACTATGTTGCGCCCGGCCCTCATAATTAACCCATGTACCACCCTGCTCCGCCATGCTGGCGGCAGGTAATAACAGATGCGCCTTGGCATTGAACCCATTGTGCAGTTGGTCTATAGCGATCATTGGGGTGTTGCCCGCTAGTGCCGCGTCGATTGCTTCGGTGGCCGCGCGACGGTAAAGATCATTCTCTAAGACGATAGCGGCATCGGCCGCACCTTTACCCAAAATACTCAGCGCGCTAGAGAGAGACCCGCCACCCTCCCTCATCAATAGTGCGAGGCCCATGGTGTTGGCCTCGGGCATGGCGAAGCATAGATCCACGCTAAGTTTGACCTCACTCTGACGATGACGATACTCACGCAGTGCGCGGGCTAGGTTGCCGGTCGCCCTGATTAACTCTATGCTCTCGGCGCTGATACCCGACACGATGCAGGGACGCGTCGCTGCACACAATTGTTTCGCGATACTCGCCGCCTGTGCATCAAAATTGAAACTAGAGGTGGATGCAGGGCAGTCCGCGTCGATGGCATAGGTAATACCCTCTACAAGCGCAATCTGTTGTTCGACAGTGCCCAAGAAGGTGTCGCTTGCCACATCATCTAGACGGGTACCCTGAGGGCTCAGAATTATCAGCGGACTGCGCGAGTGCTGCGCTAACTCTCGTACCGCCGCATCTTGCCAAAGCGGTATACGCGCGCTCTGTGCCATAGCGGTCGCCGCATTGCGAGTGGCCTGCCGCAATGCCAGCGCCATGCGAGCGGAGGTATTGGTAATGTCCTCGTTCACCACAAGCACACAGTCAGATTGCTCTAGTGTACGAATGTCTGGGCAGTTCAAGCCCGGCTCCTGCAATAGCGCAATGACCTCGGTAGCGCAGCTAAGCTGTGCATCGCTCATGCCTGAGAAGAAATTCTGCGTCCCTACGCGTTGGCGCAAGGCCATATTGCTTTCGAGGGAGGCCCTTGGTGAGCCGATGCCTATGAGTTCGCCGCTCGACATCGCATCTAGCTGCCTAGCGGCCTCGGTTGACGTCAGCGCCTTGCGAACTTCTCCGTCTTCGCCTTGCAAGTGGCGGAACAAAGTCTCGACTACGCGCTGCGTACTATTGTTGGCGTCATAGCCGAAGCGCCCGCGATCACACAGAAAATAGCCATTCAGATCATGGTGATAGCGATTGACGATGCGGCGCAATGTGCCATAGCGCTCCCCCGGTGTGGTATTGCAGCCCGCGCCACAGCCAGCGCAAACCGATGGGGCTGTCTGCAGATCCCATTTGCGGGTGTAATGCGCACTGAAGGTCTTGTCAGTGAACACTCCCGTAGGACAGACCTCGACCAGATTGCCACTGAACTCATTCTCTAGCGTGCCCTCTTCATGACGCCCGAAATAGACATGATGGTGTGAGCCGAGTGCGGCGAGATCGGTACCCCCAGCATAGTCGTCGTAGAAGCGCACACAACGATAGCAGGCGATACAGCGATTCATCTCGTGGTTGATAAAAGGCCCGAGGTCCTGATTGCGATGCGTGACCTTCTTGAAATCATAGCGACGATAATTGTGCCCCGACATCTGCGTCATGTCTTGAAGATGGCACTCGCCCCCCTCCTCGCACACAGGGCAGTCGTGCGGATGGCTGATCATCAAGCTCTCGATCACATGGCTGCGGAAATCCGTAGCCTGCTTGTCGTTGATGGAGATGATGCTGCCATCGCTCGCGGGTGTCATGCAGGCCATGACCACGGTGCCCGTCTTATCGTCGGCATTGCGATATTGTTTCACGGCACACTGCCGGCACGCGCCAACAGAACCCATGCATGGATGCCAGCAGAAATAGGGTAGGTCGAGCCCTTGCGACAGGCACTCCTGCAGCAAGTTATTCGCAGGGTTCACCTCATACTCGACGCCATCAACGCTTATTTTCGCCATGGGCAGCCTCCTGAGTGAATATGCGCGTCGAAGTCTTCGCGGAAATGACGCAGTGCGCTGCCAAGTGGCGCCATAGCGCCGGGTGCTAGCGCACAGAAAGTACGACCGGGGCCAAGGTACTCGAGATGGTCGGTCAGAATCTGCAAGTCTTCCGCTCGGCCGCCCCCCTTCTCTAGGCGCTGGAAGATCTCGTCTATCCACGGCAGCCCATCGCGGCAAGGCGTACACCAACCACAGGATTCGTGACTGAAGAAGCGCATCAGATTGCCCACCATGCCAACCGGGCAGGTCTGATCGTCGAGTACGATCATCGTGCCAGTTGCGAGCCGGCTGCCCGCTTTGCCTATGACGTCATAGTCCAGTGTGAGATCTAAGTGTTCAGGAAGCAGAAAATCAGTGGACCCCCCACCAGGCAAGAAGCCTCTCAGCTTGTAACCTGCGCACATGCCACCGGCCTTATCTTCTAACAGCTCTCTTATGGGAGTGCCTAGCGCTAACTCCCAACAACCGGGATTATTCACTCTGCCACTCACACCACATAGTTTGGTGCCGGCATCGCCCCCCTTGCCAAGTGCCTTATACCAATCGACGCCATAACGTAGGATGCCCGGGAGATTGCACAGTGTCTCGACGTTGTTGACGATAGTGGGCTTGCCCCACAAGCCACTGACTTGCGGAAATGGTGGCTTGGCACGAGGGTTTGCGCGCTTGCCCTCTAGGGCATTGAGCAGCGCAGTTTCTTCACCGCAGATATAACGACCGGCGCTGGTATGTAAGATGATCTCGAGGTCGAAACCCGACCCTTGAATATTCTTGCCTAGCAGGCCTTGCTCGTGAGCTTGCGCGATGGCCTCTCGCAGTAATTTCTCCGCGCGCAGATACTCGCCGCGCAGGAAAATATAGGCAGTATTCGCCTGTATCGTATAGGCGGCAATCAGCATGCCTTCGAGCAATAGATGAGGGTCGCCCTCAAGAAGCAGTCGATCCTTGAAGGTGCCTGGCTCCATCTCGTCGGCGTTGACCACCAGATATTTGGTCTTCGGCGCATCGTCTCCCGAGGGCACGAAACTCCACTTCAAACCCGTTGGGAAGCCAGCCCCACCGCGCCCTTTCAGGCCTGAGTTCTTGACCATCTCCAAGACGTCGCTAGGCGCCATATCCTTGAACATCTGCAGCACAGCATCATAGCCTTGCGCCTGACGATACTGCCCGATGTCGAAGGGCGCTCGACTCATGTCGATGTTCTTGGTCAGTGGTAGGTCTGTCATATCAGACTTCTCGGTTATTATTTACTTATTCGTTTGTTCCTGTTGCACTCGCGTCAGTAGTGCGTCGATCTTCTCTTTCGTTAGATTGCGATACTGCTCACCCGCCATCAACATAACTGGCGCGCGATCACAGTCACCTAGACAGGGCACAGGCAATAAAGTGAATTCCCCATCCGCCGTAGTCTCTCCATAGTCAATACCGAGCCGGGCGCTGATATGGTCTTTGATGCGCTCGCAGCCCATGATGTAACAACTGACGCTATCGCAGAACAGCATGACATTGCGGCCAACGGGCTGCCTGAAGATCAGGTTGAAGAAAGTTGCCACCCCATCCAGTTCGTGTGCGGACATACCTAGATACTCCGCCACCGCGACAAGGCTCTCGTCCGACACCCAGCCCTGATGCTTCTGCACGATCTTCAAGGCCTCAAGTCCAACAGCGCGGCGGTCCGGATAGAGCGTGAGTTCGTGATCGATCTCATGGGTCTCCTCCGGACTGAGCGTGCGCGCCTGTACCTTAGGCGCGGAGCTAGCGATGATGGTGCTTGTCGTCATAGTTTCAGATCTCTCATCAAATCTACCTGTCCACGTCTGCCATTACGAAGTCGATACTAGCGATGATCGCGATAAGATCCGCCACCATGAAGCCGCGGCTAATCTCGGGAATCATCTGCAAGTGAGCGAAAGAAGGCGTGCGTATTCTCGTGCGATAGGAGCCAGTGTTGCCATCGCTCACTAGGTAGTAACTGTTCAGCCCTTTAGTTGCCTCAATGGTCATGGTGACCTCGTTCGGGGCGATCACGGGGCCCCAACTCACGCTTAGGAAATGATTGATCAGCGTTTCGATATCCTGCTTGCTCTTCTCTTTCAGAGGAGGAGTGGTCGAGGGGTGCGCGGACTTATAAGGGCCTTCTGGCATGTTATCCACGCATTGACGGATAATGCGCACGCTCTGGCGTATCTCCTCGACACGCACCGCGCAGCGGTCATAACTATCGCCATTGACCGCTATAGGCACCTCGAATTCGAAATTCTCGTAACCGCTGTAGGGGCGCTTCTTGCGCAGGTCGTACTCTAGGCCGGTGGCCCTTAGCCCCGCGCCGGTGATGCCCCAGTCGAATGCATCTTTGGTGCTATAAGCCCCCACTCCCTGTGTGCGGCGCTTGAGGATGCCGTTGTTCATCACCATGCTGTCGTAGTCTTTGAGACGAGGCGGCAGGAAGTCGAGTAATTCGCGTATCGCCTTGTCCCAGCCGATGGGAAGATCCTGCGCTACACCGCCGATACGGAACCAACCCGGATGCATCCGCGCCCCGCAGATGGACTCGATGATATTGAAGACGCGCTCGCGGTCCACAAACATATAGAAAACGGGCGAGAGTTGACCGACATCTTGCGCAAAAGTGCCATAGAACAATAGATGACTAGCGATACGAAACATCTCGCAGAGCATGATGCGAATCACTTTCACTCGCTCTGGCACCACGATGCCCGCCATCTTCTCAACCGCCATCACATAGGGCAGATTATTCATCACCCCACCGAGATAATCGATGCGATCGGTATAGGGAATATAGGTATGCCAAGACTGGCGCTCGCCCATTTTCTCGGCGCCACGATGGTGGTAGCCAATGTCGGGCACAGCATCGATTAATATCTCACCATCTAGCTGTAGCGCTATGCGGAACACGCCATGCACACTCGGGTGATTTGGCCCTAGATTGAGAAACATGAATTCGGAATTCTTAGACTCCCGAGTCATGCCCCACTCCTCAGGGTTGAAGCGCAGCGCTTCCTGCTCCGCCACTTGGCGTTCCTCGGAGAGGGAATAGGGCTCCATCTCAGTCGCGCGTGCCGGGTGGTCTTTACGCAGCGGGTGGCCGACCCACGTCGGGGGCAGCATGATGCGGCTTAGGTTCGGATGACCGGTGAAGCAGATCCCAAACATGTCCCAGCACTCGCGCTCGTACCAATTCGCGTTGGGCCATAGGTCGACTATGCTAGGGATATTGAGATCGCCCTCCTGCAAGGCCACCTTCAGGCGCACATCGCAGTGACTCGTAAAGGACATCAGATGATAGCTAACGGTGAAGTCGCTCTCCGGCTGTCCCTGGCGATTGACTCGTGTGCGCTCGTCTATAGCGGTAACATCAAACAGCATTTGAAAGCGCAGCGATGCACTAGTACGCAGATAGTGCAAGACCGTCTTCAAGCCAGCGCGGCTTAGCCACAGTACTGGTATGCCATCACAGTAACTCTGTACCGTGACGATCTCCTGCTCGAAACGCAAACACAACTCCTCCACCAATGTGGCAGTCGCTGCTTCGGCTTCCAATGTCAGGTCTACAACATCCATTGCTTACTCACTATCCTGTGGGCTCGCCACTGTCGATCGGTTTGAGACCGAATTCATTATTATTCTGTAAGAACTTCGCTTGCTTAAAGCTCGTCGGGCGAGCGCAGTTCTTTCGCGGCAATACGCTCCGCATGACGACGTTCGCGCTGTACCGGGTCCGCTTCTTTGCGATAAACCTTTTGATCGTTGATAACCCAACTCAACGGGCGTTGCTCGCGGCCTATCGAATCCTGCAGAAGATTCAAGCCCTGCAGCAATGCCTCTGGGCGCGGCGGACAGCCCGATACATAAACGTCCACCGGTAGAAATTTGTCGACACCCTGCACTACCGAATAGATGTCGTACATGCCGCCCGAGTTCGCACAGGAGCCCATCGAGATAACCCATTTAGGCTCTAATAATTGTTCGTAGAGTAACTCCACTACGGGCGCCATCTTCCGAAACACTGTACCGGCGATCACGATGAGGTCCGCCTGTCTCGGCGTGCCCCGGATTACCTCTGAACCGAAACGTGCCAAGTCATGCCGACTTGTGAAAGCGGTCGCCATCTCGACATAGCAGCAAGACAGGCCAAAGTTAAAAGGCCACAGTGAGTTCTTGCGCCCCCAGGACACCATGTCCTCGAGTCGCCCCATCATCACATTGCGGCGTATATATTCGTCGAAGGAACTCTCGCCCCGCCCGGGTGACTTAGCCTGATCTGCGCGCTCGAGTTCCCAGCTCATGTCTTCTCTCCTTGGCCTGCATTAATATTGGTGACACCGCCGGGTCCTTGCACAGCACGTTGTTGACGCCGCTGCGTGTGGGTACGCCAGTCCAACGCACCGATGCGCCACAAATACACTAAGGCGACGGTCAGAATTGAGATGAAGACAGAGATTTCGATGAAACCCGCCCAGCCGTTCTCGCGCACAGCGACAGCCCAGGCGAAAAGGAAGACTACTTCGAGATCGAAGATAATGAAGAGGATTGCCGTGATATAGAAATGCACGGAAATTCGGAAATGGGCGCTGCCAACGGAGACGATGCCGGACTCATAGGGATAGTCTTTTGCGGGACTGGATTTTCTTTGTCCAAGAAAATAGGACAAGGAGAGCATGGTAATCACTACAAGAATTACCAAGGCAAAATAAACCAGAAATGGGCGCAGAGCGTCCAACATTTGATTCGCGCTTTCCAAGCCTTTCGCTCCCATGTGCATTCAGGGAGTGCTGGACTGACCGCCTTCGATTGTGGATCTGGAACAGCCTTACTCGAAGTCAAGCCATTCTAATACAAGTGTGTTGCGTTACTTCTCACCTACTGCAGAATTATTTAGCACTCCAATATTTTTCGTGTTTGACAATAGTTTCAGAAAAAACACCCTAATACGCACCGCGAGATAATTGCAAAACGCGGTACAAGAAAAAGTACTGCTTACTCAAACCAAAGGCATTCGACTACGAAAAAAATAGAACAGGGAGAGGCTGCTAGATAGTGGATAACGGCCTTTTCTTTCTTGTTCTTATTAAGACTGCCGGCCCAAAGAGTGCTTTTGAATCTACACGCATCGCAAATTGATGGCAAGTGCTTTCTGTCGAGTGCACAAGCGCTGCACGCCTTAGCGCAGCGCCCCATCATGTTGTACTTTCCAGTTCTCGTAATACTCGAGGCTGACCATCTCGTTAAGGTCTTTATACTCTTCTGCGCGCTGCTGAAGATTCGCACGCATTACGTCGCCTACAGAGAGAATACCCACATACTCATCGTGCTCTTTGATGAGCAAATGACGAATGCGTCGGCCAAGGAATTTGTCGTAGAGCTGGAAAGCCTGATCGTCCATGTGTGCGGAGATCAAATTGGTGGTCATGCTGGCACTGATGAGTTCTGTCTTGGGATCAAAGCCTTCGTTGAGCACACGGTACATTAAGTCCCGTTCGGTCCATATTCCAACGATGCGACCCTCGTCGACAACGACGATCGCGCCTATGCGATTCTGGCTCATGATTTTAACAGCCTGATACACAGTGGCTTCGGTGCTGACGGTGACCATGTGGCCACTTTTCTCTTGCAGGATATCTCGAGCGGTTCTTATCATTATTAGGCTCCTCGCTTCCAAAAAAGGTCAGGCTGTACGGTCAAATTACCGCGATTACCCAAACTTGGCAAGTCCGCCGAATAGCTCTAAGCGAGGCTGCTTGAGTCGAATGGGGATATCTCTATACCCCCTTCGCCAAAGCGGATGCATTGATTGATGCAGCGCGGTCGCTCGCCTTGGGTATGGCTAACATAGAGGATATGAGTGCTAGTTGTGGCTGCGATGAGATCGGCCAGCGCAAGAATAGCCTCACGATGAGCGTCGTCTAGGCCTACACAGGGTTCGTCTAGTATCAGTATATTGGGATGCTTAACCATCGCTCTGACGAGCAATACTAGGCGTTGCTGACCGAATGAGATGCTGTCGTAATATTCCCTCGCAAGCCCCTCGATATTCAGGGCCTTTAACCATTCCATCGCGCAGCTACGCTCGCTTGCGCCACTTTCATCGTATAGCCCAACGGAGTCGAAGAAACCGGAGATTACCACCTCCAATACTCGCCAGCCCTTCACATAGCGATTATGCATCTCATTCGAGACTACGCCGAAGTGCGACTTCACATCCCAGATAGTCTCGCCACTGCCGCGCTTTTTACCAAACAGATAAACCTCTTGGCCATAGGCCATGTGGTTCTCTCCATCGATTAGACTCAATAGTGTCGACTTACCACAGCCATTTGGCCCCTCTACCAGCGTGTGCTGCCCAAAGTGCATCGTCCACGATAGATTCTCTAGTACCCTCTCGCCGTGATAGGCCGCAAACACGTCGTGCAACTCGATCAAGGTTCGGCCGGGAACTAAGGCGGGAGAGCGGCGCGTCTGTACAGGCGCAGGCAAGGTCTTGGGCAAGGTGATTGAACGCTGTGTAATCACGCGGAAGCGGGAATCCTCGCGCATCGCATTGAGTTCACCCTGAGCCAACAAACTCATATCATCCATGAGGGCTAAGTGACTAATGCCCGGCAGGATATCGACGGCACGTCGGCACAATAACAGCGTGCTGTTCTCTGGCGTCATCCATTGCTGTAATGCGGCATTTATCTGCTTCTGCGCGGCACGGTCTATGCTGCCTAGAGGGTCATCTAAGATAAGAAGTCGGGGGCGTTGGTACAAGGCCTTGGCCAACATCGCTTTGCGACACTGCCCAGAGGAGAGGTAGCGCATGCCGCGGCTCGCCAATTCCTCGAGCCCCAGACTCACGAGAACTGCCTCGTAACGTGCATCGGCTTGCGCATTACCGAGTATCCATGCCCTCACCGTAGTGCCTTGGTCGCGCGCGTCTTCGCTGTACTCGCTGATGTCGTGACGATTGTCCATCGCCCAAAGGGCTTGTTGCTGCTCGAAAGACACTACGAGGCAATCGACGTTCGGATCGAAACCTAGACCATATTGCACATGTGCTCGACCCGAAGGAAGCGCTCCCAAAAGGAGCTGTAGTAGTGTCGATTTTCCCGCGCCATTGCCACCGAAAACACAAAGATGTTGACCTGCAATGATATCGAGATGAGCTACCCGCAGAGTGCGCTTGGCGCTTAGGCGACACAGTGCGTCTCGCAACTGAATTAACACGCGTCCCATCGCTTAAGGTCTGTTGCCCAAGGCGCGCTGCATGATCTCGTTCTGCACAGTCATCATATGGCCAATAGAGCGACGCCAATACTCAGAATTATGTTTGCCGCGACTCTGCATGAAGTCAAAAGGCACATCATTCATCAATAATAAACCCATGTACTCACGAGCCACTGTCACTAAACTATCTTCCGTGCCTGCATCGATATAGAAATGCGGGAGATTACTCTTCTGCACTTTGAAGATTATCTGGAACGGATCGTACGCTAATGCCTGCTCCTGCGTGACGAAATCTACACTCTGGGGAGTGCGCTCATCTTGCTTGCTAAAACCTGGTATATCGATAATGCTAGAGATGAATTCGTCGGCACGATCAATTGCCTCCTGCTGCTCGGGACTGCGCGCATTGCGATCGAGTAATTTGCCCTCGCCGATCGCCTCCGCACGGTCCCGCGCAAAATTCAAAGCGCCACTAGTGCTGCCTAGAGAGATAAACATTTCCGGGTGACGCAGTCCCAAAGAGAATGCCCCGAAACCACCCATAGAAAGTCCCGCAAGCGCCCGTCCAGCGCGTTCATTTATGGTGCGAAAATTGGCGTCCACATGCCCGATAACATCTTCGATAAGATAGTCTTCCCATTGATCTTTACCATTTTCACTTTCGGCATAGTTCACGAACCAGGTATTGCCAGCATCGGGAAGAACGAGAATTAGATCGCCTAGATTGCGCGCATAGAAACTAGCCCCAAGATTACGGCCCCACACTGTGTAGTTCTGCATATAGCCATGGAGCAGATAGATAACCGGATAGCGCTTTTCACTCTGCTCATAATCGGGCGGCAGCACGATGTCGTATTTCATCGTGCGCTGCACCGCTGGGCTAGAGAACTCGATGGTCCTGAGCCCTTCAGGCAGAGGCGGCACCACGGGCTTGCCCGGCTGCGCAAGCAGGCTTTGGCTCGACAGCAGCAACAAGCCTACTAAGGCCATTATTAAACGGCTAGGAAATCTAATATTGTTCATGAGGGCGTCCTTAACTGCCAATACTGGCCCTGAAGATGAATTCTGTGCGCTAAGGTGCGATAAGCGCCTGCGCGACGAGCGACTTGAATTGCGCAGAGAGACTGTAAGCGTTAGATGGCTCTATCTGCAACATTAAAACGGCAATAGTGCCGCTTTGCGGGTCTGCCCATGAGAACGTGCCCAGTGATCCATTCCAACCAAACTCGCCCATATTCACTGCGTAATCACTCTTACTTGGGTCGATTACCACGGAGAAACCATAACCCCAACCAAGATCGAGCATAGGATTGTTCGGCGATAAACCGATGGGAAGCAACTGCGCCGCAATGTGATTGCGCGTCATCTCCTTCACCAAACTAGGGCTTAACACACGCTGCCCCTCGAGCTCTCCAGAATTGATGAAGCTCTGTAGAAAACGCAAATAATCCGGGACGGTGCTGACCAGACCAGCGGACCCTTCCAGAAGCGCTGGATTGCTCGTGATAGGAACAGACATCTCGGGGGCAAGTAGCAAGCCGTCCGTGCCGCTCGGAGCCCGATACAGGCGTGCCAGCCTGTCGAGCTTATCTGCGGGCACGTAGAATCCCGTGTCGGGCATGCCCAGTGGGTCGAACACATGCTGCAGTAAGTAGGCATCAAACTTTTGCCCGCTAACGATTTCAACTACGCGTCCTAAGATTGTCGTTGACTCGCTGTAGATCCACACACTCCCCGGATCCCCCATCAGAGGCACTGCCGCAACCTTCTCCACGAATTGTTCCAGAGTATCACTGCGCGAGCGCACGCCACGGCTGCGGTATAGAGCCCCAAACCGGTGACTGATGCCTCCGACATTGAGCAGCAGATCTTCGATGCTAATGGCTCGGGATGGCGGGCGCAGCGCACTGTCATCGGGATTATCAGGAGACTCGAAGACTTTAACGTCGGCGAAGCTGGGGATATAGGCTGCAACTGGGTCGTCTAAACGCAGGAGGCCGGCCTCCACCAACTGCATTACGGCAAGGGAGGTGATAGGCTTAGTCATTGAGCGGACCTGAAAGAGCGAGTCATCTCGCATCGCGGACGCTTGTTCAATATCCTGCCAGCCCATACTCTCTAGATAAACAATTTTGCCATGGCGCACGACTCCCGCCACAAGGCCGGCGACATGGCCATCTTGCACATGCTGGCGCAACACGGTGTCTAATAACGCTAAGCGAGAAGTAGACATGCCCACATCCTCGGCGATGGCACGCGGCAAAGCATCAGCCGCAAGAGTTTGATTTATCGAGATAATACACAGACATACTAGGCTGTATATGACGGCGATACGAGTATGAACACGGGAAGTATTCGACATTTGAAGGCACCCTACTTCAGCTTTTTATCATTGGAAAGGAAGTGCAGCGAATAAGAATCATAAGCCCATTTACTACAAACTCAAACTATACCCCCATACAACAACTGTACTAGGGCGCAACGAGCACATTGTTCTCTTCCCAGTGCTTGATTCGACTTCTATTTAGGTTCACGATAGTGCCCGCAGTATTGAGACTCACTTCCGGGCCCAATCCGCAAATCGCTATATAATTAGAAAGGGCAAAGCCTTCCCGGTTTCGTGACATTGCGAGAGACGGGTTGTCGTAGCCCAAATCCACATAGAGGAGGTGATTGCGTGACGCATTCATTTAATAAGTTAGTAGCAGGTCTTTTAGTTTCAGGCGCCATGGTAGCTTCGGCCCAAGCCGCTGAATTCGTTCGATACGAGCAAAATGGGGTGATTTCTTGGGGTGAGCTGCAAGGCACTACCATCCATCAATTGACTGACGCCCCCTATCTTGGCGGCACTCATACTGGTCAAACGGTGGCGGAGTCTGCCGTTATGCTTAAGGCGCCAGTCGACCCAGAGCTGGTCGTGATGACAGCCCTGAACTTCCGTAGCCATCTCACCGGTGAGCCAGCAGCATATCCCGGCCTCTTCATTGTTCCCGCCAACTCCATCATTGGACCAGGCGAGACAATGGTTATTCCCGCGGACTCCAACAATTTCCATTACGAGGCTGAGGCTATCGTAGTTATCGGCAAGCATGCAGAGAATGTTGCATTGGAAGATGCGCGCGACTACATCTTCGGCGTCACTGCTGGCAACGACGGCAGCGCGCGTGATTGGCAAGGTGCGGATCTACAGTGGACACGCGCGAAAGGCAGCAAGACCTTTAACGCGGTAGGACCGAAAATCGTCACGGGCCTGAACCCGAACGAGTTGAAGATCGAAGGCCGCCTGAATGGCGAAGTGCGCCAGGGCGAGAACACGTCTGACATGCTCTACAATTTCGACTACATGGTGAGCTACATCTCCCACTATTTCGTTCTAGAGCCAGGCGATATCATCTGGTCTGGCACTATGGGCCGTACGCGTGAAATGGTGGGCGGCGACACCTACGAAGTAGAAGTAGAAGGCGTTGGCATCCTGCGCACACCGATCGAAAAAGCTAAGTAGAAAGCGCAGTAAGTAGCTGCAGCAAGAACACTGCCGCTAGAAAAGGAAAAGGGAAAGAAGCTTCCAGCCTCTTTCCCTTTTTTGTTGCGTCCGTTCCCCCCCTTTCTCCCTGTGGTCTAAATCATTGTGCTAATGAGCTCACGAATGCGCTCTGATCAACATACTTCCAATACACTTGACCGAAGAACATCTCATCCCAACTCTGATCGCCCCACGGCACTGTGCGCGCAGGATCAGGGTTAGCCTTGTTCTGACTAGAGTTATCGTAAGCCGCGGTCACTACGATCTTCGTTCCTGCAGGCACGAACACTGGCTCCTCGAGCTTATAGTCGATCTGCCAATTGTAGTTGTAGTTGGCGATATTGATGAGCTGCTCCACCTCTCCATTGGGAAAGTGGGCGGCGAAACTCATGCTCTTGCCGCGGAAGTGCATATGCGGAATGAAGCTCTGCAAATAGGCGTCGGCTTCAATAGTGATGCTCTGCTGCTGCTCGAAATCTGGATCGTAAGCGGGAATATTGGTCCACTTATCTGGGAATATGCAGGCACACTCGCTGGATAGACGCTCCTGAGGAATCTGGTCATCAGGGTAGAACCAGATCCCGATTTCGCTGGCATCTACAGTCTCTTTGCCCATAGTCGTGTAGTGCAATTGCAAAGCAAGTTTAGACCCTGCCTTGAGCAAGCCACCGGTATTGGGCTTCTCGATATGGGGCTCCGCACCAGGAATATAGGGCGTTATATAGGCTGCGTTGGGGTCGACTTCGCCTAAGAAGCCACGAGGACGAGTCTCGCCTGGCTGCATTACGGCATTGAGTGTGTGGTGCAGAACTTGTCTGTCGCCAGCAAGATACTCACTAGCACGTACCCAACGGTCTCTGTCCAAGCCCTCGAACGGCACAATCACTGTCCTATACTCGAGTATGCCTGTAGCGGGAATATTCTGAGGCGGCAGCTTAACGATCAAGTCTGGCTCACCGAAAGCCCACTTCGACTCAGGCCAGGTCAGTTCTGCCAGCGGGTCAACACTGCCGTCTTTTACAGAGCCAGCCTCAATCCATTGGATAAGCTTCTGCTGGTCTGCAACAGCCAAATTATAGTCGTTGGAGAAATTACCAACGTGAGGATCGAGCTGGCCTGGTGGCATACGCTTAGTCATTAAGACTTCGCGAATCATGGGAGACCAACCCTGCAGCATTGCATGGCTATCCATCGCAAATGGCGCTATGCCACCCACTCGGTGACAGCTGGCGCAATTTTGCTCAATAATTGGGGCAACGTCTTCACTATAAGAGACACCGTGCTGTGCTATCTGCTGACTCGACTGATAATCAACATCGGTGCCCGTCATCGCTAGCATAGGCGCGCTGATCGCTTGCCCTGCGGCCACTTCCCCAAGTGCACTTTGCAGACCTGCAACCGGGCCGCGGTAAATCACCTCAAAGGTGCGTGGATCGAAAAGGAATGTCTCGCCACTGCGCTGAACACCCATCGCCTGAGACACTATTTGCGCGTCATCGATTAGCACAGGAAGAGTTGTACCCAGAGTAGCGACCTCGGCCTGAACCAAATCTCGCGCCTGCCCCAGAGGGTTGATCATCATGAACTCGATGCCCTGAGCATCGAATTCGGCTTGTAGACGCTCATATTCAGCGGCTGCGGTACGTGTCGCCGCACTGCCATTGACTTGCACCAGGAAGGCGATGGCCTTGTGGTCGTCATACCATGCCATGTGGTGAAATTTGCCATTCTGATCGAGAAGAGAGAAATCCCCAACACGCTCCGCGGCGTGCAAAGGCGTTGTTAGCGCGGCACAAACTAGTGCCGCGAGGGCAAGTTGCCACTGCCGATAATTCTTGTTCTTGAGCTTCGTGAACATGGGTTTCTCCAAAATTTACAACTGACAATATTAATGTTCTTGCCAAAAATCAGCATTATGATCAAAAAATGAACAAATTCACTTAGTCCATATTGTGACAGATGCTAGCACCGCCCCCGAGCAATGCAAACGGGAAGCGTCATGAGTAAGAGTTTATCCCTCATCACTTTGTCAATTGTAGAAATCAGCAAGAATTTAGAATGCAGGCAGGAGTTTTAGGCGTCGCGATTGGCGCTGGCTAGGAGCATATCCAGTGCATGACGGAGATTCTTCTTGAACTCTTTCTCCGTAAAGAATCCGCAGAGAAAACCCTGTAAGAGGTGATAGTAAAGGCCGAAAATACTACTGGCGGCAGTACCAACATAGAGGCTTGAGTTAAGCTTGCCAACCTTGATTCCGCGCTTTAATAGCAAAGCCAATTTCTCATAAGCTGTATTGAAGATTAACTCAATATCGTGCCTTCTTTTGGGATTGCTAGGGAAAGATAGCTCCTTTAGAACCGTTCTAGAGAGCAATTGATCCTCTTTATGGTAGTCGATGTGTACTGAGAAAAAGGTCATCAACTGGTCTATAACAGGATCTTTTGGGTCGATGATCTCGAAGGCAGATTCTGTCATCTGCAACAGGTGTTCGCGGAATACCAGTACTAGAAGATCATCCTTACCCTTGGCATAAAGATAAAGCGTTCCGAGCCCTATGCCGGCCTCGTCGGCAATATCTTGAATAGTAGTGTCTTGGAAGCCTTTACTAACAAATAGCTGATGCGACACATCGATAATGCGCTGAAGACGCAAGCGTTTCTTGCGCTCTCGCAAGCCCGGCTTGGGTAGCATCGGCTCAGCCGGCACTTCGCTGCGCTCATTCGTGTTTTGATGATCCATGAAACGCTTGTCCTAATTGTTATTCAAGCAATGGCGAGCCGCTTTCAGCTCGCCTTTGTTGCAAGGCCCTAATTCACTGCCCGGCGTAAAAAATATTCAACTTATTGCCGTCCGGATCTCGAAAATAGCCTGCATAAAATGCATCGCCTCGAGGTCCCGCCGGGCCTTCGTCTTTAGCGCCCAATGCCATCGCCTTATTATAAACACGCTCAACTGTCTCGCGACTGTCGGCTTGTAATCCCACCATGACTCCATTACCTACTGTCGCGGGATTGCCGTCGTAAGGCTTAATCACTGATAGAGCAGTACGTTCGGGACTTGTTCCCCATGCGATAAAAGTGGGATAGTCCATCGTGCGAGCCGCGCCGAGCTCTGCCAATAACGAATCATAAAAGGCACCAGCGCGTTGAAGATCATTCGTACCAAGAGTTATATAACCAATCATTTGACAATTCTCCTAATAGTTTATGCCCGAAAAGCAACGCGAGCACTTTAGCACAGCTAAATCTACTATAACGCTGACCCAGATCATTAGAGCCCGAGAAACTGCCCATATTTTGTGCGACAATACACATCTTTTCGCCGAATGGAATTACCAATGAGTGAAATCGTTTCAAGCTCCAAACCAGCCCCACGCAACGGGCGGGATTTGGTCGATGATGCTATCTCCACCCCACAGGCGGCAGTTGTACTCTTTTCTTTAAGCTGGTGCTCATTCTGCCGCGCAGCCAAACAATTGCTCGACCAAATAGGAGTGAAGTATCGCGTGATAGAGCTCGATCAAGGGGAGTTTCTAGAGCCAAACTTGCAAAGCGAGGTCCGCGGGCGACTCAAGGAAATCACTCACAGCAACACTCTGCCGCAGCTATTCATTGGCGGTGAGGGGCTTGGCGGCTACACCGAGACTGCAGTCGCGCTCCGAAGTACTAAGCTTGCTCAAATCCTAACTAAACACGGAATTGCCTCTACGCTACCATCCCCTGACTAATGTTTGCGGAGTATAAAAATGGACGTGTTGATTCGATACCTCCACCTATTCGCTGTCATCGTACTCGCCGGCACTCTCATAATTGAGAACATTGCGATAGGCAAAGAGATCTCGCGCGAGGACTTGCGTAATCTCCTCAAGGTCGACGCGGTATATGGACTCAGCGCCGGCCTAGTCGCCATTTTAGGCATCAGTCTTTGGTTGTGGGTAGGCAAGCCAAGCAGCTTCTACAGCAGCAACCCAGTGTTTCACGCCAAGCTCACGCTGTTCGTACTCGTAGCGCTACTGTCCATCTACCCTACCGTGTTCTTCTTGCGCCAACGCAAAAACCAGGTGGAACCAATCCTAGTCCCCGCAGGCGTTATTCGCGTTTTGCGCATCGAACTAGTGCTGCTTGCCTTCATCCCAGTGCTTGCCTACCTGATGGCAAGAGGCGTTGGCTTGTAGGGCCACTTACTAGCCTAATCGTTCCTGAAACCACGCAGAGATGTCCCGTATCTGTTCAAGACAGACGGAATGTTCCATTGGGTAATTTCGATATTGCGTGGGATGTCCGAGTGCACGCAGATCTGCCTCTGCCTTCCTCCCTAATGCCTCATTGACCATGGGGTCGCGCGTACCATGGCATACCAAAATGGGTAATTCACGATTCGCTTCGTGTGGGACAATCGTGTCACTAGTCGGAAAATAACTCGACAAAGAAAGCGCGCCGGCTAAAGGATAAGGGCAGCTTAAAGCCGCGTGCAAGATGACAGCACCACCTTGGGAGAAACCGGCAAGAATGATGCGGCTGCTATCTATGCCTCTTTCAATCTCTCTGTCGATTAACGCGTGGACAGCTTTCGCCGATTGTATAAGCTGGTCGGTGTCGACGGTTCTTCCTATATCCATTTCCAAGATGTCATACCAAGCGGGCATCACAAAGCCATTATTGATTGTCACGGGTATAGAGGGTGCGTGGGGAAGCACGAAACGCACGGCCATCGTGCTAGGAAGATGTAGCTCGGGAACAATGCCTGCGAAATCGTGCCCATCGGAGCCGAGTCCATGCAGCCAAATGATGCTGGCATCGGGGCTTGCGCCTGCTGGGCTGACGAGTTCGACGGCGGGTAATAGACTCATGTTGTGCCTTCTTGTAGTACGAAATGAATAGTGCAAAATGGGCATTGTCTCAAATCCAGCCTATGATGCCAGTACCAAGTCACATTCGGAGACTAAAAGTCGTGCGACATTACCATTTATTCCTCACAACGCTACTGACCTTGTGCATTGCTGCCAATTGCGCCGCACAGTCCTTGGACACAGAGGCTTTGGAGACCGCGCTAAAGGCTTCCGGGCGCGACGTAAGTGACCGCATTCGCGACCCTAAACGCAAGCCTGTCCAGACACTGGAGTTTCTGCAATTGCGCCCAGGCATGGTGGTCCTAGACCTCTATGCGGCTGGGGGCTACTACAGCTATATTCTCGCCAAGGCAGTCGGGCCCGAGGGGCTTGTGTATGCACAGAACTCACCCAGCGGATTGAACTTGGAGGAGGACCGTGGCGAGCGCACCCGCAGCGTAGCACTCGAGGCAAGAATCCTAGCCGGTCAGCTCGATAACGTGCAGCGCCTAGAGCGCCCAGTCAGCGATCTTGGACTCGCGGAAAACTCCGTTGACTTCGTGTTGATCTCGCAGATTCTCCATGACTATTTCAATAGTCATCCACAGCGCGCCATCAGCATGCTACGCAATGTGTATTACGTCCTTAAACCGGCTGGTGTGGTGGGCATCATCGATCACGAGGGAGTAGTCGGTCGCGACAACCGACGACTGCACCGCCTTCCAAAAGAGGCCGCAATACAAGTAGTCGAGGAGGCAGGTTTCGTACTCGAGGCGGAGAGTAACTTGCTAGCAAACTCGCAGGATCGTCATATGCGTTCAATATTCGACCCAATGCTCAATCGCAGCACAGATCAATACTTGTTACGGCTCCGCAAACCATAACAGCGCGCTCTAGTTGCCTAATTTCGAACGACTTTGCTACTCTGCCAAAACTCACTGACGAGCACAACTCGGAGAATAATAATGAACAAGTGTCGTGTAGTAGATCGCGTTACTATGCATCTGCGCCTAGCTCCCGCAGCCGGCCTTTTAATCCTCGTGGCGCTGATATCAATGACCAGTACCGCACAAACCGGCGATTATACTGCGCCGCGCACAGTCGATGGCAAAGCAGACCTGCAAGGCATGTGGACCAACAACACTATCACCCCACTAGAGCGCCCTACTCAGTTTGCCAACAAAGCCTTCTTGAGCGAGCAAGAACAACAGGAGATGGAGCGGGAGGTGGCGCAGCGCAGCGCGCTCGCAGACCTGCCCAGCGACCCTAATCGACCGCCTCCTACGAAAGGCCAGATCGACCTCGAAGACAGCTATAACAACTTCTGGTTCGACGATGGCACCACGGTTGCCATCTACAACGGAGAACGCCGCACCTCCCTCATAGTCGACCCGGCCAACGGCCGCATTCCCGCCTTCACCGAAGCTGCTCAACAACGTCTGGCTGCCGCTGCACAAGCACGCAGCCAAGCACCGTTCAAGGGACCAGAATCGCGCCCGCTTGCCGAGCGCTGCCTACTCTCTTTTGGTTCGAGCTCTGGTCCACCCATGCTTCCGATTCTGTACAACAACCATTATCAGATTGTGCAATCGCCCGGCTATGTCATGATACTTGTCGAAATGGTGCACGATGCGCGTATCATACGCATCGACGCCGACCCGCTACCCGCAGTACACGCGCCTTGGCTAGGTGACTCGATAGGACACTGGGAAGGGGACACACTCGTAGTTGAGACACGCAACTTCAACTCATTACAAAGCTATCGCGGCGCGAGTGAGAATCTAGTTGTAAGCGAGCGTTTTACGCGCGTCGCAGCAGATACCGTTAACTATAGCGTTACACTGAACGACCCCACGACATTCGTCGCACCTTGGACCGCCGAGATCCCGATGAAGTCTACAGAAGACCGCTTATATGAATACGCCTGTCATGAAGGCAACTATGCTCTACCTGGTGTGCTAGCGGGCGCGCGCGTGGAAGAGCGAGAAACAGGAGCAGCACCTTAGAATGGAAGATGTAATTGAAATGCTACGCGAGCGCAATGAACCCGTGCCGGTCCCTCTCGAGTTACCGGACGAGGACTTGCTCATAGAAATAGAAGAGGCACTTTATGTCTCATTGCCCGACGACTTGCGCGACTACCTGATGCAGGTAAGTGATGTGGTCTGTGGGCATTTAGAGCCCGTCACGGTGAGTGACCCAAACTCGCATACCTTTCTCCCAGAGATGGCAGCCGTTGCATGGAGCCTCGGGCTGCCACGCAAATACCTGCCAATTTGTGAGGCCAATGGCGGTTACTATTGCATCCGCCAAGACGGCGCAATTCTTTTCTGGGATGAGAAGACCTCCGACGAGGGCTGGGACAACATCTGGCTTTGGTGCAAGGATGTCTGGCTCGCCGACTAGAAACTAGGAGTCCTTTTCCTCGCCAAGCTCTGCCGGGTCTTTCTCAGCATCCGACTCCTTTGTTGTATTGCTGCGCTTGGTCACACTTAGCCAGTCTAGGGAGATACCCGAGATAGCATTGAAGCGTGACACTCGGTAGATGATCTGCAGTATCTTTGGACGCCTGCGCACTCGAGGCTCCACCGCTCTTGGAATGAACCAGATAGCGATCGCCATGCGTAGCGCGAAGCTGGCGAAAAACACGAGAAAAATCGGGCTTCGAATTTCACGCAGGAACGGAAAAAATTCCACGACACTCGGCGCCGCCGAGGCTATCAGCCCGCCCGTAATCGCACCAAGAAAAACTGCCACAGCTCCGAGCGCAGATTGCATTGCCGCATACACTGCGAAGTCACTCTTATGGGGCCGGATATCGTACAAATAATTGGCAGTGCTCAAACTAAAACCACTCCACACAAAACCGGACATCACTTGCACACAAAGTAAGTAGTAGTGATTTGCGGAAAATAACCATAACAGCGGCATAAAGGGGATCAACACACTGGCAATCTGCATCACTAAGCGATTGCCGAAACGATCACTGAAACGCCCCCAGAAGTTGAGCAATAGGAACTGTGTTAGGATCGACGCGATAGAATTTAGGCTGTACTCAATATAAGTGAACTGCAGATCGCGCAGCATATAAACTGCAAAGAAAGGCGCGGAGATTGCCACCACCCCTTGCATGCCCGCAACGAAGAAACTGTAGTCTCGAAACGTCTTGTCGGACAAAGATGCGCGCAGCTGTTTCACACTCTGCCAGAAACCCTTGCGCCCAGCCGGGTGGGGGTTCGCATCAGGGTCATGCATCTGCGCGAGGTATCGCGATGAAAAACCACGCCCTACCGCCGCAGTGGCGAAGAGAATGGCAAAACCAAGCCACACCACGTCAAAGCGTTCGCTAAGACTAAGTAGCGCCCCGCCACTCATGAAGATAAACAGCGAGGCCACCATTGTCAGCCTAGTACGAGAGGCAAAGAAGGTGCCGCGGCGACGCTGGGGCACCACGCTGCCCATCCAAGCCCGCCACTGAGGTTGAATGAAGTTGATACAGGAGAAATACAGCACGGCCAAAGCAATCAACCAATACACTGAGCCCTCGCTGCGCGACAGCGCGAGAATTGACAGACCCAGCACCACTGCAGTCTGCACGCGCGCTGTTACGACCACCAAAGGTTTACGCGGCAGGTAATTCCCCAACCACGCTGACAGCACTTGAAACAGGGCGCCGAAAAGCTGGGGAATTGCCATCAACCAGCCCATCTGCACAGCAGTAGCATTGAGGTAAATGGCAAAAGCATTGAAGAAGTTGTCGCCCGTTGCCGTCATCGTCGCAGAGGCGACGGCTTCTTTCTGCGAAAGACCCAGCGTACTTCTTAGCCAGACGGCGCGACTGCGCGCGCCGGAGAGAGGCTTTGTTTCCAATTCTTGAGTCATGTGCAGTTCTTCGGCGAACAAATACAAGGCAGCATCTTAGAAATTGCCAGCTAATGCAATGTGATTAGGCCGAAACGAGAAAGCCCTGCCCCACAGCACCCTATCGATGTGACTTAGATTATTAATTTTTAATGCGCGGCGCCGAGGCGTATCCTAGAACTATTATATTGTAGGAGCACAATCATTATGTCGAACGAACTCTTTGTCACCTGCCCTCACTGCCATCGCAAGAACCGCATGCCAGCGGAGAAACTCACCGCGCACGGCACTTGCGGCGCCTGTAAGGAAAGCCTGTTTACCGGCAAGCCAATTGCACTAACGCAGAGTAGCTTCGCCCAGCACCTCGGCGGCGACGTGCCGATCGTCGTCGACTTCTGGGCACCCTGGTGCGGCCCCTGTTTGCAGTTTGCTCCAACATTTGAGGCAGCTAGCGCAGTGCTAGAGCCGAAGGTTCGATTAGTCAAAGTCAATACAGAGAATGAAACCGCACTCGCTCAGCGCTACGGCATTCGTAGCATTCCAACCCTCATGATCTTCAAACAAGGCAAAGAAGTGGCGAGGGTTTCTGGCGCCATGCCTGCGGCACAATTCCAAAAATGGGTAAATGCGCAGCTATAGACTTGAAACTTCAGTACTGAACCGAGACTTTGTAAACCCCTCCTGACCTCGCGCGTTAAGGCTTGAGTGGCACCGCGTTTTCACGCTAGCCATCCATGCCTTTATTTTGGTCTTCGAGCAACGGAGGTTCATCATGTTGCAACGCGTTATTCTAGGCACCTTCCTACTTACCCTCATAGCCTGTCGGTCCGGTCCGGGCTACTCAGGCCCTATCATCGACCCCCAGGGCGTCGACATGACCCGGTACCAAACCGATCTCAGCGAATGCCAGGATATCGCAGACCAAGTTCCAGTGGGCGAACGGGCGGTTGTTGGAGCTGCCACTGGCGCGGTCATAGGCGGCGCCATAGGGGCTGTGGTGGGTAATCGCAATACCGCCACTCGCGGTGCGGGCGTCGGCGCAATCGGTGGCGGAGTGCGGGGTACTTCATCTGGTTTGAGCGAACGCGATCGCGTCGTGCATAATTGTCTACGTGGACGAGGTTATCGCATACTCAACTGAGAATTCCGCTGGCCTCCAACTCGTAGTACACTGCCGCGATGTAAGTGCGCTTGCCCGCGCATTAAGTCATGACTAGAGGTTTCGCCATGTATATTGCTCGCGTGCTCGCACTGTGTTTGACCTGCTCGGTTCTTGCTGCCTGCGGGAACAACGATTATCTGCCCTACCCTCGCGCGACGATGTTCCCCGGAGCAGAACAACAAAGCTTGCAGTCTGCTAGTCACTGGCAATTACTTGCCCAGAACGAGTCCGAACTGATACGCAGCAGCCTAGGCGATGGCGGGGGTGTCATCACACCATCTATCTACCTAGGCCGCCCAGCGAATAACGCCGGCGACTTCCAAAGCGCTTATCACAATATGCTCGAAGCTGGTCTCGTCGACCAGAATGTCGCTGTGATGCTCAACCGCGAGAACGCACTGTTTACACTCGACTACGACGTGCAAGTCATCGAGCATGACGATCGTGAATGGCTACCCGCAAGGCCAGGGCTAATTACAGCCTTCTTTCTTACCGGTGTTGGCATCAATGATTCCCAGCACTGGGGAGACCGCGGCCTAATTCTAATCCCGATCGGCCTAGCGGGCGACTTGTGGAATAAATTCAATAAGGATCGTTCCGCCAGTGTTACTGAAGTCATCATCAGTACTCGCGTCCGCGACAGCCAACAGATTGTTCACTCGAGTAGCCGAGTGTATTACTTCGACGAGGACGATATCGCCCAATACCGTGGCCAAGGCCGTGTGTTCAATGTAGTCAGTGCGCGAGGGGACGAATAATGAAGTTTCACATGAGAGTGTGCGCACTGGTCTTAGGTGTAGTTGCTATAGCGGGCTGTGCCAGCAAAGAATATGACACGGGCATCGACCTGATCATCAGCACCAACCGCGCCGCCGCGAATAATCTCATTCGCATGGCAGGCAATCAGATCAGCCCGAGCACCAACATCATTGTTGCCAGTTTCGCGGACATCAACGATCTAGGACAGTCCTCTACATTCGGCCGTGTTGCTTCGCAGCAGTTGACCTCGCAGTTCACTGCCGCTGGTTACTCCGTAGTGGAAATGTTGCTGCGTAATAGCGTCTACATCAGCGAGACACAGGGTGCTTTCCTATTGTCGCGCGAGGTTAACGACATCAGTGCACAGCACAATGCACATTTAGTGCTAGCTGGCACCTATGCTGTGGGCGAGAACAATGTCTTCGTAACGGCAAAACTGATACGCACCTCTGACAGCGTCATAGTAGCTTCACACGACTATGCGCTGCCCTACACGCGCGATATGCGCAGCCTATTGCGGGACTACTAAGACTCTCAATTCTCTACAGGCTCGAGCACTCTTACGAAATGACTGAAGATCTCGTCATAGGTGGTTATACCCACCTTGACCTGCGCTTCTGCGTCCACGTTCTGCGGGTTCGAGGCGGAGTTGTCATACACTGTCTCAGACACTAGGCTTGAACCCGCTGGCAAGCTCAGGCGCTCTTGAAGCTTGTAGTTCATCTGCCAATTGAAGTTGTAGTTCGCGACGTTTATCAAGCGCTTCTCACTGCCATCTGGATAGCGCGCAGAAATACTCATGCTCTTGCCACGCGTATGGGTCTGCGGCGCGAAACTCTCTACTAATACGTCGTGCTCGAAGGGCTCGGTCTCCGCAATCTCTACGTGATTGTCCTCGCCAGGTGCAATGTTGAAACCTGTATTCAGGGTTATGACATTGTGCACCGAGAACTCAGGCGCGGAATCGCGAAAGTACAAGCCAATACGCGTCTTGTCCTCGGTCTCACGGCCGCCTGTTACATAGCGCAATTTGAAACTGAGGTCGCGGTCCTGCCGCAGCAGAAAACCCGAATCGTCCGCGAAAGACTCCTCTGTACGCGGCGGCACATAGAGACTGATGAATTCGGCGTTGGCTGGATCTATCAAGCCCACCAAGTCTTTCTGATCGATATTGGGGTCGACGGCAAAGACTAGAAGGCTATGCAGCACTGAACGGTCGCCAACATTATAGGCAACAGCACTTATCCATTGATCTTTTTCCAAGGCGAGATCGGCTCGCTTGATCTTAAAGTCCACCATGCCTGTGGCGGGGATTTTTTCGGCGGGCACGTCGATAATCAGATCTGGCTCGCCAAGCTTCCAGCTATCGTCGACAGCGACCTGTTCCGTAAGAGGATCGCTATCCCCCTCGCGGCGCGCCCCACTATCGATCCAGTGCACTAGGGTGATGAGTTCATCGTCACTTATCTGATGCACATTGTCCCACTCCCCCTCGAGCATATCGATCTGCCCAGGTGGCATACGATGCGTCACCAATACTTCTCGAATCATCGGACTCCAGCCTTGCACCATGCGATGGCTGACCATCGCCCAGGGCGCAAGCCCATCCTCTATGTGGCAGGTAGTGCAGCGGCGCTTGAGAATAGGCACGATCTCATCTTGATAGGATATCTGGCGATCTGCGAAGCGGCTACGGTATAGGTAATCGATCGGGGTGCCGGCAGGACTAGGCATGTCGGCCGCTAGCTCGACCTCTTGGCCAGCTAGGATCGCAATGAGGGCATTCTCGAGATAGGGAATAGACCCAGCCGAATCGGCGTTCGCGGTCTGACTGCTGAATGGCCCTGTGTAGAGCACATCGTGGGATACAGGGTCGAGAATATAGGCCTGAGCTGTCGACTCGACTTGCAGGGATCGGGCGACCACCTGAGCGCTATCTAATAGCACCGGCAACTCTACTCCAACGCTTGCCAATTCTTGGGCTACGGAAGTACGAGTTTGGGTGGGGTTTGGGTTCAACAGCAGAACAACAACGCCCTGCTCTCGATAACGTTCCTGCAGCGCTTGCAGCTGGGGCAGCGCCTGACGCGAACTCTCCTCCCCATTGCCTTGGACGAACAGCACGACGGCATTGGACTCCCCGTAGCGACTAAGCTGATGGAAAGTACCGTGCTGATCAAGCAACGCAAAATCAGTGCTACGCTGCGCAGCTGCTAGGCTGGGCAGCGCAGCGCAGACGATTAGACAGATGAATCCGAACAGGCCCGGTTTGCGGCTAGAAATCTTCATAAACGATAACAACTCATTACGACTTAGACGTCGCATTTAAGCATAGCGCTATCGAGGCTGCTGCCTCGAATCACACTTTCGCTGACGAATTCTGAACCCAATCCCCGATTACTGCCAATCCTATTGCTAAACGATGAAATTCACCAATTTACCAGGCACAAAGATCACTTTCTTGATTTTCAGGTCAGCAAGCTTCTCGGCAACACTTGGCTCTTCTCTAGCGATGCCTTCGATGCTTGCCTGATCCAAGCTCCTATCGATCTGGATCTCAGCGCGACGCTTGCCGTTGATATGCACTGTCATCGTGACCGTGTCAGCCTCTAGCCAATTCTCATCGGCTTGGGGCCAAGCCTGATAGGCGAGCGTATCGCTATGGCCAAGGCGCTGCCACAGCTCCTCGGCGATATGCGGTGCAAAGGGCGCCAACACCAACACGAACTTCTCCGCTATGACCTTAGGAATATGCGTCTGCTTTTTAGCAAGATTCACAAACTCCATCATCTTCGCGATCGAGGTGTTAAAGCGTAAATTCTCTATATCGTGCGTGATCTTATGCACCGTGATATTGATTTCGCGACGCAACTCGTCAGTGGCTGCCGCCTCTGGCTCATCGACAATCACACTTGCTATAGCATCGGTATCCCCATCGATCAGCAATGACCACGCGCGATCTAGGAAGCCGTAAACCCCTTTAACCCCATTGGTCTGCCAAGGCTTCACGGCCTCCAGTGGCCCCATGAACATCTCATACAGACGCAAGGAATCCGCGCCATATTCCTCGATGACATCGTCGGGGTTCACGACATTCAGACGTGATTTCGACATCTTCTCTTCGCGCGCGGTCAAGGGCGTTTCGCTGCCCTTCACGAAGGGCTTACCCTCGCGATACTCAACCTCGGTCGGGCCATAGAAACGGCCGGACTCGTCGCGGTGGCTAATGCCGAGAATCATGCCCTGATTGAAGAGCTTCTTGAATGGCTCACGCGTGTGCACCAAGCCACAGTCGAACAGGACTTTATGCCAGAAGCGGGCGTACAACAGGTGCAATACAGCGTGCTCCACCCCACCTACATATAGGTCTACCGGCCCCCAATACTGCTCGGCAGCTGGGTCGAAGGGCATCTTGTCGTTGCTCGGGTCCATGTAGCGCAGGTAATACCAGCAAGACCCCGCCCACTGCGGCATCGTGTTGGTCTCGCGCAGCAAAGCCTCGCCGTCCAACTCGACTTGCATCCATTGCTCGGCGCGCGCCAATGGCGGCTGACCATCTGCAGTCGGTTTATACTCCGACAACTCGGGCAAGGTAATCGGCAGATCCTGCACTGGCACCGCATGAATCTCGCCAGTCTTGGGGTTATGCATAATCGGGAACGGCTCACCCCAATAGCGCTGGCGCGAGAACAGCCAATCGCGCAGTTTATAAGTTGTCTCGCCCTTACCAACGCCTTTCTCTTCAAGCCAAGCGATCATCTTCACCTTGGCCTCTGGGGTCGGTAATCCGTCGAGGAACCCGGAATTCATGGCCACGCCGTGCTCGGCATAGGCAGCAGTGTCGATGTCTCCGCCAGAGACGACTTGCAAGATCGGCAAACCAAAGTTCTTCGCGAACTCATAGTCGCGCTCATCGTGCCCAGGCACGGCCATGATCGCACCCGAACCGTAGTCGGCCTTCACATAGTCGGCGATCCACACGGGGACAGGTAGGCCACTGGCCGGATTGAGCGCATAGGCGCCCGTAAAGACACCAGTCTTCTCTTTAGCCGCAGCAGTCTCACGATCGAGATCGCTAACATTCTTCACTTTCTCTATATAGGCCTGCACCATTGCCGCTTGCTCTGCACTGGTGATCTGCTCAACGAGCGGATGCTCGGGAGCCAATACACAGAAGCTAGCGCCAAACAGCGTATCTGGGCGTGTTGTAAACACCTCGAAGCCAGCATCGAAGTCCTGCAGTTTAAAGGTTACCTGCGCCCCAACCGACTTGCCGATCCACTGTCGCTGCATCTCGATGATGCCCGCAGGCCAGTCCAAGCCGTCCAAATCGCTCAATAAGCGCTCGGCATAGGCGGTGATCTTCAACATCCATTGACGCATCATGCGCCGCTCAACAAGATCGCCAGTCTCCACATAACGACCGTCTTGCACTTCCTCATTCGCTAACACCGTGCCCTGGGCTGGGCACCAGTTCACCGGCACCTCGGCCAGATAGGCAAGGTCTTGTTCATACAACTTCAGGAAGATCCACTGTGTCCAGCGGTAGTAGTCCACCTTGCTAGTGTCGATCTCGCGCTGCCAGTCATAGGAGAGCCCTAGGCGCTTAATCTGACCACGGAAATTCTTGATGTTTTCTTGGGTAATCAAGGCAGGATGGCGGCCTTCACGAATGGCGGCTCGCTCAGCGGGCAGGCCAAAGGCATCCCAACCCATCGGATGAAGCACATTGAAGCCATTCATGCGCTTGTAGCGCGCAATGATGTCCGTCGCGGTATAGCCCTCAGGGTGCCCTACGTGTAGCCCCGAACCGGAAGGATAAGGGAACATGTCTAGGACATAGTACTTCGGCTTAGTGAAGTCTGCGTTGGAGACACTGAAGGTATTGTGTTCATCCCAGAACTGCTGCCATTTCGGCTCAATGGCCGAGGGGCTGTATTTCTTGCTCATGTTATTGCCGTGGTTCGCGGATACGCGATCGTTGGGAATAATCCCTTACTAGTGAAGAAAATTTGGAGAGGGAGAATAAACCACCTCCTTATTGATTACAATTTGCGCGACACGTCCTGGACGCGCATTTACTAAGGTTTATAGCAGGACTGCCCCTAATTGCGAAATATTTAGGCCTCTACCTTTGAAAACTGCCGAAGTAGGCCTAATATAGAGTTTAACGAGACATAGAGAGTGAGGAGCAAACCTCGCTTAAGCGTTTTGCACAACAGAGAAGAACCGTGACACGATCACTGCTTGCTTTAACTGCATTACTACTTAGCTTCACGTTTACCGCAAATGAGGCGCCGGTATCGCACGTCGTAAAAGCCAATTCCCTGCACCATTCCCAACTCGTAGTTGAAACCTTCTATACCGCACAGCAGCAAACCGAGAAACACTTCCTCCCAGTCGATGAATTGCAGCTATCGCTCATTCACGCTGACTATTTGGCGGTGTCCCTGTTTACACCCCCTCACTCTACAGTCACAACTGATCGCAATATTCGTGGCCCCCCCTCTATCCGCGCCTAAGCTGTTACACGCACTTCTAGAAATTAGACACTAGCCTGCACTGTGGGATGCACATCGCTGCACTGTCTACTTCTATACCCGCGTGTCGCGTTTTTCCACTTAGCGTCTATATTTAAATTAGAGGATTTACCATGCGCCAGATTCATTTATTCCCAGTTAGCAGTGTCGCCCACCTAGTGCGCCCCGACGAGTTTCATGAGCTTAGCCCACTATCTTCAGCATTAGAGTTCTTTACGGACTTCAAGAAACATGTACCCCTCACTATCGACGGGTCTACGCTCGCCGAGTCCGTTGAGAATCTCATGCGCCGAGACCACGTTAAGCTCAAACTGGTTGTCGATAGTGAAGGCGAATTTATCGGGACAATTAGCCTCGATGACCTCGATGACCAACACTTCATGGCACGAGTGGCACTGGGCTTTGCCCACAAGGAGATACTAGTCAAAGACCTAATGAGACCCAAAGCCGAAATCATGGCCCTGAGCCTCACCGATCTGGAGTCAGCAACGATCAACGATGTAATTAAGACATTGCAGCAAAAAGGGCAGCAACATTGCCTGGTGGTCGATCAAAGTACCACCCAGATTCGCGGTCTGATTTCAGCGAGCGATGTAGCGCGGCGCCTGCGCATCCCAATCCGTATTGAGAAAGTGCCTACTTTCGTCGACATCTTCAGCTCGATCAGACGACCAGCTGCGTAGCATTTAACTACGTCCTAGCAGGTCTTTGCCGGGAGCAAGTGTTCTTGTTTCCGGCGTTTTTATTCTTCGCGAGACAACGCCAAGTAATGCGCACACAGAGTAGGGAGTTGTGGCACCTTGTCGAATTCCATGCGCTGCACACCTGGACCGGGATCGACTGGATTGAGAAACATCACTAGTCGCCTCAACTCGATCGTGTCTAGGCCCCAGTCTTGCCCTGACGGCGACACCTCCCGCCCATAGAGACTGAAGAACCGCACGGGCTCCCATAGCACTTCGGCGTTCGATGCTATTTGGGCAGTGCTTATGAAGAGATTGAGGTCTGGGAGAATGCGACACTGAAATACTCGCCCTTGCGCATCAACATCGACGTAGGTGAAATTGCGCAGATATTTCCAAGTTCCAACTAGTCCAGCCTCTGGGGCCTGAGCGCTCGCCGGCGGTGCCAGCAATGCTAGTAGCAGTGCCAAAGTAAAGGCTTGTCCCTTCAGATGATCTCTCATGTAATACTTCCTATTGCTCTTGGATAATGCACCAATGTGTCGAAATAGCCTCTGCGCGGCCTATTTAAACACCGCTTTTTCCAGAGCCCTTAATCATAACCCGCGTTAGACTTGCAAGGGTAGTTCGGCTACTCTGTATCATCTTCGCCCGAGCATCGATGCGAAGGCTGTATTGAGCTAAGGACGAGTTCAATCCTTCGATAGATTAAACCAAACTGCGCAAACACTCACTCACAGTGATTCCGGTGAAACTTAAAGCTGCGTAGACCGACAAGCTAAATGAAAAAAACTTATAACAACCTAATTGATTTCATAGACTTATTGCTAGATGTCGTCTGTGTCGTCGATGCCGAAGGACGATTGCTATTCATCAGCGCAGCCAGCGAACAGATGTTTGGCTATACGCCCGAGGAGCTAATCGGCAAACCCATCTTCGACCTCGTGCACCCCGATGATCGAGAGCGCTCTATAGCCGTATCTAGACGGGTTAACGCCGGCGAAGAGATAGTAGGTTTTGAGAATCGCTATCTCCATAAAGACGGCCATACGGTGCATATCCGCTGGACAGCTAGGTGGTCCGAGGAGCAACAAATTCGCGTGGCTGTTGCGCACGACATAAGCGAACGCATAAGGGCCGAATCCTTACAGAAGGCCTTATACAAAATCTCTGAGACGTCTCATCAAGCAGGCGATCTCGGTAGCCTCTTCCCTTTGATCCATCGCATCATTGACGAATTACTTCCCGCTAAGAATTTCTTCGTAGCACTGTACGATAGACACAAAGACGAATTGAGCTTTCCCTATTACGCCGACGAGTTCGATAGTTGCCCCGCACCACGCCCTTTGGACAGTGGCACACTGAGTGCCGAAGTTATTCGAACAGGCCAAGCGCTTCTACTTACACCGAATTCAAACAAGTCTATGCACTTGAAACACGCTGAAGTAGTTGGCACCGATTCCATAGACTGGCTGGGCGTACCATTGCATTCGGGAAAGAGAACGTTTGGAACTTTGGTAGTGCAGTCTTATACCGGAACTGTTCGTTACACAGATCAAGATCAGGAGTTGCTGCAGTTCGTTTCCGACCAAGTAGCCTCGGCAATCATCCGCACGCAGCTACACGAGCGCTTAATCCACGCCGCGGGCCATGATTCACTTACAGGCCTCGCCAATCGTGGCTTATTTCAAGACCGCTTGCAAAGAGTCATTGCACGGGCAGGTCGCGTCCCTGGACGCTTTGCTCTTTTATACCTAGATCTCGATAAATTTAAAGAAATCAATGATTTATATGGCCATAATGTCGGAGACAAAATGCTTGTCGAGGTCGCTAGTCGCCTAGAGGGCTGCATTCGCGAGTCCGACACCGCCGCCCGCATAGGCGGTGACGAGTTCGTGCTGCTATTGACCAATATCGTTGAACAGGCCGACGCGAAAAACGTGGCCGCAAAAATTCGACATGTACTGAACAAACCATTCAAACTGGGTGACCGAGAACTTCTAATCGCCCCCAGCATCGGCATCGCCGTTTATCCTGAGAATGGTGAAAATGCCGAAGAACTGCTGCATTTCGCTGATGAGGCGATGTACCAGAGCAAGCGCAGAGCAGTCTAGGGATTACGATGCCGCGCTAAGTAGCTTTCCAATTGGCCTTTTTGTTCCGCATTGAAAAGCAAGCCTAGCTTGGTGCGACGCCACAGAATATCGTCGACCTCCTCCGCCCACTCATTCCCGCAGAGATAGTCTACCTCCCTCGCACTAAGCCCATGCCCAAAGTCTTGCCCTAGGTCTTCTAATTCCTTTGCGCCGGCAAAGATTTGACGGCACAAGGTGCCATAACTCCCAACCCAGCGCTGCCTAGTGGATTCGGGTAGCCAAGGAGCTTCCATCGCTATCGCCTCGGATAGCTTAGCTTGGGTTTCGAAGTCTCCGCCCGGTAGTGAAGCTCGCTCTGTCCAATCGCCCTTCATTTTGGGGAATATCTCACGCAATTTCTCTAATGCACTCTCTCCTAGGCGCCTATAAGTTGTGATCTTGCCACCATATATTGTCAGCAATGGAGCGCCAGTAGTATCGAGCGTTATCGTGTAGTCTCTCGATACCTCTGAAGCGCTTTCTTCCTCGTCCGACATCAATGGTCGCACACCAGCAAAAACGTGCAGCACATCCTCTTTCGCGATCTTACTCTTAAAATACTCGTTCGTTACCTCGACTAGGTAGTCGATCTCCCAAGCGGATATTTTCGCGCTAGCAGGGTCTCCAAGCTGGTCCTCTTCTGTAGTGCCAATTAGCGTAAAATCTTGTTCATAGGGAATGACAAACACAACTCTTCCATCACTGTTTTGTAGCAGGAAAGCCTCGGGCGAGGCGAACATTCGCGGCACTACGATATGGCAACCTTTCACGAGACGAATATGCTCATGCTTCTTCTGCGGCAGCACCGTGTTGGAGAATATCTCAACCCAAGGTCCGGCCGCGTTGACCAATGCTCGAGCTCGAACGGTGTCCACAAGACCTGTGCGCGTGTCCATTAGACTTACGCGCCATATCCCCCCCTCTTCGCTAGCCTCGACGCATTGCTTGCGCACGAGTATCTGCGCGCCGTGTTGCTGCGCCTGCTTGGCCACCATGACCACCAAACGCGCATCGTCGACCCAGGCATCGGAATACTCAAATCCATTGCGCAGGCTTGAGACCAGAGGACTGTCGGGCGCGAAGCGCAGGCTTCGCGAGGCGGGTAGAGTTACACGCTTACTGAGAAAATCATAAAGATAGAGCCCAGCGCGGATCATCCAACGCGGGCGTAGATGCGGACGATGGGGCAGCTGAAAACGCAGTGGCGTGATTATATGTGGCGCATTGCGCAACAATACCTCTCGTTCAGCAAGCGCCTTACGGACCAAACTAAACTCGTATTGCTCGAGATAGCGCAGACCACCATGTATTAACTTAGTACTCGCCGACGAGGTGGCCGAGGCTAGGTCATTACTTTCGCACAAGACGACGTCTAAACCTCGCCCTGCAGCGTCAGCCGCGATACCGACGCCATTGATCCCGCCGCCGATTACCAGTAGATCATGAATTGTAGAGTTTTGAGTCATAGAGTTGTTAGCCTTACTGCACTTGAGATCCCATGCTAATAGCATGCTTGTGGATCATGAAACTGTCCTATAGTACGCTGTGTTTCACGTGTTAGCCCACAATGAACCGGACATCTTAAATGACAGACTATATTCTCGCGCTCGACCAAGGAACTACAAGTAGCCGCGCCATTATTTTCGATGCGGATGGGCAACGTATCAGCGCGGGGCAAGAAGAGTTCGCTCAACATTTTCCGCAAGATGGCTGGGTAGAGCATGAGCCCGAAGACCTCTGGGGTAGCACACTTCGCAGCGCCCGAAATGCGCTCGCCGAGTCCGGGTTAAAGGCCGAAAATATTCGCGCGATTGGCATTACCAATCAACGCGAAACCACCCTGATCTGGAACCGCAAGAGTGGCGAGACACTGCATCGCGCCATCGTCTGGCAGGACCGCCGCACCAGTGCCTATTGCCAAAGCTTGAGTGAGAAACTACAGCAACAAGGCAAAGAGAGTTTGATACAAGAGCGCACCGGACTGTTACTCGACCCGTATTTCTCAGCGAGCAAGATTCGTTGGATTCTCGATCATGTGGACGGCGCGCAAGAGGCTGCGCAGCGCGGCGAATTGGCATTCGGCACTGTCGATACCTACCTATTGTGGAGACTAACTGGCGGACAAAGCCACTTCACCGACGCCACCAATGCCTCCCGCACTCTGTTGTTTAATATCCACACTCAGCGCTGGGACGAGGATCTGCTAGAGCTGTTCAATATACCCTCCGAGCTCCTGCCCGAGGTACTCGATAGTGCGGCAGATTTCGGTCAATGCGACGCGAGCATTCTCGGCGCCGCTATCCCTATCTCCGGCATAGCGGGCGACCAGCAAGCCGCTGCCTTCGGCCAATGTTGTTTCGAACCTGGCATGGCGAAGAGCACCTATGGCACCGGCTGTTTCCTACTCCTTAATACGGGCGATAAGGCGCTGCGGTCGGAGAACCGACTACTTACCACCGTTGCCTATCGCCTACAGGGCAAGGTCACTTATGCACTTGAGGGTAGCATCTTCATGGCCGGCGCTACGATGCAGTGGCTACGCGATGGATTGAAACTCTTCAAGGATGCAGAGGAGACAGAAGAGCTTGCGCGGCAGGCCGACAAGAATATGCACGTACTGATGGTACCCGCATTCACTGGACTGGGAGCTCCCTATTGGGATGCGGATGCCCGTGGCGCAATCTTTGGCCTGACCCGCGACACCGGCATCAAAGAGTTAGTTACGGCGGCTCTATTATCGGTTTGCTACCAAACTCGCGACTTGCAAAAGGCTATGGAGGCCGACGGTGAACGCCCCGATACTCTGCGCGTAGACGGCGGCATGGCCCGTAATGATTTTGTGTTGCAAAACCTCGCCGATTTGCTGGGTTGTCGAGTCGACCGACCCCGTGTCACCGAGACCACAGCACTTGGCGTGGCCTGGCTCGCAGGGCTACAGTGCGGGCTCTACGACTCACTGGAGCAAATCGCTGAACACTGGCAACTCGAACAATCCTTCTCTCCGCAGAAAGATAAGGCCTGGCGAGATGAACGTTATTCGCTATGGCAGGATGCGGTAAGACGCACGCGCAGCACTCAACCTTAAGCTGCACAAACCGCCCCTAAGAGACCAGCGAGCCTATGCGAGTTCACCTAATACGTCACGGACAGACCAATTGGAATAAAGAGAAACGCGTACAAGGCCACGCCGAATCAACTCTGACACTCGAAGGCAAGCAACAAGCTGCGGCCCTAGCTCCCGCCTTGAAGGCCTATAAGATCGCGAAGGTTTATTGCAGCTCTAGTGTGCGCACGCGGGAAACCGCCGCTATTCTCTTTGCCGAGCCTAGTCTTCCTATCGAATATTGTGATGAGTTGCGAGAGATTTTCCTCGGTCCTTGGGAGGGTCTGCTGCAAAGCGAGATTCAAGAACTATACCCCGAAGATTTCACACACTTCTGGAATGCTCCAGAGCGCTTCAAACAAGAGGGGGCAGAGCTCTTTGACGCTGTGCAGCAACGTGGCCTTATGCAGCTGAAGCGGATATTATCAGCGCATGCGACAGAGGACGTAGCGATAGTTAGCCACGGTGTACTCATCAAGTCCATACTATGCGCGCTAGAGGGGCGCCCCATGGCCAAGCTATGGGAGCCACCGATAATGCACAATTGCGCACACAGTATAGTGACTTGCGATGGCACCGAAACCACACCACGCATCGTTCAGTTCGCCGGCATAGCGCAATAGCTCCACCCTGCAGCGGGTCTAATTACTGCAACGAAACTTAATAACAAGGAAAACCACAATGAATACTGTTCCCGAATCGCAAGACGGCGCCAATCCAATGGCGCGCAAAGTCCTGATCGCCCTCGCGATAATCTCCTTAGTTGGAGGCGTTGGGCTTGGAGCCTATGCACTGTTTGCATCACTAGGCGTATGGATGGGCATGTGGAATTTCGGCACTGGCTTCAATATGTTGCGCAACGTGAATGCTAGCGCAGACTGGCTAGCCTGGATCGGTCTGGCCGTAACAATCGTGGTATTCTTCGGGGCAAGGCGCCTCGCAATGCCGAACACATTGCGCCTCACGACTATTGCGGCAATTGGCGCTTTCGCCGCCATGCTGGCCTATGTTGTCCCTGAGACATTCAGACCGCCGGAAGGCACTCCTCCTATCCACGACATCACGACCGACACGGTTAACCCACCCGAATACATCGCGATTGCACCATTACGCGCAGACGCGCCAAATAATATGGTCTATGGTGAGCAGGCCAATTGGGACAAAGCACGCATGAGCGCTGCACAGCAAGAGGCCTACCCTGACATAGTGCCGCAGGAGTTCTCAGAGTCTAAAGAGGTAGTATTCGAGCGGGCACTTGCGGCTGCCAATAACCTGGGCTGGGAAATCGTAGACCAGAACCTAGCCTCGGGCCGCATAGAAGCCACGGACACTACATTCTGGTTCCGTTTTAAAGACGACGTGGTAATCGTAGTAACGCCCACTGCGCAAGGCTCTGTCCTCAACGCACGCTCCCTGTCCCGAGTAGGCACCAGCGACGTAGGCAAGAACGCGGCACGCCTGCGCGAGTTCTTCGCACAGCTGCGCTAGAGGATTTCGGGATTGATGAGGATCTCTTGCGGATCGTCATCAATCATCCCCGATCGCTTGCAGGGCAAGCTCCTACGCAAGTGAATTCATTCCAGATTCGGAAAGATCTCTGACTGTAGGAGCGCTTGCCCTCGTAAGGGGGGCTAGCCCGCGAAAGACCTGCCCCATCCACAGAGCCTCTTCAATCGCACCAAATCGCCCCTCTTGCTGTGCAACAATATCGCCATGCGCGCCCCGATTTCGGTGTGTTATGCTTGCGGCCGATAATTCGCAGCAAGAGATAAGAACGTGCAAAGAAGCAGACAATTATTCGCCTTTAGTGCGATTGCGTTAACGGTTCTACTCCTCTCCCAGATTGGAAGCTATATAGTTAACGCTAGCATTCCTCTCGGCGAGACCGTGCAGTGGAGTTCGCTCATCTACTTCACGCATATCCGCAACCTTGGTGGTGTGTTTGGCATGTTGCAAGGACATGGCTGGGTCTTCGCACTATTCAGTGTTGCACTGATTAGCGGTCTCGTATTGTATTTGTATAGAGGCAAGGACGTTCAGACCTACGAATATTACTGCTTCGGCTTCATTGCTGGGGGCGGGCTTAGCAATATCTTAGATCGCCTAATTTATGGCAGCGTCGTGGACTTCATCAATGTTCAGGGCATCCCTTACTGGCAGTATATATTCAACACTGCCGATGTCATGGTGCACGTAGGACTTTGGCCAATGCTGTATTTCAGCGTATTCAAGTCCAACCCTACGCACACGCAAGCTTAGGCGCCTCGATAGATCTCGTTCGCCGCCTGCACCGCCGCACCACGATCAAGGCTTAAACCCTGCTCTACGAGCACAGACTCTAGAGCACCTAAGCACACCAGCACATTCTTCTGGCTTGCCCCGTAGCCCATTAGGCCTACTCGCCAGATCTTGCCCGCCAAACTGCCAAGGCCAGCACCAATCTCTAGGTCATACTGACTTAACAGGGTTGCGCGCACGACAGCTTCGTCGAACCCTTCGGGCACTCCTACCGCATTGAGCTGAGGGAGCCGCGAAAGCGGATCGACGATCAACTTCAGCCCCATTGCCTCTATACCAGCCGCAAAAGCTTTGTGCTGCATAGCATGACGCTGCCAAACCTGAGGCAGACCTTCTTCTTGCAAGCACACCAGGGCCTCGTGAAGGCCGTAGAGGGGGTTGATGGGTGCCGTATGGTGATAACTACGCCTTGTACTTCCACCCCAGTAATCCATGATCAGATTCATGTCCAGAAACCAGCTCTGTACCTTGCTCGTACGGGACCGTATAACTTCGACCGCACGGGAGCTAAAGCTCACAGGAGAGAGCCCCGGGATACAAGACAGGCATTTCTGCGAGCCGGAGTAGATTGCATCGATGCCCCATGCATCGACCTCAAGCGGAACCCCACCTAGAGAAGTCACTGCGTCCACCACCACCAAGACACCATACTGATGACCAAGCGCCGCCAGACGCTGCGCGTCACTAAGTACGCCAGTGGAAGTCTCCGCGTGTACAAAGGCGAGCATCTTGGCATCTGGATTAGATTTAAGCGCTTGTTCAACCTTGTCCAGATCAACAGCCGTGCCCCACTCGTCCATCACCATGACAGGAGTCGCACCACAGCGCTCCACATTCTCTTTCATGCGGCCACCGAAGGCACCATTTTGGCAAACGATCGCTTTGTCGCCACGCTCCAATAGATTGACGAATACAGCCTCCATTCCAGCGGAACCGGGAGCCGAGACAGGCAAGGTCAACTCGTTGTTCGTCTTAAACGCATACTGAAGAAGTGCTTTGATCTCATCCATCAAACGAATGAACTCGGGATCGAGGTGCCCAATGGTAGGCCGCGACAAAGCCTCCAGAATACGAGGGTTTACATCGGATGGGCCTGGGCCCATGAGCGTTCGAACAGGGGGGTGAAAAGAGCTAGGCATGGCGTTCTCCCAGAAACGAAAAAGCCGAGTAGAACCCGGCTTTTTTGACATTAAATATCTCTTAGCGATTACTCGTCAGAAGCATCGAGCCCTGAATTAGGACGATCTACCAACTCGACATAGGCCATAGGCGCATTGTCGCCAGCTCGCATGCCGCACTTAAGGATACGGATGTAGCCGCCGGGGCGCTCTGTGTAACGTGGGCCAAGATCAGTGAAGAGCTTGCCAACAGTCGCTTTATCACGCGTGCGGTTGAATGCCAGACGGCGGTTAGCCACGCTGTCATTCTTCGCCAGAGTGATCAAGGGCTCCGCTACCATGCGCAGCTCTTTGGCTTTGATCAGAGTAGTTTTGATGATTTCGTGCTCAACCAGAGAAACAGTCATGCTGCGCAGCATCGCTTTGCGGTGTGAGCTGTTACGGCTGAGTTGACGTCCACTTTTACGATGACGCATATCTTCTAATTCCTATACTTACCTTAGCACCCAATGGCACTCGGTCACGCTATGTTAAAAATCTACCGGGCCCAGGTCAGTCGAGCCTCAAACCAATCCGCCCTTTGCCTAGCCTCGGTCGTCCGAGCGAAGGCTTGAGGGTGGCCAATTCTCTAGACGCAGCCCCAGAGACAAGCCGCGAGTCGCGAGCACGTCTTTGATTTCGGTCAGTGATTTCTTGCCCAGATTTGGCGTCTTGAGCAGTTCTACTTCGGTACGCTGAATCAGGTCGCCGATGTAGTAAATGTCCTCTGCCTTTAAGCAATTCGCAGAGCGTACGGTCAATTCCAAATCGTCCACTGGACGCAACAGAATTGGGTCGATCTCGTCCTCAGGCTCTTCTGGCTCGCTAGCCACTTGGCTCTGCAGATCAACAAACACTGCCAACTGGTGCTGCAGGATTGTCGCAGCACGACGAATTGCCTCTTCAGGATCGATAGTGCCGTTAGTGCGCAGATCGATAATCAATTTGTCCAAGTCCGTACGCTGCTCAACACGTGTGCTCTCTACAGAGTAAGCAACAGTTGTTACAGGCGTGTAGGAAGCGTCTAGGAACAGACGGCCAACAGCACGTGTTTCGTCATCGTTAGAGACGCGTGTATCTGCTGGTGAATAACCGCGGCCTTTACGCACAGTCATGCGCATATTCAGCTCGCCAGTGTCATTCAAGTTCGCGATCACGTGGTCTGGGTTAACGATTTCGATATCGTGACCCGCAGTGATGTTGCCTGCAGTTACGACACCAGAGCCTTTAGCGTTCAACGTAATAACCGCTTCTTCCTGGCCGTTAAGAATGATCGCAACGCCCTTGAGGTTCAGTAGGATTTCAATTACGTCTTCCTGAACACCTTCGATAGTGCTGTACTCATGCACAACGCCATCGATCTCAACTTCTTCGATTGCCGCGCCTGGCATGGACGAAAGTAAAATTCTTCTAAGCGCATTTCCTAACGTATGACCAAAACCCCTTTCTAAAGGCTCCAGAACCACCTTTGAGTGGCACTTGTCATACTCTTCAACCTTAATCAGTTGCGGTGTCAAAAAATCCGACAATGAAATCTGCATGGAATCACCCTTCACACTTAGCCAGTTTACTACTTGGAGTAAAGCTCAACTATCAAGTTTTCGTTAATGTCAGGAGACAAGTCAGCACGGTCAGGCTTGCGACTAAACTGGCCTTCAAGTTTCTCGCTGTTGACGCTGATCCAATCTATTGGACTACGCTGTCCGGCCAGCTCTAATGCTGCCTTAATGCGCAGTTGTTCTTTCGCCTTAGAGCGAACAGAGACGACATCACCGGGTGATACTTTATACGAAGGAACGTTAATAACTTCGCCGTTCACAAGAATCGACTTGTGAGCTACTAATTGACGCGATTCCGCACGAGTTGAGCCGAAACCGATACGGTAAACCACGTTGTCCAAACGTGATTCAAGCAGCTGGAGAAGATTCTCACCAGTTGCGCCTTTCAGACGCGCTGCTTCTTTGTAGTAACCTGCGAATTGCTTCTCAAGAACGCCATACATTCTGCGTACTTTCTGCTTTTCACGCAGCTGAACACCGTAGTCAGACAAACGACCGCGACGCAGACCGTGTTGGCCTGGTGCGTTCTCAACTTTACACTTACTGTCTAAAGGACGAACGCCGCTCTTCAAGAACAGATCTGTTCCTTCGCGTCGTGCCAGTTTACATTTCGGGCCTAAATAACGGGCCATATACTGTCTCCTATGTTCTTATCTATTGGAGATAAGCCACTAAAATTCATGAGTCCTAACAAAGTGATGCGAAACAGACTTGCAGGATTACACTCGTCGCTTCTTGGGTGGACGACAGCCGTTATGGGGCATAGGCGTTACGTCAGTTATATTGCTTACTTTCAAACCGCAGCCATTAAGGGCGCGTACAGCAGACTCGCGGCCAGGTCCTGGACCGTTTACTTTTACATCCAAATTCTTAAGACCGTATAACTCGATGGCAGCCTTACCAGCTCGCTCTGCAGCAACCTGTGCGGCGAATGGCGTACTCTTACGTGAGCCACGGAAACCCGAGCCACCGGAAGTCGCCCAACTCAGCGCGTTGCCCTGACGATCGGTAATCGTAACGATGGTGTTGTTGAACGAAGCGTGAATGAACGCAATACCGTCCACGACGGCCTTACGAGCCTTCTTCTTCGTTGTCTTCGCTGCTGCTGGCTTTGCCATAAATTATTCCTGATTCAAATTGACTGCGTCTTAAGCCCTATCAGACACTGGATCGCTTTACCGATCCTGCCCGAAGGCTTGCCGCCTAAGTTTACAAACGACTATTTGCGAATTGGCTTACGCGGACCTTTGCGCGTTCGCGCATTAGTCTTAGTTCGTTGACCACGTACTGGCAGCGAACGACGGTGACGAATGCCTCGGAAACAGCCCAGATCCATCAAACGCTTAATTGCCATGGACAATTCGCGACGAAGATCACCCTCAACGGTGAACTTAGCGACTTCAGCACGGACGGCGTCTAGCTGCTCGTTACTAAGCTCACTTGTCTTAGTAGCCGGAGCAATACCAGTACTTGCGCATATAGCCTTTGCCCTGGTTGCACCGATTCCGAAGACGTAGCCAAGGGAAATCACAATATGCTTGTTATCCGGTATGTTGACACCTGCAATACGTGCCATATTTTTACTCCACTTTAAATATTACGTACATGCCCAGATTATTCCGGGCCAAAATTACGGGGGGCAAAGGATATACTCTGACCTCGAAAAAATCAACCAGACTGATTAGCCTTGGCGTTGCTTATGACGTGGCTCGGCGGAGCAGATCACTCTAACTACACCATTGCGCTTAATCACTTTGCATTTACGACAGACTTTCTTAACTGATGCTCTAACTTTCACGTTCACTCTCCCAACATTCGTAAGGTCTAGATTCTCCCAGGGAAACTTCCCCCGTGGGCAGTCCGAATTTACAAGCCTCCGCGGCCGAAACTACCCAGGTTTGATTTTTTCATCAGAGAGTCATACTGATGAGACATCAAATGAGATTGCACCTGAGACATAAAATCCATGCTGACAACAACAACAATCAAAAGCGCTGTTCCACCCAGATTGAAGGGCACATTGGCCATCATCTGGAAGAAGTTAGGAAGCAGGCACACCAACGTGATGTAAACCGCACCGAACATCGTCAATCGCGTAAGCACGAGATCTATATACTTTGCCGTTTGTTCACCGGGACGTATTCCGGGAATAAACGCACCCGAGCGTTTCAGATTTTCTGCAACATCTTTCGGGTTAAACACCAATGCCGTGTAGAAGAAACAGAAAAACACGATCATGGCACTAAAAATAATGATATACAGCGGCTGTCCTGGTCCGATCATCAGCGCCAGATCTTGCAACCACTCAGCCCCTTCGGACTGGCCAAACCACTGCCCTAGTGACGCAGGGAACAGAAGTATGCTGCTAGCGAAGATGGCGGGAATAACACCGGCCATATTCACTTTCAACGGCAAGTGGCTAGACTGAGCCGCATACATCTTGCGCCCTTGCTGACGTTTCGCGTAATTCACCGTGATTCGCCGCTGACCGCGCTCTATGAACACGATGGCCGCTATTACTACTACCGCGATAATCGCCACTACGAACAGTAACAGACCGCTGATCTGGCCTTCATAGGCTTGAGTCAGTGAGTTACCGATCGCACCGGGCAAGCCCGCAACGATACCCGCGAAGATTAGCATCGAGATGCCATTACCCACGCCGCGCTCGGTAATCTGCTCACCCAACCACATCATAAACATGGCACCAGTGACCAAAGAGATCACAGCAGTCAGCGTAAAGGCGATGCCTGGGTTGTATGCCATCGGCGCTAACAAGCCAACTGTCATACCAGTACCCTGAACCGTAGCCAACACTAGTGCACCGTAACGTGTGTACTGTGTGATCTTGCGACGACCAGACTCACCTTCTTTCTTAAGTTGCTCTAGCTGAGGGCTCACAGCGGTGAGTAGCTGCATGATAATCGAGGACGAAATATAAGGCATGATGCCCAACGCCACGATACTCATACGTTCTAGCGCACCGCCAGAGAACATATTAAACAAACCTAGAAACGTACCCTCGTTCTGTTGGAACAAGTTCGTTAATTGATTTGGATCGATGCCGGGAACCGGAATATGCGTCCCTATACGATAAACGATAAGTGCCACTAGCAAAAACAACAGGCGAGCCTTGAGCTCGCCCAGACCGGCACCGATCTTCTCGGGATTTATATTAGGTTTTGTCGCCATCGCGGTTTACCTAGTCCTTTTTGTCAGCTTTCTTAGGAAGTTTCTTGCCATTCTTACCGACGTTATGGACAACCACATCTTCGATGACCTTGCCACCAGCCGCTTCGATTGCAGCTCGTGCGCCAGCACTTACGCGCAGGCCCTTAACTGTCAGAGGCTTGCTCACTTCACCGGAGAGCATCACTTTAACGCGACGAATCACGCTTGTGATCAAACCTGCATCGCGCAACGCTGCGATGTCGATTACTTCAGCAGTAACAGCCGCTAGCTCGCTCGTACGTACTTCCGCAGTGATGCGGCCAACGCGTGAGGAGAAACCGAACTTAGGAAGACGACGCTGCAAAGGCATTTGACCGCCTTCGAAACCAGGACGTACTGTGCCGCCGCTGCGTGACTTCTGACCTTTGTGACCAGTACCACATGTCTTACCTAGACCGCTGCCGATACCGCGACCAACACGACGACGTGGTTTAGTGCTGCCTGGTGCTGGGCTCAATGTATTCAAATGCATGACTTACTCCTCGCCTTCCACAGACAACATATAGCGAATCTTAGTGATGAGGCCGCGATTAGCGGGGGTATCAAGCACTTCGACGCTCTGATGCATACGACGCAGACCTAGACCTATTAGGCACTGACGATGTCTTTCCATCGTGCCAATTTGGCTGCGAACCAGAGTGATCTTTACTGTTTTTGTAGCCATATCTGCTAACCCAATATTTCTTCGAGAGTTTTACCGCGCTTCGCAGCAATGCTTTCCGGCGCGCGCATATTTTTTAACCCTTTAAACGTTGCATGTACAACGTTAACTGGGTTGGTAGAGCCATAGCACTTCGCCAATACGTTCTGAACGCCGGCGAGCTCCATGATGGCGCGCATCGCACCACCAGCAATTACGCCAGTACCTTCAGATGCAGGCTGCATGTAAATCTTTGAGGCCCCGTGACGCGCCTTGATTGGGTACTCGAGAGTATGGCCATCAAGAGACACAGAGATCATATTGCGACGTGCCGCTTCCATTGCCTTCTGGATTGCCAGAGGCACTTCGCGAGCCTTGCCACGACCGAAACCAACGCGGCCATTGCCATCGCCTACAGCTGTCAGCGCTGTAAAACTGAAGATGCGTCCACCTTTAACTACCTTGGCAACGCGGTTTACCTGGATCAACTTCTCCTGCAAACCTTCTTCGTTCTTTTTAGCGTCATCTTTATATGCCATATCTCATTCAACCCTTAAAATTCCAAACCGCCTTCACGTGCGGCATCGGCCAGTGCCTTAACTCGGCCATGGTAATTATATCCAGCGCGGTCAAAAGCGACCTTGCTGACACCCGCAGCCTTCGCGCGCTCTGCAATCATGGCACCAATCTTGGTAGCTGCCTCAACATTACCTGTCGCAGTCCCGCGTAGGGACTTATCCAGGGTAGAAGCGCTTGCCAATATCTTCGCACCAGCGGCAGAAATAATTTGCGCGTAGATGTGACGCGGAGTGCGGTAAACGCACAAACGGTTCACATTTAGCTGACTGATCTTTGCTCTAGTTCTTCGCGCACGACGGAGTCGTGCCTGCTTCTTTACATTCATAGTCTCAAGCCTTATTTCTTCTTAGCTTCTTTCCTGTAAACATGCTCATCGAGATAACGAATGCCTTTGCCTTTATAGGGCTCAGGTGGTCGGAACTCGCGTATTTTGGCTGCAACTTCGCCTACTAACTGCTTGTCTGCGCCGGAAATCACAATCTCCGTAGGAGTTGGAGTTTCCGCAGTAACGCCTTTAGGTACTTCGAAATCGATCGGGTGGGAATACCCAACCAATATATTCAGTATATTGCCCTGTGCCTTAGCGCGGTAACCAACGCCTTGGAGTTGCAATTTCTTCTGAAAACCTTCGCTGACACCTGTCACCATATTGTTGATGAGTGCGCGGAATGTACCGGAAAGCGCTACCGCTTGTCTGGATTCATTCTTAGCTGTAACGCGCAAGGTATCACCCTCTTTGCTAACCTCAACGGCATCATGCAACGCCATCTCGAGATTGCCTTTGCTGCCTTTAACAGAGATCTCAGTCGCCGAAAACTTGGCTTCTACTCCCTTCGGCAATTGAACCGGGTTATTTGCTACTCTGGACATATTCGTGCTCTATTTAACTGAATTACAGACTATTTAGAATACCGTACACAAAACTTCGCCACCCAAGCCTGCGGCACGCGCCTGCTTGTCGGTCATCAAACCTTTGTGCGTCGATACGATCGCGATACCTAGACCACCACGGTTAACTGGGATCTCTGTCTTGCCGCGATAAATACGCAGACCAGGCTTGCTCTCGCGTTTAATCTCTTCGATAACCGCACGGCCTTCGAAGTACTTAAGATCTACTGTCAAAGTCGGCTTGTTATCTACTTCTTCTACAGAGAAACCGTTGATGTAGCCTTCGTCTTGAAGCACTTGGCAAATTGCCGTCTTCTTCGTAGATGAAGGACAAACGATCTTTGGCAGCTTTGCCATCTGAGCATTTCTGATACGAGTCAACAGATCTGCAATAGGGTCGGACATACTCATAATTTATACTCCAGCTTACCAGCTTGCCTTAGTCAGTCCCGGCACATCTCCGCGCATCGCCGCTTCACGCAGCTTATGTCGACACATGCCAAATTTGCGGTAAACACCGTGCGGACGACCAGTGATTCTGCAACGATTCTGCTGACGTACTGGGCTGGCATCGCGCGGCAATTTCTGCAGCTTAACTTGTGCTTCCCATTTTTCATCGTCAGACGCATTTACGTCGTTCAAAATTGCCTTAATGGCTGCGCGTTTAACCGCGAATTTCGCCACTGTATCGGTACGTTTCTTCTCACGAGCCAAAACTGATCGCTTCGCCATATTAAGACTCCTTGGTCTCTGCTTTCGCCACTACGCCTTTGAAGGGGAAACGCAACGCAGTTAACAGCGCCCGGCCCTCATCGTCATTTTTCGCAGTAGTCGTAATGGTGATATCCATCCCGCGTAGACTATCGATCTTGTCATACTCGATTTCCGGGAAAATTATCTGTTCAGTGACGCCCATGGCATAGTTACCACGACCATCAAAAGCCTTAGGGCTCAATCCGCGGAAGTCACGGATGCGTGGAATTGCCACACCAACCAGACGTTCCAGGAATTCGTACATGCGCTCGCCGCGCAAAGTGACCTTACAACCGATTGGCCAGCCTGCACGAATCTTGAAGCCTGCAATTGACTTGCGCGCCTTCGTGATTACGACTTTCTGACCAGAGATCAACTCCAACTCGTTCACAGCGTTTTCAAGAATCTTCTTGTCGCCTACTGCTTCGCCGACGCCCATGTTCAAAACCACTTTCGTGATTTTTGGGACGCGCATTGGATTGTCATACCCGAACTGTTCGGTCAGGGCTGGTATCACTTCGTTCTTGTAAAAATCTCTCAACTGAGCCATTTGGGCAACCTGAATATTCGTTAATCTATTGCTTTGTTAGTGGATTTGAAAATCCGCGTCTTCTTTCCGTCTTCTACCTGAATTCCAACACGGTCAGCTTTGTTGCTTTCTGGGTTGAAAATGGCGATGTTCGAAATATCAATCGCAGCTTCTTTTTCGACAATCCCGCCAGCCTGGCCCGCATTAGGGTTTGGCTTCGTGTGGCGCTTTACAATGTTGACGCCACCTACTACTACTTTAGTTGTTCCCACCAGACGAGAAACGGTTCCGCGCTTTCCCTTGTCTTTCCCAGCGATCACAATCACTTCGTCATTGCACTTAATCTTACGCATAATCCGCGGCCTCAATCTGATGTCTTATAGCACTTCGGGTGCTAGAGAAATAATTCGCATAAACTTTTCTGAACGCAGCTCACGCGTAACTGGTCCAAACACGCGAGTGCCGATTGGAGCCTGTTGATTGTTCAAAAGTATGGCTGCATTGTCATCAAACTTGATGAGTGAGCCATCGCCTCGGCGAACCCCTTTCTTCGTGCGCACTACCAGCGCAGTCAGCACTTGGCCTTTTTTGACCTTGCCGCGTGGAATCGCTTCTTTTACTGTCACTTTAATGACATCACCTATGCGAGCGTAACGACGGTGAGAACCGCCCAAAACCTTGATGCACATTACTCGCTTCGCACCACTGTTATCTGCAACGTCAAGGTATGACTGTACTTGAATCATCGATTCTCTCCGAACCCTTATCTGGTTATCGCATTAGCGATTCTGGACCCTACGGACCCAATAAACTCTGTTTAGTACTACTTAAACCTGAAGCGCTTTTTCGTCTACTGAAACGAGTGCCCAAGTTTTAGTTTTGGAAATGGGACGCACTTCCTTAATGGTGACCGCATCACCTTCACTGCACTCGTTATTCGCATCGTGCGCATGCACTTTAGAAGAACGAGTGATGTACTTGCCGTACACAGGATGTTTTACACGGCGCTCGATCAGCACAACGATAGACTTATCCATCTTGTTGCTAACGACTCTGCCGGTCACGGTACGACCCGTCTTTTCTACTGCAGTTTCACTAAGCGTCATATTCAAGACCCAACTTTCTGTTTTTCGGTAATGATAGTCTTTACCCGGGCGATATCTCTTTTGATGTTGCCAGTCAGATGTGTCTGAGCCAGCTGTCCGGTACTCTTCTGCATTCTGAGGTTGAACTGATCACGATACAGCGTGTTCAGTTGCTCATTCAGTTCTGCAACGGTTTTCTCACGCAATTCTATGGCTTTCATTACATCACCGTCCGTTTTACGAATGTGGTATCAAACGGCAGCTTTGCAGAGGCCAGGGCAAAAGCTTCTCTTGCCAGCGCTTCGTCAACACCTTCAATTTCAAACATGATTCGACCTGGCTGGATCTGCGCCACCCAATACTCGACGTTACCCTTACCTTTACCCTGACGCACTTCGAGAGGCTTCTGAGTAATTGGCTTGTCCGGAAACACACGGATCCAGATTTTACCGCCACGTTTTACGTGACGAGTCATGGCGCGTCGAGCAGATTCGATCTGGCGCGCGGTCAACCGGCCACGAGAGACAGCCTTAAGACCAAAATCACCAAAATCCACGTTGCTACCGCGATGAGACAGACCGCGATTGCGACCCTTCATCATCTTGCGAAATTTTGTACGCTTAGGTTGTAACATCGAGCCTACCTCTACTTAGTCGCTTTCTGTGGCGCCGGAGCCGCTTCGTGAAGATTTAATACTTCACCTTTGAATATCCACACCTTGACGCCGATCAAGCCATAAGTCGTGCTTGCCTCAGCCGTGGCGTAATCGATGTCCGCACGCAGGGTGTGCAATGGAACGCGCCCTTCGCGGTACCATTCGGAACGTGCAATCTCTGCCCCGCCCAAACGTCCACCTACTTGTACTTTGATGCCTTCCGCACCTTGGCGCATCGCGTTCTGAACTACACGCTTCATCGCGCGGCGGAACATTACTCGACGCTCCAATTGCTGCGCAACACTGTCGGCAACCAATTGTGCATCTAGATCAGGCTTGCGAATTTCTTCGATGTTGATGTGCACGGGCACACCCATCTTCGCTGCCAGAATTGTTCTCAGCTTCTCTACGTCTTCGCCTTTCTTACCAATCACGATGCCTGGACGGGCAGTGTGGATAGTAATACGAGCAGTCTGCGCTGGGCGCTCGATATCGATACGCGATACAGAGGCAGCAGCAAGCTTCTTTCTAAGGAAAGAGCGAACCTGCAAATCTACTAATAGATTCTCGGCGTAATTTTTACCCTCTGCGAACCACACGGAGGTATGTTTTTTGACGATTCCAAGCCGAATTCCGGTTGGATGTACTTTCTGACCCATCCTAATCTCCTACTGATCGGCTACTTTAACGGTGATGTGACAAGAGCGCTTAAAGATTCGATCTGCTCTTCCTTTCGCACGTGGACTAATCCGTTTCATGGTAACGCCTTCGTCGACGAAGATTGTTGTAACTTTCAACTCATCTACATCGGCACCTTCGTTGTGCTCGGCATTGGCAATCGCCGAATCGAGCACTTTCTTAATAATCTCTGCGCCTTTCTTAGGGCTGTAAGTCAGAATCAGCAGGGCTTCTTCTACACCCTTGCCGCGAATCTGATCAGCTACCAGTCTCGCCTTCTGTGCGGAGAGCTTAGCGCCTTTTAATTTAGCTACCACTTCCATCTCTATATCCCCGTTAATTAGCGCTTGGCTTTCTTGTCAGCCACATGACCGCGATAAGTACGCGTCAGCGCGAATTCACCTAGTTTGTGGCCGACCATATCTTCGGAAACAAACACAGGCACATGTTGGCGACCGTTATGTACCGCAATTGTCAAACCAATCATGTCAGGAGAAACCATTGAACGACGCGACCAAGTTTTAATAGGACGCTTGTCGTTGTTCTCCATCGCTGTCTGCACTTTCTTCATCAAGTGAAGGTCTATGAAGGGACCTTTTTTCAGTGAACGTGGCACGTTTTATTTCCTCTAGTATGAGCCGTTATCGGCTAGCATTTCTGCGGCGTACGATCATCTTGGTAGTACGCTTGTTAGTTCTAGTTTTGTAGCCCTTAGTTGGCTGTCCCCAAGGAGAAACTGGGTGACGACCACCAGAAGAACGACCCTCACCACCACCGTGTGGGTGGTCAACCGGGTTCATCGCTACACCGCGAACAGTTGGTCTAACACCGCGCCAACGAACCGCACCGGCCTTACCAAGTGAGCGCAAGCTGTGCTCGGAGTTAGATACTTCGCCCAATGTCGCACGACAATCAGCTAGGATCTTTCTCATCTCGCCAGAGCGAAGACGCAGTGTTGCGTAGTTGCCTTCGCGAGCGACCAACTGTGCAGATCCACCAGCACTACGTGCGATTTGCGCACCTTTGCCTGGCTTCATCTCAATACAATGTACCGTGCTACCCAGCGGGATGTTGCGCAATGGCAAGCAGTTACCTGCTTTGATTGGCGCATCCACACCTGAAACTAGCTGATCACCTGCGGCCACTTTACCTGGCGCGATGATGTAACGGCGCTCACCGTCTGCGTACAAAAGCAGCGCGATGTGGGCTGTACGGTTAGGATCGTACTCAAGACGCTCAACCTTCGCAGGAATGCCATCTTTGTTACGCAGGAAATCGATAATACGATACTTCTGCTTATGACCACCGCCTACGTGGCGAGTAGTGATACGACCTAAATTATTACGTCCACCTGACTTAGACTTGCTCGCCACCAACGGGGCATAAGGCTCGCCTTTGTGCAGATCATGGTTTACAACCTTGATTACGAATCTGCGACCTGGAGAGGTGGGTTTACACTTTACAACTGCCATGACCGTTAACCCCTTCTTAGCTCATTTCGGCAAAATCAATTTCTTGACCTTGCGCCAGCTGAACGTAAGCTTTTTTCCAGTTTGATTTTTGACGGATACCGCCACGCGCAGTGCGCTTGGTCTTACCCTTCACATTCAAAACTTGCAGACCAGTAACAGAGACCTTAAAGATAGTCTCGATTGCTTGCTTGATCTCAGTCTTGTTCGCGTCATTGCAGACTTTGAATACGACTTGATTATGGTCTTCAGCCATAATAGTCGCCTTCTCTGAAATGTGCGGCCCTAAAATAATGGAATATAGTCTGGCTTGATTCACGACAGCATCTCCTCAACTTTCTTCAGCGCAGGCACTGTCATAAGTACCTTTTCGAAACCAATCAGGCTGACAGGATCCAAACCAGCGGCGTCCATGACGTCAACCTTGTGTAGGTTGCGCGCTGCCAAAAACAGCTCTTCGCCAATGTCTTCCGCTACGATCAGCACGTTGTCCAAGGAGAACTCGTTCAGCTTACTAATCAAATCTTTTGTCTTGTGTGAGCTAACCACGAACTCGTCTACGATCAGCAGGCGACCCTGACGAATCAGCTCAGAGAAGATGCAGGCCATAGCGCCGCGATACATCTTCTTGTTCAACTTCTTGCTGTGGTCCTGTGGACGCGCAGCGAAAGTCACACCACCAGAACGCCAGATTGGGCTACGAATGGTACCGGCACGCGCACGGCCTGTACCCTTCTGGCGCCAAGGTTTACGGCCACCGCCGCTAACTTCTGAGCGCGTCTTCTGCTGCACAGAGCCTTGACGAGCTCCAGCTAAATACGTCGTTACGCTCTGGTGAACCAGCGTCTCGTTAAATTCACGAGCGAACGCGTCATCAGAGATCGAAACTTTTTCTTTACCCGTTTTGTTGCCGGGCTTTGCAATACTTAATTCCATTGCTTACCCCTTGGACGCTTTTGATTTGACGGAGGGACGAATGATGACGTTAGAGCCAGTGGCTCCAGGCAGTGCGCCTTTAACGAGAAGCAAATTGTTCTCTACATCAACTTGAACAATCTCGAGACTCTGCGTAGTGACACGAGCGTCACCCATGTGGCCAGACATCTTCTTGCCCTTCCATACGCGACCAGGAGTTTGACACTGGCCAATAGAACCAGGGGCTCGGTGCGATAGCGAGTTGCCGTGTGTGGCATCTTGCATGGAGAAATTGTGACGTTTGATGGTGCCCTGAAAACCTTTACCCTTAGAGGTACCGGTAACATCGACCATCTGACCTGGAGTGAAACGCTCCACGGTGAGCTCGTTGCCGGCAGCAATGCTACCCAGCTCATCCACATCGGCACGGAATTCCCATAGCCCTGTACCTGCTTCGGTACCCGCCTTGGCAAAGTGCCCGGCCATAGACTTAGAAACGCGCGATGCTTTGCGTGCGCCAGCGGTTACTTGCACAGCGCTGTAACCATCAACTTCTGCGGTTTTGATCTGAGTAACCCTGTTAGGGCTAACTTCTACGACCGTTACCGGGATAGACAAACCTGCCTCAGTGAAAACGCGGGTCATACCGCTTTTTCGACCGACTAATCCAATCGACATTATATAAACCTCATCGTGTACGGGGCTGAAACCCGCTATGGCTGCTTTCGCATTACACCATGTTCGCTACAGGGCAATTCAACGTGCCCTCGAGCATGTTAAGAACCGGGAAACCCGATCTGTTCGCTGCGCTGCTGCAAACTAGGCTCAACTCTGGTTAGACACCCGAAGGTATCAGCCCAGGCTGATCTGCACTTCTACACCAGCCGCTAAATCCAACTTCATTAGTGCATCTACTGTCTTTTCCGTGGGCTCTACGATATCCAACAAACGCTTGTGCGTACGGATTTCGTATTGATCACGCGCATCCTTATTCACGTGTGGTGAAATTAGAATGGTGTATCGCTCAATACCCGTCGGCAGCGGAATAGGCCCTCGCACTTGCGCACCAGTTCGCTTCGCCGTATCGACTATCTCTTGGGTAGACTGATCAATCAGCCGATGATCAAAGGCTTTTAGCCGAATTCTGATACGCTGACTTTGCATCTACTCAAATCTCCAAAAAACTTTTTAAATGAAACAGTTACTGAATAATGTTATTTGTTCGGCTTTCAATACCGAAAAAATGGAAGCGAGATTCTAAGTTCGCGACCCTCACATGTCAAGAGAAAGAATTTGCAACAATCACACTCTTTCGCTTGCTTTTCCTACGCCCAATGAAAAGGGCGGTGCCCAGAGGCACCGCCCTCCCATCAGATTACTCGAAAATCTTTGCTACGACGCCGGCACCAACAGTTCGGCCACCCTCACGGATCGCAAAACGTAGACCAT
>CAJXUA010000003.1 GCA_913060695.1 uncultured Gammaproteobacteria bacterium | reverse complement strand
AGTCTGGTAGCGCGCCTGCTTTGGGAGCAGGATGTCGGGAGTTCGAATCTCTCTACCCCGACCAACTCCATCTAGACTTGGTTGTAGACAAAGTTCAATGGTGATCGTAGCTCAGTTGGTAGAGCCCCGGACTGTGACTCCGGTTGTCGTGGGTTCGAGCCCCATCGGTCACCCCATTTCCTCAGTAACTGACATCCGCGTAGTGCTGTCTTGTTCGGACCTTTTCCCTGGGGGTATAGCTCAGTTGGATAGAGCAACGGCCTTCTAAGCCGTGGGTCGCTGGTTCGAATCCAGCTACTCCCACCATTATTTCTTATTGACCGTCTGTCTTAACGGAATCTAATATTCTCGCGAAATTCTCATTCGCGGGATAGCTGCCCGATGTCCACCCCAAGCGCACTATGACTACCTGCATCGATGGCACTACCATTAGGTATTGTTGACGGTTGCCTGTTGCCGCGAAGGTGTCCGCAGGTAAAGAAGGCCAGCGTAGCGAAGTACCCCCCTCATTGAGCCACCACTGATAGCCGTAGGCCTTATTGTTCTCTGTTGAGTTGATCTGCGTCGATTGCGCTACCCATTCCTTACTGACGATGCGTCGTCCATTGATCTCGCCCTCATTGAGCATTAATTGCCCAAGGCGTGCCCAGTCGCGTGCCGATGCGTAGAAATAAGAGCTGCCAACGAAAACGCCAATGGCATCCGTTTCAAAGATCGCGTCTTGAAAACTCAATGGAATAAAGATGTTTTCGACATAGTCGTCATAGGCGGCCTGCAAGTTGCCACCAGTGTGTTCGAAGTAAAGCCGGCTCAGTAGATTGGCGGTGCCGGAGCTGTAGTTGAAATGGGTGCCCGGCGGATGAATGAGGGGCTTGCCCAGTGCATAGGCCGAGGCCGAGGGCTCTGTGAAGAGCATGGCCGTCGCATCGTCGCCCGGATTGTACTCCTCCGAGAAGGCTAAGCCGTCGCTCATGTGGAGAAGGTCCTCTAAGCGGATGTCACTGCGCGAGTCATTGGCCCAACTCGGAAATAGGGGCGTGTGTTGTGGGTCTAGCTTGCCCCGTAGTGCCAAATTACCCAACATAACGGACATTAGGCTCTTGGCCATCGACCAGCCTAGAAGAGGGGTGTTAGGCCCGCTGCCTTGATCATAGGCCTCAGCAAGTATGTGTCCGTTATGCACAAGAAGCAGGGCGCGGGTATTGAGTCCCAACTGATTGTCTTGCGTGAGAACCTCCTCTAACAATGCCTGCATTGGCGCTTGTTTCGACTCGACTCGATTACCATGGGGCCAGTGACTGGCTAGCCTCGCGATTTCATTGCTTTTTAAGGCTTCGCGTTCGTGTTCTTGATCAAACTCATTGGCGCAGCCGATTCCAGGCAGATAGCGAGCTTGGCTATGACTAAGGCCAAAGAAAGAAGTGCTGACAGTTTTAGCATCGTCGTCGTAGTCGATGCTCAAGTACTGCAGGGCGGGGGAGTATTGCACGAGGTCGTCGAAAGCCTTTTCCGCAGGGAAGCTACTGACATAGCGCGCGCTGCACAATAATTTCGCACCGATGCCCGTGGCAACGGCCGGTGTGGCTAGAACATAGCGGGGCGTGATGCCGAGCATGCCGCCAACGCCCACCAATAACGCCAGAACAAATAGTACTGCGATAAATACCTTACGCATGTCTCTTCCTCGGTAGTCGATGCCTAAGCTTAGCGTATCTTGCCATGGGCACCGGAAAATTCTACTGATGGGCTAGAAAATATTTCAAGCTAACTACGCCTAAGGGGGACACCTGAATGCTTTTTTGAATATGCGTTAGAACTTAGAAGTCGCCACAGCGCTGGGATGCAAAGGCTTTTTGAAAAGTTGGCACGCTTATCGCTGCGTCCTTAGCGAACAAGTTAATTATCACCCCCAACGTGTTGCGTAAGGAATGTGGAAATTAGCTCCCAGTGACAAATGGATACAGGAGGTAACGCTATGTTGAGTTGGTCGATTACATTTTTCATCATCGCGATTGTCGCAGCTCTACTTGGGTTCGGCGGGATCGCTGGTGCAGCAACAGGGATTGCAAAAATTCTGTTCGTTGTCTTTATCGTGTTGTTCCTCATCTCTTTACTTGCAGGAGCAGTTCGCGGCAAGCAGCCACCTTTATGACAAAGACAGGTAAGATTTTTTGCTACGTTTTTCAATAGCAGTATTAAGGAGAAGTGACATGAAGTTACAAACAATTGCAGCAGTTCTATTTTCAGTATTCATGCTAACCGCTTGTGACGAAGGACCGGCAGAGCGAATGGGCGAAAACATCGACAACGCGGTCAATGATGCGGGTAACGCTATCGAAGATGCATGTGAAGATGTTCGCGATGCGGTGAATGCCGCAGATCGCAACTGCTAAGAAAGACGCGTGAAAGGCGCCTCGAGAGGGGCGCTTTTTTTCATTCCAATTCGAAATCTTCGTACTTCTTTAGTTTGTTATAAAGAGTCTTAACGCTGATGCCTAAGCGTTCCGCCGTTTCGCTCTTGTTGCCATCGAGTTCCTCAAGGGTCTGCAGAATCAATTGCTTCTCCATATCCTCTAGGGAAGAGTAGTCATTAGAGATGGTTGTGGGAGTCTCTTGACCTTCCAGTACTAGGTGTTCTAAGCCCACCACATCGTCGGCTAGGATATAGGCGCGTTCGATAGCGTGAAGTAGTTCGCGCACATTACCGGGCCAATGATAGGCGCTAATTTTCTCTAATACCTGCGTAGTAATCTCTTTAGATAGTCCTTCCTCGGCGTTGCGGTAAGCTAGAAAATGTTTCGCAAGGCCGGTAATGTCATCCTCGCGTTCGCGCAACGCAGGCACACGTATGGGGAAGTGCGCAATGCGAAAATATAAATCTTCGCGTAATAAGTCCTCGGCTATTGCTACCCCTGGTTCGCGATTTGTGGCTGCGATAATACGTACGTCTGCTACTTGCAGTTTGTCGCTACCAACGGCCTTGAATTCACCCGTCTCCAACACGCGCAGCAATTTTACCTGATGGTCCATTGGCATCTCGGTAATCTCATCGAGAAAAAGTGTGCCGCCCTCTGCCTGCTCAAAGACACCAACACGATCAGATGTTGCTCCGGTGAAAGCACCCTTTACGTGTCCGAATAGCTCGCTTTCGATTAACTCTGTACTGATCGCGCCGCAGTTGATCGATACGAAAGGCTTGTCAGAGCGTGGGCTCATTAAGTGCAGAGTGTTGGCGACGAGCTCTTTGCCTGAGCCGCTCTCACCAATGACTAGGATGCTGGCATCAGTTCGAGAGGACTTGCGGACAATGCGATACAACTTGCGCATCGCAGCGGAGGAGCCGATGAGTCTGCCAAACTGACTCAGCTCGCTCGCCACTTGTTCCTTGGCTGGGGCGCGCGTCTCGACTAAATCGGCGTGTAGTTCGCTCAGGAATTCTTGCAGAATTTCCGCGTCTAGTGGTAAGCGCATGTGATAAGAGACACCATTACGCATCGCATTATCGATGTAGGGATTGGGCTCGCCATCGCTAATCAGAATAATGTCCATGCTGATGAGTTTCTTGGTGGCGATGAGACGTTGTAGATCTTCTTTTTCGAAGTCCACTAATTCAATGATTGCGACATCCGCATTCTCGCGCTCGAGTGCGCTTATCCAATCCTCATTGGGCTTGGGGCATGCCTGCGTATAGAGTGAAAATGCGTCCAGCGCAAAGACTTGCTCTTTTAACTTAGGTGTGACAATCGATGTCAACAGTTTTACTTGAGCCATTCGTAGCTCCTTCACTTGGCTCTAGAGGAGGCAAAATGTAGTGGAAAATTGTAAAACTGACAAGCTTAACTGTAATTGTTTCCCAAACGCTTCGTAAAATTGCGATGCAAGTACCATAGAGGCCTTTGTTTGCGGCTTTTCTGGCTTGGCACGGGAATTGAATTGTATTTACTTATTAATACTCAATAGGAATGTAGTTCAGTGCAATTTAGCCTGTAAAAGGGATCGAGAGTTAAAGATGCTTACGCAAGATCTAAAGATCATTAATGATGTTAGGCTACTAAGTCTAAATGCTCGAGAAGTTTACGACGAGCTTTCCAAACGCTTGTCGAATCAACAGGCTCGTAACGTATTAAAACGCCTAGCCAAACACCGCATGGAGATTGTGAGGGCTATCGCAAATGAGGGTAATGCGAAGGCGCAGTGCGATCAATTATCCGAGTCCGTCCCGGAGAGTATTCGTAATGAGAATAAGCATATTGATCTCGATGATGAGAATCTTGTTGAAGCAATTCCGAGTCTAATTGCGAGAGAGCGACGGGAGATCATGTTCTTACGCAATGAGGTAAAAAGAATTAAGAATTACACACTGCGCTATCGCCTGTCGTCGTTCGTTGCAACTTTACAGATGGACTTCGATCAACTGCAGTCACTAGCAGCAGTCACGAAAACTGGCACCAATGGAGATGGAAAATGAATAAATTTGAAATTAAGGACAACACAGTTTATGCAAGCATGCGCAGTCTGGGACGCACACTTACTGTCGCAATGGCCATGCTGCTTTTGGCAGCTTGTGCTAGTAATCGATCGACCTATGCGCCGGCTTCCGAGGAAGGTGAGGTTGGATACACCGAGAGTCGCCTGAGCGAAGCGCGCTATCGTGTCGTATTTAAGGGGGAGTCAGGCACCACCCTTGAAACAGTACAAGACTATGCACTGTTGCGCGCTGCGGAGTTAACTGTTGCGCAAAACTATGATTGGTTCGAGGTAGCCGAACGCTCGTCGACGCCTATAGTGGAACAGCGCAATAGCGCTCGTGCCGCGGTGCAGGTGAGCACGGGTACTACTCGACAAACCCGTTGCGGTTTGATCGGGTGTACGACAACCGAGGTACCCTCCGCGCCCGCCTTCCCGCAATCCGAGCTTGAATTTCAGGAGCGAGAGCAGGGCTATGTTGCGAGTGTCGAAGTGCTGATGGGGGAGGGAGAGCATGAGCGCTCCGCCGATATCTACGATGCGCGTGATGTGATCGCCTCGATTAGAGCGAAGTTATAGTTAGCGATTTAGTTTGGATAGGTAGAACGTGTACGCCGATTCGCAATAATACTGCGAATCGGCGTTTTAGTTTCTAACTAAAGCTCTCCGCGGCGTGCCGACTGAATGATATGGTCGGCAGCTCGAAAGGCCAGTGCCATGATCGTCATCGTGGGTTGTCCGCGTCCTGAGGTCACCATGCTACCGCCATCCACCATATAGAGATTAGGCACTTCGTGGGAGCGGTTGAAGCGGTCTACTACTGAGGTCGATGGATCATTCCCCATACGGCAGGTACCCAATAGATGGACTCCGCCGCGCTGACCTTCCCCTGAGAATCGTCCCTCTATTTGAATCGCTCCCGCTGCTTCCATTAACTCCATCGAACGATCGTAGAAGAATTTCATCGTGGCAATATCGTCTTTATGGTTCATGAACGTAGTGCGTAGCGCTGGGCGGCCCCACTTGTCTTTTACATCGGGGTCCAATGTCACATTATTCGTGGACAGGGGTAGGGAGGTGGTATGACCGTTAAAGGAACAGGCGTGAGAGAACTCTGTTGCTATTGCGTCCTTGTATTCTTTGCCCCAAGACTTGCCGCTGAACAAGCCACTGCCCATAGCCGCTGCCATGGGCAAGCCACGTGAGAGGGAGCGCTCGTCGATACCGCCGCCACCATAGAAGCCATGTTTAGGGTCGATACTATAGAAGTCGTGAATCACGCGTGTGGTCGCGACGCTCTTAAAGGCGTTGACCGGTTCGGCGAATAGTCCAGCAACGCGCGAACTACCGTTAAACATCAAGTTTTTGCCGACCATGCCACTGCCATTGGACAAGCCATCGGGGTGGCTAGCGGATTCGGACAAGAGCAGTAGGCGGGCCGATTCCGCGCCGTTGGCACTGAGCACTACGGACTTAGCGCGTTGCGCCTGTTCTGTACCATTCTCATCCCAGTACACGACCTCGCTGGCGCGACCGCGCTCGTCGGTGCTGATTTTGGAGACTGTACAGCCAGTGCGCAATTCGCAATTGCCGGAGGCCTGTGCCAACGGGATCATGGTGACCGCTGTGGAGGATTTAGCGCCTACTTCACAGCCGAAACCATTACAGAAACCACAGTGAATGCAGCCCGGGCGTCCGTTGTGGGGTTGCGACAAGATCGCATGGGGTTCTGGATAAGCAGTGAGCCCCAGCTTCTTTGCTGCTCGCTCAAGCAATACGCCCGAAGACTTCACGGGAATCGGGGGGCAAGGGTAGCCACGCGAGCGGGGTGGGTCCCAGGGACCTTCCACGCCTGACAAACCAATTTCCCAATCGACCTTAGTGTAATAGGGTTCCAGTTCCTCATAGCTAATCGGCCAATCGACAAAATTGGTGCCAGTGATTGGGCCCAATACGCTAGCTTCCATGAAATCGATGGGGCGAAGGCGCCAGAAATTACCGGAAAAATGCGCGCTACTTCCCCCTACGTTATGGGCGTAGCCGAGTGGCGCTCCGTCGACGATCTGCGCCTTCTCATGCTCGTAACGGCGGAAGGTTTGGGGGTGGCCCTTGCGAGATCCCCATACCAAACCTTCATTTTGCGTGTAGTCCCATTCGTCGTGTTTGAAGTCACCGGGTTGCAGATGGGGCCCTTGCTCCAGGACGACTACTGAAAATCCTGCGCTGGACAGCTCCTTCGCCATGATGCCACCGGCAGAGCCGGAGCCAATGACTACAAAATCTACTTCTTCACGTGTGGGATAGGTTGCCCAAGCCATGTCTATTCTCCTTTCGCCGCGTAGTCAGCATCGTAAAAACCGTAGGGCGACATCCACATGTGCCGATCTTCGAAACCCATCAATTTCCAGCCGATCTCGTTACGGTTGCCACCGTACTCGGGCAGCGTAAAGGTGCCTGCGATTGTCATGAAGCGCATGCTGCGGAAAAACTCCTCATCTTCTATCTCTGCTAATAGAAGATCCTGCTGTTGCGTACTTAGCGTGTGATACGTGAGGCTCGAGTAGCGACTCTGTGCGAGTGCCTGAAGTCCTATCAGGCCTTCCTGCATTCTCGGCAAGTAGTCTTTGTGGCTGCCGCTCAAGACCGTGTCCATGAAGTAGACGGCACCCGCCTCGGTAGCCCCCGGTGTGTCATCGCTGGGAATGATGCGGGCAGCTATCGCCGCGAATTCTGCGGCCTCCTCGGCGGATAGAGTGGTAAATTCAGCCCGCTGGGCTTGTGCGGCGCGTGCCTGCGTGCTCGCACTCAAAATCATTGGCACTGAAAGGGCGATGATCGAGGTGCGCGCGAGGAATGCACGCCGGGATAGAGTGGTGTCGCTCAAAGGAAGACTCCTCAAGAATGAAACAGCCGGGAGAGCGCGCAAGCGCCTTATGTCTCATGAGTCTAGGAAATAGCGATCAAGGAGCACAACTTCCTTTTCTGGTAAATTCCTCCTATTTTTATGCGCTGGGCTCAGGATGGAACGGGGAGGCAAAAATGGTGCTAGTCGCCTCATCATGGAGCAGGCAAACGCACCCTTTAGATGGGCACATCTGTGGAAGATTGGGATGGATAAAACTATTTGAATTTGCGGAGATTAAGCGCGCTAGAGTTGAATCTTAGCGCCCAGCCATGCCGCACGAGGGGCACCAATTCCAAAGAAGAGTGGGCGATTATCGAGCAGTCCAGGTATCAGCTCGCTTGGGTCTTCACCCAGTAATCCAAAATTCTCATATTCGCTATCTAGGACATTGCTGATCTTGATGAAGACGGAAAAGTTCGACGCGAAAAAATAACTAGCCTGCGCGTTTAAGATGCTCGCAGCGCGCACCTGAGATAATGCATTGCTCTCGTCACCGCGTAATACCTGCGCACCGTTGTAGACGACCTCCGCACCCATATTGAATGCATCGCTGAAGGCATAGTCGACCCCAAACTTGGCGATGTGCTCTGGCAGTCCCGGTAAGCGATCGCCCGGTCTAACGGTGATCTCCCCATCGGAATTGGCGTCGGGATGATTCGGGCTCAGTGCTAGAAAATAGTCATCGAAACGCGCCTGCACATAGGAATAGGAGCCAAACCAATGCCAGTCGCCCAGACGCTGTTGCGCACTAAACTCAACGCCCTGACGCACAGTGGCATCGACATTGGCGAACAAGCCAGTCGAGCGTCCGGTGGTCTGGAAGAGAATGTCATCCTGATTGCGGGCACGGAACAGACTGAGCTGATACTTGGCGCCAAGCCAATCGCCTCGCAGGCCCAGCTCTACGCTCTTGGTGACTACATCGTCTAGGGGAGGGTCGGCTAGGAATGCGTTCGGAAGGCGGCACTCGAACTCGACATCGTCGGGGTCCTCTCCCTGCGCTAGGGCAAAACCTTGGGCGAGTTCGAATACCCCCTCGTTACAGGCCAACTCTATGGGCGTAGGCACGCGGTTCGCTTCGCTATAGGAGCCGTAGAGAGTAAGAGAGTCGTTTGGGTTCCATGTAAGCCCGATGGCGGGGTTGGTGCGAGCGAAGCGGTGCTGTCCATTGAGTTCGGGGCGCTCACCAGAGCTGTCGCGGAGAATGATTTCGGTGTGGTTATAGCGTGCTGACAAAGTGAGTGCCCAGCGCTCGTTCAAGTCGATAGTATCGGTAAGGTAGAGGCTATAAGTATCGGTGTTGGTGCGTATTTGAGTGGCAGCCGTGTCGAAGTAGGTCCCCACGCCAAGACCCTTAGCGCTGCGGGTTATGGGGTCGAGGTCCGACAACTCGAGGGTAGAGTGGAAGCGGGAGTCTCCTAAATGGGCACTGAGCCCGGCTATGAGTTGATTGCTCTTTCCCGCTACAGGCTCGTTCAGTGCGGCTTGCACACTAAAGCCACGCGAGCGTTGGCGACGTTGGCTGCGATTGATGATGGCGTCATCGGCCAGCACACCCGTACCACTGAGATCATCGGTGATATTCTCAATCTCGAAGTCTTCGGGTTCTAGGCCGGCGGCTAGCGCTCTGCGCTCGATATCGCTGACCAAATCATCGAAGCTTTGGTAGCGCGGGTCGTTACCCTCACAGATTGAGTCGAGTGATAGGCCCAGCGAGTCCTCTAGGGCGTCTTCAATGTCATCGCTCTCCTCGAAAAGGGCTTGTGCGCCCCCGGCGAACTCGCAACGCTCGAACTCCGAGGCGTCCCCATTGAAAGAGTGCGTCCGGTTGTCGCGCCAATATAGATTAGTGCTGAGCTCAAGCTCGGAAGTTAAGCGGTGACGCGCGCTCAGGGCCAGCATCTGCATGGCATTGTCCGTTATGTCCGGAGCCGTAAAGACGCTATCGCGCGCTTGTTTCGCTAGACCGACGGGCAGCGCTCCGTTGCCAATAAGATTGCTATCGCCGCGTTGGTAGACAAGATCTGCAGCGGAAGTCTCTGCTGACCGCCAGCTAAGGCTGCTGTATAGGTTCAGCGACTCGGAGGAGGACTGTTGGCGCCAACCATCTTCGTCGAAATGACTGAGATTGAGATAATACCCCCATTGACCATTGTTGCCGCCGCTCTCGACTGTGGCGGTGTTGCGCCCCCAAGAGCCAGTGCTGGCACTCACGCTTTGAGCAGGAAAATTGAAGCCATCTTTCATCTTAATGGCGAGCGCGCCGCCCAATGTGTTAAGGCCGAACACTGGGTTTGCTCCACTGACCAAGTCGACACGATAGATCGCCGCTTCGGGTAACAAATCCCAGTTCACGGCGTCGCCGAGGGGTTCGTTGATGCGCACGCCGTTCTGATACACAGAGAGGCCCTGCGGAAGTCCAAGTAGTGGAGAGGCGGTAAAGCCGCGATATTGTAGGTCTGCTTGAAGGGGGTTGTTCTGCGCGGAGTTGATGTTGACGCTGGCCATCCGGCTATTCAAGTAATCGCTAATATCGAGGGACTGTGCCGCCTCTAGTTCAGCATATGATGCGCTGTGCACAGCGAAAGGAATGCGTTTGATCGATTGCAGGGTATCGCCACTAGGGGTGATGCCGATGACCAGAATCTCTTCGTTAGCACTTTGAGCATGCGCTGGCATAGCTGTTTGTAAAAGAGTAAAGGTCGAGACTAATGCAACGGTGCCATGGTACTTCTTCAATGCTCTCTCCAGTGGCATTATCTGCCGCAATCCTTGGCTATATGTCTAGGACCGATCTTAAGCAAAAACTCTTACGTATTATAGAGCTAAGTATGCCGTCTCTTGTTGCTCTCGAAATAATATGCTAACAAGAGCATTGGAGATCTACCGAGAACTACTACCCTGAACAATTACACAATAAAGGTCCAAGTAATGAACAACAAACCGTTTACCGCTTTCCTGATGCTAGTGCTTTGCGCATTCGGCAGCGCCGCATCCGCGCAGAGTCGCAATGTTATCGATGCTGGGCGAGGTGATATCCCCCTAGTGGTGCCGAACACCTATAACAGTGAGCTGAGCGCACCCCTGATTGTGTTGCTGCACGGCTATGGCTCAAGTGGAGAAGGTCAAGACAATTACATGAAGTTTAGCGAGCTTGCGGATCGCTATGGCTTCCTGCTTGCGACCCCTGATGGCTCCGTGGAGACCGGCGGCGAGAAGCGTCGTTATTGGAATGCATCCAAGGCTTGCTGCAATTTCTTCGAGGCGCAGTTAGATGATTCGGGCTATGTGATGAATATCATCAAGACCGTGCAGGGTCAGTACAACATCGATCCGCGTCGCATCTATTTGATCGGGCACTCCAATGGCGGCTTCATGTCCTATAGGACTGCCTACGAGCACTCCGACGTGATTGCTGGCATTGCTAGCTTGGCCGGCGCCGAGGCAACAGACGCGATGCCAGCCCCAGCCAACCCCGTGCATATACTGCAGATTCATGGCACCGCCGATGGCACGATCGCCTATGGCGGTAGTGAGATTCGGGGCAATGTCTACCCAGGGGCCGAAGAAACGGTCGCGCGCTGGGCTTCCTATAATGGCTGCGAGGCGCAAGGTAAAGTCATTGGCACGCTAGACTTGGAGCGCAATCTCGAAGGCTTGGAAACAACGCGCACGAGCTACGCGCAGGGCTGCTCTATCGGTGGCTCCACAGAGCTCTGGACGATTGCGGAAGGCTCGCATATACCCGCGATATCAGACAGCTTTAGCGAGGAAGTGGTCGAGTGGTTGCTAGCCAGACCAAAGGTGCTCGCTATGCAAAATAGCACTGCGGATTAATGTCTAAGCTTTAAATTGTGCACAAACAAAAACGGCCTGTCAGATTACTCTGGCAGGCCGTTTCTTTATCGCGATTCTTACAGACTTTCGATATAGGCACCGATGTGTGCAATATCTGTCTCGCTCAATGGTCCAGCAACTCCCCACATTAAAGCACTCTGTGCACCACGTGTACCGCTTGCCTTGTAGGTGTTCAAGGCTTCGACGATAAACGCAGAGTCACGACCGCTCAGCTGTGGGCCAACACCGCCCTCCGCACTAGCTCCGTGGCATGCTTGGCAGGAGACGAACGCTGTCTTACCCAGCTCTGCAGGGCTCATCGCGGCAGCAGCTTCTGCTTTCGCGCGTTCTTGATCGACAATATTGCCGTTCGCAGCTACGTAGTTTGCATAGCATTCACCGACGCACTTATTCACGCTTGGGTGACCTTGGATCTCTAAGCTAGAGGTGCTTATGGTAGTAACAATGATGCCAGCGACGACAAAGATGGCGGCAGCGAGAAGGTTCTTCATAACAACTCCTGATGGATGAACACTGGTTTTACGTAGGAGTAAGCCAAATAGATGAAGCTAACTCCAATTGCGGTATAGAACGACTTCGATCGCAGGCAAACACTTTCCAGTATCTGCGGCATGCGCGAGGCCATAGCTTTGGGCGAGGCAGCTTACCATTAAGGGGTTTTTTTGCAACGGGAAATTGCACTATAAAGTTCGTGTAGAGCCTTGTCTCACTCTTCGTGGCGGGCATTATAGCGCGCAATATGCGGGGCAAGTATCTCTAGTCCCGTCTTGTCGCAGGGTGGGAGGTCGGCATCACTAATGGCCAGTGGGGTAGTGCGCTCGCCCCACTTTACTAATCCAGCACCCCAAGTGAGGCCTGCTCCGAAGGTCGCCATCAACACGTAGTCACCAGGTTTAATGCGGTCTTCTTCTAGGGCCTCGGTAAGTGCTACGGGGATGGTGCCAGCCGAGGTGTTGCCGTATTTATGCACGTTGACCATGATCTTATGTTCGGGGATGCCAAGGCGTTTAGCCAAGGCGTCGAGAATCCGCCGATTGGCTTGGTGTGGCACCATAATATTGACGTCGTCGATGCTAAGACCTGTCTGTGCGAGCACCTCGCCGCAGGCGAAGGCCATGGCTTTTATGGCGCGTTTGAAGACTTCTTGGCCCTCGAAATTCCAGCCATTGAAGACGAAGTCATTGTCGAGCCTACTGTAGGCGCTGCCCAAGTTCGTAATCTGAATGGCGGATGTAGTATCCATCTCGCAGCCGATCTTGCAGGCCAGCAGGCCGGTAGGTTCGGGGCTAGCCTCGATCACTACGGCGCCGCAGGCGTCTCCAAATAGCACCGCAACATCGCGGCGTGACCAGTCCATATAGTGGCTAATGAACTCACCGCCTATGACGAGTACTTTGCTGTGGGCTCCGGTTTTAATGAGATTGGTCCCAATGTGGAGGCCATAGAGAAAGCCGGTGCAGGCGGAGTTGATATCGATGGAGGCGGCGTTGTGCGCCCCGATGGCATTTTGCACGATGGATGCGGTGTTGGGACACAGCGAGTCCATGGTCAAGCTGCCGAGTAAAATCAAGTCAATCTCGGAAGCCTGCAGATTGGCCGCGGCGAGGGCGCGTTGGGCTGCCACGATGGCCATATCGGAGAAGTTGCAATGACAGACTCGACGCTCTTGAATGCCCGTACGAGAGGTAATCCACTCGTCGGAGGTATCCATAAAAGTCATCAAATCGGTGTTGCTAAGCACAGCTGGTGGGACACATTTACCCCACCCGGTTATCTGTGCATACTGCATAAGCTTCTCCTTAGTCTGGCGGGCACCTAGCCAGACGAACTTATAATGTTTTTGATTGTAATGTATCGGCTTGAGGATACTGCATTCTGGCAATGCGCGGTAGTCACCATGAGCCTCGGTAATGATCATTCATCCTTCATCGCCAATAGTGAGATCGAGCATGGAAAAACAAATAGAAGAACTGGTCACACGTTTCGAGAACAAGAGCATGAGCAGGCGAGATCTCGTACGCTCTTTGCTGGGGCTTGCAGGCACAATGCTGGCGTCGCCACTACTGAGTGCACAGCAGCTTGCCCCCGTAGCCCTAGGCAAGTCGATGAACCATGTCTCGCTCTCGGTTGCCGATGTGAATCGCTCGGCGGACTTCTATTCCCGCGTATTGGGCATGCAGATCATCAGCAGGCCAGCTAATGGGGGGCTGAATATGGGGCTAGGGGCGGAGAGCTTTCTTGGCCTCTATCAATTTCAGAATCCTGGCTCTATGCATCATCTATGCATCGGAGTCGATGACTACGACGCCGACACTATGGCGGCCCGTTTAGAGCAGCATGGCATCGCTGCAAGTGTCAGTAGGGACCCAGCAAATCGGACCAGCGGCGGGGATCAATTGTACTTCAACGACCCGGATGGGATACGCGTGCAATTGGCGCAGCACGGCTATCTAGGTTAGAAGCCCCCGTTCATCATGTTGTCATGAACTTAGCTTAGGCTGACGAAATTATTCAAACCTCCATTTCGTCGGCCCACGGAGTACCCTCATGACTGAATCTTCCAACTCTTTAACGCGTCGCCGCTTTCTAGCCACCGCCAGCCTTACACTTGGTGCGCTTGCCCTACGTGGTTATCCGGTTCAGGCCGCCGCACAGGCGCATTTCACCCACGGCGTGGCAAGTGGCGACCCCCTCCAGGATCGCGTTATTTTATGGACACGGGTATTGCCTGGCTCGGGACTAGAGCAGGACATTGCGGTGCAATGGGAAGTTGCCATCGATGAAAACTTCGAGCAGATCGTTGCCCAAGGAGAGAGTGGCACTGGCCCCGAGCGCGATTACACGCTGAAGATAGATGCCACTGGACTGCAAGCTGGCGCGCACTACTTCTATCGGTTCATTGCGCAAGGCGAAATTAGCACGATTGGGCGCACACGAACCTTGCCTACGGCCGGCGTTGAATCGCTGCAAATGGCGGTGTTGTCTTGTTCCAATTTTCCACAGGGCTATTTCAATGTATATCGTGCCGTGGCGCAACGTGACTACGACGTGGTGGTGCATCTTGGTGATTACATTTACGAGTATGGCTTAGGGGGCTATGCGAATCCGCTGATGGCAGGGAAAGGGCGTGAAGTGCGCCCCGAACACGAGATCGTATCCTTAGAGGACTACCGGATGCGCTATGGTCTATACCGAAGCGACGCGGATCTACAACTAGTGCATCAGGCCCATCCGTTTATCTGCGTCTGGGATGATCATGAAATCACCAATAACACATGGCAGACTGGCGCGCAGAACCATAACGAAGGAGAGGGTGATTTTGCGGATCGACGCTTAGCGGCGATTCAAGCTTTCTATGAATGGTTGCCGATTCGCGAGAGTAGCTCGGTGGCGGAGGGGATCATTTATCGCAGCTTCGACTTCGGCGATCTCGCATCGTTAATCATGCTCGATACCCGACTGGTCGGTCGCGACGAGCAACTCAGTCATGAGATGGGAATCGATACGCTACGCAGCGAACTAGCGAAGCCGGCGCGCAGTATTATGGGGAGCAAGCAGGAGCGTTGGTTCGACGATGAACTACGCAAATCTAAGGAATCGGGCATCACCTGGCAGCTTATTGGACAGCAGTTGTTAGTGGGCAAATTATTCCCTCCGCAGTTTGCCGATGAAGTGTTTGACCCGGCACAGCGTGAAGGAATTGTGAATGGTCGCTATGGCATGTTGCGAACGCGTGGGCGCCAGGGCTTTCCGCTGAATCTAGATGCCTGGGATGGTTATCCAGCGAATCGCGAACGCTTCTTCGACTCTATCCGCGCCAATGCAAACAATGCCGTGGTGCTAGCAGGTGATTCCCATAGCTCATGGGCGTTCGACTTGAGCGATGCCGCAGGACAAGCCGTCGCGGTGGAGTTTGGCACGCCGAGCGTTACTTCACCCGGCTTTGAGAACTTCCTGCCGCTTCCAGAACAGCAGGTGGAAGAGGCCACGCTCGCCGCTAGTCCGGAACTAAAGTATATGAAGGCGAATGGCCGTGGCTGGGTCGAACTGAGCATTAGTATTGAAAAGACTGTCGCCACTTGGCAGTTCGTGTCCACGATCCTCGAGACCGAGTTCACGGTGAGCTCTGGAGCCACCCTGGAGACCTACGCAGGAGAGCATCGTATTAAAACCTATGCGATAGCTAAGCTTTAATATTTTGCAGCGGGAGTAGGGCACACTTCTCATCGGGACAGGCGACCACATCGTCTTGACCACGAGATTGCAATGCGCTCAGTGGCACGATCTTGTACTCGCCTGAATAGCGACTCTGACCGTCGCGGCGACGGTCTTTAGTCCCGTCCGCTTTGCGCTTATCGAAAGTGAAAAGTTTATAATTCTCGGGCAAGTGTTTGCGCAAGTCGTCGATATTCTGAAACGAAAGCGACTGGCCGTAGGTCAGTTCGCAGACGATAACCGGGCGGGTGCTGCGCAAGCTCTGCTGCAAGCCCTCTAAGGCCAGTTTCTCGAAACCCTCCACATCGATCTTCATGAGGTCGATGCGCTCGATGCCTGCGGAGGCAAAGTAGTCATCTCCTCTAATGAGTTCCAATTCGCCGATGCTGACATTGCCTTTGCTGGTGGTGCCGGCATCGAAGGAGCCAATACCCACATTATTGCCAGTGGGGGCGAAGAAGGGCAGTCGGGTATTCTCGTTACTGAGACCGAGCGGATGCACAGTAATAGTCTGCAGATTGTTCGCGGCGATTTGCCTTTGCAGTTGCGCACGCACGGGTTCGAATGGCTCGAAGCTATGTACCTGGCTGCCATGCGCGGCCATAAACAAGCTGTGTTGGCCAACGTTGGCGCCAATGTCTACAAATAAAGGTGAGCTAGAGCCGAGCCGGTTTATGGTGTCGCGCAGGAAAAACAGCAGGGGCTTTTCGAAGGCACCGTAGTAATAGATATTGAAGTCGATGTTGCAATTCAAGTTACCGTGATACTGCAACCCGAAGAAGTCGCGCACGAATGGGGCATCTGGTGCGTCGCCGAGCTTGGCAAGGCGCTTATAGAGGTTGCGAGAGAAACGCTCCGGCACCCATTTATGGTCCCAGAGGAAACGATAGAAAGAATAGCTCAGACTCACTGATTTACATCCTGTGGCGCGGTGTTGTGGTAAATGCTCGCCCAATTGAGGCAGGCGCAGGCATTCTAACTGGGTATTTTTGTGATTTGTATTCCATTTTTAACTATTGTCGCCGTCAACTCCTAGACAGTGGCGCTACTAGGGGCATAATCGATTCAACTCCTCGCCAAGCCTTAGATGGCTCGCTTGGAAACCCTCTAAACCGGGAGAAACTATGTTTCTTCCGGTTTTTTTATAGGCGCAGTTAGGCGGGCCTGTTCTCCAAGGTCTGCCCTGAGTATCTCTAGGTCGCCTATTACCTGTTTGTTCAGCGCGATGAGGTCGTCCAAGCGCTTGGTTTCGCATTCACAGAACTGCAGGAAGCGCGGCTCCTGCGCGTACTCCATCTCACGCTCTAATTTATCGAGCAAGAAGCGATAGCTCTTCAATCTACTCTTGTAGGCTTCGATCAGCTCTTTCAGCATCATTTTTGTCCGGGGCTTGTAGTCGGCTCGAGGGTTTGTGCAGTTCAGTTAGGTCTATCTCTGGGTAATGACGATCCACTTGGCGAATCACCGAGGTAATTAGGCTCTTCATGCTTTGTGCTGACAGAGTTCTAGATTTCACCAAGTGCACGAAACTTTGCTGTAACTTCATGATCACCTGCTTCGGAAATGGCTTCTGCTCATTAGCTTCCGCCTCGGCGCTGGCTTGACCGTTAAGCAGTTCCGAGGCTGGGGCGGTGATGATGCCCGGGTCTTTGCGCAGGCGGCTCAACAGTAGCTTGCGCCAGAACAGGCTGAATGAGCGTCGAGTTGGCTGGGCTCTATAGATGTTCTCGATGCTATCGGCTAGTGCTTGGAATCGATAGCTTGCCTGTGAGCCAGGGTAGCCAATAGTGACGGGGATTTGTTTCTGCACAGATAGCCGCACGTATTCGTCACGCGGCACATATCCTAAGTAGTCCAAATCGGTGTTGAGATAGCGAGCCGTAGCGCCGGACAGACGTTTATAGATGTCTACACTGTTGAGGTAGTTGTCCACCATATTGGTCAAAATATGGATCTTGCTCTCGCATTTCTTCTGGCGCATGACTTTCATCAAGGCAAATGCATCGGTGAGGGAGGTTGGTTCTGGTGTGACGACTAACACGCAGTGTTCGGTAGCCTGCAGGAAGGTAGTGACATTGGTGCTAATGCCTGCGGCGGTATCGATTATCAGATAGTCGAAACGTTGTTCGAGGACAGTGAGTGCGTGCAATAAGGTCTTCTGTTGAGTGACATCTAGGCTAGCGAACTCGGCTATACCCGAGGCTGCTGGAACGATGGTAATGCCACCCGGCCCCTCTACTAGGATCTCTTCGATCTTCTTGCTGCCGTCCAACACTTGCTCGAGTGTGAATTCTGGACTTAAGTTCAGCAAGATATTGACATTGGCGAGACTGGTGTCGGCGTCGAATACGCAGACGCTGCGCCCTTTCTTGGCGAGGGATATAGCCAGATTGACGCTGATATTCGTCTTGCCGACCCCGCCTTTACCACTACTAATGGTAATAACGCGCCCGCGATCTTGGCTGTTGGAGGCCGTTTTCAAATCGTTTGTCCCTGTGTTGTTTGTGTCCTAAGTATTGTACCGCTGTTCAGGTGCATGGCATTCCCTACAGCGGGTATACTCGCAAGGATACACCAGAGCAAAGGAAAACAGCATGATTGGCGTGATTGGCGGCACGGGGCTCAGTGAGCCCAAGTTTCTCAGCGATGTGCAAAAGCAGCAAGTCTCAACTCCCTTTGACCAGCAGAAGGTTCAAATCCTGACGGGTTCACTACAAGGCAAAACCGTAGCATTTCTAGCACGGCACGGCCGAGGCCATAAGGTTCCGCCACATCGAGTGAACTACCGAGCTAATCTATGGGCACTACACTCTATCGGTGTGCGGGCAGTAATCGGCGTAAATGCGGTGGGAGGCATACATCCAGAGACAGGCCCGGGTAAGCTAGCGGTGCCAGATCAGATCATCGATTACAGCTGGGGGCGCGAGCACACCTATTTCGCCGATGGCTTGGATGCCGTTACCCATATCGACTTCACCCATCCCTATGACGCTCGATTGCGAAAGTTGCTGATCGATGCCGCGCAAGGGCGAGCGCTGTGGCCACAGGGAGTGTATGGCTGCACACAGGGCCCAAGGCTAGAGAGTGGCGCAGAGGTGCAGCGCCTGCTACGCGATGGCTGTGACATGGTGGGTATGACTGGCATGCCGGAGGCGGCGTTAGCGCGTGAGCTCGGCCTGGCTTATGCGTGCTTGGCTTTGTCTGTGAATTGGGCCGCTGGCCTCAGTGATGAGCTGATTACGATGGACGCGATAGGGCAGGTATTGAGTACGGGCATGACTGACGTGCTCGATGTGCTACAAAAGGCGATTGTCGCCTTCGACTAGAGGCGCGGCCTGGGATTGGTGCTGGGTGTTGCAATTGGTGCGGTGCCAGAAGCAGAGCTCGGCGTCGTGTCGGGCAAATCCAGAGGCGGCAACGGCAGTGGTGGCAGAGTGTAGGGCGACACCTGTACTAGCAAACCCATGGCGGGGTGGTCTAGGTAGTGAAACTCCCGCACGCGTAAGTCACGATTCTCTTGGAATTGAATGATGCGATTAACGAAATACTGTGTCTGCTCGGAGTCCTCTTCTTCGCTCGACTCAACTAAGATTGCCGGCAACACGGGCAGGTTCCAAGGGCTGTCCGCTTCGGCTTCAGTGCCAAATCGGTTTAGCCAGAGATTGCTCTCTAAAATAACGCGGTCGCCACTATTGGTGAGATAGAAGTTGAGACTCCCCTCTACCTCGCGGCGCTCATTGAAATATCTGCCCCCCATGACTGCCACGGCCCTTGCCCCACCGCGGCGAGTCATCAATTGTCGCCATGCGCCATGAAAAACGATGCGATGCGCGGCGGACTGCGTTATGGCGCGGTTAGTGCCTAGAAAATCCTGTGCTTCTGGTGGAAGTTGCAAGAAGGCCGTTCTCGCAATGTCTGGCAGGCGAAAGCTGATCTGCGCAGGCGCATAGGGTGGTGGTCCCACATCTGGGGCCGGTGCAGTCTCAATCGCCTCGAGGTCATTCGCGTCTATTGGGCTCAGTGGGGCTGGTTCTAGCACCGACCAATCCGCTAATTGCAGCGAATCGCTAATTTGTTGCAGTCGTTGCAGGCGTTCGGGAAACGCGACGCTAAGTCGATTGGGTGACCAATTCTCCATTTCGAGGTTAGCATTCTCATACAGAAATACCGTCACCTCGACCTGAAACCAATTATCGTCGCTGACCGCTTGTGCATGGGCGGCGCCATGTGCCGCGAAGCTAAGCAGTAGGGCAAGGAGCGATTGTCGACGAAGTAGTGCGTTCATGTCAGGGTATCGAATCAAATAGTTAACGCGCAGAATAACGCTTTATTGTGGATTGTCCAGCCGCACTCAATTTGCTTTGGCGAGTTTTGTTAGCATTTGCTCGATGAAGGAAATCTTCGCATCGGCATTACTCGTATTGTGAGTAAATTGTAGCTGCGTAGGGCCTACCAGTTTATAGACTTTGGGCTGTTGTTGCACAAGTTGCACGATCAAGCGCGGGTCGACCTTAGTGTGTTGCGAGAATGAGATTTTGCCCGTTACCGCACTCGCGTCAATCTTGCTTACTCCCATAGCCTGGGAGCGTAGTCGTAAAGAGGTCACGCGGAACAGGCGCTTGCTCTGTTCGGGCAGAAGCCCGAAACGGTCGATCATCTCTACTTGCAATTCGCTCAATTCCTCGTCGTCCTTCGCCCCAGCGATGCGCTTATACATTATAAGACGCAAGTGTACATCGGGAAGATATTCATCGGGTATCAGCGCCGGGATGCGCAGATTCACTTCGCTAATACTCGAGAAACTCGCGTCGAGATTAGGCGTGCGGCCTTCACGAATCGCCTTCACGGCCTCGTCCAGCATCTCCGTATAGAGCGTGAATCCAATTTTCTGCATATGCCCGGTCTGTTCGTCGCCAAGTATCTCACCAGCGCCGCGAATCTCGAGATCGTGACTGGCCAGTGTGAAGCCTGCGCCGAGGGTGCTGGCGGCGCTAATCGCTTCGATGCGCTTGACGGCATCGGCTGTCATATTATTTTTGTTAGGCGTCAATAGATAGGCATAGGCCTGATGGTGTGAGCGGCCCACGCGCCCCCGTAGCTGATGCAATTGGGCCAGGCCGAGTTTATCAGCGCGGTCCATGATGATGGTGTTAGCACTGGGAATATCGATGCCGGTCTCGATGATCGTGGAACAGACGAGAATGTTATAACGCTTATGGTAGAAGTCGGCCATGATCTGTTCAAGTTCACGCTCCGGCAACTGCCCATGGGCTACGCAGACTCTTGCCTCTGGAATGATTTCCTGAAGATGCTCTGCAGTCTTGTTGATTGTCTTCACCTCATTGTGAAGATAGAACACTTGACCCCCTCGAAGTAATTCCCGCAATACGGCCTCTTTTATAAGCGCATCTTGGCTTTCGCGAATAAAGGTTTTCACCGATAGGCGTTTAGCTGGCGGTGTGACGATCAGCGATAGGTCACGCACACCCGACATCGCCATATTCAGCGTACGAGGGATCGGTGTGGCGGTGAGCGTGAGGATGTCCACATCGGCACGTATGGATTTGAGCTTCTCTTTCTGTGCCACCCCGAAGCGATGTTCTTCGTCGATGATGAGCAGCCCGAGATCCTTGTACTTAATAGTGTCTTGTAAGAGCTTGTGCGTGCCGACGACGATATCGACCTTGCCATTGGCGATACGTGTCAGTGTCTCCTGCACCTGCTTGGTAGAACGGAAGCGCGAGATCAACTCCACTTGCACTGGCCAGTCCGCAAAGCGGTCGCGGAAACTCTCGTAGTGCTGTTGGGCGAGCAGGGTGGTTGGCACCAGTATCGCGACCTGCTTGTTATTTTGCACGGCGATGAAGGCGGCTCGCATCGCCACCTCGGTTTTGCCGAAGCCAACGTCGCCACATACCAATCGATCCATGGCGCGTTTCGAGCTCATGTCTTTGGTGACAGCCTCAATGGCATCTTGTTGGTCGGGAGTTTCCTCGAAGGGAAAGCTAGCAGCGAAATTATCGTAGTCGATATCCGTGCAACGATACTGAAATCCTTGTCGCGCCTCACGGCGCGCATAGATGTCCAATAGCTCAGCCGCCACGTCACGAATCTTCTCCGCCGCCTTGTTGCGAGCCTTCTGCCATTGATCGTTACCTAACTGGTTCAATGGGGCGAGATCGGGCTCGGTGCCACCGTAACGGCTGATTAGGTGTAAGGAGTAAACAGGTACATAGAGCTTGGCATCCTTAGCATATTCTAAGGTCAGGAACTCTGTGTCTTGTCCCTCAATGCTGAGGGTCTGCAGGCCCCGGTAGCGCCCTACGCCGTGCTCTAGATGCACCACCGCAGCACCGATATGCAGTTCATTCAAATTACGAATCAGGAACTCGCTATTATCTTGAGCCTTACGTCGCCGGCGGCGCTGTGCGACGCGCTGTCCAAATAACTGTGTCTCTGTTACCAGAGCTCGAGACGGGTCGTCTAGCCATAGGCCACGGTCCAGCGGCGCCACGGTTATGTTTAGTTGGTCTTTGCCGTCGAAGAAATCCTGCCAAGTGTCCACTGCGTGGGGACTTAGCTTGATGCTCTTGAGTAGCTCTAACATGCTCTCGCGTCGGCCCGCAGTCTCGGCACAGAAGAGGATGCGACTATCAGGATGGCTGCTCAATAGTTTCTGCAAAGCTATCAAGGGGGTTTGCGCAGCGCCGGCGTTTAGGTCGGGCGGGCGCGAAACGGCCACTGGCAATGCCTTGCTCGACTTGGCCTCTTGGTGAAGCTCGATGCTGGGATACTCGCGCAGTCGCGCGAAGGCCTCATCGGGGCTTAGGAAGAGTTCGCTAGGATTGAGGATGGGGCGCTGGCGGTCGTGGCGTCGATCCTCGAAGCGGTTCTTGATATCGCTCCAGAAGCGTTGGCCCGAACTCTCTAGATCGCCACTGCGCAGTATCAGCGTGTCTTTAGGAAGATAGTCGAACACGGACTGCAGGGCGTCGAAGAACAAGGGGAGATAATATTCGATGCCAGCGGAGTGTAGGCCTTGGCTGATGTCTTGGTAGACGCTGCATTGGCGCAAGTCCATGTCGAAGCGATTGCGGAAATTACTGCGAAACAGGGCGATGCCTGCCTCGTTCATCGGGTATTCCTTGCCCGGGAGAAGCTGAATCTGCTTTACCTTATCCAAAGAGCGTTGGCTCTCCGGGTCGAAGGTGCGCAGGCTCTCGATCTCATCGTCGAACAGGTCGATGCGATAGGGCGCATCGCTGCCCATTGGGAAGATGTCCATGATCGACCCGCGAATCGCGAATTCGCCATGCTCATATACGGAGTCGACACATTGATAGCCTGCACTGAGCAAATTATGGCGCATCGGTTCGATCTCGAAGCGCGCTCCGACCTTGAGCACAAGGCTGTTACCCAGAACATATTCCTTCGGGCTGAGGCGGTGCATCAGGCTAGTCAGGGGCAGTATGAGGACGCCGCGCTTCAGATTGGGTAGATGGTAGAGCGTACTTAATCGGTCGGAAATGATGTCTTGGTGAGCAGAGAAATTATCGTAGGGCAGCGTTTCCCAGTCGGGCAGGGTGTGCAGGCTCGCTGCCTCGGTAGCAGCACAGAAGAATCCCAACTCGCGGCGCAGGACATCCGCCTCTTCGGTATTGGCGGTGATTAATACAACAGGGCCTTGATGGTTCTGGGCGATGTTGGCCACGGCCAAGCTGAGGCTACTGCCATGCAGGCCAGACCAGCGTCTGAGGTCGCCAGCGGCGCAGGGAAGCTCGGGTTTAAATAGATCCACTGTTTGCATCGTTCACGGTTCTGAATTCGCGGGGGCGTGAATTCTTGCATAAATACGGGTGGCTTGTCAGAACAAAGTGCATAGCAAAAGTACTGCCTAACTTGCTACAGGGCACGATTGTGGGGTGCTTTTGGTTGCACGAGCATGACAATACAAACATAATACCGCACTCCTCTAATAACGGTTTTTCAAAGGTGCAATCTGTGAGTCGACCCAGTTTGGATGATTATTTTGGCGATTGGAAACAACGCGAAGCATTAGCGCAGGAGATGATCCCAGTAGTGGGTCGTCTATATAGCGAACGCAACGTTGTGATTTTTATCTACGGTCGTGCACTGCATAACCGCTCTGTTGCCAACATCATGAAATCCCATCGTTTCGTGCGCCAAGTCGGACGTAACGAGATGTCTGAGTTCGAGAGCCATCCGGTTCTCATGGCACTTGCTAAGCTCGACTTGGCTCATGTGCATATCGATTTGGGCAAGCTCACCGTGAAGTTCATGGAGCAGCAGAACGAGCTCGGCGATGCAGCCTTGAAGGTCGAAGAGTTCGTTACCCGCGAGCTGAGCTATATGATCGGCGTGAAGACCAAGCCGATCGAGCAATCACAAGACATCGTCCTGTTCGGCTTTGGCCGTATCGGGCGTCTGATCGCGCGTCTGTTGATCGAACGCACCAGCACTGGTGAGGTGATTCGCCTGCGTGCCATCGTGGTGCGTCCTGGCAAAGAGGGCGATCTGCAGAAGCGCGCCAGCCTTTTCACTGCCGACTCGGTTCACGGCGCCTTTCAGGGCACTGTGCGTATCGACGAAGAGAATAAGTGCCTTATTGCCAACGGCAACGTCATTCAGGTCATCTACGCCAATAGCCCAGAAGAGATCGATTACACCAAGTACGGCATTAACGACGCGCTGATTATCGACAACACTGGCAAGTGGCGCGACGAGGCAGGTCTCTCTAAGCACCTGCTAGCGAAAGGGGTAAGCAAAGTTGCCCTAACGGCGCCAGGTAAAGGCGATCTGAAGAATATCGTGTTTGGTATCAACGACAATCAGATTAAGCCCGAAGACAAGATTATCACCGCAGCCTCCTGCACCACGAACGCGATTGCGCCAGTGCTGAAGATGGTCAATGACAAGTTCGGCATTGTTCACGGCCACGTCGAGACAGTTCACGCTTATACCAATGACCAGAACCTCATCGACAATTACCACGAGGGTAATCGTCGTGGTCGCAGCGCGGCGCTGAACATGGTCTTGACTGAGACCGGTGCGGCACAGGCGGTCGTAAAGGCCATACCAGAGTTGATGGGCAAGCTCACCGGCAACGCCGTGCGAGTACCGATTCCCAACGTCTCCATGGCGATTCTGAGCCTGCACTTAGAGACTGCTACTAGCAAAACCGAGCTGAATGAGTTTCTGCGTCAGATCGCCTTGCACTCGAATCTACAGAATCAAATCGCCTATACCGAAGAGCCTGATGCAGTGTCCAGTGACTTCGTGGGTTCCCGAGAGGCGGCCATCGTAGATTCCACTGCGACCATTGTGCAGGGCAATAATTGCGTTCTCTACCTCTGGTATGACAATGAATTTGGGTATTGTAATCAGGTAGTGCGAATGGTCTATAAGATGATTGGAGTCAATTATCGCTACTACCCGATGGGGGAATAAGCGCTTAAAGTGGGCCGGATGCCATAGAAACCGTTGGCAATCCGGCCCTCTAGTCACTATAATTGCCGCGCTTAAACAGCCGGTTCCCTAAAAAAATTCCTAATAATAAAACCGACGTCAGAAACGTTGTATGTGATTTCTGTGCCCGTGGCGTTATTTATGCCTATAGGTGCGAACGGTTCCTCGTGCAAGAATTGCTTTTTGCGTTAAGAAACTCCAGTAATTACTAGGCTTGACGAATGATCAAAATTACCCGCGGTTTGGATTTACCGATAGCTGGTGTACCAGAGCAATCCATCGAGAATGCACGACCTGTTCGTTCAGTCGCCATCCTTGGGCATGATTATGTGGGCATGAAACCCACCATGGCCGTTAAAGAGGGCGATCGCGTAAAGCTTGGGCAGGCTCTGTTTGAGGACAAGAAAACCCCGGGCGTTGTCTATACCGCTCCAGGGGCTGGCGTTGTGCGCGAGATAAATCGCGGCGACCGCCGTGTGTTCCTATCCCTCGTAATCGAACTCGATGACAACGAAGAGCAGCTTGAGTTTTCCAGCTATGGGCCAGAGACATTGGCGACATTGCCCCGCGAAAAAGTCGTTGCCAATCTTGTCGAGTCCGGTCAGTGGACTGCCCTGCGAACACGTCCCTTTAGCAAAGTACCTGCAATCGATGCCACGCCGCACTCCTTATTCATCAATGCGATGGACAGTAGTCCCCTAGCGGCCGACCCCGAGGTTATTGCGCGCGAGAACTCCGACGACTTTATCAATGGCGTCAACGTGCTCTCGCGTCTCACTACCGGCAAAGTGTTTCTGTGCCGTGCTCTGTCTAGCTTCGAGGGTATCGAAAAGCAGAATCTGGCAGAGAATGTCCAAGTCGAGACTTTCGCCGGGCCACATCCGGCTGGCCTGACGGGCACGCATGTGCACTTCCTAGACCCAGTGAGCCTAGCGAAGCAAGTCTGGAGTATTAACTATCAAGACGTGATCGCGATCGGCAAGCTCTTCACAACGGGCAAGATCAGCACCGAGCGCGTCATTGCGCTGGCAGGTCCACAGGTTACTAAGCCGCGTTTGTTGAAGACTCGTTTAGGTGCCAATCTCGAAGAGTTGTGTGCTGGTGAGTTGCAAGCTGATGAGAATCGCGTGATCTCTGGTTCTGTGCTCTCCGGGCGTGCAGCGCGTGGTGTCGAGTCTTATCTCGGACGCTACCATCTCCAGATTTCTGTTTTGAAAGAGGGGCGTGAGCGCGTCCTGCTAGGCTATCTATCTCCAGGCACAGAGCGCCATTCGGTCTTGGGCATCTATCTGTCTAGCTTGTTCAAGGGGCGTAAATTTCCGTTCACCACCACTACCAATGGCAGTACTCGCGCCATGGTACCGGTCGGAAGTTACGAGCGCGTAATGCCGATGGACATCCTTCCAACACAGTTGTTACGTGCCCTCATCGTTGGTGATATCGAGTCCGCGCAGAATCTTGGCGCCTTAGAGCTCGATGAGGAAGACTTGGCACTTTGTACCTATGTATGTCCTGGCAAGTACGAATATGGTCCCATTTTGCGCGACAACCTGTCTCGCATCGAAAAAGAGAGCTAGTGGATTAAACGACTATGGGTTTGCGCAGAATACTCGACGATATAGCACCGCATTTTGAGAAAGGCGGCCGATACGAAAAATGGTTTGCCCTCTATGAAGCGGTAGACACTATTTTCTACAGCCCCAGCAATGTGACGGTTTCTCCTGCACACGTGCGCGATGGGGTCGATCTTAAGCGCATTATGATCACCGTGTGGTTCGCAGCATTTCCAGCGATGTTCTATGGGATGTACAACGTGGGCTATCAGGGCATCACAGCGATGACCAATATGGGCCTCACCACCACGGGTGACTGGCACGGTTATTTGATCGAGCTGTTCTCCTCGTATAACCCCAACAGCATCTGGGATTGCTTCTGGTTTGGCGCCGTTTATTACATCCCAATCTATGCCACTATCTTCATCGTCGGTGGTTTCTGGGAAGTGCTCTTCGCGAGTATCCGCAAGCACGAAATCAACGAAGGCTTCTTCGTTACCTCTATCCTGTTCTCCCTAATTGTGCCGCCTGATCTGCCGCTTTGGCAGGCTGCGCTCGGTATTAGTTTCGGCGTAGTCGTGGGTAAGGAAGTATTCGGTGGTACAGGAAAGAATTTCCTAAACCCCGCGCTGACGGCGCGTGCCTTCCTATTCTTTGCGTACGCACCGCAAATGTCCGGTGATGCGGTATGGACTGCGGTAGATGGCTTCAGTGGTGCAACTTCGTTGAGTCAGATTGCCGCACAGGGCCTACCTGCATTGACCAGTACGACGGGTCAGGAGCTGACTTGGCTCGACGCCTTTATCGGGCGAGAGCAGGGCTCCATCGGCGAGACCTCCGCGCTCGCGATCTTGATTGGCGCCGTGATTCTATTGGTCACACGCATTGCGTCTTGGCGCATTATGTCGGGCGTATTCCTCGGCATGGTGGCGTTCTCACTACTACTTAACGGCATCGGTTCCGAAACCAATCCTGGTTTCGCGACTCCTTGGTACTGGCATCTAGTGCTAGGCGGCTTTGCATTCGGCATGGTGTTCATGGCGACAGACCCAGTATCGGCGGCGATGACCAACACGGGCAAATGGATCTACGGTGCACTGATCGGCGTAATGGCTGTAATGATCCGTGTACTCAATCCTGCGTACCCAGAGGGTGTGATGTTAGCAATCTTGTTCGCTAACCTCAGCGCGCCTTTGATCGACTATGTCGTCGTTCGCGCGAACATCAAACGGAGGCTTGCTCGCAATGTCATCTAAAGATTCAGTAGGCGGAACGCTTAAGGTCGCATTACTGCTATGTGTCGTATGTTCGATTTTCATCTCGAGTGCGGCGGTAATTCTAAGGCCTCTGCAAGAGGCGAATAAGCTGCTCGACAGGAACAAGAATATCTTGGCGGCGGCGGGTATGTATGACCCCGCAGTAACTCCTGAGGAAGAGGTTGTGGAGCTGTTCGCACAGTTCACACCCCGTATCGTTGACCTCGACGCGGGTGAATTCCTCACGGAGACCAAACTGAGTTCTTTGGGAATCGACCCTACGACTTACGATCAGCGTTCCGTACAAACCGAACCCGAATTCTCCGATGCCCTTAGCGGCGATGAGGATATCGCGGGTCTCAAGCGGCGAGTGCGCTATGCCACTGTCTATATCGTGCGCGATGACAGCGACGCGATTCTAGACATCGTCCTGCCAATCAGCGGCTATGGTCTGTGGGGCACGATGTATGGCTATCTCGCCCTAGAAGGCGATGGCAATACTGTTAAGGGCATCGGCTATTACGATCAGAAAGAAACTCCCGGGCTCGGTGGCGAAGTGACCAATCCGCGTTGGAAGGCACTATGGCCTGGCAAAGAAGTCTACGACGAAAGTGGTGATGTCGCACTGAGCGTCGTCAAAGGTGGCGGGCAGGGGATTCATCAAGTGGATGGCCTGTCTGGCGCATCACTGACCAGCCGCGGCGTCGACAATATGATCGAGTTTTGGATGGGCCCGATGGGTTTCGGTCCGTTCCTCAAAAATCTCACCAACAATTAAGCAAGGGTGAATCAAAGTGTCAGCTGATACGAAAAGCATATTGATCAAGCCAATATTCTCGAACAACCCAATCGGGCTGCAGATCCTCGGCGTGTGTTCGGCGCTGGCGGTAACTACTAGCCTCAAAGTCGCGCTTGTGATGTGCGTGGCGTTGACCGTGGTGACGGCTTTCTCGAACTTCTTCATCTCCTGTGTGCGCAACTACATGCCGAACAGCATCCGCATCATTGTGCAGATGACTATTATTGCCTCACTGGTTATCGCGGTGGACCTGATCCTACAAGCCTTCGCCTACGCAATCAGCAAGCAACTTAGCGTTTTCGTTGGTCTGATTATTACTAACTGCATCGTGATGGGTCGGGCTGAGGCCTTCGCGATGAAGAATCCTCCCGTAGTGAGCTTCCTCGATGGCATTGGCAATGGTCTTGGTTATTCGGTCGTGCTGATCATCGTGGGCACTGTTCGCGAGCTGTTCGGTTCGGGTTCGTTGCTGGGTATTCAAATACTGCCATTGATCTCCAATGGTGGCTGGTATCAACCCAATGGCTTGATGCTGCTGGCACCCAGCGCCTTCTTCATTATCGGCTTCTTGATCTGGGCGCTGCGTTCAGTACGCACCGAGCAGGTAGAGAAAGATGAGTTTCGTATCGCTGCCCACACTGTCGCGGAGGCCTCGCACTAATGGAACACTATTTAAGCCTTTTCGTGCGTGCGGTGTTCGTGGAGAACATGGCGCTACAAATGTTCCTAGGGATGTGTACTTTTCTCGCCGTGTCCAAGAAGGTCGAGACGGCCGTCGGTCTTGGTATTGCGGTGGTCGTAGTGCAGGCCATTACAGTTCCCTTTAATAATTTGATTTTCCAATACCTCCTGAAGGATGGCGCATTAGCCTGGGCTGGCCAACCTGACCTAGACCTTAGCTTTCTCGGTTTCCTCGTCTACATCGGCGTGATCGCAGCGATCGTGCAAGTACTGGAAATGGTGTTAGATAAATATATGCCAGCCCTGTATAACGCGCTCGGTGTATTCCTGCCTCTGATCACAGTGAACTGTGCCATCTTGGGCGCGTCATTGTTCATGGTGGAGCGCCAATATACTTTTTCAGAGAGCGTCGTTTATGGCACTGGAGCTGGAGTAGGTTGGGCGTTGGCGATTGCCGCCATGGCCGCAATTCGTGAAAAACTCAAGTATAGCGATGTGCCTCATGGCCTTCGTGGGCTTGGTATTACTTTCGTGACTACGGGCTTGATGTCCTTGGGTTTCATGTCCTTCAGTGGTTTGTCCCTGTAGCAAATAGGATTCAGTAATGATTGATATTGCAGCGATTATTGGCGGCGTTGTCATGTTTACCGCGGTGGTGATGATCCTCGTGGGCATGATTCTAGCTGCCCGTGCCCGTCTAGTTAGTACGGGCAATGTCCGTATTGAGATAAATGGTGACCCAGAGAAATCAATCACAGTACCGGCAGGTGGCAAGCTCCTTAATACGCTCGCGGATCAAGGCATCTATTTGTCATCTGCCTGTGGCGGTGGCGGAACCTGTGCGCAGTGTCGCTGTCAGGTAATCGATGGCGGTGGCTCTATGTTGCCGACCGAAGAAGGCCACTTCACCATGGGTGAGGCGAAGGCGCATTGGCGCCTGTCTTGTCAGGTTGCTGTTAAGCAAGACATGAAGATTGAGATCGAGCCGGAATTCTTTGGCGTTAAGCAGTGGGAATGTACCGTGGTCTCTAACGACAACGTGGCTACCTTCATTAAGGAATTGGTGCTGGAGATTCCCGATGGTGATAGCGTCGATTTCCGCGCTGGTGGCTATGTGCAGTTGGAAGTTCCGCCCCATGAGGTTCGTTACAAGGATTTCATTATCGGTGAAAAATTCCGCGGCGACTGGGAGAAGTTTGGCCTATTCGAGCACGTGTCTAAATGCGATAAGACCACTATTCGTGCCTACTCAATGGCGAACTATCCGGACGAGAAGGGCGTTATCAAATTTAATATTCGAATCGCCACACCTCCGCCCAAGTCTAGCTTTCCTCCAGGCGTGATGTCCTCCTATGTATTCAACTTGAAGCCGGGCGATAAGATCAAAGTATTCGGACCCTTCGGTGAGTTTTTTGCCAAAGATACCGACGCAGAGATGGTCTTCATCGGCGGCGGTGCGGGCATGGCGCCGATGCGTTCACATATCTTCGATCAACTGCGCCGCCTCAACTCCAAGCGTAAGATCAGTTTTTGGTATGGAGCGCGTAGTCTGAAAGAGATGTTCTATGTGAAGGACTACGATACGCTTGCTGCAGAGCACGATAATTTTCAGTGGCATGTGGCACTTTCCGATCCTCAGCCAGAGGATAATTGGAATGGTATGACGGGTTTTATTCACAATGTCGTACTTGAGAATTATTTAAAAGATCATCCGGCCCCGGAAGATTGCGAGTTCTATATGTGCGGACCGCCCATGATGAACGCCGCGGTTATTAAGATGCTCAAAGACCTCGGTGTAGAGGATGAGAACATCGCCTTGGATGAATTCTCCTAAGGTGAAAAAGATCAGGCTTATGACAACACCGTCATGAGCCTGAGCCGTTTCTGGGGCACCACAAGTCTTAATTGATGTTTTACGGAAAACGCTTTCGATGAATGAGCTTTTGAAGCGTCATAGTGTCTCTCTCGGCTTCCTCGTAATTCTGCTGGTTTCCTTGTATTTCTTGCAGTCAGGGCCTAGCGCCAACGCTATCCACGAGTTCGGTGGCGCTACGATGGGCACGACATACAGTGTGAAAGTCGTCGACGATCGTGAGAGTGCCTCGGCACAGTTGCTGGCGCTAGAGATAGCAGAGATGCTAAAGAGCCTTGATAGGGAGGTGATGTCTACCTACTCGCAAGACTCCGAACTTACTGAGATTAATAAAGCGGCTATCAATGAGAAGCTAGTACTTTCGACTGAGATGACCGAGGTCTTGTCCTTAGCACTCGATGTGAATGCACTCACAGAAGGTGCCTTCGATGTGACAGTAGGACCACTGGTTAATCGTTGGGGTTTTGGGCCTGAGCAGCGTCATCCAACCCGCATCCCTGATCAGGCTGAAATCGACGCCTTGCGCGCACGTATCGGCTCGCAATACCTTGCAGTAGACAAAACAGCCGCAACCTTATTAAAGAAGGCGGATGTTTACATAGACCTGAGCGGCATTGCGAAGGGCTATGCAGTAGATCAATTGGCGAATTATCTAGATGGACGTGGCTACACGAGCTATTTCATCGAAGTCGGCGGCGAGTTACGGATTAAGGGTTATAAGCCGGGTGAGCAGACCTGGGTGCCCGCCATCGAAACACCAATGGATACCGCGCCGCAGGTTCATAACATCTTTTATGCGAAGGGCGAGTCGATCGCCGTCGCCGGTTCTGGGGATTATCGCAATTATTTCGATCTAGACGGCGTACACTACTCCCATGAGATCGACCCGGCAACGGGGCGACCGGTGACCCATAATCTCGCCGCGGTTTATGTGATCGATGCCTCGGCAGCGCGAGCGGACGCCTTAGCCACGGCATTTATGGTGCTGGGCACGCAGCGCGGGTTCGCATTGGCCCAGCGCATTGGATTGGCCGCGTACTTTATTAGCAAGCGCGAAGGGCAGGAGGGCTTTGATGATCTGTATACGAGCCAGTTTGCCCATTATTTGAGTCCTAATTAGTATTTAGGCAATAGCAGACAAAGTTTTAACGGAGTGAACATGACAACGATAATTGCGAGTTTCATAGTGTTAGCGCTCATAGTCGCTGGGATGGCCATTGGCGTCATCATGGGGCGGGCGCCGATCAAAGGCACCTGTGGCGGTTTGAATAACGGCAGCGCGGATAGCGGCTGCTCGCTGTGCGGGGGCAACCCGAGTAAGTGTGAAGAGACCACGCAATAATTCATGGAGTTTTAAGCAGTGATGCAGAAGTTACATTACGATATTGTTGTGATCGGTAGTGGCCCCGCCGGCGAATCAGCCGCGATGAATGCCGCTAAGAAAGGAAAGCGCGTCGCCGTGGTCTCGGACCGCGAGGAAGTTGGTGGCAATTGCACCCATCTTGGCACTATTCCATCGAAGGCGCTGCGACAGAGCGTCAAGCAGGTCATGCAATTCAGCTCGAACCCCTTGTTGAAAGAGTTCGCAACGCTGCGCAAGCCCAGTTTTCCCCAAATCATGCAGCACGCCAATCGTGTCATTCACGAGCAGGTGCATCTACGCAGTGCTTATTATCAGAAGAATGGCATCGACATCATTCACGGCCTGGCAGCCTTCGAGGATGCTCACACAGTTAAACTAGGTAACCGTGGCCCGGTACTCACCGCGGACTATTTTATTATCGCGACCGGCTCGCGTCCTTATCGTCCCGACAGTGTCGACTTCACCCATCCGCGTATCTTCGATAGCGATACTATCCTGAACCTCGATCATTCGCCGCGTAAAGTGACTGTCATCGGCGCTGGCGTCATCGGCTGTGAGTATGCGTCTATTTTCGCGGGCTTAGGGGCGAAGGTGGAATTGATCAATCCTGCGGAGACGCTACTGTCCTTCCTAGACTGGGAGATATCCGACGCGCTGAGCTATCACTTGCGCGATGCCGGTGTGCGCAGCCGTCACAACGAAGAGTATGAGAAGCTAGAGTATTTCGATACCCACATAGTGACTCACCTGAAATCCGGTAAACGCATCAAGAGCGACATCGTGTTGTGGGCCAATGGCCGCACTGGCAATACCGATCAATTGAATCTTGCGGCGATTGGCTTGGAGCCAAACTCCCGTGGTCAGCTCGAGATCGATAAGACCTACCGCACGGCGGTGGAGAATATCTATGCAGCAGGGGATGTAATAGGTTGGCCGTCTCTGGCCAGCGTCTCTTACGATCAGGGTAGGTCTGCGTCCAATGCCATCGTAGACCCCAAAGCCTGTGTCGAGATCGATCGCTTCGCCTCGGGCATCTATACTATTCCAGAGATCAGCACCCTCGGTAAAACCGAGCGCGAGCTTACTAAAGAGCGCGTGCCCTACGAAGTGGGCAAGGCCTTCTTCAAGAGCACCGCGCGTGGCCTTATTACGGGCGAGCAGGTGGGGATGCTGAAGATTATCTTCCACTTCGAGACCCTAGAGGTTTTAGGCATCCATTGTTTTGGCGATCAAGCGTCCGAGATCGTGCACATCGGACAGGCCATCATGCTGCAGGAGGGCAAGGCCAACACGCTAAAATATTTTCTTAGTACTACATTCAACTACCCCACGATGGCTGAGGCCTACCGCATAGCGGCGCAAGATGGGTTGAATCGAGTATTCTAAGCGCAGCACTGGAGAATAAAGCATGCCTATGAGCACTGTATCCGTACTAGGAGGTGGCAGTTTCGGAACCGTTATTGCCAATATCATTGGTCAGAACGGCTACCGCGTAAAGTTTTGGATGCGCAGCGAAACCCTCGTCGAAGAAGTGAATACCAAACACGAGAATTCACAGTATCTGCCAGGTTACGCCCTCCACGAGAATGTCGTGGGGTATGCCGATATGCAGGCCGCGGTAGAGGACAGCGACGTTATCTTCGTGGCGGTGCCAAGTGCTTATTTCCGCAGTGTCGTGAAAGACATGCTGCAGTGGAGCAAACCCGATGCGATTCTTGTAAGCACCACCAAGGGCATCGAGCCTGGCACCTTTAAGCTAATGAGCCAGGTGCTGCGTCAGGAGGCACCTGATGCGCGCATTGGTGTCATGAGCGGGCCGAATCTTGCCAAAGAGATCGCCGCCAAGAATCTCACCGGTACCGTTATCGCCAGCGAGCATGTCTCCGTTCGCGAGGTCGTGCAACAAGTGCTCAAGTCTGAGTACTTTAGGGTCTACACCAATGATGATATGTTTGGGGTAGAGTTGGGCGGGGCCTTGAAGAATATCTATGCCATCATCGCGGGCTTAGCCGACGCCATGGGCATGGGGCACAATACCAATAGCATGTTAGTGACCCGTAGCCTCACCGAGATGGCACGCTTCGGGCGTCGCTTAGGCGCAGACCCCATGACCTTCTTAGGGCTGTCCGGGGTCGGCGATCTAGTCGTGACTTGCTCCTCACCCCTGTCGCGTAACTTCCGCGTGGGCATGGCGCTCGGTAAAGGGCTTAAGATCGAAGAAGCAGTGGCCGAAGTCGGTCAAGTAGCAGAAGGGGTCAATACCCTGAAGTCTGTCTATGAGAAAGCCGAAGAGCTGGAGGTGTATATGCCTCTAGTGAACGGGCTTTATCAGATCATCTATAATGGCAGCTCGGTGAATAACATCGTGGCCTCGCTAATGCTGGGTGAGCAAGCGCTTGATGTTGAATATGAAGCCAATCAAACCAAAACTTTGAACCCTAAGGAGTAAACATGTCCGACGATATCGTTGAAAATCTCAAGGAGCCTTCACAGTGGTTACGGATTGCGTTCATGATCGCGCTCGCAGTGGCCCTCTATGTGGCCGGCGTCGTGCTCACCTTGCTTACCATCGCTCAGGCTGTGTTTAGCCTGCTCACAGGCAAAGACAATGAGAACCTGCGCGCCTTGGGCAAAGACCTCAGTACTTATGTGCACCAGATTCTAGAGTTCCTAACTTATAACAGCGAGCTCAAACCCTTCCCGTTCTCCCCCTATCCGGGCAGCGAAGAGGTGATCATCGTTGAGCCTGCTCCTGCTCCTGCTCCTGCTCCTGCTCCAGCGCCCGCGAAGAGCGCTGAACCAAAGAAGACAGCCCCTAAGAAGGCAGCGGCCAAGAAACCAGCGAGTAAGGCGGCAAGCACCCGCAAACCTGCAGCAAAGAAAGTAGTAGAGAGCCCAGTTGAAGACGACGACTTGAAGCCCGAGGTTTAGGGCTATGTTGATTGGACTCCGCGTAATTGTGTGCCTAGTTTTGGCGAGCTTGGGTGCTTCGGCATGGGCGCAGCAGTTTGGGGATGCCCTCGACCATGAATTGATTCAGCGCTTTCCTGGAGCGGAGGTCGTCGACTACCGCACCCCTGGCGTGACGAATTACCGCTTAGCTTTAGATCGCATGCAGCGCGTCAACGGTCGCGTAACCGCTGGCCGCGAAGAGCGCGTCAACGGCGCGCTAACCCGCATCACCTATAAAATCCCCGAAGGCTATTCGAGTGCCGATGTATTCGGCCATTACTCCACACAGATGCTAGCAGCCGGACCGGAGCTATACCGTTGCCAGGGACGCGGTTGTGGCAGTAGTAATTTCTGGGCGAATGATGTGTTCGAGAACCGTATCCTCTATGGCCCGGATGCAGATCAGTACTATCTAGTCAGCACCATCGGTAGCGACGAGCAACATATCTCGAGCTATTTGGCACTCTATGTCATAACGCGGGGCAATCGGAGTGTCTACGCGCACCTCGATGTTGTGGAACTTAGCGATTTCGTCAGTGATGTTCCCACCAATAGCCCTGAGGCCTTGGCGCTGCAGATACAGCAAGAGGGGAGTGTGACCCTGCAAGGAGTCGGGTTCGACGCGCAGGATGAGATGCTCGACGAGGGTGGTTTTACAGTCTTGCTCAATACGTTGCGCAATGCGCCATTGATGCAGGTCTATATTGTGGGGCATCTAAGTGCTGATGGGTCGCTTGAAGAACTGCTAGCACGCTCAGCCAAGCGCGCGCAAAACCTAGCGGATCGTCTTGTTGCTGAAGGGATTAACGAGTCACGGCTTATAGCGCAGGGCGTGGGGCCGTTGGCACCTTCGTGCCTACAAGCCCCGTGTTCGCAGCGCGTGGAGATCGTGCTGCGCCGCTAAGTTACTTGCTTATGAGAGACAGAAATTCGTTACGTGTGCTCTGACTACTGCGGAATGCTCCCAGCATACAGGAGGTAGTCATGATGGAATTCTGTTTCTCCACACCTCGCATCATCATGCACATATGTTGTGCCTCGATAATGACTCCCGCCCCAGTTGCACCAGTCTTGTTGACGATGGTCTCGGCGATCTCCTTGGTCAAATTTTCCTGAATCTGCATGCGCCGCGCGAAGATGTCCACGATGCGAGCGATTTTGGACAGCCCGATTACTTTGCCTTGGGGAATATAGGCCACGTGGCATTTGCCGATAAAGGGCAGCATATGGTGTTCGCACATGGAGTACAGTTCGATGTTCTTCACAATCACCATCTCTTCCGCACTTGAAGGGAAGAGTGCGTCATTGATGACCTCGTCAATGTTTTGACTATAGCCACGCATGAGAAATTCCATAGCTTTGGCGGCGCGTTTAGGGGTATCTGTGAGTCCTGGGCGATTGAGGTCTTCACCGATCGCTTTGATGATATCCTGATAGGCTTTTTCAATTGTCTGTGTCATGGCAAGTCTATTTGATCCTAGCAATTAAAAGAGGCGCTTACCCTACGCCACAGAGCGGGGTTGGGTAAAGTAATTTTTCGAGGCAATGATCGGTCGCAAGCCCACGTTGTACCTCGCCTGAGGAGGTTTGAGTGAGTAATAGTAAGGCGGAGACTCTGGCGCAATGCGTCAGTCGCGTCAGTGAACAATTAGAGGCGGCCGATCTATTTTACGGTCATGGCACCGACAATCCTTGGGATGAGGCCGTATATTTGGTGTTCACCGTGCTCGGAGTTCCTTTCGATGCGGACGAGGCGCAGATGAGCCACGAGCTTAGTACTACGCAGAGCAAGCGCTTGGACGAGTTACTCACGCGTCGCATCGAGGAGCGCGTTCCGGTCGCCTATCTGGTGCAGGAAGCCTGGTTTGCTGGCCTGCCATTCAAGGTTGATGAACGGGTCTTGATCCCACGCTCGCCACTTGCAGAGTTGATCGCACAGCGCTTCGAGCCCCTGCTTACAGAGGCTCCACAGCGCATTCTAGACTTGTGCACCGGCAGTGGCTGTATCGGTATCGCGACTGCACTGGCCTTCGAGCAAGCACAGGTCGATCTAGCGGATATTTCGTCCCATGCTCTGAGTCTAGCGCGAGAGAATGTTGAGCGGCATGCACTGCAGGCTCGAGTTCAGGTCATCGAGTCGGACCTCTTCGCTAGTCTGCAGGGGGCTTACTCGCTGATTCTTTGTAATCCGCCCTATGTGTCCCAGAGCGAGATCGACGACTTGCCGCCGGAGTATGCCCACGAGCCAGTACTAGGGCTTTATTCGGATGAGGAGGGGCTGGCGATTCCTCTGCAAATTCTGCGTCAGGCGGCTGACTACCTCCGCGAGGACGGAGTGCTCATCATGGAGGTTGGTTATTCCCATGAGGCCTTAAGCGAGCGCCTGCCGGATATGCCCTTCCTGTGGTTGGAGTTCGACAATGGCGGAGAGGGCATCTTCGCACTCACAGCACAGCAACTGCGCGATGCCAAGGCCATGTTGGCGTTATAAGTTGGCGTTTGGCTATTCGTAAGATTGCTCGTGATAGTGTACAATTTCGCGCCTTTTATACGCTTTTAGAACTAGCCCGCATACCGTAAGGGCGATTATCGACCAGTACATACACAAGTAGGTGATGCATGTCCGGAAACACGATTGGCAAGCTCTTCACAGTGACCAGCTTTGGCGAAAGCCATGGCCCAGCGTTGGGCTGTGTGGTGGATGGCTGTCCACCCGGATTGGCAATCAGTGAAGAGGACCTGCAGCGCGACCTAGATCTGCGTAAGCCGGGCACTTCGCGCTTTACCACACAGCGCCAAGAAGCCGATGCCATCAAGATATTGTCCGGCGTGTTCGAGGGGCGCACTACCGGCACGCCCATCGGGCTGATGATCGAGAACACAGATCAGCGCTCCAAGGACTACAGCAAGATTAAGGACCAGTTCCGCCCTGCACACGCGGACTACACCTATCACCAGAAATACGGCGTGCGCGATTACCGTGGTGGCGGGCGCTCCTCAGCGCGTGAAACTGCAATGCGCGTTGCCGCAGGTTCGATTGCAAAGAAATACCTGCTCGAGACACACGGCGTGCAGATTCGCGGCTATATGAGCCAGCTAGGTCCCATTAAGATCGAGAACTTCGATTGGGATGAAGTCCATCGCAATCCCTTTTTCTGTCCCGATGCGGGCAAGGTAGAGGAGATGGAGCGCTATATGGCGGCCTTGAGCAAAGAGGGCAACTCCATCGGTGCTCGCATCAATGTGGTGGCCTCGGGTGTACCCGTCGGGCTGGGCGAGCCAGTTTTCGACCGCCTCGATGCCGATATCGCTCACGCACTGATGAGCATTAACGCGGTCAAGGGGGTCGAGATCGGTGCAGGCTTTGCCTGTGTCGAACAGAAGGGCACCGAGCATCGCGACGAAATTACGCCTGAAGGCTTTCTAAGCAATAATGCCGGTGGCGTTCTGGGTGGCATTGCCTCGGGGCAAGATATTCTCGCGAGCATCGCGCTGAAGCCTACCTCGAGCCTACGTATTCCGGGCCGCTCTATCGATGTGCATGGTGAGCCGACCGAGGTTATTACCACTGGGCGACACGACCCATGTGTTGGCATCCGGGCGACTCCAATCGCCGAGGCAATGCTGGCAATCGTGCTGATGGATCATTTACTGCGCCATAGAGCGCAGAATTTGAACGTGACGACGAGCACGCCAATTCTCAAATAGGCGTCTTGCCTATTACTAATTTCTATATAAAGAATAAAATAGTTTCATTTTGGTTATGAGTGGAGGGCGCGTATCCTCCTCTTACTTCAATCGTGACAGCTTTAGGGTGTTTACATGACTGGCAAAACTTTATACGACAAACTTTGGGATTCTCACCTAGTGACGCAGCGTGAAGATGGCACTGCACTGATCTATATCGATCGGCAGTTGATTCATGAGGTTACCTCTCCACAGGCCTTCGAGGGCCTGCGTTTGGCGGGACGTCGACCATGGCGCGCAGACGCTAATTTCGCGACACCGGATCACAATATTCCGACCACGCGTGAAGAGCGCCGCCAGGGCTTGGAAGGCATCCGCGACCCAATCTCTCGTATTCAGGTGACAACACTTGACGAGAATTGCCGAGAGTTCGGTATTTTCGAGCTCGACATGAATGACGAGCGCCAGGGCATTGTGCACGTCGTAGGGCCAGAGCAGGGCGCTACGCTGCCGGGCATGACCATCGTCTGTGGCGACTCCCATACATCGACTCATGGCGCACTAGGGGCCTTGGCACACGGTATCGGCACCTCAGAGGTCGAGCACGTGATGGCCACGCAGTGTCTGATGCAGACCAAGATGAAGAATATGCTGATTCGCGTAGACGGACGCCTGAACCCCGGCGTTACGGCGAAGGACATCGTACTGGCCATCATCGGTGAGATCGGCACTGCCGGTGGCACGGGCTATACCATCGAGTTCGGAGGCGAGGCTATTCGCTCCCTGAGCATCGAAGGGCGCATGACGGTCTGCAATATGGCTATCGAGGCGGGCGCACGCGCTGGCCTGATCGCGGTCGATCAGACCACTCTGGATTACATCAAAGGCCGTCCCTTCGCTCCTAAGGGCGAGATGTGGGAGAAGGCCTGCACGGCATGGCGCGAGATGGTCAGCGATGATACGGCACAGTTCGATCGCGTCGTCGTGATCGATGCAGCGGAGATCATTCCGCAGGTCACATGGGGAACCTCCCCAGAGATGGTGGCCCCGATTACCGGTGAGATTCCAGATCCGGAGCAGCAGAGCAGCCCAAGCCGCCGCGACAATATGCGCCAGGCGTTGAAGTACATGGGTTTGACCCCGGGCATGAAGATCACGGACATAAAGCTAGACTGCATCTTTATCGGGTCTTGCACTAACTCTCGTATCGAGGATCTGCGCGCCGCTGCGGCCGTGGTGAAAGGGCACAAGGTTGCCTCTACCATCGAGATGGCACTGGTTGTCCCTGGCTCGGGTCTGGTGAAGAAGCAGGCAGAGGCAGAGGGCCTAGACAAGATTTTCATCGAGGCAGGGCTTGAGTGGCGTGAGCCTGGCTGTTCTATGTGCTTGGCCATGAACGCGGATCAACTCGGTGCGGGCAAGCATTGTGCGTCCACCTCGAATCGCAATTTTGAAGGCCGGCAGGGCTTTGGTGGGCGTACCCACCTGGTGAGTCCGGCTATGGCAGCAGCAGCGGCGATCAACGGCCATTTCGTTGACGTACGGGACATGCTATTGACCTTGGATAGATAGTCTAAGAGTCGTGCTTAACTAATTGAATATGCTGAATAAAGAGCGTGAATTATGAGAAAATTTACTAAAGAGTCTGGGCTGGTGATGCCTCTGGATCGTAGCAACGTCGATACCGATTTCATTATCCCTAAACAGTTCCTGAAATCGATTAAGCGTAGTGGCTTCGGTGTGAACCTGTTCGACGAACACCGCTATATGGATAAGGGTGAGCCGGGACGCGACAATAGTCAGCGTCCCTTGAATACGGATTTCGTATTGAATCAGCCGCGCTATAAGGGCGCATCGGTGCTGCTGGCCCGTGAGAACTTCGGTTGCGGTTCGAGCCGAGAGCACGCGCCTTGGGCGTTGGATGACTACGGTTTTCGCATCATTCTTGCGCCTAGTTATGCCGATATTTTCTTTAATAATTGCTTTAAGAATGGAATATTACCCATTGTTTTAGATAAAGAAATTATCGATAGATTGTTCGCGAAAGTAGAGGCGCAAGAAGGCTTTAGCCTGACCGCTGACCTTGAGGCGCAGCAGATTGAATTGTCAGACGGCGAGCGTATCCCATTCAACGTGGATGCCTTCCGTAAAGATTGCTTGATAAACGGTTTGGACGATATTGGCCTAACCTTGCAGGATGCAGATAAGATCAAGGCATTCGAACAAAACTGGCGCAACACTTCACCATGGTATTTCGGTGTACAGGGTTGAGCTAAGGCGGGGCGCGACGCGTCTCGCAAACTTATTGAACGAATCAAACTGCCCACAGGGCAGACAGGAAGGAAGCGATGAAGACTTATAATGTGGCAGTGGTTGGGGCAACTGGAGCGGTCGGGGAAACCCTGATCAGTATTCTCGAAGAGCGCAAATTTCCCGTGGGCCAGCTATTTCCGCTGGCCAGCGAGCGCTCAGCCGGCACCAAAGTCATGTTTCGCGGTAAGCCAGTGACAGTGCAGAACCTAGCCGATTTCGACTTCAGTCAGGTCCAGATTGGCCTGTTCTCGGCGGGCGGTAATATTTCCGCAGAGTATGCGGAGAAGGCCGGTAAGGCAGGATGTATCGTCATCGACAATACCTCCCATTTCCGCTACGACGATGATATTCCTTTGGTCGTGCCAGAGGTGAATCCAGAGGCAATCGCTGGCTACACGGCTCGTAACATCATAGCCAACCCTAATTGTTCGACCATTCAGATGCTTGTCGCGCTCAAGCCGATTCGTGACAAGGTAGGCATAGAGCGCATCAACGTCGCTACCTATCAAGCCGTGTCGGGTACTGGCAAGGAAGCGATCGAGGAGTTGGCGAAGCAAACTGCGGATCTGCTTAATGGGCGTACGCCTGTTGCCAGCGTCTACCCAAAGCAGATCGCCTTCAATGTTCTGCCACAGATTGACGTGTTTCTAGAAAATGGCTATACCAAAGAAGAGATGAAAATGGTCTGGGAGACCAAGAAGATCTTCGCTGACGAGAGCATTCAAGTGAATCCTACTTGTGTACGCGTACCGGTATTCTATTCTCATTCCGAGGCGGTCCACATCGAGACTCGTGACCATATTACGGTTGAAGAGGTCCGTGCCTTATTAGCCGATGCACCTGGCGTTGTTCTTATGGATGAGCGCAAAGATGGTGGATATCCGACTGCAGTGACCGAATCGGCAGGGAAGGATGGCGTCTTTGTCGGACGAATTCGCGAAGATATTTCTCATCCTAATGGGTTAAATTTGTGGATTGTGTCAGATAACGTGCGAAAAGGTGCTGCATTGAACTCTGTGCAGATAGCCGAAGTGTTGATAAAAGACTATTTATAATGAATACTTGCGCACGTAATTGAATAGTATTTCGCAAGAGTTTGTGGCGTTAAGGCTGCAAACTCTTGTGAAACCACATCAAGCCCTTCCCGTGCCAGCGCATGACAGCGGTTTAAGCCATTAAGAAGGAATGGAATATGGTTAGAAAGCTCGTGGTGGTGTTCACCTCGGTAGTGCTGTTTGCTGCTGCTCACGCTAAGGCCCTTGGGCTCGGTGAGATCGTTCTCGATTCTGCCCTGAACCAACCCCTCAATGCTCAAATTGCGCTGCTGCAACTCGGCGATGTGCGTCCTGAACAAATCAGTGTGCAGATTGCTGACGAGAGCGATTTCGCGCGTTTCTCCATTGAGCGTGAATCCTTTCTTAATTCTATCGAATTCAATGTTCAGTCTCGCGGTGCCAATACCTTTGTTCAGCTCAGCACCCTTGAAGCGGTACGTGAACCCTATCTGAGTTTCGTGCTTGAGACGCGCTGGCCGAGCGGTCGTTTGCTCAGCGAACACACGCTGTTATTAGACCTGCCTGCCTTTGCGGCTACGGGTAGTGCTGCGCCAATTCAGCAGCCAGTGCAAGCGATTGCTGCGGACCAGCAAGTTTCTCAAAATCAGCAAGTTGCAGCTCAATCTTCTAGTTCTGGATCCACTGCGCCGGCGCGCCTCGCTGCCCCTGCGGAGCCTGAGGTTGAAGAACCTGTTGTTGTCGCAACGCCGGCGCCAGTCGAAGAGCCTGCGGTCGAGCCCCCAGTGCCAGTTGCGGCCCCAGAGCCAGCTCCAGCACCGAGTGCCGCCCCACGTAATGCCAATACCAGCGAGACGATCAGCATCGGTACTCAGGACACCCTGTGGGATATCGCTCTACAGATCCGCCCTGATAGCTCTGTCTCCGTACAGCAGACAATGCTGGCGCTGCAGAGTCTGAATCGTGAGGCCTTCATCGCTGACAACATCAATATGGTGCGTCGCGGTCAAGTATTGCGAGTGCCGACTTTAGAGCAGATCCGCACCCTCAGTGCACGTGAGGCCATGAGTGAAGTGGCTCGCCAGAATCAACTGTTCGATAACCGCCGCAACGTGCCTTTAGCCGCACAGCCAGTGACCGCTCAGCCCCAGAGCACTGCCGCTGCAGCACCGGCACGAGGCGAGTTGAGCGTGGTCAGCGTAGACAATGCCGAACCAAGCGACGCCTCGTCCGCCAGCGCTGCGCAAAGTGCAGAGCTCGATGCGCGTATCGCCAGTCTTGAGGATGCCCTCGCGGTACAACGCGAAGAGGCCGATCGTGCGGCGCGAGTCAATGCCGAGCTAACTGCCCGCCTTGGTCTGTTGGAAGAACAGATAAACTCTGCGCAAGAGATCATCCGTCTACGTGACCTCGAATTAGCGCAGCTCCAGCAAGCGCTTGAGGAGGCCGCCGCTGCAGAACCTGAGCCTGTGGATCCTCCAACTGTCATTACGATGGCGCCGGAGAAAACCCTAGTTCAGCAAATTCTCGACACCTTGGTTGCGAACACCTATGCCTTGATCGCGCTGATTGGTCTGATCATAGTGATGCTCGTGTTCGTGCTACTGCGCCGCAATCGCGCTGCAGACCAAGCTGCACTGGCTGGCATCGACGGCATGGAAGTGGGTGCAGACGACGATAGCGCGAACGAGCAGCCCGAGGACGATAAAGAGATTCCTGACGGCGACTCCTCTATTAGCGCCGACCTGTCCGATGAAGAGATGGACGAGATCCTAGACATCGCCGGCTCGGCCGATGCGGCGCTCTCTGACGACATTAATTTTGACGATGAAGACGAAGAACAAGCCCAGGCAGAGGTCGGAGTTGGCCAAGCTACTGCTGCGTTGGCTGCAGCTGCGGCTACTTCCGCTGACACTCAAGAGCCGGTTGATACGCTAGAGGAAGTGGAAGCCCTTATCGCCTATGAGCGCTTCGACGAGGCTGAGGCGAAGCTGCGTGATGCGATAGTGGCAGAGCCTGATCGTGTAGACCTGCGTATGAAGCTCCTTGAGGTGTTTGTCGCCAAGCAGGACGCGGTTGGCTTCAAGCTGCAGGAAACTGAGATTCGCGACATGGGCAAGCCCAATGTCGAGGCGCGCATCGCGACATTGCGCTCGCAGCTAGCCAGCGAGACCGATAGTGAGATATTGGAAGAGGGTGAAGAAGACTTCTTCGAAGAGCTCAATGAGCTTGATGATATGGAGCTGGCGCTGGACCTAGAGGCCAGTGCAGAAGTTGATGATAGTAAAGTCTTGGCCGGTAAGCCTGAGGATGAGATCGAGATTAGCTTCGACGACGAAGCAGACGATGATATCGATTTCGAGTTTGCTCCTGACGAAGACGAGCCAACTACAAGCGAAGAGGGCGCCACCCAGGCACTAGAAGCGGATGAAGACGAAGATGCCGAAATAAGCTTCGCTTCCCCAGAGCCGGGCGCAATTATTGAAGACTTTGACGAGTCCGAAGACGACAGTCCAGATCTGGATGCCGCGTTTGATCTTTCCGATGACGACGAAGAAACGATCAGTTTCGAGATCGAGGAGAGCGCAGCAGAGTCTGAGCCAGCAGAGACAGAGCCTGTTGAGTTGGAAGCTGACGATAACGCCATCGAATTCGAGTTTTCTATCGATGAGCCTGAGCAAGAGACAGGCGCAGCCGCAGTCGAAGAGACGGTACTTGAGGTGGAAACCGACCCTGAGCACGAAGTGGACTTCGATTTCGCAGTCATAGATGACGAGACCGAAGAAGACACGAACGCTGGGAGTAGCCCGGTTGCAGAGGCCGCGGCGCCCGAGATGGAAGTTGAGGAAATAGAAATACCCGATATTGAAGTCGAGGAAAGCGTAGTCGCAGAAGCCGACGTGCCTGAGATCGAGTTCGAAGTCGATGATGAAGATGCGGAGATTGAGTTCCTTGATGACGACGAGGAAGAAGAGGCTGATTTTGTTTTCGACGACAACAGCTTCGATATTGCCGTGGATGAGGAAGTGGAGGTGCTCGAGCCAGACGCTCAGCCAGAAGTTCAGCCAAAGCCTGAAGCGGAAAGTCCCTTCGATGATTTGCAGTTCGTGGATGACACAATAGAGCCCGCGAACGACGCTGGAGGAGAGAATGACGACTCCGATGACGACGATTTCGATTTCCTATCCGACGCTGACGAAGCGGCGACTAAGCTCGATCTCGCTCGCGCGTATTTCGAAATGGGCGATCACGACGGCGCTCGTGAAATCCTCGAAGAAGTGCAGAAGGAAGGCAATGAAGAGCAAATCAAAGACGCTACTGAATTGCTCAGCAAGTTATAAATTCGCCCTAATTATCTTCTGTAAGAGTTTGATTTGACAAACGAAAGCAACAAGCCGTGTCGTGTCGCCCTAGGCGTCGAGTATGACGGTGCGGCGTTTCACGGCTGGCAACGCCAGGGCGACCCTCAGCTCCCAACTGTACAAGGTGCAGTGGAGAGGGCGCTCGCCAAGATCGCCGATCACCCCATCGAATTAGTCTGCGCCGGGCGCACCGATACTGGCGTGCATGCCACCGGTCAGGTTATCCATTTTGATTGCGCCGTAGACCGAGGCATCAAGGCTTGGGTGCGCGGAAGCAATAGCTTATTACCCCCCTCGGTGCGAATTACATGGGCCCGAAGTGTCGCTCCGGATTTTCATGCGCGCTTTACGGCGCAGTCACGTCGCTATCTCTATGTGATCGATGATAGTGAAGTCGAGTCTGCCATTATGGCGAAGCGCCTAACTCATACTCGTTTGAAGCTGAATATCGAGGCGATGCACGAGGCGGGGCAGCACTTATTGGGCGAGCGCGATTTCAGCGCGTTCCGTGCCGCAGGTTGTCAATCTCGCACACCCTTTCGCAATGTTATGCATCTGCGCGTGTTGCGACATCATCGCTATATCGTTTTGGATATTCAGGCGAATGCCTTCCTGCAGCATATGGTGCGCAACATCGCCGGAACGCTGCTGGAGATAGGCGCCGGCAAGCGCGACCCGAGCTGGGCAAGACAATTGCTCGAAGGGCGCGATAGAGCCGCTGCGGCTATGACCGCAAGCCCCCACGGTTTGTATCTTGTGGCAGTCGACTATCCTGTGAGTGCCGGTCTCGAACAGGGGGCATTAGGGCCGGGATTTTTACAGCCTTTTCCATAGGTAAAGCCCTGAAATTTTTGCTAGAATCGCTCCCTTTTGAAAGCGCCGGTCAAAACAATGCTGCGAACCCGAGTTAAGATCTGTGGACTAACCAATGTTGAGGAAGCCATTGTCGCCGGCAGCCTTGGCGCCGATGCGATAGGTCTGGTGTTTTATCCGCGCAGTAAGCGTGCGCTGAGCATTGAGACTGCTGTCTCCATTCGCCAGGCTCTGCCTACTTTCGTCAGTGCGGTAGGCTTGTTTGTGAATCCAACAGAGGCACAAGTCGAGACCGTCCTAAAACAGTTGCACTTAGATTGCCTGCAATTTCATGGCGATGAGACTCCCCAGTTTTGCGCCTCCTTTGGTTTGCCCTATATGAAGGCGATCAGGGTGTGCGAAGGTCTCGATATAGAGCGAGAAATATCAAGGTTTACAACGAGTTCCGCTATTCTCCTCGACAGTTTTGATAAGCGGTCCGCGGGCGGTACTGGGATGAGTTTCGATTGGGAAGTCGCCGCCCGAGCGGTTGGCGCAACGCAGCAGCGTATTGTTTTAGCGGGAGGACTCGACGCCCAGAATGTGGCCGCAGCGATTAGGCAAGTCCAGCCTTACGCGGTAGACGTAAGTAGTGGGGTAGAGTCCGCGCCGGGTCGCAAGAGCTCCGAGCGCATGCAAGCTTTTCTTAATGAGGTGAATAGTGTCTGAATTGAATCGCGTGAACGAGCTCGGCAGTCGCGAAGCAGAGCAGCCAAACGACCAATTTAGCGGTCCTGATAAGCAAGGCCATTTCGGGCGCTATGGTGGTGTCTTTGTGGGTGAGACACTCATAGCAGCCGTCGAGGAACTAGACCAAGTCTATACTCGCATGGCGGAAGACCCTAAGTTCTGGGCCGAATTCGACCATGACCTCAAGCACTATGTTGGCAGACCCTCTCCGTTGTACTTCGCCGAGCGCCTCACCAAGCATTATGGCGGCGCGAAGATCATGCTCAAGCGCGAAGACCTCAACCACACCGGTGCGCACAAGATTAACAACACGATCGGCCAAGCCTTACTAGCGAAGTTCATGGGCAAGCCCCGCATCATCGCCGAGACTGGTGCCGGTCAACACGGCGTAGCGAGTGCGACTATTGCCGCGCGGCTAGGCCTGCAATGCGACGTCTATATGGGCGCAGAGGACATTCAGCGACAGTCCGCGAATGTCTTCCGCATGAAATTACTCGGGGCCAATGTAATCTCCGTGGAGTCTGGGTCACGCACTCTTAAAGATGCTCTTAACGAGGCGCTACGAGACTGGGCGACGAACGTCGACAATACCTATTACATCATCGGCACCGTTGCCGGTCCTAGCCCTTATCCGCGCATGGTGCGTGACTTCCAGTCCGTCATCGGCCGCGAGGCCCGCGCCCAGTCATTGGAGCAATTAGGCCGTCTTCCCGACGCCTTAGTCGCCTGTGTAGGCGGAGGCTCCAATGCCATAGGCCTGTTCCATCCGTTCCTGCGTGACAGCGATGTGGCCATGTACGGCGTAGAAGCCGGCGGCGATGGAGTCGAGACAGGCCGGCACGCGGCGCCTCTTAGCGCTGGGCGCCCTGGCGTCTTGCACGGCAATCGAACTTATTTGATGAGCGATGATGCAGGCCAGATTCTAGAGACCCACTCGGTCTCAGCAGGCTTGGATTATCCCGGGGTAGGGCCAGAGCATTCGTGGCTGAAGGATATCGGGCGCGTACATTACGTGGATGCCACCGATACCGAAGCCCTGACCGCGTTCCGTGACTGCACGCGCATGGAGGGGATTATTCCCGCTCTAGAGTCCAGCCACGCGATTGCCTATGCAGGCAAGCTGGCTGCCACTATGTCCCCGGAGCAGATTATCATCGTCAATCTTTCTGGCCGAGGCGATAAGGACATCCACACCGTCGCCGAAATCGACGGCATTAAAATATAACACTGGGTAGCGAGCTGGAAATTCATGAGTCGTATAAGCGAGACTATTGCGTCTAAACAAGCGCAGGGCAAGAAAGTCCTGATTCCCTATATTGTCGCGGGAGATCCCGGTCTGGAACTGACGGTACCGCTCATGCACGCCTTAGTGGCTAATGGCGCGGACATCATTGAGCTGGGCATGCCCTTTAGTGACCCGTCCTCGGATGGCCCCGTGATTCAGCTGGGCGCCGAGCGGGCTTTGCGCGCTGGCACTACTCTTAAGCACATCTTCGCGATGGTGCGAGAGTTTCGTCAACAGGATAAAGACACGCCTATACTGCTGATGGGATACCTAAACCCTATTGAGACTATGGGTTATGAGGCCTTTGCTAGCGAAGTTAGCGCGGCCGGTGCAGATGGCCTGCTAATCGTTGATTTGCCCACGGCTGAGTGCGAAGAGTTTTACGCAGCCGCACACGCTAAGGGCTTGGACACTGTATTCCTAGTGGCGCCTACCACGAACGAGGCACGCCTAGATTCGATCTTTAAACATACTAGTGGTTATCTCTACTATGTCTCCTTGAAGGGCGTAACAGGTGCGGTCATCTCCGACAAAGGAGAGATCCGCGCGAAAATCGATCATTTGCGCACTCTCACCGAGCTGCCGATCATCGTTGGCTTCGGCATTAAGGATGCAGAGTCTGCGCGGAACATGGCAGCTATAAGCGACGGTGTTATAGTAGGAAGCGCGATAGTAGACAAAATAGGCCACTTGCAGGCAGATATGAGCTATTCGAGTGCCCAACTAGTCGCAACAGTTGGTGTTATTGGCGAGATTCGCAGCGCAATAGACGCGCTCTGATTAGCGCATTCATCAAAACAACAGTATTTACGGGAACCTTTTATGAGCTGGATTAATAAAATCCTCCCTTCGATTCGCAGTAATAGCACGTCTAGCAAGCCAGGCACGCCGGGCGTTGACGGCAAGCAACGCACGAGTGTGCCCGAAGGGCTATGGAAGAAATGCCCGCGTTGCGAAGCAGTTCTCTACAGGCCTGATCTTGAACGCAATCTCGAGGTGTGTCCAAAGTGCGACCACCACCTTCGTATCACTGCGCGCCGCCGTCTCGAGCTATTCCTCGATCCAGAAGGGCAGGTTGAGCTCAATGCCGACATGGAGCCAGTGGATCTACTCAAATTTAAAGATCTGAAGAAGTACAAAGACCGTCTCTCGGCCGCGCAGAAGAGCACTGGCGAGAAAGACGCCTTGATCGTCGTGCAAGGCACCGTCAATTCGGTAGAGTTGGTAGTGGCAGCCTTCGAGTTCGGCTTTATCGGCGGCTCTATGGGCGCCGTGGTTGGTGAGAAGTTCACTCAGGCTGTGAATACCTGTATCGAGAATCGTCTGCCACTGGTGTGTTTCTCAACAAGTGGCGGGGCGCGTATGCAAGAGGCCCTGATCTCCCTGATGCAGATGGCCAAGACCTCGGCTGCCATTGCGCGCCTGCGTGAGCATGGATTGCCCTATATCTCCGTTTTGGTAGACCCAGTCTATGGTGGCGTATCCGCTAGCTTGGCCATGCTTGGCGATATCAACATCGCAGAGCCCAATGCGTTGGTTGGTTTCACTGGCCCAGACGTCATTCGCCAGACAGTAAGGGTAAAACTTCCCGAAGGTTTCCAGCGCAGCGAGTTCCTACTCGAGCATGGCGCTATCGATATGATCGTGCATCGTAAGGACATTCGCGGCCGCGTATCCTCTTTGCTCTCTAAGCTGATGCATCTATAAGCAGCTGTATCTGTATTTAGCCGCCGCAAGGCGGCAAGGCGATCGATTGAAATCCTTTTTAAATCAACGTGGTGGCAGGGTCATTTAAATGAATCTGTCAGCTTGGTTGGAAAGAATACAAGCCCTCCATCCTACAGAGATCGAGCTTGGCCTGCACCGCGTTCGTGAGGTGTCGGCTCGGCTTGGGCTGAGTCGTCCCGCACCCATAGTAATCACCGTAGCGGGCACCAATGGCAAGGGTTCCACGGTGGCAATGCTGGCCTCTGTTCTTAGCGCAGCGGGTTACCGGGTCGGGACTTACACATCTCCACATATTCTGCGTTACAACGAGCGCGTCAGTATCGCGCAAGAGGCAGTCTCCGATGAGGCACTCTGTGCGGGGTTCGCGAAGATCGATGCGGCGCGCGGCGATATCTCGATTACTTATTTCGAATACAGCACCCTCGTGGGTTTGCTCCTTCTCGAGGAAGCTAGGCTCGACGTGGCGATTCTGGAGATAGGCCTAGGCGGTCGTCTCGACGCGGTAAATATGGTCGATCCGGACCTGTCCATCATTACCAGTATCGGCTTGGATCATCAGGACTGGTTGGGGGACACTCGGGAGCTGATTGCCATCGAGAAGGCCGGTATTCTGCGCGCTGGCGTGCCGGCGATCTGTGGTGACCTAGATCCTCCGCAGAGTCTACGAGACGAGGCGGCCCGTATAGGCGCCGCTATGGTCTACCAAGGACAGGACTACGGTTTCCAAGAGGGCGCTGATTCCTGGGATTGGTGGCATAAGGATGCGGCGGGTCAACAATTGCGCCACGGTGCACTGCCAATGCCCGGCTTAGACTTGCTCAATGCCGCCACGGTAGTAGAGGCCTTGCAGCATCTTCCTGTGCAGGTATCGCTCGCGCAACTTGAAGAAGGTCTTAGGCACCCCAAGATAGAAGGACGTTACCAGGAATTAAAAGATGCCCGCAACGGGCTGACTCTCCGTGTGGATGTCGCGCACAATCCACATGCAGCTAATTTACTCGCACAGAAGCTGCATAGAGCTAGGGCGCGAGGTGAAATTCAGGGTAAAATTCGCGTCGTCTTGGCGATGATGAATGATAAAGATCACGCAGGTTTCTACGCAGCCTTAGAATCTGTCGTCGACATTTGGTATATTGCCGCATTCTCTGAGCCGCGTTGTCTGAACGCAGAACAACTACACGAGATTCTGCGTCATAATGGCGCCACCACGAGTGGCCCATTCACCAGTATCGCGGCTGCCTACGCAGGGGTCTGTGCCGATGCAAGTGCAGACGATTTAATCCTAGCAACAGGCTCGTTTGTAACAGTGGCAGACACATTGAGTCTTGTCGCACAAGAGCGCACACGTTAGACAAACCATCGCTAAACAGGCAGTGGTTGTCGTCAAAGAGGGCGGGACTGGTTTGGACCAGAGCACTAAACAACGAGTCGTCGGTATCGCGGTTATCGTAATCGCTGCAGTGATCTTATTACCGGTGTTGTTTGACGGGCAGGGGAGCTATGAGCTGCCAATCGAGAGCCGTATCCCAGAGCCCACACCTTTCCCCACACCGCCTCGCATAATTCCCGAGCGTCCTGTGATAGTCGCAGATAGTGAACCAGCCTCAGTCGTAACGCAGGCAGTCGAAGAGCCCGCAGCGCAGGACTCCGCAGAGCCAGATCCAGTAACCCCTGACTCAGTGGCCAGCAATCAGAATACCGATCCAGTAGAGCCCCCCGCGGCCGCAGATGATGACACTGCTCCCATGAGCATCGACGATATTATCGCCTCGCTTGGACTTGATTCCGCACAGAGCGAAACTGCAAGCAGCGATAGCGCCCCAAGACTAGATGCAGACGGCTTGCCGGAGGGTTGGAGTGTGCGCCTAGCTTCATTCTCCAGTGAGAGCAATGCGCGCAATCTTGTTGAGCGACTGAGCAACGCTGGTCATCGCGCCTATACCAGAGTGCTAGAGTCCTCTCAGGGACCGCTAGTCGCCGTCTTTGTTGGGCCCGGAGTGGACCGCGCGGCCGTACAGCAGTTGCAACAACAATTGCAGCAACAGTTCCAGTTAGCTGGCATCGTTGTACGCTACGAAATCGAAGAGCTTTAGCAGCTTGCCCGCAGGGCGGCCTAAGCGCAAAACACAAGTCAGAGGGCAATAATGCAATTGGATTGGGTAGATGTCTCCATTTTGATGGTAACGGGCATTTCCTGCATGTTTGGCCTATGGCGAGGCTTCGTACGAGAAGTGCTGTCCTTGCTGGCTTGGATTGCAGCGCTGTTAATCGCACGGGTCTACAGCCCCGATCTCGCGCCGCTGTTAGGTTCTTGGATCGCCAGCGAGCCTATGCAGAAGGTATTTGCATTCGCAGTCTTATTCATCGTGACCTTGATCGTTGGCGCAGTGGTCAATCACTTGGTCGCCAAGCTTATTAGTATTTCAGGATTGAAGTTAACCGACCGCCTCCTAGGTGGAGTGTTTGGCATCGCCCGTGGCGTTGTCATACTGATGGTTTTTGTGTATTTCGGCGCGAGTTTTTTCGCGACCGAGCCATGGTGGATTGAATCTAAATTCATCCCATATGGCATTGATTTACTTGAATTAACGCGAATGTACGTTACGGATGTAAGTGATTTTACGGATGTTACGTCACCGCCTTTGTGATATTCGCGTGTGTTGGGGCGGTTCCTTGTTCTTAATTATTGGAGTGTATTGAATGTGCGGTTTAGTGGGTGTCGTTGGCAAATCAGATGTTGCTGTTTGTTTGTATGACACATTGACGGTGTTGCAACACCGCGGGCAGGATGCTGCGGGTATCGCAACCAGCGATGGCGGAAAGCTAAATCTCAGGAAAGATAACGGTTTAGTGAAGGACGTATTCCGTACAAGGCACATGGAAAGGCTGGCGGGTAAGATGGGCATAGGCCACGTACGCTATCCCACTGCGGGCAGTTCCAGCCCTGCGCTTGCGCAACCCTTCTATGTGAACTCGCCCTATGGCTTGAGTCTCGCGCACAACGGCAATCTGACTAATTCAGCAGAGCTTAGCCGTGACTTGTTTAAAGAAGACCTGCGCCATATCAACACAGATTCTGATTCTGAAGTGCTCCTCAACGTATTTGCCCATGAGCTGCAAATGCTCGCGAAGATGCAGCCTACGGCCGAGGACGTCTTTACAGCGGTGCGCGGCGTGCATCGGCGCTGTAAGGGCGGCTATGCGGCACTTGTCATGCTAGGTGGCTACGGCATCGTCGGTTTCCGCGATCGCAACGGTATTCGTCCTCTTGTATTCGGCAAGCGCGAGCGCAGCGGTTTCACCGAGTATATGCTGGCCTCTGAAAGCGTAGCGTTAGATTCACAAGGCTTCCAGATCGTGCGCGATGTGGCACCGGGTGAGGCGGTCTATATCGACGTGAAAGGGCAGATTCATACCCGTGTCTGTGCTGGTCCCGCGGAATACACGCCCTGTATCTTCGAGCATGTGTATTTCGCTCGCCCTGATTCCTTGATGGATGGGATCTCGGTTTACAAGGCACGGCTGCGCATGGGCGAGAAATTGGCAGACAAGGTCAAGCGCCTGCGCCCAGAACACGATATCGACGTGGTCATCCCCATTCCCGATACTTCCCGAACTTCGGCGCTAGAGCTGGCCAACCGTCTAGGCGTGAAATATCGCGAGGGCTTCGTAAAGAATCGCTACATCGGACGCACCTTTATCATGCCAGGCCAGAGCCAGCGCAAGAAATCGGTACGTCAAAAACTCAATGCCATCGAGCTCGAATTCCGTGGCAAGAATGTCCTGCTTGTCGATGATTCGATCGTGCGGGGCACCACTTGTAAGCAAATTATCCAGATGGCACGGGATGCGGGTGCAAAGAAAGTGTATTTCGCCTCGGCCGCACCTGCGGTAAGGTATCCTAACGTCTACGGTATCGACATGCCCTCGGCGAGCGAGCTGATCGCCCACGGCCGCACAGACGAGGAAGTTGAGACCTTGATTGGCGCGGATTGGTTGATTTTCCAAGATCTTAGCGATCTTATCGCGGCCTCTTCCGAGGGCAATCCGGAGATCACAAAGTTCGAGTGCTCGGTCTTCGATGGTAAATATATTACTGGCGATGTCGATGCTAAATATTTGAAAAAACTTGAAGATAGTCGCAATGATGCCGCTAAAAAGGTAAGCAAAGTAAACAAGACAAACAAGAAGAGTGGTGAGAAGGTCTTAAAGGCCGTGGGTGGCAAAGGCTAAGCTTCCTTTACAAGCATTGCCTAGAAAATAAGAAGTTTAAGGGGTTTTATGCAGCAGAGGATTCAAGCGGCGGTCGACGAGATTGGTACGGTGTTGTTGGGGAAGGAGCAGCAAATACGCTTAGCGTTATGTTGTTTGATTGCAGGGGGGCATTTGCTCATTGAAGACCTCCCAGGCATGGGCAAGACCACTCTGGCCCATGCATTGGCGCGAGTTTTTGGATTGGATTTCAATCGTATTCAGTTCACTAGCGACCTACTACCGGCAGACATACTCGGCGTCTCTATCTTCGAGCAGCAAAGTGGAGCCTTTACCTTCCATCCCGGTCCGATCTTCCGTCAGATGATCCTTGCCGACGAGATTAACCGCACCACCCCAAAGACCCAGAGTGCACTGCTGGAGGCCATGGAGGAGGGGCAGGTAACGGTGGAAGGGGAAACCCGGCCATTGCCATCGCCCTTCTTCGTTATCGCCACACAGAACCCTGTGAGCCTTTCTGGTACCTTCCCGCTTCCCGAATCTCAGCTCGATCGCTTTTTAATGCGAATCGGCATCGGCTATCCTGACCCAAAGGCTGAACGGGCCTTGCTGGAGCGTAGTGCCGAGTTCGACCGTGGGGATTTCATTACCCAGATGATGAATGTAGATGATCTCGTTGCAATGCGCAGTGCTGCGAATCGGGTGAGCTTAAGTCCGCTCTTGCTAGACTATGTGCAACGCATCGTTGCCCATACTCGAGACAGTGAGGCGTTTCATTTCGGGCTCTCGCCACGCGGCAGTATTGCCGTGGTCAGGGCGGCGAAGACATGGGCGTTCTTGGAGGGACGCGAGCACGCGGTGCCTGAAGATGTGCAAGCGATCTTGCCTGCGGTAGTCGAGCATCGCCTTCGCGCGAGCACTGATGCCGAGGGACGCACTGGCTCCGCACTAGCGCACCGTCTAATGAGCGAGGTAGACGTCTTTTAAGGAAGCTCATGAATCCTATTGACGCGGTGAAGCCTTGGTTTTCCTCTAGAGTCACGCGCTGGCTCGAGCGCAGAATGCCTGCCGTTCAAGAGATTTCCCTGCATCGTAAGAATATATTCATCCTGCCTACGGGGCCGGGTCTGCTTTTCCTCACCGCGACAATCCTCATATTTGTCACCGCAATTAACTATGTCTTGAGCCTCGCCTTCGGCCTAGCCTTCTTGATGGTGAGCCTATTTATCTTGAGCATCTTGCACACCTTCCGCAATCTGCAGCATTTGAGTCTGCGTGGCGTTGGCGCGGAACCGATTTTCGCTGGCGAGGATGCGGCATTTGTAGTGCTGCTAAGCAGGCAGTCGAATCAAGAGCATGAGATGTTGGAGTTACGCTTTCCAAGCAGCATCTGGAGCCAGGCCGATGTTCTGGACAATGAGCAAGAGCGTGTGAAGGTGTTCTTGCCCAGCGTGCGGCGCGGGCTACTCAAGGCCCCTAGGTTAACCGTGCAGACTCGCTTTCCACTGGGCCTGTGGCGCGCTTGGTCCCATGTGGATCTCGCGATGAGCTGCCTCGTCTATCCGCATCCGCAAGAGGGTCCACTCCCCGGGCTTGTGGGCGGTTCGACGTCTGGGAAGTCCGAGAGTGTGAAGACTGGCGTCGACGACTTCCATGGCCTTCGCGCCTATCAAACCGGTGATTCCCTGAAGCAGATCGCGTGGAAGAGTCTTGCCCGTGGCCAGGGTTTGAAAGTGAAGCAGTTTGTGGACGCCGTAGATGATCAGCTGATGCTGGATTGGGAGATGTTCCCTGGTATGGAATCTGAGGAACGGCTGTCACGTCTATGTTACTGGGTGTTGATATTGGCACAGCAGGACATCGACTATGGGCTGCGCATTCCCGGCCAGGAGTTTAGTCTTGGGCGTGGCGATGCTCATCGGGGTAAGTTGCTAGGGGCACTAGCGCTCTGGCAAGGAGGGGCCTTGTGACGGATAAGCAGGCTCATATACCTCGTTTAACCATTTGGTGGATGTTAGGCGCATTGGCCCTTGTTGTAGCGCCTCATCTGCTACGCCTGCCTGTATGGATCAGTGCGCTCATCGTCGCCTGCGTGATTTGGCGTATTTTGATATTCATCGGGCGCGTGGGCTTTCCCAATAAATTCCTCAAGATAATGATCGTATTCCTAGCGCTGCCGCTTACGGTGGTGGAGTATCGCGGCTCCGGTGCGGGCTTGGATGCAGCAGTCTGTTTGCTCATTCTCGGCACGGTCTTTAAGTTATTAGAGATGCGCCAGCGGCGCGATATGCTCATCGTCGTGTGCTTGTGTTATGTCCTGACGATGGTTGGCTTTATCTATTCGCAGACTATTCTTGCGGCTCTGCATGCCTTGTTAACCTTTATAGTGATTACTGGCGCCTTAGTCACATTGCAACGCGACAATCAGCGCAGCTCACTGAAGGGCAACGGCAAGTTAGCCCTGCGCCTGGTTGCCCAGGCTATACCGCTGGCCATCGTGCTGTTCGTACTAGTGCCGCGCATTGCTCCTCTGTGGACAATGCCTGTGCCGGTATCCCCTAATAAGACCGGCGTGACGGATGAGATGAGCCCTGGAAATATAAGTAGTCTCAGCCGCTCTGCTGAACTCGCATTTCGTGTGAGTTTCGAAAACAACGCACCGTTACAAGATCAAATGTATTGGCGCGGATTGGTGCTCGATTTTTTTGATGGTCGCAGCTGGCGTAGGGCAGGTTCCGCGTTTCAATCCTATGCGATGATCGAGCGCTTTGATAATCGCCTGCAGGGCGAGATGCAGGGTGGTGCAGTAGACTACGATGTTATTCTTGAGCCTACCCAACAATCGTGGATTTATGCGTTACAGCTGGCCGATTTCGATGCCTCTGATATTCGGCAAGACCGCTATTACACCCTACACACCGAAAAACCGGTGACGCAGCGTTATCGCTACAAAATGCGTTCCTATCTGAGGAATGAGACGGACCTCGAGCTCTCTGGCATATTGCGTTCCCGCGCACTGCAACTCCCAGAACCCGATGGCAATCCGAACAGTCATCAGCTCGCCGAGCGCTTGCGTGCGCAGTCATCCGGAGACTTGGATTACGCCAATCGCGTGATGCGCTATTTCCGTGAACAGCCGTTTTATTACACGCTAACGCCACCGGAGCTAGGCGAGGCCTCGATCGATGACTTTCTGTTCAATTCCCTACAGGGTTTTTGCGAACATTACGCGAGTTCCTTCGTTTATTTGATGCGGGCAGCCGGAGTGCCTGCGCGTGTGGTGGTGGGCTATCAAGGTGGCGAGACTAATCCTTTCGAAGGCTACACGATGGTCTACCAATACAATGCGCACGCGTGGGCCGAAATCTGGCTAGAGGGGCAGGGCTGGGTGCGCATGGACCCGACTGGAGCCGTTGCCCCCGAGCGCATCAGTGAAGGCGCGCAAGCGGTACTGGGCGATCAACCGGGTTTCCTAGACGACTCACGCTTCTCGATGATGCGGTTTCGCAACACCGAATGGCTCAATACGCTGCGCTTGCGTCTGGATGCCATGGACTATGCCTGGAACCGCTGGGTGGTAAGCTACGACGAAGACTTGCAGTTGCAGTTACTAGAGGCGTTCTTTGGGGACAGAGCGAAACAAACCTTGCTCTACGCACTTGGCGCTTCATTTTTACTGTTCTTCATAATTGCTGCCTTCTTCTTATTGGGCGGCAGGAAGCGTGATATGCGCGATCAGGCAACTCGCCTCTATCTGCGTTTGCTAGTTGATCTCGCGGACAGTGGCCTATCGCGACGACGAGGAGAAGGGCCGTTGGATTTCGCTAATCGTGTCGCGGAAAGTCGACCCGATATAGCGGCAGACATGACGAGAATTACGGCTCTTTACGTACGCATGAGCTATGCGCAGGATGCACAGGACGAGTCATTCGGAGAGTTGAAAGAATATATTCTAGCGCTACGCCTTCGTTTGAGTTCGCCATGGCGCCGTGTAGTGCTGCGCAATTTTCCGGCTTTTCGAACTTAGGCTTAGCCGCCAGCTAGTTTGACTTTATATCCAGCTTCTTGGAGAAATGTCGCGAGGAATTGGCGATGGTCACCTTGGATCTCGATGATGCCATCTTTGACCGTGCCGCCACTGCCGCACTTGTTCTTAAGTGTTTTCGCGAAGCTGCTCAGGGCATCTGCTTCCATCCCTAGCCCGTCGATTAGAGTGACTCCCTTACCCTTACGCCCCTTAGTCTCACGACGCAGCCTGATGATTCCGTCACTCGGAGTCGCAGTGCTGCGTTTCTTGCATTGGCATTGGGCGCTAGGATGCCGACAGGCAGGGCATATTCTGCCGCTGTCTGTCGAGTACACCAGAGAGGAGTTGCGTGGCATGATTTTAAGACTTGTACAGCGGAGGCAGAGAGTAATCCTGATCTTTGACGGCCTTAGTCTGTGCCAATTTATGCTGTGTGCGCAGATCTGTGATCAGCACCTGTAGGCGCTGAATCTCACCCTGAAGACTTTGTGCATCTTGGCTGCTTTCACCATAGAGTGCTTGTTGAATATTGATGCAAATAGCCTTGATCTCTTTGTCGCCAGTGCGCTGTGCAAGCTCGTCGAGATTGTGCAGGTCCGCATCTGCGAAATACTGTCGTCCCCAAGCGATCAACGCTAGGCGTAAGGCTGGAAGATGACTCTGCGAGCAAGCTTGCACGAACTCCTTAAAGGCAATGCTCTCGGACTCAGGTGCAATTTGTTGGCGGTACATCGGCGCGCCTACGGGCGTTGCCTTATTGACGCGCTCTGTCTCGCTGCGACGACGGTTCACGGTGTGCACGGTGAATGCCAATAACAGCGCAGTTAACGCTGCGGCGAGTACAAGAACCCAGAGAGGTGTTTGAGTACCGCTAACTAAAGGAGTCTCGGGTAGTGCATTAGCGCTCTGTGGGGAATCGCCAGTGGAGTCATCCAAGGACGAACCGCCAAGTGACATAGGCTCGTCCTGACTCGTTGTGCGCACAGGGCCGACACGAACTGCAGTATCTTCGATAGTGGCGTATTTCACCTCTTCGGTGTCGATATCAAACCATGGCAGTGTGACACCAGGTACGCGAATAGTACCGACCTCGGTCACGACCATGGAGTTCTGTTGAATACGCTCGCCTACGATATTGCCGCCTACATAGGAGCGACTGATCTCCGGTGGCTCTGGATAGGTGTTCACAGAAGCGATGGCAGGGAAGGTAATAGGTGGCAATGCAGCGCCGTCGAGACCATTGGCCTCGAACTCGATGGTGCGTGTTAACGCATCACCGACACGTACGTTGCTGAAGTCATTGTCCCAGGTCTCGCGAATCGAGATGTTGCTCGCGGGCAACCACACGGCATCGGCCGGATAATCTGCTGGCTTCTCCTTTACATCGATCGAATATCCCTCTGCATAAGAGGTGATAGTGCGAGTATTAAGATTACGGAACACATAATTACTGGAGCCGTCCGTGACTTCGCCGCGGAACATGATGTCGGGAATCGTTAGAGTGCCGCTGCGCTGTGGGAACAGGGCATATTGCTTTTCGTAGACGCCGTAGCGCACGCCATCGACCAGCTTCTCGTATTGATTTGGCGTGCCGATCATCTGGATAACGGTGTCTGGCATCTCGAGTTCCGTGAAGATCGGATTGCGAATGCCGTTGATGGTGTAATAGAGACGTATGGTAAAGAGCAACTGCTCTTGGACATAGATACTGTCTTTGTTTATCAGCGCCTCCATGAAGAGGTCTTGCCCAGCGATAGTGGTCTCCGTTTTCGGGTCTACGTGTATGGCTAATTGCTGGGTGTACTCGCCTGCGACTAGTAGGGGAGGAATATCGATGTCGCCTTCATGCAGCGGGAAGAGGGTCAGGTTATAGTCGATCCAAGCTTCCATGGAATTATTGATGCTGCGCATCTGGCTAGACGTGCGCGTGGCAACAACCTGGAAGCTCGCCTCGAGTGGAGAGAGGTCCATTTGTACGCCGCCTTGCTGGCCTTCCACACGAATCGTGAGGGTGACAGTTTCGCCACGCACGATCTGCGTCCTATCTAGCGTTGCCGTGACCGGCTGCGCATGGGTGAAGGATGAGAATAATGTAAGAGCCACCGTAAGGAGGCATGCCAACAGATTTACCATATTTGCGTTTCCGTGGGCTGAGAGTTATTACGATTTTCCAGCTGTCGACGTCGATACTCGAACTGGAACTTGCGCTGTAGCAATTCGCCCGGATCATCGTCGATGCGGCGCAGCCACTGCTCTAAGGATTCTTGGCTTTCTTGTTCGGCGTTGCTTTGATTAGGCGTTTCGCCGGACTGCTCTTCCTCGTTCTGTTCCTGCTCGGAGCCTTCTTGCTGATCAGATTCGTCCTGCTCCATCTCTTCTTCGTTTTCTTCTTCGCTAGGCTCTTGCTCGCCTTGCTCTTGTTCCTGTTCTTCTTCGCTAGTGTCGCCTTCCTCGGATTCTTCGTCAGACTCTTCCTGCTCTTGCGCTTGGTCGCCTTCCTCTTGTTCCTGTTCTTCTTGCTCCTGCTGCTGTTCCTCTAGCAATTCCTGCACGATATCGCGGTTGTGGATTGCGTCTTCGTGGTCGGGCTGCAGGGCAATCGCGACGTTATAAGCGGCGATGGCCTGTTCGAAGGCCTGGGACATCGCAAGGGCGTTACCAAGATTGTAATGAGCATCTGGGTCTTCGCCAGGATTTATACTATAAGCTTGAATGGCTCCTGCAAAGTCGCCCGCTTTATAGGCGGCAGCGCCCCTCCAATTTGGGTCTCTAAATAGACCGGCTGCAGCGATAGGATCTTCGTCATCGAAGGCCTCGGCGCCTTGCTGATTCTTGGTTTTCCACAAGTCATCCCATTCGGCCGCTTGTACTGGAGCAGTAGGAGTCAGTAGGCTGACGCCACCAAGCATTAAGGTGATCGTGAGTATCCAGCCGCGGCGGAACATCATGGCACTAAGGGGAAGGGCGAGCAGCAATAGCCATGGCCCCACCTCATGCCAAATATCGAAGTTCTCATCGGCGTCGCTCAGTTCGTCTTGATCCAAGAAGGCGTCTTCGTCCAATAGATAGTCCAGATCTGCCCCGGAGATCTGCATATCGCTATAGCGTCCATTGACCATGTCCGAGAGGTCCTCAAGAGCGCCACTGTCCAGGATCGGGGTTACGATCTGGCCGCTGGCCTGGCGGAGAAAGTCGCCGCCAGAGGCAGGAATAGGTGCGCCTTGTGCTGTACCCACCCCGAGTATGGCAAGGCGGAAGCCGGTATTTGACAATAGGTTGGCAATTGCGCCGAAGTCTCTGCGCTCAATGCCGTCAGTGACTAGAAATATGGTGCCGGAGAGGGCGCCAGCGTCGGCAAATAGCTCCTTAGCCGTCTCGATTGCGGCGAGCGTGTTGCTCCCGAACGCGGGCATCATATTGGGGTTGATCGAGGGCACTAGCGATTTGATTGTCACCGAATCCTCGGTCAGAGGCGTTACCGCGTGGGCATCGCCGGCATAGACCACCAAGCCTGTTTGACCCTCGGTGCGACGGTCTAGGACATCGAGCACCTTGCGCTTGCTGACGACTTGTCGGTTCGGGTCATAGTCGGTGGCATACATGGACAGGGACTGGTCGTAAACGATGACCAAGGCATCCTGACGAGATTGCACGGGCTGTGGAATCTTCTCCCAAACCGGTCCCGCTAGTGCAACGGCAGAGACGAGCCAGAGAGTGAGCAGTATGAGTAATGGCGTGCGCTCGGCCACACTCTTAGTGCTATCCAAGAGGAAGGGTAACAGGTCGTGATCGATGGCCTGGTCCCACGCGCTGGATTTCTCATTCATGCGCCATAGCACGGAAACAAACAGCACCGCTGGAATAATAGCCAAAAGCCATAGAGGGCGCAGGAAATGGAAATTCGTGACGATGGTCGTCATGAGCGTCGCGTCGTTCATCTCTGACCTCCAGCGGCACTCGCCTCGCTAATGGAGGACTCTGCTGGCTTTGCGGGAGAGCGGGTAAAGAATGCGCCCCAAGGCACACTCAGTAGGGTCAGCAGGAAGCTCAATACGAGGGCAAAGCCAAGTGGCCAGTAAAACAAGACATTGATGGGGCGGAAGGTCTGCTCATCCTGCTCGATGGTCTCGAGAGTGTCGAGTTCGGCGTAAATATCGACCAAGTCTTCTACATTACGGGCGCGGAAATAGCGGCCACCGGTGGCCTCTGCGATCGCGGTTAGATTCTCCTCGTCCAGTTCCGCGGAGGGGTTGATAGAGCGCGAGCCTTGGAAGGAGCGTTGCACTAAGGAGTCTGCCCCCATGCCGATGGTGTATATCTTAATATCTTCAGTCTGCGCCAATTGCCCAGCTTGAAGCGGTGATATGGCACCGGCATTGTTCACGCCGTCTGTTAGTAGCACTAGCACGCGGCTATTCGCGGGGCGTTCGCGCAGATGCTTGACTGCGAGCCCGATGGCGTCGCCAATAGCGGTGGCAGACTCTTCTATCATGCCGATCTCGAGCTCGGAGATTAGCTTTGCGACGGTATTACGGTCGAATGTAAGGGGGGTCTGTATATAGGCGTGTGCCGCAAACAGAATCAGGCCAAGGCGGTCGCCTTCGCGGCGTTCGGCGAAATCACTCACCACCACTTTCATGACTTCGAAACGTGATAACTGGACGTTATTGATGACCATATCTCGCGCTTCCATACTGCCGGAGATATCGACGGCGAGCATCAGGTCTCGACCGGAGGAGGGTAGCTGGATTGCCTCGCCTACCCACTGCGGGCGGCTGGCCGCTAGGACCATCGCTAACCAGATGAGGATGCAGCATAGCCAGCGCAGCAGGCGATTGGTATCAACCCGAGATGAATCGGTCTGCAACTGCGAAAGGCGTTGATAAAAAGGGACATACAAGGCCGCGTCTTGGCGCGCCGCTCTCGAGAAAAAGAGATACACCAGCAAGGGGACAGGAAGGGCGGCAAAGGCCCACGGCCAAGTAAACTCAAGCATGCTTAGAAACCGGTGTTATTGGGTCGGTGGATTTGGTTTTCGCGGCGATTTTAGCCAAATAGAGGCTGCTTATCCATTGATGCGCCATGCGGTAGAGGCCCTGATCGTCGACCTCCCATTGCTTCGCGAAACGCCCCTGACTTAGGGTACTCGCAAGCTTATCATCTAGCAAAGAGGCGTTGCCGTGGCTGCGCAGAAAAGCGATCCAGTCTGGCCCGCTTAGACTCGCAAGCGGTTCCTGGGGGAAGTGCTTGAGAGCAACTCGGCGCAATACGGCGTTTAGTTCGTTCACGAAGTCTAACTTCGCTGCGTCGGTTTGATCGGCAGGCAGGCTCTTAACCGCCTCCTGGTAGTGGTTGAGGCACTTATCGAGCTCACGAATCGCGAAACTACAGCTACGGCGCAGCCGCCAAGACGCAATCAGGCGCTTGCTGACAAAATAAATTAGCGCGCAGAGGATGATCAATAATATCCACCACCCAGGCGCGGGCGGCCAGAAGCCTACGGGCTCTGGGAGATGTATATCGGCCAACTGGCTTAAAGGGTCTGTGCCGTCCATTGTCTAATTTGCTCTACTACTAATTGATTGGTGCGCAATTTGAGGAAAGGAATCTGCAACTTTAAGAAGTCGCCTTGCAAGGTTTCCATGCGCTTCGTGAAATTTGCTTCGTAGTCTTTGCGGGCCTTCTGGCTATAGGAGTTCAGGGTACCCTTACTATGACCATCGGTAATACTGTAGTAACCGGGTACTGGCAAATGTTCTTCGAGTGCGTCGTAGATGAAACAACACACTACATTATTATGGCGCGAGAGCTGGTTGAGATATTGCATCGCTACTTCGTCCAAGGTGCTGAAATCACTAATGATATAGAGCGTGCTGCCCGGCTTGGTGATGCGGCGGATATCCGCGAGGGTCTGGCGCAGCCCAAATGGGTTCGTTTGCGCTTCATCCACCGATGCTTCGCGAAGCTTATGGTTGGCGAGGCGCTGATTGAAGCCTTGGATCTGATTGAGTAGGTGCAGTGCAGAGCGCCTGCTGCGCTTGGGCCTGATTAGAGAGTGGTCTGAGTCGGAGAATACGAGGCCACCAACCCGGTCGCCGTTATCGATTGCCATCCAACAGAATATAGCGGCGGCCTGCGCGGCGATTACCGACTTGAACGCGACCTGGGAGCCGAAGTACATGCTGCTGGACTGATCTACCGCAATGATCACCGGGCGCTCGCGCTCTTCGCGGAAGACCTTTGTGAAAGGCTTGCCGGTGCGCGCTGTTACGCGCCAGTCGATGGTGCGAATATCGTCGCCTTGCTGATAGGGGCGGAATTCTTCGAAATCGATACCGCGGCCACGCAACTTGGACAGATGCAGTCCAGAGATGCCTGCGATGGAGCGATTCATGGGCACATAGTCGACAATCTTTGCAGCGTAGCGTTGAACTAATAGCTGCTGCAGAGTGATAACGGCCCCTTTGCTCTGATAGAGCTGTTGAAGTGAATCAATCTGCAAGGGTGTAGTCATAGGGGCTAAGACTCAATTGTTGGCGTATGTGAGTGACGCAAAGTGTGATCGAATACGACACGAGAAAGCGTAGCTGCTTAGGCAGCAGGTACGCGCTCGAGAATCGTAGTCAATACCTTGTCTGGAGTCACACCGCTGGCTTCCGCCTCGAAACTGAGAAGGATGCGATGACGCAACACGTCGAAGAACACGGCCTGAATATCGTCTGGGCTTACGAAATCTTTGCCCTGAATCCAGGCGTGAGCGCGCGCGCAGCGATCTAGAGAGATCGTGCCACGTGGGCTGGCGCCGTATTCGAGCCAAGAAGCGAGGTCGTCGCCGTAGGCGCTAGGATTACGTGTGGCCATGATCAGCTGAATAATATATTCCTCAACCGCAGGGGCCATATGCATAGTCAGAATTTCCTGACGGGCCGCGAATAGGTCTTCTTGGCTTACCACTTTAGGAGCGGCAGGCACTTTGTTCTGCGCCTCGTTGCGCACTAGTTGCAGAATGCGGCGCTCCGCCTCAGTAGTGGGGTAGCCAATCGCGACATGCATCAAGAAACGGTCGAGCTGCGCTTCGGGCAGTGGATAGGTACCTTCCTGCTCGATAGGGTTCTGTGTAGCCATCACCAAAAACAGCGGTGGCAACTGGAAAGATTCACGACCAACAGAGACTTGATGTTCCGCCATCGCCTCTAGAAGCGCCGACTGAACTTTGGCTGGGGCACGGTTGATCTCGTCCGCAAGTACCAAGTTATGAAAGATAGGACCAGGCTGAAAGCGGAAAGAACCGTCTTCTGGACGGAAAATCTCGGTGCCGGTGATATCGCTCGGCAGCAGGTCGGGGGTGAATTGAATACGGTGGAAGTCGCCCTCGATGGCGCGCGATAAGTCTTTGATAGCTTTAGTTTTAGCGAGGCCAGGGGCCCCTTCGACGAGTAAGTGACCGTCTGCTAGAAGTGCGATAAGCAAGCGATCTACTAGACGCTCTTGCCCTATAATCTGCTCAGAAAGCCAGTCTTTGAGTTCAGTAATAATGCCGTGGTGACTCATAATTTTTTCTCTGTCTCTTCTTAGTTAAATGCTTGATCTTTTAGGGCGAAAGCCAAGGATTGTAACCGTTTTGAATACGATGTCTAGGGAGGATTTGTCGCAGTGTGTGGCACGTAAGCTCACTCGCCTTACGCCGTAGCGTAGACGCGACTGATTCAGTTTAATCCCTTATAATGCTAAGCCTTACTTTGTGAGTGCTGTGAGCGTAGAACAATGGTTGAGACATTGCGATGAAGAAACTAACTTTCGATATCTCTATTCCGGCTGACCGTTACGAGGCATTGTACAGCGGAGTAGTCAAAGATGTGCAAGCGGTATCTCGTGAAGGCTTGCGTGTGCGTTTCCCCGGCAAGATCCTTCAGAAGTTCTTAAGTCATCAAGGTGTCCAAGGCACCTTCGTCATCGAATTCGATGACGCCAATAAATTCAAGGCGATAAGCAAAATTGTATAGTTTGATTAAGAAAGCATTGTTCTGCCTACCGGCAGAGGCCTCCCATAACATTACACTGCCACTACTCGACATCAGTCATCGTACTGGTTTGATCTCCTTAGTGCGCAGCGAGGTGCCAGCTGCGCCGACGACGGTCATGGGGATCGAGTTTCCCAATCCCGTTGGGCTCGCCGCAGGTCTGGATAAGAACGCCGATCACATAGACGCTCTTGCTGCCTTGGGCTTCGGCTTTATAGAGGTGGGCACACTGACTCCGCGCCCGCAGCCGGGTAATCCGAAACCGCGGATGTTCCGGTTACAAGCGCAGAGTGCCATCATCAATCGCATGGGCTTCAATAATAAGGGTATCGATCACGCATTAGCGCAGATCGCCAAGAGCTCCTATAAAGGTGTGTTAGGCATTAATATCGGCAAGAATTTCGACACGCCTGTAGAGCGTGCAGCGGATGACTATCTGCTGTGCATGCGCAAGTGCTATGCGGCGGCGAGCTATATTGTCGTGAATCTCTCCTCGCCCAACACTCCGGGGCTGCGCACACTTCAGTTTGGCGAAGAGCTGCGTCGTCTGCTAGTTCTGCTCAAGAGCGAGCAGGCTACTCTCACGGCACTACACGATAAAAAGGTGCCACTTGCCGTGAAAATAGCACCAGACCTCAGCGATGCGGAGATTGGTCTTATCGCCGAAGCTCTCATCGACAATGAGATCGACGCCGTAATCGCCACGAATACAACTCTAGAGCGCTCTGCGGTACAGGATAGTAGGTTCAAAGATGAGGCCGGTGGTCTCAGTGGTGCGCCATTGACCGACAAATCTGCCCATGTGATTGCTGTGTTGAGCAAAGCATTGCAAGGCAAGCTGCCGATTATAGGCGTTGGCGGCATCATGCGTGGAGCGGACGCGGCGGCGAAGATTGCGGCAGGGGCGAGCCTTGTGCAGATCTATAGTGGATTTATCTATCGCGGGCCGGAGTTGATTCGCGAGGCAGCACTCGCGATAGCAGATGGCAAAGCATGAGCACACTAATCCTCTACACAACTTCGGGCTGTCATCTTTGTGAGGATGCGCAAGCCTTGCTCGCGCCAGTACTCGCTTATCTTCAGCAAGAAGGGGGGCAGAGCATCACTATGCGCGAGCAGGAGATTAGTGAATCCGAGGCGCTGGTAGAGGCCTATGGCCTACGCATTCCCGTGATCCAGCTGGAGGGTTCAACACAGGACCTAGGCTGGCCCTTCGATCAGGCGCAAGCCTATCAGTTTATAGTCGCGGCGCTCGGCAGCTGAAACAGGCGTCGGGCATTGGCGCTAGTTTGCTCGGCCACCTCCAAGGGGCTACGTCCCACTGCCTCTGCAACTGTGCGCAGAACCTCGGTAAGATAATGAGGCTCATTGCGGCGACTCTTCGGCCGCGGCCTTATCGAGCGTGGCAGCAAATAGGGCGCATCGGTTTCTAAGAGTAAACGCTCTTGCGGAATGTCTTTTAGAAACTCCAAGATATGATGCCCGCGGCGCTCGTCGCACACCCATCCCGTAATCCCAATATACATATCGAGATCGAGATAGTCGTATAGCTCGTGTCGCTCACCGGTAAAGCAGTGCACGACGCCGTGACTATGCAGTGCGTCGCGATACTCTTTCAGTATAGGTAGGAAGCGTGTGTGAGCATCGCGCTGATGGAGGAACACTGGCTTGTCTATCTCGCATGCTAGCGCGAGATGTTGGGCGAACACGCGCTCTTGTATGTCGCGTGGAGAGTAGTCCCGATTGAAGTCGAGCCCTGTCTCACCAATAGCGCGTACGATGGCTAGGTGGGCGAGTTCGCTTATCTGCGCGAAGGCCTCTTCATCACAATGCTGAGCCTCGTGAGGATGCATGCCGGCAGTAGCAGACAGAAGACTAGGCATGCGCTGCGCAATCTCCACAGCATGTTGAGAAGCACTTGCGGTGGTTCCGGTAACGAGTAGATGTTGGATGCCCGCGTTCTGAGCGCGTTCGATGACGGCGTCGAAGTCGTGAGCAAAAGACTCGTGACCAAGATTCGCGCCGATATCGATTAAAGGAGGGTGAACAGGCTCAAGCATTGCTAACGACGGCACCCAATTGTGAAGCCCAGCGGATACTTTCTCGATAGGCGAGTTCCATTTCCTTGGTGCCGATCTTGAGTTTTTCCAGAGCTTCGGTATCCAACTGATCCCACTCTGCTTTCTCGAAATGGACTACGGTTTGGATAATAGTGCCGATGGGGCCTTTGCCATGCAGAAGTGCATCCACCACTAATTGCGATAGCGGCATAGAGCCGATGATCTCTTGTAGCTCGACGTCGAAGAAGGCATCGAGATTCGATAACAGGCCGGTGGTGAAATAGGCATCACTATCTACTGTATTGGTAAAGCACTCTGCGAGGAGTTGGCACATTTTGGCACGTGTCATGGCCAAGACGGAGAGCGCGTTTGGCTTGTCTGCCATATTGCTCAGCGACAATAGGGTGGCCCAACTCTTCACCTGGCGTAGTCCCAGCATCGAGACAGCGTGCTGTAGCGAAGTGATCTCGCGTCGTCCTGAGAATGCGGCAGAGTTAACGAGTTTTATTAGCTTAACGCTTAGTACTGGGTCTTTAGCTATAACCCCTGCGATCTTGCCGAGTTCGGCATTGGGGTCCTGCAGCTGTGCTAATAAATTGAGTACGACTAGCTTGTTGGCTGGAACCTTGTGGCCCTTCACTTGCTCGGGCTTACTTAGGAAGTAGCCTTGGAAGAGAGTGAAACCTAGTTCCTTGCAGTAATGAAACATCTCATGCGTCTCGACTTTCTCTGCGAGCAGCACAACGTTAAATGGCTTTAATAATTCTACATGGCGCTTTATCTCGGCCTCGTCGAACGCTAGTACATCGATCTTTACGATGTCGACTATGCGCAGGGCGGGGTCCCACTTCGAGCTGTACACAAAATCGTCGAGTGCGATGGTGTAGCCCGTATCCTTGAGTTTCTGCAGATTCTCGAAAAGCTCGGTGTCGGCTTCGATGTCTTCGAGCACTTCGATGACGAAGCGATGCCTGTCGAAAGGCGGGGGATTGAGTATGAGGTTGCGAGTAAAGTTGATATAGGCTGGGTGGTTCTGGACGACCTCGCTGATGTCGAGCTCGTTAAAGGCGTTCAGGAATACTTGCGACGTGGCCGAATCGCCGTCGAATACGTTCGCGTGGTTGCTATTGTCGCCACGGAAAAGCAGCTCATATGCACTAACTTTTATATCGATGTCGAAAATTGGTTGTCTAGCCAATAGTATGTGCTGGTCCGTCATTGTTCCGCCACTGCTTCGCGCTAATTGCCACCATTGTAGCGTGTTCACCGCCATAAGCTAACACTTTCGTTTGAATTGGCTGCCCGTAGACCTTCGCTTGCACTTCCCCCATAATACGCGGCCTAGAAGGCCTGTTCGACGATAATGTGAACAGTTAATTTTAAGCGCTAAATAGGATATCGACGTGGCTACATCCATGGTAAAGAAAGATCTCAATTGGGCGGATCTTGGTTTTAAATATCGGCAGACAGAGGCGCGTTTCAGTGCCATCTACAAGAACGGAGCCTGGTCTACAGGGGCACTGTTGGACTCGCCAATGATCTCAGTCCATGAAGGCGCGCCGACTTTGCATTATGCCCAGCAGTGTTTTGAGGGCATGAAGGCGCAAACTTCCCCGGATGGACGGGTGCTATTATTCCGTCCTGATCTTAATAGTGAACGCATGAATCAAACTGCGGCACGATTATTGATGCCGGAGGTGCCATACGAGCTATTTCTGCGCGGCGTCGAAGAGACTGTGCGCGCTAATTATTCTTGGGTCCCCCCGTACGGCTCAGGCGCCTCACTCTACATTCGTCCTATGTTGATCGGCGTTGGTGAAAATTTAGGCCTACGTCCTGCGAATGAGTATGAGTTCCGCGTGTTTGTCTCTCCAGTGGGGCCTTATTATAAGAGTGCCGGCCTAGCGGTCATCTCCTTGGCCGTATCCGACTACGATCGCGCTGCACCCAATGGCACTGGCGCCTATAAAGCGGGTGCCAATTACGCTGGCGGACTGCTCGCTACGAAGAAGGCGCAGGAGTTGGGCGCTAACGAAGCGCTCTACTTAGACGCGGCGAAACGTACCTATATAGATGAGGCGGGCTCCGCCAATATCATCGTAGCGATGAAGGGTAATCGCTTTGTAACGCCGAAATCCAATGCGATCCTGCCTAGTGTCACTCGACGCTCGATCATGACGCTGGCCGAGCAGCATCTGAATATGCAGGTGGAGGATCGACCAATCGACTTGCGTAAGGAGATTGGCGATTTCGAGGAGATGGCAGCCTGTGGCACTGCCGCGGTGCTCGCTCCCGTGGGCAAGGTTTGGCTAGACGGTGCTTGGCATCATTTTCACGACAATGGTCAATCGGTTGGTCCCGTCATGCAGAAAGTCTACGATTTATTGGTGGGGATTCAGCGCGGAGAGAGCCCTGATGAGAACCATTGGACCCACGTAGTAAAGATCGACTAAGACAAGCACTCAAAGCCTTGTTTTAAAGGCTCCGGGCACATGCTTAGAGAGTCTACGGAAATAGCAGCGCCCCCCATTGCAAGCTGCGATGGGGGGCGCTTTCGTACTGCGACATACACAGCACTAAAATAAACAAACGCTTGACCCTCGCTTCCACAGCCCTTATATATGTCCGCTTCTTTTGCCCCGGACGCCCGCTTGTGGTCCGATTTTTGGGCAAGCCATGACCCGTAGCTGTATCAGGAAACGTTCAAAACAATGAGTAAATCGTTGGTGATAGTCGAGTCGCCCGCCAAAGCGAAAACCATCAATAAGTACCTAGGCAAGGAATTTGTCGTCAAATCCAGTGTGGGTCATATCCGTGACCTACCTGCGAGCGGCAACGCCCAGGCTGTTGATAGCAAAGAGCGCGCTAAGGCCGCCGCCGCAACCCGGAAACTGAGTCCGGAAGATAAAATTCTGCACAAAAAAACTAAGGCGAAAGAACAGCTAATCGCGCGTATGGGCGTAGACCCCGAGCATGGTTGGCGCGCTAAATATGAGATTCTGCCGGGTAAGGAGAAAGTAGTTTCCGACCTGCGTAAACTCGCAAAAGACGCCGACACTATCTATCTCGCAACCGACCTTGATAGAGAGGGAGAGGCGATCGCCTGGCACTTGAAAGAGGCTATAGGCGGCGACGAGAGCCGTTATAAGCGCGTGGTGTTCAACGAGATCACGAAGAAGGCGATTAACGAGGCATTCTCTAAGCCCGGCGATCTAGATATGAAGTATGTGCAGGCCCAGCAAGCTCGCCGCTTCCTCGACCGTGTGGTCGGCTTCATGGTGTCACCCCTACTTTGGGCCAAAGTGGCGCGAGGCCTCTCCGCAGGTCGTGTGCAGTCTGTGGCTGTGCGCCTGATCGTCGAGCGCGAGCGTGAGATAAGGGCCTTTATTCCAGAAGAGTATTGGGAGATCTACGCAAACCTCTCCACCGCCAAGAAAGACGCTTTGCGCTTTCAGGTGGCCAAGCTGCGCGGCGAGAATTTCCGTCCTAACGATAAGCAGGGGGCCGATGCGGCGCTCAAGGCCTTAGACGGGGCGGACTATGTTGTCGCCAAGCGCGAAGACAAGCCTACTTCATCCAAGCCCAAGGCTCCGCTAATCACCTCGACCCTACAGCAGGCCGCTAGCACACGCCTAGGCTTTGGTGTGAAGAAGACGATGACGCTGGCTCAGCGTCTATACGAGGCGGGCTATATCACCTATATGCGTACCGATTCGACGCATTTGAGCGACGATGCGCTCGCGATGTGTCGAGATTACATCGCAAAAACATTCGGTAAGCCCTATCTGCCAGAGCAGCCAGTGAAGTACAGCGCTCGAGAAGGCGCGCAAGAGGCGCACGAGGCGATACGTCCAACCGAGGTCAACACCTCGAGCACTAATCTGCAGAATATGGAGCGCGATGCCGAGCGTCTTTATGCCCTTATTTGGCAACACTTCGTGGCCTCACAGATGCCACCAGCGCAATACCTGAGCAGCTCTATCACTGTTGCCGCCGGGGACTTCGAGCTGCGCACGAAAGGGCGCATCATGAAGTTCGATGGCTATATGCGCGTGCTCACCACTAAGGAAGAGGACGTAGTACTGCCGAGCGTCGAGGTAGGCGAGAGCCTAAACCTGGTCGAACTCGATCCGTCCCAGCACTTCACCAAGCCTTCAGCGCGCTTTACTGAGGCGAGCCTCGTGAAAGAGCTAGAGAAACGCGGTATCGGCCGTCCATCGACCTATGCGGCGATTATCTCCACCATTCAAGAGCGTGGCTATGTGAAGGTCGAGAACCGTCGCTTCTATGCTCAGAAGATGGGCGATATCGTGGCCGAGCGCCTGATCGAGAGTTTCTCCGATCTAATGGACTACGATTTTACGGCGAAGATGGAAGACGATCTCGATGGCGTCGCCCTTGGCCGCTTAGAGTGGAAACAAGTGCTGGATACCTTCTACAAGGGCTTTAGCAAGCAGTTGTCTACTGCCACGGAAGACAGTGATGCCGGCATGCGTGCGAACAAACCGACGGATACCGATATTGCGTGTCCGAAGTGTGGTCGCCCTATGCAGATTCGCACGGCTTCCACCGGCGTATTCCTTGGCTGCTCGGGATATTCCTTGCCTCCCAAGGAGCGTTGCAAGTCCACTATTAACCTCACGCCTGGCGAAGAGGCGATCAATACCGACAACGCCGAGGAGGCCGAAGAGGCCGAGAACGCCTTGCTGCGCCAGCGTCATCGCTGCAGCATCTGTAATACGGCGATGGACAGCTACTTGATCGACGAGAAACGCAAATTGCATATCTGCGGCAATAACCCCGATTGTCAGGGTTACGAGGTGGAAGAGGGCAATTATAAGATCCGTGGCTACGAAGGCCCGCTCATCGAGTGCGACAAGTGTGGCGCCGATATGCAGCTCAAGTCCGGACGCTTCGGCAAGTACTTCGGCTGCACGAACGAGGAGTGTAAGAACACTCGTAAGTTGCTGCGCAGCGGTCAAGCGGCGCCTCCCAAGATGACGCCAGTGCCAATGCCCGAGCTGCAGTGCGAGAAGGTAGAGGACCATTATGTGTTGCGCGATGGGGCGGCAGGCTTATTCTTAGCCGCGAGCAAATTCCCCAAGAACCGCGAAACCCGTGCGCCATTGGTGTCGGAGCTTCTGCCCCATAAGGACGAGATCGATCCTAAGTATGAGTTCCTGTTCAGCGCGCCAGTCAAAGACAGCGATGGCAATCCGACGGTTGTGCGCTATAGCCGCAAGACGGCTGAGCAATACGTATTGACGGAGGAGAACGGCAAGGTGACAGGTTGGAAGGCCTTCTATAAGAATGGCCGTTGGATCGTGGATAAATAATTACTCGTAGGAGCGCTTGCCCTAGCGATGGGGGCTAGCCCGCGAATTGCTTGGTGCCACACCGGACCCATTCGCGGGCAGAACATCTATCCAAACAAGAATGAACCCACTGACTGTAGGAGCTTGCCCTGCAAGCGATTGGATGGGATTGATGAGAATCTGTGGGATATTTCGACCGATCGCCTGCAGGCAGGCTCCTACACCCTCTTTCAATGTGAGAGGATAGCTTGCAGGCGATCAGCCTCCCTGAAGCAGAGGCATGAATGACCTTCATCGCGCTTGCGCACGTTTAGATGCTGCGGCGGATTACGCCTACGCTAATCCCTTCGATTGTGAATTCCTGCTCCCGCAAATCCACCTTGATAGGCGGAAAATCATCATTCTCAGCAATGAGTTGCAGCTCAAACTTATTCTTACCTCTTAGCAGTCTTTTGACCGTGACATCCTCGTCTATGCGGGCGACGATGATATCGCCATCCACGGCGGTTGCACTCTTGTGCACAGCCAGCAGGTCGCCATCGTTAATGCCGATATTGATCATGCTGCTGCCTTTGACGGTGAGCAGGAAATCGGCTTTGGGATGGAAGAAGTTGGGGGGGATGTCGCAGTAATCGTCGATGCTCTCCACGGCGAGTATGGGGCTGCCCGCCGCCACTTGCCCCACGATGGGCAGGCCAACGTGTTCCGGAGTGGGTAGGCGTATGCCGCGAGAGGTGCCGGGCACCATCTGGATGGCCTGTTTACGCTCTAGGGCGCGCAGATGTTCCTCCGCCGCGTTGGGAGACTTGAAGCCCATTTTCTTGGCGATCTCTGAGCGCGTAGGCGGAAAGCCCGTTTCTTGCTGATAGTCTTTGATGAACTCGAGAATTTCAGCTTGGCGAGGTGTGAGTTGAATCATGCTGGCACCGTCATCATGAGGAAAGGTAGCTGTAATTATATACAGTCATTACCCAATGACAAGTGCTTTACTCGCTTTCCCGGAATTTGTGATAATCCGCCCCTGATTGATGGGCTCGGCAATTCGCCGTGCCAGAACGCTTCTCGGCCTCGGAGGCCGCTCCTCGAACATGACCATTGCCCCGAATGAACACCCCAGCCAGCCCGATGCTCCCGGCGTCCTTATGCTTGATCTTGAGGGGACGGTTTTAAGTAAAGACGAGGAGACTCTGCTCGCCTCCCCAGTCGTTGGGGGCGTTATTCTGTTTGCGCGCAATTACCAGAGCCCGGAGCAGGTGCAAGCCTTGAACGCGGCCATCCGTGCCTGTAACCCTCAGATATTAATTGCTGTAGACCAAGAGGGCGGCCGAGTGCAGCGCCTGATCGAAGGCTATACAAGATTGCCTGAGATGGGCGTATTCGCCTCGCGCTGGCGACACGCACCGGAGCAAACGCAAGCTCTGGCCACTGAACTGGGCTGGCTAATGGCAGCCGAGATGATAAGTGCGGGCTTCGATTTTAGTTTTGCGCCAGTGTTGGACATCAATATCGGACTTAGCAAGGTGATTGGTGAGCGCTCCTTTGGGCGCGATGCGGTGCAAGTCGCCGCTTTGGCGAATGCGTTTATGGAGGGGATGCACGAGGCTGGCATGGCGACCACTGGCAAGCACTTCCCTGGCCACGGCAGTGTCTCGGCTGATAGTCATCTCGAATTGCCTGTTGATGATCGTTCCATGGATGAGATCCGCAGCAACGATCTTGCGGCCTTCGTCGCCTGTATCGACTCGCTCGATGCCGTGATGCCCGCTCATGTCATCTACCCGCAAGTAGACCCGGACTGCGCAGGCTTCTCCTCCTACTGGCTGCAAGACATCCTGCGGGGCGAGATGGCCTTCGATGGGGTTATTTTCAGCGACGATCTAGTGATGGCCGGCGCGGCTGCAGTAGGCGATATAGAGGCACGCGTCGACGCGGCGCTGGATGCCGGTTGTGACATGGTGCTGGTGTGCAATGACCGGGCCATGGCATTGGCGGCCAAGGCGCATCTGGAGGCAAGGGGGGCCGCTGCTAATCCACGCCTAGTGCGCATGCAGCGGCGCAAGATGTGGCACCGCGAAGAGTTGATGAGAGGCGATCGCTGGAAGCAGGCCAGCACGCTTGCCCTGCAGCTGGCGGAGAACCGTGGTGATTGAGGAGGCCAATAAAGTCCTCGCCGAGGCAGACTGCTTGTTCGATAAAGCGCAAGTCGAGGCGGCATTGGATGGCCTAGCAAGGCAGATCAGCGAGCGTCTTGCTCAATCCAACCCTATCGTGATCTGTGTGTTGAACGGCGCGCTGGTGGTCACTGGCGAGCTGCTAACCCGTCTCGCGTTTCCTTTGCAGGTAGATTACCTACATGCCAGTCGCTATCGCGAAAAACTCAGCGGCGCGGACTTGCAATGGAAGGCCCGTCCCTCAAGCGACATAGCAGGGCGCACCGTGTTGATAGTGGACGACATCCTGGACGAGGGCGATACGCTGGTGAAGATTCGCGAATACTGTCTCGAGCAGAAGGCTACGCAAGTTTTCTGTGCGGTGTTAGTCGATAAGAATCACGACCGGCGGCATCGGGCATTGCTCCGCGCTGACTTTACGGGGCTAGATGCGCCAGACCGATATCTATTCGGCTATGGCATGGATTACAAAGGGTATTTGCGCAATGCCCCGGGCATCTACGCGGTGGCAAATACCTAGTTAGCATGTTCTGCGCGCTGCCGCGCCCATTCCAAGAACTCGCTCGAGTTGCCCCTGAAGACTACGCGTTCCAAGCGTTTAGAGAGCTGATAGGTATACATCGGGTCGTAATAGTCCGTGAGTAGCTTGCGTATCCAAAGTGCATGGGACTCATCGCCTTCTCCATTGAACTGTGCGCTCAAGGCATCTTCCATCAGGTCTTGTAGGGCGCTGTAATTCTGGCCCCCTAGTCGCCGCTGAATCTTGGCCAATGAGCCCATTAGATATTCATAGAAATGCTCGAGTCCTTTCTCCGGATCTGCCTCGAGGAATTGCCTCGAGTTGTCGCCGATATAGTCGTTGAGAATGGTTTGGGTGCGGAACTCCAAGTCCTCCTCAATGAGGGCGATGGGGGAGGTCTTCATCGCAGCGTGTAAATTCGTGGGTAGGGAGAGTGAGCCTATTGCGCGACTTTCGTCCTCCACGAATAGTGGGGCCACGTGTTCCCGCTGTAGTTTCAATAGTCGCACCGCTAACGCGTTCTCGAAGTTGATCTGAGTGGGTTGACCGCCCAACTGGGTGCCAAAGGCGGAGCCGCGATGATGCGCAAAACCTTCAAGGTCTATAGAGTCGGGTAGGGCATTGAGCAGGTGGGTCTTGCCTGAACCCGTGCGCCCTGCAACCACGATCAGTGAATGTCGATGAGGTGCTGTGTCGATAGTGTCGATGAGTGCCTGACGCATCGCCTTATAACCGCCAGGGACCAGCGGGCAGTCGACGCCAGCCTCTCTTAGCCAGCCTTGCACGGTGCGCGAGCGCAGGCCGCCGCGAAAGCAATACAGCCACGCGCCCTGGTGTGCCTGCAGCCATTGCTCCCAGGCTAGAAGGCGTTGTGCTTTGCTATGGCCGGAGACTAGGCGATTTCCTAGAGCGATCGCGACGTCTTGTCCGGCGCGTTTATACATGGTGCCCACTTGTGCGCGCTCGTCATCGTCTAGCAAAGGAATATTATGGGCCGCTGGGAATGCGCCTTTGAGAAACTCGACTGGCGCGCGGACATCGAGCAGGGGAACATCGTCGCGAAGTAGGGGCAGGAAGGTAGCGGGATCTCGATCTAACAAAAGTGGCTCCTATGCCGGTAAATAAAGCTCAAGGCTTGCGAAGAGCGGTCGATATAACATGAATGAATTGCTGTCGACAAGGAAAACCCGAAGTGGGACTATCGCAGCGACATTGAATTAATATGGCCTGCGAGCCATTTTTTAGAGATTGCTGCTGTATAATTCGTCCGTAACAGCAGTTTAGCGATAGGCATTTAAACCCTTCCAGTGGGAGCTCTCTTTTGTGAGTGATAATCAGAGCAGTCGTCGAGTCGAACAGAGGCCGCGTTGGTGGTGGCCACTACGTGCGCACTCACGTGGCATCTTACTCGCTGGCTTGCCAGTGGCCTTGATCATCGCCTTGGTGAGCCTTTTCGATACGCCGATGTTTGAGTCGCGCACCCTTCTTGAAGTGCAAGCGAATAGCGTTCCTAACAGCGTGACTCCCAGCCCCACTGATATCACCGTCCTGATGAATACCCAGCGCGAGATCGTCACCTCCTCGACTGTGGCGGGAGATCATCGCTACAATATTCGCGTAGAGGTAATCCCGCAGAGTTATCTTTTATCCGTACACTTCCAAGATAGCGATCCGCAGCGAGCACAGCTGGGGGCTAAGGCCGTAGCACAGGCCTATGTCGAGTACACGGCCGATGCCCAACTCGAGCAAATCGCAAGGGCCGCGGCGCAGTTTCTGGCCAAACTAGACAGCGTGACAATGCAGCCAGATCCTGCGAACGAAGATGTGGGCGATCAATTAGCAGACACGATTGCCGGTGATGTTTTTGACGATTTATTGCCGCCATTGCAAAGCGATGCAGAGCAAATTGAGCAGCTACGCCGCAGCGCTACGCAAGGCGTTAGCGCGCTCTCGCCGGCACTAGAGAACACTCTGATTCGACAACTGGTTAAGACCTACGACGACTCCCTCAATCATCTTGTTTCTGCCAAAGTCTTAGACGAGGCAAACCTGCCGCGTGCCCCGCTCGAGCAGATGCAGCCATGGTGGATATTGCTTGGCTATCTCAGCGCCGTTGCGGTGCCCGCATTCGTCGTCGCGATGCGCTTCCAGCGTCGCGATTCACTCGACTTCAAACAAGATGTCGAGAAGCACCTAGGCAAGTCTTGCGTAGGGGTAACCCCAGCACTCAACCTGTCCGACCCGGCGCAGTTCCTGAGCGATCGGGAGTACGCCAGCAGCATCGGTGTGCTGCGTGCGCGCCTGCAAATGTTGCGACCTGCCCATGATCCATTGGAGCAATTCCCGCGCGGTCGCGTGGTGCTGCTAACTTCCAGTGAAGACGGGGAAGGCAAGTCCTCAATAGCGATGAACCTCGCCTTCGCGATGGGCAAAACAGAGAGGGTGTTGTTAATCAATGCCGACATGCGCAAAACGCAAAGCTATGTGGGTTTGCCTATGGGAGCTGCAGGACTTTCACACTTGATCGCGGGGGCCGCGCAGATGCGCGACTGTGTGCATAGTATTCCCGGAAAAGAGCTCTTTGTCATTCCCTCGGGCGTTTTGCCACCTAATCCCCATGAGCTTCTGTCGAGCAAGCGTTTCCAGCGTGTGATCGAAATGTTGGAGCGTCGCTTCGATACCATCATCATCGATGCCCCTGCACTGAGCGAAGTGAGCGATACGCTCGTGGTTGCTCGACATTGTAGCGATGTGTTGTTCGTCGTGCAGGCCGGACGCACGACACTCGAGTCTGCGTCTACCGAGTTAACGCGTTTGCAGGGTGACGGCATTCCGCAAGTTCGGGTCGTACTCAACCGTGTGCAGCCCTATGAGCTAGACCTCGATCTTATGAAGAGCTTTAAGCAATGAATTTAAGTGAGTTACAAGCTTTTCTAGAGGAGTCGAATTGGGATGATGAGCCAGAGCCTGCGCATCCGACCGATAGCCTAAAGGGGCAGGCTGTTGCAAAACCGGCAGAAAAGTTAAAGACACCTGTAGATTCTGCAATCGCCGATATTCCCGTGTTTGTGCCGGATGTGCCCGAGCCAGTGGACCCTATTCCTACGCTAGTGGTGGAGCCAGAATTACAGCGAGCGGCGCCTAGCGCGCCGGTGAAGCTTGTGCCGCGTGTCAAAGAAGACCCAAGCCAGGCGGAACCGGAGCTGCGTGCCGCCGAGAGCGTGCGCGAGCGCTTGATGGAAGTGGAGATGGCGCAGAAAATGGGCTACCTGCTGTGTAAGTGCAGCTGGCCTCCACAGATCATGGTGCTTACTGGCACCGACCACGTCTATCGCTGTCGCCGCTGCTCCCGCGTTCGCGAAATGTAAGTCTCGGGGCTGTCCCGCACTCTTTTTCTTATGGTTGGCAAGCTATGTGCTTACTTAAGGCTATTGCATTCTTTAATGGAAATTCGGCCATTGTTTGCCGTTTTTCGTAGTCTTATACCAAAAGGGTCGCCCATCATGTTCAAGCGTGTCTGTTTTCTTCTCTGCGTCAGTGCGCTCAGTGCCTGCGGTCATGTGCATCACCTCTACAATCAAGGGGTTGCTGCGACAGGCGCAACGGGTCTAATTCCAGATCATAAGGTTACGCGGAATAGTAATTGGGTTTTGGGTCAGGACACTAGTTTCTATGTTGCCTTAAGTGGCCTAGCCGCGATGCAAGAGACCGTACTCAACCACGATAATGCCTTGGTGGCGCCCGGCGCGTTCTATGTCGAGGATCAGGTAGCAGACCTGCTCACCAATCAGATCAGTCGGCGGTTTCCGCGCGTGATGCGGGCTAGCGGCACCGAGACCTTGTTCGATGCCCGGGAGAGCGCGCTCAATAATCGCATCGATTTTGTTGTCTACCCGCGCATCTATGTCTGGGAAGACACCATCGGCACCTGGTCGGAGATGGCCAGTGCGCTGCGCCATCGCGAGGCTACCGATATGGGGGCTGCCTTCGGCCTAGACCGTGCGCGTCTACAGCTAACGCTTCTGGACGCGAGCAGTGGTCGCATCGTAGATGTCGTTACCATCGATACCCGCGCCGGTGTTATCAACCTATATGAGGAAAACCCCCAGCGCCTGCTAGCCAGCGCCGTTGGTCGTTATGTGGATTCTCTGGTACCGTAAGTGGTCGCGACAGCGCCACTAACGAGGAGATGATGCAAGATAATCGAGTGCCCCCCGAAAGCCTTTTAAGCGCCATTGGCGAATTCAATGGTCCAGCCCCTGTGCACCTATGGGATCCTCCCTATTGCGGCAAGATCGACATTCGCATCGCCCGCGATGGACGCTGGTATCACGACGGAAGCCTCATACGCAGGCCTGCCTTGGTCCAATTATTTGCCTCTGTACTGCGCCGTGAGCCAGACGGTTCCTTCTCTCTAGTCACCCCTGCAGAGCGCGTTAGCATAGAGGTAGAGGACTGTCCCTTCGTGGCGACTCTGTTGGATGTGCAAGGAGAAGGGGGTGCGCGCCGCCTAAAGTTCACCTTGAATACTGGTGAGACGGTGACTGCCGACGCCGAGCACGCCATCGAAGTGGGCGAGGAGGGTAAAGAGCCCCATCCCACACTACACGTTCGCAGCGGCCTAGAGGCGCTGATCTCACGCAATGTTTTCTATCAAATGGTGGCATTGGCAAAAATAGAGCAGGGCGCGCAAGGCGAACAACTCGTGCTGCAGAGTGCAGGCGGAGACTTCCTGTTGGGGAAGGTCTAAGGAGTCTCGATAGCTTAGCGCGGTCGCAGGCTGCCGCGTGGGGCGGGCGCCTCGGGGTCGGTCTTCATGCCCTGCGCTGCTGCTTCTCCGACAGTGATTGCCGTATCCACGACGATATTTGCCGCTTTCTTGCCGTATTCGACGCCTTTGTCGGCGGTATTGACCGTGCCCTTGCCAACATAGGCGCTGCCATAACCCAATGGTGCCGCCACGAACCCGCAGCTGCTCAGCAGCAATGTAGAGGCCGCCAGCGCGGCAACAGTGAAAAAGCGATTTTTCATGGCATTGATCTCGTCTGTAATTAAATCGAATTGCGCGTGTTCGCTGTTCTATACGCAATCTCTGTGCCGCAAATTTTGCTTAGTTCAGTTATCGGCCGCTTGGCTGATTATTCAAGCTTTCTTTATGGACAACAAACTGTCAAATAAGGCCCGTCAATTGGGTTGGCATAGAGTCCGTAACAGTGGCTCAATATTGACGCACTGCGATAAACCCGGCATTATTGCCCCCTTTCCGGGGCATACCCGCTGAATTTGATCAAGGATTCATCAAATTCGAGCGCGCCTTTCTCTTACTCAATAAACTCAATACACAGTGGAGAATCCATGAAGATTCTTGTGGCAGTCAAACGTGTTGTCGACGCGAACGTAAAAGTTCGTGTGAAGGCAGATAACAGCGGCGTCGAGCTGACTAATGCCAAAATGGCAATCAACCCATTCTGTGAGATCGCCGTAGAAGAGGCGATCCGCTTGAAGGAGAAGGGGCACGCAGAAGAAGTCGTCGTCGTGTCCATTGGCGAGAAGGCCTGCCAAGAGCAGATCCGCACGTCCTTAGCCCTCGGTGCAGACCGTGGCATCCATGTAGAGGCCGAAGATGGCTTGCAGCCACTTGCAGTGGCGAAGCTACTTAAAGCCTTGGTAGACAAAGAGGGCATCGACCTCGTGTTGGTAGGCAAGCAGTCTATCGATTCAGACAATAACCAAGTGGCACAGATGCTCGCTGCGATCGGCAATATGCCACAGGGCACTTTCGCCTGTGGGCTCGAAGTGGCTGATGGCAAGCTCAAGGTTACGCGTGAGATCGACGGTGGTGAGCAGACGGTATTGTTGACGCTACCGGCAGTGGTCTCCACTGACCTGCGTCTGAACGAGCCGCGTTATGCGTCGCTGCCCAATATCATGAAGGCGAAGAAGAAGCCTATCGATACCGTAACCCCAAGCGATCTCGGAGTTGATGTTAGCTCTGGCCTGAAGATCCTCAGCGTTGAGGCGCCGGCTGGGCGCACCGCGGGCATTAAAGTTGCCAGCGTCGACGAGCTGATTAGTAAGCTTAAGTCCGAAGCCAAGGTGATCTAAACCCACCGGTCCGGTATTCATTTGCTAAGTATATAGAAGGGTAATTCATGAGCGTTTTAGTCATTGCAGAGCACGATAATGCAGCATTGAAGCCAGCGACGCTGAGCACTGTCACCGCCGCCCTAGCGATAGAGGCTGATGTGACGGTCCTTGTTGCCGGTGCAGCTTGCGCGGCTGTCGCAACAGCTGCCGCCGCCATTACGGGCGTGAGCAAAGTTTTAGTTGCGGACAACGCAGCCTATGATCATCAACTGCCAGAGGCGGTAGCGCCACTAGTGGCAGAAGTCGCCGCTGCCTATAGCCATGTACTGGCTGCGGCTACGACTACTGGTAAGAATCTCATGCCACGCGTAGCAGGCTTGTTAGATGTCGCACAAATTTCCGATATCGTTGCAGTGAAAAGCGCCGATACTTTCGTGCGCCCTATCTACGCAGGCAATGCCTTGGCGACCGTGCAATCGAGTGACTCCATCAAAGTGATCACGGTGCGTAGCACCGCATTTGAAGAGAGTGCGGCGACCGGCAATAGTGCGCCAATTGAGAACGTGGATATCGATAAGTCACAGTCTCTTTCGAGTTTCGTCACGGAGCAGTTGTCTGTTTCCGAGCGTCCCGAATTGACAGCTGCTTCCATCGTGATCTCCGGTGGCCGAGGCATGCAGAACGGTGAGAATTTCGTATTGCTAGAGAAGGTAGCCGACAAGCTTGGTGCCGCCATCGGTGCCTCGCGTGCAGCGGTTGATGCGGGCTTCGTCCCTAACGATATGCAGGTTGGCCAGACAGGTAAGATTGTGGCACCGGATTTGTATATCGCCGTCGGTATCTCGGGTGCTATTCAGCATCTCGCGGGCATGAAAGATAGCAAGGTCATCGTGGCGATTAACAAGGACGAAGAGGCACCGATCTTCCAAGTGGCCGATTACGGTCTAGTGGCCGACTTGTTCAATGTGTTGCCGGAGTTGGCAGAGAAGCTATAAGTTAGGACTAGTGCCCGGCGTGTTGCACGCCAAGCGCTAACAAAAACGCCCCGTGGCTTTCCAGTCACGGGGCGTTTTTGTTTCAGCTAGCTATTACTTAGTCTTCTTTCTTAGCGGCCGCTTCCAACTGAGCCCGGCGCTTAATCTCGCGCGGGTCATTCGGGGCGCGACCTGCCAGTGGAGGAATCTCAGGCTTGGCTGCAGGCTCCTCTTTAGTCTCTGGCCTCTCTTGTGCGACAACTGGGCTCTCTTGCACCTCTGGCGCATCGGCTTTAACAGGCGCTTGTTCTTTAGGCGCTTCTGTCTTCTCGACAACTGGAGCAGGGCTGGGTTCGGCAGTCTCAAGCGTAGGCTCGGTGCTGTGCATGTCCTCGGCTACAACTGCTTCGAGTACTGTGGGCTCTTCGACTTTCGCGACAACAACTGGCTCAGAGGCCTCGGCTACAACAGGCGTTTCCGTTTCTGCTATCGCGACTGCTGGCTCTGCTTTCTCTGCAGTTTTCTCGGAGGCGGCCTTAGGGCGCGATTGACGAGCTGGCTTTTCGGCCTTCTCTTCTTTATTGCCGTTGTTATCTTCAGTGCTCTCGGCTTCGCCTTCAGTTGCGCCTTCAGCGTTTTCGCTAGCGGCCGCATTGCGGTTGCGACCACGACGACGCTCGGAAGGACGGCGACGACGCGCAGGCTTAGAGGCGCCTTCTGCACTCTCGTCTTCCGGTGCTGCAACATTGCCGTTTACATCTTCAGGAGCGGACTGCTCCGTTGCTGCGGCCTCTACTGCATTATTTGCAAGCTCGTTAACGTTTGCAGTTTCGGGCGCTGCAGCGGCCTGCACATTCTTAGGCTCTTGCTCTGTGCTGCCTTCTTCTGCATTCGCTGTTGCTGCCTGCTCGTCAGGACGCGGGCCGCGACGACGCTGGTTGGTATTGCGCGGGCGACGATTGCCGCTTCTGCGTTGACCACCACGGGTCTCGTCAGTGCTGTTTTGCTCGCCACTTTCTTCGCTACGTGGCTCTTCTGCCTTACGTGGTTCACGCGGCTCGCGTGGTTCACGCTTCTCGTCACGTCGAGGGCTGCCGTCGGCATTGCTGTTGCGACCGCGACCGCCACGCTTACGGCCCTGGCCGGGTTCGCGTGGAGTTGTTGCTGTGCTGCTGTCGCCACTGGCGTCTGCTTGCTTCTCGCCACGGTTTTCGTTGTTGTCACGAGTGCGTGGGTTGGCAGGCTTGCCGCCACGACGTGAGTCGCGGCCACGGTTAGTGTCGCGGCTACGTGCATTGCGATCGCTTGGCTTAGGCTGTGGCTTCTTCTTAGTAGTCTCTTCCTCTTCTTCGGAGCTGAATAACCAACCGAACAAGGTGTTGAACAGGCTCTTAGGCTTTTCCGCCACTACCACAGGAGCGGGGGGCTGAGACAGGGTTGGAGCTTGTACGGCTGCCTGTTGTGGGGCAACTGGCACTGGCTTCGCATGACGGTGATGATTCGTCTCAGGAACTTCTGGGTGAATCTCGATTTCGTAGCTTGCAGTGTGCTCGCCATCGCTCTGCGAGACGCCTTGGATTTCGTAGTGTGGTGTCTCGAGAGCGGCATTGGCCACGATCACCAGCTTAGTTTCGCTCTGGGCCTCGATAGCGTTAACGGCTGCGCGCTTCTCGTTGAGTAGGTAAGAAGCAACGGCGATAGGCACCAATGCACGGATCTCTGTGCTCTTGCGCTTGTTAGCCTCTTCCTGCAATACACGTAGGATAGAAAGCGCCTGCGATTTCACATCACGGATGGCGCCTTGGCCACTGCAGCGTGGGCAGACGATAGTGCTGGTTTCTTCTAGTGAAGGACGCAGGCGTTGACGGGACATCTCGAGAAGACCGAAGCGAGAAATGCGGCCCACTTGAACGCGGGCGCGGTCTGCCTCTAGGGCATCGCGCATGCGGTTTTCTACTTCTTTCTGATTACGCGCCGCGCTCATGTCGATGAAATCGATCACGATCAGGCCGCCCATATCGCGAAGGCGTAACTGGCGAGCGATCTCGTCGGCAGCCTCGAGGTTTGTATTCAGAGCTGTTTCTTCGATATCCGAGCCGCGGGTTGCGCGTGAAGAGTTGATGTCGATAGACACCAATGCCTCGGTCGGGTCGATCACGATGGAGCCGCCGGAGGGCAGTTTCACTTCGCGCTGGAAGGCCGTCTCGATCTGGCCTTCGATCTGGTAGCGATTGAACAGGGGCAGGGACTCTTGATAGAGCTTGATGCGCGCCTCGTAATGCGGCATCACCTGACGCACGAAGTTCAATGCTTCGTCATAGGACTCTTGCGTGTCGAATAATACTTCGCCGATGTCCTGGCGCAGGTAGTCACGAATCGTGCGGATGATGACATTGCTTTCCTGATAGATCAGGAAGGGGGCGTTTTTCTGCGTCGATGCGTCGGTAATGGACTGCCACAGGGCGAGCAGATAATCCAAGTCCCATTGTAATTCTTGCTGCTGCTTGCCAACGCCCGCGGTGCGCACAATCATGCCCATGCCGTCAGGAATGTTCAGGCCGCTAAGGGCTTCGCGAATCTCGGATCTCTCGTCGCCTTCGATGCGGCGTGAGATGCCACCGGCGCGTGGGTTATTCGGCATCAAGACCAAGTAACGACCAGCGAGGCTAATGAAAGTAGTGAGGGCAGCGCCCTTGTTACCACGTTCTTCTTTCTCAACTTGGACGATGACTTCTGTGCCTTCGGCCACTACTTCTTTGATGTTGACGCGACCGCCGTCACCGCCGCCACGCTTAGTGAAGTATTGAGGGGAGATCTCTTTGAGGGGGAGGAAGCCGTGACGCTCGGCGCCGAAATCGACGAAGGCAGCCTCTAGGCTTGGCTCGACGCGAGTGATGCGCCCTTTATAGATGCTGGCTTTTTTCTGGACTCTGGAGCGGTTCTCGATATCGAGGTCATATAGACGTTGACCATCGACAAGGGCTACACGCAACTCTTCTTCTTGAGTTGCATTGATTAACATTCTCTTCATTGTAAGGTTCACTTTTCTGTTGAGCCAGAATTGTAAACTCGGGGTATATCAAACCTGCGGGCAGTGAATTACTGAAAGCGGATTAGCTTTCTTTTCGAAAGGACCATGGTGGCATACAAACAACATCGCTTTACCACGGGACCCGGGAACTGAAAATCCGATAACCAAAATCTGTGACTTATATCATCACGCAGTATCGCTGCGTTGTACTGGCAGCGCGGGTATTGCTCGGGCTGCAGAAAAGTCGATTTACGTAAACCTGCTCTTAGTCAGGGCTTCTGGCGAATATCGCTAGGCTGTGACTTTTGAATTTGATACGACCCGAATTTATCTGGCTGTATTTACTTTCTTTCGCGCTGGCGGGTTAGGCCAACGCTCCGTATGTTTTCAACACCACTGCTTGGTGTCATTCTCATTGCTTTGTCTTTCTAAAAATCGTTCTCGTGGTAGCGCACTACTCGCGAATTCCACGCTTTCCGCCTGCTTCTCTCTAGACGATATGTAGACGTCTTAGCTGGCAAGCGATTTCTGTCTGGATTTGGACTGTTCTCTTGCTGATCTAGAACAGCGATCACCGGATTCCAACCGCCCCAAGAGTGTCTGTAGGGTATGTGCAGTTGGTCAGAAAATCTTAGCGTCACAGGGTTGGACTAGTAAGCTTAGTCTCGACGTTCTGTAAGGCCTGTGAAATATAGCAGCAAATACTTTTTAATTCAAACACCTGGCGAATTTTGTGAGCCAGTTCAGCGGATTATTTTGACAGGCCGATTATGCTCTGTGGGGAAACTAAAAACCGCCGTTTCGGCGGCAGAAATTAAAGCCTCGCGGCAAGACGAAGTCGCTTGCTCTTAGAAAGCCTAGAAGAGTAGACTTTCGTCACCGCGTGGCATTGCTCGAACAGAGGCACAAGGCATGGCTATTTATCTCTATCTGCGCACTTCAGAATTCGAATTAAACGGTGTGCACGGAAGCAACAAACAGACGCTCGATATCCAGCTAGAGCAGGAGCAGCAAGCCCTGCGGCAGTACTGCAAGGCGCATAACTGGTCGCTAGAGGACTTTGTGGTCGATCACGCCGCGCCGTGGAATGCTGATTTCGCCGATCGTGACGAGGCCTCCGCCCTATTGGCGCGGATGGGCGAGGGCGATACGCTCTTGGTGTATGCCTTGGAGCGGGTGTTTAGCTCCTGCTATGATGCCAGCGCTATTATCGAGCGTTTCAAGGCACAGGGCATCGCCTTACACGTTGCCGATTTAGGTGGCGACGTGACAGACACCAGTTTCACTCTCGACATCGTACAATCTGCTCGGCTCTTCGCAGGCTTGGAGCGTCGACGATCAGTAGAGCGCATCAAGAATGTCAAAAGGAACGAGCGCAGTAAGGGTCGTTACTTGGGCGGTAGCCGCCCATTTGGCTTTATGATTCACAGCAATGGCCGACTAATAGAGAACCCATTGGAGCAGAAGGTATTGAAGAGAATCATGCAGCTGCGCGAACAAGGCAGATCATTGCGCTCCATCGCCGAGGAGGTGAGTACACCTGTGGCGCCCGTCAGTTTTAAAACCGTGCAAAGGATCTTGCAACGCAATGTTTAAACCCGTCTCCCTCTTCATCGGACTTCGCTATACCCGCACCCGTAAGAAGAGCCAGATCATCTCCTTCGTCTCGATTGTCTCGACTCTCGGCATCACCGTCGGTGTCTTAGCCTTGATCGTCGTGCTATCGGTCATCAACGGCTCTACCAGCACCATGCGGGACGAGACCCTGAAGGCCGTGCCCCATGCCAGTGTGCAGTCGAGCAGTGGTCTCAACGACTGGACCGTCGTGCGCAACTCCTTGGGCAGCAGCCCCGGCGTGATCGGTGCCGCGCCCTATGTAGAGGGCGAGGCATGGCTGCGCTACGACGGCGGTGGCGAGTTCGTGCAGTTGCGCGGCGTCTCTCCCGCGTTCGAGAGCGAGGTCTTACAGGTGGAGAGCCCAGGCTTCCGGCAGTTACTCGATACCCTCGGGCAGCGCGAGAATGGCATTATCCTTGGCATTAGCCTGGCCAGCCGCCTCGGCATCTTTCTCGACGACGAGATCACCCTCATGTCGCTGAACAGCCTCATCAATCGCGAGCTAGATGACGCCATGCGGTTTCGCGTCATCGGAGCCGCCGATTTCGGCTTCTACGGCAATAATAATACCGCCATGATTAGTCTAGAGGCCGCACAGCACCTGCTGGGCGAGGGCAATGCGGCGCAAGACGTGCGCCTGCGTCTGCGCGTCGATGATGTGTTCAATGCCGGCCCGATCGCGGCGGCGGCGGTGCAGTCTGTTGCGGACCCGGACCTCAGTAGCACCAGTTGGAGCGAGACCCAGGCGAGCCTGTTCGGCGCGCTGCGGCTGGAGAAAACCCTCACCGGCTTCATGCTCTTGATGATCGTGGTGATTGGTGCGGTCAATATCGTCTCGACCCTCGTTATGGTGGTGGCGGACAAGAGTGCCGATATCGCCATACTGCGCACCATGGGGGCTAGCCGCGGCACCATCATGAGCATCTTCGTCACCCAGGGCACTACCGTTGGCGTGTTCGGCACGCTGCTAGGCGCGGTCTTGGGCGTGCTGGTATCCAATAATCTGAGTACTGTGATGGGTTGGGTCGAGTCCACGCTCAACACGGTTTTCTCGCCCGCCGACGTCTATATGATTTCCTATTTGCGCGCCGAGCTACGCAGCAGCGATGTCGTGATAATCTGTATCTGCGCGCTATTGGTGAGCTTTCTCGCCACGCTATATCCCGCGTACCGCGCCACCCGCATTCAGCCCGCCGAAGTCTTGAGGTATGAGTAAAGATGAGTGATTCCCACCTAGATTCCCCAACCGCGCAGATTGTCTCGCCATTCATGCAAGAGCCAGAGCTCATGCTGGAGTGCATCAATCTGAGTAAGCTGTATTCGGAAGGGCCGGCCGAGGTGCAGGTGCTCGAGGGGCTCGATCTGCGGGTCTATGCGGGTGAGCGTGTCGCCATCGTCGGGGCCTCTGGTTCGGGTAAGACTACCTTATTGAACCTGCTCGGGGGCTTGGACCTGCCCAGCGAAGGCACGGTGATGATCGCCGGCATGAACTTGGCCAGCCTCAATGAGGCCCAGCGCGGCCAGATGCGCAATCGCAACCTCGGCTTCGTTTACCAGTTCCATCATCTGTTGGGGGAGTTCACGGCGCTGGAGAATGTGTGCATGCCGTTGTTGATCGCCGGCACCGATGTGCAAAGTGCTACTCGGCGTGGCGCGGCCATGCTCGACCGCGTGGGCCTAGGTCACCGTATGCAGCATAAGCCCTCGGAACTCTCTGGTGGCGAGCGCCAACGCGTCGCCATCGCCCGCGCCTTGGTGACCGAGCCTCGTTGCGTGTTGCTCGATGAGCCCACCGGCAACCTAGACAGGCATACCGCCCACGAGATTCACGTTTTGATGGCGGAGCTGAACGAACAGCTAGACACCAGCTTCATCGTAGTGACCCATGACGAGGAGTTCGCCAGCACCCTAGATCGCGTGTTGCAACTGCGCAATGGCAAGTTAGAGCTAGTGGAGGCGCCGACCCAAAAACGCGGCCCCGATACTGCCTCCGCCGAACAAGGCGAGCCCCCCCATGGCGACTGAAACCCCTCGCATCGGCAAGCTGCCGTCCTTCGCGGAGAACTCCTTCGCCTTATTCGTGGCTTTGCGCTATGTCAGCGTAGGGCGGCGCAGCCAGTTGGTGTCCTTCATGTCGATGCTCAGCATCAGCGGCCTCGCGCTCGGCATCTCCATTCTGATCACAGTGCTCTCCGTCATGAATGGTTTCGACCGGGAAGTACGCGAGAATATTCTGGGCATTCTGCCCCATGGCACGGTCAAGGCACTAGATAGGGTGAGTCTAGACCAGTGGGCGGCCGTGCAGGAGGTGCTAGATGAGAACCCTACAGTCTTGGCGACCGCTCCTCTGATCGAGGAGACCGGCGTACTCGCCGTGCCCGGCTATGCCAAGGGTGTCGTCGTCAACGGGGTAGACCCCGCAATGGAGGCGCAGATATCCATCATCGACCGCTTCATGATTAGTGGCGGTCTTGTGGGCCTCAGTGAGGGCCGTTTCAGGATACTCCTTGGTGCCACTCTGGCCGAGAACCTCGGAGTAGGGCTTGGGGACAAGGTTAGCCTGTATTCCCTGAATGTCTCGGTGAACCCTCTGGTGGCCCTGCCAACTCAGCGGCAATTCACCGTGGCGGGCATCTACAGGGTGGGCACGCTCGAGCTAGATAGTGCCATGGCCATGATCACGCTGCAGGATGCCCAGGCCCTGTATCGCTACCGCGACACCTATACTGGCATCCGCTTCAAGGTTGAGGATTTATTGGCGATTCGCGGCGAAGCTCAGGTGATCAGCACGACGCTGCCCCAGGGCTTCGCGGTGGAGACCTGGACGCGGTTATTCGGCAACATCTACGAGAATATTCAGTTCTCCCGCAGCATCGTGGGCTTCCTGCTCTGGCTGCTGGTGGGTGTGGCCGCGTTCAATCTTGTGGTCAGCCTGATCATGATCGTGCGGGACAAGCGCGGCGATATCGCAATTTTGCGCACCATCGGCGCGAGCCCCAAGATGATCGGCCGCATCTTCATGACCCAGGGCTGCATCGTGGGGCTTATCGGCACCGTCATCGGCGTAACTCTCGGCGTGATCTTCTCACTCACCGTCGGCGACTTCGCTGCACTGGTGGAGCGGACCTTCGATATTCAGCTGCTAAGCGCTGAGGTCTATCCGGTGGATTTCCTGCCCTCGCAGATTCGCATCGGCGACATAGTGGGAGTGAGCATCGGGGTCTTCCTGCTTAGCGTGCTTGCCACGCTGTATCCTGCCTATCGCGCCGCCAATGTGCAGCCGGCCGAGGCCCTGCGCTTCGAGTAAACAGTCCACGCAAATTGGGATGCCTCCTATACTCAGTGCATGAATTGAGAGGGAGTGGCCCATGCGCGCAAGGATGCTCGCGTTCTGCTTAGCGGTGATTTGCGTCTGTCGGTTGCCGTCCTTACCCGACTTTCCCGTCTATGTGTTCGTCGTTTTCGGCGGCGCTTGCCTGTGGCTCTGTGCGCTCCGCCATTGGGGCCTCGGGCTGGCGGGGGCGCTCGGCCTAGGCCTGTGTTGGGGCATCGGCTTTGGCTTGTATCGCCTCGACGCACTCTTACCGGAAGCCCTAGAGGAGGTCGACTTCTGGGTGACGGGCACATTGACTGGGCTGCCGCAGCGCAATGGCCGTGCACAGCAGGCTGCGTTCAAGGTCGAGAGCAGCTGTGTCGATCTGCAGCCCGCGAACTGCGACCCGACTAAGACCTACTTTAGTCCGCGACTCATCCTCCTGAACTACTATGGTAGTGCCACTCTTGCCCCCGGGCAGCGTTGGCGCTGGCGCGTGCGCCTGAATCGGCCCCATGGCTTCGCCAACCCCGGCGGCTTCGACTATGAGGGCTGGCTGCTGATGCAGGGCTATGCCGCTAAGGGTTATGTGCGCGAGACATCGCTGAACCGGCGCCTTCCCGATGCAAGACTGGGGATCGACAAGCTGCGCTACGCATTGCGCGAGCGGCTAGAGCAGATGCTGGTCGATGCCTCCCACAAGGGCATCCTACTAGCCCTGATACTCGGGGACCGCGAGCAGATCAGCCAAGAGCACTGGGCCCTGTTCAGCGCTACGGGCACCAACCATCTTATTGTCATTTCTGGATTGCATGTGGGTTTTATTGCCATGCTGGGCTATTACTTCGGCAATGCCGTGGCGCGAATTTGGACCGGACTATTGCTGCGTTTTCCGGCCCAGAAATGCGGCGCCTTGTGTGCCATTGGGGCAGCGCTTGTCTACAGTCTCTTGGCGGGCTTCTCACTGCCCACTCAGCGAGCCCTGATCATGGTGGCGGTGTTCATGGCCGGGCGGCTTCTGGCGCAGGAGCCGCCGCGCTCCTTCAGCTTCTGTCTCGCCATGTGTGCAGTGCTGCTTCTTAACCCCCTCAGCCCAATCGGCGCGGGCTTCTGGCTTAGCTTCGGCGCGGTGGGTACGCTTCTGCTGGCCTTCGGCTCGCGGCTTACTCTTATAGAGATTGGCGATGCTAAACGCGGTTTTGCCAGTGGTGCGCTGCGCATCTGGCAGCGCTGGGGCGAGCCGCAGGCCTTGGTATTCGTGGGCATGAGTGTGCCCCTGTTGATCTGGACCGCGCAGCTGTCTCTGTTCTCGCCTCTGGCCAATCTCTTCGCGATTCCGCTGGTCAGCCTATTGATCGTGCCCGTCGCGTTGCTGGCCGTAATGCTTATACCGGTCTCTGCGGCCTTGAGCGCATGGCTATTCTTCGCCGCGAACTGGCTGCTCGAAGGCTTGAGTGCCGGGCTGCAGGGCGTGCAAAGCTTGGCGCCAGCGTGGGGGGTGTGGGAGGGCGATGCGCTGACGATGTGGGCGTTGCTGTTTGCCTCTCTAGGCACGCTACTATTATTGGCGCCTAGGGGCTGGCCGGGCCGTGGCCTAGTGCCAGTGTTTCTGGCGCCACTACTTTGGCCGGTATCGCAGTCGTTGCCTGTGGGGCAGGCGCGGATCACGGTGTTGGATGTCGGGCAGGGTCTCGCGATAGTCGTGCGCACGGCCAATCACAATCTACTCTACGACACGGGGCCGCGCTTCAGCGCTGATTTCGATGCGGGGGGCGGCGTAGTGCAACCCTATCTGCGGACTCTTGGCATTGGCAGCCTCGACACGCTAGTGGTCAGCCATGCGGACAACGATCATCGCGGGGGGCTCGACTCGCTACTGCATCTGCTAGATATAAAACGCTTGCTAATGAGTGCGCCTGCTCCGCTTGCCTATGGAGCGCAGCCCTGTGTCCGTGGGCAGTCTTGGCAGTGGGATGGCGTGCAGTTCGATATGCTCTATCCGCTAGCCGGTCAACGCTATCAGGGCAACGATAGTTCTTGCGTGCTGCGCATCAGGGTAGGGGAGACGGCGGTTCTGCTCAGTGGCGACATCGAACGCGGGGCCGAGGAGGCTTTGTTAGAGCTAGGGGGAGCGGGGTTGGCGAGTGAGCTCTTGATCGCGCCGCACCATGGCAGCCAGACCTCCTCAAGCCTGCCATTCCTCATGGCGGTGCAGCCTCTTTACGTGGCTGTGTCGGCGGGCTATCGCAGCCAGTTCGGGCATCCGGCGCCGCAGGTGACGCAGCGATATGAGGCCCAAGGCATAACCGTGTGGAATACGGCGCTCTCTGGCGCACTTGAGTTTAGTCTAGGTCGAGGGGGCGTGTATGGGCCTATTCAATACCGCGTAGACCAGCCGCGATACTGGTATGGTGAGGCCAGTGCGGCCTCCAGAGGCCGTCATGGGCTGTGTGCAGCGCTTTGTTAGCAATTGTGTGCTCACCACGCCGCGGTTGAGTATGTTAAAGTAGCGGCGGTCTTTTCTGGAGGTTCATAGTGGTAGAGTTAGTTAAATCCGGCGGCTGGTTAATGCTGCCCATCATCTTGTGCTCGATCGTCGCCATCGCCATCATTATCGAGCGGTTCTGGACCCTCAGCGCGGCACGAATCTCCCCTAAATACACGCTCGGTCAAGTCTGGACGTGGATTAAGAACAATGAACTGAACGCTGCTCATCTGCGCGAGTTGCGCTTGGCATCGCCCCTTGGGCAGATCCTCGCCGCGGGCTTGGTGAACTCCAAGTATGGCCGCGCCGCCATGACCGTCAGCATCGAGCAGGCCGCCAGTCAGGTGATCCATGATATGGAGCGCTACCTGAACACGCTGGGCATCATCGCCGCCATAACGCCGTTGTTAGGCTTGTTAGGCACGGTCATCGGCATGATCTCTGTATTTACCGAAATCATGATACAGGGCACCGGCAATGCCAACGCGCTGGCCGGCGGCATCTCCCAAGCACTGATTACTACCGCGGCGGGTCTGAGTGTCGCGATTCCTACCTATATGTTTCACCGCCTATTCATGCGCCGCGTGGACTCTCTGGTATTGGGTCTGGAGCAGGAATCAATCAAGCTCGTGGATGCACTGCACAGCGACCGCCGTGTGGAAGTTAAAGAGATAGGCAACCAGTGAAGTTTCAACGACGCATTCAGGAAGAGCTGCAGATCAATCTGACTCCTTTGATTGATGTAGTCTTCTTGCTGCTGATCTTCTTTATGGTCACCACCACCTTTACCCGGGAGACGCGCCTTGCCGTGAATCTACCCGAGGCCGATGGCGAGCCTGCACAAGAGGCGCCTCGCAGCATAGAGATTTCCGTGAGCCAAAATGGCAGCTATGCCATCGACGGCCGCCCACTAGTTAATGCCCAGCTCGACACGCTGATGCGCGCGCTCGAGGAGATATCGGCAGGGGACAGAGACATCGCGCTCATCCTCATCGCTGACGCCGACGCGACCCATCAATCCGTCGTGACCGCGATGGATGCCATCGGTCAGTCGGGGTTCAGCCGCTTGAGCATTGCCACTCGAAAACCTGAAGAGGAAAACTGACGCCCACGCAACACGGCGCCGACACTCAAGGGAACCTAGGACACTATGGCGAGAGAGAAGATCGATCAAGAAGGCTGGCAACTCTATAAGCGCTTATTGCGCTATGTAGGGCCCCATCGCGGCGTATTTCTGGTCAGCATAGTCGGCTATATTCTGTTCTCCGCTACCGGCGTTGCCACCGCGGAGTGGCTGGGCTGGACCGTCGATCAAGTCACGGCGAAGAACTCCGACGCGCGTTACCTGGCGCCGATCTTCTGTGTGGCCATCGTGGTAGTGCGCGGCATCGGCGGCATCATGGGCGGCTATTCCCTCGAGTATATTTCCAATCACATCATTCACAAGCTGCGCTGCGAGATCATGGAGAAACTCCTCGATCTGCCCACGCGCTACTACGACGTCAGCACCTCTGGCCGGCTAGTCTCTAAGGTTACTTACGACGTGCAGCAGATTAGCGGCGCTGCTACCAACGCCGTTACCGTGATCTTCCGCGAGGGCCTGACGGTGATCGGCCTGTTGATCGCGCTATTCTGGACGAACTGGCGCCTTAGTCTAGTGTTTCTCCTGGTCGCGCCCTGCGTTGCCTTTGTGGTGTCTCTAGCCTCGAAAAAATTCCGCAAGTACAGCACCCAGATGCAAGACTCCATGGGGGAGGTCACACAGATCACCAACGAGTCGATCAAGGGCCAGAAGGTGGTGCGCACGTTTAATGGCAAAGACTTTGTACTGCAGCGTTTCGGCCGCGCCAGCGAGCGCAATCGTCGCCAGAATATGAAGATGGTGGGCACTCAGTCCGTCGCGATACCCGTGGTGCAGACTCTCGTGAGCATGGCGATGGCGGTGTTGATCTGGTTCGCCATGTCGCCCGAGCTTTTAGAGAATGCCACCGCCGGTGACTTCGTAACATTCCTCACTATCGCGGGCCTGCTCTCCAAGCCGATTCGTCAATTGTCCAACGTGAACTCTGTGGTACAGCGCGGCATCTCCGCCGCCGATAGCATCTTCTCTTTGCTCGATGAGAAGAGAGAACCGGACAACGGCACGGTAGAGGTGGAGCGCGTGCGCGGCGAAGTCGTGCTAGAGGATGTGAGCTTTAAGTATAAAGAGGGCGAGGCGGTACTTTCTCATATCGACATCACCGTAAAGCCTGGGCAGAGCGTGGCCTTAGTCGGCAAGTCTGGCAGTGGCAAGTCCACACTGGTTAGCCTATTGCCGCGCTTCTATGATGTGGACTCTGGGCGCATCTTGATCGACGGCGTTGCCGTGCAGGACTACACGCTGAAGAGCCTGCGCGAGCAGATCGCGGTAGTAAGCCAAGACGTGGTGCTGTTCGAAGGCACCGTGGCAGAGAATATCGCCTATGGCAAAGACGGTAGCGTGAGCGATGAAGATATCATCGCGGTGGCGCGCAATGCCCATGCCATGGAGTTTATCGACACGCTGGACAACGGCATTCATTCCATCGTCGGCGACGCGGGCCTGATGCTCTCGGGCGGGCAGCGACAGCGCTTGGCGATCGCGCGGGCCTTTCTAAAAGACGCACCGATTCTGGTGCTCGACGAGGCGACCTCCGCGCTAGATTCGGAGTCGGAACAACACATTCAACAAGCACTCAACACGCTGATGAAAGGCCGCACCACCTTCGTGATTGCGCATCGCCTTTCAACCATCGAGAACGCCGACATAATTCTGGTGATGGACAAGGGCCAGATCGTGGAGTCGGGCACACACGCAGAGTTATTGGCGCTGGGCGGGCACTACGCCGGGCTGCATCGCATTCAGTTCTCTGACCACGCGCTGGGTGCTTAATGGGCATCGTTAAGGCGTGGTACCGCAAGAGCCCATGGCTCTACCTACTAATACCATTCGCCGTGCTGTATCGCTTTCTCGCGCGGCGGCGGCGTAGCAGGCTAGAGGCAAAACGCCACATTGACCCGCGCTGGCCCCCGGTAATCGTGATCGGTAATATCACCGTCGGCGGCACGGGCAAGACGCCCCTCATAATCTCTTTGGCGCGCGCACTGAGCAATCTAGGCCTGCAGCCCGGCATCGTGAGCCGTGGCTATGGTGGGCATCCTAAGCACACTCCATGCGAGGTCAGTGCGCTGTCTTCGGTGGAGGAGATGGGCGACGAGGCGGTGATGATTCGGCGCAGCGTAGACTGCCCGATGGTGGTCGACCCTAATCGCGTACGCGCCATCAACGCGCTTTTACAAGCGCATCCCTGCGATGTAATCCTAAGCGACGATGGCCTGCAGCATTACGCGATGCACCGCGATCTAGAAGTAGTGGTGTTGGATGGCGAGCGCCTCTTCGGCAACGGTATGCGCCTGCCCGCAGGACCACTACGCGAGGGCAGGAGTAGGCTGCGCGAAGTTGACTATGTGGTCGTAAACGGCGGCGAACGCGCGCATTGGCAGCGGGAGATCGACGCAATCGGCGGCACGCCCACACCGGGCACGATGTTGCTGCGAGCCACGCAGTGGGTGAATATCAACACCGGCGCGCGAGTCGCGCTCGGCGATCTGCCCGTGGCAGCTGATGGCAGTCTGCATGCACTGGCAGGAATCGGTAATCCCCAGCGCTTCTTCAATAATGTGCGCGCGCTTGGGTATGAGCCTCTGTGCCATCCGTTCCCAGATCATTATCGTTATGCCCCACAGGATCTTGCGTTCAAGCCCAAAGACACAGTGGTGATGACCCATAAAGACGCCGTAAAATGCGAAGGCTTCGCGACCCAAAATTATTGGTACTTAGATGTCGAGCTAGATCTGGAAGACGCCCTTAGCGAGAGCCTGATCAAAGACATCCAAGCCTTGGTGGCCAAACGCGCCGCCGCTATCAGACCTTGAGGACATGAAATGGATCAGAAATTACTTAGCATTCTTGCCTGCCCCCTTTGCAAAGGCCCGCTCAAACATGACCGTTCCGCCTCGGAACTGATCTGTTTTGGAGACGCCTTGGCCTTTCCTGTGCGCGACGGCATCCCCGTCATGCTAGAAGGCGAGGCGCGCCAGTTAACCCCCGAGGAACGGGAGAAACACTAATGTCCTTCATCGTGGTCATCCCCGCGCGCTATGCCTCGACGCGACTGCCCGGCAAACCGCTGCTAGAGATCGCCGGCAAGCCCATGTTGCAGCACGTATACGAGCGCGCCTTGGCTAGCGCCGCCGCGGCGGTTTATATCGCCACCGACGACGAGCGCGTGCGTGAGGCCGCGCTGCGCTTTACCGACAATGTATGCATGACCTCCACAGAGCATCAGTCGGGCACCGACCGCATCCAAGAGGTGGCTGCGCAACTTGGCTTGGCCGAGGATGCCGTAGTCGTGAACGTGCAGGGCGACGAACCATTGATACCCCCGGCCGCCATCAATCAGGTAGCCGAGAGCCTGCGTTTGAATCCTAGCGCCGGCATCGCCTCTCTGTTCGAGACGATTCACAGTGAGGCGGAGTTCAACAATCCTAATGTGGTGAAAGTGGTTACGGATTTAGAAGGCTATGCCCATTATTTTAGCCGAGCCGCTATCCCCTTTACGCGTGAGATTAGTGAGCGCGGTCAGGCGAATTTTGGCAAACGTCATATCGGCATCTACGCCTATCGCGTAGAAACTCTGAACCGTTATGTGAAATGGTCCCAGGTGCCACTCGAAGTAGCCGAGCGCTTGGAGCAGTTGCGTGCCATGGGGCACGGCGTAAGAATTCATATGCAGGAAGCGGTGGAGAAGATGCCCGCAGGGGTCGATACACAAGAGGACTTGGATGCCGTGCGCGCGATACTAGAGGCGGGCACAAAGTGAAAGGGGCCGGCCGATGAATAAACGCGCAAAACCTATCAAGGTGCTGATGGTATGCCTTGGCAATATTTGTCGCTCTCCCACTGCGCATGCCGTGTTCTACAAGCGCGTGAATGATGCCGAATTGGGGGAAGCCATAGAAGTGGACTCGGCAGGCACCGGTGACTATCACATAGGCGAGAAACCAGACAAGCGCGCCCGCAGCGCGGCGAAGCAACGCGGCTATGATTTGAGTGGCCTGCGTGCACGCCAAGTTAAGGCCAGCGACTTCGAAGTTTTCGATTATATCCTAGCGATGGATGATAATAATCTGCGCGACCTGCTAGCGCAGTGCCCGCCGCCGCTGCGCCATAAGGTGCAGCTGTTTATGGAATTCACAGACAATAATCACCAGTCGGTGCCCGACCCTTATTACAGCGGCGTCGATGGCTTTCAGCTTGTACTCAATCTCGCAGAGGAGGCCTCCGACGGCTTGCTTGCGCATATTCGCCAGCGAGACTTGCAGTGAGTGCAATGCGCGAACATATAGACCTTAAACCCTACAACAGCTTTGGCCTTTCGGTTAGCGCCCGTTACTTTATCCGCGTGCAAACTCTAGAAGAACTTCAAGAAGCAGTTAGCTTCGCAAAAGCTAACTCCTTGCCGATGCTGCTGCTAGGCGGCGGCAGCAATGTGCTGCTGCGTGACGACTTCCCTGGGCTCGTGATCCAGATGGCGCTAACGGGCATCACCCAGACGGCTAGAACTCAGGATAAGGTGTGTGTGACCGCCGCCAGTGGCGAACACTGGCATAGTTTCGTAGAGCACTGCCTAGCACTTGGCCTGCACGGGCTAGAGAATTTGGCCTTGATTCCCGGCTGTGTTGGCGCCGCGCCGATGCAGAATATCGGGGCCTACGGCGTAGAGGTGAAAGACCTTATCACCGAGGTGCAGGTGCTCGACATCGCCAGTGGTGCCATAGAGCGCATGAGTAATGCTCAGTGCGCTTTTGCTTATCGCGATAGCGTGTTCAAAGGCCCCTTAAGAGGCAAGAAGATCGTGCTGGATGTGAGCTTCGAATTAAGCCGCAGTGCCGCGCCTAACTTAAGTTATGGGGCGCTAGCGGACGCATTGGCCGATAAAGAGGGAGTAGTAACTGCGCAGGATGTGTTCGACACCGTATGCGCCATTCGCCGCGAGAAACTGCCCGACCCGAGAGTGCTGGGCAATGCCGGTAGCTTCTTTAAGAACCCCGTATTAAGCGCAGAAGACTTCGCCAAACTTCAGCAAGCACACCCCGCGCTGCCAAGTTTCGCCGCGCCGGGCACCGCGGGCGAGCGCAAGGTACCTGCGGCTTGGCTGATCGAACAGGCGGGCTGGAAAGGCAAGCAACAGGGTGGGGCTGCGGTCTATGAGAAACAGGCTCTCGTGATCGTGAATCGTGATCACGCCACTGCCGAAGATGTGGTGGGTTTGGCCATGGCGATCATCGAATCCGTGTACTCTCGTTTCGGCGTTGCGCTGGAACCCGAGGTGCAATGGATACCCGTCTTAGAGAACCCCACGAATATAGTGGGTCAGTTGGCCCGGTAACCGGAGATTATGTACTTGCGAGGGTGTCTATGGTAAAAAATACCCTAAGCACGCCCGAGCAATCTAGAGAAGTAAAGACTATGCAGATGCTTGAGAGTCAAAGTTCAATCCGCGTCATGTTAATCGACGACTACCAATTATTGCGTAGTGGCCTCGAACGGCTCATCGAAGAAGAGGCGGGGATGCACGTTGTTGCCCAAGCGGACTGCGTGGAAGAGGCCTTACTCCAGCTCGAAACGACCCCTGTCGATATCATCGTAATCCATCTTAAACAGACCGGCCTTAGCGGCATCGAGATGACTCAGCGCCTGGTGATCAATCACCCAGAAGCCCGCGTGATCGTGATGATTCCACTGGGCCTTGGCGTATTGCCCTCGCGCATGATGCGAGCCGGTGCCTGTGCCTATATAACACCCTGCGTGCCACCCGAAGAGATGCTGTGGACCATACATCTTGTGCAGAGTGGACAGCGCTATATAAGCCCCCGTATCGCCGCCAAGCTTGAGAAGGTGTCGCTCACTGAGAACCGCACCTCGCCCTTCGACCTACTCTCTGAGCGCGAGTTGCAAGTGGCGCTGATGCTGATAGACAGCCAGAAGGTGACCCTAATCTCTGAGAAGCTGCGCCTTAGCCGCAAGACGGTGTACAGCTATCGATATCGTATCTTCGACAAGCTGGCCCTGAGCAGCGACGTAGAACTGACCATACTCGCCGTAAAACACGGCCTAAGCGATGCCTCGAGCCTTGTCGAACTCTCCTGATAAACCTGCCCCGATTGACCCGAAAGCGCTAATCGCCAGCTTGAGTTCACGCCCCGGCGTGTACCGCATGCTGAGCGAGAAGGGCGAGATCCTCTATGTGGGCAAGGCCAAGAACCTGAAGAAGCGCGTGGGCAATTATTTCCGCGCCTCTGGGCTAGACACCAAGACCATGGCGCTGGTGGCCCGCATCGCCAACATCGAAGTGACCATCACCAGCAACGAGACCGAAGCCCTGTTGCTGGAGCAGACCCTCATCAAGCAGCATCGCCCGCCCTATAACATCGAGCTGCGGGACGACAAGACCTACCCCTATATCATGCTGACTCATAAGGACGAGTATCCGCGCCTGGCTTTTCATCGTGGCAGCAAGCGCCGCGACGCGAGTTTCTTCGGCCCCTATCCCAGTGCTGGGGCGGTGCGCGAAGGCCTGAGCATTCTGCAGAAGGTGTTTAAGCTGCGCCAATGCGAGGACAGCTACTTCCGCAATCGCTCCCGGCCCTGCCTGCAGCATCAGATTGACCGCTGCACCGCGCCCTGCGTGGGGCTAATCTCCCCCGAGGACTATGCGCAGGACGTGCATTTCTCCACCTTATTCCTCAATGGTCGCAGCGACATGCTGATCAAAGAGCTCACAACTAAGATGGAGACGAAGGCCGAGGCCCTTGAGTTCGAGAAGGCCGCCCAGATACGCGACCAGATAATCGACCTGCGCCGCATCCACGATCAGCAGTACGTATCCAACCAGGGCAGCGACGCAGACGTGCTGGCCGCCTCGATGCATGGCAGCTACGCCAGTGTGCACCTGATCGTCATCCGCGGGGGCCGACTTATTGGCAGCAAGAGCTTCTTCCCACGGGACAAGCTCGCAGACTCCGAGGCCGCCTTACTCAGCGCCTTTATCGGCCAGTATTACGCCAAGGAAGACAACGCCCCCAATATTCCCCGCGAGCTCATCATCGCCCCCGCCATAGACGACGCCAAGGCCCTGGCCGAGGCGCTGACCTATTGCGCAGGGCGCGCCGTGAAGATCAGCAGCAATGTGCGCGGCCACCGCGCCCGCTGGCAGGCCATGGCGATCACCAATGTGCAGCAGGGCCTGCAGAGCTTCGTGAGCAATAAGCAGAATGTGCAGCAGCGCTTCGAGCAGCTACAGCAGGCTCTAGACTTAGACGCCATGCCCCAGCGCATAGAGTGCTTCGACATCAGCCATACCGGTGGCGAGAGCCCCGTGGCCTCCTGCGTGGTGTTCGACACCAATGGCCCCCTTAAGACCGACTACCGCCGCTTCAACATAGAGGGCATCACCGGGGGCGACGACTATGCCGCCATGGACCAAGCCCTGAGCCGCCGCTACACCCGCGTGGCGAAAGAGGCCGCAGAGTCTGTGGATGGTGGCAAAGTGCCCGACATCCTGCTGATAGACGGCGGCAAGGGGCAGCTATCCCAGGCCCGGCGCGTGATAGACGAGTGCCAGCTGGTGAATGTGCAATTAATCGGCATTGCCAAGGGCATCAGCCGCAGGGCAGGCCAGGAGACTCTCTTCCTCTCCCTTGGCGGCGACCAAGTCAAAGAGATCGTGCTGCCCAGCGAATCAATCGCCCTGCACCTATTGCAGCAGATCCGCGACGAGGCCCACCGTTTCGCCATCACCGGACACCGCGCACGGCGAGCTAAGAACCGCAATAAGTCCCAACTTGAACAAATACCAGGCCTTGGCCCCAAGAAGCGCCGCGACCTGCTCAAGCATTTCGGGGGACAGCAGGAGATAGAGCGCGCCAGCGAGGACCAGCTGACCAAAGTGCCCGGCATTAGCATAAAGCTGGCCGAAGAGATTTATGCTTGGCTGCATAACGAGTAGAATGCCTACAGCGCCAATCCATCGGCGTATCACCAAATCTAAACTGCACGGAATGCACCGGAGAACTGCCATAATCTTGAACGCCGCCAATATAGTGACAGTCTCACGAGTGTTTATGATCCCTATCGTGATCATCCTGCACTACTCGGACCTGCCGCATCACAACCTACTAGCCGCCGCACTATTTGCCGTAGCCAGCCTCACAGATTGGCTAGACGGCTATCTTGCCCGCAAGCTCAACCAGACCTCCGACTTCGGCGCCTTCCTCGACCCCGTGGCCGACAAGCTGCTGGTGGTGATGGCCATGGTGCTCTTAGCCGCCAATCACCCCTCCATCTGGTTCGTACTACCCACAGCTGTCATCATCGCGCGGGAAGTGTTCGTATCAGCCCTGCGCGAGTGGATGGCCAATAGTAATCAGCGCAACCTGGTAAAGGTGGGTTATATAGGCAAAGTGAAGACCACGGTGCAGATGATTGCCATTACAATCTTGTTAGCAGTGGATGCGGCAACCCCGGAAGTGATTCTCTGGCTAGGCTACGTTTTAATCTATGTTTCTGCGGTATTTAGCCTATGGTCCATGGTCACTTATCTAAGCGCAGCACTGCCTACTTTGAGGGGGAAATGAGCTTATAACGAAATACCCAAAGCCAGTGCTTGACATAGTTTGTTATGGCATTAGAATAGGCGCCTCTTTCGACCTACAGGTCTCACGAATACTGAGAATTGGCCCTGTAGTAAGGAGAAAGAAGCGGTTGCCGCAAGTACCAACAGCAACCGTAAGAACTGAAATTAAGCGGGAATAGCTCAGTTGGTAGAGCACGACCTTGCCAAGGTCGGGGTCGCGAGTTCGAGTCTCGTTTCCCGCTCCAGTTTCACGTTTGCAGTTATCAATCTTCAGGCCCAATAAAGCGCATTGCGCCGGCCAGTCTAGCTGCGTTAAGTAAGTTTGAAGGACTTTTGGCTGGGTGGCAGAGTGGTCATGCAGCGGACTGCAACTCCGTTAACGCCGGTTCGATTCCGACCCCAGCCTCCATTTCTTCTACAAATTAAACGCGCGCATCCCTTGAAAAGTCTCGTCATACTTGCCCTAGTTCAAATTATATAATTTCGCTATGCGCTCGTTGCGCAATCTGTGTCTCCCATTATCTGTCGCCGCTAATTGCGGGGAAGCTCTGCTTCCACAAAATACAACAGGCAGTCTTTGCGGGCGATCTCAGGATTGCTTGTCACCATAAACAATTTCAATACCTTCGCAGGAAACAGCTGGCCATCGCGCAGTTCGAAAAAGTCGTTAATGCGCTCATTGCCCTCGGAGTCTTTCGCGCTCAACACGTTCGTCAGGTCGCCGGAGACATAGCCGAGAAGGCACGTTGCATCGACAGTGCCGAAATTGTGATTCTCGATATCCGGCAGCAGGGTCACACCATCTTCAAACAAGCAATGGTCGCCATAGGCAATATCGCTGCCTTCTTGCAACTCTAGACGCAGCGGATTGTGAAAAAACTCGAGCATTAGATCGCTGTGCCCATCTGTAAGCACGTCCTCGAACATGATGAAGCGTTTTAAACCATCGAAGGCCACGTTTGCCGATTCGGCATCCAATGCGCCGCCACACTCTATTGTCACCGCTGGCGTCAGTGCTTCGCTGATCTCCATCAAGGAGCCCAACTGCAGGTCGGTGATTATCATGCGATGAGTAAAGAGTGAGACCAAGGCATTATGGCCCTCATCCATGAAGGTGGTGACCCCAAAGGGTGGGCTCGAGCCAGACGTGTTGTGAACGTCGAGCAGACATTCCGGTTTAATGGTCAGCAGGTACTGCAGGAGTTCCAGTGCTAAAAGGCCTTGCTCATCAATATCAAAAGGGGGTTTGAAGCAGCGATTGAAATCGCGATGATGCGGTAGCGTGCGGTAGATAAACCCGGGCGACTGCTTCGCAGCATCGACGCTGGGAATGAAACAATGGATGTCGACTGCTGGCTCGATATTCTGCTTGAGTATCTCGAAAATCGCATGCAGCCCGGAGGGTTCATTCCCGTGTGAAAGTGTGACAACGACCCGAGCACGCTGTGGGTCTTTCCCCGTGATGTAGATGTAGGTAGGCCCGGGTAGTAAATGCAGAAACTCAGCGCAGGTTTCCCCGATGTCCTTAGGTGCTGGATTCGCCCAATAGTGGAATCGATTCGGGCCTGTAGCGGGCAAGGGGATGTCAGAAGGTTTTAGCGCCATTGTGCCACCGGGATATTCGCATCGCTGTTAGTTTGATACTGCTGCAGCATTGCTTGCAAGGCATCGCGCAAGTGCAGGTCTTTACGTAGCTGTGCCAGTTTATCCAATTGCCACTGTGCGCCCGTCTGTCGGGTCTCCAAGCGCTCGGCGATGACATCGAGCAAGCCGGCCACGTCGTGTTTGAGAAAGCCCATCGCGTCGAGGCTCTCTGGTAATCGCGGCAGCAAAGTTTTCAGTATCGACGACACTGAGAAATATTCAGGCTGACTTTGCCGGGCGGACGGCCAGAACAATTCTGCCGCCATGCCCTTTTGTGCGGCGCGATAGAAATTGGCGGTGCAATAAGTAAAGGGGATGGCGGGCAGTAATTCCCTAATGGAGCTTTGCAGAGATTTGGCCAAGCCTATCGCGAGTGCCGCATTCGCGAGCATATCAACGATGCTGGGGCCCGCCGGCGTGGCGCGCAGTTCGATGCGCAAGTGGCCACCATCAACCGGGTCGAATACTGGGCGATTCCACAGCCAGATGGTGCCCTGATGCAGCCGCAGTTCGTGGAGGGCAGGGGTGCCGCCCGCGCGCACTATTGCTAGCGGGTCTTCTTCATGACAGATAGGCAGTATTGGGCGATACAATAATGTTGCCTCGGCAAACAGCTCGTAGGCGCTGCTGCGCAGCCAGTGATTGCCGAAATTCACGCGTGCCGGTATCGGGTGCATCCCGTCTTTAGCACGACAGTCGATGGATTGCTTAAACAACGGTATGCGCGTCTCATGCCACAGGCGATGGCCAAAGAGGGTGGGGGAGTTGGCTGCCATTGCCACCACTAGTGGCGTGACTAGCTGCAGGGCGTTATAGAAGTCCGCAAACTCCTGTGGCGGCACCCGTAGATGCACCTGGAACGAGGTGTTTGCCCCTTCAAGGGTAACGTCGTCCATTGCGAGCTGCAGGGCATCTTCGCCCTCGATGGCAATGGTAAAGGGCCCGCCGCGCAGCTCGGTGAGCTCTTTGGTTAGCGCTTCGAATCGACCCTGCGGTGTCATCGCGTGGTAGCCGGTATCGGATTGCTGCAAGGTGGGAAGAATCCCGATAGGGACCACACGGCCATCCCATTGGCTGGTGCAGGCATTGATCTTCGCCAGTGCCGCCAGCGCTTCCTTCTGCGTAGCCGCAAAACAGCCATCTTTGACTAGTACAGGGCTGAAATTGTATTCGAGGTTGTAGCGATTGATTTCGAGGGTGAGCTGCGGGTCCTTAAGCTGCGCGATGACTTCCTGATTCTTATGCAGCGGCTCGCCATCTTGATTAACGATATAGAGCTCTAACTCTGCGCCGAAGGATAGATCGCCTTCGCCAAAACCCGGCCGGGCTAGTACTTGCTTAAGGGCGACCAGGTTGTCGCGCAGCTTGGCGCTGAATTTCTCAAAATCCGCTGCACTAAAGTCCGTGTTCTCAATTTCTAGTCCCATTATGTGCCTGCCGCAGCTATGAACTATGCAGATTCAGAGTAACAGCTTTGTTTCTAGCCCGTAAATGACTGGCGATACGAAGCGCGCAGCTTTAGAAATCTGCAACTATGATTCTATAAGTGATTGATTTATAATGCGTTCGCTTTGAGTGAATTGAGAGTGCTCAAAGCGTTTGAAGTGTTGCTAAGCTGTTGATTAGTTTGAGAAATATTGAAAAGAACTACGTAGTCTGCAAAGCGTATACGCCGCGTCGATTCTGCACCCAGCCGCCACACTTTCCCCTAATGATGCCAAGCCAGCTCTCATCTGGTATTAATGGCATTGCGCAAGACCACCGTTCTCTATGCCCGGGTGGTGAAATTGGTAGACACAAGAGACTTAAAATCTCTCGATCGAAAGGTCGTACCGGTTCGATTCCGGTCCCGGGCACCAATAACCTCAACACATCGAATTGGTACTCCCTTCCGAAGCTCCAATCCGATTTTCCCGTGTAGACGCAATGTAGGCAGTTCACTGCCGTCCCTAGCAGTAATGCAACTCGACACCTTTACCTCTCTTTTCTACCTTAGTGCTGTCCAAATTAGATGGACGGAGCTCAATTTTTGCGTATATTACACGTAAATGACGGGGCTCGAGGCTGCAAAAGTTGCCACAATTCGTTTTTTAAGAACAGATGTTGTTTCATGGGCAAGTTACGAAGAAAGTGGCCTCCTAATTAGGTTGGATTTTTTCAAAGCTCAATAAAACAATGCTAATTGGGCTTGTGGGGAAAATTAGATGGCTTCCCTCTAATAATTATTAGGAGGCCTTTGGCCTCTTAAATAGACTGTTAGGGCTAAGTAATATCCATGATCGAGTACATTGAACAAATTTTGAGCTCAAAGATATTCAGTCAATGGCATTGGCTAAATTATCATTTCCGAGGTCTTCCAAATGGGAAGCACACCGATTTTTCGTTTGATTTTCTTAATAAGATAAAATTAATAAATCATAAGATACCTGGTTTCGCGGAAGAAACAATCAATAGGCTTGCTTCATATTCAGGCAAAGAAAAGCATGAACCTCACTATGAGCAAATAATTCAGCTACTCGTAGAGGTTGTCATTTTCTACAGGCTTTCAGAAGGGTTTCTCGCTAAAAACGTTTCATTCAAATGGGAACCAGTTACACCTATTTCACAAAAGAATCCAGAGCTCTTGCTAGAAGGCGAAGACTGGAAAACTTTAATCGAGATAAAATGTCCGTCCATTTTTAAGCATATGAGAGAGGCGAGGGAAAACGACACGCAATTAGGTGCAAGAATAGGTGAAATCGAATTCTTTAACTCATTATCTAAATCAGGAAAAGTAACAAAACCGCTAGATAACAAGATCAAAGATTTCCTTGTCAGCGCAGAATCAAAGTTCGCACCCTTTAAAGTAGCTGAGCAAGACATATCCTCAATTCTGATCATTGCTTGGTCAAAACATCTTTTCGAAGCAACCTCTCCGTTAATAAATGGCATGTCTGGTCTACTGACAGAGAATTCTTTTTATAAAGACTCTAATGGAAAACCTATAACGTTTCCATCTGTCGACTCTGTGCTTGTAACTGAACACTTTGAACTAATTTTAAGGGCCACAAGAGAGGAGCCGCTTCCGTTTGGCTACAACTCACCGTTAGATTATGGTGCTTTTTTGATGCGTGATTTCTTGCCCCCAGCTCACATTAATAATCCATCAACGCCAAAATCAGCGAATCCAAATGTACTCGCTGAGCTAGGGGCTGTCGAGATTGCAGATATACAAGAGCCGAGGGTTAATCCCTTGGATTACGTAATGTGGGTTGGAAAGCCCTAACAATCAATTGCACGCGACCAGACAAGCTGGCGCGTGAATACGGGCGTTAGAAAATCAAGAAAAATATGAGCTTTCCACAATACAATCAGAATAATTCTCAAGAAGAAAATCAAGGGGTCAGGTTCTTTGAACCCTTAAAATTTGTGGACCAACGAACCTGACCCCATTATCTATATTGGATCAACGAACCTGACCCCATTATCTGACCCCATTATCCAGAAGAAGGATTAATGCCCGTCTTCAATCATCTTCTGTGATTCATTCAACCAATCCACATCATCCTTGCTGAGATCCAACGTGTTAGAACGTTCACGTCGGGTTTGCTCGTCGTGTCGCGCTCGCGCCAGAATGTCTGCCGGAATTTCTTCTCCAACCACGATGTGCTGCGGTGTGGTCGGGGCATAATAAATGCGGGCATTCGCCATTTCATCGGTGGTGGCGGGGCCATATTCGACAGCGACAGTTGGGTCTGGATTGAAGCGATTCGACTCCGAATTATCGAACCACCAGCTCATGTGCAAAGTAGAACCTGCAGGGATGAATTTTGGTTCCTTATATTCGTAGAGGAACTGCCAGTTGAAATCGTAATCAGGCACCCACAGCAGGGTCTCCATTTCACCATCAGGGTATTCCAGATCATAGCGCATGGCTTTGCCGCGATAATGCATATGCGGCCCCATCGATAGCAGAAAGATGTCTTCGTCGATTTGGTGCTCACTGGTCACTTTGAAATTGGGATCCCCCGGCGGGATCGTCCAGCCGCGATGCGGCAGCAAATTGGTTTCGACAACATGGTCGATAACATCGCCGTTTTCATAAAACTTGAAGCCGGCGCGAGTCATGTCTTCGATGGCAGTGCCTTCACCTGGAGTCTTGTGATAATGCATGTCAACGGTGATGAATGGATCTTCCGGCATCAGCACACCCCAACCTTTGGGATATTCGAAAGGACCGCGTCCTGGCACGCCGACTCCCATGTGACTGGAGACGATGTGATGTACCCATGGGCCGCCTGGATCAAGCTCGGCTTTTGCGACCCACTTAGGCTCTGTGTGAGCTCCCTCGGGCACCTGCATTTGGATAGATGGCTGCCAATCTTCCACTTGGTCTGGCACCTTCACTGGGCGTTCGAACTGGACGATCAAATCAGGATCGCCAATCCACCAGCCGGATTTGGGGAGGACATTGCCGCCGGCTGAAGCTAGCAGTCCATCAGCTCGCGCCGCATCGGCGGGATTACCTTCCAGTGCTCCGGCATCGACCCAGGCAAGCAGCAAATCTTTTTCTTTCTTGTCGATGTAGCGCTCGCCTTTAAATTCACCACGATGACGCTCATGGGCTCCCCATGGCGGCATATAGCCAGTAAGGAGGGCGTTCTTGATCATTGGGGCCCAGATTCTGGCTTGGTCATAGTCCATTAGAGACATCGGAGCGGTAATACCGCCCACTTTTGGACCATTAGGTTGGTGGCATGCGACGCAGTTCTTCTGGAAAACGGGTAACGCGTCTGCGTAAAAGGTAGGGGCAAGGTCTTGTGCGCTCGCCGCATTTGCGCCCATCAGGGCGGACAATCCGAACAAAGCAGCTGGAACGTTCAAAAATCGTAGATTCATGATCAGTCCTTCTTATTAATTTGTTAGCTTGCCAAGACTAGAACGATTGCCGAGAAAAGTCTATTTAACTAATAAATGGTAATAAATGGGGTCAGTGTACATTTTAGTTAGGTGCCATTGTCTCATGGTTAAGCAGCAAACTCATTTCTGGCTACGGCTGGAAGAAGGGCCCGTAGACAGGGTTAGGAAAACTTACACTGACCCCAATTTTCCCCACCTACCGCACAGAAAAGACCACTTACCGGACAAGCCTAAACCCAGAGTATCCCACCCCGCAAAAGCAGTGCTAGGATGGCCTCAGGATTTTTGCTAATCGTATATTCCGAGCAGTTCATGGATTGACGCTCTATCTAACAACAAAAATGGGGGCCCAAAGATGTTTTCTACAGCACGTACTACGCTCAATACCTTAACGATTATTTCCAGCACATTGCTTTCTAGCCTAGCGATCGCCGATAACCTTTCCTATTCCTCTCCAGAGTCGGTTGGGATGTCCTCTGAGGCTTTAGAGAGGATTGCCCCCTTATTGCAGCAATACGTCGATAGTGGCGAGTTGGTGGGGGTTGTCAGCATGTTGGCGCGCCATGGTGAGATCGTGCTCTTCGAGAACTACGGCACTCTTGATATGGATACAGGCGCGCCGATTGAGAAGGATAGCCTGTTCCGTATTTACTCCATGAGCAAACCCATCACGACTGTGGCCGCGATGATGCTGTATGAGGAAGGCAAGTTTCAGCTAACGGATCCCGTGTCTAAGTTCCTGCCTGAGTTTGCCAACTTGAAGGTCATGGACGAGGGCGGTTCCATGGTGGCGCCGGAGCGGGCAATGACGATGCAGATGTTGATGAGCCATACCGCCGGCCTTACCTATGGCGTGTTCGGCGACACCTTGGTGGACAGGCAGTATCGCGATGCCGAGATCCTAGGTAACACGGATCTGGCAGAGATGACGAGTCGACTGGGCGAGATTCCTCTGCAGTACCAGCCAGGCACCCGTTTCCATTACAGCGTCTCGGTTGATGTGCTTGGGCGTGTGGTTGAAGTACTCTCCGGTCAGCCGCTGGATGAGTTCTTCGAGCAGCGCATCTTTAGCCCTCTAGAGATGACAGATACCTTCTTCGAAGTGCCTGCCGACAAGAAACCGCGTTTCGGCACCAACCATAGCTTTGACCCGCGTACGAAAACACTCGAGGTCAGTGACCGTCCAGAAACGAGTGCCTTTGCCAATGAAGTGACTTTCTTCTCCGGTGGCGGTGGGCTTGTATCGAGCACAGAAGACTATATGCGCTTCTCCCAAATGCTGCTCAACGGGGGCGAGCTTGATGGCGCCAGAATCCTTGGCCGCAAGACCATAGAGTTCATGACGCAGAATCATTTGCCCGGCATTTTTGGTGGGGCATCAAAGAACACTAATGCGGACCTTTACGGAATGTCGCGCGGAACTGGCTTTGGCCTTGGCTTCGCAGTAATAGAGGACCCAGCAGGGGCTGGCGGTATTACTTCCGCTGGTGAGTATTACTGGGGCGGCGCGGCCGGCACTATCTTCTGGATCGACCCGGTAGAAGACCTCATTGGAATCGTGATGATCCAGCACATGAATGTGCAAGTGCCACTACGAAACACCTTCAAAGCTGTTAGCTATGGCGCTATTGTGGAGTAAGTAAATCAAGGGGTCAGGTTCTTTGAACTTTTAAAATTTATGGATCAACGAACCTGACCCCATTATCCCCCCCAACGTAGGGATAACCCACGCCGATTTCTTATAGCTGCTTGGTCATTAGTGTCGTCGGCGAGCATAAACGGAAAACGGAGATTGATTCCGAATCTTTCGAAGGACTTAATACGAGCGAACTCTTCGGGATTGTCTACTAAGTCGACAATCTGATACTCCCACTCGATCGTTTCATTAGGAAGCAAACTCACAGGCTTTAACTCAGGAAATTCATCTACACTATATCGGTGAATAGAGCGATAAATTTTGCCAGCTTGGGAAATTGTGATGTTGGTAGCCACACCATCTCCTTCTAGCGCTAAGAAAACTGTAATAGGGTCCTTGTTCACGTTGCTTAGCTGGTACCTAAGGGCCAATGGAACTCCGGCACGCATGCCGACTTCAACACTTACTACTATTCCCGATGGATCCCTAGTCTCTTCTCGCTGCCACAATAAGTCATCATCGACTTGCGAGTAGGCAAAGCCGCCAGAAAACAGTAGGAGCAGAGTTAAAGGGAACAATAATTTATTCATCAAAGACGTGAACATAAGTTTCATTAGCAAAGAGTACATCTATTACCCCCCCATCTGTTGTTTTTCACCCAGAATAGGTACCATGCAGGGCATTGTAAAACTACAACAAGGGCAATCACGAATGAGTTCTCCACAACCGCTACGCAAAGATAAGCACGCCAAGCTAAAGGTCACCGAATCAGGCGACTACACCCGTTATAAAGAAAATCACCTAGTTCCTATCGTCATCCAGGACTTTTTTACCCTAGCCGCCGAGTTTCCACTAGTTTTTGTCAAGATCGGTAAGACCGACGAATTCGTTCCCGTCGCCCTTATGGGCCTGCGAGAAGGCCAGAACCTCTATTGCCAGGCAGAAGAGTACAAAGCTGGCGTCATTCCCGTCAGTTTCGGCAACTCTCCCTTTAGCATTGCGCGCGTAGACGAGACCAGTGATCAGCTAATAGTGCTGCTCAACGAAGAAAGCCCCCTGTTAAGCGAAGAGAAGGGCGAGCCGCTGTTTGACGAGAAGGGCGAGCGCAGTGCCTATCTAGAGAAAAGAATCGAATCCCTGATAAAGGTAGCGGAACAGACCCGCAACACTCAGGAGATGTGTAAGAGGCTCACGGAGAAGAAATTACTGGCTACCCAGAAGCTAGAGCTACAGCATCGTCCGGACGCAACGCGCTATAACATCGAGGGCATCTACGTTATCAACGAGACAGCGCTTAATGAGCTGTCCGACGAGGCCTATCTAGACCTGCGTAAGATGGGCCTGTTGCCCATTATCTATGCCCACCTAACCTCATTGCAGCAACTGCGTCGTGTTTCCGAGATGCAGTACCAGGCCGATAAGGTGGCCAAAGCCGCAGAAGCGCCAGCTGCAAGTTAAGGGCCGATTAAAGGGGGCTGGGCACTTAGTTCCGAAGTTTAGGAATTAAGTGCACTGGCCTCATAATCCCAAATCCCTCTACCTTTATTCCCCTACCCATCACGTCCAACTATTTTTCTTGGCCAGAAGTCGCTCAAAAATTTTGTTTGAATATTTGCATTCTATTATATAAGCTTTGGCTTATGAATAATCTCAATGCCGCTTTCACCGCTCTGTCCGACCCTACGCGTAGGGCGATTCTGGCTCGCCTGGCTAAAGGAGAGGCCACCGTAAACGAACTTGTAGAGCCATTCGCGATCAGTCAGCCCGCGGTCTCGCAGCACTTAAAGGTGTTAGAGCAGGCGGGCTTGATTGTGCGCAGAGTCGAAGGTACCAAGCGCCCTTGCTCCCTCAACGAAGAGGGCATGCGGGCCGTTGAGGCGTGGATGTCGCAGCAGCGGGCAACTTGGGAGAGTCGTCTCGACCGGATGGAAGGCTATGTCAATCAACTCAAACAGAAGGAGTCGAGGGATGCAAAACGAAACACTTAAGTTCTGGGATAAAGAGATTCTAGAGCGAGAGCTGGTGCTAACCCGCGTGCTAGATGCGCCTAGGGAGCTTGTGTTCTCCGCATGGATAAATCCCGAGCATCTGACTGCTTGGTTCTGCCCCGAAGGCTACACCTCCGAAACCCATGAGGTCGATATACGGGTCGGCGGGCGTTGGCGGTTTACCTATGTTAGCCCAGATGGAATACGTTATGAGAACCGCGTGGTCTTCTTGAACATCGACCCACTCAACTCGATAGAGTTCGATCACGGCCCGGATGAGGACGATTCGGCTACACGTTTCCGTGTGCTGATTACCTTCGACGAACAGAGCAATGGTAAGACAGTGCTGTCGCTACGGCAGTTGCACCCAACTAAGGCACAGCGTGATGGAGGCCTTGGCTTTGGCGCTGTCGAGATCGGTAACGGCACATTGAATAATCTTGAGAAATATCTCACGACTATCTCTTGAGTTGAATGGCCCCGGCATAGCTAAATCGAGAACGGTTACAAGATCTAGTTGGGACCTAATAAACTAAGTGCTCAAAACTTCCCAAGGCTCAATGCCAAAATCTGCCTTGCCTCTGAGACATCCGCTGGGTTCAGGGATATCTTCTTCTGCGCATCCACGATGCCGACATAGATCATCTGCTGGGCCGCAAGCAAGAGCTTGAGCTCGGCAGCACTGGTCAAGAGCTTGGCAGGTATATGATTGCCCACCTCCAACAGATTGAACTCAGCGCCTTCGGGAAAGGTGAGCTCGGTGAATAGAATATCGAGATTCTTCTGGAACGAGAGTTGCGAGATATATTTGGCGGCAAGTTTGTGGGAGAGCAGGGTGCTGCATTGTTCGGCGCGCTGGTTGAGCAGCTTTTCGATTTGAGGATCTTTTAGCACCGTCACAATTTTCGCTAAGAATTTTTCGTCTCGATTCGCTGCGGCAAAAAGCAACATCGTTAATCTAAAACCCAGTTCATCGTCTAGGTTGATAATGATGTTCTCGTAATCTCCCTTCTGTAGACGCTGTTGAAACTCTTCTGTGAAATATTCTGCCGGATCGTCGAACACGAATTGCGCATCGATCAGGAATGCGCGGCTAGAGGCGTCGATGAAACGCTTTACCGGCGCAACCGGCCAGGCCTCACCTATCACGCAGATGCGTCTGCTCGACTGTTCGGTAGGGGGTGTAATCTCCGGGTGTGCGCGCAGCGCTTGGGGCTGCGTCTGCGAGTAGCTCAGTCCCTTCGCGTCGTCGGTTAGGAATAGTAGCCAATCGCTAGGGCCCAGTGCTTTGCCGAAGGGGCAGAGTTGTAAGTGGAAGCGACCGCTGGCATCCACCGACGAGTAGCCGATCAAGGTGCCGCCGCTAAATTCGAACATCAGCTGCTCGAAAAGTGTCTCGTTTGCGATGTCGAAACTGGGGAACAGGCCGGGGTCGATAAAGTTCGCATTGGTGCCTTGAAACGACAGCGTTTCGAAAAACACATTGTAGTAAACGACATCCACCATGGCGCGGGCGAGCACATGGCCGATCACATCGTTAGGGGTAATCACTGAGAACATGGGGCCAGAGTCTTTCGTGGTAATCGACAGGGCGATGTCGCGGCAATCGGCGTTGTTCGAGAGCTCGATGGAGCATTTCATCGGCTGTCGTAGATTCTGCCGATCTGCTAAATGCGCGAAGAATTCTTGCTTGTTCACTAAGGTGGTGAGGAGTTTTAGATTGAAATTATCGGCAGCGAAGGCGCTGTCCATGTGGTCGGGCAGTAATACCACCATCGCTAGGGCTTTCAATACTCCCTGTCGCTCGAATGTTGTGAACGACATCAAGTCGCCCTGACGGATATAAATCTCCAAATTAGACCAACGCTCGGTCTCAAGATGCTCATGGAAGTTGCTCACGATCTCCGGTTCGGCAAATAGCAGAACAACGTCCTCAACAACATCTCTGCTTTGTGCACGCAGATTGAACTCGTCCAGTATCAGCGGCAATTTCACATTGTAATTGACGATTAGTATGTGGCCACTCTTGCGAAACGGCAATCTGCCACCCTTGATATCGGCCACTAGCTCAATCAATGCTGCCGACAATACCGAGACGATGAAAGAGAACAGTATCAAGCCGAAAATCATCTGCACTAGGCCAAAGAATATCTGTAGGGGTCCTTGTGCGTCTGCAAAGGTGGAGGGGTCTGCGAATATCCGGTAGCTAGTGGAGATATCACCCAGTGCCGGTGATAGAAACACGATCACGATAGCGCCGAACACAAAGATGGTGGCGAGTTGCTCCCATACAGAGGCCTGTGCGAATCCGTCGGGGCTCAGCAGCGAGCGCAAATAGCGGAAGAAACTAAACAGTTTTTTAAGCATGACGAACAACCCCTAACTCTCAGTCTTCGCGAAGTTTTACGAAGGCGTTGAGTATAGTCATCATCCCTGTGCTTAGTCACTATTACGTTGATCGGCCGCTGGACCCTTCGCTCAGGGTGTAATGGCAACCTTTAAGACGGCGTCGCGTTGATGAGAGAATAGGTCGTAGGCCTCCTCGATGGCCTCGAGCTTGAAGCGATGGGTTACCAGTGGACGGGTGTCGACGCGACCAGAGGCAATCACCTCCATTAAGCGGCGCATCCTCTCCTTGCCTCCTGGGCAGAGTGTAGTGATGATTTTGTTATCGCCTAGCCCGGCAGAGAATGCGTCCAGTGGAATCTTCAGGTCGGCGGAATAGACACCCAATGAGGAGAGCGTTCCCCCTGGGCGCAGCACTCGTAACGCTGCTTCGAAAGTCTGTTGTAGGCCGAGCGCCTCTATCGCCACGTCGACGCCCCGACCATCGGTGATTTTCATGATCTCGTCCACAGGGTCTACCTTGCTGAAATCCACGACATGGTCCGCCCCCATCAGTCGCGATACGGAGGCCCTCTCGGGGATCGATTCAACCGATATGATGGTGGTCGCGCCCATTAGCCTAGCACCGGCAGTGGCGCATAGGCCGATGGGGCCTTGCGCGAATATCGCCACCGTATCGCCAATCTTGATTCCGCCTGATTCGGCGCCGCCGAACCCAGTCGACATGATGTCGGGACACATCAATACCTGTTCGTCGGTCAGGCCATCTGGCACTGGCGCAAGATTCGCCATGGCATCGGGGACGAGTAGGTATTCGGCTTGGGAGCCGTCAATAGTATTACCGAAGCGCCAGCCACCTAAGGGCTTCCAGCCATGCTTGGTGCCGGCACCACACTGTGAATGAAAGCCGCATAGCGATGCATTGGAATATCCTGAAGGGGTAATAGCGCCGGCGATTACGCGCTGGCCTTCATTGAAACCCGAGACCGCCGATCCGAGTTTCTCAATGATGCCAACTGGTTCATGGCCAATGATCAGACCAGGGTTAACCGGATATTCCCCTTTTAGGATGTGCACGTCGGTGCCACAAATTGTCGTGGTTGTTATGCGGATCAATGCATCGAGTGGGCCTACTTCCGGGATAGGCTTGTCCTGCACTACGATGCGACCGGGCTCAACAAAGACAGCTGCTTTCATCATAACGGCCATGGATATCTCCTTACACGCATTGGATTGATAGTAACGCTGCACTGGAGGGCAACGACATCGCTTATTGAGCGGTGTGCGAAAAATGAGCGTTCTAGATTGCCTGCCGTGCGCACTAAGAGTCTTCCGACTCGGGCATGGTCAGTGGGAACTGGGCCGTCTCTTGCTTCACGAAAAGAACCCTTAACGGCTTTGATACTAGCGTACCGGTAGGAAGTATTTTTGATCTAAATCAAGTAGCGAACCGATACGCTGCGCAGGGAAGAGGGTGTGTAGGCTTTAGAATCAGCGCATTGCGAGTGTTTGACACACCGCCGGCCACAGACAATACTACGCCCCGCTAAAAAATAATAACAAGCCGTCATCCTCAAGGGTTGCACATGTTTGCACGGATAGAGGGAACACCCATCGCGCAATGGGTGAGTCTGTCACTATATGCCTATCCGCTGTTGCTCGCGGTGCACATCGTCGGCCTAGCAGTTGTCGTTGGCATATTCATGATGCGTGATCTGCGGCTTGTCGGCTGCTTCAAGGGCCTAGACCCCGTCGCGTTTCTCTCTCTCAGCAAGTTCGCGTGGGTCGGCTTTATCTTCAATGCCATCTCCGGGGTCATGCTTTTTACCTCCCAGGCCGTTACTTTCGCCGGCAACCCCGCATTCCTGATCAAGATCGCCTGCATCATCGTGGGCATGGCGCTAGCGGGCGTCATTCAGTCGCGGCTGCGCGCCGATACCCAAGGCGGCGTCGATGTATTCATCAGCCGGTCCACCCGCACACTGGCCGTGTGTTCCTTGCTGACTTGGACAGGCGCGATCATCGCCGGCCGTCTCGTCGCTTATATTATTTGAGGAGGGGACATTATGCTGAGCTCTATAGTCTCTTTCGTCGACGGTAGCGCACTCAATCTGTGGATCGTCTCGGCCTACTGGGTGTGGCCAATTCTAGAGATCATTCATTTCTTCGGGCTGTCACTATTGTTCGGTGGGCTGCTGGTCATCGACCTGCGTCTGGCGGGACATTTCCGACGCCTCGACCCCACCGCCACGCACTCGCTGATCCCCGTCGTGCTGGCCGGTTTCGGGCTCAATCTTGTTACTGGCGTCTTGTTTTTCTTTGGCGATCCGCTGACCTATGCCTACAATGCAGCGTTCCAGCTAAAAATGATTCTTATAGTAGTGGCCGGTCTCAACGCCGCGCTGTACTACTGGAAGCTTAGCCCGCAGATGCATACGTGGACGGCGCAGACTACGCCACCTCTTGTCGCGAAAGTAGTGGGCTATACCTCGCTGGCGTTGTGGACGACTATACTGCTGTGCGGCCGCCTGATACCGTATGTAGGCGAGTATTTGGGCACAGGAAATTGATTTAGTAGATTGCTTCAAAAAGACAATAAAAACTGGAGAGCATTATGAGTAGCAAGCGTTTGATTACCGCAGCCGGCCTGGCTTTGTCCATTGGGGTCGCGTTCGTGATGACTCCCGTCATCGCCCATCATGCCAGCGGCCCATTCTATGATCCTGACCGCAGGGTCGAGATCGAAGGCACCGTGAAGCGCTTCGTGTTTCGCAACCCCCATGCCTTCCTCTTCGTCGATGTCCCCGATGCCGCTGGCGTGATCACCGAGTGGCAGATAGAACTCGGCGCTCCCGTAAGCCTGCAGCGCACAGGGTGGACACCCGATACCTTGCCGATGGGCATGGTGGTCAAAGTCACCGGCCAGCCTTCCCGAGCGGACGGCTCCACTGGTCTGTGCTGTGTGCGCATGACCAAACAGGATGGCAGTCCAGTTCTCTCCGGCGGCCGCGTGGAAGAGGCGACTCAACCTCCGCGCTAAGTCCTTGCTTGGCAACAGACAAATAACAACAAGAATTCTGGGAAGGAGGGGATATGAAACAAGATTCAAACAAGCCTGTCGGCGTTAAGGCAACACTTGCGGTGTTTGCACAAGTCGCCTTAGTCGCGCTCATCAGCGTGCAGACTGGCGTGCTGCTAGCGCAGTCCGATGATGCGGCGATACCGGACTTGTCCGGAGTATGGGATGGCGGCTTCGGTGCACGCCCGGTCAACAGTGAGACAGTGCCCTGGACGAGCGAGAATTTCCCGAAGCTCAACGAGCGCGCGAAGGCCTATCAAGAAGTGTTTGAGGAGATCATCTCTCCTAAATACGACTGTCAGCCAGCGTCCTCGCCGGCCATTCAATACGACCCGTACCACATGCAGGTAACCCAGTGGCCTGACCGCGTGATGTTCCGCTACGAGAAAGACGACCAACTGCGCACGGTATGGCTGGATGGGCGTGAGCCAACGTCATTGGACATCAATAATCAGGGCTTCTCTGTGGGTTACTACGAAGACGGCGCACTGATCGTGACTACCACGCACTTCATGTTCGACATTACCGGCTTCGATGATTACAACGGCATTCCATCTTCGGCGCAGAAGGTATTGACCGAGCGCTATTGGATGGAAGAGGGCAATCTACAACTGACACTAACGCTCGAGGACCCGATGTTCCTGTTGGAGCCTGCGTCTTACACCACGCGTTGGGTGCCTGCGCGCCCCGGCTATCAGCTAGCGGCCTATGGCTGCGACCCAGAGTCGGCGCGTGCTTCTGTGCGCTTCTACCCTTCGAAGTATAAATAGGCGAAGTCTGCGTAGTTAATGAACAAGCCTAGTACCCTCCATGACCAGCCGAACTCCTTCGGCTGGATCTCCATAGCCCTACACTGGACGAGCGCAATAGCGCTCGTTTCACTTTGGCTGCTAGGAAAAAGTATAGCGTGGCAGGAGGCCGAAGAGGTGGATGCTCGCCGCGCCTTGCACATCACTATAGGCCTAAGCGTGTGGCTGCTTCTAGCGGCGCGCATCGCCTGGCGCATACGCGTGCCCCATCCTCAGGCCGTAGGGCAGGGGCCGCGTACCCATCGCCTCGCAGTGCTGGCCCATGCCCTGATTCTGGCCAATGTGGCGGTGATGATGCTGTCCGGCCCTTTGCTGGCCTGGTTGCTGCCGGGCCCGTCTACACTTGTGGATACCGCCTGGCGCATTCACTCCACAGCGGCCACAAGTTTAATCATCCTAGTGATCCTCCACATAGGCGCCGCACTAAAGCACTTGATGTTTCACGATGACGAGACCATCGCCCGCATCTTCAAACCAAAGCGACGATCAAAGGGGTCAGAGTAGTTTGATCGCTAAAACCTCCCCTACTAGTTCGCAGAAAGGCTCTGATCGCTTTCCGTCTTATTCAACTGTTCGTCAATTTCAAAGCCGTGTAGACGACCCCTTCGGTCGTCAGTTCTATATTTCTTTGGATTTCGAGATTTAGAGCAAACTTCGCTTAACTCAGGGGTATCTGTATATGGCAGATACTCCTGAGCCTCACACTCCTCATTCGGGCTGTTTTGCCTATCAATACCCTTTCGGCGTTGTCTAGTCCTTTCAAATATCGCGGTATCAGCGTATTAAGTACGCTATTTTATCCCCTAAGGGTCCGTTGACTTAAATGAGTAATGGCTCATGGAGACGTAAATCTTTTATACTGCGCAATCGAACAATACTCGGGAGCCATGCGTCGACTCTTAGCGAGAACGCTTTAAAATCGTGTCCGATATCGCATTATTTGCTGCCAACATCCTCGTTGGCTTTACACTCTCTCTGTGCGTCCTAATTGTGGCCATTGGCCGTGATCGGCAGCTATTGGTCTGGTCACTCATATTCGGCCTGCATGCGGCTAGTTATGGCTTGATCGCGCTACGTGGGGAGATCCCGGATTTCATCTCCATTGTCGTGGCCAACACATTTGTCTCCGCTATGCTTGCGCTCTATGTAGAGGGTATTTACCGCTTCGAGCTAGTGCGGCCCCGACGGTGGCCTTATTGGTTGCCAGTGTTCGCCACTTTTGTGGTGTATTGGGTCTTCATAGATAATTTTGATGTGCGAGTTGCTTTGGGTAGTGTTTTCTATGCCAGTCAAACCGCATATCTATTGTATGTCGTGATCCGAGTTTTCAAGGGGCGTGAGGGGCAAGGACGTTTCATCATGATGGGGGCGGCTTCGTTCGCCACGGCGATGTTAGTGTTTAGATTGCTGGTGTCGATTTTTGCGGATCCAAATGTCGTCGCGGGTAGTGGCACTAGTCTTGTGCCCTTGACTACATCCTTAGGGGCAATCGCGGTGCTAATAATGTTCGCGTTTGGCCTCATCGTGGTGTTCAAAGAAAAGGCGGAGCAAGAGAATCTAGAGTTAGCGCTGCGCGACCCCTTAACCAGCCTGGGCAATCGGCGCATGCTGGAAAATACACTGAAATTGGCGTTGCGTAGCAGCGTGCGCACTAAGCAGATCGGGGCGATACTCTTGATCGACCTAGACGAGTTTAAACCCTTGAATGACAGTTATGGCCATGGCATCGGCGACCAACTCTTAGTTGAAGTGTCATATCGCTTGAAAGAGAGTGTGAAGAATGACGATACGGTGGTTAGGATGGGCGGCGATGAATTTGTAGTTTCGCTCAATGATTTGGGCACAGAGCCTAGGCTGGCGCGCGACAATGCGCTGTTGGTGGCCGAGCGCATCTTGTCAGAGATATCGCGTCCTTATCAATGCCTCACATTCGCATTGGATGGAGAGCAGCGTCGAAGAATCCAGCACGAATGTACATGCAGTATTGGCATAGCCTTCTTCGTAAGCAATGAAGTAAGCCAAGAGAAGCTGCTTACCAATGCCGACCTCGCGATGTATAAGGCCAAAGAGCAGGGTCGCAACCGCATAGTGATTCATCAAGAATAATGAGTGAGAAGTTCCACTCGGCCTCTTAACTGCACTACTGAGCAGACATTACAGATTTGTAGTGGTCGTGCTGCGCCGCTTTCTTATATACTCCCTAGCTTCCCACTAAATTAGCGGAGTTGGCGAGTGCTCTTTTTGAGAGTGCTGGCCCTCAAGATGGATATTCAGACACTTTTTATAGTCAATATTGCCCTTGGTTTTGTCTTGGCTCTGTGTGTGTTGGTAGTCGCCATAGGCCGCAATAAGCAGCTGTATCTATGGGCTATCGCATTTGTCATGCATGGCATGAGTTATATTCTGATTAGCCTGCGCGGACAAATACCCGACCTACTCTCCATTGTCTTAGCGAACCTGCTCATCTCATCGATGTTGGCAATCTTCACGGAGGGGATCTATCGATTCTCCGAGATGCGCCCGCCGAGGTTACTAATTTGGTGGCCCGCGCTGGTAACGGTTATCACGTTCTGGTTCTACATCGATAATTTCGAGATGCGCGTCATCATTGGGGCGGCCTTCTCTGTCTATCAAACTGGTTTATTGGTGTGGAGCATCGCGCGAGACTTCCATGAGCGCAGCGGTCAAGGTAGATGGATCATCATCTTCGCCGCTGGCATTACCACAGCGATGTTTGTGTTCAGGGCAGGCGTAGCACTTACGGGCGATAATTTATTGCTGGCGATTACCAGCTCAAGCCCAGTGCAGTCCATCACCTTCATCGGCGCTATGGTCGGCTTGATCATGTTCGCGTTTGGGCTATTGGTGATCTATATGGAGAAGGCCGAGCAGGTCGGCCTGTCTTTAGCGCTGCGCGACCCGTTGACGCAGCTAGGCAATCGCAGAGTGTTGGATATAGCGCTTAACTACGCGATGAGTCGCGGCAAGGTGAAGGCAGTGTCTGCGCTCATAATGCTAGATCTGGATAAATTCAAGACACTTAACGATAACTATGGGCACGCAATGGGCGACCAACTGCTGATCGAAGTGGCCTATAGAATAAAAGAAAGCGTTAAAGCCGAGGACACCGTCGTGCGGCTCGGCGGCGACGAGTTTGTAATATTAGTGATCGATATTGGCAACGATTTGACTGGCGCCAGGACTAAAGCGGCGACTGTCGCTAATCGCATACTGCAACAAGTCGCCAAGCCCTATCATTTATTGGCGCAGTTAGAGAATCAGCCCATGTCGCCCCTGAAATATGAATGTACCTGCAGCATCGGCGTTAGCCTGTTTCAAGGCCATTCCACCAGTCGTGAGATTGTAATGGAGCGAGCCGATGTCGCGATGTATAAGGCCAAACAAGAAGGGCGCGATCGAGTCGTTTTTGCCGAAGGGGAGGCAGCCTCCTGAACAAGACTTGGGCAGCCATTGCCGCAATGTTGACCTATGGTGTGTGGGCGGCATTCGTTAACTTAGATCATGGCAAGGGCACTTTGCCGTTTGACCAAGACGTGGGCACTTGTTAGCTTATAATCTAGCCCTAGTAATCAAGCCGGGCACATGCCGAGAACTCTATGGATAAGATAAATAGCTCGAAAGCCGATCGCGCGCTGGATGCTCAGCGTGACTATATGGCTAAGCGTGAGAAGGGCTATCGCGAACAGGCACTTAAACTGTATCCGTGGATCTGCGGTCGCTGTGCGCGAGAGTTCTCGCGCCCCAATCTAAGCGAATTGACGGTACATCACGTTAATCATAATCACGACGACAACCCGAGCGATGGCAGTAATTGGGAGCTTCTTTGTCTGTATTGCCACGACGAGGAACATAGTAAGTTTGCGAATTTTATTCGCTATGGTGGGCATGCCGAGAATCAGACTAGTGCCGCTACCCATAATCCATTCGCCGGCCTCAAAGAGGCTTTGGCGAAGAAAAAATAGGTCAGTTGCTTATGTGGATGATGCGCTAAGTTCACTAGTGACAAGCTGCACCTAGGCCAAAACGAAGGAAAGTAAGATGAGAAAATGGACACTAGGACTCATAGCCGGATTAATGCCGCTGCTTGCTGCTGCAGCCGAGCCGGTTTTGTTTATAGACAATATGCTGCGTTTAGACGACGTGATTGTTATAGAAGGCGAGTCCACGCGTTTCTACCAACAGGTGCAATTAGAACCTTCGAAAGATGGCAATTTCAAAGTGGTGGGTGGGCTAGAGAAGAGCCTTGCCACTATAACGGAAACGTCAGTGAATGTTCTTCAGACTACGCCAGTGCAGGTGCAGCTAGAAGTTAGTGGCTACATGGATACTCCCTGCGTTCAATTAGAGACTGCAGTCACTCGTCGCGGCGACGTCTTCTACGTCGTGTTTGCCCAGACCCCATTGCAAACCCTAGTGGCGTGCGCCCAAGTAATCGAGCCCTTCGAGCGGGTCGTGGCACTCGATGTCAGCGACTTGGGTCTTGGCGATTATACGGTGCAGGTCAATAATCAGAGCATTGCCTTTCGCTTAGAGTAAGGTGCGCCGCGCCTTCGTTATTGATACTCCTGCACTACTGGGCATGGTCCGAAAATATTTCGGGTTTAGCGCTGCCTTGACCTGATGCTTTTACAAATGGAATTTGCGACACTACCGAGCTAAGTCAAACACAGCGTTCAATCTCGGGACGCTCGTTTACAATTACTTACAATTAGACGCCAAAACTCATACAAAACGACCGTGAGCTGCGCGCTACACTGCGGGTCACTGTTCTGATTTTAGGTGAAGACCGCTTGAACCCAATTGCCCACTACTCATCACTTTTTAAAGGCCTAGGCGTGGTCGCCGTGTGCTTTATGGCGCAGCTTTGCGCTATGCCAGCCTCTGCGCAAGACTCTGTGCAGGAGCAAAGTGAAGAGCCAAGCCCTTGGACACTGGGTGTGGCGCTTGGGCATGGCAAGCGCATCAATCCATTCGTCGGCTCCGACGATACCCGGCTCAATGCCGTGTTAGACCTAGCTTGGTATGGCGAACGATTCTTCTTCGACAATGGAGATTTTGGTTTCACTCTTAGCGATTCCGATCAACTCTCGGTCAGTGCCTTGCTTGTGTTCAATAACGAACGCAATTACTACAGCTCTCTCAATAACGGCAGCTCCGGTCTTGATATCTTCAACCTTAAACGCCTAGCGCAGGATAAGGGTATTGGCTTGCCCGGCATAGCGGGCGGCGACGATTTAGACCTGGATTCGCTTAGCACCGCAGAGCTCGAAAAGATCGTGTTCAAAGACATTGACTCCTCTTTGCCACAACGCGATTTCGCGGCAAGCAGCGGCCTAGAGTTTCTCTATAGCAACGCTTGGGGTGACTGGCAGGGGCAGATTCTCAGCGATGTGAGTGCAGTACACTCTGGTCAGTCGGCCTGGGTTGCATACTCCTATCCTTGGTATACACGCAGTAGTGAGTTCAAGCTCAGTATGGGCTTGGAGTTCAAGAGCGCGCAGCTGGTCGATTATTACTATGGTGTGCGCCCTAGCGAAAGACTCGAGGGTAGGCCGACCTATAGTGCTGGGTCAGGAACTAACAGGGTGGTACGTTTGTCCGCGACTCACAAGCTCAGTGAGCGCTGGCGATTAGTGGGGGTTATGGAACGAGAGTACTTAGGTGCGGCTATTCGAAAAAGTCCAATCATCGAAAGGGGCACGGTGGACACGATATTTGTAGGTATTTATTACCAATTTAAATAGCACTTTGTGGCGACAATGATTCTAAAAGTACACAAGGCTTCAAGTACGTACACGGTCTTTACGACTGTGGGCTGTGCTATGGCTCTTTCTCTCGTTTTAATTCTGGTGGGCACTCCTTTGCATGCCGCAAGCCCTAATAGCGACTTCACGATGCAGGTACGCCCGCGCCTGTGTGTGCTAAGTCCTGGCGAGGCGATGTGTACCATGCAGTTCGCCGTAACTTGGTCTGCCGCGACTGCCACAGATGTGTGCCTCACGTTTGCTGGTGAGCTAGAAGCACTGCGCTGCTGGCAGCAAGAGCGCGAAGGGCAGTTCGAGATGAAGGTCGAAAGACGGCAGAGCGCCTTAGTGCAACTACGCGAAGCGAATAGCGATACTCTATTGCTAGAGGAGCAAATCCCAATCATCAGCCGCGACAAGCGCGATACGCGTTCGCGTCGACGGCACGCGTGGAGTATCTTGTAATGACGACTTCAGCACTAGCGCAGGACGGCGTTGAAACGCCGATTCGATTACTCCTCATCGAAGACGATGTGCGCTTAGCAAGTTTGGTTAAAGACTATCTGACCCATGAGAATTTCGTGGTGATGGTGCAGCATCACGGTGACAAGGCCGTGGCCTCCTTCAATCCTAAGGAGGTCGATATTGTGGTGCTAGACCTGATGTTGCCGGGCATGAATGGCCTACAAGTGTGTACACAGTTGCGGCAGTCCTACTCTGGGCCGATTCTAATCCTGACCGCGAAGAGCAGCGACATAGACCATGTGATGGGGCTAGAGCTTGGGGCTGACGATTTCGTAAGCAAGCCGATCGAACCACCCGTTTTACTCGCGCGGTTGCGCGCCCTGCTGCGGCGCAGCAAGTCTTCAGCGCCCACCCCGCAATCTAGTACTCTCAGCTTCGGTTTGTTAAGTATCGATTTACGTTCGCATCAAGTTTTGTTGGAGGGGCAAACAGTCGATCTCACCACACAGGAGTTCGAACTACTTAGTCTACTTGCACGCAATGCCGGTGCCGTGCTCAGTCGCGATGATATCTACAATAGTATTCGCGGCATCGAATACGATGGCCTCGATCGCAGCGTGGATGTGCGTATCTCGCGTCTGCGCAAGAAGTTGTTCGACAACACCGAGCAGCCATTCCGCATTCGCACCATATGGGGAAAGGGTTATTTGTTCGTCGCGAACGCGTGGGAGTGATGTAGTGTCCAAGCCGCCTCGGTTCTATCTGCTGCGTCCTTATGTTGTTATAGCCGCAGGCATTCTGCTTATCGGCTTAGCATTGGATAGTGTGCTGCTGTGGATTCTACCGAGCCAAACTCAAGACAGCGCACAACGCTATGCGCAGAACTTCGCACTGGTGGAATCGGTGCTGTTGGAAAATGGCAGTTCTCCTGACGCCATTGCGAGCCGTTTCGAAGACGTGCAGGGGGCTATGGTACAGGCGCTAGCACTCCCCGTTCTGCTCTTCGACACAATGGACTTGCAGGGGCAACAGGAATTTATCGACGCATTAAGTAGTGGTGAAATCGTTTCCTTTGCCGACTCCGAGTCTCGCAGTACGCTCTACAAACGCATTGCCGATACGGGGCAGGTGCTTGCAATTGGTCCTTTGCCTCGGGAGCCAATTTCTTTGCGTTGGCTCGAGAATTTAGTTATTGCCAGTTATTACGTCCTTGTAGCATTGCTACTTTTTTTGTGGATAAGGCCTTTCTACCGTGATCTAGGTGCGCTGCGCAGCGCCGCAAGTCAGTTCGGTCGAGAAGACTTCACGACCCGTGTAGAGGTGGCACAGAACTCTAGCATTCTTCCCGTTGCGCAATCCTTCAATCGCATGGCGGAGCGAATTCAGTATCTAGTTACTGCGCATCGAGAACTAACTAACGCGGTTGCCCATGAGTTACGTACGCCTCTGGCACGTTTCAAATTTAGCCTAGAGATGCTCAGTAAAAGCAAGCAAGAGGAGCGTGCCACAAACTATCTGAAAGAGATGAAAGGGGATGTGCAAGAGTTAGAGATACTAATAGACGAAATGCTCAACTACGCCAAACTAAGCGAGGAGAATTTGCAATTACAGCGTAGCGCCATTCCACTGCAGGCGTGGTTAAAGGGGCAGATGGCGAGCTATAAAGGTGTAAGTCCACGGGTAAGTTGCGAGAGGATAGGTGGGGCACAAGTGGGTGAGGTCATGTTCAACGCGGACTTGATGGCGAGAGCTATTCACAATATCGTGCGTAATTGTCTTCGCTACGCCGAGTCGGAGATTCGCGTGAGTTGTGGCATAGAAGGGGAAAGGGTCAGTGTCAGTATTTGCGACGATGGCCCTGGCATACCTGAGCAGTATCACCAGAGTATTTTTGAACCTTTCGCTCGTTTAGATTCCAGTCGAGATCGCAACTCCGGAGGTTACGGGCTTGGATTAGCGATCGCGAAGCGAATATTGGAACGTCATGGTGGAAATATCAGCGTAAACAATGGGCCGCATAGGGGCCCCTGTTTCGTACTAAGTTGGCCGTACATTTAGTCACATTTTCAATACAAGTCTTGCACAGCAATTGCCAGTCTAGATATCCACAATACGCTTACTCCCAAACACGAGTTTGGGAAGTAATCAACAAATTAAGGTATTGAGGAGATAGAGATGAAGAACTGGATGATCGCATTGTTTTTTAACGTGATCCAAATCGTTAGTGCCCATGCGACACCCGCATTGTTTTCGGACAATGTCTTGACGCTTGGCGATGCCATAGTAGTCGAAGGCGAAAACACCCGTTATTACCAAGACGTACGCCTAAGCCCTACACCGAATGGTGATTTCAAGGTGCTAGGCGGCGTAGAGAAGGCACTCGCTACGGTGGCTGAGCTAACAGTCACTGTGATTGAGACCGATCCCGTGCAAGTCGAGGTAGGCGTGTCGGGCTATATGGCGAACCCATGTATAGACTTGAACTCCGCAGTGACTCGCAAGGGAAGAACGTTCTATGTAGTGGTAGGGGAAACGCCTCTACAGACACTAGTAGCATGTGCTCAGGTAACCCAGCCATTTGAACTTGAGATTCCTCTAGACGTAAGAGGTTTAGACAGTGGTGATTATGTGGTGATGGTGAACGGCGACAGTATAGAGTTCGATCTAGACTGAGTTGAAGATGTACGAGTGGAAGGGTGTCGAAGGGACTCGGCACCCTTTTTTATTGCCTAGCAATATCCTGTTTCACGTATCCATGCAGTGGCCTGTACGTTCAGGAATGCCCTCGCGAGATAGTGAATTCGCTTTGCTTCAAGTAGGATGTAATTCTAGTATCTCTGGTTTATTCAGGGAAATGGCCGGAAAAAGGTAAGCTTATGTTTTGTAAGCATATTTAAGACATCTCGATGAAAGCGAAAGCCAGTTGGGCGCAACAGTGGAATCAAGTTTTACAGAGAATCTACGCACTCAGTGCGGAGATGCAGATACTGCTGTGCATTTTATTCTGGATGTTGATAGCGGTAGTGCTGCTAAGCTTTAATATTCAAGAGGGTGCAAATACCACGCTCTTGGTATGGGTGCCGCTGCTGCTCTTGCTTAACGGTCTCATCTCCGGGCTAATAGTTGCCGTTCTTGGCGCATTGCTGTGTACGCTTGTATTAAGTCCTTTCGGCCCGCTCGACAAAATCCCCCTCGCCACAGATGAACTCATCCCTATTTCCATCGTCTTCATAATCGGCGCCATGTTTGGCGGTATTTTGAAACGCCTTATTATAGAACTCAATCAGCGCTTAGAGAGTGCGCAGTTCAGCGTTCAAGGTACTGATCTACCCAATCATCAGGCTGCCGTCAAACACCTCGATGTCCTCTTAAAATCGAAGGAGCTAAAAGGCAAAGAGTTAGAGGTGCTGAATGTGCAACTCGAGAATCTAGAACAGATTCGACTTAGCGCAGGGCAGGAGCGTACCGATCAACTCGTCAAAGAGTTTGCAGACATCTTAAAGGACAAGCTTGGGTCTGAGTCTCATGTTAGTCAGTCGGCCGCCAGTGAATTGCTCGGTATTCTAGTTTCCCGAGATGATAAACCTCTCGAGTTGGAGGCACTGCTTAAGAGCGTGACTGCAGAGGCCGCCTCTAGGAACGAGGATCCGACCCATAATATTAGCTCTAAAGGCACGGTACGAAGACACCCGGTGCAGGAGGAGGGGGCACAGAAGGGAGCGTCACAGTTGCTCGATAAGGCACGTGAGCAGCCCGTCGAGCCCCCGGCACCAATTGTGCCGCCTCCATCGCCTGTGCCAGTTACTAGGCAAGCTCCGCCGCCCGTCGAAGACGTCGGCTATTTTTTAGGCAAGACACTCGCGTGCCAGAAGGTTCAGGCTGGTATTAAGAAGGGCGAGATAGTCATCGAATATGTGCCACGGCTCAATGTTAGCAATGGGTATTTTTCCGCTTTGGAGGCGGTGATTATTTGGCATCATCCACAGCGCGGCGAACTAAGCATCAGTGAGATCATGGTCATGCTAGATGACCCGATGGCGGTGCCACGCCTTAATCGCTGGTTGCTTGAACAGGTACTCGAAGATGCGGGGCAGTGGTTCGAGCAGGGGCATCGTTTCGCCGTGACCATTAAGGGAGCGCTCGATGGGCATATCAGTACCGCACTGATCGAAAAAGCACTCTTGGGCATGAAGCAATACCCAGCCAATACTGCTTGGCTCTCTTTAGAGTTCGCGGAGGTCTCCTTGTCCAAGGCTGGCCCTAAGGCAATCGAGGCGCTTCGCTATATTCAGCAGTACGGCGGCGCCGTCATTGTCTCCTCTTATCAGGGTTCCACGATCGCGCTTTCGCAAATTTTTCAGTTGCCAGTGGATTCAGTCAAATTGTCGCCGCGTCTTTTAGATAATGCGACTTCAGATGACGAGCAGCGTCGCGAGCTCGGTTCAACAATCAAGTTGATTCATTCGCGTGGTTTGACAGTGATTGCAGACGGCATCGAAAACAGTGCGGTGATTCGCATGTTGAGGCCATACGGTTGCGACGAGTTGTTGGGGCCATTCTTGAGTCGCCCGATCTCGAGAGCGCAGATTCCCTGGGGTAGAATTAGGGCCTAGTGGAGGCGGACGCGTAATATTGTGTTAGCCAGCTCGCGACTTTGTTCGCAGCTAAGGGTTTGGAGATGAAATATCCCTGCAGCCCGTAGCAGCCTTTGCTTTTCATCAGGTCTTGAATTTTCTGCGTCTCGATTCCTTCGGCTACGATCTCTAGCTTGAGGTTATTGGCGATATCGATACAGCTGTTCACGATCGCAGTCAGTTCGGCGGACTCGTCGCATTTGTCGATAAATTTCCTATCGATTTTAACTTCCTTAAAAGCTGTGCGTACTAGCTCGCGTACTGCCATATGGCCGGTGCCAAAATCATCTAGTGACAGGCGGAAACCGAAGCCATGAAAGCGCTCTAGAGCGTTTATGAATTCTTGCAAGTCACGTATGGAGTCCGGCTCACTCACTTCAAGCGTGATCAGGGCAGGGGGCACGCCGAGATCATTACATATCTCACAAAATTGCTGCGGCATGTCGAGATCATATAGGGCGTTTGTAGAGATATTAAATGCCAGAGTATAGGCATGGGGCTGTCCGTCCGCACCGGGTTTTGCACCGGCGATTTCGGTCTTGTTCAATTGGGCTAGCCACTTGATGCCCTGGCGCACGACGTTGCGTGTCATAACGCTATACAAGTGGTTCTGTTCCGCTAAGGGCACGAATAAACTGGGTGTGATATGACCGCGGCCAGGCACATTCCAGCGCGCTAAGGCTTCGAAGCCTATAATGTTGCCGCTAGCGCAATGTAATTTCGGCTGGAAATTGAGTGTGATTTCGTCGTTCTCGACTACTCGAATAATGTCTTCTAAGGTGGGTGTCCAATCCGAGCCATTCGGTTCGATTTGTTCTTGCGAGGTATTGCGCGTCTTATCGAACTGGCTTAGATGTAGCGTAAGCAAATACTTAAGATTGGCAGCCGAGAATGGCTTCTCGAGAGCCCCCAGTACACGCAAGCCACTGTCTGCAGCGATCTGCGTAGCCCTTTCCGTATGGCCGCGTTGTTGTGTGTTGGTGATGATGAGTTTGGCCTGCGTATGTAACTCTGCAAGGCGCATCATAACGTCCATGCCATTGAGCTCTGTCATCTCGACATTGAGGAGCACTAGGCTTGGATTGAATAATTCTAATTGCGAGAAGAAAGAGAAAGCGCTATCGGTCGACATCACCTCGAAACCAGCCTTCTCGGCAATATTCTCAAGAGTTTTACAGATCAAAGGATCGTCGTCGATGATGAGTAGACTGTTGCGTTTCATGGCTATCCCGATAGCGAGTAAACATCCTAGCGTGTTAATCCTAGAACGCGAAGTATGCCTTTCCATTCTTGCCTAGTGCCTACGCAGAGTCAATCACGGGGAGGTCTATTGGGAGCTTAGGATTTGTAAAGCTGCGCAAGCACTAAGGAGTGCTATTTATCGGGGGACAGCACCCCGCCACAAAGCCGACAGTAGGTGGCGTCGTTCTGATGATCCTTGGCGTTACAATGTGGACACTCAATCTTACGATAGGAGGAGGGGCTGCCGCGGGTCTGAAACTGCTGCATTAACTCCGCACCGATGATGCCTGTTGGCACTGCGATGATCGCGTAGCCGCAGATCATCGCGAGGGCCGCTATGCCTTGTCCTAGCGGTGTGTGCGGGGTGATGTCCCCATAGCCTACGGTCGTGATTGTGACGATTGCCCAGTAGATGCTCTGTGGAATATTGCTAAAGCCATTGTCCGGCCCCTCGATAATGAACATTAAGGTGCCAAACACGATGACGAGGTTGAACACGGCAAACATGAATACGAAAATCTTGCGCCTAGCGTTGACTAGCGCGCCGAATAATAGATTGGCCTCGCCCATATAACGAAATAATTTCAGAACCCGGAATACGCGTAATACCCGCAGAACTCGAATCACGACTAGGAAGTTGGCGCCGGCATAGAAGTAAGCGAGGTAGGTGGGCAGAATCGATAATAGATCGATCAGGCCATAGTAGCTCAGTACATAGCTACGCGGCTTGGGTGAGCTATAGATGCGCAGGGCATACTCTAGTGTAAAGGCGAGGGTAAATAACCACTCAAGGATGAATAGGCTGCGATTGAAAGTGTCGCTCTGCCAGCCTATCGAGTCCAACATTACCGCAAACACACTGGCACTGATCATGATAATCAGTACTAGATCGAAGGTCTTTCCGGCTTTGGTATCGTAACCAAAGATCACGTCATAGACGCGTTGTTTACGGGATTTTTGCGCTTCACCTGCAGCAGGCATTTGTAGCTTTCCTGAGTTTCAAACGAAGCGCCACTTTAGCCCATCAACCGCCCAATCTCCAGTATAAGGCTATTCAGAGCTTCCCTAGAGCTCCTCCTTCTCCCAGCCGCCACCGAGGGCCTGATAGAGGTTCACGCTAGTGTTGAGCTGCGAAAGCTTGGTGTCTAGATAGCTGTTGCTAGTGGAGAACAAGGTGTTCTGCGAGGTCAGTACTGTCTGGAAATCCGTCACCCCTTCTTCGTAGCGTACCTGCGCAATGCGGAAGGACTCTTCCGCTGCGTTGAGATTTTGCTGGGCTACTTCTAAGAGCTGGTTCTGCACCTGCATATTGCTCAACAAAACTTCGATCTCGTTGAACGCTGCAATCACAGTCTTGCGATAGTCCGCGAGGCTGCTCTCCAGCGTGAGCTGCGAACGCTCCACGTTGCGGTCGCGTTGACCATTATCTAGTAAGGTCTGTAACACAGACGCATTGAGGCTAAAGAAAGTATCTGGCGAGGAGATCAGCTCGGTCAGTGAGGTGCTACCGGCACTGAGATTGCTCGTCAGAGAGATGTTGGGGAAGTAGGCGGTACGCACGATGTCGACGTTTGCGGTCGAGCTGCGCAATAGTGCCTCGGCTTGCACTAGGTCTGGGCGACGTAATAATAGCTCCGAGGGCAGGCCGGGTTGAACGCTAGGCACGGTGATCTGGTTCAAGGTTTCACCTGCAAGAGCGAAGTCTTGGACGCCGGTTCCGGAAAGTAGGGCAAGCGAGGCGAGGGCAGAGAGCTCGCTCTGACGGAAGTTACTCAGATTGGCCATCTCTCTTTGTAAGGCTATCTGTTGCTGCAACGCTTCTATGGGGACGGCCACGCCGGCCTCGACTCGAGCATTTGCAATCTCGCTGATCGCTTGGGCATTCTCGACGTTCTGCTGGGACGCCCTAATCTTGTCGCGAATCAGCAATAACTGGAAATAGGTTGAGGCAGAGGTGCCAAGTGTCGTCAGTGCGACATCGGCGCTCAGTGCGGCCCGAGATTCGTAGTCGGCTACTGCTTTCGTGTAGATGGCTGGCTTAGCAATAATATTGCCATAGCTTAGTGAGGCGCCTAGCTCGAAAGGGACATTGGCACTATTACTTTGTGAGCTGCCATCGCTGCGACTGTCGGTGTAATTCGCCCCTGTACCCAGAGTGATGCTGCCAGTAGGGTATAGGTCGAATCCGGCCTCGCGCAAAGTGATCTGCGCCGCCTCGAGTGTGCGACGATTATTCGCTAGGTCGAAATTTCGTTGTGCGATGGTGTCGATCAAGCCACTAAGCTCAGGGTCCGCATAGGAGTCCCACCACGTGCTCTGTGGCCAAGTCGCGGCCTCTTCATCGATAGGTGCTACCCAAGCATCTGGCACATCGCTCTGCGCCAAGGCCGGCGCTTCGCTCTGCAATGCACAGGCATTCAGTGTTAAAGCAAAGCCGCCGCCGAGCAAAGCTCGAACCAGCGGTTGAAGTGTAAAGTGACGCATGTTTCCTGTTTCCTTATTCGTTGGCTAGCGCGACGACTGGGTCGAGCCGAGCTGCTTTTCGCGCTGGCGTAAAACCAAATATCAAGCCTGTAGCAGCGGCACTGCAGAAGGCCAAAATCATCGGCGTGGAGGTAAACTTAATGGCCACGCCGAAGTACTGCATAAGGAGTCCCGCCCCGACCCCGATGCCGACGCCGATCAGCCCCCCTACGCCGGAGACTACGATCGCCTCAGAGAGGAACTGCGCAAGAATATCGTTCTGCCGCGCACCGGTGGCCATGCGTATGCCGATCTCACGAGTACGCTCGGTCACCGAGACCAGCATGATGTTCATCACGCCGATACCCCCCACTAGAAGGGAGATAGCCGCGACGGAGCCCAGAAGCATAGTCATCGTGTCTTGCGAGGCGGAGACAGTGTCGAGCAGCTCAGCGCTGTTGAAGATGCGGAAATCTTCGCTACCGTGGCGCGCGATCATAAACTCGCTAAGATTCGCCTCGGTCTGATTGATTTGTCCTATATCATCCACTGCCACCGTTATAGAGTTCGCGACATCTGCCCCGAAAAGTCGTAATGCCCCGGCTTTCAACGGTACGAATACAGCATCGTCTTGGTCTCTGCCTCCGAAACCAGAGGAGCCCTTGCGAGTAAGTACGCCGATGATCTGGAACGGAACATTGCGAATTAAAATATACTCCCCTAATGGGTTTGTCCCATTCACGAACAACTCTTCAGCTACCGTTGCGCCGAGCACGGCGACGGAGATATAGCGGTCACTGTCTTCGCGGGTAAAAAATACGCCCTGGGACAGCGGCCAGTTACGAATTTCCGGTAGATTTTCGCCAGTAGCCGTGACTGTAGTGGAGTAATCTTGGCGTCCATAACGTACTGTGTTATTGCCATCGATTTCCGCTAAGGTACCAGTTATATTTGGAATAGAGGCGAGAATTTCGTCGGCATCTTCGAATGTCAGTGTCGAGGGCATAGAGCGCCGTTGCCCCGGAATTCGCGCCGGTTGCAGCGTTAATATATTGGTGCCGATCGAACTGATGCGGTCCACGATCTCCTGGCTCGCGCCTTCGCCGATAGCCAGCATCGCCACTACGGAGGCAACGCCGATCACGATGCCGAGTAGAGTCAGAATCGTACGGAATATATTGGCGGTTAGGGAACGTAAGGCCATGTTGATGGCTTCGGCCACACCAGCCAGTGGCGAGGCGATCTTGCGATTCATAAATAATTTTCGCAACTGTTCATTGCCTTTCGGCTTGAACTGGATACCGTCTTGACGCCGGTCCTCTATTACCTTGCCATCCCTAAACTCGATAATGCGGTCCGCCTGCAAGGCGACCTCTGGATCGTGGGTAATGAGGATGACGGTATGACCCTGTCTTGCTAGATCCTTAAGAAGCGCCATGACTTCCACGCCGCTCTGGGAATCCAATGCGCCAGTGGGTTCGTCCGCTAGGATGATATTGCCACCATTCATAAGAGCGCGAGCAATTGAGACGCGCTGCTGTTGGCCGCCGGATAATTGGCTTGGACGGTGATCCATACGATCGCCTAAACCAAGTGAGGTTAGTAAGGCTTCCGCTTTAACCTGACGTTCGTTGGCAGAGTAGCCGGCGTAGATCGCGGGGATCTCCACGTTTTCTTCGGCACTGGCGTGGGGTAGAAGATTATAGCTCTGGAATACGAAGCCGAAGGCCTCGCGGCGCAGCCATGCTAAGTCGTCAGGGGCGAAGTTACGAATATCGCGACCGGCAAATAAATAGGTGCCGGAAGTGGCTTTGTCGAGACAACCCAAGATGTTCATCATGGTGGACTTACCGGAACCTGACTGCCCCATGATGGCGACAAACTCGCCCATGTGAATCTTCAGGTCGATACCGCGTAGGGCGCGTACTTCGACGCCACCGCCCGTTACGAAGGTGCGCTTTATATCGCGCAGCTCGATGATAGGGGTGGACAACAAGTCACTCGCCGCCATCTGCTCCGCTACAGTGCCATCTTCTGGTATTTCACTTCCATCAAGAACGCCTACGCTCATCAGAAGCCTCCAGGGAAACCACCTGGGCGTCTAAACCCTTCGGTGTTGGCCGGTGCGGCAGCTGCCGCTTGTATAATGCCGGAAATTACTTGCTCGCCTTCTTGCAGTCCGTTGATCACTTCCGCGTTGATGCGGCTAGTGACACCAACCACTACTCGACGCTGCTCTTCGGTGCCATCTTCTTTCAAAACAAGCGCTAGAGCAGGGCGTCGTGCAGGCAAGTCTCCCGAGAGTTGGCTTGCCTGAGGGCGACGACCAGCACCGGCAGGGCGTTGACCAGCTCCTGCAGGGCGTTGGCCTGCCCCTGCGGGCCGCTGCACTCCTGCAGGAACGGCGCCCTCGCCATTATCCCCTGGCGTCGCTGCGCCACTTGGCTGTTCTACGTCGACGAAGGTCAGTGCGCCCAGTGGCACAGTCAGTACGTTACGGGCTGCAGAGGTGATGAAGAAGACCTGTGCGGTCATCTCGGGCAATAGAGTGCCATCTTGGTTCTGAACGTCGAAAAGTCCGGTATACAGCACCACATTGCTGGTCACTACCGGAGTAGGCAGGATCTGCCGTAGTTCGCCGGTCCATCGGCGTGTACCGCCACTCAAGGTAGTGAAATAGATTTCCATGCCTTTCTTCAAGCTACCGATGTCGGCCTCTGATATCTCGGCCTCTACAGTCATTAGGGAAAGGTCGGCAATGCGCAGGATTGTAGGTGCGTTTTGATTGGCGTTAAGGGTACGGCCTTCGTTCATCTCAATAGAGACCACTGTGCCGGCAAGCGGTGCATAAATTCGAGTGTATTCCAGTTCGGTCTCATCGGAGAGTAAGCTCGCGCGGGACTGCTGAATCTGCTTCTCTAGTTGAATCAGGCTAGCCTCGGCGTTGGCGAGGTTCGAAACGGCAGTGTCGAAGTCTTGCTGACTGGTGGCATTGGCGGCCATGAGGCGTTCCTGACGCTCCTTATTGGTCCTAGCGAGCTGTAGGGAGGCGCGGCGCGAAGCGATTTGTGCCTCTTGTGCCTCGATGGCGGAACGGCTGGCATCGACGCGGCTCTGTTGGGAGCGGGCGTCGATCTCTGCGAGAATTTGACCTTCCTCGACGACGTCGCCGACCTCGACATAGAGTTTCTCTAGTTGGCCGGATACCTGCGCGCCGACATCAACGAAGTTGCTCGGTTTGACGGTGCCAGCGGAGGAGATGGTGTTGATGATGCTGCCAATCTCGACCGTCGAAACCAGCGGCTGGTCAGCTACGGTTGCTTCCTCAGAGTTGAGGTAATAAATGCTGCCTCCTGCAAGTGCTAGAACGATAAGCACCATCGGCCACCGACTCTTGCGCTTCTTGCGCGAAGGAGGGGCAATTAGGGGAGAGTCTTGAGTGTCGGCGTTTATTGTATCTCGCGAATCCATCGGCAAAGTCTCAAAAAAGGAATTAATTGGTTTGTCTGGGATGTACATACGCGCATCCCGTTGATTTCCGTTGTTACCTTAGCGCCAAAAGTTAAACTTTTTTGCTGTGCTTGCGCATCCTGCAATGGCATTGGACCCTCGTTGACTAACTAGGAGAGCGACCGGAATACTGTCATTATCTTGCACACTGGCGGATTTACCATGTCTGAGCTGCCATACTTCGACCATCGTCGGGATTTTTGGGGCAAAAGGAGAGGGCGAAGACCCAAGTTTGTTGAGGTACATTGATGAGGACCTAGTGGCCTCAGGAAAACCACTATTTGATGCTTGTTAGGGGATTTATGTCACATTGGCTAAAAATAGGACTCGCAGCGAGTGTTGGGCTTGGTATGGTTTGCTCTGCTTGGGCTGCACAGAGCGATGGTCTCAATATGCGCGAGATCATGGTGGGCGTGATTGCACCTGCGACGAATAAAATATGGGGCGCGTACGATATCAAGAGCGATACGCAATGGTTGGAGCTAGATCAAGCCGCTAATGTGGTAATCGCCGCCGCACAGCTCACGGCGCAAGGCGGGGCCGATGGGGTCTACGCGCAGCAGGCACAGAACGAGGATTGGCAGGGTTTTGTACAGCAATTGATTGGCGCGGCGCGCAGTGCGCAATTAGCCATACAGAACCACGACGAAGAGGCTATGTTCAACGCCGGTAACGACCTGATGTACGCCCCGTGCGAGGGGTGTCACAACATCTACCTGCCTAAGTGACAAGCGCGATAGTTAGGCTGGCGTTGGCAGTGGAACTCGCTTGCGCAAAAACAGCACGAGGGGCGAGACAGCCAACACTACCCACATCATTAATTTGAAATCATTTATATATGCGATTGTGGCAGCTTGACGCGTAACTTCTGCGTCAAGCATCGCCAACATGCCGCCGGCATTTTCTAACATTGCTTGAGGCACTTGATTTAAACCAATACCAAGCCTTGCGCTAGTAATATTCTCAGTGAGATAGGCATGGTTCGTGGCCATGTTGCGACTTAGAACAGTCATCACCAGAGATATCCCCACACTGCTGCCCATATTGCGGCTTAGGCTAAAGACACTGGCGCCCTCTGCACGGTATTGAGTTGGTAGAGTGGCGTTAGCGACTGTGCTTAAAGGCACGAAGATAAATCCAAGGCCAAAGCCTTGCATCATGCCAGTCCAGACGAGTGTATGGGGAGGCACATAGGTGCTGAAACCCGTCATCGCGAACAGCGAGCCCGCGGTGCAGCCAAGGCCGAATAGAATCAATACGCGCGCGTCGAACTGATTGCTTATTTTGCCGACTATCATCATGGCGATCATCGTCCCTATGCCACGCGGTGCCATAATAATACCGACGTCCAACACGGGGTAGCCCATCAGGTTCTGCATGTAAGGTGGCAGCAAGGCCATCGTCGCTAGCAGGATGATGCCGATGAAAAATATGAACACTAGGCTCGTCATCAAATTGCGATCTTTGAAGATTGCGGGTGTGAGGAAGGGGTGCTCGGTGCGCATCGAGTGCACGATATACATCCACAGTGCGGAGCCAGCTAATGCGCAGTACAGCAGGATCTCGCGGGAGCCGAACCATCCGGCATGTTCGCCGCGGTCCATGAGCAACTGCGCGCTGCCGATGATCACGGTTAGCATTAGGAAGCCGAAGGTATCGAAGGGGCGCTTCACGCGGTCAGAATCGGGCATGAAGAACAGCATGCCTAGGAAGGCAATGATACCCAGAGGAAGATTGATATAAAATACCCACCTCCAGTTATAGGACTCGGTTAGCCAACCGCCTAACGTAGGGCCAAGAATTGGGCCGATCATGACGCCCATGCCCCACATCGCCATAGCCTTGCCGTGATTCTCGCGCGGATTGATGTCGAGCATCGTGGCTTGTGCCAAGGGCACGAGGGCTGCGCCGAAGCAGCCCTGTAAGATGCGGAATAAAACCATTTGTTCTAATGAATTTGCCATGCCACATAGCACTGAGCTTATGGTAAAGCCGCCCACGGTGACTAGAAAAACGCGCTTGCGACCGAAGCGGCCTGCTAGCCAAGCTGTGGGCAGAGTCATGATTGCGGAGGCTACGATATAGGAGGTTAGCACCCAAGTGATCTGCTCTTGGGTCGCCGTGAGGCTGCCCTGCATATGGGGCAGCGCCACGTTCGCGATCGTCGTGTCGAGCACCTGCATGATGGTGGCCAACATTATCGATAGCGTAATTAGGCCACGAAAGGCGATCTCGCCTGGCTTGGCTTCCTGCGTTGCGCTAGACATTCGTTACTCCCGCGCTTAGTTCGCCGCAACCCAAGGAAGCGTGCGACTGCGGCCGGTGTCGATGTCGACGACTGCGCTCATTCCAGCGGAGATCGGCAGCTCGCGGTTATAGTCGTCTAGGGTGATGTTGACGCGGATGCGTTGCACCACTTTAATCCAATTACCTGAGCTGTTTTGCGCGGGCAGAAGAGAGAACTCAGAGCCTGTGGCGGGCATGATGCCGGAGACTCGCGCCGCCCAAGTCTCACCGGGGAATGCATCGATGCTAACGTTGACCACTTGGCCGGGGCGAACCCACGTCAGGTCGGTCTCCTTGAAATTAGCCTCTAGCCACATATTTTTGTCGTCGACTAGGCTGACCAAGGAGGAGCCCGCGATTACATATTCACCCTCGTGCACCGCGACATTGACTGCGACGCCATCGGCTGGTGCGCGAATCTCTAGGTGATTGATATCTAGTTTGCTCTTCTCCAGCTCAGCGAGGGCCTGCAGGTAGCGCGGGTGCTGCTCTGTAGGCAGGTCTGGATCGATCAAGCGAGCCCGGGCGGCCTGTAGGGACTGTGTACGGTTATCCAATGCATTGCTAGCGCTGCGCCAAGCGTATTCGGCTTGGTCGAATTGCGCCGCTGGAATAGAGCGTGTCTCTACTAGTTTGCGAATACGCTCCATCTCCTTGAGGCGGAACGTTAGATCGGTGTTGGCATTATCGATGGCGAGTTTATCGCTGAGATAGTCGGCCTTCTCGCTCTCGATGCTGCCGCGGATGTTGGCAAGATTTGCCTCGGCCTTGGCAAGTGCGATGCGATAGGGCTGGTCATCCAAGCGGAACAATAACTGTCCCTTGCTAACCCGCTCATTGTCACGAGGAATGACCTCTACGACACGGCCAGTGATCTCACTGCTTACGGAGACGATCTCTGTCTTTACATAGGCGTTGTCGGTACTGACGAAGCGGCCGCCCTGTAAGTAGATCCATAGGGAAACCCCGGCGATGACTGCCGGACCTAGGATCAATAACATTAGGTTGCGGATAGCAACATTGGCTTTCATGGTTATAACCTCACTCAATTAGTTTTCGCTGCTTTTAGAAGTGTCCGGGCCATTATTGGCGACACAGAGATTCGCGCGTATCTGCAGGAGAACCCGCATAAATAATTCCTCGTCCGCAGAGCTGATGCCAGTCATGGCCTGAGCGCGAACGCTCTGACCAAGGGTACTTAGCATCTCTATCATGGGACTCGCCTTAGGGTTCAAGAACACGCGTTTGGCCCGGCGATCTTCCGGGTCATCGCGGCGCTCGATCCAGGCATCGACCTCTAAGCGGTCAAGGTGGCGCGCGAGGGTAATGGGCGTAATGTCCATTACCTTGGCTAGAGTTTTCTGCTGCACCCCGTTACCGCTGTGCAGATGCGCCAAGACAGACCACTGCGCCCTTGTCAGCCCCGTGTTCGCCGCTTGGCGATCGAAACTGAGCCGCAATAGGCGGGCGACGTCGTGGATGGCGAAACCGAAACTCTTATCGAAGTTTTTATTCATAATGAAGCATATAATAAGCTAGCTTACTATATTGTTCAATAGCCATTCAGTATTGGCTTAAAAGGATGTAGTCACATAAGCTGGCAAGAGAGTTGCTTACACTTAACTCATTCTTCTTTTCATTATTCGGATATCCCAATGACGACTGAATTTCGTAGGAGTAGGTCATGACGTGGATGTTGCACCAATACAGCCATAACAATGAATTGGTGAAGGCCTTGTCACGGCGCATCGCTCAGTCTTTACTTGACGCTATCGCCGAGCGCGGTAACGCAAGCCTAGTGGTGTCCGGCGGCAGCACGCCGGTGAGTCTTTTTCGCGCCTTGGCCAACATAGACATACCATGGTCAAAAATTGTAGTTACTCTCGTGGACGAGCGCTGGGTACCGGAGACTCACCCCGATTCCAATGCGCGGCTAGTGCGCCAACACCTCCTGCGGGATTATGCCGCGAAGGCTAGGTTTATAGGCTTGAAGACCGATACAGAGGATCCATTCGCGGCCGTGCTGGAAGTGGAGGCAAAACTGCTTGAAGAGGTGATGCCATTGGACGTGGTTGTATTAGGAATGGGGGAGGATGGTCACACGGCTTCCTTCTTCCCCTTGGCTGATGGCCTTGCTGAGGCCCTCGAGTCAGAGCAAAGAATCTGCTGTGGCATTGCTCCACCGAACGCGCCATACCCGCGTATGACCCTGAGTTTGTCGGCACTACTCGGCGCTAGGCAATTGTTTCTGCACATCATCGGCGCGAAGAAGAGACAGGTATTAGAGGCGGCTAACGTCGCTGGCCCCGTGACGGAGCTTCCAGTGCGAGCAGTGCTGCACCAAGCCAAAGTTATGATGGAAATTTTCTACGCGGACCAAGACTAGAGGAGTTGAACATGCACGCAGTAATCGAAGCAGTCACCGGCGCTATCCGTGAGCGCAGTAGCCGAGCGCGTCATCTCTACCTGAAGCGCATGCAACGCACCCGCGACGAATTACCACCGCGACGCAAGCTCTCCTGCGGCAATCTCGCCCATGGCTTTGCCGCCTGCGGTGAGACTGACAAGCAGACGATTCGTCTTATGCAGAGTGCCAACTTAGGGATCGTCACTGCATTTAATGACATGCTCTCAGCGCATCAGCCCCTAGAGCACTATCCTTCATTGATCAAAGAGGTTGCGCGAGGCCTAGGTTCGAGCGCGCAAGTCGCCGGAGGAGTGCCTGCGATGTGCGATGGCGTGACCCAAGGACAGGCGGGTATGGAGCTAAGCCTGTTCAGCCGCGATGTCATTGCGATGTCCACGGCGATCAGTCTTAGTCACAATCTATTTGATGGCGTCCTCTGCCTTGGCGTATGCGACAAGATCGTGCCGGGCATGATGATAGGAGCCTTGCAGTTCGGGCATCTGCCCGCCGGTTTCATTCCCGCCGGTCCGATGCCCTCGGGTATTCCGAATAAGGAAAAGGCCGCAGTGCGCCAGCGTTATGCGCAGGGCCTTGCGACGAAAGAAGAGCTGTTGGCCGCCGAGTCCGCCTCCTACCATAGCCCCGGCACCTGCACTTTTTACGGCACCGCCAATAGTAATCAGGTCTTGATGGAGATGTTAGGGGTGCAGCTACCGGGAGCCTCGTTTATCAATCCGGAGGATCCACTGCGCGCTGCACTCACCAAGGAAACCGTGCTGCGCGTAATCGCGGCCGCGGACGTGAAGGGGGCTCACCTGCCTCTTTCTGCGATGGTCAAGGAAGAGAGCATCGTGAACGCATTGGTAGGCCTGCTCGCGACAGGGGGCTCCACGAACCACACGCTGCATCTAGTAGCGATGGCAGCCGCGGCGGGTATTATCTTGACGTGGGAAGATTTCGATCAACTGGCTCGAGTGGTGCCATTATTAGTGCGTGTTTACCCCAACGGAGATGCGGATATTAATGCCTTTCAGCGCGCCGGTGGCATGGCCTTCTTGGTCCGCGAACTGCGCGCCGGTGGTCTGCTCAATGAGGATGTGGACTCGCTCATGGGGCATGGCTTAGATCCCCTTGTGAAGGCTCCGCAATTGGATGCACAGGGCAAGTTGGAGTGGGTGGATGCTAGGCCCGAATCGACTCTACCAGATGTGCTGCGACCGATTACGGAACCCTTCGACCAAGAGAGCGGCATTCGCCTGCTGCAGGGCAACTTGGGCATCGGCATTATCAAGACTTCCTCTGTGAAGAAAGAGCACCGTAAAGTGACGGCACCCTGCGTAGTATTCGACGACCAGGACGACATGGTGGCAGCGCTCGCGAGTGGCCAGTACGAGAGGGACTTCGTCGCGGTGGTGCGATTCCAGGGACCGAAAGCCAATGGCATGCCAGAGCTGCATCAGCTGACCCCGCACCTGGGAGTCTTGCAGGATAAGGGCTTCAAGGTTGCACTCGTTACCGACGGACGCATGTCGGGGGCCTCGGGTAAGGTGCCGGCGGCGATTCATATGAGTCCAGAGGCTCTAGATGGGGGGCCACTGTCGCGTATTAGGGATGGTGATGTCATCGCCTTGGACGCCGATGCGGGGACTCTCGAGGTGCAGCTGAGTGCGGCAGAGCTTGCCTCTCGTGAGACTGCTCAAGCGAACTGGAGCTTGGAGGATCGCGAACTTAGTAGCACCCTAGGCAGGGGGCTGTTCGACAGCTTCCGACAATGCAGCAGCACAGCGAAGTCGGGCGCCTCGGTATTTTAATATTCGTTAGGATCATGAGCATTTACCCTTTGGAGACGAGGCGATGAGCCCGATAAGAGAGCAGTTATTGAAGGTGAGGGTGATGCCCGTGCTGACCGTCAACTCGGAGGCTCAGGCACTAGCGGTCTGTGACGCCTTAGCCGCAGGAGGCATACTGGCAGTGGAGATCACACTGCGCACGCCGGCAGCTCTATCCGCTATTCGCGCCGTCAAGGCTGCGCGGCCGGACTTCTGCGTGGCTGCCGGCACTGTTAGAACTCCACAGGATATGGAGGCGGTCGCGGCGGCGGGTGTCGACTTCGCAGTCAGCCCAGGTTGGAGCCCAAGCTTATCGGCCGCAGCCAGCGCGCTTGGGCTGCCATTCCTACCTGGCGTGAGTACCCCCTCGGAAATCATCCAGGGCAGTGAATGCGGGCATAGTTGCTTCAAGTTCTACCCAGCCGAGGCGGTAGGGGGTATCCCACTACTCAAGGCGTTTGCCGGACCCTTCGCGGGCGTGGAGTTCTGTCCGACCGGGGGTATAGGCACGCACAATTATCGCGACTATTTGGCCCTGCCCAATGTATTGTGTATAGGCGGCTCTTGGATGGTGGACACGAAGCTAATCGAGGCGCAGCAGTGGGACGAGATCGAGAGTCTATCCCGAGAATGTATGGCGTTGGGCCAGTAGAGCAAGTGCGCGGTGCGCATGAATAGATCGAGGTGAATGGTGAGTACGCAGGATTTGTTAGAACAGGGCTGCTATGTACTGGCGGATATTGGTGGCACGAATGCACGCTTTGCCTTCGTTACAGCGAGCGATGCCACTTTACAGTGCGTACACAGCTATGCGTGCTCCGAATACGAGCGTTTCGAAGACGCCCTAGCTGCCTATATAGCGCGTCTAGCGCAAAGCGCTGCACCGCAACCCACTAGTATCTGCCTCGCTGTGGCCGCAGCGGTGAACGACGATTTGATAAAGATGACGAATTCCCCTTGGCAGTTCAGCCGCAGCGCACTAAGCAGTCTCGTCAATTTACCTATCACGGTTCTCAACGACTTCAGCGCCCAAGCCTATTGTCTTACTGATTTGGAACACGCGAACGTGCAGTGGTGGCAGCAAGCGCTGCCAAGTCACACTCTGACAGAGCCTGCCCTGCATGCCCGCAGTATTCTAGGGCCGGGCACCGGCTTCGGTGGCTCCACCGTTATGCCCAGTGGTGAAATCCTAGAGTCCGAGCCTGGTCATCTCTCCTTCGCACCCGTAAATTCGCACGAAGCGTCGTTGCTAGCGCAGCTTTGGAAGCGCTACCCGCGAATATCGATCGAACATCTACTTTCTGGCCCGGGCCTTGCAAATCTGTATTGGGCGAATGCGCAACTACTGATTCTGGATGGCGAGCTGCAAGCCTCGGACATAGTGGCCGGGGCAGAGCAAGGCGATGAGCTGTGTCTGCAGAGCATCGCTGATTTCACTGGTATCATGGGCTCCGTATGTGGGGATATTGCCTTAGTGACTGGCAGCTTATCTGGCTTGTTCCTGTCTGGAGCGATGCTGACAAAGATGGACCGATTTTTTGATCAAAGGCTCTTTATGACGCGATTTACAGACAAGGGGCCTTTTTCCTCCTGGTGTAGCAGTGTGCCGGTAGGTCGTATCCGCGCAGATTACCCCGGCCTTCTGGGTTGCGCCGCCTATTGTAGGTCCTTCCATGACTAGCCTTCCCGAGTACTCGCTCTTCCTCCAAGCATGCGAGGCGCTCACCGCTGCGCAACGCGCGCAGGTCGAGGAACTACTACAGCTACACTCTGTGGCCAGCGAGTACATCGAATATTCGGGGCATAACGCGCAGATTCCGTTTAGTGACCGTTTCGATATCCTCATGTACAAGGGCTTGGACCTAATCACAGGAAACCATGTCGATACAGCTAAGTTGGACGCCACGCTGGCTATGGCGCGCGAGACGCAATGGCACGCCGCCCTTTCCCCTGCCAATATTCTCAGCCCAGGCGGCCGCGAGACCGTGTGTTTACGCCTGCCCAGCACCGCTCTGGACTGCGCTTGGCAGTGGGAAGTGCAATGCGAAGATGGCAGTAGTTTTTTGCAGGAATTTATCCCGCAGCACCTGCTGAGCTCTGGTGAAGGGGAGTTGGTCGGTATTGCGCAAAGTGCGCGCGAACTGGCGCTAGCGCCTTTTCTCAATGGTGTGCTGCCCATGGGCTATCATCGCCTGCTATTGCGTTGTCTAGATGAGGCAGTGTGCAAGTCGCATCGATTAGAAGGGTTAGAGGCGGACCTAATAGTCGCGCCCGCTAGGGCCTTCGAGCCGGACTGGGCCCTGTCGGGACAACGGCTATGGGGATTCTCAGTGCAGCTCTATAGCCTGCGTTCACAGCGCAACTGGGGCATCGGCGACTTCACAGATCTATCCGCTCTTATCGATTGTGCGAGTGGTAAGAATGCGAGCTTCCTCGTCTTGAACCCCTTGCATGTATTGGATGCCAACGCCCCACAGCACTGCAGCCCCTATAGCCCCAATGATCGGCGGCGCCTCAATACCCTCTACATCGATGCGGAGCGCGAGACGGAATTCCTAGCGTCCCCGAGACTGCGTGAGATGGTGACCGATCCCAAATGGCAAGACCGCCTTGCACAGCTTCGCAGCGGCGATAGCATCGACTATGTGGCTGTGGCCGAGTGTAAGCGTGAGATTTTCGCACAGATGTTTCGCTACTTCGTCGCCGAGCATCTCGATAAGAATACTGCCCGGGCGCGCATGTTCAGTGCCTTTGTAGAGGCGCAGGGGCTTAGCTTGAAGGAGTTCGCCCATTTCGAGGCCGTGCGCCTGCGCAGTAGCGATGGCCTCGGTACCGAGGCTGACCCGCGCTTCACGATGTATCTGCAGTGGCTAGCCGAGTCCCAGTTCGAGGCCTGTCAGCAACTGGCGCGGCATAAGGGCATGCGCATCGGTCTGGTGCGGGACTTGGCGGTAGGCGGAGATGGCGGCGGGGCAGAGGTTAATCTGAATAAAGACTTGTACTGCGAGCTTGCCAGCATCGGCGCGCCACCGGACCCACTGGCCCCGCAAGGTCAGAACTGGGGGCTGCCGCCGGTGGACCCTAACGCTTTGCGTGCTAGTGGCTATCGCCATTTTATCGAGTTATTGCGTAGCAATATGGCCCATTGCGGCGCGCTGCGCATCGATCATGTGATGGCGTTAATGCGACTTTGGTGGTGTCCGCGCTATCCTGGTCGTGGCGTAGGGGCTTATGTGCATTACAACGTCGATGAGCTATTCGCCATTCTGCGCCTTGAGAGTTTGCGCAGTCGATGCGTCGTGATCGGCGAAGATTTGGGCGTGGTTCCGCCTGAAGTAAGAACCTATATTAACTCCTCAGCTATATACTCTAACTCTTTATTTTATTTTGAAAAATACGACGGCTTCCATTTCAAAAAGCCGGAGCATTACAATCCGAAATCTCTGGCCATGGTCGCTAATCACGATGTGCCCACTTTAGCCGCTTGGTGGAATGGAACAGATCTGAGATTGCGACGCGAGCTGGACCTAATTAAGACGGAGGACGATTTGCATCAGCAATTGCAGGCCCGCCGTGAGGAGAAGTATCAGGTGCTGCATTGGCTAGGTGAGCAGTGGCTTCTGCCTGCGCAATGGCAAGGAGACAGCGAGAGCAAAGCATTCGATCGCATTTTGTGTGCGGCGATTTTTCGCTGCTGTGCACGCAGCGCCGCACAGATGGTATCGGTGCAGCTCGAGGATCTGGCCCTATTAGAGACACCCATTAATATACCCGGCACTAGTGGTGAATATCCCAACTGGCGCCGTCGCCTACCCGCCGATGTTTCGGCACTAATTGACTCAGAGTTCGGGAGCAAATTGCTCTACGGATTTAGCGAAGAAAGGAATCTGCAATGAGCAGTAAACCACGCACGCCAGCGAAAAAGACAGCGGCGAAGCGAAGTAAGAACGAGAAGCTAGGCAGCACGTCGCAGGCAGTAGCTGAACCACTATTACTCAATGTTGAGGATCTCTATCTTTTTAACAAAGGAGAGCAGGAGCGAGCCTATCGCTTCCTAGGAGCTAAGTATTTTGAGCATGAAGGCGTTGCCGGTGTGCTTTTCGCGCTCTGGGCGCCTTCTGCGCGCAGTGTCGCGGTTATAGGGGATTTCAATGACTGGAGTCCAGATCGCCATCCTATGCGGGTGCATGCGGGATTCGGCGTGTGGGAGTGCTTTATCCCCGGTGCAAGCGCTGGGCAGTGCTATAAATATCAGCTAATCAGCGCCCAGGGGGAAGTACTGCCGTGGAAGGCAGATCCCTATGCTCAGGCCACGCAGCTGCGTCCAGAGAACGCCTCTATAGTGCCCGAACAGTCACGCTATGAATGGGGCGATGCCGAATGGGTAGAGCGACGCAGCAATAGCGAGCTACACCAATCCCAGATGCTGATCTACGAGGTGCACGCCGGGTCATGGCGGCGGCACTGGCACGATGACGGTTTCCTTAGCTACCACGAATTGGCCGACCAACTAGTGAGCTATGTGAAGGATATGGGCTTTACCCATATTCAGTTCATGCCGATGAGCGAGTTCCCCTTCGATGGCTCTTGGGGCTATCAGCCGATCGGCTTGTATTCGCCGACGCGCCGCTTTGGCACGCCCGACGATTTTCGTTATCTCATCGATCAGGCTCATCAGCAAGGGCTTGGCGTGTTATTGGACTGGGTGCCTGCGCACTTTCCCTCGGACGAGCATGGTCTGGCCAATTTCGATGGCACATGTCTCTACGAACATGCCGATCCGCGGCAGGGTTTTCATCCAGACTGGAATACCTTGATCTTCAATTATGGGCGCGCCGAGGTAATCAGTTACCTTCTCAGTAACGCCTTCTATTGGCTAGACGAGTTCCATGTCGATGGGCTGCGCTTCGATGCCGTCGCCTCGATGCTGTATCTGAATTACAGCCGCGAGGAGGGCGAGTGGCTGCCGAACCAATACGGCAGCATCGAGAATCTAGAGGCTATCAGCCTGATAAAGCAGATCAACGAGCGGGTCTACCGCAACTATCCTGGCGTGGCCATGATCGCCGAGGAATCCACAGCCTGGCCCGGCGTAACTGACTTCACCTCACGCGGCGGTCTAGGCTTCGGCTTCAAGTGGAATCTGGGCTGGATGAACGACACTCTTCGCTATATGGCGCGGGACCCTATCCATCGTCAGTATCATCATTCGGACTTGAGCTTCGGTCTACTCTACGCTTTCTCCGAAAATTTTATCTTGCCGCTGAGTCACGACGAAGTAGTCCACGGCAAGCGTTCGTTGATCGAGAAGATGCCCGGCGACGACTGGCAGAAGTTCGCAAGTCTGCGCGCGTATTTCGGCTTCATGTGGAGTCATCCTGGCAAGAAACTGCTCTTTATGGGCGGCGAGTTCGCACAACGCGGCGAATGGAATCATGACCGCGGACTCGATTGGTCCTTACTTGATCATGGGCCCCATCTTGGTGTGCAGCGCCTAGTGCGTGATCTCAATAGATTGTGTGCCACCGAGCCTGCTTTGTATCAAGGCGATAGCGATGCAGATTGCTTCGAATGGATCGACGCCGATGCACGCGCAGAATCAATATTCGTATTCCTGCGTAAGGCACTAGATAAGACGGCTAACTCGGTAGTGACGGTGGTGAATTTTACGCCGACCGCGCATAGGCATTACCGCATTGGCGTGCCCGGACCAGGTTTGTATCAAGAACTACTCAATAGCGATTCGGCCATCTACGGTGGCAGTGACGCGGGCAATTACGGCGCTGTTAAGGCCGAGCAAATGGCATGGCATGGTCGGCCTTGGTCTATCGTTATCACGGTGCCTCCCTTGGCCACCATTATGTTTTTACAAACGGGGAATTTATGAAGCAAGCAGTATCCCTAGTACCGGGCAATGCATATCCACTAGGGGCAACTTGGGATGGTGAGGGCGTTAATTTTGCGTTGTTCTCTGCCAATGCAGAGCGCGTCGAGTTGTGTCTGTTCACGCCCGATGGTTCGCGCGAGATTCAGCGGCTCGAGATGCCACGCCTGACTAATCAGGTCTGGCATGGATATCTACCCAAGGCAGGTCCGGGCACCGTCTATGCGTTTAGAGTGCATGGGCCTTGGCAGATTCACATGGGGCATCGTTTTAACGCAAATAAAATTTCACTTGACCCTTATTGCAAGCAGCTCGTCGGCAAATTTCAATGGTCCGATACACACTACGGTTTCGACATCAATCATGTCGATAAGGACCTGAAGTTCGACAAGCGTGACAACAAGGCCTTCATGCCCAAATGCGTGGTGGTGGAAGATATCGTGGGCAGTACTCGGCTAAGTCATCGAGTGCCTTTGTCCAAGACGGTCCTCTACGAGACCCATGTGCGTGGCTTCACTATCTCCCACCCGGGCATTCCACCGGAGCAGCGCGGCTGTTTCGCAGGTATGGCCAATGACCAAGTGATCTCATATCTGAAAGCAATGGGGATCACCTCGGTCGAATTGATGCCCATACAAAGCTTCGTCAGCGAGCACTTCTTGAAGGAAAAGGGCTTGGTGAATTATTGGGGTTACAACAGCCTGTGTTTCTTCGCACCTCATCAAGCCTATATGAGTAGCAACTCGATTCTCGAGGTGCGCAAAATGGTCGATGCGTTGCATGAGGCAGGCATCGAGGTGATTCTCGACATCGTTTTCAACCACACGGCCGAAGGCGGGCGGCTCGGCCCGAGTTTCTCTTTTCGCGGTATCGACAATTTGTCCTACTACCGCCTGCAACCCGAAGATAAGCGTTTCTATATCAACGATACCGGCTGTGGCAATACCTTGAACATGATGCATCCGCGTGTCGTGCAGATGATTATGGACTGCATGCGTTATTGGGCCAGTGCGATGCAAGTGGATGGATTTCGCTTCGATCTGGCACCGGTACTGGGTAGGGAGTCCTATGGCTTCGATCAGGGCAGTGGTTTCTTCGATGCCATGATGCAAGACCCTGTATTAGCCGGCACGAAACTCATTGCGGAGCCTTGGGACATTGGACCCGGAGGTTATCAGCTAGGACGTTTTCCACCAGGGTGGAGCGAGTGGAACGATCGCTACCGCGATACTGTGCGCCGTTTCTGGCGCGGGGACGCGGGTGTGCTGCCAGAGTTCGCGCGACGCATTCACGGTTCAAGCGATATTTTCGAACACGATGGCCGCAAACCCTCTGCTAGCGTCAATTTCATCACCAGCCACGATGGCTTTACCTTGAACGATCTAGTGACCTATCGTGAGCGTCATAATGAGATCAATGGCGAGGACAATCAGGACGGGCATCGCGAGAACTATAGCGATAACTTCGGCATTGAAGGGCCAGCTAGTGACAAGACCATTAATGTTCTGCGCCAGCGTCAGCAGCGCAATTTCCTCGCGACTTTATTGCTGTCCCAAGGCGTCCCGATGCTCTCAGGGGGCGACGAGAGTTGTCGCAGCAAGCATGGTAATAATAATTCTTACTGTCAGGACAATGTCATCAATTGGATCAACTGGGACAAGATCAGCGAAGAGGGGCGTATGCAGCAGAGATTTACCGCGCATCTCACTGCGTTGCGCGCGCGCTTCTCCTATCTGTTTTTCGACCGCTTTGTGCATGAGCCGATGCACGACAACGACCCGCAGATTCTTTGGTATAACAATAGTGGCGAGTTGATGCAGGCCAGCCATTGGCAGGAGCATCACGCCCGCACTCTCGGCTGCATGTTAGTAGGGATCGATCCGCTAACTAATCAGCGTGAGCGGGTGTTGATAGTCTTTCATGCCGATCGCGGCGCACTGGGTTTTCGGCTTCCCATTATCGCGGGTGTAGCACAATGGAAAATATTGTTGGATACCGCGACACAATCTGGGGTACCAGACCCTAATAACTGTAAGGTCGTCAATCGCTTAAATCTATTTTCCTGTTCGACTGTCGTGCTCTTGGCACGTCAAGGCGAATTCGCCAAGGAAGAACCCACAGCAATCGCACAGGTCGAGGAATCAATTTAGTCATGAGTAGTACATCTGAAATCTCTAGTACGAACCGTAAGAAAACTACCCGCAAGAAGAAGGGGCCGATTGGGGTAGGCAAGTATGCCTGGCTTGGCATGGACAACAAAACGGTGGCGGAGGATCTGGATCGGCATTTCCATCTAACCCTAGGGCGCGACCAAACCACCAACGCACACCATTATCTTTTTAATGCGGCAGCCCTAACAGTTCGCGATCGTCTAGTCGAGCGCTGGAGGGCCACGCGCACGCGCTATCAGGATGAGCGACCGAAGCGAGTTGCCTATATCTCTCTTGAGTTTCTGATGGGACGCACTTTGACCAATGCGTCTTTGAATCTGGATATGGAACAGACTCTTCGCGAAGCCCTGTATCGGTATGGCGTATCCCTCGAGGAGCTCTCAGCGGAGGAGCGCGATGCAGGTCTAGGCAACGGCGGACTGGGCCGGCTTGCTGCTTGTTTCCTAGATAGCTGTGCCACGCTTGGCCTGCCAGTTACCGGTTACGGAATCCGTTATGACTACGGCATGTTTCACCAACGCATCGAGAACGGTGCACAGGTTGAGTGTCCCGATCACTGGCTAGAGTTTGGAAACCCTTGGGAGTTCGAGGCGCCACAGGACACTCGTAGAGTGAAATTCTATGGGCGCACCGAGATCAGTGGCGATGGCAAGACACGGGAGTGGATCGATACCCACGACGTGCTCGCCGTGCCTTACGATATGCCGATTCCCGGCTATCGCAACGATACCGTGAATACATTGCGTCTATGGAAGTCATCGGCCACCGAGGAGTTCAATCTTCATGAGTTCAACGCTGGTGGTTACGCAGAGGCAGTCGCTTCGAAGAACCAAGCCGAACAGATCTCGATGGTGCTGTACCCAAATGATGTGAGTGAGAACGGCAAAGTGCTGCGCCTGCGTCAGCAGTATTTCCTTTCATCGGCGAGCCTACAGGATGTGATCTCGCGTTGGGTGCAACGCAATGGTAGCGAGTTCGGTGAGTTTGCTAGTTACAATTGTTTTCAGCTTAACGACACCCACCCCTCCATCGCAGTGGCAGAACTTATGCGCCTGTTGTTGGACGAACAAAATCTGGATTGGGATAGCGCGTGGAGCATCTGTAAAGCCACGATGGCATACACTAACCATACGCTCTTGCCCGAGGCGTTAGAGCGCTGGCCAGTGCGTTTGTTTCGCGAGATGCTGCCACGCATCCTCGAGATTATCTACGAGATCAATGCACGCTTTCTGGCAGAGGTCGCGGCGAAATGGCCAGGAGACGGTGGGAAGTTGGCAGAGTTGTCGCTGATAGAAGAGAGTGCCGACCCCCATGTTCGTATGGCACATTTAGCGATCGTAGGCAGCTACTCTGTCAATGGTGTTGCTGCGTTGCATACCCAGCTGCTCAAAGAAGGGCTGTTTCGTACCTTCTATCAACTGTGGCCAGAGAAGTTTAATAACAAGACCAACGGGGTCACTCCGCGGCGCTGGCTTGCATTCTGTAACCCTAAGCTCGCGACATTGATCAATAAGACTATAGGTGAGAGCTGGATCACCGATCTCGATCAACTAAGGCAATTGACGCCCTTTGCAGAGAAAGAGAAGTTTCGTAAGGAATGGGCCGCGATCAAAATCGCAAACAAACAGTCGCTGGCCGATCTAGTGAAACTCAAATGCGACATCGAGTTCGATACCGGCATGCTGTTTGATGTGCAAGTTAAGCGTATCCACGAATACAAGCGTCAGCTGCTCAATGTGCTGCACGTCATCCACTTGTATGAGCGCATCTTGCGCGGCGAGACACAGGGGATGACGCCTCGCTGCGTGTTGATAGGGGGAAAGGCGGCGCCTGGATATTTCATGGCCAAGCTCATCATCAAGCTGGTCAATAGCGTTGCGGCTGTGATCAATGCGGATGAGCGTGCTAAACCCTTTCTGCGGGTGGCGTTCTTGCCGAACTACCGAGTCACTGTCATGGAGATCATCTGCGCGGGTGCCGATCTCTCGGAACAAATTTCCACGGCAGGCAAAGAGGCATCGGGCACTGGCAACATGAAATTCATGATGAACGGTGCGATTACGATTGGCACGTTAGATGGTGCCAACATCGAGATCCGAGAGGAGGTAGGCGCGGAGAACTTCTTCTTGTTCGGTTTACGCGCCGATGAAGTTGCGCAGCAACGCAGCAATTATAATCCGAGCGATATCATCGCGAACGACAGTGATTTCGCCGCGACCATGCAGCTGTTGGAGTCAGGACTTTTTAATCCTGGCGAGCCCGGTCTTTTCGTTCCAATCACCGATAGTATTCGTAACCCTGGGGATCAATGGCTTACCGCCGCGGATTTCCGCAGTTATGTCGATGCGCAGCAAAGGGTCGGTGAATTGTTTCAGGATCAGAGCGCATGGCAATCGATGAGTATTTTAAACACCGCGGCAAGCGGACATTTCTCCAGTGATCGAACTATCCGCAGTTATGCGGAGGAGATCTGGGGCCTTACAGTGAAAACGCAAGAATAATAAGTGAGGAGTCGATTATGGATACCGGTCCACGTTATGTAAGTAAATTAACTCGCAATACCTATGCGCTGATTCTGGCCGGGGGACGGGGTTCTCGATTACATGAGCTCACCGAGTGGCGTGCGAAACCCGCACTGTTCTTTGGCGGTAAGTTTCGTATCATCGATTTTCCGTTGTCCAATTGCATCAACTCCGGTGTGCGCCGCGTTGGCGTGGTGACACAGTACAAAGCTCATTCATTGATAAAACACTTGGTGCGCGGCTGGGGTCATTTCAAGAAGGAATTGGGGGAGGGTGTGGAGATTCTGCCCGCCTCCCAGCGCCACTCCGACAGTTGGTATATGGGTACCGCCGATGCGGTATTTCAGAATATCGATATTATTCGTGGCGAGATTCCGGAATACGTGATGATCCTCTCTGGCGATCATATCTACCGCCAAGATTACGGTGACATGCTAGCCTTTCATGCCGAGCACGACGCGGACATGACCGTTTCATGCATGGAGGTTCCTCTCGAGGAAGCTGCCGGCAATTTTGGTGTGATGAGTGTCGATCGTGAGCATCGTATTCTCGGCTTTAGCGAGAAACCAAAACATCCCCAACACGTGCCAGACAATCCCGATAATTGCCTTGCCTCAATGGGCAATTATGTTTTCAAGACGGAGTTCCTCTTCGACCAGTTGCGTAAGGATTCTAAGAATGAAGGTTCGGACCACGACTTTGGCAAGAACATCATTCCATCGATTATCAAGGACCATAAGGTGTTTGCCTATCGCTTCGTTGACCCAGACACAGCGGGCGACCAGGCCGCGTATTGGCGTGATGTGGGTAACTTAGACTCCTATTGGTTGGCTAATATGGAGCTCGCCACGCCTGTACCACCTTTGAACCTCTATGATCCGCGTTGGCCCATCTGGACCTTTCAGGAACAATTACCCCCGGCTAAATTCGTCTTCGATGACGACGATCGCCGCGGAGCGGCCATGGATTCACTAGTCTCAAGCGGCTGTATTATTTCGGGGTCAACAGTGCGAAAATCCGTGCTCTTCTCCAATGTGCGGATTCACTCTTATTCGCAAATCGATGAAGCCGTAGTACTGCCGGATGTCGTCATAAAGCGACACTGCAAACTACGCAAAGTGATAATCGATCGAGGCTGCACGGTGCCCGAGGGTACAGTCATTGGTTATGATCGCGAAGCGGATATTAAGAAGGGCTATCGCGTGACAGAAAAGGGCGTCACGCTAGTAACTCGCGCGATGTTAGGCCAGCCGGTCGGCGGAATATAAACAGAGGGACGCATGCATATTGCAATGATTGCCGCAGAGAACGGGGCGTTAGTGGGCGGCAAGGTAGGAGGGATTGGCGACGTAATTCGAGACGTCCCGATAGCCTTGGCGCAATCGGGCCATCAGGTTTCGGTTATCACGCCAGGCTACCAGTCTTTAGCAAAACGCAACGCCTCGACATTGCTAGGCACTATCGAGGTCTCCTTCTGTGGGAACACAGAAACTGTGGCTCTATTCCGTGTCGAGCAAGCCGCAGAGGCAAAGGGGAAGGGCGCCCGCAAGAAGAACCGGGGCTCGGTTAGCCATTATATTCTCGAGCATCCCCTGTTCGCTTCCTGTGGCGAGGGCGCGATTTACTGCAATGATCAACATGGCCCCTTTGCGACCGACGCCCATAAATTCGCACTATTCTGTATAGCCGTTTGCCAGGGCCTGATAGAGACGCGATTCGAAAAAGTGGATGTGCTCCATCTGCACGATTGGCACGGCTCGCTCGTGGCCTTACTGCGGCGTTATATGCCTGCCTACCGCGCCCTACGTGCGCTGCCCACCGTCTATACGATTCACAACCTCTCTCTGCAGGGCGTGCGTCCCTTATCTGGGCACGAGTCGTCCCTGCATCACTGGTATCCCAATCTCGCACCAGACCTGACGTTGATTCAAGACCCAGTGCATTGGGACTGCGTTAATCTCATGCGTACAGGCATTAATCTTTCCGATCGAGTTCATGCGGTATCGCCCAATTATGTGCAAGAGATCTTGATTCCAACGGATCACGCCCATGGTTTCGTGGGAGGAGAAGGGTTGGAGAAAGACCTACAGCGCCTAGAGGAGCAAGGGAGCCTGCATGGCATCCTCAATGGCTGTGCCTACAACACGCCGCCCGCTCCGCACCGCTCCCGTGCGCAATTGTTTGACCTCATCGAACAGTCCTTAATGGCATGGGTGGGTGACAAGCACTACGTACCCGCCGCGCATTTTCACGCACAGCTTCGCGTAGCGCAGTGGCGCAGGCGGCGTAAGCCCGTGGGTACAACACTTAGCTCGGTAGGCCGCGTAACGGGTCAGAAGGCGCGCCTGCTGATGGAGCTAGTGAGCGACGGGAAGGGCGGGGAGATCAATGCTTTGGATAAATTGCTCGCCGATCTCAAAGATGGCGTGTTCATCATGATTGGCAGCGGCGAGGAGTACTACGAGCACTTCTTTACCTCGGCGATGGCGCGTCACTATAATTTCCTTTTCCTTCAGGGCTTTTCGGAGGAGTTGGCAGACGCGCTGTACGCAGCCGGCGACCTATTCCTAATGCCAAGCAGTTTCGAGCCCTGTGGAATTAGCCAGATGCTCGCGATGCGGGCAGGCACCCCCTGTATCGTGCATGAAGTAGGTGGATTAAAGGACACCGTTGAGAGCGGCGTTAATGGTTTTTCGTTCCGGGGAGATACTCCGAGCGAACAGGCGCAGAACATGCTCGATACTGTTGTTACGGCCTGTGGGACTACCGCGAAACCGGCGGTTTGGCTGAACCTGCGCCGTAACGCCTCTAACGCGCGTTTTAGCTGGGAAGTGGCGGTGCAGCAATACCAAGATTTACTCTACACCCCCTTGCTAAACCCTAAACCCTAGGTCGGCAGCTGTACACCCGATGGGGCTTTTTAGCCTCTATCGGGAGTACAGACTTGCCTCATGGTTCGGCGTTCTAGTTACGGCTCGTCGGCTTAGCAAAGCGGTCGTTGAGCTTCTGCACCAATTCCCCCGTGCCTGCAATGACAGTGTCTAGCTTGCGACGGCTGCGCGCAGTCCAACCTAATGGCCTGGACGGAATAAGCGACGACCACCAAGAGTTTAGGTTCGCTTCAAAGGCGGTGATCACTTGTTTGTCGTCTTTGCTGTTGCTGTGACGTTGCAGTCTGCGCAGAACAGACTGCCCCGCTAGGGCGCGGAGCGTGGAGTTGAGATAGAGCAGCAGTGCAACGCCAGCGGATGCCACCGCAACTTGTATAGGGATAGCGAGGTCTGAGAATGGGGTGAAATACAGCCCGTGCCAGGCTTCGGCGCGTATGCTGTAGAACACAAATGCAGCTAGGCCGCTGACGAACACGATGCCATTCAACCACAGCGAGCGGGTTGACCAAGTCTGTCTAGCGTCAATTAGCCTAGGGACTAATGTGTCGCGTAGGTGTTTGGCGTTGCTCTCTAGGGCTCCGATGATGCGGTAGGCACGCTCAACATCCAGTTGGTCGATGCGTGCCTTGATATCATTCAGGTCTTCGTCGCGCTTAGCTTGGAAGCGCTCCCTTGTTAGATCATCTGCAATCGGCTGAGCGGCGGCCTCGGAATAGATGCGATAGAAACGCCCGGCAGTAAGTCCGGACTGTGCTAGTGCGCGTTGCCATGCTGCCACGACCTCCTCGGGGTTATCCTCGCGGGCCGTATTGTCCATCTGATTGAGGATATAGAGGAATTTGGCGCTGTCTGCTCGCTGTGCGGTGTTGACCACTAGGTGCTTTAGGGTGTCGGCCATCGCGCCGGGCTCAGGATGACGTGCATCGAAGAAAACTAGCACTAGGTCGGACAAGTCGATGATGTGATCGGTGATCAGCAGTGTAGAGCTGCGCTGTTGGTCGGCGTCAAAGCCCGGGGAATCGATAAAGATCTTCCCCTGCAGCACTGGGGCGTTGGTGGTGCGCAGTTGCAAATAGGCATCCACGCGCTTGCCTTCGCCTTCGGCCACTCCGTCGATATCGCGGCTGATCTGATAGAAAGGAAAACGTGGGTCTTTGTCTAGCGCGAGCCCGGGTAGTTGGTGTGCCTCGCTGCCTGCGCCATAGGCTATGACGGTAAACTTGTCGTCTACGGCCTGATTTCCAGTGCGCTGTAGGGGCTGGCCTAGATACTCATTTAAGAAGGTCGATTTGCCCGCAGAGTAGGTGCCGAGGACTGCTACTACTGGCCACCAAGAGATTTGTGTGGCGTAGGAGTCATCGCGCCCCATAAAACCGAGTTTACGGGCTACCTGGTCCAGCTCCTGAAAGCGTGTTACCACCTCTGCAAGGGCTGGGTTCTCGATCTCAAGATGGTCTTTCAAGCGCTTGATACGCTCTTCTGTCGCGGTTTTAGCCACAATACTTCCTAGGGCGAATTGAATTGAACTTGAAGCTTCCCATTTTAGAGGCCGATTTGTCTAGAGAAGCGCTAGAACTTAAGCCCTAACGGGAGATTCATAGTCGAAACTTTCTTTACAGTGCGCTTTACAGTGCGCTGTTAAAGGCTAGAATCTAGGGCGCGAATGAGCGTAGGAGCCAATAGGGTCGCGCAAGATAGGTCTCAAGAGTTCGAGTTATGAAGCAGTCTCTGCAACGCTTAATCCCAATAATCTTTGTATTTGTTTGGAGCACAGGTTTCATCGTTGCCCGCTATGGCATGCCTTATTCGGAACCGATGACCTTTTTGTTCCTCCGCTTTTCTGGCGTGTTGTTGGTCATGGTGCCGATTGCACTATTGGCACGTGTGACTTGGCCGTCAAGGCAACAATGCATGCATATCGCCATCGCGGGGGTAATGTTGCAAGCAGGCTATCTCGGCGGCGTGTGGGCGGCGGTCAAGCTAGGGATGTCTGCGAGCCTAGTAGCGCTGATTATGGGCCTGCAGCCTATCTTCACCGCTTGGCTCTCGGCACTGGTCGCGGAGCGGGTGAGCGCGCGGCAATGGCTCGGTTTAATGGCGGGCCTGACCGGCGTCGGCATGGTCGTCATGGCCAAGTTCTCCTTAATCGGACTCAGCCTGACCAGTCTAGGGCTATCCGTCTTAGCCCTCGCTAGCATCACCTTTGGAACCCTTTACCAGAAACGCTTCTGCCCGAGTTTCGATCTGCGCGTGGGCTCCACCATCCAGTTTGCGGCCTCCGCACTGGTGTGCCTACCCATTATGTTTGCGTTCGAGACGCGGCAGATCGAATGGGTCTTCCCAATGGTCGCTTCTTTACTCTGGTCGATCTTCGCACTCTCTATCGGGGCAATCTCCCTGCTCTTTATCATGATACGCGATGGCGCTGCGACGAAGGTGACAAGTCTGTTATACATGACGCCACCTACTACAGCGGCAATGGCCTGGTTGCTTTTCGACGAACCGATAACCCCGATGATTGTTGCGGGCACCGCGGTAACCGTGATGGCACTGTTATTGGTCATCAAAAGCCCCGATAAAGACCCACGGGCGGCGTGAGGTTTAGTGGCGTTTTCGTGCTTAAAACGCTATATACTCCTGTGCAGGCGGCGTCCTTTTTAGTTTGATGCCGTAAAGAATTCTAGTGAGGTGTATATGTTCCGTTTGATTTGCGTTGCTGCCTTGGTAACACTTCTTTTTGCTTGCTCTGAACCAGCCCCGGTAGAGATGCCAGAGAACAGCGCGGCGATAGCCGAGCCAGAAGGCAACTATGAGTTGTTAGAGACTATAGCCCGCGGTGGCGATGAGATTGTCATCCCCTATAAGAAGTACGAGTACCCCAATGGCTTAACGGTGCTTCTGCACGAAGATAATTCCGACCCCCTAGTCCATGTAAACATCACTTACCATGTAGGGTCTGCGCGCGAAGAACCGCAACGCTCTGGTTTCGCGCATTTCTTTGAGCACATGATGTTCCAAGGCTCCGCGCACGTTGGCGACGAAGAGCATTTTCGCATAGTGACTGAGTCCGGCGGTACCTTAAATGGCTCTACTAGTTTAGATCGCACCAATTACTATCAGACTGTGCCTGCGAATCAGCTTGAGACCACCCTGTGGCTAGAAGCGGATCGCATGGGCTTCCTTCTGGAAGCGGTGACTCAAGAGAAGTTCGAGATTCAACGCTCTACAGTGAAAAACGAGCGCGGCCAGAACGTAGAGAATCGACCCTATGGGCGCGTGTACGAGATGTTGTTAGCTGCGCTGTATCCTAGCGGACACCCATATTCATGGCCAACGATCGGTTACCCCGAAGACCTTGACGCTGCCACGCTGGATGACCTGAAGAATTTCTTTCTGCGCTGGTATGGTCCTAACAACGCTACGCTTATTATTGCAGGGGATATCGATGAGGCCAATGCATTAGCACTGGTTGATAAATATTTTGGCACTATTCCCCGAGGGCCAGAGGTCGAGCGCGCCAGTCCCCAGACAATCACTATTGATAGCGATCGTTATATCTCCTATGTAGATCCGAATATTCGCTTTCCTTTATTGGAAGTGACTTATCCTACGGTGCCATTCTCCGAGGCCGATCGTCTGCCCTTAGAGGCCTTGGCTAGCATCATTGGTGGTGGCAAAAACTCGCCTTTCTATCAACGCTTCGTATTAAGTAATCGCGCGATTGACGCCAGCGCCTCGAACCAAGCCTATGAACTAGGCGGGTTCTTCTCTTTAGAAGTCCAAGCTTTTCCGGATGCCGATCTGGCAGAGTTCGTTGCGGAGATTCGAGAGATTCTGGCCAATTTTGATGCCGATGATATCGACGATGACGATCTAGCGACCTTCAAGGGAGAGAGTGAGGCGCGCCTCGTGAACGGACTTGCAAGCGTACAGGGTAAGGCGTCGCGTCTCGCTCTTTACGATTATCTTATCGATAATCCGAATTATATTGCGACAGAGCTAGAGTTATTGAGGACGCTGAGCAAAGAAGATATTTTGCGCGTGTTCAATCAATACATTGCTGGTCAGCCTGCTGTCATTCTCAGTGTGCTTACCCAAGACAATCCCGACGCGCCGGTGCAGCCGGATAATTTCTCGCCTAGCCCCGCGATTCGCGTTACAGATGACTCGCAGGATGACTTTGAGCCACGCCCAGTGGCCGATAATTTCGACCGCAGCATGCAGCCGCAATCTGGACAGGCGCCGTTGATGCAAGTGCCGCCATATTGGCGTACGCATTTGGATAACGGTGCGCAGATAATTGGGACTGTGAGTCGTGAAATCCCCACCGTTACACTGCAATTAGAGTTTACCGGCGGTCAGCTTGCGCAGAGTCCCGAACAATATGGCATCGCTGCACTAACTGCGGCGATGATGGAGGAGGGCACGGAGCAATTGAGTGCAGAGGCCTTCGAAATGGAGTTGCAGAAGCTAGGCGCTAGCATCAATGTAAGCGCAAGTCAGTCGAGCATGGTGGTCAGCATGAACGCGTTGAGCCGTAATCTCACCGCTACTTTGGATCTTCTGGAACAAAGAGTTCTGCATCCGGCTTTCACGCAAGAGAATCTTGAGCGCCTGCGCCGTCAACAAATAGAGGCGTTGCAAGCCTCTAAGGAGCGCCCGTCTAGCATAGCCAATGAGGTATTCGATCGTCTTCTTTATGGACCAGAGCATAGTTTCGCAGTGCCCTTTAACGGTCGCATCGAAACGCTAGAGGCAATCAGATTAGAGGATGTTGAGAATTTCGCTCGCGCAAGTTTCGCGACTCCTAACCTCGAAGTTGTAGTGGTAGGAGATGTTGAGGAACAAGAAATCCTGGCAGAGCTAGCCTTTCTGGATCAACTACCACTTACCTCGATACCAATGCGCGAGCAGCCGGCTCTACCCGAGCTCGAAGGCAATACTTTGTATCTAGTAGACAAGCCCAATGCTGCACAGGCGGAAATTCGTATTGGCTACATCACGGACATGCCCTATGACGCAACCGGAGAGTATTACAAGTCGAACCTGATGAATTATGTGTTAGGGGGCGCCTTCAATAGCAGGATCAATCTGAATCTTCGTGAGGACAAAGGTTATACCTATGGTGCCCGTAGTAACTTCTCTAGTTCAGAGTTCCCCGGTCCATTCACTGCGTCGGCCAGTGTGCGCATGGATAGCACTGCGGACTCCGTCGTGCAGTTCGTCAACGAAATACGCGACTACGCACAGGGAGGTATAACGGAGCAGGAGCTAGAGTTTACCCGCTCGGCAGTTGGGCAAAACGACGCTCTGCGTTATGAAACCCCTAGGCAAAAAGCGGGCTTCCTCGGTCGAATCGTCGAGTACAATTTGCCAGAGGACTATGTCGACATGCAACGGGATATCATCAATAACATTAGCAAGAGCGAGATAGACGCCTTGGCACGCGAGAAGCTCCCCCTAGATAATATGTTGATCCTAGTGGTGGGCGATAAGAGTGTGATCCTGGAGTCTCTCGAGGCACTGGGCTACCCGATTGTCGAACTAGACAGCAACGGCGCGGTGATTGATTGACCAATAGCAGTCCAACCCGGCGCCGTACTCCAGTGTCTATGGACAGTGACCGCAATTTCGATGACCTAGCGCCGCGCTTCGCCAAAAATGTCTATGGTGGCTTGAAGGGGGCGCTGCGCTTGGCCGTTTTGCAGCGCGATTTTGAGCAATTTTTTCCTCAAGCCCTTGTTGCGGACGGCACGTCGACTTTACGCATACTCGATGCGGGGGGCGGGCAAGGGCAGTTCGGCTTGCAACTTGCGGCCCAAGGCCATTCTCTGGTGCTGTGCGATATATCAGCGCAAATGTTAGAGCTGGCCCGCGCCAATGCCCTCGCCAAAGGATTGAGTGACGTCGATATAAGACAGTGCTCGATTCAAGACATGAGTGCGCAGCAGCTCTCCGGCGAAGGCGAGCCCTACGATCTAGTCTTGTGCCATGCCGTATTGGAATGGGTGGTGGATCAACAGGGGCTAATCGATGCCTTACTACCGCTAGTTAAAGTCGGCAGCATACTCTCCTTAACCTTCTACAATCGTCATGGCCTGATCATGAAGAATCTGCTTAGGGGGACGCGGCCAGCGATACTCGATGCGGCTTATAAGCCCAACCCTGGCAGCCTCACTCCTACACGACCCCTTGACCCGGTGCAGGTGCTGCAATGCTTCGAAGCCGCCCAGTGGGAAATACTCTGCCACAGCGGCATTCGAGTCATCCATGATTTCCTATTAAGCCCCGAGAGCAGGGCGATGCCAGAGGACACACTAATGGGGCTGGAGCTTGAGTTATCTCGTCAGGAACCCTATCGAAGCCTTGGGCGCTATCAACACCTACTTGTGCGACGGCTTTGTTGATAGGCCTAAACAGAGTAGAATCGCGGTCTTTTAAATAGCGATTCGATGGAGCTCATGAAATCACTTCACTTAAATAAGGGACGAGAGTCTTCTCTGCTGCGCCTGCATCCTTGGGTATTCTCCGGTGCCGTCAACAGGGTGAGCGCAGAGCCCGAGATCGGTGAGACCGTGAAAATCCTCACCGCCTCGGGTCAGCAGATCGCCGTTGCAGCCTATTCGCCAAGTTCACAGATCCGCGCAAGGGTGTGGAGTTTTAAACAAGACGAGGTAGTGGACGAGGGCTTTTTCAGGCGTCGTCTAGCGGCGGCGATCAAGCGCCGTGAGGGATTGCTAAATGATCCGCGCCGTACCGGTTGTCGTATCGTCTACGCTGAAGCCGATGAGTTGCCGGGATTGATCGTAGACCGTTATGGCGATTTTCTCGTCTGTCAGTTCCTCTTCGCTGGCGTCGAGGTCTGGAAAGAGACCATTGTTGCGCAGTTGCGTGAACTCTTTCCCTGCAAAGGCATCTATGAACGCTCCGAAGCTGCAGTACGTGCTCGCGAAGGACTAGAGCCGACCCAAGGTGTGCTTTGGGGCGAGGAACCGCCGGAGATAGTGGAGATCAACGAGTGTGATCGCCTCTACGGCATTAGCATCCCACATGGCCATAAGACGGGATTCTATCTGGATCAGTACGACAACCGAGAGTTGGTGCGCTCTCTAAGCAAGGGTAGGCGAGTGTTGAATTGTTTTGCCTACACCGGAGGCTTCGGTGTCGCTGCCTTGCAGGGCGGGGCAAGCCATGTGCTCAATGTCGACTCTTCTGGACCTTCCTTAGCGCTCGCTGCTGAGAATTTTGCGCGTAATGGCTTTACGCAGGACCAGTTCAGTAACCGAGAGGCGAATGTCTTCGAACTACTGCGTGAGTTTAAACAGGGTAAGGAATTGTTCGACTTGATCGTGCTCGATCCCCCCAAATTTGCGGAAACCAAGGCGCAGTTCAAGCGCGCGGCAAGGGCCTATAAAGATATTGCGATGCAGGCGGCGGCGTTGTTGAGCCCCGGCGGCTTGTTGGTAAACTTCTCTTGCTCGGGGGCAATCGACTTGCCCTTGTTCCAAAAGATTACCGCGGATGGAGTGCTGGACGCAGGACGCCATGGGCAGATCATCCGCTATATGCACCAAGCGCAAGATCATCCAGTTGGGTTGCCGTTCCCAGAGAGCCTCTATTTGAAGGGTTTAGTCTGTATGTTGGACTAAATAGCGTTATAATTAGTGGGTTTTGGAATCGCGTTAGCTGAGCAGATGGCCCGAATCCTGCTTATATACTTATTAGGCTAAGTGTCAGTACTAGAGGATGGTTTTGCTAAGCTTAATGCCTCATTTTGAGGCAGTGCATGCTTTCCTCACGTGCTCGTTATGGTAAGTGTTAAGCTCGTTGTAAAATTATTTAATCTGCAGCACTGCAATAGGTGCTGCGATGAAGTCGATCGCAGCGCGTTGCTCTGCGACTGGAGACCCGATGAAGATTGCCGCAGTAGTCACCGATATCGAAGGCACGACCAGTAGTATTGGTTTCGTGCACGATGTCCTTTTTCCATACGCTCTGAAGCATATCGGCAATTTTGTCCGTGAGCATGGGGAAGAGCGTGATGTGATGCGCGTGCTCGTACGCTTAAGTGAAAACACCGGCATCGCTCTGCATAAAATCGAAGACATCATCAAATTATTACAGCGATGGATTCGCGAGGACAGTAAAGATACAGAGCTCAAAGCGCTAGAGGGCATGGTCTGGGAAAAGGGCTATAAACAAGGCATATTCCAAGCCCACGTGTATGAGGATGTGCCAGAGGTATTACAACGCTGGCAGCAGGAGGAGCGCAACCTTTACGTCTACTCCTCTGGTTCTATAAAGTCTCAGCAATTGTTTTTTAGATTTTCAGAGTGTGGCGACATGCGTCTGCTTTTCTCTGGTTATTTCGATACTACTATCGGCCCTAAGCGTGAAGTCAAATCCTTCATTAATCTGGCCGAGGCGATCGCCTTGCCTCCTGAGACAATCATGTTCATCTCTGATGTGAAAGAGGAGCTCGATGCTGCGGCTTATGCTGGGTTTCGAACCACTTGGGTGCTGCGCCCAGAAGAGACAACACTCGACCCTGTCAAACTCGCAAAGAAGTCAGAGCATGCCATAGTGACGAGCTTCGATCAGATTAAACTCGACTGAGCTCAAGCGCTCTCATCGATCAGCACTTGCTCTACCGCTGCACATAATTTTACCAGAACGAAAGCTTCGTAGTTCTCGACTGGGTCCACACTGTCCGAGAATGCCTCCTTTAACGTACCCATTTGCTCGCGCAATATCGTCTTGGCATTCGCGCTTGGGCATGCTTCAAGTGTCTCGGCAACCTGTAGGGCATAATTCCAGAGATGCACTTGGTCTGTAGAGTCGCTCATGCGCTTAACTCCAGCACGACAGGAGCGATCGTGAAGTGGAGCAGGGGAGAGCGGGTGTCGGACGTAGAGCGTTGCATGATTAAGGCCTTTGCGAGTGCGTATTCGGTAGAGGGTGAAATCTTACTGCCTTTTCATAGGCTAATCCATTCGTGTATTGTGTGCTGTCAACAAATTGTGAGGTAGGGGATGAGTTTTCAGAGAATTAGTGTAGAACAGGCGCGTGAGTTGATCGCTCAGAGCGCGTTGGTGGTCGATATACGCGATGCTCACTCGTTTGCGAATGGCGCGATTCCAGGTGCGCTGCATCTGAGTGGGGATAACGTCGAGGAGTTCATTCGAAGCAGCGACCAGAGCCGGCCACTGGTTGTGTGTTGCTATCATGGCAACTCGAGCCAGGGGGCGGCACAGTTTTTCGCGGAGCGCGGTTTCGAACAGACCTTTAGTCTAGACGGTGGCTACGAGGCCTGGGCAGAATCCGACGAGGAGTTTTGATAAAACTGGTAATTATTCTTGCCTTGATCCTTGGCGACATACATTGCCGAATCCGCATGCTGCAGAAGACTATTCTCGTCTGTGCCATCTTTGCCGTACACACTTATTCCTATGCTGACCGTGATGTCGCAATGCACCTCTTCAATGACAATACTTTCGTCGAAGACTGCCAGCACATTACGGGCTATAGTTGCGATGACCTCTTGCTCATGAACACCGTTAATAATGATCACAAACTCATCGCCCCCTAAACGTGCCACAAGATCGGTAACGCGCAGCGGTATTTGTAAGCGCCTCGCGATCTCTTTTAGTAAGGCATCTCCCATATGATGACCATAGGTGTCATTGATGACTTTAAAGCGATCGACATCGATAAAGAATAGGGCGAAGCTTCTATCTTCATAGCGCCGTGCGAGTCGCACATTACTCTCTAATATCTCATTGAATTTGCTGCGATTAGGCAGCTCAGTCAGGTTGTCATGGCTAGCTAGATACAAAATATGATTCGAGATGCGTCTGCGTTCTGAAACATCGCGAGATATGCCGCGGTAGCCGGTTAAGCGATTCATCGAGTCGAACACTGGTTCGCCGCTCATAGAGAGGTAATAGACAACTTGCTCGGCATTAGTGAAGCTGAACTCTATATCTCTGAATTGTTTATGCTCGAGCAGGGTCTCACGAAACTCGTCCCAACTAAGCGACGTGCACTCTAGGTTCTCGAAACCCCACAGTGTTCTCCCTTTAAGCGCGGCTACAGCGTTTAAATTACTCTCGCCCAATATTCGTCCTTCATAGGTCATAATGTGGAAGGTATCGTCCATTTCCCAGAAAAAATCTGAGGATAAATGAGTTAGGCTACGAAAGCGTTCCTCGTTCTCTCGCAGCACTCGTTCAGCCTCTAGGCGTTGTTTCTCGTTACTGAAATTTTCCAGTGCGAAGGAGACGTTGTCCGCCATGCTCTGCAATAGCGCTACAATCTCGTCGTCGAATGTCCCTACCTCGAATGAATAAAATAGCAATACCGCGACCGATTTCTCCGCACAAAGAAGTGGGAACGCAGCCGCACTTGCTACACCGCCGCCTGCGCCTGTTTGGTGCCAAGCAGTGGTGCGCGAGTCGGCTAGGAAGTCGTTGCTGATACACGCGCTTTGCGTATGAAACGCTGTGCCAACTAGTCCACGACCTTCGGGTTTATCTTGTCCGATCGGTACCTTAACCTCGAGCAAACCCGGGCCGTGATCGCCAGCAAAAGCTACGGGCTGAAGATGCTGCGTTTTGTTGATAGCGAATATTGCCGCAACGGCAAACTTTCCGCCCTTGATCGCGGCATCGCACACGCTATGATAGAGGCTCTCGACGGAGACGGCACGCAAGCTAGCTGCATTGGTTTCACTCAAAGAGGAATACATGCGGTGCAGCTTCTGTGCGGTTCTCTCTGATTTTTTGCGGCGGGTGACATTGCGCGTCACTCCTATGATGATCCAGTTGCCATCGATGCTGCTGGCGCGACTATAGGTCTCGAGGAAAGCCTGCTCGCCATTCGAGTCGACGACTTCCCGTTCGAATCGACTGGTGCCGCCTTCGATGATTAGGCGATCGTAACGCTTCTCGATTTCCTCTTGAGACTCTTGTGCCAAGACTTCTTGTGGCGGCCTGGCGAGTAACTCCTCTTTCGTCATGTTAACGCTGGTATACGCAGTTTCATTCACATCGATGAAGCGCATAGTTTTGCGGTCGACTAAGTAGATCATGTCGCCAGACATATCCATTGCGGAGCGGAAGCGGCGCAGCGAGACTTCCGTTTCGACTTGCTCGGATATGTCGCGAGCGAAGCAATGATAGCCAATAAAAGCACCCTCGGTATCGAAACGCGCCTTGCCACTTATGCTGTAGTACATCGGCGAGGATTGTGACGAAACTCTGGAAGGGAGCTTGCAGATCAGCTCCTTGAAATCGTGTCTTAGTTTGCGATCGGTAAGATGCTGGCGCCAACTCTGGCCACGGCCTGTGACTAGGCAGCCAATGTCCCAAAGTGTGGCTCCGTTCAATGCCATTAATGGATTGAGCTCGTCCCCGAGTGTTGGGCTGCAGCGTAGTTCGATGCACTGAAAATTCGGTGACTCCTGCCAATAGAAATCCGCGCATAGGTCTATCAACGACCATATGTCAGGGCTCGCGTTGGAAAATCTATCAGCGGAGATTTTGCTCGTCATGTTTAGGCACTTTTATTCGACAGAGCCTCGCAGGCCCCATTGAGGGCGATCAAGGCTTCGTCGATTTCATCGCGTGTCATATTCAATGGAGGGAGTAGGCGTATAGAATTTGAACCCGCTTTCACCGCTAGTAAGTGACGTTCCTTTAGAGCTTGAAGCAAGTCGGCGTTACTAACGACGCATTTAAGTCCGATCATATAACCCATGCCGGTTTGCTCTTCGAGCACGGCAGGGAAGCGCGTGATCAATGCCGCAAGCCCGGCACGTAGATAGGCTGCCGTCTCCATGGCGCCACGCAGGAAGCCGGGTGCGGTAATGACATCGAGCACTGCATTGCCGACTGCGGTTGCTAATGGATTGCCGCCGAAAGTACTGCCATGAGTGCCGGCCACCATGGGGGCTGAGACGCGCTCGCTAACAAGACAGGCACCGATCGGAAAACCGCCGCCTAGGCCTTTGGCAGAAGCAAGTAGATCTGGCGCTATTCCAGAAGCTTGATAGGCGTACAGAAAACCCGAACGCCCAACGCCTGATTGCACTTCGTCGAACATCAGAAGGATACCCATCTCGTCGCACAATTCACGTACTTGTAATAAATAGTCGAATGGGGTGAGGCGAATACCGCCTTCGCCTTGAATAGGCTCTAGAATTATACCTGCAGTCTTCTCGGTTATGGCGCCGCGCAGTGCGTGTATGTCGCCGAACGGTACCTGGTCGAAACCTGGGTCGCCCGTCAGGAAGCCTTCGGTATGCAATGGATTGGCAGAGGCTGCGATTGGCGCAAGGGTTCGGCCATGGAATGACTGTGATAAGGCAATGATGCGCACGCGCTCTGTGTCGCCGCGGCTGTAATGGTAGCGCCGCATCATCTTGAACCCAGCCTCTACCGCCTCCGTACCTGAATTGCTGAAGAATACGCGATCGGCGAAGGTGTGCTCGACTAGGCGTTTCGCGAGTCGCTCGGTTTGTGGAATGCGAAATAGGTTAGAGCTATGCCAGATCTTCGTGGACTGCTCTTGTAGTGCGGCCACGAGGTGGGGGTGGCAATGACCGAGACAATTGACTGCTATTCCCATGGTGAGGTCGAGATAGCGCTCTCCCTCTGAGGTGAATAAATAGCAGCCCTGTCCGCGCTCGAACTCGAGCTCTGGGTTACCGTAGTTACTCATCAATGCGGAGCTCATGGCGCTTCCTTCTTATCGGTTATAGCGAGACTATTTACTTGTTCTTGGAGGAGGTTTCTGCTGCGTTTATAAGGCGTATACTGTCACAACCAATATTAGGGAAGACGGGCCGCCTACGGGTCAAAATTCAGTCGGGATAATGCCCTATTGACGGTCATCATTCAAGGCGCCGAGCGCTGGTGGACGGGCTCCTAGGTGGCTCTGAACTGCCTAATTCTTTGCAACAGAGAGGTCTCAAAATGATTTTCGGTAAACCCATGTCGATCCCCAGCGCTCAAGAGGCGTTACCGGGCAGAGAGCAGGCGATGACAGTGGAGGGGCGGCACTTCGTCAATGGCAATACAATCGTGCCGCCAATGCCAGAGGGTATTCAGAGTGCTGTGTTCGCACTTGGGTGTTTTTGGGGGGCAGAACGCGTGTTTTGGCAACTAGATGGCGTGTTTAGCACCGCTGTCGGTTATGCCGGCGGACACACGCCAAATCCTACTTATCAGGAGGTGTGCGGCGGCATGACGGGGCACACAGAGGTCGTAATCGTATTCTTCGATCCTAGTAAGATTAGCTACGAGCGTCTGCTAGAGGTGTTCTGGGAGTCCCACGACCCAACTCAGGGTATGCGTCAGGGGCACGACCGTGGCACACAGTATCGCTCGGCTATCTATGCCAGCGATGCGGCACAACTCAGATCGAGTCAGGCCAGCGCAGAGGTCTTTCAAGCTCAGCTCAGTGCCGCAGGACACGAGGTAATCACTACTGAAATCAAAACCTTGGCGAAATTTTACTATGCTGAAGAATATCATCAGCAGTACCTGGCGAAGAACCCTGATGGCTACTGTGGAATTGGCGGCCTGGGTTTGAAGTGTCAGCTAGCGCCAGCCTGATCGTCACGAAAGAATTCGAGAATCTCGGCTTCCTTCTCCATGGCGTCGTTATAGCCAAGGTCGATCAAGCGACCACAGTAGCTCTTCTCGAATAACAGCAGGCTCAATACGGTGCTCGATCCCGCGTCGCGAATAAACAGCTTGAGGGCGCGGGGGAGGTCATCGAAATACTCCGAGGCGATCTCGTTTAAGTTCTCGCTAGGCGTGATATCCAGTAGTTGAATCGGCCGTATGCGCAAGTCGCGGTCCTTTTCCGCCTGCTCCTCCGAAATCAAAGGCACCATCTTGTTGTAGCGGCGCAGAACTTCGCTGTCCATAGTCAGTGTGTCGACGAAGGCGCTATTGAGGATGTGGGCCAGTATCTGGGTTAACGAGGGATGGGCAGGCTCCGAACCCTTAATAGGGCGGGGCACCTTGCTGCTAACGCCCACTGCGAGGATGCGGTCAGCCCCCAATTGGATTGCGGGGCTTAGGGGCGCCAATTGGCGAATCGCACCGTCGCCGAAATACTCCCTATTGATCTTAACTGCGGGAAACAACGCCGGTATTGCCGAGGATGCCATTAGATGCTCTAGACCCAGCTTGGTGCGTACCCCTAGTCGATGAGGGTGTTCCCAGTTCTTCAGGCTGTCCAGGCCCTCATAGAAGGATACCGACTCGCCGCTGGTGTAGCCTGAGGCCGTGACCGCAAGCGCCTCGATGAAACCGGCCTGAATATTGCGCTCCACACGCTCAAACTTGATCACTTTGGACAGCAGTGTCTCTAGAGGCACATTGTCGAGCAGTGAGGTAGGTGTGTCGCGGCGTCGATTGCGCAGAAAAGAGAACACCCAGTTAGAGGCATTCCCAATGAGGCCGCTGGAGTCCATCTTGTAGACTTGCTCGCTGCTGATGTTTTTCCATACATATTCTAGCGCTCGCACCCCGGTGCGGAGGCGCTGAGCGTTGGTGGCGATGGACGCAGCATTGAGCGCTCCTGCGGAGACGCCCGTGATAATGGGGAATGGATTGGAGGACTGATGGGGTAGAAGGTTCGCAATGGCCCGTAACACGCCTACCTGATAAGACGCTCGCGCGCCTCCTCCGGAGAGTACGAGAGCCTTTTTTGCCGGCTTGTTTTCACTCATCATCCAAATATCCGTATGGGAGACTGCATAAGTTCATAAGCCGGCGATTTTAACCGTCTTGACGACGTGTTTGCCATGTTTTAAGCGTAATTGGACGATATCCATTGGGCTCAATGCACTATACTAAACGCCTCGCCGCGAGCGAGAGAACAGTCCAGATTATTTAGAGGAAGCACAAGCGCCCCATGACACAGACAACAGTTGAAAAACTAGTGATCGCGATTTCTTCGCGCGCCTTGTTCGATCTCAGCGAGAGCCATAAGGTCTTTGAAGAGCAAGGCCTCGAGGCTTATCAGCAATATCAGATCGCCCACGAGGACGAACCACTCGCCCCGGGCGATGCTTTCGGTCTTGTGAACAAATTGCTTAATCTCAATAAACTCATCAAGGCCTCACGCGTTGAAGTGATCCTTCTCTCTCGCAATAGCGCCGACACTGGGCTGCGGGTTTTCAACTCGATTAGTCACTACGGACTGAATATTACCCGCGCTGCGTTCTGCGGTGGCGATAGTCCCTATCGTTATATCTCCGCTTTTAACTGCCACCTGTTTCTTTCCACGGATGGCGGCGATGTGCGTTTGGCGCTCGAGCATGGCGTTGCCGCAGCGACTATACTGCCCTCTAAGGTGAGCTCTAAGCAGGAGGGGTCGCTACGTTTCGCCTTCGATGGCGATGCCGTGTTGTTCTCCGACGAGGCCGAGCAGATCTATAAGGCGAGTGGCCTAGAGGCCTTTACTGCCAGCGAGCTCTTGGCGGCTAATCAGCCTCTGTCCGGCGGCCCGTTCAAGCATTTCCTCGCGGCTTTGCAACAACTGCAGATGGAATTCCCCCCAGGTGAGGCGCCAATCAGGACTTGCCTAGTGACGGCGCGATCAGCGCCGACCCACGAGCGCGTGGTGAAGACGCTGCGGGCCTGGAATATCCGCATCGATGAGTCCCTATTCCTCGGCGGCATGGATAAGGGCGACTTCCTGCGCGCCTACGACGCCGATGTTTTCTTCGACGATCAGGAGGCGCACTGCGACTCGGCGCGCAATCATGTGGCCACCGGACATGTGCCGAGCGGCGTTGCTAATCACAAGAAGGACAACAAAGTGCAAGGCCCAGCATGACAGGGCACAGCGGAGCGTCTTCATGAAACTGCAGCAGCTACGCTATGTGTGGGAAGTGGCCCGCCGCGGCATGAACGTCTCCGCAGCGGCGCAGAGTCTATATACCTCCCAGCCAGGCATTAGCAAACAGATCCTGCAGCTGGAGCAGGAGCTCGGGGTGCAGATATTCGTGCGCAGTGGCAAACACCTCACTGGATTAACTCCAGCGGGCGAGAAGATACTCGAGGCGGCGGGGGAGGTATTGTTGCGGGTCGATAATATTCGGCAAATTGCGCAAGAATTCAGCTCCGAAGAGGCGGGCAGCCTCACTATTGCTACCACCCATACGCAGTCGCGCTATGTGCTACCGGCGGTGATCAGTCGCTTCGTGGCGCAATACCCCGCCGTATCCCTGCACATGCATCAGGGCACTCCCTTGCAGATCGCCGAGATGGCGGCGCGTGGTGCGGCGGATTTCGCCATCGCAACAGAGGCGATGGAGCTGGTGGGTGACTTAGTGATGATGCCCTGTTACCGCTGGAACCGCGTGCTTCTGCTCCCTAAGGAACACCCGCTATTGAAGGCCAAGCCAGTGAGCCTTGCCGATATTGCGCAGTATCCGATTGTGACCTATGTGTCGGGCTTTACCGGGCGGGGCAAGTTAGACGAGGCCTTCAGGGCGGAAGACCTTGCGCCTCGCGTCGTAGTGACGGCGGCGGATGCCGATGTGATCAAGACTTATGTGCGCCTAGGGGTGGGCATTGGGATTGTCGCGAGTATGGCCTTTGACGCGGCCAAGGACACCGATCTGGTGTCGCTAGACGTTAGCCACCTGTTCGCCTATAGCACTACGCGCATCGGCTTTCGGCGTGGCGCCTTCCTGCGGCACTATATGACGGACTTCATGAAGATGTTCGCGCCACACCTGAGCCAAGAGCTTGTTGAGCGCGTGCTAGAGAGCAATTCCCAGCACGAGGTAGATCAGCTCTTCGCGAAGTTACCTATCCCTGTTTTGCCCTAACGGTCCGAAGCTATCACTGCGGGCTTGTGCAAGCCACATTCCTTCGCCGTCGCCTCTTCCCACCACCAACGACCTTCGCGCTCATGCTGATTGGGGCCAGTGGGGCGCGTGCAGGGCTCGCAGCCGATACTGACAAAGCCCTGATCGTGCAGGGGGTTATAAGGCACGTCGAACATGCGGATATAGTCCCAGACCTGCTTAGATGTCCAATTCGCGAAGGGGTTAAACTTTAAAAGAGGCTTGTCCTGTGTTGAGAATGCCGAGTCGACCTGAGCGACAGGCACATCGGCGCGGGTCGGACTCTGGTCGCGGCGCTGGCCCGTAATCCAAGCATCCAAGCCCTGCAGATGCTTGCGCAGTGGCGCGATCTTGCGAATACCGCAGCATTCCTCGTGGCCATCTTCGTAGAAGCTGAACAGGCCTTTCTCGCGGGTGAAGCTCTCGAGTTGCTGCGCATCTGGACTCAGGAATTCGATGTCGATCTTGTACTCTTTGCGGATGCGTTCCATGAAACGCAGTGTCTCGGGATGCAGGCGACCCGTATCGAGGCTAAAGACCTTGATGTCTTTTTTAAGTTTCCAGGCCATTACGACCAATGCCACGTCTTCGGCGCCGCTGAATGATACGGCGATATTCGAGACTTGGGCCAAGAGGTCTTTGAGAATCTCTTTGGGCTGCAGTTCTTGGTATTTGCTGTTGAGAGCGGCGACTTCCTGAGCAGTAATCATGTTGTCCTTCACGTCGATGGAGCTGTGGCGGCAATGTCCGCGTTGCGTTTGCGTGGCATTCTCTACGATTTGACGCTGTGGGTAAACAGCGCGTTACCTTGCATAGCCCGCGGGATGTGGGTACATTTACGCGTTTTGACTTTAAGCCTTTGGCAAAGGGGAATCGCGTTGGAAGTTGTCTGTCTTGATCTTGAAGGTGTGTTGGTTCCAGAAATCTGGATTGGGTTCGCTGAGCGTACGGGTATCGATGAGCTGCGGGCAACAACACGCGACATTCCCGACTACGACGTATTGATGCGCCAACGTCTGCGTATTCTAAACGAGCATAAGCTGGGTTTGCCGGACATTCAGGCCGTAATCGCCGAGATGAGCCCCATGCCCGGTGCGCCCGAGTTTGTGAACTGGCTGCGCGAACGCTTCCAGGTGGTAATCCTCTCGGATACCTTCTATGAATTCTCACAGCCCCTGATGCGTCAGCTGGGCTTTCCAACACTGTTCTGTCATCGCCTGATTGCAGACGAGACCGGCAAGGTCACGGACTATAAGCTGCGCCAGAAAGATCCTAAGCGTCAGTGCGTTAAGGCTTTCCACGAGTTGAATTACACAGTCATGGCCGCCGGTGATTCCTATAACGACACCACGATGCTGTCCGAGGCTGATTTGGGTGTGTTGTTCCGCGCGCCACAGAACGTAATCGACGAGTTCCCGCAGTTTGCCTCAGTTACCGAGTACAAGCAGCTACAGCAGGCTTTTGCGAAGTTCAGTCCGCGCATGATTGCGGACTAATCTAACATTAAGTAAGCGTTATAATTTATTGATTATATTGTTTATTTTGTCGAAGCATTCCTGATATTCCTGGGCGCATATGGAGTCGGCGACGATGCCGCCTCCGCCCCAGCAATAGATTTCGCCCTGAGTGCAAAGCAGGGTTCGAATCATGATGTTGCTGTCCATATTCCCATCGAAGCCCATATAGCCCAGCGTGCCGCAGTACACTTGGCGTGGGTCCGGCTCTAGCTCCGCAATGATCTCCATGGCGCGTTTCTTCGGTGCACCGGTGATAGAGCCGCCCGGAAAACAATTCCGCAACAGATCCAGGGCTGCATGCTCAGGCGCCAGTTGTGCCCGAATACTGCTGATTAGGTGGTGCACATTACTGAAGCTGTGTAGCTCGAATAATTGCTCGACCTTGATGGAGCCGGTGGTGCAGATAGTGCCAAGGTCGTTGCGCAGGAGGTCGACGATCATGAGATTCTCGGCTCTATCCTTGTCACTTTCTCGCAGCTCTTGGGCCAATGCCTGATCTCGCACAGGGTCGGCCGAGCGCGGCCGTGTGCCCTTGATTGGCTGAGTTAATACCTGCGTGACGTGTACTTGTATGAAGCGCTCTGGTGAGAAGCTCAGTACCGCGCCGTTACTCGTGCGCATGAATCCCGCGAAGGGGCTGTGAATATTTTTACGCAGACGCAGATAGGCGCTGAGCGGGTCGCCGCTATAGCGACTGCTGAAGCGCTGCGCTAGATTCACCTGGTAGCAGTCTCCTGCCTGAATATAGTCTTGGATCCGCGCAAACGCGTCGGCGTATTGCGCTGCGCTAAAGTTCGCTTGGAAGGCTTGGCCCAATTCGAATTCCTCGGGGCTCAGAACTTCTTGCCCTAGACAGCTTTTTACCTGCTCCCAAGTTTGGCTTGAGCAGCCCGGGAGGGCGAACAGCTTAGTACGCTGTTGCTGGTGATCGACTACGATTGCCCAGTGATAGATGCCGATATTCGCGCTGCCATCGTAGGCGAAATAACCCAGCGCGCCGCCACTAAAGGGCAGCGCCTGCAGGACATCCGGCATGGGCGAAGCCGGTCGTTCTTGATCGAGTGCCTGCTGTACGCGGGCAAACATATCCACCTGCTGCGCTGTGTCAGTAAGCGTGACGGAGGGCAGGGCGCTGATGATGTCATAGCGGCCGTTGCTATCCAGCCCTAGGCCGCTATCAAGGGCGACGAGGCCGGGCAGCGACTGCAGACGACATAATAGGGACGCGCAATCGCGATCATAGGGGATTGTTTCGAGCAGATACTCGCTAATTCGGGACACGCGATGCCTCTGCGCTAAGGGGTGGAATAGACGATTTAGGGCATGACTTCTATGCGGATAGCTAAACCACCTTCGAGCGTGGTCGTGGCCGTAAAAGGACCAATACTATCGTTTATGTTCTGTGAGCTATCTGCTGTTTGTTGCAATGGAATCCACTGATTGAGGTCCACCACTAATGAGCTACGTAGAGACTGGCCCTGTTCGATGTCTGTGCTATCTCCGGCTTGTATCATCGATGCAGCAAACTCGAGTGCAACTTGCTCACCCCGCAACTCGGCCTTCACGGCAATGCTCTGTTCCGATCGCTGCATATCTTGTTGCAATTGCAGGCCGTAGGGGCCAAAGACAGGACTAATCTGCGGGGAATCCTGATAGCGATTGAAGTATGTGTATTCCCCCTCTGTTACCCGCATGTTTTGCACTGGGTAGTCCTGGCGTTGGGTGCTGACGGTGTTCAATTGACTACCGTCGTCTGCTGTCTGCACGTTTGCCGCGGCGTAATTAAAATCTACTCGAATGAGTAATTGCTTAAGCGGAACGTCGAGCTGATCTATAAGTGCTTCAAGTTCGGTGAGATTCGCCCGAGAGGTGCTAATGATCAAATTGTGATCGATCTGGCTGATTGCGCCACGATCGTCCAGCAGCGGACTAATGGCATTTCTGATTAACTCAGGATCTCTGTGTTGCAAGCGCACTATCTCGATCACCGCCTGCTGGTCCGCAGGGATAGACGAGTTCTGTGCTTGTAGCATAGGGGCAAGCAAGCCCAAGCCCAAAAGGCAGGCGCCGCGCAGTGCTAGGCGTTGTAAATTTGCAAAAGTCATTCGGCCTCGTCTTCCTCGTCGAGTGTGTCTGTTATCCACAAACTGCCCTGATTATATAACGTGAGAATCGTGTTTGCGTTGTTCTCATCGGCATGGAACAGGGTAGCCCAATCAGGCTCTGGGGCAAACGGGTCGCATAGTGCTTCGAGTGTGGCATCAAACGACGCCGGACTCACTATGCTGTGACCACCTGCAAATAACTGCGTTGTACCATCTTCGTCCTGCGTGAACGCAAAGCGCGCGATCGGATGGCGTTGCAACGCTGCGTCGTCCTCCAGCAAAGCGCCTAGCTCCGCTGCTGTAAGAGGGGCTGGCGTCTCGACTAAATCCGGATATTTCGGCTGAGTCATATACTTGCCGAAGCAGCGCGCCACTAGGGGCTTGTCTAGAAGGCGTTGCTTTAGCAGTGCTAGCACTTGCTCAGTAACGATTGGGCTGATCTCGCCGACCCGTTCCGGGCGCCGCGCATCCGTATCGACATAACGTTCGTCCTCGCGCAGCGACTCGATTAGCTCATTACTGACGTCATCGAGTAGCTCCGCCACCGAGGGAGTGCGAAAACCTACCGAGTAGGTGATGCTGGTGCCGATGGACTGCCCGTAGTGAGCAATATTCGGCGGAATATATAGAATGTCCCCGGGCTCGACGATCCAATCTTCCTGGGTCTCGAAATGGCGCAGGAGTTTCATGTCGGTATCGGTGCGCAGTTCCGTGTCGCTATCAACAGGCCCGCCTAACCGCCAGCGCTTCTTGCCTAAGCCTTGGATCAGGAAAACGTCGTAATAGTCGAAATGGGGGCCAACGCCGCCGCCATCGCTGGCGAGGCTGATCATCAGGTCATCGATGCGCCAGCGCGGTATAAAGTCGAAGGACTCTAATATAGTGCGCGCGCCTTCGTCCCATTGATCCGCCGCCTGTATCAACAGGCTCCAATGACTGGTCGCTAAGGTTCGCAACTCGGTCTCTGGGAAGGGGCCATTGCGCAGCGTCCAATTCTCTTGGCTTGGGTCGCTAAGGATCAGGCGCGATTCGATAAACTCCTCGCAGGCCATGCCGGCGAGCTCGTCTACCTCGAGAGGATCGACGAAGCTGCCGTTGCCCCGAATAAGTAGCGGCTTCTTCTGCCAGTACTCGGCAAGAAAATGCTCCACATCGAAAGACTTGGGCAATAGAGCTGTGCTCAAGGGCGTACTCCGCTTAGGGACTTAGTGCGCATTAAACCTTCTTCGCCTGATCAATTGCGTTGCCGATGTAATTCTCTGGGCGTAGCGAGCGTAGGAGGGCCTTGCCTTCCTCTGGGATGTCGAGGGTGTCGACAAACTGCTCCAACACCTGTTGATTGATCTTCTGACCGCGTGTCAAAGCCTTGAGCTTCTCATATGGCTGGTCCACGTTGTAGCGGCGCATCACCGTTTGGATTGGCTCGGCCAATACTTCCCAACTATTGTCGAGGTCTGCGAGGAGTTTCTCCGGCGCAAGATTCAACTTGCTTAGGCCCTTTAGTGTGGCGTGGTAGGCGATAACGCTATGGGCGAAACCGACGCCGATATTACGCAGCACCGTGGAGTCTGTCAGGTCGCGTTGCCAGCGCGAAATTGGGAGTTTCTCCGCCATATGCTGCATGACGGCATTGCCGATTCCGAGATTGCCCTCGGAGTTTTCGAAGTCGATCGGATTGACTTTGTGGGGCATGGTAGACGAGCCGACTTCTCCGGCAATAGTGCGTTGCTTGAAGTAGCCCAAAGAAATATAGCCCCACACATCGCGGTCGAAGTCGATGAGTATCGTGTTGAATCGGCACAGTGCGGAGAATAGTTCAGCAATATAGTCGTGGGGTTCGATCTGCGTTGTATAGGGGTTCCATTGCAGTCCTAAGGACTCGACGAAACCGCGCGCATTGGCCTGCCAGTCGATATCGGGATAGGCCGAGAGGTGAGCATTGTAATTGCCCACGGCGCCGTTTATCTTGCCGAGGATCTCGTTCTTCTTAAACTGGTTGAGCTGGCGCTCTAGTCTCGCTACCACATTGGCAATCTCTTTGCCGATGGTCGATGGCGATGCAGTCTGGCCATGGGTGCGTGACAGCAATGGCTGCTCGGCGAACTCGTGCGCCATATCCCGTAGCTTGTCGACGAGTTGCTGCATCAGGGGCAGCATTACGTCATCGCGGCCGTCTTTGAGCATCAGTGCATAGGAAAGATTATTGATGTCTTCAGAGGTGCAGGCGAAGTGGACGAACTCGATTTGTGTGGCTAGGTCTGGATGGCTGCTGACGCGCTCCTTGAGGAAATATTCGACCGCCTTAACGTCGTGATTGGTCGTGGCTTCGATGTCTTTTACGCGCTGTGCATCCGCAATCGAGAAATTAGCGATGATGTCTTCGAGCACTTGATTGCCAGCGCTGGAGATCGCAGGTGCCTCGGTGACTTGCGGATGTGCCGCTAGACACTGCAGCCAACGAATCTCGACGATTACGCGGTAGCGTATCAGTGCATATTCGCTGAAGTAACTTCCTAAGATGTCGACCTTGTTGCGATAACGTCCGTCGATTGGGGAGATGGCGGTCAGTCCGCTTAAGGGGCTCGCTGTCATGTTAGTGTCCTAGCTAAGATATTTATTAATGAATTGAAAATAGATTGCGGCGAATGGCGGCCACACTGTCTCGAATGCGACGCTTGTAGAAAAACAGGTGCCAACGGCGCCCACCGAGCTGATGCCAGAGTAGGGCGGAGCGTATACCTGCCAATAAAAGGGCCCGAATCTGATCCGCCACGCGTTGATTGCGCAGGTGTTCCACATTGCCCTTCACCTGAATGCGATAAGTCAATTTACTGATCGTGTCTTGATACAGTGCGGCGAGCACTGCGTAGTCGTAGTTGTTGGATTTCACGACCGGTGCGAGGCTTTCGGCATCGTGGTCTTGTTCTTCGCTATCGAGGAAAAGTGTATCGCGTTGCTGCATGCGCTGCCGAATCGCGGCCTGCATCTCCGGTACGCTCATCAATTGCTGCTGAAGAACGCTCATGCCTAACACATACTTCATGGGCTCGCCGAACTCTCTCATGCCATCGCTATCGAGTGATTTCTGCAGGATGCTCAGGCCATTGGAGAAGCGACTGACATCTGGATAGATGTCCGCAACCGAGTCCGGATCGATAACTAGTAGAGGATCGATACAGGCTTTAATCTGCGCTTCGTCTGCGCGCCCGCTTTGGGCAAGTGTATTGACCAAATGGGCACACTGAACCACGACGGCCAATGTGATATTGCGATATTCCCAATCGCTAAACCTAGCGGAAGTATTGCTCAATGACCGCTCCTCCCAAACAAATTTCCCCGTCATAGAACACGATGGTCTGGCCGGGTGTTACGGCGCGCTGTGGCGCGCGGAATGTCACCATCACAGTCTCGTCGTCTATTGCCTCGACTGTGCAGTGTTGATCGGCTTGACGGTAGCGTATTTTCGCCATGCATTGCAGTGGTAGCTGCGGCACCTGATGATTAATCCATGCCAGCTGGGTTGCCTTCAATGCGCTAGAGTAAAGATGTTCGTTCTCTTTGCCCTGCGCCACTACGAGCACATTGCGCTCAAGGTCTTTGCCCACCACAAACCAAGGTGCGTCGTCGAAATCGTGTAGGCCTCCAATCCCAAGTCCTTGGCGTTGACCGTAGGTGTGATACATCAGGCCGTGATGTTTGCCGATGACTGTGCCGTCTACGTTCTCGATCTCGCCAGGTTGAGCGGGCAGGTAGCGTTGCAGGAAGTCTTTAAACTTGCGCTCGCCGATAAAGCAAATGCCGGTGCTGTCTTTCTTGTCGTGAGTAACGAAACCATGTTCGGCGGCTAATGCGCGTACTTCGCTTTTCTCCAACTCGCCGACTGGGAACAGGCTGCGAGCGAGGCTGTCCTCGTTCACGGCGCTAAGGAAATAGCTCTGGTCCTTATTCTGATCTAAGCCCTTGAGTAACAGCGTCTGTTGCTCACCCGGTGTGTCTATGACGGCGCGGCGCACATAGTGGCCGGTGGCGATATAGTCGGCGCCCAACTCGGTGGCGTACTCTAAGAAGGCCTTAAACTTGATCTCGCGATTACACAGGATGTCCGGGTTCGGTGTGCGCCCAGCGCGGTACTCGGAAATAAAATGTTCGAAGACATTGTCCCAATACTCCGAGGCGAAGTTGGCCGTGTGCAGTTTCAGGCCGAGCTTGCGGCAGACTGATTCGGCATCGGCTAAATCGGCTTTCGCCGTGCAGTATTCGCTGTCGTCGTCCTCTTCCCAGTTCTTCATGAACAGGCCTTCGACTTGATAGCCCTGTTCTTGCAGTAGAAGGGCGGCCACGGAGGAGTCGACACCGCCGGACATTCCGACGATGACTTTGATAAATGCGTTGGCCGCAGTATTTGTGGAGTTTGCAATCATGGTTTCGAATTCAGTCTTGGGGGCTAAGATGGCCCGGTTCAATCAAGGGTTTGCACGACATCTAAGGGATAGGCCTTGCCTAGCAAGTAATCGTCGATAACACGCAACACAACAGGGCTGCGCATTTGCTCTTTGCGCTCTTCCAGCTCTGCACGGGTCAACCACAGCGCCTGAACGATGTCGGTGTCCAGCGCCAAGCCTGGTACTTCTCGAATGGCCGTGGCGATGAAACAAGTCCGGATATAGCAAATATTGTCCACGCTAGAGACCTGTTGGTACAAGCCGAGGAAGCCGGTGAGCTCGACCTCCCAAGCGGTTTCCTCGAGAGTTTCGCGCAACGCGGCCTGCGCCAGGCTCTCATTCGCCTCGAGATGACCGGCAGGCTGATTCAAGACGAGTTGACCGTTGATTAACTCTTCTACCATCAAGAAGCGAGCGTTGTGCTCGACAACTGTCGCTACCGTCTTGTGGGGGTGCCACTGGGCCATCGCTGAGGGGTTTCCGCTGCTTTGTACAAAGGCGCAATCCTAACGCAAAATGCGCCAAAATGCCTCTAGCATTGATGATTTACTGGCGGAGTTACTGTGTGCATGAATCGCTTTAGATGGGAGGCTTTTACATGGATAATACGGGCCGAAGCAAATTAGCGATTTAGTGGAGTAAGAAAATGGGTGAATTGACGCATTTGGATGCGCAGGGCAATGCCCACATGGTGGATGTCGGCGGTAAAGAGATCAGCAAGCGTTCGGCCACCGCAACCGCACTCATTACGATGCTTCCGGCGACCCTGGAGTTGATAGTGGCTGGCGGGCATAAGAAGGGCGATGTGCTGGCTGTGGCTAGGATTGCAGGCATTCAGGCGGCTAAGAAATGCGCTGACCTGATCCCCCTGTGTCACCCGCTGATGCTGACCTCTGTGAAAGTCGAGTTCGATATCGATAGCGACAATCACCAGGTTCTAATCACCGCCCGCTGCGGCTTGGACGGTAAGACGGGTGTAGAGATGGAAGCTTTGACCGCGGCTTCGGTTGCGGCCCTTACAATCTACGATATGTGTAAGGCGGTGGATAAGGGTATGGTCATAGAGAAGATTTGCCTGCAAGAGAAGCTCGGCGGCAAATCCGGCCACTTCACGCGGCAGGACTAATAGCCTTAGCTGCAGCGCTGCTTAGAGACAGGATTATCGGGGACTTTTTGATGGTGAAAATACAGTATTTTGCGGGCCTGCGAGAGACCCTCGGGGCTCAGAACGAGGAGCTAGCACTGCCAGCAGAGGTAGCGAATGTTGAGCAGCTGGCTCGCCACCTAAGCCAAAGCCGCGCTGGGGAATGGGCGGTGCTCGAGGACCCATCCCGCGTGCTGATCGCCGTGAACCAGACGATAGTCGAGCGCAGTCATCCGCTGCAAGGGAGCGAAGAGGTCGCCTTCTTCCCCCCGATGACGGGAGGCTGAGCGTGATCAGCGTACAGAAAGCAGACTTCGACATGGCGCAGCTCTATGGGGCGCTGCGCGAGGAATCCGCAAATGCAGGCGGCATCGCGTGCTTCACTGGCCTAGTAAGAGAGTTCTACGAGCCGGAAGATAAGGGCAGGGAGCCGGCAGTGAAGAGCCTGTTCCTCGAACACTACCCAGGCATGACGGAGAAGGCGTTAGCGGACATAGTAGCGGAAGCGGAAGGGCGCTGGGATGTCCTAGCGAGTCAGGTGGTGCACAGAGTAGGGGAGTTACACGCGGGCGATCAGATCGTCTTCGTTGGCGTTGCGAGCACACACCGAGGCGATGCCTTCGCGGCGGCGGAGTTCATCATGGACTACCTAAAGACCCGGGCACCGTTCTGGAAGAAACAGCAGGCAGGCGACACCTCAGAGTGGATCGAGAGCCGCGCCAGCGACGAACAAGCAAGAGCCCGCTGGGAAAAGAGTAGCTAGGAAACGGCCGTAACTATTAATCTGAAACATATGGAAACAAAGGGCGATTTCGTGCTCCGTAGCACGAGTGGCACTGCGGCGTACTTCGCTGCTGGACACGCCGTGAACCCATCCATGGGGGCTCAGTCGCCGCCGTCCGGGCGGCTCATGGTCCTGCATCGAAGCACCCCACATTGCCCCTCTGGTTTAGTAGGCGCGCGTTGTCACAGAGACCTTTTCCCTTGCGGACTAGAATGTGGCGAACAAATAGATGCCTGCACTGAAGCCTCTCCCTGCCCCCACCCCAGAATTTGTGGTGGAAACCACCTAAGTAGGTAATCACGTCGAAAGTATGCCGATCCCAGCGTAATAGCATCCCACCAGAGGAGCGTGGTGTGCGGTGGGGCCTGAGGAGAGTATAAGCAGCATGGATGCTGCGCTTAAGCCCCCATGGACGGGTTTACGGCGTCTCTCAGCAGGCCCTACCGTGCAGCGCGCTCCCGCACCGAACCAATACCTCCAAACTAAACCCACAGAACCCATACCACCAAACCTAAACCCAAACCCAACCACAAATTCCATGCACAAATAGTGAATGTCTGTAAAATACCGACAACTCGAACAAAGGGACCCAAAGACATGACCAAGTACCTGATCGCCCCCTCCATCCTCTCTGCAGACTTCGCAAGATTAGGCGAAGAAGTCGATGCTGTATTGGCTGCAGGCGCCGATGTTATCCATTTTGACGTCATGGATAACCACTATGTGCCTAACCTCACCATAGGCCCCATGATCTGTAAGGCGCTTAGGGACTATGGCGTTACCGCCCCCATCGATGTCCATCTCATGGTTTCCCCCGTAGATCAGATGATCCAAGACTTTGCTAAGGCCGGTGCCAGCATCATCACTTTTCACCCCGAGGCCACTAATCACGTCGATCGCTCTCTGTCCATGATCCGCGAACTCGGCTGCCAGGCTGGCTTGGTGTTTAACCCCGCCACTAGCCTAGACTGTCTCGAATACCTGATGGATAAGCTCGATGTCATACTGTTGATGAGTGTGAACCCAGGATTCGGCGGGCAGAAATTCATACCCTCCACGCTGAAGAAGTTGGCTCAAGTGCGCAAGCTGATCGACGAGAGCCATCTGCAGATTCGCCTGGAAGTGGATGGTGGAGTTGGTATCAAGAATATCGGCGAGATTGCAAAGGCCGGTGCAGACATGTTCGTGGCCGGTTCGGCGATCTTCAACAGCGACAGCTATGCAGCTACCATCGCGGCGATGCGTGCAGAACTTGGTCACGCGCCAATCAATCACTAGGAAGTTTTTCATCACACTATGACTCCATTGGACTTTGCAGCCCTCGCGGCACAGGACTACAACCGTGTTCCCTTGGTTCGACAGGTGCTGGCGGATCTAGAGACGCCACTGTCCACCTATCTCAAACTCGGGCGTGGCCTGCACACTTATTTCTTCGAGTCTGTCCAGGGCGGCGAGAAGTGGGGGCGTTTCTCCATCATCGGCCTGCCTTGTCGCACCGTGCTGCGTGTAGTGGATAAGACGATCACTGTAGAGACCGACGGTAAGATCGTTGAGGAATTGCAAAGCGACGACCCCTTCGTATTTATCGAGGCATTCAAGGCGCGCTATAAAGTTGCTCCTCTGCAAGGCGAGCAGCGTTTCTGTGGTGGTTTGGTGGGTTACTTCGGCTATGACTCGGTGCGCTACGTAGAGCCAAGCCTCGGCACTGCGCCAGGTGACGACGATATTGGTACGCCAGATATCCTGTTGATGGTGTCCGAAGAAGTGGTGGTGTTCGACAATCTGCGCGGCACCCTGTCTTTGATAGTGAACGTAGACCCGCAGCAAACCGACGCCTATACCAAGGCGCAGAATCGTCTAGACGAGTTGCAAGATGCATTGGCAGAGCCTGCGGTATTGCCAGCTGCGGTTACGGCTCGTCAGGTGAGTGAGTCGGACTTCGACTCGCGCTTCAAACAGCCCGATTTCGAGAAGGCTGTGAACCGCATCAAGGACTATATTCTGGCTGGCGACGTGATGCAGGTAGTGATCGCCCAGCGCATGTCAGTGCCGTTCTCCGGCGACCCGATGAATGTGTACCGCGCCCTGCGCTTCCTCAATCCATCTCCCTATATGGTGTTCTTTAACATGGGTGACCACCATGTGGTGAGTGCATCCCCCGAGATACTCGCCCGCGTGGAAGAGGGTAAGATCACCGTGCGTCCATTGGCCGGCACCCGCAAGCGCGGCAAGACCGAGGCCGAAGACGTGGCGCTAGAGCAAGAGTTGTTGGCAGACTCCAAGGAGATTGCGGAACACTTGATGCTGATCGACCTAAGCCGCAACGATTCCGGTCGCGTCTCCAAGACCGGTAGCGTTACAGTTCCGCGCAAGATGTTCGTAGAGCGCTACTCACACGTCATGCACATCGCCTCTATCGTGGAGAGTGAGATGCGCGAAGACAAGACGGCGCTAGATGTACTCAAGGCAACCCTCCCAGTGGGCACCCTCAGCGGCGCCCCCAAAGTCCGCGCGATGGAGATCATCGACGAGCTTGAACCAGTTAAGCGCGGCATCTATGGCGGCGCCATGGGCTACCTAGGCTGGAGCGGCAATATGGACATGGCTATCGCCATCCGCACGGCCGTAATCAAAGACGACCGCCTCTTCGTCGAAGCCGGAGCCGGCATCGTCGCCGACTCCGTCCCCACCTCCGAGTGGGAAGAGACCATCAACAAGGCCCGCGCAATATTCCGCGCAGTAGAGTTGGCCGAACAGGGCCTGCAGAAGCTTTAGGACCAAAGGGGTCAGAGTAAATCAAAGGGGTCAGAGTAACTTGGTCGATCAAGTTACTCTGACCCTTTGATCAACTCCTTTGATTCTATAACGACTTGAATGCCGCCAGCGCCCGCTCTCGGGACTCTTTTAGGTCTACGATCGGCGCTGGATAATCTTTGCCGATTTGGATTCCCGCCTCTTGCAACACCTTCTGCGGCGCCGCGCCGGGATTATGCAGATACTTATTCGGCAGGGCGGCAAGCTCCGGCACATAGTTGCGTATATAGGTTCCGTTTGGGTCGAAGCGTTCGCTCTGGGTTACTGGGTTGAACACGCGGAAGAAAGGCGCGGCATCGGCGCCGCAGCCCGCAATCCATTGCCAACTTGCGCTGTTAGCGGCCAAGTCAGCGTCTACTAGGCAGTCCCAGAACCAGTCCTCGCCGTGGTGCCAGTGGGTGAGTAGATTCTTTACTAAGAAGGAGCCTACCACCATACGTACGCGGTTATGCATGTAGCCGGTTTGCCACAGCTCGCGCATGCCTGCATCAACTAATGGATAGCCGGTCTGGCCCTTCTGCCACGCTGTCAACAAGGTCTTGTCGTTCTGCCATGGGAAGTGGTCGAACTTCTTCTGGAGGTTCTCTCGGCTAATGCTGGGTTGGTGGTAGAGCAGGGCATAGGAGAATTCGCGCCAGCCCAATTCGCTCTGAAAGCAATCGAGGTCGTCGTCCAGTCCATCCTCAATTCCAATGCGCTCAGCCTGTGCCCACACTTGATTGGGTGAGATCTCGCCGAAGTGTAGGTGCGGGGAAAGTCGCGAGACATTGGCGCGCTCGGGGAAATTGCGGCCTTGCTTGTAGTCGTCGAGGCCCGCTTCCAAGAATTCTTTGAGTCGCGCCTGCGCGGCGTCCTCGCCGATTCTCCAAGTTATTTGCATGGTCTTGTCCCAGCCGATGCTGGGCAATAGTTCTAGGGCCGCTATGCCTTGCTCTCCCATATTCTGCCTAAACTCTGGAGGAATCTCCGCGTCTACTAAATTAAGCGATGGCGTTTGCAATGGGGTGCGTGGTGCGGTGGCATTCAAGCAGCCGCGGCGGTAATAAGGAGTAAAGACCTTATACGGAGTCTGGTCCTGCTTCAGCACCTGCCAAGGTTCCCACAATAGGCTGCCGTTGTGGCTATGCACTTGCAGCTCTGCGTTTTGGAGGGAGTCCTTTATGGTCTTGTCTCGGGCGATACGCCATGGCTCGTAGCAACGGTTCCAATGCACAGCATCTGCGCTGAAGGCTTGCGCAAGGCTGGGCAGGAGTAGGGCTGGGTCTCCTCTTAGAATAAGCAGTTTGCCGCCAAGGCTTTCGTTTAGGGTGCTAAGGGAGTGATGCAGCCACCAACGACTGGCAGATCCCATGGCCCATTCGCCGGAGTTGTGATCGTCGAGTATGTATAAGGGCAGTAGTCTGCTGTCCTGGCTTGCAGCAACTAAGGCTGGATTGTCGCTAAGGCGTAGATCCTGCCGAAACCACATAATTGAGCGTGAAATGTTGATACGAGGGTCCTCTTATAGAGCTTAACGCGATTGGCAGAAGTATACGCGTCTCGGCCTGTTTAAGATCAGGCCAACGTAGGCGGTACGAAGTGACGGTATCGAGCTTGAATGTTGAGTCAATATGATTGCAACTATTTGTATCTGATCGAGAATTGCCTAGCCTATTGCGGTATATTGCGCCACCTACACGAATAATCACAACGAGTGCTCCATAACTTGGAGCCACGCTGACTCATATTTAATAAAAAGAGTAATTTCAGATGACCTATAGCTTTTCTCACGCGCTCCGCGCAGTGGCCCTTGTCACTCTAAGTATACTGGCCCTCGGCATTGCGGCGCCGCTATTGGCACAGGAAGTCGTTCCACAATTGACGCAAGTCGATGAAGATCGCGCGAATATTCGTTTAGACGGCAAGCTTGACGAGGCTATTTGGCAGAATGTGCCCTATATCGATGGCATGCGTGTGGTGATTCCCGACACTTTGGCGGAAACCGCCTACGAGACTCACACCCGCATCTTCTACACGGAACGCGGCATCTATGTGGGAGTCATGAACTATCAGCCTGCCGACACGATAGTGGCGCGCATGACTTCGCGCGATACGCGGCTAGAACGAGACGGCTTTGTGTTCATGCTCGATGCGTCGGGCGATGGTCTCTACGGTTATATGATGCGCATCAATCTCGGCGGGTCGATGACGGATGCGACAATCCTGCCAGAGCGTCAGTTGAACCTGCAGTGGGACGGCTCATGGGATGCGGAGACCAGTGTGGTCGAAGGCGGCTGGGTGGCGGAGATGTTCATTCCTTGGTCGATGATGTCTCTGCCGCAAGTGGCGGGCGAAACGCGTCGCATCGGGGTCTACACTGAGCGTCAGGTTGGCTCAACGAGTGAGACATGGTCCTTTCCTGCTCTGCCCAATACCGTGCCGCAGTTCCTGTCGGCCTTCCACAAGTTCGAGCTGCAAGACATCGAGCCGCGCACGCAGATCACCTACTACCCTTATGTGTCTGCTAGCAACGACAGCATACGTGACGAGGCGGAGCTGAGGGCAGGGGCCGAGGTGTTTTGGCGTCCGTCTTCAAATACGCAGATCTCCGCGAGTTTGAATCCCGATTTCGGCAATGTGGAATCCGACGACGTGGTGGTAAACCTCACGGCTTTCGAAACCTTCTTCGCGGAGAAGCGCTCTTTCTTCCTGGAAGGGCAAGACGTGTTCAACACCTCGCCGCGCTCGCAGGGCGGACGGGGCCCTGGTGGCCCCACTACGATGCTGAACACGCGTCGTATCGGCGGTGCCGGTCTTTATACGCTACCTACTGGCGTTACTGCTGTTGCAACGGATCTTAGTCAACCTACTGACTTGCTAGGGGCGGTTAAGCTCACCGGTCAGAACGGGAGCTGGCGCTACGGTACATTGTTTGCGGCGGAGGACGATTCGGAGATTCGCGGTAAAAACGCAGCGGGCAACCGTGTAAAGCTGCAGGCAGAGGGTCGCGACTTCGCGGTTGGCCGACTGCTTTACGAAGACACTTCTCGTGGAGGGCGCCGCGCCATAGGTTGGATGGGTACCAATGTTTCTCATACCAGCGTTGATGCCATGGTTAATGGCATCGATGTGCACTATTTCTCAGCAGACACTAAATGGGTAGCCGATGGTCAGTACCTGCATAGTGACGTCGATGGTGTCACCGGCAACGGTGTGTTTGGCGACATCAACTATCAGCCTGAGCAAGGGCGGCAGCACCGCGTGGCACTAGGCTATTTAGACGATACGCTCGATATCAATGACCTTGGCTTTCTAAGCCGCAACGACCAAATTCAGGGTGACTATACCTTTAGTCTCGACCAGTCCAATATCGAGGGCCTGCGCTCCTTGAGCAATAGCGTGAATATTACTAACCAGTGGAATACATCGGGCCAGCCCACCCGAACCGCCTTGTTCTTTAACCGCAACTACACATTCTTGGATAATAGTTCTTTGAGAACAGGACTCCGTTACTTCCCACCTCGCATCGACGATAGTCTTGGTCGTGGGAGCGGTGAGTTTCGTATCCCCGAGCGCTATGCGATCAACTTGAACTACAGTACGGACCCAGGTCAGCCTTTCTCCTATAGCTTAGGCATTGGTGCGGATCAGGAGGACCTCGGCCCAAAGAGCATTACCTACTTTGGTGGTTTCAGCTATCGCCCCATCGATACCTTCTCGCTTAATCTCGATGTCGACTATACCGACCGGGAAGCACTTTTGGTCTACAAGGGCTCTGGACGTTACACCTCGTTCGAGGCCACACAGTGGTCACCGAAACTGACCATGGATTATTTTGTTTCTGCAAAGCAACAGTTGCGCTTTAGTATGCAATGGACTGGTTTGAAGGCATACGAGGACAGGTTCTATCAGGTCAATCCCAACAAGCTTGAGCATCTAACAGTAGTGCCCAAGCCCAATGCTACGCCGGACGACTTTATCATCAGTCGTATGACCTTCCAGGCGCGTTATCGCTGGGAGATCGCGCCGTTGTCGGATCTATTCGTGGTCTATACCCGTGGCGCGAATGTGCCGAATACTATGTTCGACGAGTATGGCGGCATGTTCATGGAGGCGTGGAACGAGCCAATTGTAGACACGCTGGTAGTGAAGCTGCGCTATCGCATTGGCTCTTAAGGCAATATAAGGTCTAGTGTTGTAGCGGGATATACATTTTGGGTGTGCCCGCTGCGGTTTTCACAAGCTGCGCAGTGCTCTCAGAAAGCCGTCACTGCCTTTTCTCGGCTTTCGATTTCGTCACGTAATCCAAACTACTCAGACTTTGCTCGTTCTAATGCCTTAGTGGCGATGCTGGCAGCTTCCTCGTCGGAGAGCTGGTCTTGGCCGGATAGTTGGTGGCTAAGATCGATGGTGGTGCGCAAATGCCCTACGAACTTTCGACAGTAGCCACACAGGAGCAAGTGAAAGCCATAGCTCAAGGACTGACGGAAGGTCAGCTTCTTGTCTATATGGTCGCTTGCCTGCTTGGCAATGTCGCGACAACTCAACATGTTCCAGTCTCCTGATAGCGATCTATCACTTGCATTAAACTAAGGCGGGCGCGGTGTAGTAGCACCCGTACATTAGAGTTGCTTAGTTCAAGAATGTTACAGATGTCCTGCAGTTCCATTTGCTGAATATCGCGCATGGTGAATACGGCGCATTGGTCGGCACTGAGGGTAGTGAGGGTGTGGTCGATACAGCGACGCAGCTGATCCTGCTCCATCAACTGGAGGGGAGAGTCGGTGTGCCAGTTGGCGGGGGAACTCTGCCAGTGGCCATTCTTCTTGAAGTGAATATCGAGGGCGTCTAGCGAGTCGTCATGGCTGCCGGCCATAGCGTCGAGTGAGACATAGCGAGACTCTTTGCTTAAGCGCGTGCGCGCCTCGTTGCGCACAATCGTATAAAGCCAGGTCTGTAGACTGGAGCGGCCCTCGAAGCGGGGCAAGGCGCGGTGCACGGAGACCCAAGCCTCTTGCAGCACCTCTTCGGCCCAAACATCGCCGACGATGGCGCGGGCGACCACTAGTAGCTGACGATGGTAGCGTTTGACGAGCGCAGCGAACGCTAGCGGCTCGCCACTGCGCAGCGCCTCAAGATCTTGCTCATCTTGTTCTTTGTGTAACATAAACGCGAACCAACAGTCTTATTCGTGCGTATTAATTAAAGCCCGTGCGCTAGGAGAGAAAATGCCGATCACCCAGTTTGTGCACGATACATTGAGTAGTAATGTGCTCTGTGGAGTAATGACTCTCGCCGTTGTATTGCTCAGCCCCAACCCGGCGCAGGCTGATGACTGGGACTTGCTCGATGCGGTATTAGCGCAATATGTAAAGCCAGTGCAGCGCGCTGGCATCCGCTTCCACGGGGTCGATTACGAGGCCCTTGCGTTGGACCCCCGCTACCGACAATTAATTTCTCAGATTGAGGGCAGCCAGCCTGCGGCACTGCGCAGTTCCGATGAGCGTCTCGCATTCTACATCAATGCCTATAATGTCTACGCCATTAAAATGGTGATCGACAATATGCCCATGGACAGCATCCGCGATGCAGGCTCCTTGTTTACGCCAGTCTGGAAAAAAACAGTCGGCACTATCGCCGGGGAGCCAGTCACACTCGATCAAATCGAACACGCCATTCTACGGTCTATGGGCGAGCCGCGCATCCACTTTGCCATCGTATGTGCCTCTCTAAGCTGCCCGAACCTGCGCCGGGAAGCCTATAGAGCCGAGAAATTGGAGCAGCAGCTAGAGGATCAAACCAAGATGTTTCTACAGGATGACACGAAAGGGGTGGAGCTCGATGGCAGCCGTGCACGTTTTTCGCAGATATTCGACTGGTTCGAAGAGGATTTCGATGCCGCTGGCGGAGTTGAGGCTTTCGTGCACCGCTATCGTGACCTGCCAGCGCCATTGCGCTGGCGCGCTAACTTGCCCTATGACTGGGACCTCAACCGCCAATAAACTGGGCAAGGTCCCATCCTATAGAGCAGCCTACTCGACTGCCTGAGCGGCCTCGAGTACAAGGCTGAAGTCCGGGCGTATACGATAGTCTTCCTCGGCCAGTTTGGCGCGTATCACGCCCTTATTATCGAGCACGAAGATCCCTGGGTAGGGTATTCCATAGGCCCGGTTGCCGGGCTCGTACTGCATGTTCAATATTCCCATCGCCTTAATGTGCGCACTATCCTCATCGTACAGCATGGGGAATGTGGTCTCGTATTCCTCCTCCGCCTCTTTCAAGGTTGCCACCGAATCATAGGTCATAGTGGTCACATTGAAGCCAATGGCATTGAATTGGGCCTCGGCCTCCACTAACTGCTGGAGCTGACGAATGCAGAAGGGGCACCAGTCGAAGGAGCGACTCATTACGAGGATAAGCCCGTTCTCGCCGCTTAGTTGTGCGAGGCTGTGCTCGTTGCCGTCTTGGTCCACGGCACTAATAGCTGGCAGTGTATCGCCGACATTGAGAGACGGGGCCCAGATGAAGGCCTCGTCTGCCGCACTCGCAGTGCTGGCAAGCGCGAACACGAATAAGCCTATTAATAGCGATCGCGAAAGAAGTGGCTTTAAAAAGCTTTTCATGTCAGAGCTCCTTTTGGGGCGGTTTATTTGCTAGATTTCTTATGCATGCCCCACATCAGACCGAGGTGAGGTGGAATTGTTACTCAGCGAGCCTAAAATAGCCTACATTAAGGGAGTTTTCTGTGTCGCGTTGGAGAGAGTATGACTTTAGATAAGATAATGAGCCATCCCGTCGCAACGGTAGAGCTCGATGACACGCTTAAGATGGTGAAGGATATTCTCGACCGCGCGAAATTCAACCACGTGTTAGTGGTTGAGCACCACAAACTTGCCGGTGTTGTTTCGGACCGCGACGTCTATCGTCAATTGACTCCTACCTTTGGCACACCTCTCGAGACCTACAAGGATCAAATGTTGTTGCATCGTCCCGTACATACCTTCATGACGCGCAAGCCTACTACCTTAAGAAAGACGGCAAACATGTTCGACGCAATCGATATGTTTCTATCGAAAAATATTTCCTGTATCCCAATTGTCGATAATGAGAATCGCATCGAAGGAATTGTCACCAAGAAAGATATACTACGACTAATGAAGTCGCACCGCTCCAAGTTCACGGATTAGGAGTAATCAAACACGACCCAAGTCGCTAGGAACCTCGCTATAGTGTGTCTATACCCATCATCGTGCGTTGTTTCCTAGGAAGGAGAGATTGATTCTGGGTAGCATTACACAACTATTTCGCAACAAAAATTCTAAGCAACATCAGTTCACACAGTTGCTGCGTCCTCACATCGACCTTATGTACCGAATGGCGTATCGCTGGTCTCGGTCGGAGCACGACGCCGAGGATATCGTGCAAGATGTGCTGATTCGCCTTGCCGATCGCGTTGAGGAGATGCAGGGCATAGAGCAGCTGCGCCCATGGCTACTGAAGTGCGTGTATCGTCGTTTCGTCGATGCGCATCGCAGCCAATCGAGTTCCCCCATTAGCAACGACTCTGATCTTAGCAGTAGTGCTAACGATGACGAGGACTCCCAGACCGCCACATACAATTTTGCCGACAGTCATGATGATTTCGCTCAAATGCTTGAAAGCGATGCGCTGGCCAGCGCGCTAGAGAGTCTAGATGATGCCCATAGAGAAGTTATTTTGTTACACGACCTCGAGGGTTATTCGGCATCAGAAGTCGCTGATATTATTGAAGAAAAAATTGGTACGGTGAAGTCTAGGCTACACCGAGCGCGAGAAAAGTTAAAAAATATTTTAATTAATGGAACCTTTTAGACATTTGTTCCGTGTATGGAAGCAAAGGAGTTAGACCATGCAATGCACACAAATCAAAACACTGGTAAACGAAGTAGGCATCGAGCGTTTGAAGGATCAAGCGCCCGAGTCGGTTCGCCAGCATATTGATAGCTGTGAGCACTGCCGGGAGTTTCTAGAGTCGATGCGCTACAACGCATTGCTCAAGCGTCTTCCGAACGTAGCGCCAAGCGAAGGATTCGCGGATCGGGCACTACAGCAGGCATGGTTGGCTAAGGAGAGCCGCAGCACTGAACCGAGAGCCCCTAAGACCTGGATGCTGGCAACAGCGGCGAGTTTGGTTTTGGCAATCGGTGTGCTGTTCACGCTTCCATCGCAGGACACTTCGACAGGCATTGGTTCCAATGTAGTAGTCGTCGAGGTGGCACCTCAAGAGATACGCCAAGTGGATTTGCTGATGGTGAGTGGGCAAGCATTAGAGAATGCCTTCATCACTTTGCAAATGGACGAGCATGTAAGCCTGGCAGGATATCCAGACTACAGCACAGTCCGCTGGGCGACATCGATTGTGGCAGGCAATAATCAATTGACCCTGCCAGTGCAGTTGCGAGGGAGTGATAGTGGCAGCATTGTCGTCGAAGTAGAGTCTGGCGGCGCGCGCAAGCAAATGCTGTTAAACGTTGGTGCGGTGTCTGCAGGAGAGCAGGTAGCTCTCATAATCTGAGACACCGAAAAACTGAGCAATCACTTTATTAAAGAGGATTTAATCATGCGCAATGTCAATACCGAAAATACTACAGGACGAGTAAAGAAAACGGCACTGTCACTGCTGCTTGCAACAGGCTGCATCTATGGTGGCAACACCTTGGCGCAATCTGTCACGGAGGCTAGTACAAGTGCTCAAGCAAATGCAGCTCTACAAACAAGCGCTACAATTAATCGTGCGCAAGTAGTCGATGCCTTAGAAAATAGTGCGTCTAACTCTGTGCAAAGCAGCACCGAGTTGGCAGTACAAAGCGGCGCCACCGTTACAGGCAGCGCACAACAGGCTGGTGAGTCTACACAGAACACTGTCAGCGAGAGCACTACTTCGATTGATTCGCAAACAACGTCCGATGTGCTGCTCAATTCAGTAGTGCTTAGCGACGATGGTGAGTCGAGCCAGGTAGGCGTAGCGGCAGCAGTAAACGCGGCAACACAGACCACTGCTCAGATCGATTCAATGCAAGAAGACATGGAAGATAATGCCACTTCTAGCGGCGAAGCAATCGTTGACGTTGGCGCTACCATTAGCGCAAACACACAGGCATTCGTTGAATCGAACGCTCAAACCACGCAGGAAACTGTCGATGCCGTGAATGGTGCGGTAGTTGTCGAGAGTAATCTTGATGTGGCCACAGAGATTGCCGGCGAGATATCGCAGCAGTCCTCTGAAGAGGCGTCAGATGTCGCGCAGCAAAGCGGTTCGCTTAGTGCGAGTATCAACAGTGTGACTGAGATTGCAGGCGGCCTCGCCAGCGATCTATAAGTAATACGCCCGGGGGTACAGCACCCCGGGCTTTTTTTCGGATTCAGCGTAGTAGCTTCTCTATACAAGGAAGGGCTAGTGACGCAGTAAAGGACTAAGGAGGCATTATGAATACCCATAAGCGATTAAAATTGAGCGTGGCTATTTCAGGGATTGGAATCTGGGCGTTTTGTAATAGCGCCTTAGCGCAACAACAGACCTCGCCAGAGCTCGATATTACGATTTCAGTAATAGAGGAGGACGAAACGCCAGCGGGTTTTGTGAATCGCCTGGAGCTCCCTTCTTTAAGTACGCTGAATAACGTCCCTACGACCCTATCAAATACTCAGCAATTAAACGTCGTTGAGGAAATCGAGAGTGACGTAAACGAGATTGTCGATGTTGCGACAGAGATTGGCGCGGACAATGTGCGGGAAACGATCAGTATCGATGGCACGACCAACGTAAGCGTAGGTGGTGACGTCAACGTCGACCTAGGTGGCAATTCTGTGATTTCCTTGCCAAGCAATATCGTGGACATTCTCGACCCTGCATCGCCTTTGCAGAATACATTGCAAGATACGGTCGACCAGGTGGGAGGTGTAATCGATACGGTAGTGCCAAGTGTCGACTCGACTAGTGGCATCGTAGATAGCCTAAGTCCTTCCATTCCTAGCCCTGAGCTCGATGTGGTGACTGATGCGGTTGTCGATACCCAAGTAGATACTATCCTCGATACTCAGACAGACACCATCGTCGATAGTCTAGAGCCCGCCTCTAGTACGAATCTGGATAGTGCCGTGCAGGGCATCGTACAAGAGCAGCAGTCACTACCTCTTGACGAGATTCCCGTGCCTGCAAATGAGTCGCCTCTGCCTATCGAGGAGATCAGTGAAGAACTGCGCGAAGTGCCGCTTCTTTAGAGCATAACGTTCACCAAACACTCGAGAGATAGGGAGACCTCATGAAGATTCAAGGCAAACGATTATTTGCTGTCGCAATATTAAGCGCAGCCATCGCCGCGCAGGCACAGGACTCAAGCTCCAACCCAGGCATCAGCGCCTTCAATGAAGGGCGCTACCAGGAGGCCTTAACACACTTCGAACAGCAGGAGAGGGAAGCCTCTTCAACGGATTCGCTGCAATACAATATCGCCGTTAGTCTGTTTCGGCTGCAGCGCTATGACGAGGCAAAGCAACGCTTTCAAAGTCTTGTAGACAAGCCGCAGTGGCAAGTGTTGGTGCAATACAATCTAGGCCTGTTAGCTCAGGCACAAGGACAGCGCGAAGAGGCAATGCGTCTCTTTCGTGCCGGCGCGCAGCAGCAAGAGAACGAGCGCGTCGCGACACTGGCGCGGAGCAAGCTAGCGGAGTTAGAAACGGCTGCGACAACGGCGCGGCCATCGACGCCAGCTCCTGCAAAGCGGTTCAGCAGCGTCGTTAGCCTAAGTGGCGGCGACGACTCCAATGCGACTAGCTTGGCCAGCGACCTGCTCGATAGCAGTAATAACGCAGGTGACTCTTTCCACGAACTACTAGTCTTTGGGCAATATCAAATTAGTGGTAGCGCTCGAGATGGTCTCAATGTCTACGCTCTAGGTTTCGATCGAGCCTTTAATGAGTTCTCACGTCTTGATAGCCGCGTGCTCGGAGGAGGGTTTGGCTATGTTAAGCCATTTGGTGGCTACCAGTTCGAGACAGGCTTACGCCTAACGCGCACCTCGCTCGACTCCGAAGAGGTGGCAGACCAAACGCAGGTGTCGCTGGGTGTATCGCGAGCACTGTCCTTGGGGACGCTGAATTTAGACTTACGCGCAAGTCGTTTCGATGCCGGGCAGCCCTATGCGCAGATCGACGGTGAGCAACAGCAGTTGGAACTTGGCTGGCGCAAAAGCGTTGGTGATTTCACTTTCAAGACGCGCTATCGCTACGAGGAGAATGATCGACAAGATCTGCAACGCGGCGGTGCCTTCTCTAGCTACTCTCCTACCCGGCATGCGTTGCGTGCCGAGATGCGCTGGCAGGCGAGTGCGAAGCTGAGCACGGGCTTGGCGGCAGAGTACATCGACAACCAATACGAGGGTCTTAACCGATTACGCGAGATCGACGGCAGCATTAAGCAGGCCCAGCGCGAAGGGGAGCAGCGTAAGTTGAATGCGGATATCGCCTATCGATTGAATCCAAATTGGCTAGTGCGCGCGCAATATCAGTTGACAGATCAACGCGATAATTTTGATATCTATCAATACGATAAGCACCGTGTGTTTGCTAGTATAGAGTTTCAGTATTAAGCGGCTCCACATTCACAGAGGCAGCATCGTGAGTGTGGGGCTATACTCCCCACGTGCTAAGTCGCATCAAGCGGCATAGACAATGGAGCTACGATGTTATTCAGACAACTCTTCGACGCTAGCTCATCTACCTATACTTATCTGCTTGCCGATGAAGCTAGCCATGAGGCACTGCTGATCGATCCTGTATTCGAGCAAGCCTCACGCGACTTAGCCTTACTCGACGAACTGGGCTTGCAACTAAAGCTGGTAGTGGACACACATGCCCACGCAGACCATATTACGGCTGCGTGGTTACTGAAGCAAAAGACAGGCTGTAAAATCGCGATCTCTGCGAGTGCAGGTGCCGAGAATGTCGATCTCTTGCTCCAAGATGGGCAGCGCTTCGGAGTGCAAGGGGTAGAGCTTGAGGCGCGGGCGACGCCTGGGCATACCAGCGGTTGTACTAGCTTTGTTCTTGCGCAGCAGCAGATGGTGTTTACTGGCGACGCTCTCTTGATTCGGGGCTGTGGCCGTAGCGATTTTCAACAGGGCGACCCAGCGCGTTTATATCATTCCATAACTGAACAAATATTCTCCCTTCCAGATGGCTACGCCGTCTATCCCGCCCATGACTACAACGGGCGTACTCGATCTTCCGTAGAGGAGGAGAAGCGATTCAATCCTCGTGTGGGTGGTGGCGCCAATGAGCGCGACTTCGTGGAGTATATGAAGGCAATGCAATTGCCTCACCCCAAGAAGATAGACGAGGCGCTGCCGAACAATCTGCGCAGTGGCAAGCCAGCCAATGGTAAATTGCCAGAGGAGCCGGACTGGGCTGAATTGCGGGTTACCTTCGCGGGCATACCCGAGGTTGAGCCGGAGTGGGTGCTACAGCATCAAGCAGAGCTGACGGTATTGGATGTGCGCGAGGCCGAGGAGATTGGTGCGCCAATAGTTGGGCTGGAACGCGTCACCGTCATTCCCCTGAGCGAACTACGTGCGCGGGTGGGTGAAGTACCAAAGGATAAGCCGGTGGTTACTCTGTGCCGTTCCGGCAAGCGCTCGTCGATGGCGATCACTATCCTGAAGGAGGTTGGGCATGAGAAAGTGGCGAATATCCACGGCGGCATTTTGCATTGGTTGGAGCGATAAATGATGAATCCCAATTGGCTATACCTGCCGGTATTGCTACAAATCTGCCTGACCTTGACCGTGTATAGCGCCTTGATTCTTGCCAAGATCAAAGCCCTTCGCGCAGGCGAAGTTGACAATGCACGCCGCGCACTGCATGACGATGCATGGCCGGAGTATGTGCAGAAGATCAACAATAATATCCGCAACCAATTCGAAGTACCGGTTCTCTTTTATGTGCTGGTAATCGCCCTAATTGAGCTAGATGCGGTGGGTGTCTTGGCGCTGCTGGCCGCGTGGGTGTTCGCATTAAGCCGGTTGTTCCATGCCTGGATTCATACCGGCCCTAACGTGGTACCAAAGCGCCGAAACATCTTCTTAATAGGCGTGCTTGCCATATTCGTACTGACAGCGCTGCTGCTATACGAGGTTGTGGTCAGGCTATAATTTGGACGCTAGGTAGATGCCATCGCCAACAGGGGCCAAATAGGCCTGTACCCGTCGGTCACTGCTGATCTTGTCGTTGAGTTTGCGCAGCGCCTTGGTGTCCTCGCTTTGATCGTCGAGGTCGATCACCGAGCCTCCCCACAGGCAGTTATCTAGTGCGATTAGGCCGCCGGGGCGCAGTAGCTCCAGGGTCAATTCATAGTAATCTTCATATCCGGTTTTGTCGGCGTCAATGAACGCGAAGTCGAACTGACCGGAACCCCCGCATTTAATCAATTCACTAAGGGTTTGCGTTGCTGGCGCAAGGCGCAGCTCGATCTTGTCGCTTACCCCCGCGGCTGCCCAGAAGGGCTTGGCAATATTCGTCCATTCCTCACTGATATCGCAGGCAATGATGCGGCCGTCTGCTGGCAAAGCGAGCGCGGTAATCAGCGTGCTATAACCGGTAAAAACTCCGATCTCGAGGGTATTATTCGCGCGGATAGACTTGAGCAAGACACTCATGAATTGGGCCTGCTCGTGGGATATCTGCATCCCCGCGCCTTCCATTACAGAGGTTTTTTTATGCAACTCCTGTAGCACGGGATGTTCCGGTGCGAGATGGTCGTTGATGTATTGATTGATGTCTTCGTCTACTTTAATCCATCGAGACATGGGAGCTCCTAATTGAAGGTTTCGTCAACGCAGTGTACTAAATTTATGCGCGCGCGGCAGAGAGCCGTTCGGTGATGACGTAGCTGACGAAACCGAGGATTATCACGATTGCTGCGACTGCCGCCTCTATTGGCCGATTAACGGAGATAAACCAGAGCGTCCACAACATGATGGCACTATACAGAAGTGGCGGTAGGGGGTAGGCCCAGGTGCGATATGAGGTCACGCCTTCGTGCTCGTCTTTGCCTTTACGAAAGCGCAGCACGAACACGCCCAGCACAGTGGCCAGCGAGCTCAAGCCGAGGATGAATCCGGAGAATACCAGCACAGAGTCGAAGGTGGAGGTGACGATGAACAGTATTGCGATTAGCCCCTGCACGTAAATGGCAGTGCGGGGCACACCGCCGGCATTTTTAACCGCGAGAATGCGGAACAGTCGAAAATCTTCCCCCATTACTTGAAGCACGCGTGGGCCGGCCATTAGCATTGCGCTGACTGTTGAGATCAATAGTAGGGAAAGTAGCGCGCCCATCAGCATCGCGCCGATTGGGCCGAAGGTCTGTTCGGCGACAATAACACCGATCTCGATGCGCCCCTCTAGCGCTTCCATTGGCACGGCATAGAGGAATGTCGCGTTAAGGGCCAAATACAACACGATGACGATAGCGGTGCCACCGATGAGAACTATAGGGACTGAGCGCTCGGGTCGCTCGATCTCACCAGTAATATAAGTGGCGGCATTCCAGCCCGTGTAGGCATAGTTAACATAGATCAGCGATACAGCGAATGCGCTAGAGGCTAACAAGGCACCATCGCCACTTCTAGGCAATAAGTGCACTTCCTGGGGAGTTATAACGCTGCTGTATACAGCCACCACGAATAGGGCGATCAACAAGACCTTGATAATCGTGAACCAATTCTGCAAACCACTGCTGGCGGCGTGGTTACGCCCGTGCACGAATGTGAGTACGCCCACCAGAACCACAGCGGCTAAGCTACGATTGATAGGAATGCTGGCACCCACGGCCGAATCGAAGTAGGCCGCGAAGGTCATCGCCGCCAATGCTGTAGGCGCCGCGAAGCCCACCGTCAGCGAGACCCAGCCGGAAACGAAACCGATAGAGGGGTGATAGATCTGACTGAGGAAATTATATTCGCCGCCCGAGCGGGGCATGCGGCTGGCTAGTTCGGCATAGGTCAGTGCGCCGCACATTGCTGCAATGCCGCCAACGAGCCATAGCATCAACAGAACGAAGCTGGATTTGATGTCGATGATTTGGAAGCCGAGGCTAGTGAATACCCCTGTGCCTACCATATTGGCAACGACAACTGCGATGGCGGTGGCGGGGGTATAGCGGCTTACTTTAGACATGGACTTACTCGTCGCGGGGCAATAACAACAGTAGACAATATCGCCACAGAAAACGGAAGTATTTATGCGCAAGGAACTTACACTGGTCAGTGGCGGCCCCTTCGGGTATAAGTAGCGCCCTAATCAAAGGCCCGAGCCGGGCAGACACAGGACCAAGTAATGAGCACCAATAAGAGATACAACTCCCAAGTAAGTAAGGACGAGACCAGCGGCCTGTGGCGTGCAGAGATATTGCGTCGCGCAAGCTCCAAGCGCAATGTCGTGTCCAAGACGCAGGATGGTTTTGCGACTGAAGAAGAGGCGAATAAGTGGGCTGAGGCAGAACTGGTAGAATTTCTCGCCCTGAATGAGCGCAATAAGCGCAAGTCTAAAATTAAGTAACTAGGACTTGAAGCCTTTGCCGACAACGTAGACCTCGCGTGAGCGCGAGCGCGAGGCATCTGGCTTGCGCACCACTACTTTGTCGAAGTGTTCGCGCATGTCCTTCAAGTATTGATCGTAGCCCTCGCCGTGGAAGACCTTTGCCACATAATTAGCGCCAGGCTTTAACACAGCGACAGCCATGTCGAGGGCTAGCTCCACTAGATACATGGAGCTGGCTTGGTCTGCAGCGTCTACGCCGCTAATATTGGGGGCCATGTCTGACATCACCAAATCCGCTTTGTCCTTATCTAGCTGTGCAAGTATCGCGTCGAACACTTCCTGCTCTGTGAAATCCCCTTCGATAAAAATAACATCCGCAATTGGGTCCATTGGCAGTATGTCAGAGGCAATGGTTTTGCCCTGCTTGCCAAGCAGTGGTGCCACCACTTGCGACCAGCCGCCAGGTGTCGAACCCAAGTCCAGAACCGTCATCCCCGGCTTAATTAATCTGTCCTTGTCGATCAACTCTAAGAGTTTATAACTGGCGCGGGAACGATAGCCATCGACCTGTGCCTTTTTCACATAGGGGTCATTCACATGCTCTTCGAGCCAACGATTACTGCTTTTCGAACGGGCCATGGGGTCGCTTTTTGTGTGTGGAGGAGGGGGCGAGTCTAGTCCGTATCGTCGGACTGTACAATCTGGTTCCGGCCGCGCTCTTTCGCTCGATACAGCGCTAGGTCGGCTTGCTCTAAGAATTCGTCGATGTTTTTCACTTTATCCGATTGGCAGATACCGCCGCTAAAGCTAGAGGTAAACACTTCGTTCTTATGGCGGAACTTCACCTTCTCGAACTCCTTGCGTAGCGAGTTTAGTTTGATCGCGGCTCTCTCGGCATCCGTGTCTGGCAATATTACTAGGTACTCTTCTCCGCCATAGCGCCCAACAATGTCTGTTGCGCGTAGTCCGCGACGCAATAGGTGAGCGAGCGTTGCGATGACGACGTCGCCGGTTTGGTGCCCGTAGCTGTCGTTCACACGCTTGAATTTATCGATATCAAGCATTGCCACGCTGACAACACTCTTATTCCGGTCTGCGCGGGAATATTCGTGTCCAAGCCGCTCTTTTATCTCAGTGTGCTTGAGCAGGCCAGTGAGGCTGTCCCGTGTCATCAGCTCTGCCAATTGTCTTGCACGTTGTGCACGGCTCATGATGGTGGCGACGAAATTCTCTTCCACTACAGGCTTTACGATGAAGTCGTCGCCACCTGTCATCATGGCCGATATTTGTCGTCCCTCATTGCGTTCACTGGATAGGAAGATGATGGGAATGTGAATCCAGTGCGTGTGAAAACGCACTACTTCGGCTAGTTCGACGCCCGTGCAGGAGGGCATATGGAGGTCGAAGATCATTAAGTCTGGCTGAAACTCTTCGATTACGTCGAGAATCTTAGAAGGGTCCGGCAAAGCGTGGGCCATGATGCCCCACTTATCTAGCATCAAGCGATGGTGTTCCATCGAGTAGATATCGTCGTCGACGAGGAGCACGCGATAGGGAGATTTCGTCTGAGGCTGCAACACAAACTCGAGATTAGATTCGAGAGCGGGAATGTTGACTGGTTTACTAAGAAAGGCAACCACGTTATTGCGTGCTGCCTCGAGCTTTTCAGTGAAGCTATCGTATTGGCTAACGACCAAGATAGGGAGCGCTTGCATGCCGTCTTCGCGCAAACGTTTTGCGACATTTGCCAACGTATGCTCAGCAATATTTTTTTTCTCGATATCGACAATTAGCGCATCTGGACGCTCTTTTTTTGCCGAGTCGCAGAGTGTGTCGATGTCTGTGAATGTGCTTACATTATAGCCGAAGCTGGACAATCCAATCTTTAACAGATCGCTCGTAGAGGGGTCGTCTTCTAAGACATATAAAAGCACACTATTTGACATTGGCTGCGCTAAAGCTGAACTTTCAGTAGCAGTACTCTGCGCCGCCAGATTTTTCTTGGTTTCGGAAGGGATGGCCACGGCTGGTGCTAATACATTGAGCTGTCTGCGTATTGAAAGGACGTTAACTTCGGCACCCTGGTTAAGGATCGCATCCAGTGCGCCCTCCAAGCGTCGCAATAAATTACCTGTATCTGAATAGCCGAAAGTAAGCGCAGAGCCAGCAAGGCGATGGCTTGCCTCGTAGAGCTTCTGAAGGGTTTCTGTGCGGCAAATCTCCTGATCTGGCAGGCTAGAATACGCCACGAATTCCTCTAGCTCGACTATGAGCCGATCGTGAAACTCGTTGCGCAGTTTTGCCATCTCTTTCTGTATGCTTGCTTCGCGCTCATTCGCCATTGAATTCCGTCCAATATTTTCCTAGTTGTTCCGATAGGGTCATCACGTCAAAGGGCTTCAACACCACATTGCAGGCGCCTATGCTTTTGTAATATTCGATCTCGGAAGACTGCACTTTAGCGGTCATGAACACTATGGCGACTTCGGTCAAATCCATAGTCTCTCTTAGCTTCTTCAAAGTGGTCGGGCCGTCGAGCCCGGGCATCATTACATCCAGCAGGATCATGTCTGGGGCAAATTGTGCAGTCTTCTCTAGTGCCTCGTTACCCGATGCACAACTAAGAAGCGTGAAGCTGCCAACTCGCTCCAAGGCGACCTTCGCAATAGCGCGGATCGACTCGTCGTCCTCAACGTGTACTATTCTCTGTAATCTGCGCATCTATGCTTCCCCCATTTCGAAAATATGTTGCAGTGTCGAGATGATTCTCGGCAGTGTTGTTTCGTCCTTGACAAGTACTGCGGCAACATTATTGGCGAGCCTTCGCGGGACTTCGTGGCCAGATAAAATGACTATAGGGACATCGGCTTGCGAAAGGTGGAGAGATTCCCAGAGTGCCTCCCCACTGCCATCGGGGAGGAACAGGTCAAGCAGTATTAGATCGTAGTGGTTCTCCCGTATTTTGCGATTGGCCATGGCGAGATCTGTTGCGAGATCCATGCTGACCCAGTTGTTTATTTGTAGGCTCACGAGCTTGGCGAATTCGACATCGTCCTCTACATGCAGCACAACAGGTTTTTGATTATCTTTGTTTGGTTGGGTTCTGGCTCTAGGCAGTCGAATCCAGAAGTGACTGCCTTTTTCTTCATGAGACTCGTAGCCAATGACGCCGCCCATTCTTTCAATGAGCTCTTTGCAGATCGCTAGGCCTAAGCCAGTCCCTTTCTTATCGCTGGAATCAGAGCCATCTGCTTGAGCGAATTTCTGGAAAATACGCGAACGGAACTCCTTAGGTATGCCTTTGCCGTGATCGACCACGCTGAGAATAACACTGTTGTCAGGGCCGGCTGCGTGGTGGAGTTCAACCTTCCCTCCGCGCTCCGAGTGTTTGCAGGCATTGGAGAGAAGATTGGTCAGCACTTGGATAAGTCGGGTGCTGTCCGTGTGGATCTTCATCGGCGTGTTCTCGACCTGTACGATCTCTACTTCATGGGATTGGGCAAAAGAGGCTATGCCACTGACTGTCTCGTCGAGCAGAGGGAGTAAGTCAACATGCTCGATCTTTAGATCCATTTTTCCAGCGAGAAGCTTGTCCATATCGAGCAGATCGTTAACCAAGGCACTGAGGCGAGCGCTGCTCTTCGCGGCGATCTTGAGCATCGCGCATACTTCTTCGTTGACCTCGCCTAAGACGCCACTGATAACGAGCGAAAGTGCGCCAGAAATAGAGGTCAGAGGCGTACGCAATTCATGGCTCACCGTAGAGACAAACTCGCTCTTAATTTGGTCTAGGCGCTTACGATCACTGATGTTCTCGGCGAGCGACCAGACGACTTCGCGCCCTGTAGGATCTTTCATCAGGATGCCTTGTGCGAGTATCGGATAGCGAGTCCCGTCTTTGCGTATATATTCTTTCTCGAACGGAGTGAAACGCCCAATGGTGCGCAGCTGTTCTATGGAATTCTTAATTAGTGGAGCGTACTCACGGGGCGTGAGCTCACGATCTGTAAGTGCCATGAACTCTTTTCTGCTATAGCCAGTAGGAGCGATCAGCGCGTTGTTCGCCTCTAATTGCTTGCCCGTTTTAAAATCCATCAAACTAATGCCAACAGGCGAGAGGTCGAAAAGGCCGCGCAGGCGACCCTCACTGCTCTGAAGTGCCTTTTTGGCTAGATACTCGTCAGTGATATTCTGGATTTGGGACACGAAGTGCAGTGGCTCACCCAGACGGTTTCTTACTAAGGCGACCCATAGCTTGGATTGGATGAGTGCGCCAGTCTTTCGAAAGTAGCGCTTCTCCATCTGGTAATTTGGAATCTCACCGGCAAGTAGTTTCTCCAGCAATTTCAAATCATTTTGCAAATCATCGGGATGGGTTAGTGTCTGAAAATCCGTTACAAGAAGTTCTTCGCGGCTGTATTCAAGCATTTCGCAGAGAGCGTCATTGACTTCCATCCAGCGTCCGTCTAGGGATACCAGAGCCATTCCTACAGCAGTGGAATCAAACGCGCCAGCAAAGCGTTGTGCGGCAAGCTGTGCTTGCTCTTCCGCGGCGAGTTGCGCGGTTTCATCGATTGCTATGCCAAGAAAACCGATCACTTTCCTATCTTCATCACGCATCGCACTTACAGTAAGGCTAACTCGTCGATGCTCGCCAGACTTGCAAACGTAGGTCCATTTCCGCGTCTCGGATTTACCGTTTCTTGCGGTGTGAATGAAGACATCGAAACCGCTCACTTCATAACCCACAGCCTCGCTAAGCTCCTTTCCTCGCACTATGGCCTCAGACTCGAGGTGGAAAGGGGCGGGCGTGAGTTTTCCTACAACATCTTGCTCAGAGTAACCCAAGAGTTTCTCGGCACCGGTGTTGAATACGGTAATTAAACCTTCCGTATCTGTTGCGATAATTGCAATATCGGATGATGAGTCGATTAGGGCCTGCATATAGGCTTGCGAGGAGCGCGCCTCGATTTCGGCTGCACGGACGTTGCTGACATCTAAATTGGTGCCAGCCATCCAAAGTGGCTTGCCTTGTGTGTCCCATTGATAAACACGCCCGCGACTCTGAACCCACACCCAATGCCCATGCTTATGCTTCATTCGAAACACGCTGCTGTAGTGTGAGGTTTTCCCAGCAATATGCTCATTGAGAAGCTGGCGTGACTCTTTTACATCGTCGGGGTGCGTGAATTTCGACCAAGTATCGACTGTTACAGGGGATAACTCTTCGATGCTATAGCCTGCAATTTGCGCCCAGCGTTCATTGATACTGGTTTCGCCAGTTTGAAGATTCCATTGCCATGTGCCCGCATGCATTACATCGATAATACTGCGCATCTGCGCCTGGTCATTAAGGAGCGCCAGGTAATCTGAATTCGTAGTGGAAATATCGATCATTGTGACCACAACGCTCGAGGTCGAATTGTAATTATTCGAGATTCCATTGCTATAGCACTGGATAAAACGAGGATTCTGATCCCCAACATTGAGGATAACTTCAAAGCTTTGTATTTTTTCTCCATTCCAAGCACGGCGCCATGGCGTGTTCTCGCTGTCCAAAGGATGGGGGTCGTCATGCTTAGATACTTGCAGGATTAAGGAGCTTCGCTCGACCGGGTCAGCCGAATGATCGACACCGAACCACTGCGCCGCAAGCGCATTGAAATAGAAAGCATCACGATCTCCGTCATAGGCCAATGCCGCATTGGGGATTAGCTCTAATAGAGACTTTCGTTGGGAGTGATCGTTCTGAGAGTTGTCGTGGTTAACTGGCAAGAATTACCCCGTCGGCTTGTGACGCTAAGAGTCGTATAAGGTTTCGCGGATTAGGACGATTCTAGTGTGTTGCCCCGCAAGCAGGCAAGCAAACATGCGCTTTCATTACGCTCTTGTCAGACATTGTGGCGCTAGGCTGATGTACAATAGAGGCCAATTACCCTCTGCCGGGGCCACCGGCCAGGACTGCTGATATGATTAGACTCACCGAACTCTCTCTCGCACTAGACCATTCCCCTGCAGCATTGCGCGACGCGATCTTGACACGCTTAGGCATACCAGATCAGGAATTGCTCAATTTTACGGTGTTCAAGCGCAGCTATGACGCTCGTAAGAAGAATAGCGTGATCAGCTTCGTCTACATTATTCACTTGGCAGTAGAAGACGAGGCGGCCCTGCTGGAGCGCTTCGCGCAAGACCCTCACGTCCGCGCAGCGCCCGATACCCACTACTACCCCGTGGGGGAAGCGCCAGCTGATCACAGTGAGCGCCCTCTCATCATTGGCTTTGGCCCCTGTGGCCTCTTTGCGGCATTAATACTAGCGCAGATGGGGTTTCATCCAATTGTGTTGGAGAGAGGCCGCGACGTACGTCGCCGCACGAAAGATACTTGGGCCTTATGGCGCAATAATATTTTAGACACCGAATCCAATGTCCAATTTGGCGAGGGCGGCGCAGGGCTATTTTCCGATGGCAAATTGTATAGTCAGATTAAAGACCCGAAATTCTATGGTCGCAAGGTCATGCACGAGTTCGTGCGCGCAGGTGCGCCGGATGAGATTCTCTATGTCAGCAAGCCTCACATCGGGACGTTTAGGCTCACTGGCGTTGTCGCTAAGATGCGTGAGGAGATCATCGCCCTCGGCGGCGAAGTTCGCTTCGAGAGCAAGGTCACGGAGCTGTTGCGCAACGATGGGCGCGTCGAGGGACTGCGCCTTGCCGATGGTGAAACGCTATATAGTCGCTATGTGGTGCTAGCTCTTGGCCATAGTGCCCGCGATACATTTCGCATGCTACATAGCAAGGGCGTGTTCATCGAGGCCAAACCCTTCGCTATTGGCTTCCGAATCGAGCATCCGCAGTCGCAGATCGATCGCGTCCGCCTAGGCAAGTACGCTGGACATGAAATGCTCGGGGCGGCGGATTACAAGGTGATTCACCACGCCAAGAACGGGCGTGCCGTCTATAGTTTCTGCATGTGCCCTGGTGGCACGGTGGTCGCAGCAACCTCTGAGACTGCGCGCGTAGTGACCAATGGCATGAGCCAGTATTCGCGCAATGAGCACAATGCCAACGCGGGCATAGTCGTTGGTATCAATCCGGAGCAGGATTTCCCCGGCGGTCCTCTGGCAGGCCTCGAGCTACAGGAAGCATTAGAGTCTCACGCCTATGTACTTGGCGGCGAAGACTATTGCGCCCCTGCTCAGCTGGTTGGCGATTTTATTCGCCGCAGGCCTTCCTCTGAGCTTGGCGATGTGGTGCCCTCATACAAGCCTGGTATTCTGCTCGGTGAGCTCGATAGCGCACTGCCCGAGTATGCGATTAGTGCGATAAGAGAGGCGCTGCCAGCCTTTGGCAAGCAGATTCGCGGCTTCGATCGCGATGATGCGATCCTTACGGGGGTGGAGACACGCACCTCGTCGCCGATTCGCATTACGCGAGACCCTGTTAGTTTGCAGAGCCTGAATACTCGTGGCCTTTACCCGGCCGGAGAAGGAGCGGGTTACGCCGGCGGAATTCTCTCGGCAGGAGTCGATGGCATAAAGGTGGCAGAGGCCTTGGCTAAGGCGATGTTCGCCGATTTAGGGCAGGGGGCCGAACAATGAAGATGAATATCGACACGCTTAAGAAACTTCAGCAGAAGAAATACCGCGCCGAATATGGCTGCTTCATTGCCGAGGGCGAACACCTAGTACAGGAACTAATAGCGGCGGCAGCGCACAAGCCAGCCCTACTTGCAGCCCATTTGTATTGCACCGCCGACTACCAAGGGCCTAGAGGTGCTTTGCAGTGCCAAGAGCTAACTAGCGCTCAGATGGCAAAGGTCTGCGAGACCAAGACCCCGCAGGGTGTGTTCGCGGTAGTGCCTATCGATGCATTACTGGAAAATGCTGCGCCAATCGATAAGGAGCGAGTCTTCTATCTATATGAGGTGCAGGACCCAGGCAACTTAGGCACGATTCTACGCACCCTGGCTTGGTTTGGCGCGAGCCGCTGTATTCTTAGCCCCGCATCGGTGGACCCATTCAACGCCAAGGTCGTGCGCGCTAGCATGGGGGCGATTTTTCATGTCCCTATCGAAACCGATGTAAGCGTGCAGGATTTGCGTGAACGCTACTCGCGCTTGGCATGTCTAGACATGAATGGAACGCCGGTAGCAGACCCGTCCTTCGCCAATTTTGATGCCTATATTTTTGGCAATGAGGCACGTGGCCTTCCCGGGAATTTGCAGGCCAGCGCGTTTAGCATTCGCGGTTCGGGTGCAATTGAGTCGCTGAATCTGGCCACAGTTGTGAACATCTGTGCATACGAGTTAGCGCGATGACCTTCTGCTAGGCTCGCTACTGTTCACAGGTGGCATTAAGCACTAATTGATCGAACTCGGCGACCGGGACCGGCCTGCTAAACAAATAGCCCTGAAACAATTCACAATCCTGGTATTTTAAGTAATCGAATTGAGCCTGAGTTTCGACTCCCTCTGCAATTACTCCCAATTTTAGGATCTTGGCCATTGTAATGATCGCTTTGACTATCTGCGTGTCGGTTTCAATGATGCCGATATTTCGTACGAAAGATTGATCAATCTTCAGTTGATCCATTGGCAGAGTGCTCAAATAAGAGAGCGAGGAGTAGCCAGTGCCGAAATCGTCGATAGCAAATTCGATGTCGGCAGCGTTTAGGCGGATGATCTTCTTCCGTGCAGCTTCGACTCCACCTAAGATCATAGACTCTGTGAACTCGAGCATCAGGGAGCCAGGGGTGATCGAAAATTCGCTCAGTAGAGCAAGTAGTTGTTTCTCGAAACAGTCTTCATAGAATTGATCTGCAGTGATGTTAAGGCTGAGTTGAATGTGTTGAAATTCGGTTTTTTGCTGCCAGTGATGTAATTGCTCCAATCCCATGCGGAGCACTTCGTCACCAATCCTAATCATGAGATGGTTTTCCTGAGCGATAGGCAGGAATTCGCTTGGTGGAAGCAGGCCTCTAGTTGGGTGATTCCAGCGTATGAGTCCTTCGCTTCCTATTATCTTGCCTTGCTCGTTTAGCTGTGGTTGGTAAAAGAGCTCGAGTTGTCTTTCTTTTATTGCTATACGCAGTTCATCGAGTAGATGTGCCCGCTTATTAACACTATCTTGCCATGCAGGGTCGAAGAAGCGAATTTGATTTTTGCCATCGCTCTTTGCACTAGAAAGCGCAATATCTAGCTGCTTCAAAATTTCTTGAGAATTGGGCTTGCGGGCTTTCACTAGGGTCGCCCCGATGCTCGCCGTTGAGAAGTAAGCGTTCTTGCCAATCACATAGGTGTCTTCTAGTGAATAAACGACTGACTGCGCGAGCAGTTGTGTCTTCAGAGAAGCCTGTTCTTCGTCAGCACCTAATTCCATAAACAAGATGACAAATTCGTCACCACCAAAGCGAGCCACCTTATCACCGCCACGCAACACGTTCTGTAAACGCTTAGCGACCTCGAGTAGGAGTTCATCGCCAGATTCGTGACCCAGTGTCTCATTGATGGTTTTAAAGTTATCAAGGTCGATCATCAGCGCACCAATATATCCATCCGCGCTATGGGATGTCAGCTGCTTGGCGGACAACATACTTTTAAGAAATGCTCTATTGGGTAGGCCAGTAAGGGTGTCGAAATATGATAGGTGGCTGATTGTATTCTGGGCGGATTTTATGTCGCTAAGGTCTATATAATGGGCTACGAAATGAGTGATAATATCCAGCCGATTCTTCACTGCAGAAATAGTCAGGGAATAGGGGGCGAGCTTACCTTCTTTGTTCTTGTTAATAATTTCGCCACGCCACAATCCAAATTTCTCAATTTTCTCCCACATTTTTTTATAGAAATCGGGGGCTTGGTTTCCTGATTGAAAAAAGGCGGGAGTCTTGCCAATTAACTCTTCAGCACTGTAACCACTACTTCTCTCAAAGGCCGCATTCACGCGCAATATCTGTAGGTTAGCGTCGGTAATTAATATGCCCTCTTGCGAGGAGAATGCAGTGGCGGAAACTCGAATTTCTTCTTCAATCTGTATCGACTCGGTTACATCTTCTACAAGGGTAACGTTTAAGTCTGTATTGGAAACTTCGACGGTCTGTATGTTTAGATAACGCCATGTATCGCCTTTCCCTTTGAACGGAATGCGGTCCCAGCGCCACGTGTTCGGTTCATCGTGAGCTATGCCTACTTGCGATTTTCCAAGCAATTCGTCGCGCAAGTTCTCGTCCTCAATTGCGACCTCCCAAAAATCTTCAATCTTGCCTAAGTCGCTTGCGTTAACTCCATATAACGCAGGGAAGCGTTGGTTAAAATACTCGAATTTGGCTTCCTTGCCTCGCGTTGTAATAGCCACACCAACGGGAATATTCTCCAATGCGCTTTCTAAGAGTAGGCGATTCTTCTCGGATTCATTCTGAGCATGGCGTCGCAACAACATTTGAAAGAGTTCGTTACCGAATAACTCAATGACCTTTACTGTGGAATGGCTGTACTGATATTCGGCGTTCCCGATGACGATTATCATCGCGATGCGCTCGCCATCGAAAATAGGGACGCTTACAAAACGACGGAGTTCTGAATGGTCTTTGGGTAAGCCCTTCTTGTTAGGTGCATTTTCATAGTCGTTGATTACGACAGGCTCACGGGTTCTCACGCAATCTGCCCATATGCCGGCCTTCTCCAATGGGTAGTGGGATTCTTGGTCGACTTTACAAAACTTAGCTTCCGTCTCACTTCCCCAAGAGACCAGTTCGATCTCGCGTTCATCTTCGCTGAGGAAATGGAGAAAACTCACCTTGCTTTTTGTAAGTCCCTCTAGGGTGTCTAATGCAAGCTGAGCAATAGCGTGTTCGGAAAGCCTATCGCTGACATTAGTAAGCGATAAGAGCCCTTCTAGGCGTTGCGTCAGTGAATAGCGAAGTGATATGTCGCGTACGAGCATCACAAAATGGTCTTCGTTGTCCGAAATAGGGAGCGAAGACGCCGATATCTCATATCGATGCTCGCCATCTTCGTGCATTAGCGAGTATTGCTTTCCATAACTGTAACCCTTCTCATTTGCTTCTTGCATGGCTGCTAAGGCGATTTTACTTGCGTCGTCCGGAAGGAATTCATGCAAATTTTTGCCGATAAACTCGAGGGGATCAGCGAGCAACTTGTCCTGCCCTAAACTAGAGTGATAGTTGAATATTTTCCCGTCGATCGAAGTCTCGAAAACGAGGTCTGGAAGTGCGTTTAGTGTAGATTCGATTCGCTGTTCGAGATCACGAATATCCTGATAAGGTTGTTCTATATTTTTAAGTACTAGCGCGCGATAGAGAAATACATAGGCAGATAGTTTGTATAAATGTCCTATCAAGGCGTTTAAGTCGTTCACATGTTGATAGTTGCCAAAAAGTATAGCGGCCATGGCGAGTATGAGTGTGGCTGTGGCAATTGATAGAGTCGGAATACTATTGTTGCGTAAGCTGTTACTGAAAAGTTTTGCTCCTGATACCGCAAGCAGGATGCTGATGAAAGTAAAAAAATAAAAATTGGTGGAATTGGGCTGGATGTTCTCGAGGTAATTCGAATTACCTTCTGTGGTAAGAAAAATGAAGGTAATGATCACAGCACTAGCGATAGCAAATGCTGTGTAAATGAGCCTTGAGGATTGCTTGGCAATACTACGTATTGGGCAGAATGCGAAGCTAAGTAGTCCGAAAGTTGCGAATATCTGTGCCGCAATGGTCAGTTTTTCGCTAATGGCCTCGGAAAATAGCAATGACTGGGCGAAAGTGCCGTCAAACGTTACTAAATGGGCAAACTCTAACAAGCCAGTGGCTAGGAAAGCACTGGCAAGGACAGTAGAGCGCAGAGAGCGACTTTCCTCGAGAGGTGACAATCCTGTTATAAAGATCATCGCGGCGATTAGTACGCCTGCGCACTCGAGAACGGTGTGAGCTAGCACGAAGTGGTGTGCTTCGAAACGAACGTCTAAACCCAAATTTAAGATTAAAAGCATAGTGCTAGCCATTATGGCTAGGACGAATAGCGCCTTCTGAGCAGCGCTTTTATGTAAATACGCTAGCTTCTTTTTATTCATTTGTGAGTCAGTGTAGTGAACGAAAGGAAGGGATAGCAAGGGTTTTCAGAGAATCCCACTAAAATAATGGGTATGGCCAAATTGATCTGCTTGGGATTGACAATATTAGCCGCAGAGGTCATGTTTCTAGCCCCAATAGGCACTGCCATAATATGACTTTTCAAGTGTTAGATTGATTCACAGTAACCTGTGTTAAACGAGGAAAATGATGAAAACAACGACAAGAACCCGCGCAAACCGCTTCCAACCCCTAAAATTAGCACTCGCTGTCGCCTTATTGCTAAGTGCGTCGAGCGCAGCTATGGCGCAACGTGGCGCTACTGGCCCCGCCGAGCATGCCGATGTTGAGCCGGTGAATAACCTGCCTAATCCTTACGAGATAGTGCCGAACTGGAGCAACCCTCCTGCGGGTCGCACATGGGGCTCTATCAGCGCAATCAACATCGATATCGATGGCGAGAGCGTGTGGATCGGAGATCGCTGTGGTGCCAACTCCTGTGCGGGCTCCGATGTAGACCCGATCGTGAAGCTGGACTCCGATGGTAATGTAGTGACTAGTTTCGGTGCCGGTCTTATTCTTTGGCCCCATGGTATGGACGTCGACAAAGAGGGCAATGTCTGGGTAGTAGACTCCCGCGCGGCTAACGCTCGCGAGCTCGAGCAGTTCCCGGACGCCGCAGGCAAGGGTCACACTGTATTGAAATTCAGCCCTAGCGGTGAGCTATTGATGACCCTTGGCACTCCAGGGGAAATCGGTAATCCGCCTAACCGTTTCACAGATCCTAACGATGTGGTCATCGGCCCAGATGGCAGCATCTATGTGGCAGAGACTCATGGCGCGCAGTTCCAGGACGAGCCAGGCCCAGACTCCATAAGCCGCATTTCTAAGTTTGCTGCGGATGGCACGTTCATCAAGAGCTTCGGCGAATGGGGTTATGAGGACGGCCAGATGCGCTCTCCACACTCCCTCGCATTCGATTCCCAGGGCCGTCTGTTCGTAGCCGACCGCGGCAATCGCCGCATTCAGATCTTCGACCAAGACGGCGGTCATCTGGATACTTGGTATCAGTTTAGCCGCATCTCCGGCCTGTTTATTACGCCCGATGACATGCTCTACGCGATCGATTCCGAGTCTGATGACAACTACAATCCGGGCTGGCGCAAAGGCCTTCGAGTCGGTAGCGCGCGCACGGGCGAGGTTATGTATTTCGTGTCTGAGCATCCGTCCGAACGCGCCTCTGGTATGGGCGGTTTCGGCTCCATGGGAGAGGGCGTAACTGTAGACAAAGACGGTAACGTATACTCGGGCGAAGTAGGCCCGGTGCAAGGCATCTATAAATATATTCCACGTCTAATCGATTGATTATGTAGGTTTTATAAGTAAAAAAAGGCGTCGAAGCTATGTTTCGACGCCTTTTTTTTATCTCGATGTGTCGTCTATTATAGTCACTATGTCAATAATATTTGACATTGCTTAGGTTCAATTTATACTGACGCCAATTCAAGTGCTGACGAGGATGAACAAATGGGATTTCTGCAAGAGATGGCCATTAGAGAGAAGCGGTTGTGGGCAACCTTATTCGTCGACGCTATTGTAGCTTTGTACTATTTCCCTAATGCCTTGGTTCTGCTCATGACCAATGAAACTGGCTTGGTTTCGGCTTTGGTGGGATTAGTAATAAAGAGCACTATGTTAGGCATTGTTCTGGGCTTACTGCTGAGTTTATTGTTCAGGTTTGCTGGCGCTGAGCTTGCCGCAGACGAGCGCGAGAAGCGCTTCGCCGCACGGGCCAATGTCGCGGGTTACTGGGCTCTGCAGGTTTTCGCGGTGTTGTTGATATGGCAATTAGGTGCAAGCGCTTTATTCCCGAACTTCTATCGCATACCCGATTTATCGAATCCCTTCCTAATTCCTCACCTGCTGCTATTAGCCCTGATCGTCTCGCGCTTGCTAAAGTCGGGCTTAGAGCTGTTTTACTTTCGCAGGGGTTACTAGCGTTGAAAGCTACCGCTATCCAGAATAATATCCGCCGCCTGCGTTTCGAGGCTAACGAGATGTCGCAGGCCACATTAGCTGAGAAAATTGGCGTCACGAGGCAGACACTCAACGCCATAGAAGCTGCTAAATATTCCCCGACTCTAGAGCTAGCCTTTAAGATTGCGCTAGTATTTGGCGAGCCGATCGATGCCGTCTTCCAGTATCCCGCCGACTGATAACCTTACTTAGAACGTTGCTCTCCATAGCGTTTAGCATATTTGAGGTTTATATTTAGAGCAGCTTTAGGAGCGCGTTCGATTAGCCGTTATCCTTGGATAGCCTCGTTGTAGCTCACCCAGCCCTTTGGTGGGGCAGCTATTAGCACTATTGACTTGTTCACGCATTGTAATAGAGAGAGCTGTCTCGGCAAAGTTGGTGGAATAGGCTGTGTCACCCAAGCGCCAAAGAGTGGTAGGCTGGGGTGATCGCTCTTTTGCAGGGGCTGAATGAAGTAAATACAATGCTAATCGTTTCTATCTCTTTTTTGTCTAAGGCGCCATTGTGAAACCAACTTCGAAAGCAGCAATATTTGCTAAAGAAATACCCTATGCGGTGCGCTCCTGTCATACCAATCCCAGTATTTCCTGCGGCGAGTGTCGGTTAGGGGAGCTCTGCCTGCCGATTGCCTTGGACGCGAAAGAGATCCTGCGTCTCGATGAAATCGTAAAGCAGGGTCGAGCCTTGAGTAAGGGCGACTATCTCTATCATCAAGACGAAGAGTTTAAGGCGATTTACGCGATTCGTGCTGGTAGCTTTAAGACTTTTAAGACTAGCCGAGATGGCACGGAGCAGGTCACTGGGCTGTACTTGCCAGGCGAGATCATGGGCATGGATGGAATTAGCAGCAATCGCTATGGTAGTTCGGCAATCGCCCTAGAGACTGGCTCGTTCTGTGAAATACCATTCCATCTTCTAGAAGATCTGAGCACGAAGATTCCGTCGCTGCAGGGCCGTTTCTTTCGTTTGATGGGGCAGGAGATTGTAAAGGATCAGCAGATGCTGACCTTGGTGAGCAGCAACGCTGCCGACGAACGCGTTGCCGCATTGTTATTGAGTATCTCCAGCCGCAATCATCGTCGTAAGCTGTCGCCGACGCACTTCCGGCTACCGATGACCCGCGCGGATATTGGCAGCTATCTAGGTGTTACCCTAGAGACTGTGAGCAGGGTGTTTGGGCGCTTGCAAAAACTGGCCATCGTAAAAGTCGATAACCGTGAGATAGAAGTAATCGACATGCCTGCGCTGAAGAAAATCGCGAAAGTGCACGACGGTGACTAGTGTCGCACAAACTGATCTGGACTCTCTGGCAGGTGCATATGCAAGCGAGGGTTTTGCCTTAGTAAGGGGTTTGTTCGAGGAGCCCGAGCTTAAACAATTGCACGAAGTATTATTGCGTTTCCACCACAGTTGGCGCGCAGCCAATACCCAGTTTTATGAGGCGCGAGCAATCAACAGCGCCTATCTCACCGATACAGAACATCTCAATATTGAAGACAGGAGGGTGCTGTTTCGTTTACTCGGCGACCGGCGCATCGAGTCTATATTGCGCAGGATTTTTCCCGGCCCCGCTGCGTTTATGAATACCCAGTTATTTTTCAATCCAGTTAATCCAAAGCAGCCAAACTATTGGCACAGAGATATTCAGTACACAGGAGAGCCCGAGGATGTGCAGCGCGAAGAATTAAACAGCATCAATGTGCTGCACATGCGGTTGGCCTTGATGCCGGAGCCAGGTTTAGAGCTAGTGCCCGGTAGTCATAAGCGTTGGGACACGGAAGAGGAGTATTGCGTGCGTATGGAACAGGGCGGAAAGAAAAGCTTCGACGATCTTCCTAACACTGCAGCTGTGGCAATGGCGCGCGGGGATCTACTCGTCTTCTCGGCCAATATGTTGCATCGGGGTCTGTATGGGAAAGATAGATTAGCATTCGATATGCTGTTCTGCGATCCGCTCGAGCGACTAGTCAAATACGTACGCCCCAGCTGCCTACCGGAAGAAAAAGACTTCGAAGTGATCGCCAATCCAGCCCCATTCCTAGAAACAATTCGGATTCGAAAACTAGCGGGTTTGTAGACGAGGATGAGATCAGCATTCTATTGTTATGCAGGTTCGATTTAACCCATCCCTGATAGAAACAACTGACTGTAGGAGCTTGCCTTGCAAGCGAATGGGGTCGATTGATGCAGATCTGTGGAAGATTTTGGCATTCGCGGGCAGGGCCCGCTCCCACAGTCAGAAATCTATTACAGAATAGTGGTAGACCCACTGACTGTGGGAGCTTGCCCTGCAAGCGAAGGGTGTGATTGATGAAGATCTGTGGAAGATTCTAACCTTCGCGGGCAGGGCCCGCTCCCACAGTCAGAGACCTATTCCAATTTAGTGGTAGAACCACTGACTGTGGGAGCTTGCCACAGGTTAAATAGGGCAAGGTTTAGCGCTCCAACCACCAATCTAGCACTCCGAACTTAGCACCAACTTATTCAAAGCCACTTCTTCCAGCGGAAGTACACGGCTAGGCTTACGCCTATTGTGATCATGGCTCCCATTGCGATTGGGTAGCCCCAGCGCATGCTGAGCTCAGGCATGTGTTGGAAGTTCATTCCGTATACACCTGCGATAAACGTCAGTGGCATGAAGATAGACGCAAATATCGTCAATACTTTCATGATCTCGTTCATATGATTGCTCACGCTCGAGATGTACAGGTCTAGCATTCCCGCGAGTAGGTCTCTTATTGTATCGATGCTATCCATAATATGAATTGTATGGTCATAAACATCGCGTACGAATACTTGTGTGTCGCGTGACACCAGTTCGCTTTCGTCTCGGCTCAAGCTTACTAGCACCTCGCGCAGTGGCCAGACTACCTTGCGTAGTAATAACATTTCACGTTTATAGTGATGAATCTTCGCTAGGGTTGCCGGGTTCGGATTGTTGAGCAATTCCTCTTCCAGCAACTCCACGTTGTCGCCGAATTTCTCCAGCAGCACGAAGTAATTGTCGACTAAGGTATCGATCAAAGCATAGGCCAGATAATCGGCGCGCAGCGCGCGAAGTCGTCGGCCGGAGCTCAATCTATTGCGAACCCCTTGGAACAGTTCGTTGCTCCCCTCTTGAAAGGAGATTAAGAATCCATCGCCTAGTACAAGACTAATCTGCTCGATGCGCGCCTCATTGGCGTCTGGATCGAACTCGATAGTCTTTACAACGATGTACAGGTAATGCTCGTGGATCTCGAGTTTGGGGCGTTGATCGGTGTTCAGGATGTCTTCCATCACCAGAGGGTGTAGCTGGAATTTCTCACCAAGAGACTGCACCACTGTAGCGTCATGTACACCCTGAACTTGGCACCATAGCACCTGTTCGGGATAGGCATTGCGATCTAAGTCGCTGACTTGTTGCAGTGTTTGTTCTGAATAGAGATCTTGATTGTAGTTCACCAGCATCAATGCGGTATTTTCATTGTGCTGTTCACCAACGTGGACGAGAGTGCCCGGTGGCTGGCCGACTTTGCGGCCGCGCTTTCTAATCAGAGTCTTGTGCTTGCTACGTTTTGGCATTCTCGCCTCGGAGTTAGATTTACTCAATAATAGTAGCATGACAGCTACTTTACACTCCCTTGCAGCGTGGTTGGATGCCATTCAGGGGCAGAAGCGGCGAATCTTTCCATGCTAGAATTCCCGACGCCGGATTGGGGCGCTCTAGAGGAAAGCCTGCACATGCTGTTAATGATTGATAATTACGACTCGTTTACCTACAACATCGTCCAGTATTTGGGCGAACTAGGGGCAGATGTGCGGGTCTACCGTAACGACGCTATCACCATCGATGAGATCGAGCGCTTAGCCCCCGAGAAGATCGTGATCTCCCCAGGCCCGTGCACACCAAACGAGGCGGGTATTTCGGTCGAAACTATTCATCATTTTGGTGGCAAGATTCCTATTCTAGGCATCTGTCTAGGGCACCAGAGCATAGGCCAAGCGTTTGGCGGTAAGATCGTGCGCGCCAATAAGGTCATGCACGGCAAGCTATCGGAGATGCATCACTACGGTAAAGGGGTGTTCGCGGGGCTTAGTAATCCTTTCACGGCCACTCGTTATCATTCCCTCGTAATCGAGAAAGATACTCTTCCCGAGTGCTTAGAGATTACAGCGTGGACCGAGCAAGCCGACGGCAGGGTAGACGAGATTATGGGGGTGCGCCATCGCACACTGCCAATCGAGGGCGTGCAATTTCACCCCGAGTCGATTCTGAGTGAGCACGGTCATCAACTATTGAAGAACTTCCTCGATGTAGGAAGAGTGTAAAGAGCATAAGCCATGGATATTAAAGAGGCGATTCGCCACCTAGCGCAGCGCCAAGATCTGAGCGAAGCACAAATGACGCAGCTCATGCGCGGCATTATGACGGGCGAGATGACAGACGCGCAGATCGCTGCCTTCCTAGTGGCTCTGCAGCTCAAGGGTATTTGCGCAGCCGAGTTCTTAGGAGCAACGAAGGTGATGCGTGAGCTGGTGACCCGGGTCGATGTGGTCGACAACGGACACTTGGTCGATACCTGTGGCACCGGTGGCACGGGAACAGACACATTCAATATTTCTACCGCGGCAGCCATGGTGGCGGCCTGTGCCGGTGCCCAAGTGGCCAAGCACGGTAATCGCGGTTCAACGAGCAAGAGTGGCAGTGCGGACTTATTAGAGGCCGCGGGCGTGAAACTAACGCTTAGCCCCGCCCAGGTTGCCGATTGCATAGACAAGGTCGGCGTTGGCTTCATGTTCGCCCCTGGCCACCACAGTGCCATGAAACATGTGATAGGTCCGCGCAAGCAAATCGGCATGCGCACCATTTTCAATCTGCTCGGACCGCTGACCAATCCCGCCTCGGCGCCTAATCAATTGCTGGGGGTTAACGATGCCCAGTGGATCGACATGATGTTGGATGTGTTGGCAAGCCTCGGGAGCAAGCATGTACTGATCGTGGCGGCTGAGGACGGCCTCGATGAAATCAGTATCAGTGCCGCAACTCGAGTCGGCGAGCTGCGCAATGGGCAGATAAGTCACTACAGCATCACCCCCGAGGAATTCGGTATGCGGCGCCGCGATGGTTTCGCAAATCTGCAGATCGAAGACGCCCAGCAAAGCCTGGCCTTGGTGCGCAAAGCATTGAGTTATGCGGACGAGGATGCCGGCGATATCGTGGCTCTGAATGCCGGCGCGGCAATCTATGCAGCGAATATCGAAGACAGCATCGCGGCAGGGGTGCGCCGTGCACAGCAAATTATGAGAAGTGGCGACGCCTTGCGTAAGCTCGAGCAATTGGCCGCCCACACTAGTCGCTTCGAGGACTGAATTTAAGCCTATGAACACCGCCACAATTTTGCAGAAGATCATCGCCCAGAAACATCTCGAGATAGCGCGAGATAGTGCGATCACGAGCTTGGGCGCTTTAGAGCGCAGCGCTAAAGAGAACAATGATCGAAGGGACTTTATCGGTGCCCTGCGCTCTCGTATCGAGGCGCGCAAGCCCGCGATAATAGCGGAAATTAAGAAGGCATCGCCAAGTAAGGGCCTAATCCGCGAAGATTTCTATCCAGCCTTGATCGCCTCTCAATATGAAACCGCTGGCGCGGCCTGCCTTTCGGTACTCACCGATCGCGAGTTCTTTCAGGGGGGCATCGAGTACTTACAACAGGCCCGAGCCGCCACAGCGCTGCCTGTTATTCGTAAAGACTTTATTATCGACCCCTATCAGGTGGCCGAGGCGAAGGCGATTGGAGCGGATTGCGTTCTGCTCATCGTGTCCGCCTTGGCTCCTGCGCAGCTAAAAGAGCTGTCGAGTTATGCGCGACAGATGCGTCTAGATGTCCTAGTTGAAGTGCACGATGAGGCGGAGCTCGACATTGCGCTGGAGGCGGGTTTCGACTTGATCGGCGTGAATAATCGCAACTTGCACACCTTCGAGACGGATCTTGGCGTAAGCTACCGGCTTGCGCAGCGGTTGCCCGAGGGCGTTCTGCTAGTTACTGAGAGCGGCATACATGATGCGCAAGATGTGCAGGCGATGCTCGCCAAGGGAATCTACGGCTTCCTGATCGGCGAGACTTTCATGCGCGCCCCTAATCCTGGCTTGAAACTACAAGAGTTGTTCGCGTGATATGGCAAAACTTCCCGATGTTGAAGAAGGTTTAGTAGGCTCCGTACCGCCTCCGATCCCCCCTAAACGCCACGGCATTCCGCGACTTATCGCCGCGGCGCGCTACTCCTTTGCGGGTTTGCGATCGGCATTCTCTAGCGAGGAGGCATTTCGTCTAGAGGTGCTATGTCTAATCATTTTGACGCCTATTGCACTGTATTTCGGCCAAACACCGGTAGAGCGGGTTCTGCTGATTGGCAGCGTCCTATTGCTGATGATTATCGAATTGCTCAACACCGCCGTTGAAGCTGTCGTGGACAGAATCGGCAGCGAATATCATGAGCTATCACGCCAAGCCAAGGATATTGGATCCGCCGCTGTCTTCCTTGGCATGATGATGGTCGCGATGGTCTGGGGCCTAATTCTGCTCTGAATTACTTCTTTCGCACCGAAATGAGTAAACCTCTCCCCTAAAGCGCCGATAACAGATAAGTGATCGCTAAATGCGACAAACTCATCCGTTGCTTCGGTGCCCAATGCTCTTATCCAGTGTTCCAGCCTTGTTTGCCCTTGTCGCCTTAATGGTCGGCTCGCTGGTGCTTGTGCATTTGGTTCAGGAGCGTCAGGAACGCAACGTCATTCGCCTCTACCGTTTGGCTGCACTAGATAGGCGCTGTGCTTCGATCAAGAGCGTCATCACGAACCTCAAAGAAGTCGATGACAATCCCGAGGTAGGCCGTGTACTTGGCCAAGCTCTGAAGAGCGATCTTGTACGAATTCAGAAGCTGGACCCAGCACGAAGTAATATTGAACAGGAGATGCGGCAAAGCGGCGCTGCAGACAAAAGTGCAGGGGGCGATGCTAAGCGTCCTAAGTCAGACAGCAAGACTAGCCTCAACAGCGAACGAGAAGTGATCAAGGCGCGTGGGCATATCAACGATGCCTTGGCATTGATTCGGCATCTCTATGAGGTGCGCAAGGTCAGTGGAGAAGTGTTGGAGTCCACTGCAAGGCATCTAGGCATGCTGAGTGCGTTGGTAGGCGTAAACTCGAATATTCACATGGCAGAGCAGGCCATGGCGCGGGCCGACACGAAGAAGGCGCTAAGCCATTATCGAGCTGCAGAGAGCTATCTTATGAATGGACCGTTGAAAGGCCCAGAGGGTGAGGAGAAGTTGCAGCTGATCCTCTCGCGTAAGCAGCAGATTCTAAACAGCACCGCTCGGGATGAGAATGGTCAAGAATACTACACGGACCGGGCCGCCTAAATTGGAAAACGTTTAGCGCGTTCCGAAAACGACGATGGTCTTGCCTTTGACGTGAATCAGCTCCTGTTCCTCTAAGGTTTTCAGAACTCGCCCAGCCATTTCTCTCGAACAATTAACCAAGCGTCCCAATTCCTGCCTAGTAATCTTAATCTGCATACCGTCTGGATGGGTCATCGCATCGGGCTCTTTGCTGAGCTCTATGAGGGTGCGTGCGATGCGTCCTGTCACGTCGTAGAAGGCAAGATCCCCTACTTTACGTGTGGTGTTGCGCAGGCGATGCGCCATCTGCTTGCCGATGGTGAAGACGATCTCGGGGTGGGAGCGAATATAGCTGTTGAAGTTCGCGTAGCTGATCTCCGCAATTTCGCAGGCACTGCGAGTACGGCACCAAGCGCTACGTGCCTCTTTCTGTTCGAACAGGCCCATTTCGCCGAAAAAATCGCCGGGATTTAGGTAGGCGATGACGACCTCTTTGCCATCATCATCTTCGAGTACAACGGAAACAGACCCTTCGATGATGTAATAGAGCGTGTTGCAGGTATCGCCTTCGTAAATGATGGTGCTGCGATTGGGGTAGCGTCGTCGATGGCAATTGGTTAAGAAATTTTCCAAGTCCTTAATATGTGGCGTGATAGCCGAAAGCGCCATATTTTATTTCCCCTTCCCCAAAAAGCATTCCGCTGTACGCATTAAGTCTTCGTGTGTGCTTTCATTTCGAAAACATCGCAATTGTATACCACAGTCTACTAATACTGTGAATGTTTGCCACTTCGTCCTTGGCGATTGACTGTGGTAATCTGCCGCCTCACTACGAAGTGTCCGCGAAGATAGTTCTGACATTAGCAAGAGAGAGACGATGATGAAAGCGAAAGTACGCTGGGTAGACGAAGTAATGTTCCTTGGTGAGTCTGGCAGTGGCCACTCCGTTCTAATGGAAGGTCCAGAATCCAGTGGCGGTCATAATATCGGCATACGCCCCATGGAGATGTTGTTGATTGGTGTAGGCGGCTGCTCCTCCTACGATGTCGTCAGCATATTGAAAAAGGCTCGTCAGAACGTAACCGGCTGTGTTGCGGAAGTGCAAGCCGAGCGTGCCGATAGCGTACCTGCCGTGTTCGAGAAGATTCATCTGCACTTTAAGGTTAGCGGTAAAGATCTTAGTGAAAAGCAGGTGGCCAAAGCCGTAGCGTTGTCGGCAGAGAAATACTGCTCCGCGACGATCATGCTAGAGAAAGGTGGCGTGCACATTACGCACGATTTCGAAATTATAGAAGGCTAGCGCTAGAGGCGGTAGGCAGTTCTCTTCATTACGACCGATAGCATTTGCATGCCGAGCTTGACGGGTAAGGGAAGGGATGCTCCGCCAGCTTGACGGGCGGTGTCGCCATGAACTTTCTCGTCGACTAGCATCTGTTGTAGAACGGCTTTGCTTTTCTCGTCGTTCGCGGGCAAGCGTTCCAGATGCTCTTTGAGATGCTCGCACACCTGCTCTTCGGTTTCGGCGACGAAACCTAGGCTCCATTTGTCGCCCGCTAGACCGGCAGCTGCACCCAAGCCAAAAGACATCGCATACCAGGCTGGGTTGAGCAGGCTCGCGCGGCTATCTAAATCTTGCAGTCTTTGTTCGCACCAGGCCAAGTGATCGACTTCTTCTTGCGCTGCCTCTTCCATTGCTTGACGGATGTCGGGCAGTTTCGCTGTAAGGGCTTGCCCTTGATAGAGCGCCTGCGCGCAAACCTCACCAGTGTGATTGATTCGCATCAAGCCTGCGGCGCGTTTGCGCTCGCTTGCATCCAGTTCAGCCTCCGGAACATTTACTGCCGGGGAGGCGCGCCTTGCGGTGCTGCTGCCCGGGATAAGCGTGCGCAGTGCTTGATCGAATTGGACGATCAATTGGTCGAGGCTATTGTGCTTGCTGTGTTGCTCAGACATTTTCTCTCGCTATGGCGCGGTAGGCGATATCACGTCGGTAGTAAACATTATTCCAATCGATCTGTTTGAGCAAGTCATAGGCAGCCGCCTGAGCCTCGGTGACGTTCGTTCCCAATGCAGTGGCGCAAAGGACTCGGCCGCCATTGGTGAGGACCTGGTCGGCTTCTAAACGGGTGCCTGCGTGAAAGACTTTGCGATCTGCGCTTTGCTTATGGTCTAAGCCGCTAATGACATCGCCCTTGTTATAGCTGTCTGGGTAACCACCGCTGGCTAGCACTACGCCTACCGCTGGGCGAGGATCCCACTGCGCACTGATTTGATCGAGGCGACCGTCTAGGGCATGGTTGCATAGCTCTATGAGGTCGGACTGCAGGCGCATCATAACGGGCTGGGCCTCAGGGTCGCCGAAGCGGCAGTTGTATTCGATTACATTGATAGAGCCGTCTGCAGAGATCATTAGGCCAGCGTAGAGGAAGCCCACATAGGGGTTGCCGTCTTCGCGCATGCCTTTGACGGTTGGCATAATGACTTGCGCCATGATCTTGTCGTGCAGCTCAGGCGTGACAACTGGGGCTGGCGAGTAGGCTCCCATGCCGCCGGTGTTAGGGCCTTTATCGCCATCGTCTCTGGCCTTGTGATCTTGTGAGGTCGCAAACGGCAATACATTATTGCCATCCACCATGACGATGAAGCTCGCCTCTTCGCCTTGCAAAAACTGTTCGATGACGACGCGATGCCCCGCATCGCCAAACTTATTGCCAGCGAGCATATCGTGAATCGCCTCTTCGGCCTCGGCAACGCTCTGCGCGATGATCACCCCTTTGCCGGCGGCAAGACCATCGGCCTTGATAACGATAGGCGCACCTTGGGCTCGAACATAGGCACAAGCGGGTTCGATCTCGGTGAAATTCTGATAGTCAGCCGAAGGCACTTGATGGCGTTTTAGGAAGTCCTTGGTAAAGGCTTTGGAACCTTCTAGCTGTGCGGCATTCTGATTCGGACCGAAGCAACGCAAGCCTTGCGCGCTGAAGAAATCGACTACGCCTTCCACCAATGGTGCCTCTGGTCCCACTATAGTGAGCCCGACATCATTTGCCTTGGCGAACTCGGCAAGGGCAGGGAAGTCGAGCGTGTCTATGGCGACATTCTCGACCCCGTTCTCTAAAGCCGTACCGGCATTGCCCGGTGCTACGAAGACCTTGCCAGCCTGTGGCGATTGCTTAATGCGCCAGGCGATCGCGTGTTCGCGACCGCCATTTCCAATGATCAATACATTCATACTCTGCTATCTCGTCTCAATGCGCTGCCGATTGTGGCAGGCTTGCCATCAATGTCTAAAGTGACGAACGCTGGTGAATACCATCGCCATGTCGGCTTCATCTGCTGCGGCGATCACTTCGTCGTCGCGCATTGAACCGCCGGGCTGGATGACCGCGCTGATCCCTGCCTGCGCGGCGGCGTCGATGCCATCGCGGAACGGGAAGAAGGCGTCGGAGGCCATGACGGAGCCGCGCACCTCTAGCTTCTCGTCGGCGGCTTTGATGCCTGCAATACGGGCGCTATAGACGCGACTCATTTGGCCGGCGCCGATGCCAATAGTCTGTTTGTCTTTGCAGTAAACAATCGCATTGGATTTCACAAACATTGCCACCTTCCATGCGAACAGTAGGTCGTCGATTTCCTGCGGGCTAGGCTGACGCTTGCTGACGACCTTGAGGTCCGCTGCAGTGATCTGGTGGATATCGCGATCCTGCACGAGGAGGCCGCCGTTGACGCGCTTATAATCGAATGCATGCTGTGGCGTGGCAGCCCATTGTCCGCAACTTAGCACGCGAACATTCTGCTTGGCCGCCACGACCTTCAGGGCCTCGGCGGTAATGCTAGGCGCGATAATCACTTCGGTGAACTGGCGCTCTACGATGGCCTTGGCCGTGCTAGCGTCTAGCTCTCGGTTGAAGGCGATGATGCCGCCAAATGCAGAAGTCGGGTCAGTCTGGAAGGCTAGGTCGTAGGCGCGACCGATATCACTGGCCACAGCAACGCCGCAAGGGTTGGCGTGTTTTACGATGACGCATGCTGGGTCTGAAAACGATTTAACACATTCCAGCGCAGCGTCGGTGTCCGCAATATTATTGTAGGAGAGAGCCTTGCCTTGCAGTTGTACAGCAGTGCTGATGCTCGCCTCTTGAGGATTTTTCTCTACATAGAACGCCGCCTTCTGGTGCGGATTCTCGCCATAGCGCATGTCTTGGCTCTTCACGAACTGCATCGAGTAGGTGCGTGGGAACGCGGCTGGTAGCGTCTCGTCTTCGGCGCCACTTGGCACGCGTTGGCCCAGGTAATTCGCGATTGCAGCATCGTAGGCCGCAGTATGTTCGTAAGTACGCACGGCGAGGTCGAAGCGAGTTGCGGCGCTAAGTGCTCCGTTATTCTCCTTCAGCTCTGCGAGTACACGGTCGTAATCGCTCGGATTCACAATCACTCCGACCCAGGCATTATTCTTAGCTGCGGCGCGCAGCATAGTGGGGCCACCGATATCGATATTCTCAATCGCCGTAGGCAAGTCGCAATCGGGATTGGCAACCGTGGCTTCGAAGGGATAGAGGTTCACAACGACGAGGTCGATTGGAGGAATCTGATGGCTTTCCATCACCGCCTGGTCGATATCGCGGCGCGCAAGAATGCCGCCGTGAACTTTAGGGTGCAGGGTCTTCACCCGACCATCCATCATCTCGGGAAAGCCAGTGTAGTCGGCGATCTCGATAGCGGGAATCTGTTCCGCCTTGAGTAGCTTATAGGTACCGCCGGTCGAGAGTATTTCGATACCGGCACTATGGAGTGATTTTGCAAAGGCGACGATGCCGGTCTTGTCGGACACGCTAATAAGGGCGCGCCGGACTACGGCTGAATTCGATGTGGGCATGTGAGAAGGTCTATCTTAGGCTGAATGGGCGGGGGTCCGTTACGCGCCGCCAGATCAATGTTATCCGGGCACCAGAGTCTGCTTAAAACGCGAGTCTGGTTACAACAATCCGTGTTGTTTCAGTTTCTTGCGTAGGGTACCACGGTTCAAACCTAGCATGATAGAGGCCTTGCTTTGGTTGCTAGCGCAGTGGCGCAGTGCAGCCTCTAAAAGTGGGCCTTCGATTTCGTGAAGAACTAATTGGTATAGATCGGTTACGGACTCGTCGCCGAGGTTTGCAAAGTACTGCTGCATCGCTTTCTCGACGTCATTGCGTAGGCTCGATTTTTGTTGTTGTGGCGCGATATACATAGTGTTTCCCGCAGGGCAAAGGCTTAAGTCGGTGTTCGTTAATTAACTCGTTAAGGCTCGCTTGAAGGGGGCCGTCAAGCGGCTATTCCTTAGTCTAATAATGGTTCGAAGTAGTCCGTAAGCTCACGGACTTGCTCTTCATAGGACGTCAGGGCATTGAAGCGGAGGCGCAAATTGTCGCTGCCTGGCAGTGACTCGGTATACCAGGCGACATGTTTGCGCGCGAAGAGTACGCCCTTGAAATCGCCGTATAAGGCCTGCAGCTGATCTAGATGCTTTAGGAGGATGCTGCGCAGCTCCTCGATCGGTCGGTTCGCCAGCTCTTGTCCCGTTGCGAGATAGTGATTGATCTGTTCGAATATCCAGGGGTTTCCCTGTGCTGCACGCCCGACCATGACGCCATCGGCCCCGGTATAGTCGAGTACCTGCTTAGCCTTGTGTGCGCTGCTGATATCGCCATTGGCAATCACGGGAATCGATACGGCAGCCTTGATCGCCTTGATCGTGTCGTACTCGACTTCGCCGACAAAACGGCACTCTCGTGTTCTGCCGTGTACTGACAATAGTTGAATGCCTGCGTCCTCGGCGATCTTCGCGATCTCTACGCCATTGCGCGCCTCGGGTGACCATCCGGTACGGATTTTCAGTGTGACGGGAATGGCTACGGCATCGACCACTTCTTTGAGTATCCGCGTGACCAGATCGACATCCTTGAGCAAGGCCGAGCCTGCCGCCTTTTTCAAGACCTTCTTCGCGGGACAGCCCATATTGATGTCAATGATATCGGCGCCGAGGTCCTCATGCATGCGTGCAGCATCGGCCATCATCTGCGGGTCAGAACCTGCGATTTGAATTGAATTTAGACTGCCGTTGGCGGAGTGGATGAAGCGCGTGCGGTTCTTCCTGCTGCTCCATAGGTCGGAGTTGCAGGTCAACATCTCCGACACAGCAAGGCTAGCGCCAAGCTCTACGCAGAGGTCGCGAAAGGGTTGATCGGTTATGCCCGCCATCGGCGCTAATATGACGCGTCCGTCGAGTACATGTTGTCCTATAGTAATCACTGGTTTCGCTTCTTTCACAATGGATCCACTTAAAACTTGATCAGTATCATAACGATGCGTAGGCAGGGTAGGAAGGCAAAAATAGGGCACATACTAGGGTCGTTAGCGTGCGCGCCTTGCCGGCAGCGCTTTAGCTGCGCAATTAATCGGCCTGGATCGCATAGAAACTGAGTTCGTAGTTAACCGCTTTGCCGCCAGGGTCGAGAATGTCCAGTCGAACTTGCACGGGTGCGCCTGGCGGCATGAGGCGCAGGTTTGCGACGCCCTCGGGCAAGTACTCCTCGGGCGCAAAGCGCCGTTGCGCCACTAGTGCGTCGTTGGCATCCATGAAGAGGAGGGCGAGGCCGGGAAAGGGTTGGGCGAAGCTGGCGTCGTTACGAAACTGGAAGTTTACTGACAATGCGTTAGAGATCTCGTCATGGCTGCGTACCACTAAGGTGTCGCTGCGAATAGCCCGTATGTTGACCAGTGCTGGCAGTTCGCATCGAAGCGCGCTGCAAAAGCCATTCAGTAGCGGGCGCAAGCTGGCGTTCTGGCTTAAGCTGTCTTTATTAAACCAGAGATATTGCCCAGCGATGCCAAGAACGAGTAGCAAGGAGAGTAGCCAGAAAATTGCCGTAGATCGGCCTTTTCCTGCGGTTTCTTGCCAATCGAGCTCGAGGGGCGTCTCTGCCTCGCTTACGCCTTCAATCTCTTCGGCACTAAAGCGTGTGAAGCCGCGTGCATCCGAATTGTCGTTCAAGATATCGTCATCGAAATCGATAGCCGTCATGCGAGAGCGAATCTGTGCCTCTTCCCTTGGCGCTGGAGGTGCTGCCTTCGGTTCTTCGGCCTCTGCCTCTGAGGGGAGCTCTTCTAGTTCTTCATCTAAATATTCCTCCGGCTCGTCTAGAGTTTCGCTAGGCTCCTCGGTTTCATCTTCAGGTTCGGTGCTTGCAGATTGATCCTCATCCTCGTCGGCTTCATATTCTGCAATCTCCTCGGGAGCGCTTTCCTCTTCGACTAACTCCCAGAATGGCTCGTCAGTCGAAATACTCGGGCTTAAGCGGTTGGGGACAGAATCGGCCATGTCCAGAGTGAAGATGCTGTCAGTCTCTTCCTCCTGCGCAATTTCCTCATCCTCTACCTCGAGCTCGGATATGGGAAGCTGCTCATCGAGTGCCTCGAACTCCTCTTCGTCCTCTATGTCCTCTTGGACAGGGATGTTGATAGTGCGAATGTCGGCGGAGGGGAGTAAGTTGTCGTCGGCAGCGAAAACCCGCAGGCAGGCCCCGCAGCGCACCATGCCGTCAGCAGATTGCAGCTGAGAGACGCTGGTTCTGAACGAGGTGTGGCAATGAGGGCATTGTGTGATGAAAAGGCTCATAGGGGGCAAACGCTGTTTCGATCGATGTTAGCGCCTAATTCCTTCGACGCGAACCCATTCTTCTCGCAGCGCTGGTTCAAGCATAGTGAAATAGGCTTGGTAGCTATCTAAAAGCGACTGGGTCTGCTGCGAAAGTACCCCAGATAGAATGAGCTTACCACCGGGTTTTAACAATGCGGCGATGACAGGGGTTAACTCTTCGAGTGGGCCGGCCAGGATATTGGCGACGACGACGTCGGCTAAGGGATGTCCCTCTACGCCTGGTAGATGCACACTCATTTGCTCAGCGGACACGCCATTGAGGTCGCGGTTGCTCTCGGAGGCCAGAATTGCTTGGGGGTCATTGTCGATCGCGATTACATTGTCTGCGCCTAACAAGGCCGCTGCGATCGCCAGAATGCCAGAGCCGCAGCCGTAGTCGATGACGATCTTGTCTTGCAAGTCCTGCTCGCCCAGCCATTCGAGACACAGAGCGGTCGTGGGGTGAGTGCCGGTGCCGAAGGCGAGGCCGGGGTCTAGCATGATGTTGACGCCAGTCGGATCCGGTGGAGTCTCCCAGCTTGGGCAAATCCAGATGCGCTCACCGAAGCGCATAGGTTTGAAGTCTTGCATGCATACGCGCTCCCACTCCGTGTCGACGATCTCTTCGATCGCGATAGGGGAGTCCTTGCTTGTGGGGACGCGTGCATGCACGAGTGCGACGATATCGGCCATCGGCGCATCGTGAGCAAACAAGCCTAAGATTTCGGTATGTTGCCAGATCGGAGTGCTGCCGAGATCGACTTGAAACACAGGCTGATCTTCGCTATCCATCATGGTGACGGACACCGCGCCGCACTCGTCGAGAGTTTCCTCGACAAGTGCGGCATCTGCCTCGTTGACACTCATTTTGAGTTGCTGCCAGGGCATCAGGATCGCACTCTAGAGTCGGCAAACGCCGACAGGGTAAGAGGCATAGTCTTACTTCGACTTATTTTGAGAGTTAAGCTTGCTCTCGAGGTAATGGATGTTTACCCCGCCTTTTTGGAACTCCGCGTCGCGAATAATATCTTTGTGCAATGGCGTATTGGTGCGAATGCCATCGATCAATAATTCGTCCAAGGCATTGCTCATTCTCGCCAATGCACCTTCACGGTCAGCGCCATGAGTGATGAGTTTGGCAATCAAGGAGTCGTAGTACGGTGGTACGGTGTAACCGCTGTAAATATGCGAGTCTACGCGGATGCCATTGCCGCCTGGTGCATGGAATAAATTGATCTTGCCGGGGCAGGGTAGGAAGGTCACTGGGTCTTCCGCGTTGATACGGCACTCGAAGGAGTGGCCGGTGATCTTCACGTCGGACTGCTTGATAGACAGTTTCTCGCCACTGGCGATGCGTAGCTGTTCCTTCACGATGTCCACGCCAGTTACCATCTCGGTAACGGGGTGTTCAACCTGAACACGCGTGTTCATCTCGATGAAATAGAACTGCTCATCTTGATAGAGGAACTCCAAGGTGCCCGCGCCGCGATAGTTCATTTTCTCGCAGGCTCTAACACAAGTTGCGGCGACCTCTGCACGAATATGATCGGGAATGCCTGGTGCCGGTGCCTCCTCAAGTACCTTCTGGTGGCGGCGCTGCATAGAGCAGTCACGATCACCTAAGTGGATTGCGTTGCCCTGACCGTCGGCCAATACCTGAATCTCGACATGGCGAGGATTCTCGAGGAACTTCTCCAGATACACTACGCCGCTTCCGAAGAAGGCCTTAGCCTCTGACTGCGTCACGTAGATGGCCTTGAGAAGAGCGGCTTCGCTGTGTACTACACGCATTCCGCGTCCACCACCACCGGCGGCGGCCTTGATGATCACTGGGTAGCCAATATCGCGTGCGATTGAGAGCGTGCGTTCTTTATTGTCGTCGATTGGGCCATTGGAGCCTGGCACAGTTGGGACACCGGCCTCGCGCATAACATTGATGGCCGAGACTTTGTCGCCCATTAGGCGAATTGTTTCTGGGCGTGGGCCAATGAAAACAAATCCACTTTTCTCGACTTGCTCCGCGAAGTCCGCGTTCTCGGACAGGAAGCCATAGCCAGGGTGGATGGCGACTGCATCAGTGACTTCTGTTGCACTGATAATGGCAGGCACGTTCAGATAACTGTCGGTCGCATTGGCTGGGCCTATGCACACTGACTCGTCTGCAAACCGAACATGCATAAGGTCGCGATCGGCACTGGAGTGTACCGCGACTGTCTTGATGCCGAGCTCTTTACAGGCTCGGAGCACTCGAAGTGCAATTTCGCCGCGATTGGCAATCAGAACTTTATCTAGCATGAAATCAAACCTTTTGTAGTGACATGAAAGGCACGCCGGTGCCTAGGTCTTAAACGATGGTGATTAGGGCCTGATCGTATTCAACCGGTTCACCGTCTTCTACTAAAATGGCTTCCACGACGCCGGAATGGTCGGCCTCGATTTGGTTCATCATCTTCATAGCTTCAACGATGCAGATAACATCGCCCACTTTCACATGCTGACCTACTTCGACAAAAGCAGGGGAGGACGGAGACGGCGAGCGGTAGAAGGTACCAACCATTGGTGACTTGATTAGATTGCCACGCAGCGCTTTGCTTGGGCTTTCCTCGGCTGCTACAGGTGCTGCGGCCGCTGGCGCTGCTGCCGGAGCGGGGGCTGGAGCGTAAGCCTGGACTTGTGCAGGGGCGAATTTAGAATTGCGGCTAATGCGAACGGCTTCTTCGCCTTCTTTGATTTCGATCTCCGCGATGTCGGACGACTCTAGTAACTCGATGAGTTTTTTGACTTTTCTAATATCCATAAAAGTTTCTCTTGTCAGTGTTATGGGTGTTTAAAGGACTTAATTCTTTTTAATTAGATGCAGTGCCGCTTGCAACGCTAAGTCATAGCCTTGGCTGCCGAGGCCAGTGATCGTGCCTATAGCGATGTCGGAAAAATAGGATTTGTGGCGAAAGGCCTCTCTTTTATACACATTGGAAATGTGGACTTCGATGAAGGGGACCTCCGCGGCGAGTATGGCGTCGCGCAGTGCCACACTAGTGTGCGTGAAAGCGGCGGGATTGAAGAGGATGAAATTAACTCCTTCCTTGCGCGCATCATGGATGCGCTCAATCAGCTCATATTCGGCATTACTTTGTAGGTGCTGCAGATGGTGGCCGGCCTCTATACAGGTGTAATTGAGGCGTGCGTTGATGTCGGCGAGAGTCTCGGAGCCGTAGACCTCAGGTTCCCTACTGCCCAATAGATTCAAGTTTGGGCCATGTAGTACAAGTATCGTTGCCATTATTATGGTCTCGTTTTTCAGCGAAGCTGGCGATTTTGTGCTTTTTACTGCTTTCGGCAATTATGTCGGCATTTTCTCAGATTTTTAATCGAGTTTCACCATAATTTCTTTGAATTGAAGGCTTTCAATCAGGACTGCGAGAAGTCGTACGTTGGGGAATTACAAAAGCAGTGGAATCTCACGGCGCTGCAGGGTGTAGCAAAAACCCGCTTCCGCACAGCCCTGATATTCAATTAGCAAGACAATCTCGCCTTCAGGTGCATCTCCTGCGAAAGTGAGCGTAGCTGCCATGTCTTCGAAAAAGACCTGCACATCTCCGAAGAATTCGTCGCTATGGGCGCTGGCCTGGGGCAGGCTTAAGGAAAATTCGCGTGGCTCTCCATTTTCTAAGACGGAGAAATCGAACTTATCTAGGTAGAGATAATAGTCCGGTGCAACCTGCCAGTGGACGGCTAATACGCCGGGCGCTGGCAAGCTAGTATAGACATTGAAAGCCTGATCAACGGGGAGGAAGCGTGGCCCAGTGAGAACACTGGGCAAGCCCTGGGCAAAGACGCTAGAGAGGCCGGTTGCGAGTACGAAGGTCGCAATTAGCCAACGGCTAAGTGCGAGCCTAAGGTGTCGCTTTGTTTTGGCGTACAGCATCGATCCTCTTTGTGCGGCGCTTATTGCTGGTAACGCTCGAAGACCAAGCTCGCGTTCGTGCCACCAAAGCCGAAGCTGTTGGACAAGATACGGTCGAGCTTAATATTGTCGATGCGCGTTTGAGGGATATTGAGTCCTGCCGCTTCCTCATCAATATTCTCAAGGTTAGCCGACGCGCAGATGAAGTTGTTCTCCATCATCAGCAGGCTGTATATCGCCTCTTGCGCACCTGCAGCACCAAGGGAGTGCCCGCTAAGGGACTTGGTGGAGTTAATGATTGGGGCATTATCGCCAAAGACTTCCTTGACCGCGCGCAATTCGGAGACGTCTCCAGCCGGTGTGCTGGTGCCATGAGCGTTGATGTAGTCGATCGGGCCGCTACTAGTTTCGCAGGCCATCTTCATCGCCCGGACACCGCCTCCGCCGCCAGGAGATACCATGTCATAACCGTCGGACGTTGCGCCGTAGCCTGTGATTTCCGCGTAAATCTTCGCGCCGCGCGCGATCGCGTGATCGAGTGCTTCGATTACCAGAACCGCGCCGCCACCCGCAATCACGAAGCCATCGCGAGCTTGGTCGAAGGCGCGTGAAGCTTTGTCAGGGGTTTCGTTATATTTGGTAGAAAGAGCGCCCATCGCGTCGAACATATTAGTCAGGGACCAATGTTCCGCCTCGCCGCCGCCGGCGAAGATTACGTCTTGCTTGCCGAGCTGAATCAGCTCCACGGCGTTGCCGATGCAATGCGCGCTTGTCGCGCAAGCTGAGGATATGGAGTAGTTCACGCCCTTAATCTTGAATGGGGTGGCCAGGCAGGCAGATACAGTGCTGCCCATCGTGCGTGTGACTCGGTAGGGTCCAATCTTGCGAACCCCTTGAGTTCTCAGGATGTCGGCGGCCTCTACTTGGTCTTGTGAGGAAGAGCCTCCTGCGCCCATGATAATGCCGGTGCGGTAATTGGAGACCTCGTCGTCTTTAAGGCCTGCATCCGCAATGGCCTGTTCCATCGAAAGATAGCCGAATGCGGCAGCATCGCCCATAAAGCGAAGAATCTTGCGATCAATCAGTGCAGATAGATCAAGGTCGATCCACCCTGCGATATGGCTGCGCAGCCCCATTTCCTTGTATTCGGGTCGGAATCTGATGCCGCTGCGACCTTCGTGCAGTGACTCCAGCACAGTTTGTTTGTCTGCCCCCAGACAGGAAACAATACCGATACCAGTAACAACAACGCGTCTCATAAAAACCTCTTAACTGGATGATGGTGTTTGATCAAAATCTGCTTTCGGGGGTGAATAATCCCACTTTCAGTCCATTGGTGGTGTAGATCACTTTCCCGTCAACGGATACTGTACCATCGGCAATACCCATCACCAACTTCCGCTCGATGACGCGTGTTAGGGACAGCTGGTAAGTGACTTTCTTAGCCGTAGGAAGGATCTCTCCACTGAATTTGACCTCGCCGGCACCGAGTGCCCGGCCCTTGCCGAGATTGCCGCGCCAGCCGAGGTAAAAACCCACTAGCTGCCACATTGCGTCTAGCCCTAAGCAGCCTGGCATCACCGGATCTTCCGGGAAGTGGCAGTCGAAGAACCAAAGGTCGGGCCGTATGTCGAGCTCGGCGATGATCTCGCCTTTGCCGTGTTCGCCACCACTATCATTGATCTCGATGATGCGGTCCATCATCAGCATATTGCCGACGGGAAGGCGGGCATTGCCCGGTCCAAACATGCGGCCGTAGCCACAGTCTAGTAGTTCGTTACGTTCGTAGGAGCTTTTGCGGATATGGCCATTCATAAATAGGGGTCAAACTTCCATTATTTGCTGTTATAAAGAGCCGGCTGGCTCGCAAAGGCTGCGATATTATCGCGGTGCAGGCAAATAATCGATATTATTTTCCACTTCCAGCCTACGCCGGGCGGCGAAACAATGCCTTTTATGCCACACTATGGCGCAGAAACATGGACGAATCCTACGATGAAACGTGCCCCAAAGCCGCAAAGAGCGGCGCTGTAGAACAGGAAGCAAAAATGATAATTCCCGTAGTACTCGCGGGTGGGGTCGGTTCCCGCCTGTGGCCGGTTTCACGGCAACTTTACCCTAAGCAATTCTCTTCTCTGGCATCTTCTCGATCCAATGGCGAGCAAGACGGCACGGCAGCTCAGACGCTTTTCCAAACTACGCTTACGCGTATTCGAGGTGTCGCGGATCTCGGCGCGCCCATGGTGATTTGTAACGAGGAGCACCGCTTCCTTAGTGCGCAGCAGTTGCTCGAGATTGGCGAGCGGCGGGGCACGATTCTGCTTGAGCCGATTGGCCGCAACACTGCGCCAGCAGTGGCATTGGCGGCCCTTGTCGCAGCGCCAGACGATGTCTTGCTGGTGCTGCCAGCGGACCACGCGATCCCCAACCACCAAGCTCTACAGGCTGTGATAGAGAATGGCGCAGTCATGGCGCGGGCGGGCAAACTGGTGACCTTCGGAATCGTACCCACGGCTCCAGAGACTGGCTACGGTTATATCCAGCGTGGCAGCCCGGTGGACTCGGGTTTTAATGTTCAGCGCTTCGTCGAGAAGCCTGCACTCGAGACCGCGCAGGGCTATCTGGCTAGTGGCGATTATTATTGGAACAGCGGCATGTTCATGTTCACTGCCCGGCAATATCTGGCAGAGTTGGCGCTGCACGCGCCCGATATCCTCGAGGTATGTCAGGCCTCTGTTGCGAAATTAGAGGCGGATGCCGATTTTCGCAGAGTACCATTAGAGCTGTTCAGTGAGTGCCGCTCGGAATCAATCGACTACGCGGTGATGGAGAATACCCGCGCCGCCGTAGTACTGCCTCTAGATGCGCAATGGAACGATCTAGGTGCATGGGATGCGCTTTGGGAGACCTCGGAGCAGGATGCTCAAGGCAATGTGCTGACTGGCGATGTGCTATGTGAGGGCGTCTCCAATAGCTATATTCATTCCCATTCGCGGCTGATCGCCGCGGTCGGCATAGAGAACGCCGTTATTGTTGAGACTGCCGACGCGGTGCTCATCGCCGACCGTAATCGTGTGCAAGACGTCAAACGCATCGTCCAACAACTTGAGAAAGAGGGGCGTTCGGAGGGGGTCAGTCATGTGCTGGTGTATCGCCCTTGGGGCAGCTACGAATCACTGGCGGTTGGTGATGGCTATCAGGTCAAGCATATCGTCGTGAAGCCCGGCGGCTCACTCTCCCTGCAAATGCACCATCATAGGGCGGAGCACTGGGTCGTGATCAAAGGTAGTGCAACCGTCACTTGCGATGAGCGCGTCTTCACCCTACGTGCCAATGAATCGACGTTTATCCCCTTGGGCAGTAAACACCGGCTGCAGAACCTTGGCGAGGAGCCAGTAGAGCTTATCGAAGTACAAACCGGCAGCTATCTTGCAGAGGATGACATTGTCCGCTTCGAAGATATCTATGGACGAGTGAAGAAAAGTACGTAGCGCATGCCTATTGTAGCGCTACCAAAAACTCATTTTGCGAGCGTGTCCAGAGCACTGCGCAATCGATAGAGGAAAGTGAAGGATGGAAACAATTAAGAAATGTCTTTTCCCAGCCGCGGGCTATGGCACGCGCTTCTTGCCGGTCACCAAGTCCATGCCTAAGGAGATGCTGCCGCTGGTGAACAAGCCGCTGATTCAATATGGCGTAGAGGAAGCGATGGCCGCAGGCATGAGTGAGGTGGCGATTGTGACTGGACGAGGCAAGCGTGCCATCGAGGATCATTTCGATATTAGCTATGAGCTCGAGCATCAGATTGCGGGTACGTCCAAAGAAGGCTTTCTTAAAGACATTCGCTACATAATGGATAACTGCACTTTCTCCTATACCCGCCAGATCGAGATGAAAGGGCTAGGCCATGCCATCTTGACCGGCGAGACCTTGATAGGCCATGAACCCTTCGCCGTGGTGCTGGCCGATGACTATTGCGTCACCGAAGGCGATGGCGTGTTGGCGCAGATGGTGGCCTTGTATAAGGAGCACCGTTGTAGCATCGTCGCGATAGAAGAGGTGCCGCGCGATGAGACCTTTAAGTATGGTGTTATCGACGGAGAGGAGATATCCGAGGGCTTGTATCGCGTTAACAACATGGTGGAGAAGCCAGATCCAGAGGTGGCGCCGAGTAATCTTGCGATTATTGGGCGCTATATCTTGACCCCGGACATCTTCGACATCATTCGAGACACGCCGCCCGGGCGCAATGGCGAGGTGCAAATTACCGACGCGTTGATGACACAGGCAAAAAGCGGTGGCGTTCTCGCCTATAAGTTCAAGGGTCGGCGTTTTGATTGCGGCAGTATCGAAGGCTTCATGGACGCCTCAAATTACAATTACGAGCATATCTATAAAAAGCGCTAGGCGCTCCATCTAGAGGATCGAGACCAACGATGAAAATTGAGATCAACTGCTTTAAGCCATACGACATTCGCGGTCGCATACCGGACCAGCTGAATGAAGAGATTGCCTATCGAATTGGCCGTGCGTACGCGGTGTGGCTCAAGCCACGCAACGTCGTAGTAGGTTATGACATTCGACTGACGAGTCAGGATCTGTGCAAGGCCTTAACCCAGGGATTGCTGGATTCGGGTGTGGACGTCATCGATATAGGGCAATGTGGCACCGAGGAGATCTATTTCGCGACCTCACATCTAAAGACCAGTGGAGGGATCGTTGTTACTGCGAGCCATAACCCCAAAGACTATAACGGCATGAAACTGGTGCGAGAGGACTCCAAGCCCATCAGTGGGGACACGGGGCTTAACGAGATCAAGAGCTTGGCAGAGGATGGCAAGTTCCCGCCCTCATCTCGAAGTGGCACTCTCACGCAAGAGGACACGAAGGCCGCCTATATCGAGCACCTTCTGAGCTATATCGATCTAAGTGCACTGAAGCCGATGAAGGTGGTCGTGAACGCTGGCAACGGCGGCGCGGGTGCCATAGTGGATCTATTGGAGCCGCACCTACCATTTACGTTCATCAAGGTTCATCACGAGCCAGACGGGCACTTCCCGAACGGGGTTCCCAATCCTTTATTGATCGAGAACCGTAAGCCTAGCATCGATGCTATCCTCGCCAACCGGGCCGATATCGGCATCGCCTGGGATGGGGATTTCGATCGCTGCTTCTTCTTCGATGAGCATGCGGCATTCGTCGAGGGCTATTATATTGTTGGGCTTCTCGCCGAGAGTTTCCTTAAGAAAGAGGCCGGCGCGAAGGTTATCCACGATCCTCGCCTGACTTGGAATACCATCGAGATTGCGAAGAAAAATGGTGGTCAAGCGATACAGTGTAAGACTGGGCATGCCTTCATTAAGGAGCGCATGCGCATCGAAGACGCGGTATACGGCGGCGAGATGAGCGCCCACCACTATTTCCGCGATTTCGCCTATTGCGACAGCGGCATGATCCCATGGTTGTTAGTGGCGGAGATGATTTGCAAGACTGGCAAGACGATGTCCCAGCTTGTGAAGGAGCGCATGGCCGCATTCCCCGCCAGTGGCGAAATCAACAAGACTATCGCCGACCCGGCGGCCCTGCTCAAGAAGGTGCAGGAACGCTATGAGATCTCCGCGAAATCAATGGATTTCACCGATGGCTTGAGCATGACCTTTGAGGATTGGCGCTTTAATCTGCGCATGTCCAATACCGAGCCAGTGGTGCGTTTGAATGTGGAGTCACGCGCGGACAAAGTCTTGATGGAAGCGAAGACCAACGAGCTATTAGCGTTGATGGAGTGATGTGGCGAGGCGCCCGTCCTCACAGTGATGGGCATTGCCATTGCATCTTGTAGCTCCACTGATCGATGGCGCTCTGTTCGAAACCCATATGATGATAGAAGTCGTATGCGGGGTTTAGTTTCAACACGCTGAGGCGCAGTGGTTTTTGCGCCTTACGCGCTTGCTTCTGTGCATACTCCAACATTAATCGGCCAATTCCTTGGCCTTGATAATCCGGCAGCACTAATACCATCTCTAGCCATAGATGGTCTGCCTTCTCGCGCAGATTTAAGGCCCCGACATCGCGTTGCTCTAGCGTGGCAATAGCGAAACTCTTCGCGGGCAAGTTCTCGTAAAAGCTATGCTCTTGCAGTAGTTCGTCCCATCCCCAAGTCTCAGAGATGAAGCCCTGCATAGTCTTTTTGAAGGTCTGGTAGAGCCACTCCATATCCGTGGGTTGGCCCTGGCGCATGCTGATGCTGCGGCGCTTAGCCTTTATGGAGTTTGAGTTGCTTGGTGTCGCCATTCATTTTGCCTTCCTTGTTTCTATTGGAGAGGCTAGTTCGCGCTTCCATCCTAATTGCCGTTCTATGGCGCTTATCATAGCACCAGCAATGTCTTTGCCAGTGACTTCCTCGATGTCGTCTATGCGGGGCGAAGAGTTCACTTCGAGCAGCAGTGGACCACGGTTAGACCGAATGATGTCGACCCCGGCTACCTTCAGGCCGAGGACGCGGGCAGCCTTGATTGCTAAGCGCTTCTCCTCAGTCGTGATCTTGACGGCGGAGACATTCAGGTTGCGGTGCAAGTTGGCGCGGAAATCGCCAGCCAAAGCATGGCGCTGCATCGACGCGACGACTTTGCCGTCGACAACGAATAAGCGTAAGTCTTTACCGTCTGCCTCTTTGATGAACTCCTGTACTAGTAGGTTCGCCTGTAGCGACTTGAAGGCATTGATTAGACTCTCGCCAGCCTTACGCGTCTCTGCTAGCACGACTCCGCGGCCCTGTGGCCCCTCTAGGAGCTTTACTATCAGTGGCGCCCCATTGACCATGTCAATAAGCTCCTCGGTCTCTATGGGGCTGTCAGCGAAGCCAGAAGTGGGGATCTGTAGGCCATGTCGCAGTAGTAGCTGCAGCGAATAGAGTTTGTCCCTTGAGTTGCCGATGGCCTCGGCGGTGTTAAGTGCGTAAGAGCCTATGCTCTCGAATTGCCGAACCAATGCGCAGCCATAGAATGTGAGGTCGGGCCGAATGCGCGGAATGATTGCATCCAGTTTATTGAGAATGAGACCGCCTCGGTAATGCACCTCTGGGTTCTCCGAGTCTAGCTTCATATAGCACTGTTTGACATCGAAGAAGCTGACGCTGTGGCCGCGCTCTTCGGCCGCCTCCATGATGCGCTGATTGCTAGGAAGATCGGGATTGCTTGCTAGAAGGGCGATGTTCAGGCCCGATTTTTCGCGGGTGCTGTCTGCGTATTCTAGCTCCAGTGTATTCTCGGCGACTTCTCCGCCGAGGAAGCTTGCTGCGGGGTCCACCAATATACGACCAATCATGGCCTCTCGGCCGAGTAACATGCGATAACCCATCGAGTCGCGATTGCTCAACGTGACTTCGATCTCCCAACTCTTATTGTCGTGCTCGAGGGTGGTTTGAATGACGTAGCGCTTCTCTGCGATGCCGCTAGAGCTCTTCACCATGCGTTTATCTATGACCTTGGCTTCGCAGCGCACAATCGTGCGGCGATTCTTCTGCAGGGGGTGTACCTCGAAACTTACCCAAGGCACTTGGCCACGCTTGAATGACTTGATGTTAAAGGCGTGAATTGCCGTAGTGCGCGCGCCTGAGTCGACACGGGCCTTAATAGCGGGAATGCCAAGTAGCGGTAGCGCGCACCATTCCTCGCTACCGACGACGATCTTATCTTTTGATTCAGGCATTGTTGTTCCGGCAGTGATTGATCAGGCCATTGGTCGATGAGTCGAACTGGGCGCAGTCCTGTTCGCTCGTTAGTGCTCCGTAGAGCGTTTCGCCTAACTGTTTGCCTAGCTCGACGCCCCACTGATCGAATGCGTTGATGTGCCAGATCACACTCTCAACGAATACCTTATGCTCATAGATGGCGATGAGGCTGCCAAGTGTCTGCGGGCTCAACTCGTCGAGGAGGAGGGTGTTGCTTGGCTTATTGCCGGGAATGACTTTGTGTTTCGCCAGCTCATAGGCGGGGCCTTCCTCTTTGCCCTGCTCCAGCAGTTCGGTGAAGGCCTGTCGCTGCGACTTGCCTTGCATGAGGGCTTGGCTTTGGCTGAAGCAATTCGCGAGCAAATGCGCGTGCTGATCAGCATCCTCGGCGAAGGCTGTCTTGACGATGCCGATAAAGTCGGCAGGGATATAGTGAGTCCCTTGATGTAGAAGTTGGTGGAAAGAGTGTTGTCCGTTGGTTCCGGCACTGCCCCAAACAATTGGCCCGCTAGGCACTAACAGGCGATTGCCATCGACCTCGACTGACTTGCCAAGGCTCTCCATTTCCAGCTGCTGTAGGAAGCTAGGGAACAGGTGTAATTCTTGGCTATAGGGCAGAATGGCCTGACTGGTAGCGCCTACGAAACCGCTATACCAGACACTGAGAAGCCCCATGATTACCGGGATGTTGTCGTCAAAAGGCGTATCGCGGAAATGCTCATCCGCGATTCTTGCCCCTTTGAGTAATGAGCGGAATTGCTCCATTCCTACACTAAGTGCGATGGGCAGGCCGATGGCTGACCAGAGCGAATAACGCCCGCCGACCCAATCCCATAAGGGGAAGATATTCTCCTGTGCAATGCCGAAGGCCTTCGCCTTGTCGACATTGGCGGACACCGCCACGAAGTGCTGTGCTATCTGTGCTTCATCGCCGCCATTCTCGAGATACCAACGCCTTGCGAGGGCAGCATTCTGATGGGTTTCTAAAGTATTGAATGACTTAGAGGCGATAACGAATAAGGTCGTCTCGGGGTTTAGCTTAGCCAATGTGCTGCGCATATGTGCCGGGTCTACATTGGACACGAAGTGCGTAGAAAGCTGGGGAAGTTGCCAGCGTTGCAAGGCCTCGGTGACCATAGCTGGGCCAAGGTCTGAGCCGCCAATGCCGATGTTGACTACATCGGCTATCGCCTTGCCGCTATACCCGGTCCAGGCGCCACTATGGACGCGTGCCACAAAGGCTTCCATTTGCTTCAGAGTGCTCGCTACAGCGGCGTTAAAGGAAGGGTCTGCGTTCTCTAGGGGCGTGCGTAGCGCTACATGCAGGGCTGGCCGATCCTCTGTGACATTGATCTTAGCACCTGCATACATCGCGCTGATGGCTTCGGCTAGGCCGGCCTCTTCGGCGAGTTTGCGGAGTAATTGCATAGTCTGAGCGTCTGCTAGGTTCTTCGAGTAGTCGAAGAACACGCCCTCAAGACTTGATTGGTAGTGGGCGAATCGATCTTTGTCAGTCTTAAAGAGCTTGGCGATGGTGGTGCCATTTTGGTGCAAGTTAAGATAATGAGAGGCGAGTTTTTGCCATGCTTTACTGCGGCTCGGGCTTGTCATTGCTGCTTTGCGCCTGAAAAGGGTGGGATTGAAAGTAACGATATCTAAGCTAGCGCATATCGTTGAGGCGATCAATGAAATAGGGTGTAAAAAATCGTTGCTCAAATAAACAAGGATTGGTAGTATGCGCGCCCTGAACGATATAGACGTTCTATGCCGCTATAGCTCAGCTGTGGTAGAGCAACTGACTTGTAATCAGTAGGTCCCGGGTTCGACTCCTGGTGGCGGCACCAAATACTAAAAAGGCATCCTTTTGGATGCCTTTTTTTTCGCCCGGGTTTCCTACCCCGCTGTCACCGAATCGTCATAGTATTGACCCGGCGCTGTCGCATCGGCAGGGCACACTGCATGGGATGAGTAAAACAGTCCTAGGAGTGGGAGTATGATCTCTTTCAGCGTTCACGCTTTACGGCGCCTTGCCGCGATCGATGCGCAACTATTCCTCGTCATCAATGGTCTCCACCGCCACTTCAGATTAGAGCGGGTGGTAAAAGCAATATCCTTCACGGGAGATGGCTATTTTTATGTGCTGCTCGCCGTGCTCTTACCATTGGCGTTTCCGGTGCCTGGCAAGCAGTTCCTAATATCAGCCCTGCTATGTTTTCTAATCGAGCTACCCCTGTATTGGATGCTCAAGCGTTCCTTTAAGAGGCGCCGCCCCTTTCTAGTGGTGCAGGCCTTGGCACCGTTACTTAAGCCCTCGGACGAGTTCAGTTTTCCCTCTGGACACACTACGGCAGCCTTCATGATGGCGGGTCTGATCAGTGTCTTCTTTCCGGCGGCAAGCATGGTGATGTATGTCTGGGCAAGTATGGTAGGAATGTCCCGTGTCATGCTCCGCGTACACTTCATCTCCGATGTTATGGCTGGGGTGCTTCTAGGCACTTGCATCGCCCTACTCTCTCTCGCTATCTGCGGGCACTAAAACCACGTTCTACTGCACGCGCTGATGGCCGATACTTAGCCGTCGGCGCATAAGCTCATTTCCCCGCATAAACATTGAATATTCAAAAGCGCTAGATTACTCTGCTTGTAATTCCGTGAAAAACAGGAAGTTTTCGGAAAAATCATTCATTACAAGAATACTCACAATCAACCTGATTGATACCCTCCGGAGGAGCATGACGTGAATAGTCGTCTCATAACACTCGCAGTCTCAATGACTGTCGCTGCTACCCTTGCCGCCCCATCTTTTGGTGCGGATTCTAATTACATCGCACCGCGCAACGAATGGGGCCAACCCGACCTGCGTGGCGTGTGGAATTTCAGTACCAACACCCCCTTAGAGCGCCCCGCGAAATATGCGGATCAAGAGTATCTAACGGCCGATCAGGTCGCGATGATCCGTGAAGAGGCATTGGCGGAGATCGCACGCAGCGACGGCAATTCCGATCAAGGCGGCGTGGGTGGATATAATCAGTTCTGGATCGAAGGCGTGCCTATCGAGGAGAACACGCGTACTTCATTGTTGATTGATCCTCCTAATGGTCGCATGCCCAAGCGTGTTGCAGGTGCGCCTGTTGCCTTCGGCGGACTTGGACCGGATATAAAGGGCGAGCTACCTGTGCGGTTTACCGTTGGTGGTATCGGCAAGGATCATCCTGAGCAGCGCGGACTTTCCGAGCGTTGCCTGATGGGCTTTAACTCCGTGCCACCTTTCATGCCCAGTATGTACAACAATAATGTGCAGCTGTTCCAAAACAAAGATCATGTGGTGATCTTTAACGAAATGATTCATGAGGCACGGATTGTTCCGATTGACGGTCGCGCGCGCTTGCCCGCAGAAATCGAGCAGTGGACGGGCGATTCTCGCGGCCATTGGGAAGGCGATACCCTCGTTGTAGAGACTACTAACTTCACCGGCAAGACTCAGAGTTTCCGCGGTACCGGAGTCTCTTCCGATATGCACTTGATTGAGCGCTTTACTCGCGTATCCGATGATCAAGTGAACTACACCTTCACAGTGAATGACTTAAAGGCCTTCGAGGCGCCCTTCACCGTCGAGGTGCCGATGCACAAGATGGAAGAAGAACTTTACGAATACGCCTGTCACGAAGGTAACTACGGCATGGTGAATATTCTGCGCGGTCAGCGCATTGAAGATGGCACGTATATCGATGCGTCCGGCAACTAATAAGAAGAAGGGAAGTCAATGAAAGCGATTTTGAAGAATGTAGTAATGGTGGCCGGTTTGGCTTGTTCGATGGTCGCATTGCCTGCGTTCGCGCAGGGCGATATTCCTCGCACTCCCGACGGCAAACCGGATTTTAACGGAATCTGGCAGGCCCTAGGGACTGCGCACTTAGATCTCGAGACCCACGCTGCGCGGCCTGGTCCAGTTGTTGAGATGGGCGCCTTGGCGGCCTTTCCCGGCGGCATGGGGGTGGTAGAAGGAGGCAAGATCCCTTACAAGCCCGAGGCATTGCAGCAAAAACTCGAGAACCAAGAAAACTGGTTGCAGCGCGACCCGCTAGTGGCTTGCAAGCTGCCAGGCGTGCCACGCGCGAACTATATCCCGTATCCGTTTCAGATATTTCAGGCACCGGACACGACGTTGATCACCTATCAGTTTGCCGGCGCAGACCGCATCGTCTATATGGATAAACCGGACTTCGAGTCACAGGTCGATAGCTGGATGGGTCACAATATCGGTCGCTGGGAAGGCGATACTCTGGTCATCACCGTCACAGGTCAGATGCCTGATACTTGGTTCGACCAATCCGGTAACTGGCACAGCTGGAAGATGTCAGTGGAAGAGCGCTACACCCTAATGGGGCCAAATCACATTCAATACGAGGCGACCATTACGGACCCTGATGTGTTCGAAGAGCCTTGGACGATTAGTATGCCTCTATACCGCCGCATAGAGCCCAACGCGATGATGTTGGAATTCAAATGCGTCGAGTTCGTTGAAGAGCTGCTCTACGGCCAGTATCGTAAGCCTTCGGTGGAATGAACTGCTAGTGTAGGAGCGCCTGCCCCCTTGCGAGGGCAGGCGCACCCACAGATTCTTATACTTGCCACGTGCGTGGGCTGTAATACTTTTGTGATTTGTAGGAGCCTGCCCAGCAGGCGATCTGCCCCAAACTTCCAAAGATCTTCGTAAATCGATCTCGATCGCTTGCAGGGCAAGCTCCTACAATCAGCGCACCTTTCTGGCTTTGAATTAGTGAGATGCAAATAATGGAAAAAATTCTCGCCCTTTTCCCCCTTGTCGTGAGTCTTAGCGCCGTCGCTCAGCCCGGTCGCTTCGAGTCGATGACCATGGCGCAGAAAGTCGCATCCAGTGCTGGTTTTCATGAGCATCGTGCCGAGGCTGTGGAGGGTTTTCGCGTCGCTGGCAATATCTACTATGTAGGTGCGAGTGATCTAGCCTCCTATCTGATCGCTACGCCAGAAGGTCATTTCTTGATAGATACTGGCGTTGCCAAGATGGGCACGCAGATTCGTCACAATGTCGAGGCACTTGGATTTCGTATGGAGGATATTAAATATCTCTTGGCTAGTCATGCCCATTTCGATCACATCCAAGGCCATGCCGTGATGCAGCGGATGACAGGGGCGCAGGTGCTGGTGATGGACGCCGACGCGGATGCCATGGAGGCTGGACAAGATCTTTCTCCATTGGGATTCGAGGGCTGGGAGCCTGTGCGGGTAGATCGCCGCATTCAAGATGGCGAGCGAGTCACGCTGGGAGGAACGACCCTCACTGCAACTTGGGCGCCAGGCCACACTCCGGGTTGTACCACTTGGACGACCAATACGCAGGACGGTGGCGAAGAACTTGTGGTGACGATCTTCGGCTGCAATGGGCCGAACGATGGGGTGAGGCTGCTGAACAATCCACGCTTCCCAGATCTTGTCGAGCAGACGCGCTTTGGCTTCGATAATCTCGCGAAACTAAATCCTGACATCTATCTCACGGGGCATATCGAAGTAGCATTTGAGGGCATTGAACAACTCATGCGTGTTCAGGCACGGCCCCACCCGCTTCTAGGGCAGCAGCCTTGGCAAGAGTTGATTGCCGAACGCCGCGCCTCTATTGAGGCGAGAGTTGAAGCAGAGCGGGGCGCCGCGCAGTAGCGTCAATAGCGGGTGCGATGTGCTAAACCGGTGCGGGCTGCGCAGGGATGATGCATAGGCAAATAGGCCGCACAAGTACGGTCGAACTAGGCTTGCATGTATTGACTTTAGCCCTGCGATGGGAAACTCTCGGACTATCACTTTCTCTCCCACAATCCGAGGAGCAACAAGCCCTATGCGAACTCTCTCCACCTTTTTCTTATTATTGGTTTTCTCCAGTCAAATCAATGCGCAAAGCATCGAAGACGAAGCGGTAACTTGGCTTTCAGAATTCATCCAGGTCGACACCATTAATCCTCCAGGAAACGAGTCTCGCGCAGTCGACTTCTACGCGAAGATCTTCGATGCAGAGGGAATCGCGTGGGAGTCGGCAGAGAGTGCTCCAGGACGGGGCAATATCTGGGCGCGTTTGGAAGGAGGGGATGAGCCCGCGTTAGTTCTTCTGCAGCATACCGATGTGGTTCCCGCTGACATGGAGTACTGGACTACCGATCCACTGTCCGGCGAGCTGCGCGATGGCTATATCTTGGGCCGTGGCGCGCGGGATATGAAGGGGACTGGTATCTCCCATCTAGCCGCTTTTCTAAGCTTACACCGCTCGGGTCGCCCGCTGAACCGCGATGTTATTTTTGTCGCCAGTGCAGATGAAGAGGCAGGTGGCGCCTTTGGGGTGGGTTGGTTGATAGAGAATCGCCCGGAAATTTTCGAAGGCGTGGGCTTGCTCTTGAACGAAGGCGGTTCGGGTGCCCGCGCCCGCGGCAGCGATCAGATCGTTTTCGGCGTAGAGGTCACTCAGAAGGTGCCAGTATGGCTGCGTCTAACGGCTATCGATGTGCCCGGCCATGGCTCCTCGCCACGCACCACTAGTTCGGTAACCCGCATCGTCGATGCGCTTGCGATTATGCGTGCCAACCCATTTCCTGCCCGCATCATCGAACCAGTAGACGTATATTTTAAGGGGCTATCGCTTAGTCGGAATGATGATCTAGGCGCGGCACTCGGCAATATCTCACAGGCCATCAAAGACCCTGCATTCTTGCCGCAGTTGCAAGAGTTGAACCCTGGCCTGCATTCCTTAACGCGGGATACCTGTTCCATGACACGATTGAGTGCCTCATCGAAAATCAACGTTGTGGCCCCGGAAGCATGGGCAGAGCTGGACTGTCGCATTCTGCCGGACAAGCCTGCTGAGCAGTTCATTGCGGAACTGACCGAGTTAATCGCGCCGGCGGGGGTTGAGGTCAGTGTGATCATGGCCTTCACGCCAGCGGTGTCGACTACAACCTCGCGTCTGTTCACTGCGATAGAGCGTGTGACTAAGGAGCTCTACCCGAACTCCCGCGTCATGCCGTCTGTGAGCACCGGTTTTACCGATAGCCACTTCACTCGTGATCAGGGCATAGTGAGCTACGGTTTCGACCCGATTATCACTATCGAGGGTGAGGCAACCGGTGTGCACGGCAATGACGAGCGCATCAGTGTTGATGCCTTCCGTCAGGGTATTCGCGATATGCAGGCTATTGTCCGTGACGTCGTGTACAACTAAGTCGCTAGGCCCTTATTGCGAAGGCATTATTGGGGGCCTGCGTGCCTGGCGGTTCTGCTCATAGTCATAGGCGATGCCGATGAGAGTAGGCTCCGAGAACGCAGGCCCCATGAAGGAAATCCCGATCGGGAAACCATCAATATAGCCAGCCGGGACGGTGATATTTGGAAAACCGGACACCGCCGCTAGGCTGGAGCTTCCTATATAGTTCTCAGTGTTATCACCATTGGGGTTCACGGGCCAGCCGACCGTGTTGGTGGGCGCCATGATCGCGTTTAAATTAAGCTCTTGTAATAGGGCGTTAATACTCGACTGGCTATAGGCCTTACTGAAACTCAAAGCCTCTAAATATTCACTGGCACCTAGTCCCGTGGTTTGTTGTGCCTGCTCGAAAAGCTCTTGTGCAAAGTCCGGCATCTCCTGTTCGGCATTCGCTTCGTTATACGCGATGATGTCTGCGAGGGACTGCATATCTCCGCCGCGCTGATATAAGTAATTGTTCAGGTCATTCTTGAACTCATATAACAGAACGGTAGTCTCGGCGTCACCGAAGCCACTACGTGATTTGATCTCGAAATTGACCAGTTCTGCACCGGCCTCGCGCAGGATGCTCAGCTGCTCCTCCATCAAGGCATCCAATGCCGCATCACTACCAAACAGCTGTCGCTGCACTCCGATGCGCTTACCACTCAATGCGCCGGTGCGCAGGAATGCGGTGTAATCGAGGGGTTCGCGTGTGCGCATATTCGTGGTGATGTCATCTTCCTCATCCGCGCCGACCATTGCGGTAAGTAGTAGGGCTAGATCGGTCACGCTGCGCGCCATTGGGCCGGCGGTGTCTTGGCTGTGGGCGATCGGGATAATGCCGCTGCGCGAGACCATGCCCAAGGTTGGCTTGAGGCCGACAATACTCGTGTGGCCAGAGGGGCATACAACGGAGCCGTCGGTCTCGGTACCCACTGCCAGAACCGTAAGATTGGCCGCTACGGCTACGGCAGAACCGGAGCTAGAGCCGCAGGCCGTCAGGGCTAAGTCATAGGGGTTACGGGTCTGGCCGCCGCGCCCAGACCACCCGCTAGACGCGCTAGTGGAGCGGAAGTTTGCCCATTCGCTGAGGTTGGTCTTGGCCAGTAGGATCGCCCCCGATTTGCGCAACTGTGCCGCAACAAAGGCATCTTTTGCGGGGGTTGGCGCATCGAGTAATGCGAAGCTGCCTGCGGTGGTATGCATCCTGTCTGCCGTGTCTATATTGTCTTTGAGCATGACTGGAATGCCATGTAGCGGCGAGCGCAGTGAGCCGTTGGAGCGCTCCATATCTAGCTCTGCGGCGATGCTTAGAGCATCGGGATTCACCTCTATGACGGCGCGCAGTAGTGGGTTCAGCGCCTCGATGCGATCTAGGTAGTGTTGCGTAATTTGCACCGCGCTCAACTCGCCGCTGGCCATAGCCTCTTGTAGCATCAGCACGCTCGTCTCTTCGAAGTTGAAATCCGCACTACTCTCGGAGCTCACTTGGCATTGGCTAAGAATTAGGCTGCTCATGATTATCCCCCAAAAACGTAGACGGGCTTTGCGCGGTGTCGCGAATGATTGCTTCATAGATATCCCTAAATGGTCAGAACGAGGCGAGGTCTAGGAGTCTAAGCAAATTCGGTGCAGGCGACCAGCGCCAATGCGCAAGATGTTATGCTAGCGCGCATTAACGCAACGATAGGATTCACGAGATATGCCAGAGTTTACAGTCGAGATGAGTGTGCGCGACTACGAATGCGATCTTCAGGCGCGGGTCAATAATGCGGTGTACCAGAATTATCTTGAGCACGCGCGTCATCTTTTTTTAACGTCCCGTGGTATCGATTTCGCAGCCTTAACCGCTAGCGGTATTCATGTGATGGTGGTCCGCGCGGAGCTTGACTATCGCCGTTCTTTGAGGCCGGGGGATCGCTTTAAGGTGCATCTGCATACCGAGCGCGTATCGCGCTTACGCATGGCCTTTGTGCAGCGGATTGAGTTAATCGATAGCGGCGCAATGGTATTGGACGCGCGCTTTATCGTGGCGGCGGTGAACGCCAAGGGCAAGCCCTGCGTTGTGCCGCAATTAGAAGTATTGCTAGACGATTGAGCTAGCGCCCAAGCAATAGGTTTTGGACAAACTCCGGCACGATACTCGCGGCGGCGCCATAGATGTGTTCGTCGAACTGGGATTGTGTAGCGTCTAGGTTCAACTCGACTGTGTAGGCGCCGCGAGACTTAGCCGTCTGATAGAAACCAGCGGCAGGGTAGACATTTCCCGAGGTGCCGATCGATAGGAACAGGTCGCAAGTTTGCAGGGCGTTCATGATGCGAGGCATATGCATCGGCATCTCGCCGAACCAGACGATGTCTGGGCGCAGATTCCCCGGGGTTCGACAGCAGCGACATTCGCTGTCGAAGCTCAAGTCTTCGCGGATATCGAAAACGAGATTGCTGACCGAGCAACGCATCTTCAATAATTCCCCGTGCATATGCAGCAGGGAGCCGCTTCCGGCTCGTTCGTGCAGATTATCGACATTCTGAGTCACGATGAGCACATCACCAGGAAACTCGTGTTCAAGGCGTGCTAGTTCGCTATGGGCAGGGTTAGGGCGAATATCATCGCTCAATAGCTGCCTACGGCGTGCGTTATAGAAATGATGAACCAGTTGGGGGTTGCGCTCGAAGCCCTCTAAGGTGGCGACATCTTCTACGCGATGGTTTTCCCACAAGCCGTCGCTAGCGCGAAACGTGTCGATGCCGGACTCCGCGGAGATGCCCGCGCCGGTAAGTACTACGATAGAGTTAACTGGACGTCGCATAGCCATCGATTCTAGCACAGAGTCCGCGCCGGCCAAGCACTACAGGATTAGCGACACAACGTCATGACGTAGGGAGCCTGGCCCGGCTATAATGCCTGTCTCATTCGCAGCACTACGTAGGAGTCTCTCCATGGCCCATCCCAAGATTGGGAATCTCGCCCCAACCTTTACACTGGCAGATCAGAACGATAAGCCGGTTAAGCTGCAGGACTTTCGTGGCAGCCACAATGTCCTTGTGTATTTCTACCCAAAGGCAATGACACCGGGATGCACGGTGCAGGCTTGCGGCCTACGAGACGTGAAAAGTGAGCTGGCGAAACTTGACACAGTGGTGTTGGCGATAAGCCCGGACCCGGTGGCAAGGCTGGCCAAGTTCGCGAATCGCGATGCGCTAAACTTCACCCTGCTCTCCGATGAAGACCATGCCATCGCCGATAAATATGGCGTTTGGGATCTGAAGAAATTCATGGGTCGCGAGTATATGGGGATCGTGCGCACCAGCTTCCTGATTAACAAGGAGGGGCGGCTAGTGCACATCATGGACAAAGTGAAGACCAAGACTCATCATGATGACGTGTTAGCGCTGATCAAAGCAGGTCTGTAAATCCTATGAAATTGAACTTTAAACAGTATTCGGACGACGGCGAGCCTCTTATTATTCTGCATGGGCTGTTCGGGAGCCTTAGCAACTGGGGTGCTCAGTCACGCCAACTCGCCACAGATTTCTCGGTCTACGGGCTCGACTTGCGTAATCATGGCGGCTCGCCTCACAGCGATGATATGAACTACACGGTAATGGCCGAGGACGTGATCGAATTCATGGACGCTCATGGCATAGAGCGCTGCCACCTCCTAGGACACTCCATGGGTGGCAAGACCGCGATGCAGGCAGCGCTTAGCGCACCGAAGCGCATCGATAGGCTCGTGGTGGCAGATATCGCGCCGGTTCACTATAGGGGGCAGCACGACAGTATTCTGGATGGCTTGGACGCGATTGATCTGAGTAGCATCATGAGCCGTAATGAGGCCGATAAGATATTGGCAGAGTATGTGCCAGACGAGTTGGTGCGCCAGTTCCTGTTGACTAATCTCGTGCGCAGTAAAGAGGACGATTTTAGTTGGAGAATCAATCTGCCGGTTCTTAAGCAAAATTACGACAGGCTGCGCGAAGCGCCTGCGAGCGAGGGCGTGTTCGAGGGGCCCACACTTTTCGTAAAAGGGGCCTTATCGAACTATATACAGGAGAAGCATCGTGACGCGATTCTCGCGCGCTTCCCCAACGCCAAGACTAAGGTGATTATGCACACAGGGCATTGGCTGCACGCGGAAAAGCCACAAACTTTCTATCGCATCGTGCACGGTTTTCTTAAGCCAGGTTCTGAAGCAGAAAGCGAAGACTGATTCTAAGGCGCCTTGGCGCATTGCCCGATTGGAGTGCTATGACCGTACTGAGTGTAAACGTCAATAAAATTGCCCTGTTGCGTAACTCCCGCGGGCGTAATTTCCCCGACTTGATCGAGTTCACGCGCAAACTTCTGGCGATGGGAGTAAAGGGCATAACAGTGCATCCGCGCCAAGACGAGCGCCATGTGACGCGTCAGGATGTGGTGGAACTGACCGCCTTGTTGCAAGACTACCCAGGCGTTGAATTCAACATCGAGGGTTATCCCTCGCCAGAATTTCTAGCCCTCGTCGAGCGGGTACGGCCCGCGCAATGTACGCTAGTGCCGGATGCGCCGGACCAACTCACCTCTGATCATGGCTGGGATGTTCCCAAGCATGAGGCCTTTCTCAAGGAGGTCTTGGATGGGCTGCGTGATATTGGCGTGCGCAGTAGCCTGTTTCTAGACCCCAATCCCTCGCTGGTCGAATGCGTTAAACGTGTAGGTGCCGACCGGATCGAGCTCTACACCGAGGCCTATGCCAGTGCCTTCGGAGGCGATCAGCAAGAAAGCGTTATTGCCCAATATGAGGCCACAGCGGCACGGGCGCGCGAACTGCAGATAGGTCTGAATGCAGGACACGACCTAGACCTGCAAAACCTGCCGCGTTTCCTGCAGATTCCGGGCATCAGCGAGGTGTCGATCGGTCACGCTTTGGTGGTTGAATCATTGGAGCAAGGGCTTGCAAGCGTCATCCGTCAGTATCTGCTCATTACCGGCGAGCTGTAACCTGCATTTTAAGGGCTAATAGCAAACATAAGGCATCGCATTCAGTTCAAGTTCAGTTGAGATGCTTAGACTAGAGTTCTGCAGGCAATAAAGCCTTCTGAACAAAGAGGTCGTCCGGCAAATATGGTCGGCCACTTAAGGAGTCTAAGCATGACCACAATCAAATCTATCGCCCTCGCACTGGGCTTCGCCCTGTTATCGATGCAGGCGAATGCTTCCGATCCCTATTTAGTACGCCAAGCCAATGAGTTGGAGGCGCTCAGCTATGAGATCGCCAGGGAATTACGCTACAGCGGCGAACACTCAAGCCTGCGCCGCGAGGCAGAGCAGTTGGCGCGCGAGGCGAGTCGCTTTCGCGATGCAGTGGATGGGCGTTATGACAACAGCTATGTGCAGACGCGTTATCGCACGCTTTCGAGTCATTTCGGCAGCTTCGATCGACGCTACAATCAGTCTCGCTTCGGGTCGCATTATCGCAATATAAACCGCAGCTATATCAGCATCACCACGACTTACCGTGGACTAGATTCGGGCTATATCCGTTACTCGAGTTCTTGGAACAGGGGTTACCGCGAGCCAGAGCGCGTGATCATCTACCAGTCCGCGCCTTCGCGTAGTTACAAGCCTTTCGGGCTGTCTTTCGATAGGCATAACAATCGTAGCTATAAGTCTTCGCGTTCAGTTAAGCGACACGATGATCGCTATGTTGACCGTCACCATTCCCGAAGCCGCAATAGTCACAACGACCGCGGGCGCCGCAATCATTATAAATAGTTGAAACTGCTATGGGATGAGGCTCTAACTGTAGGAGCCTGCCCTGCAGGCGATCGGCCAAAATCATCCACAGATTTGTCTCAATCGGCCCTAATCGCTTGCAGGGCAAGCTCCTACAATCAGTGCCATGGTTTTTTAGCTCTGCGGGGCCTGCTCATTCAGCACCGCCTCTAGCACTGGCCAGACATTGTCTAGCACCATGCCCTGCGCCTCAGCTTTAGGATGGATGCCATCGTCTTGCATCAGTTCGCTGCGCTGGGCGATGCCGTCGATCAAGAAGGGAATGAAGGGCAAGTCCATAGACTGTGCGATCTCTTCGAACTGCTGAGTGAAAGGCTCGGTATAGCGCGGGCCATAATTGGGCGGGATTTGAATGCCGGCCAAGATCACTGTGGCCCCTGCGTCCTGACTCTTTTGCACCATCTCGATGAGATTCTGTTTGATGCTGGCAACCGGCAGGCCTCTGAGGCCGTCGTTGCCTCCTAATTCGATAATTACGATACTGGGTTTATGCGTTGCAAGCGTCGCTGGCAAGCGCGATAACCCGCCATCGGTAGTCTCTCCGCTAACGCTGGCATTCACCACTTTGTATTCACTGCCGAGCATCTTGAGCTTCTCGTCCAATAGGCTGACCCAGCCATCTTCCGCAGGCATGCGATAACCCGCGCTTAGGCTGTCGCCGAATACGAGCAATGTAGGACTGTGCTGCTGTGCGTATGCTGGCAGGCCGAATAGGGTGATGCCGCATAAGAGTATAAACGCTAGCAGACCACGATGTTCTTGGGATTTACGTCTCATGAAAGCTTACAATGCCTCGTCTAGAATCTAGTTTTAATGTAATGCTTCCCTAGCCCTTATTCAATCCCATGCGGTCGTTGGCCCGTATCATCGGGTGGAACGTTCGACTCGTGGGACAGGTTTGCGCTAAAGTCGCGGTCTTGTCAGTCGTACACCATTAATGGACAGCAAGATTGAACCGTTTCCACTCATCATTACGTATTAAGAGCGATTCAAGACCACTTTCGCTTACGCATGGCAAGGCTGCTTTCTATGATCAAAATTGAACATCTCACTAAACGCGTGCAAACCAGTGAGGGCGAACTCGTCATCCTCAAGGACGTATCTCTAGCGGTTAATAAGGCCGAGACGGTCGCCATTGTAGGCGCCTCGGGCTCCGGCAAGTCGACTCTTTTGGGTCTTATGGCGGGCCTAGATACCTCCAGTTCCGGCGACGTTATCTTGGACGGGCACCGTCTCAGTGAGCTGGATGAAGAGCAGCGCGCGATGCTACGCGGTCAGCTGGTGGGCTTCGTGTTTCAATCCTTTCAGCTGCTGCCGAGCCTCACTGCTCTCGAGAACGTGATGTTACCGATAGAGCTGAAGAACGACGAGCGTGCCCGTGAGAAAGCGACCGTATTGCTTGAGCGAGTAGGCTTGGGCGAGCGCAGCCATCACTACCCCAATCAACTCTCCGGCGGCGAGCAGCAGCGTGTGGCAATTGCCCGGGCCTTCGCCTCGGAAGCACAGATACTCTTCGCCGATGAACCCACCGGTAATCTCGATAGCGCCACGGGTGCTAAAATCATCGAGCTTCTATTCTCTCTCAACAAAGAATATGCCACTACGCTAGTGCTCGTAACACACGACGAGCGCCTCGCGAAGCAATGCCATCGCACAGTTCGTCTAGTCGCTGGCGAGATCGTCAGCGATGAAATCAATACCGAGACTGCTCCACAAGCTGCCCTAGAAGGGGCAACACATGACTAGTACAGCGCAAGAAGGCGTCGCCTCGGGGGCCCCAGCGAGCAAGCGCTCCAATGTGCGGTCTGACCCGATGACCTTGACGACGCTAGCTCGACTCTCTCTGCGCCTGCTGTGGCGGGACTGGCAGGGTGGTGAGTTGCGATTGCTTTTCCTCGCACTGGTAATGGCGGTAACTTCGGTTACTGGTATTGCACTGTTTACTGACCGCTTGGAGCAAGCCCTCCTGTCCGAGTCTGCCAATATGTTAGCGGCGGACCGCGTGCTCAGTGGTCGCGACGAGGCTCCCGCAGAATGGATCGAAGAGGCGCGCAGGCGTAATTTAGAGACTGCCGAGACGATGGCATTCGGCTCTATGGTGTTCTCAGATACTGGCAATGTCCTGGTGTCTGCCAAAGCCGTTAGTGATGCCTATCCCCTGCGCGGGAAGATGATCGTCGCCGACCGCGCCTTCGGTCAGGGTGCGCCCATTGATGGTGGCCCCGCACGAGGCGAAGTCTGGGTGGAGTCTCGCATCATGCCTGCTCTAGGCGTTGAGATTGGTGACACGGTGTTTGTCGGCAATGCCGAGCTTACCATCGGCAGGGTCATAATTACCGAGCCCGATCGTCAGCAGGGTGGCATGATGGACAATGCTGGCCCACGTCTCATGCTCAATACCGCAGACGTGCCCGCCACCGCAGTTATTCAGGTTGGCAGCCGTGTTAGTTACCGCTATCTCTTTGCTGGAGCCGGTAACGATCTAGAGGCTTATGCGCAGTGGCTAGACGGCCGCACCAATGGCGAGTTCCGTTTGCGCGATGTGCGCGACGAGTCTGCCGAGGTTGCCGATGCCTTGAACAAGGCCGAGAGCTTCCTATTATTGGGTAGCCTGTTTGCGGTTTTGTTGGCCGGTGTGGCTATCGCTCTTACCGCCAGACGCTATAGTGAGCGGCACTTCGACTATGTAGCGATATTGAAGACTTTGGGCTGTACCTCCGGCCAAATCATGTCTTTGTATATGAGTATTCAGGTGGTGCTGGTATTGGTCTCCATCGTGCTTGGCTCCTTCCTCGGTTGGGGGATTCACGCGCTTATCCTGCGTGCGCTCAGCGCGGTAATCTCTGTCAATTTGCCGCCAGCGGGCTTCACGCCTTATGTGATTGGCTCGATGACTGCCATCATCTGTCTGCTCTCCTTCGCCTTGCCGCCGCTCCTAGCGCTGCGCAAGACCTCCCCATTACGAGTGCTGCGCAAAGACCTCGATGACAATACTCTGGGTGCGAACCTTCCCTACGGCGTCGGTTTGGCGGGCTCTCTTGTGTTGATCCTTTGGTATAGCCAAGACTTGCTGCTGACTAGCATCCTAGTGTTGACCGTGCTGGGCGTGGTGGCAGTGCTTTCCGGTATTTCTTGGCTTCTACTGCGCTCTAGTACGAGTGTTGGTATGAAGGCCGGCAGTGCCTGGAAGCTTGCGATGTCCGCTACGCGTCGTCGTCGTAAGCAGAACGTTCTGCAGGTTTTGGTGTTTTCCCTCACCATCATGTCGCTGCTGATTCTCACGTTGCTGCGCACCGATCTCATACGCGACTGGCAGGCACAATTGCCCGAGAATACTCCCAATCACTTCTTAATGAACGTCACTGAGAGTCAGGTTTCGGGTATCGAGGAGTTCTTCCGCGGCAATGGGGTAGAGCCGAATCAATTCTTCCCAATGATGAGCGCAGGAGTTACCCGCATCAATGGCGAGGTGCCTCAAATGCGCGGGTCTGATGAGGACGAGCAGAGCAATCTCACGGAGCGCAGTGCAGGTAGCGAAGCACCTGCAGGCGCAGATGCGGAAGGTGAGGGCGATGGTGCTCCACGGCGTGTGAGTACTAGGCAGATCACTTGGACCTCTAGGCTTCCCAATGACAATCAGATCGTTGCTGGAACCTGGTGGGGTGACAGTCCCGAACCAGGCTTTGTCTCACTGGACGAAGACTATGCCGATCGTCTTGGGGCGACTCTGGGTGATGTGATCGAGTTCGACGTAGGCCAGGGGCAGCTGCGCGAGGCCACGGTGCAGAGTCTGCGTAGCGTGCGCTGGGACAATATGCAGCCGAACTTCTTCATCATTTTCTCCCCTGGCAGTCTCGACGACCTCGGCGGTACATACTTATCGACAGCCCTAATGGAGCAAGAACAGAAGGCTTTGATCAATGGATTGCTGCGCTTATACCCAACGATTGTCGTGATTGAAATCGACGCGCTGATCGAGCAGATTCAGAACATCATCGCGCAAGTGACCTCGGCAATTGAACTTATAGCCTTCCTCGTATTGGCCTGTGGCTCCTTGGTGCTCTTGGCCTGTGTGACGGCCACTCTGGATGAACGTTTCCGCGAGAATGCAATCTTGCGCACGCTAGGCGCTGGCCGACGCTTGATACTGACTAGCTTGTTGATCGAATTCGCCAGTATCGGTCTTATCGCCGGGATCATTGCCACGCTAGGGGCCGAGGGCAGTTTGTATTATCTACAGCGCGAAGTGTTCCAGCAGGAGTTCGCGCTGCACTATTGGGTGTGGTTCGCGGGCCCATTAGTGGGCATGGTAGTGATAGGGCTCCTGGGCGTCATGGCGACTCGTCGCGTGGTCAATACTAGTCCGCTTACGGTATTGCGCCATATCGGTTAAATCTACTAACAATTAGATAGAACCACCGGCGATTGAAAGTGTCATAGTGTGACCACATAGATGTGGTACAAGGACGGATATTGGAGGGTCTTAACATGAAAATTCGCAATACTTTACTAACGCTTCTGGTTTCGATGCTGCTGGCCCATGGGGCGAGTGCGGCAGATTCCTTAAGAGCGCCTGTCGAGCTCAAAGAGCTTAGCCGCGAATGCATTTTCGGCGATTGCGTCAATGGTTATGGCACTTTGGAGATGAAGACCAACGTAGGCACCAATACCTATCGTGGTAATTTCAAAGAGGGTAAATACCACGGTTTCGGTAAGCTCACCGAGATGATCTCGCGCACCGAACGGGCGTACTACGATGGCAATTGGGATATGGGCGTACGCAACGGGCGCGGCACCTACTACAACGGCAAAGACAGACTCTATATCGGCATGTGGAAGAACGACAAGCGCGAGGGTCGTGGCTCCTATTTCTTCGGCATCCAAGACTGGAAGGAGAACAAGTACTCCGAGCAATGGCTGTCTGAGAATGTGGAGAATTACACCGGCGATTTCGTCAATGACCTCTATCAAGGACGGGGAACTTACCGTTGGCCAGACGGTCAGAAGTACGTCGGCGAATTCTTTGCCAACGACAAGCATGGACCGGGCACGTTTATTTACCCACGCGGGACTATACGTGAGCAGGTCTGGGAGTTTGGCGAGTTTGTGCGCTAAGTAGAGGCTCAAAAATAATAAGTTGGAGGTGCGAGCGAGATTTGCGTATCAGGCAAGCCGCACGCATTATCGTAAGGAAGCAACATGGATTTACAAGCTATACGACGTGAGTATGTGAAGGGTGGTCTTTATAAAGAGGACCTAACCGACGATCCACTAGATCTATTCTCGCGTTGGCTTCAGGATGCAATCGACTCGGGCATCCCCGATGCGAATGCGATGACCGTGGCGACGGTAGGCAAGGATGGTCAGCCGAGTCAGCGCATCGTTCTACTAAAATCTTTCGACGCGAAGGGTTTCACGTTCTTCACTAATTACGAGAGCCGTAAGTCTCGCGAGATCGCGTGCAATGCTAAGGTCAGCCTCCATTTTCCTTGGCATAGCATGGAGAGACAGGTAGAAGTCTCGGGTGTAGCAGAGCGCATCTCCATCACGGAATCTCAACAATATTTCAGTTCGCGGCCTCGCGAGAGCCAGCTAGCGGCATGGGCGTCGGCGCAGAGTCGGCGTTTAGAGTCGAAAGAGATGCTACTAAAGCAGTGGCAGACAATCGGGAAGAAATACGCGACTGGGGATATCCCATTACCAGAGTTTTGGGGCGGCTACCGTGTGCGGCCACTACAGATAGAATTCTGGCAGGGCGGCGAACATCGCCTACACGACCGCTTCGAGTTCACCCTACAAGCCGGCGAACAATGGAAAGTGGATCGCCTGGCACCTTAACCGTAGGAGCTTGCCTGCAAGCGAATGGGTACGATTGATGAAGATCTGTGGAAGATTTAGGCCTATCGCCTGCAGGGCACCCCCTTGCGAGGGCATGGGCTCCT
>CAJXUA010000002.1 GCA_913060695.1 uncultured Gammaproteobacteria bacterium | reverse complement strand
CACAGAGTAGATCGTCGGCAGCGTCAGATGTGTATAAGAGACAGGTGCAGAGGCTAGCGTCAGCTGAGTAGTTTTGCAAATTATTGGAGTAAGCTATGTCGGGTCAGTACCCAGATCGCATCAGACAGTTACCATTATTCGACGGCCGCTTCGACGCTCATAAACTCGCAGCACAGGGGGCGGATGTCTTATTTGCCTCCTACCCCGCTGGTACCTCTATACCTGCCCACAGTCATGACAGCGATAATTACGGTGTGATTACCCGTGGTGAATTGATACTAACAAAGAGCGGCGCGACACAGCGCTTCGGTATTGGTGATTGGTATCACGTGCCTGCCCACGAAGAGCACGAGGCACGTTTTGACGTTGCTACAGATGAGATCGAATTCTGGTTTGCCGTAGACTAATAGCTGGGAGAGGTGCCCGCGTCGCCCACATTGTTAAGTGCGATAGGCATTTGCAGAAGCAATAGATTGTCGGAGCAGTTTAGCGAGGCGTGCATTACGCGCAAGCGCTTCTGAAGTACGGGTAGTACTGCAAACTCACTATAAGCTCTACCCTCTCCGGTGTCATGTTCTACAGCAATAGTTAATATAGAGTTTACAGCGCTCCAACTCATGTCTACGCGCAGATGGGATACATTTTGTAGGCGAAGGCAGGCTCCAATGAGTTCTCGCATCAACATGCGTAGGCCTAGGGTTGTATTGCTATGACACGCCACGTCGTCGAGCGAGTTGTCTAGTTCCCAGTCTATATCCTTGCCCAGTGCCTGGGCTCGATTGAATTGTTCTGCTAGGCTATCTGCCAACACGGCCGACAGAGATTGCGACGCTGTGAGCACGCGGCTGACGATATCGCGCAGGTCCTGTAGCGCAGTACGGGCAAGGTCCTGAGCATCGCCCTTCTCGCTCTGGTAAACCAAAGACAATAGCCTTGCGCCCAAATCGTCATGGAGATCGCGGTATACAAGCTCGCGCTCTGCCTCCACTCTTTGCTCTCTTTCCAATCTTTCCTGCTCTAGGTAAAGCTGCCGAATGCGTAGTTCACTCTCCTCGAGTCGACCCTGTAGTACAGCATTAGCGAGGTTAAGTTCTCGTGCCGCGCTCAAGAAAACGCGCAAACCGTTCCACGCGAGAATCAACAGCATAACTGGCTGCGTGATATAGGACAGTGGAGTGTCCCAGCGCCAGCGTTCAGTATTGCTGCCAGTGAATAGCGTCACATCGTGTAGTGCCGCGAGCAACATGATGGCGAGGCCGAGCACCACCGAATAGAACCCGGCACTATGTCGATGTGGGCTGCGTAGCAAACGTACAATGAGGAAAATGAATAGTAACTGGCATAGCATCTGACCTGCGTTGCCTATGGTCACTACCAGCGGATTCGGCACAAGGGCGAGAGTGATTGCGTGGCACAATGGAATTAGTGCTAAGAAATCTAGGCGTAGGTTTTTGCCACCGAGATAGAAGCGATCGATGAATGCAAGTAAGGCTGTCGCGCCAGCGACTACTGCCCAGTGGATTACTCTTAAGCCAAAAAACTCTCCCACCGGAATTGTCGGCAGAATAATATAGAGCAGCGGCAGCGACCAAACGGCGCTCATTAGCGTTAGCAAAAGCCAGCTGCGTTGCCGCATCTTTATCCAAATGAAAAGACTGAGCAAGCCAGTAAAAAGCAATGCCGCGAGACTTATCTGAACAAGTGTAATCTGCACAAAGTAACTAATGCGATACCAAGGAGAAAGTGAGGACTCGGTTCCAATTACAACGGGGCTCATCACTCCGTAGGCTGGCTCCGAAAGAAGCCTAATGTAGAGGAAGCGCGGCGCAGTAGCTTGAGCGAGCGCATCGCGCATCGATAATAGTATCGGTCTATTCCAATTGCGCTGCAGTCTTGCCTCGATAGGATCGGATACGGGGCCACCGCTACCGATGAACTGATCGTCGAGCCAAATCTCCACATTCAATATATGGCGCAACATTAGTATCTGATCCCACTGCCGGGTTTGCAGATCTGCCGGTAACGCAATTCGATACCATGCGCTTCGGGTGTCTTTTGGGTGCTCAGGATCTATAGACCATGCGCGTGGCAGAAAGGTTTGACGCCATTGCTGTGGCTCCAATGGCGGCGTGGCTGTGTCTACTACTAACACCTCTGCCTCGGTAATAAATTCGTAGTCAGCCAAACTGGGTAAGCTATAACAAAGTGTGAGAGATAAGAGTAGCACTCCTAGGAAGCGAGTCATTGGGATTGCTCCGCTACGAAGGGAAGCGTGAAAAGCAAAGACGTGCCCCCATCTGTTCGGGAATCGATAGAGACCTGACCTCCGAGCTCTTCGAGGCGTTGTTGCATATTCGCAAGTCCGCGCCCTCGCGGGCGAGCGGGGTCAATGCCGACGCCATTGTCTTTAACTGTGTAGTGCAACTCTTGCGATGAGGTTTGACTCAAGCAAAAACTAATTGCAACTTCGCTCGCGTGGGCATGTTTGAAGAGATTGCTGATTGCTTCTCTTAGGGTGCGCGTTAACGCCGACTCCTGTCTGGCGTTCAGAGTGAATGCTTCAAGCTCTGGCGCAACCTGCCAAGAAAGCTGTAAATTCACTTGCTCGCACCGGGTCTGCACCTCAGCAAGTGCATCGGCCAGTATATGCTGCACAGAGCGATGTTGTTCCGGTTGCAGCTTCTGGGTATCGCGCAGTTCGGCGAGTGCCGCACGGGCGAGATCCGCAGTTTCCGGTGCAGGTGCCCGGTAGATTAGTTGCAGGAGTTTGTCGCTGAGATCCTCATGAATCGATTTATAAATATTGCGTCGCTCACGCAGTGCTGCAGTGTCCACGGCATCTTGGGTCAGTAATCGATAGCGATCCTCAAGTTCCCGCTCGGCTTCCCGCACGCGGCTGTCCAGTGTGGCATTGAGCACGCTTAGCTGGAGTTGATTGTTGACGTGCCGGGTGACCAGAAAATACAGCGCAAGAACAACCGCGATCATCTGAGCGAATGGGCTTAGCAATAGGGTTTGCGCGAGTTGCCAATTCAGCAATATGCCTAGCGAGTCTAACATTGCGCAAAGCGCAAGAATAAACACACCGATTAGAAGGCTCATCTTGGGGCTACGGGCAGTTCGGATGTGCAGTCTTAGCCTTAAGCCGGCAACAATTGCTAGCAATCCAAAGACAGTGCTTAGAAGCGCTGTGTGTAAGACATCGCCGCCTATGGCACGTGCTAAGCCGAAGCTTACTAAAACTGCTGCCGCTGTAGCGCTTAGCCAGCGTTGCTGGGCGGATGTAAGACGGGTAAATAGGATACGCGTTAAACAATATAGCCAAGCACTTAGTAGGCTGTCGAGAAAGAGTGGGGGCAAGGTTTCTGGGTAGAGCGCGCTTAGGTTGCTAGCATTCGCTGTCAGGCAGGCGCCGAGCAACCAGTTAAACTGTGGGACATTGCGCTGGCTTCTCCACAGCAAATATAGAATGGCGGCGGCGATGAGATTCACCCACATCGCCCATTGTGGCAAAGACTGGAACAAAAATTCTTGCGTGCGCGCTAGCGATAATTGTTGGTAGTAGTCCGCCTGCAAGGCGGTGGCGGCACTAGCTAGCTCCGCGAATGGAAGAAGCAAGACTAAGCCAGCCATCCTTAACCTGAGCATTACGCAACGGGGTCCGTGTTGAAGTCGGTAATAAAAATATTCCAGAAGGCAAGGAAGACCGCGGCGATCAAGGGTCCTATTACAAAGCCATTGATACCTATCAGCGCGATACCACCCATCGTGGAGAACAACACAATATAGTCCGGTAGTTTGGTATCACGACCAACTAAGATAGGGCGCAGTACATTGTCGGCTAGGCCGATAATGAGTGCCCCGTAGGCAACTAGAATTGAGGCGCTCAGCCAGTCACCACTAGCATAGAGATAGATCGACGCGGGCACCCAAACCAGAGCTGCGCCAACGGCGGGTATGAGCGATAGGAAGGCCATGACTACGGTCCATAGCACCGGGCCTGGTATGTCGAGTATCCAGAAGATAAGACCCCCTAGCGCGCCTTGTACGAGGGCAACTAGTAGATTGCCTTTAATAGTAGCGCGAGTGACCTCCACAAATTTATTAAACAGTAAGGACCTTCGGGTCTCGCTAAGGGGCACGGCCGTCTTCATCAGGCTTGCTAGATGTTCGCCGTCGCGTAGCAAGAAGAATGTGAGGTAGAGCATTAGGGTGAGCTTAACGGTGAAGTTAAGTGTGTTGCGCCCAACGCTGAGCGCCTGCTGCGCGAGCAACTCACTCATGCTAACAGCGGAACTGGATAAGTAAGAACGGATACTGTCGGTGTCCACACCTGTGCGCTCCATCAGGCCGGGCAAGAAGGGAATGGCGGAGACTATGCGATCTATGAACTGCCCTGGTCGAATCTCTTGAGACTGGATCATGCTATAGAGGTTCGCGCCTTCTTGGATAAATGCAGAGAGAAGTGCGAGTACGGGTAGGACCACCATGACCGAGCAGATCAACAAGGTAAGGAGCGCAGTAAGATTGCGTCGCTGTCCTAATCGAGGCAGCAAATAACGTTGCAGCGGCGAGAACAATATCGCAATTGCCGTGGCCCAGAAAATCGCGCTCCAGAAGGGGCGCAGCAACAGTGCAAAGAGTAGCGTTATGGTGCCCAACAAAACTAGGAAACTGCGCTGCTCTAGCATCTTGCGCATAGTGACTCTCTCCGAACAATTGGGCTAGGAAATGGGGCGATCGAACGCTGTCAGAATGCCACAGTGCTCACTTAGTGACTAGTATCAGTGTTTATGGCCAAGCATGCGTAGTACTTCGACGATCCGCGGAGGTTGTCCTGTTCGCAGCACACCTTGGCGGAATATCTTGCCCGACAGCCATAGCACCAGAGCAATCGTTAGTAGCAGGACGATCGTTGTCCCTATCACATCGATCATGGGTGGTTCGGCCGCAGCACGGTTCATCATGGTGAAGGGGGTGAACAAGGGTATCCACGACATTATTCTAGCAACCGGCCCGTTAGGGTCTTGGGCGATAAAGGTCATGGTGACAAGTGGCACTATCAGAATCATCATCATCGGCATCATTAGACTCTGGGCCTCCTTAAGCGTGTTGCAAAGGCTGCCAATGGCAAGAAAGATGCCGGCGTATAGGGCATAGCCTGCTAGGAAGTAGAAGATGAAATAGGGAATTAGGTCTGAAGAGAGCAGTACATTGAAGAACTGACTAATCAACTCCGTCTCGGTGCCTGGGTAAAGCGCAATAAAAAGAAAGAAGGACAGCAGCCAAGCGAGAATAGTGGTAATGCCACTGAGCCCTATGCCGAACAGCTTGCCCATCATCAACTCTAGTGGCGTGACGGAGGCGAGCAAAACCTCGATGATGCGGTTCGATTTCTCCTCGATGGTATTACTGAGTAAGTACTGCACGCTCTGCATCAACGAGATAAACATAAGATAGACGAAGCCAACCGGTGCCCATTGTCTGAATGTATCCGCTACACTCACTGCCTCTTGGCCCTCTGCCTTGCGCGGGTCCAAACGGCTTAATGGCATTCTGGTGCGCTGCACATTGCGCACTACTTGCACATCTACGCCGCGAGAGACGAACTCATTACTACGAATCGTATTGTTAATGCTGCGTTCAATCGCATTGGGTAGGCGTGTATCTGTTAGGTTGCTGGCCCAGTATTGAATGCCGTTGTTCGTCGTGTTTGCCGAAAGCGCTGCGGCGCCAGGACGCACTATTGCACCATTCACTTGTGCGGGAATTAAGATTAACGCGAATAGATTGCTGCTTTGACCGTCCACTGTGAGGGCGCGCTCACCCGTGAGCCAGGGTCGTAGCTGCTCTATAATTTGCTCTGGATCTCCGTCTGGGTTAACACCTTCGGGCAGTGGCGCTAAAACGAATTGCTCGCGTGGAGACACAAACGCAGGCGCGTCTTCGCGAAGATACGGCGTGGCCATCGTAAGCGCGAAATCGAGACCGCCACTTTCTAACCACTGGTCCAATCCTGCTACTTCGTCGACACCGACATCGTCGATGAACTGGTCGATCTGGGAATTGGCTCGAGCCGGAGTTTGTTCGGGATTGGCGGCGAGACGATTCTCGAGCACATAGTCTACGAAGGCTTGTAGTATGCGGCGCTGTTGCTCCTGGCGAATAGCTGCGTCAACGGCTTCGCCATACTGGCCAGACTGATCGATTAACAGGTAGTGTCGAGTGGGCGTGGATTCAGCCAGCATAGTCTGGAAGAAGAATACGCCTACTAGGATGAGGGGGAATAGGAGTATGCCCGCCCAGAAGCCCTTGGTCTTGACGTTCTCGGCGTACTCGCGCATGGCTATAAGACGCATCATTCTCATCGCAGCGAGTGCTCCCGAGCTTCACTGCCAACTAGATGCACGAATACGTCGTGCAAGCTTGGCTGTGTGTAATCGAAGCGCGTTAGCGCAATATTGTTCTCGAAGCAGCACTGCAGGATTTGCTGTGGGTCAGCCTGTTCTTTTATCTGCAACTCCCAGTGCCGTGAGCCGAAAGCGCGACTCGGAATGTCTGGAAAGCGCTCGATAGCCCCAAGAACATCGGCAGACTTCATCACCGCGGAGATGTCGCCTTGGCACTCAAGAGTAACGCGGCGCGGAATGATGGCGTGCGCGTCGGCTAGTGTGCCATCGAATATTTTCTGGCCCTTGGCGATCAAGAGCATGCGATCACACAAACGCTCTGCGTGCTGCATGATATGAGTAGAGAAGATGACAGTTTGTCCGTCTTTTGCCATGTCTTGGATGAGCTGCTCTAAGACTTCCTGGTTGACCGGGTCTAGCCCCGAGAAGGGCTCGTCGAGGATCACGAGTTCCGGACGGTGAGCCACTGCAGAGAGCACTTGAACTTTTTGGCCCATGCCCTTGGAGAGCGACTCTACTTTAGCCTCTGCATAGTCTTTCAGGCCGTAGCGCTCTAAGAGCTCGAAGGCCCGGGCCTTAGCCGTTTTCTTATCCATGCCCTTCAGGGTCGCGAAATAGCTAATGATCGCCCAGACGCGCATCTTCTTATAGAGGCCCTTCTCTTCGGGCAAATAACCGATGCGATGGCGCACATTTAAGGCACAGCTCTCGCCCAGAATGCTGATGCTACCCGTGTCGGGTTTAAGAATGTCGAGGATCATGCGGATGGTGGTGGTCTTGCCCGCGCCGTTGGGGCCGAGGAAACCATAGATACTGCCGGTAGGAATGGCGAAACTAATATCGTCTACAGCAGTGAATTTGCCGTAGTGCTTGCTGACCCTGTTTAGTTCCAACACATGCTCTTGCACTGCGCACTCCTTTTCAATAAGGCCAAGCAAGCAGGGCGAGGAGAAGGGGCAGCGCATGCGCAGCCCCTTTGATCAGCTGATTAGCTCGCAAGGAACTTAGTGATCTCGTCTGCTACTAAGCGTCCTTCGTCGATAGCACGCACAACCAATGATTGGCCACGGCGACAGTCGCCAGCCGCAAATACTTTGGGCGAGCTAGTGGTGAAGGACTTATAAGCCGCCTTGTAGTTTGATCGTGAATCTAGCTCTATACCTAAAGGCGAGGCGACGTAGTTCTCTGGTCCGAGAAAACCCATAGAGAGCAAAATTAAGTCGGCTTCCCAGAACTTTATAGTGCCTGGAATTTCCTGGAACTTATTGTCGACTTCCACAGTGTTGATGCCAAGCAGCTTGCCATTGTGATCGCGGACAAATTCTTTTCCGGAAATCGAGTAAGTGCGAGGATCTGTGCCGAAGCGGTGTTGTGCCTCTATGTGGCCGTAGTCTTCACGATAGATCTTTGGCCACAGTGGCCAAGGGTTATCGCTAGCACGGTCGACTGGGGGGCGAGACATGATTTCGAAGTTGACCAAGGACTTACAGCCATGACGAAGAGATGTGGCAATACAGTCGGTGCCCGTGTCGCCGCCACCTATCACAATGACATTCTTGTCTTTCGCGCTGATGTAGCTGTTGTCTTCCAAATTAGAGTTCAACAGGCTGCGAGTGTTCGCTGTGAGGAATTGCATCGCAAAATGGACGCCGTCGCCTTCGCGGTGGGCGATCTTCAGATCTCGTGCATTAGTCGCGCCGGTGGCTAAGCAGAGCGCATCGACTTCTGCCAATAATTTCTCAGCATCGATGGCGCTGGGACCTGCGCCGCCGACGTCCGCGTTGACTACAAACTTCACGCCTTCATCTTGTAGGAGTTTAACGCGACGATTGACCACGTCTTTCTCGAGTTTCATGTTGGGAATGCCATACATGAGAAGGCCGCCGATACGATCTTCGCGCTCATAAACCGTCACTTCGTGACCGGCTTGGTTCAACTGCGCTGCGGCTGCCAATCCGGCAGGTCCCGAGCCAATCACCGCAACTTTCTTACCAGTGCGGAAAGTAGGGGGAGTTGCCTTTACCCAGCCGTTCTCAAAGCCTTTGTCGATAATGGCGTTTTCTATGTTCTTAATAGTGACAGCTGGCTCGTTTATGCCAAGTACGCAAGCCCCTTCGCAAGGTGCTGGACAAACTCGGCCAGTAAACTCGGGAAAGTTATTGGTCTTGTGCAGACGATTGAGTGCTTCTTCCCAGCGCCCATTATAGACGAGGTCGTTCCACTCGGGAATCAAGTTATAGACCGGGCAGCCTTCGCCTGATTGGCAGAAAGGGACGCCGCAGTCCATGCAACGAGCGCCTTGAGTGCTCAGGTGTTGGTCGTCGTGCTCCGTGTAAATCTCTTTATAGTCGAGAAGTCGCTCAGCGGGAGCGCGGTACGGTTCTACACTACGATCGAATTCTTTAAAGCCAGTAATTTTGCCCATCAGTACGTCCAATTAATCAAATATTTTCTGGTTTCCCGCATCGCGAGTTATTGCACCTGCCATCGCTGGCAGGCACTTAAACTGCGAGAGCCTGCTTTTCTTGCCGCTTGGCGCGTTCTAACAATACACGTTTATAGTCGATCGGCATCACTTTAACGAACTGCGCTAAGCTCGTATCCCAATCGTCTAGAATGTCGCGAGCGACGGTAGAGTCGGTGTACTGCAGATGTCGGGAAATCAGATTCTTGAGCTCTTCGATATCCGCTGCATCTACAACCGGTTCCAACTCGAAAGTTTCACTGTTGCATTGCTTGTGTAAGTCCTTGTCTTTGTCGAGTACATAGGCGACACCGCCGCTCATGCCTGCGCCAAAGTTACGGCCAGTCTTGCCCAAGATGACGACGCGTCCGCCCGTCATGTATTCGCAGCCGTGATCGCCAATGCCTTCCACAACTGCAGTGGCGCCGCTGTTACGCACAGCGAAGCGTTCTGCTGCGATGCCGCGGAAGTAAGCCTCACCGCTCGTGGCGCCATAGAGGTTCACGTTGCCAGCGATGATGTTTTCTTCCGCTTTGAAGGTGCTGTTCTTGGGTGGATAGATGATGATCTTACCGCCGGAGAGACCCTTGCCCACGTAGTCGTTGGCATCGCCTTCAACCGTGATGGTAATGCCTTTCGCTAACCATGCGCCTAAGCTTTGTCCTGCGGAGCCATGCAACTTAATGTTGATGGTGTCCTCTGGCAGCATCTCTTCTTTCCAGCGCTTGACCACTTCGCCCGAAAGCATAGTGCCCACGACACGATTGATGTTGATCACGGGTAGCTCGATATTAACCTTGCTGCCAGTGTCGATGGCTTTGCGCGCCATGTCGATGATCTGATTGTCCAAGGCTTTCTCTAAGCCATGGTCCTGCCCGATGGTCTGGTAAACCTGCGTGCCTTCGTAAACGATGCGCGCAGGTGTCAGCATTGAGCTAAGGTCGATACCGCTCGCCTTCCAGTGATTGATGGCAGCATCGGTTTCGAGAAGATCAACGCGACCGATCATATCGGTTACTTTGCGCATGCCAAGGCTTGCCATCACTTCACGCATTTCCTCTGCAACCATGAACAGATAGTTCACCACATGCTCTGGCTTGCCTTTGAACTTCTTGCGCAGTTCGGGATCTTGTGTCGCGATACCCACTGGGCAGGTGTTCAGGTGACACTTACGCATCATGATACAGCCCAGAGTGATAAGTGGCGCCGTGGCGAAGCCAAACTCTTCTGCACCTAGTAATGCCGCTATCGCGACGTCGCGACCTGTCTTCAACTGGCCGTCGGTCTGGAGCACAACGCGTGAGCGTAGATTGTTCATCACCAAAGTCTGGTGAGTCTCTGCTAGACCAAGTTCCCATGGCAGGCCTGCGTGCTTGATAGAGGTCAGCGGCGATGCGCCAGTGCCGCCGTCATGGCCGGCGATCACGAGGTGATCGGTCTTAGCTTTAGTCACGCCTGCCGCGATAGTGCCGACACCGATCTCCGAGACCAGTTTAACGCTGATGCGCGCTTGGCGATTGGCGTTCTTCAGGTCGTGAATCAGCTGAGCGATGTCTTCGATCGAGTAGATGTCGTGATGTGGCGGTGGGGAGATTAGCCCAACTCCAGGAGTCGAGTGACGAATCTTCGCGATGTATTCATCGACTTTGCCACCAGGCAATTCTCCGCCCTCGCCAGGCTTAGCGCCCTGTGCGATTTTGATCTGCAGTTCGTCGGCGTTGTTCAGATACCAAATAGTGACGCCGAAACGGCCCGAGGCAACCTGCTTGATGGCAGAGCGCTTGGAATCGCCGTTAGCCATAGGAATGAAGCGAATTGGATCTTCGCCGCCTTCGCCGGTATTGGACTTGCCACCCATGCGGTTCATAGCGATCGCAAGTGATTCGTGAGACTCAGTAGAGATGGATCCAAGACTCATTGCGCCGGTGGCGAATCGCTTGACGATCTCGCTGGCTGGTTCAACTTCCTCTAAAGGTATGGCGTTCTTGGCGTCAGCCTTGAATTTGAGCAAGCCGCGCAGAGTACAGGCGCGAGTGGTTTGCTCGTTAGTGTGTTTCGAGAATGCCGCGTAAGCATCGGGGCTGTTCGTACGTGCAGCCACTTGCAGGTTAGCGATGCTGTTTGGGTCCCACATATGCCCGTCGCCACCATTGCGCCAGTGGAAATCACCTGGGTTGGTAAGGACAGCTAGGTTTTCACCCTGCTTGGGGTAGCCGAGTCTATGGCGACGCTCTGTCTCTTCGATTAGCGTGCTGAAATTAACACCCTGCACGCGACTTGCAGTGCCCACGAAGCAGCGCTTGATGATTTCGCTGGCCAAGCCAACGGCTTCGAATATCTGCGCGCCTTTGTATGACTGCAAAGTGGAGATACCCATCTTCGCCATTACCTTGAGCATGCCTTTGGCTACCGCTTTTTTGTAAGCGTAGACCAAGCTGTCTTCGGTGTCGTAGGCCGTACCCAGAAGGCCGTCGTTGCGAGCCTGCCAAAGTGCCTCGAAGGCAAGATAGGGGTTGACCGCATCGGCACCGTAGCCGGTGAGTAGGCAGAAGTGGTGAACTTCACGCGCTTCGCCGGTTTCGATAATCAAACCTAGGCGCGAACGCTGATGACGACCGACTAGGTGATGGTGCACTGCACCACAGGCAATCAGGGCGCTCAATGGGATGCGTGTAGCACTGATTTGGCGATCGGACAGAATTACAAAGGAGTAACCTTCTTGGATGGCTGTTTCGGCCTCGGTGCAAATACGATCCAAAGCCGCTTGGAAACCATTCTCGGCTTCGCTGTCATAAGTAATGTCGATCAACTTGGAGCGCATGCCACGGTAGTCCATGTCACGCAAATTGCTCAGCTGCTTGTTCGACAGAATAGGATGCTCAAGGCTTAGGCGATGGGCCTGACCCTCGGTAGTTTCCAGCAGATTGCCTTCTGGCCCGATGAAGCATTGCAGCGACATCACCACTTCTTCGCGAATCGAATCGATAGGCGGGTTGGTGATCTGCGCAAACAGTTGCTTGAAATAGTCATAGATCATGCGCGACTTATCAGACAGACAGGCAAGCGCAGAGTCATTGCCCATGGAGCCAAGCGGATCGCGAAGCTCTGTTACCAAGGGCAACAGCATGAATTGCATGGTCTCGGTGGTATAACCGAAGGCTTGCATGCGCTGCAGAACATTCTCGGCGTCGAGTGAATGCTCCGCTGTCTCGCTGGACAGGTCGTCTAGTGTCACTTTCTGATTCTTTAGCCATTCGCCATAGGGGCGACGGCTCGCGATGCTGGTCTTGAGCTCTTCGTCGGGTATTAGTCGTCCCTGTTCGAAGTCCAGAAGGAACATACGCCCTGGTTGCAGGCGACCCTTCAGGCGAACATTCGCGGGATCGACATGGAGTACGCCGACTTCAGAGGCCATGATGACCTTATCGTCGTGGGTGACGTAATAACGGCTAGGCCTTAGGCCATTGCGGTCGAGTACGGCGCCGATATAGTGTCCATCGGAGAACACGATGGACGCGGGGCCATCCCAAGGCTCCATAAGAGCAGAGTGATACTCGTAAAAATCTTTCTTGTCTTGGGGCATGTTGACATCGGACTGCCAAGCCTCAGGAATCATCATCATGACGGATTCAGGCAAGGAGCGACCAGACATCAGCATTAATTCGAGCACTGCATCGAAAGAGCCAGAGTCAGAGCTATTGGCGTTGATCACCGGGAACAGCTGCGACATCTTCTTACCAAAATGCTCGCTTTTGGCACTGCCTTCGCGGGCGACCATCTGGTTGCGGTTGCCGCGCAGAGTATTGATCTCGCCGTTGTGGCTCATGAAGCGGTTCGGCTGCGCGCGATCCCATGAGGGGAAGGTGTTGGTGCTAAAACGTGAGTGCACCATCGCCATGTGCGTCTCGCACTCTGGGTTGGTCAGGTCTTTGTAGAATGGGAACAGTTGGCCCGGCGTCAACATACCTTTATAGACGATTACTTTCGTCGAGAGGCTGCAGGCATAGACCATCTTGGCTTGCGAAAGGCTTGAGTTGCGGCGCAAGGCCCGTGTGAAGCGTTTACGAATAATGTAGAGGCGACGCTCGAAATCGTCTTGGCTAAGTGCTTCATCCGCTCCTACAAACAGTTGCGCAATATAGGGCTGCGCGACACGAGCGGTAGGGCCCACATCGGCACCAACGGGGTCAATTGGGACTTCGCGCCAGCCCAGGAGGGTCTGGCCTTCTTCGGCGACAATTTCATTTATCGCGGCGACACAGACCTGGCGCTCGCTTTCAATTTGCGGCAGGAAGACATTGCCTACGGCATACTTGCCAGGCGCTGGAGCGATAGCTTTAAGCTCTTCTTTAATAGTAGTGATAAAGAAGGTGTGAGGAAGCGCCATGAGGATGCCGGCTCCGTCGCCAGTATTCGCCTCGAAGCCGCAGCCGCCGCGGTGATCCATGCGGGAGTTCAGATGGTAGGCATCCAGCATGATTTGATGGCTTGGGCGGCCCTTGATGTCGGCCACAAATCCTACGCCGCATGAATCCTTTTCATTAATAGGATCATACAGGCCGCTTGCTTCAGGGTAGCCGAATGTTAAAGGGGGGTTGGCTTTGATGCTCATAGATCTACAGCTCTCAATGTTCGAATTACATTTACAGTTCGCTCGCGTCTCAATCAGTGGCAGCTCAATGCGCTGCCGAGAGCCCTCTGAGTCGAAGTTCTGCTCATTGTGAGGTAGTTGTTACGCGGTGATCGGCGAATTATTCCAGTCCCCTCCCATTACCAAGTCGTACAAACCAATATGGTTTTAAAAATGCTGGGCGCACGAAAACCGGGACGGTAATTCCACGGGGGCCGGACACAATACCACCGAACCAAAATAAGTCAAGTTGACCGCAAGTCCCGTCCGGCAGCGCTTTAGAGCGATCATTCGCTTGATTCGCTGCGTTAGAACTGTCCGCGGCCAAGTGGATCTAGTGCGCGGTATAGTGCGGGGTTAATAACTTGATAATGCCTGATATGTGGATTACCCTAGACCCCCTCAAAAGAGCATTTCCCTTTATACCACCTGTGATAGGGAGGCTAAGAAAGCCTGTGAATCCAAAACTAACAAGACGACGATTTATTAAGGGGGTTATCGCCTCCAGTGCAGCCGCAGCATCAACCTCGCTCTGGTACTCAGCTATTGGTGCTGATCGCCCGGCCGGAGCTGTAGAGCGACTGCTATCCCTCAACGTTAACGGCCAAACGCGCCGTGTGGACGTCGCCCCCCAAGAGACGCTAGCCCATACACTTCGCTATAAGTTGGGTTTGACTGGCACTAAGCTTGGTTGCAACCGCGGTGAATGCGGTGCGTGTACAGTCCTTGCCGATGACGTGAACATCTATGCATGTTCGACTCTTACTCATGAAGTGTCGAAAAAGGCTGTAATGACTGTAGAAGGCCTGCGCGCCGCCGACGGTACATTGCACCCAGTGCAAGCTGCATTCGTACAAGAGCTTAGCCCAGCGTGCGGTTTCTGCACCTCTGGCCAAGTGATGTCAGCAGTCGCCTTGCTCAAATCGAACCCCCGTCCGACTCGCGAAGAAGCGCGTCAGGCTATGTCCGGCAACCTCTGCCGCTGTGGGGCATATGATCACTATCTGAATGGCGTAATGCGCGCCTCGGGGCAATTATCATGACCTATATGCATATCGGTAAAGACTTCACTCCGCCTGATGTAGAGGCAAAGGTCACCGGCGCAGCACGCTACGCCGAAGATTTCAAAAAAGACGGCATGGTTTTCGCGCGCTTGCTGACAAGCCCGATCCCAGCTGGTCGAGTAGTGAGTATTGATGCTTCTGCAGCCTTGGCGATGCCAGGCGTGCTCGGCATCTTCACTGCGGATGACCTGCCAGAGGCAAAGCCGCCAGCGAACCCTGCTCTTGCAAAAGAATGGGTTACCTACATAGGTCAGCCAATTCTAGCGGTTGCCGCAGAGAGCGATTTCCTTGCGGAAGAGGCTCTTTCTAAGATCGTTGTGGAATATCAGCGTCGCCCTTTCGTGGTCGATCCGCTAGATACACTAGTCGAAGGCGGTCCAGATCCTTACCCAATGGGTAACACGCTGATCCGTAACTCCGGCGAAGCTGCTGCGGGTACTACCGCTTCTGGCACGGACGTGGGTCGTATCAAATGGTCTATCGACCAAGTGACTGCCTTCCGTAACGGCCGCGAGCCCATGGGTGCCGAGTTCGGTTCCGAGTGGGAATACGGCGATCTAGCTGCACAGTTTGCTGCATGTTCGACTGTAATCGAAGAACCCTTCGTCACAATCGGCCAGCCTCACCATTCGCTAGAGTCCAGAACGGGCATGGCGTACTGGGAAAACGGCAAGTGCTACTTCCACGGTTCTTTGCAGAGCCACACAGTGGGCCACAATGCTTTGGCAGGAATGCTAGAGATGGATCCAGCTAACCTAGTATTCATCAATGAGAATACTGGTGGCGGCTTCGGCTCTAAGATTTTCCCGTATCCAGTAATGGCAGTCACTGGCCGATTCGCGCGTGCGCTCAATCGCCCAGTGCAACTTCGTATCACACGCGATGAAGAGTTCTATATCGGTTCTGCGCGCTCAGGCATGCAGGGTTGGATTAAGATCGGCCTAAAAGAAAATGGCCGAGTCGGCGCAGTTGACGTTGCAATCATCAACGACGCTGGTTCAGGCGGTGGCGGTAGTGGTAGTTCTTCTGCCGAGCACATCTCTATCATGTTCCAGCCAGAAGCTATGCGCTTCCGTGGTCTGTCGCTTTACACCAACACGACGCCTCGCGGCGCTCAGCGTGGTCCAGGCCAGAACGAAATGGCCGCAGTACTTGCACCGATGATGGACAAGGCGGCTAATCTAGCCGGTCTCGACCGAGTCGCATTCCGCCGTACCAATGCTCCGCGCATGGATGGCAAGATCGGCGAGCGTCAAGGTGGGATCTCTAGCTCCTATATGCCTGAAGCGATCGACAAGGCTGCAGAAATGTTCAATTGGCAGCAGAAGATCGCCCAGCCTAAGCAGATCAGCGCGACGAAAGTGCGTGGTATCGGCGTAGGTCAAGGCTTCCACACCGCTGGTGCGAACGGCTATGACGGCCTAATCCGCATTGCTCCGGACGGCACTATCTACCTGCACACCGGGGTAGGTAACCTAGGTACTTATTCGTATGCCGCAGTCGTGCGTGCAGCTGCAGAAGCGTTGCAGTGCAACTGGGACAACTGCGTTGTTGTCCACGGCAACAGCGATCTGAACCTCCCACACAGTACTTATCAGGGTGGTAGTAACACTATCTTCACTGAAACTCGTTCTAGCCACGTCGCTGCTTTGGACATCATCGAGAAGATGAAAGAGATCGCAATGGCCGAGTTCGGCGGCAGCACTGCCGACTACAGCATTGGCGAAGAGCGTGTGTTCCTGACTAGCGATAGTTCTAAGGGTATGAGCTACGGCGAAGCCGCACAGAAAGCTATCGAAATGGGCGGCAAATACAGTGGTATGGAGTATCCAGAAAACATCAATGCCACTACACAGCGTTCTGTGCAGGCAATGGCGGGTACTGGCCTTATCGGCGTAGCGAAAGACTTGCTGCCACGCTCTGGTGCAGTTCCTGGCATGGCGATCGCTTTCGTTGAAATCGAGCTTGATAAAGAGACCGGTAAATTCGAAATCCTAGACTATAGCGCTGTTGCCGAGTGTGGCACGGTTGTCCACCCGCAAGGGCTCAGCCAGGCTATGAACGGTGGTGGTGTGTGGGGCTTTGGCATGGCGCAATCCGAGCGTCACGTCTACGACCCTCAGAACGGCCTCCCGGCCAACGTTGGCCTGTATCAGTCTAAGCCTCCAACGTATCTCGATGTTCCTTTGAACATGAATACGGTTGGTATGGATATGCCTGATCCACAGAGCCCGGTTGGCGCGCGTGGTATCGGCGAGCCTGCTCAAGGTTGCGCAGTTGCAGCATTGATGAGCGCTTTCTCCGATGCCCTTGACGGCCATTTGTTCAATCGCACTCCAGTGACTGCTGACATGATCGTGAATCACGTAGCGCAAAACGGCTTTAACACTGGCAACTTGAAAACAAATACATTCTGAGGTTTAAGCTATGTCATCACACGACGTTATGCCCGAAATGAGCCTCTACCAGCCGGTAAGAGTAGAGGACGCAATAGGAATCGCCAATCAGTTTGCCGACAGAGGCTGGCTGGTAGGTGGCGGTCAAGACACTTACGGGTGGCTTAAAGATCGCGCTAAGAGCGCTGACGCATTGATCGATCTGAAAGGAATCGAATCTATGCGTGGCGTTAAAGAGACAGCCGATGGTATCGAGATTGGTGCACTGGTTACTCTTACAGAAATTACTAAGGACCCAATCATTGCGCAGCGCTACCCACTACTAGCCCAAGCGGCAGGTCGTGTAGCAAGCCCACAAATTCGCAACGTCGGCACTATCGCGGGCAACGTCTCACAAGACGTACGCTGCTGGTATTACCGTCGCGGTCTGAACTGCTACCGTGCTGGTGGTAACCTTTGTTACGCGGACACGCCTGAGGGCATGAACCGTGAACACGCCATATTCAACGCTAGCCGTTGTGTGGCAGTGACTCCAAGCGACACTGGCCCTGCGCTAGTGGCACTTGAGGCGCAAATGGTTATCAACAATGCGAGCGGTCAGCGCGTAGTTGCTGCAGAGGAATTCTTTGTAGGTCCTAACCTCGATATCCAAAACACGACTGTGTTGCGTCCTGGCGACATCTTGACTGCTGTGCGCATTCCTTCCAAGTGGGCGAATGCACAGTTCTATTTCGAGAAAGTCGCAGACCGTAACGCTTGGGACTTCGCTCTAGTGAGCTTGTCTGCCGTAATGCGCGTTAACAATGGAGTGATTGAAGACTCTCGTATAGTCGTTGGCGCCGTACAAGCTACTCCGCGTCGTCTGACTGAGGTAGAACAGGCCGTTCGCGGCAAGGCACGCAATGATTCCACTGCAGACAGCATTGGGGACTTGGCGAGCCGCACAGCGAACCCACTGAACTACAATCACTTTAAGATGCCCTTGATGGACAATCTGGTGAAACGAGCCCTTCGCGGCCAAGCTTGATAAACAGAAGCCTGTTGCACACTCGCACGCATGTTCTCTATGCGCTACGACATGAGCAGCAGGCTTTTGTTTATAAAATAACAATAGATCGAAATATTGAGGACTAGATTGTGGATATTATTCGTTATAGAAAAGACGTGTGGGGCGAAGAAGTAATACTAGGGGTGTCCTGGGATCTGCTATGGGTAATAGCGGTAACAGCATTTCTGTTGCTTGCAGCCCACGCAATTTTCATGGCGGCACTGGCTAAGAAGAAAGCCATGCCTTCCGCCGAAGGCAAACGCGTTCATCGTCACGACGCGATCGATAGAGCATTTCATTGGATCATGGCTGGTAGCGTTCTGGTACTGATCTTCACGGGCATTGCGCCCATCATTGGGATTCGCGTCTCTTGGCTCAATATTCACTGGATCGCAGGCTTAGTCCTGAGTTTTGTGTGTATTTTCCATACGATTCGCGCACTGTTCTGGCAGGACTTTAAGTCCATGTTGCTTGGACCAGCTGATTTCAAAGAACCCTTCGATGAAAGCATCAAGCCTGGCAAGTATTCCTTTGAGCAAAAAGGCATGCATTGGGCAATGACAGTTTTAGTAGTCGCAGTGATTGCAACAGGTATTACCCTGCTATTGCACATCGATACGCCATGGTGGGATCGACCTAGCGTCGACGACGAAGGCACACTGGGTATCTGGTTCCTTCTGCACGGTACTGCAACACTCGGATTGATCGCCTTCACGGCTATTCATATCTACTTTGCACTTCGCCCAGAGAAGCGTTTCTACACACGCTCTATGGTGAAGGGATGGATCTCTGAAGACGAACTCAAAGAGAACCATGACACCAACAAGTGGAAGCAGGATTAAGGAAGCACCGTGATCAATCTGGAAGAAGAAATTGAAGTAATCGAGTCGGGCTATGAATTCCTGCTGGCTTTTGCCGCGCAGGGCCGACCAGCACAAGTAGAGACGGGTCCTGGGCCACACGCAAGGACCGAATTGACGGCAATGCTTGCTGCCATGAAGAAGGCTGCTGAGGCACTAGCGGGCTCAAGTAATGACTTCGAGCAAGTCATTTACGCCGATCTACACAAGGCGATCGCTGCTACTGGGTTTGTTCTAGCACAAGCTAAGATTGGCTCAGAGGTAGTGGACAACTTGAATGCTTCGATTCATTTGCGCACAGTGCTGACTGACTTCTTCCTTTATAGTGAAGCGTTTAAGCCAGTCGGGTCAGAGCCCGAGGCGGCTGCGCCAGCTTGGGATAAAGTCGGGAATTAAAGCTCGGTAATTATAAAAAAGGCCAACACTTCGGTGTTGGCCTTTTTTTTGTCCCCAATTTACTGGAGATTCAGGTCTCAATTTGGGTTCCAAATCTATAAACGAGGATGATTATAGATATTTTTCATATAAATATTATTGAGCAATATTTATTTATTTGCATTTATATCAAATACTTACAGCTTTTAAAAAGCAACTAATAGTTCCATATCTCCTGTTTCAAATATATTGCTGACGAGCATTCGTTCGAATAAAATCCCAGAATGTTCGTGAGGCGGCGTCCCATGCGCTTAGCACTCAGTAGTCGGCATGTATTACCTATTTGGCATCGCTTGAATGTGTCGATTAGGTCCTTAAAAACAAAAATTATGTATTAGGGGGTTGATATGCCAAATGCAATTCCGAGCAAGCGTAAGACATTGATTGTCGCAATGATGCTTGCGAGCACACCTTTTTCTGTACTAGCCCAAGAGCCACCACCCGAAATTGAAGAAGTGGTTGTGACGGGCTCACTCATTAGGGGCACGCCTGTCGATGCAGCGCTTCCTGTTGAGGTTTATACCGCTGCCGACATGGAACTGTCCGGCTCGCCAACTGCTTTAGAGTTTGCTAAGAGTCTCAGTATTTCCGGCGCTACAAACGGCGAATCCTATTATTTCGGAGGTGCTGGAAACACCGGCAGTGTTAGCTATAACCTGCGTGGTATCGGCGCAGATAAAACACTGTCTCTATTCAATGGCCGTCGAGTGACGCAGAACACCTCTGTGATTCCGTCCGCCGCAATCGCTAGAGTCGAGATACTCAAAGATGGCGCCGCCGTAACTTATGGGGCTGATGCCACTGGTGGTGTCGTTAACTTTATCACCCGCGAAAACTTCGAAGGAGTGGAGGTATCCGGAGCTTATAAGGGAATCGATGGTTCCGATGGCGACTACAATGGCAGCGTTTTGGCTGGTTTTAGCACTGAAAACTCGGACGTATTATTCGCCGCGCAGTGGGAGCACCGTTCTAGGTTAGACGCCAAGGAGCGTAGCTTCACAAGCCTCCCCTATGGCGTTAACCCAGCTCCGTGGTCAACACTCACTAACCTCGCAGGATGGTTGCCACGCGGGGCGCTTCCAGCAGAGCAGGTCTATAATCCAGCCTCGAGCACAGGTGCTGGAGACTGGGGCAACCCAACAGGGGGTATCGTCTCTGATTTCACGCAAAGCTCCTGTGAGGCAGTGGGTGGTAGTTATATCAATAGCTATACATGCGCATATAACTATATCCCCTACTACAATCTCGTCTCGGATAATGACATCTACAGGCTTTACGGACAGATCAATACCGAAATGAGTGACAGCATGAATTTCTATCTTCGTACTGCATATTCAATGGTGGATACGCCCTATCAGTACGGTTCACCTTCGCAGCCAGTGATTCGTGGTCCTGCGATTCATGGTGGTGCTACCTACCAGATCTATGCTCCGAAAAATAATCCCTTTGTTGCGGATTTCGCAAACCGCACGGGTTTCGCTAGCAACCCCGCGTATGCCTTTACTCAGGGTTTTACGCCGGTTACCTATCGCGCCTTCGCCCATGGCGGCTTGGACACTTTCGCCGAAGGAGGTAAGTACAGTACTCCTAGTGATATTCGTAATAAGTTTCTCCACATATCTACCGGCTTTGATGGCGATCTCAACGACAGCATCAGCTACGATTTGGGCCTGACCTATAACCAGTCGAATCTGTACTCAGACAGCCCTGACATGATGCTGTACAGAGTTCAGGAGGCTTTGAATGGTTTTGGTGGGGCAAATTGTAGTGCTCCCGATCTAGACCCGCAGCGCTTCGGAACTCAGAACGCGGCGTTGGCCGGACAGAATGGTTGTCAGTGGTATAACCCCTTCGCCTCGAACTTCAAAGGACAGCCTGTTCTTGGCTTGAGCAATCCGAGTTATGTTGCTGGCGCAGAAAATCCAGATGACTTGATTCGCTGGCTCTTCAACGATCGCGCGCAGCGGGACACAAACTGGAACGCGACGTTGGACTTCGTGTTAAGTGGCGAGACTGGCGTATCACTTCCAGGCGGAAATGTAGGCTGGGGCGCGGGTGCTCAATGGCGTAAAACCGAGAACCGCGAAACGGTGTCTGACCCCCTGTATAACGGAGGTCAACTCTGTCAGTGGCCTGCCTCTGAGGGGCAGGTGCCACGAGATCCTACCGATCCACTCTACAATGGCTGTACGCCCGATGGCCCAGGTCCATTCCAGTTCTTTGGGACGAATATTCCCGATGCTACAGAGCAGGATCAACGCTCCGTTTTCGGCGAGCTGAGCTTACCGATACTCGACTCTCTATACCTATCAACGGCAGTGCGTTACGAGGAGTTCTCGGGCGGTCTTGATGCCACGGTTTACAAAGTATCGGGTAAGTGGGATGCCACTGATAATCTATCTTTCCGCAGCTCCTACGGTACCAACTATCAGGCCCCTGGCGCCGGAGTAATTCCAGGCGAAGTTAACAATGGCACTAATAGCTACACGATTGCCGGTGGTAACTGGAGGGGCGCGCAAACGGTCACCGAAACGGGTATCGAGCCTGAAACAGCGACTGTTTGGGGCGCTGGCGCGATCTGGCAATCCCAAGGCTTTACCGATAGTAGCCGTTTCCGTCTGATCGTAGACTTCTTCAACATAGAAACGGAGAAGGAGCTTGCGCTACTTGCTTCCGCAAACCAGATTGCCAACGCTGTGTTCAGCATTTCGCCAACGGGTTCTGGAACCGTTCCGCGTAATGGTACTGCGTTGGCAGATTGTTCTCACCCTCTGGCTGGCCGTGTGGTATTCAACGGCAGCTGTGTGCAAGGTGTAACAACTGCTAACGACTTCGCGTCAATTCGTACGGCCTATGGTAACGGGCCCGGGCAGTTGACCGAGGGTTTCGATATTCAATCTACCTATAGCTTCCCGATCTTCAATGGCGACCTGAGCTTCAATCTCACCGCCACGAAAATCACCAAGTTCGAGTTCACAGAAACTACCTTGGATGGCTATATTCTAGATCCTGGTGCGGATCGACTGGGCTATTTGAATTTTGCGACAATCGCCAACGCAGTGTCGGAGTGGCGCGGCAATCTGTCTGCAAACTATTCAACGGGCATCCATAATTTCCGCATGAACGTTGGCTATGTTGGAGGCGTGAAGGACGATCGCTTCTACAATGCTGATGGCTCCGTTGTAGGAGCTGCAGCGTTAACGCCGTCTGGCTTCCAGACTGGAACGACTACACCTCTTGGGCCAACTTACTACGGTGTTAACGGTAAGGACTGGGTAACTTATGACTTCCACTACACAGTGGATTTGCCATGGGAAACTACTATGACTGCCTCGGTGGTGAACTTCACAGATGAAGATCCACCCCAGTCGCGTCAAGAGTTAGGTTACGATCCTCGCATTGGCAACCCACTTGGTCGTACTTTCGAGCTGGGACTACGCAAGGCCTTCTAAGCTAGGCGGAAGCTTTGTTAGGACACAAGAAAGGGCCAGAACGGTTTTACTGTTCTGGCCCTTTCTTTTTTCTGTTAAGGTTTAAGTCAATGTAAAAACAATAAGAGGCGGTTCTTTCCATGCGTATAACCCTTTTCGCGATTACCACTCTCAGCATTGCTTTAAGTGCCTGCAATCCCTCCTCTAGCCAAGACAGTGCTAGCTCGACACCAATGCCTGCGCAGCCCGCTGCGCCAACAGTTGATGGCGCTGCGGGGGCTACAGCTAGCTACGAAACCCCTGTGGCAGATAGCATGGAGACCGAATACGAAAGCGAACTCTTGCCCAATACCCGGCAGCTAATAACTACTGGCAAGCGTTCTGGCGAGGGCTATTTCAGTGCAGACGGTAATCGCCTGATTTATCAGGCCGAGCTGGAAGGGGATAATCCCTTTTATCAGATATTTGTGCGCGACCTCCTAACGGGGCAGACCACGCGCGTCTCTCCCGGAATCGGGCTAACTACCTGCGCTTGGATCCACCCTTTGCAAGACAGTGTATTGTTCGCCTCCACCCATGGGGACCCAAATGCACTGGAGAAGCAAGAAGCAGAGATCGCGATGCGCTTGAGCGCAGAGCCACGCGCCTACGCCTGGGACTATGACGAACATTACGATATCTATCAGGGCAATATAGATGGAAGCGATCTCGTCAACATAACTAATAGCCCCGGATACGACGCAGAAGGATCGTGGTCCTCGGACGGCCAGACAATCATTTTTGCGTCGAATCGCGAGGCCTATCAGCGGCCTCTAAGTCAGGCCGAGCAACGCCTGTTCGATGACGACAAATCCTACTTCATGGATCTGTATCTGATGGATGCCGATGGCAGCAATATCCGCCAACTCACCCACTCCCCCGGTTACGATGGCGGCCCATTCTTTAGCGCAGACGATCAACAAATCGTATGGCGCCGTTTCAATCCAGATGGCAATAGCGCGGAAATTTGGACGATGGATGTCGATGGCCGCAATCAGCGACAGCTTACCGACTCGGCGATGGTTTCCTGGGGGCCTTACTTCCACCCAAGTGGTGACTATATTATCTATTCGAGTAATGTACTCGGACACGCGAACTTCGAACTTTTCATGATCGATACGCGTGGCGAGCACGAGCCGGTGCGCGTGACGAATACGGATGGCACAGACATTCTGCCGGTGTTCTCTCCCAGTGGCGACTCACTCGCCTGGAGTAGCACTCGTACAGCAGACGGCAGCTCGCAGATTTTCATGGCGGATTGGAACCATGAGCGTGCATTGGAATTGTTGTCATTAGATTGAGCGAGTTTTGTGCCCTGTCCTAACCGAGAGCAATGTTATGAACGATGTGCTTGCTAAAATTATAGTCGTGATCTTGATGGGCATTTTTAGTCTCAGTGCAAGCGCTCAGAGCACTCTTCATCACGACGTGAATGTGACACTGTCCCCTACTGAGAATAGGCTTGCGGTCTCTGACATTATTACCCTGCCTAGCGGTATCGATGCGAGCGCAGGGGTCGAGTTCGATCTCAATACACAGTTGCAGCTAAGCTCGTTCGTGGGCCAGGGCTATTCAATAGTCGCCCTCGATAAGGAGGGAGAGGCGGCCACCGAAGATGGCCGTGACTTAGCCGCAAGCACGCGTTACAGAATCATATTCGACGATGCTCCAGTACCAATCGCATTGGACTATGCGGGCACTATCAATAGCGACGCGCAGCAACGCAGTGCAGAATATGCGCAGAGCTTCTCCTCTACCACCGGCATCATCTCTGAGCAGGGTGTGTACCTAGACCACAGCAGTGTTTGGCTCGCGGATTTTCAATTGGGCTTAATGAGTTTCGAGCTTGAAGTGCAGTTTGACGCGCCAGCATTGCAGTGGAGCGCCGTAAGTCAAGGTGATGCAATTGGGCCTAACGCTTGGCGTAGCGATCAGGCGATGGAAGAGGTCTATTTAGTGGCCGCCGATTTCACGACTTATCGGTCAGAAAGTGACGGCGTCGAGATGTTTGCCTATCTACGAGCGCCAGACCCGAATCTCGCGACTCGTTATCTGGATGCTACCGCTCGTTATCTTGCTCTGTACGAACCATTGCTGGGCGAGTATCCCTTTAGTAAGTTTGCCTTGGTAGAGAATTTCTGGGAGAGCGGCTATGGTATGCCATCGTTTACGCTTCTCGGGGAGCAGATCATTCGTTTCCCCTTCATCCTTGAGTCTTCCTATCCCCACGAGATCCTTCATAATTGGTGGGGCAACTCGGTGTACCCCGATTATGAAACTGGCAATTGGAGTGAAGGCCTAACCGCCTATCTCGCCGATCACCTGTTCCAAGAGATGAACGCGGCTGGGCCGGAGTATCGCAAGGATATGCTCGGGCGTTACCGCAGTGCTGTCAGTGAGAGCGCGGACTTTCCTTTGCGGGATTTCACTTCTCGAAACTCCGCCGCATCCCAAGCTGTAGGTTATGGCAAGACGTTAATGCTGTGGCATATGCTGCGAATAGAGCTGGGCGATGAGTTGTTCCTCGATACACTACGGAAGCTCTATTCGCAGAGGCAGTTCACGCGCACCTCCTATGCCGACATCGAAACCATTTTTTCTCGTGCAAGCGGCAAGGATTTGCGCGCTTTCTTCGCGCAATGGGTGGAACGAGTCGGCGCTCCTGAGTTGGCGGTACAGGTAACATCGCTGGATAATGGGCGCGCGCGAGTGCAGCTTCGACAAACTCAAGTGGCAGCTCCCTATGTGTTGAAGGTGCCTGTTGCACTCTATTATGAGGGCGAGGAGGAAGCACAGATCGTCGAGATCGATATGAGTGCGCGGGAAGCTAGTCTCTCGATAGAGAATTACGGGGCGCTACAAGGGGTCGTAGTAGACCCCTATTTCGACGTCTTCCGACGCTTGGATATCGCCGAGATGCCGCCAACGATTCGGCAGATGTTCGGCGCGGAGCGCATCCAATTTGTAGTGCCCATCGATAATCGCGAATTGTGGATAGAGATGGCGCAGTTCTTTAGTGCGGACTCAGGCGTTGATGTGGATATTGTGATGGCGGAAGATTTTCGTATGCTCCCCGCCGATCAATCGGTGTGGGTACTAGGGCGCAATAACCCGGCCATGTCCATAGTCGAGGATGCGGTTGCTTACTACGGCGTGCGCTTCTCAGAAGCAGGCCTGTCGATGTTGGGCAGCGAGCTGCCCTATAGCAATCGCAGTACGGTTCTTACTGCGAGCCACCCAGATAATCCAGAGTTAACGATAGGCTGGATCCATGCGGATTCTGCACAGGCAATGCCGGGGCTTACGGAGAAGTTGCCTCACTATGGGAAGTATTCCTATCTCAGTTTCGTAGGCAGTGAACCGACTAACGATGTGAAGGGACAGTGGGAGAGCCCTGATTCGCCCTTGCTCTGGTATAAGCCGGGTCTTGCGCCAGACAGTAAGCTTGCTCTTTTGCCTCATGTAGCGCCTCTAGCGGTTTTGCCTCCCAAGTATTTGCCCAGCGCGCTATCGAGTCATGTGGAGACGCTTGTAGCACCAAACATGGAGGGTCGTGGAATCGGCTCGCAGGGCATCGAGCGCGCGGCTCAGTATATAGAGGAACAGTTCGCGGCGATCGGCCTAGAGGCGCCGCAGGGGCAGTACCGCGACACTTGGGTTCAGACTTTGGAGAGCGGGCAGCAAGTCACGCTGAGCAATATTATCGGCCTGTTGCCGGGCAGCGATGAGCGCTTTAGTGAGGCTCCGATTGTTCTGGGGGCGCACTACGATCATTTAGGAGTACAGGCACAAGCCGGGTCAGCTAGAACTCTTTATCCTGGTGCGGATGACAATGCTTCAGGGGTCGCAATCTTATTGGAGGTGGCAAAGCGACTCCACAACTCCTTCACAGGGCTGCGGCCTATCCTGTTTGTTGCCTTCACTGGGGAGGAGTCTGGGCTGCTGGGCTCTGAACACTTCGTCGCTACACCCCCAGCTCCATTCGAAACTGAAAACCTCTTTGCGATGGTCAATCTCGACAGCGTTGGTCGGCTCGAGGGTCGCTCCCTAGAGATCTTCGGCAGTGGCAGCGCCTATGAATGGCCCTTCATGGCACAAGGCATTGGTTTCACCATTGGCGTGCCGTCACAGTTTCCTGCACAAGATATTGCGGGCAGCGACCATGTCAGCTTCCTAGAGGCTGGAATTCCTGCCATCCATCTCTTCAGCGGACTGCACGGCGACTACCATCTTGGCAGCGATACACTCGATAAACTTGATCTCAATGGCATGTCCGACATCGCGCTGTGGGTGGAGGAGGCCATTGTGTACTTAGCGGGCCGCGATCAGCCACTGCGGGTCACTCTAGATAATGCACCGCTACGCGAAGCGGCAGCCAGTAGTGGGGCGCGCAGTGCCTCTCTGGGCTCCGTGCCCGAGTTCGACTACAGCGGTGAAGGTGTGCAGATATCCGGAGTTACCCCGGGTGGTGCGGCCGAACTTGCGGGCTTGCAGGCGGGGGATGTACTACTCGAATTCGATGGAGTGCCGATTACTAGTTTGCAAGAGTATTCGAATTTCATTCGCGAGTCTGCGCCTGGCGATAGGGTGCTCCTGCAGATTAGGCGAGGAGAGCAACAAATAGAGGTCGAGGTACAGTTGCAGGCGCGCTAAAAACGCGCGACCCGGACTATTGAATGAGGAAGTATAGGGCTGAAATCACTACGCCGAAGGTAATTAGAATGAAGAGGGTTTTCTGCAGTAGTCCGCCGCGTCGATTGCGGTATTGATAGTCCTCTTCGATGAAGATGGGATTGTAGCGTCGTCTAAAAACTCTCATATAGGGCTCGCTAGTTGAATTAGGAAATAACGAGTGCCCATTAAACTCTCGCCCTGCGTCCCTTAAATGCGCTAATCGTGGCATTTCGCCGAACAATTGTGATGAATTGTGGCAGTGCTTGCGAGTGGCGCGCTTGTAACATACTGTTAGCGCTCGCTATTAAGGCTGCCTGCGCGCCATAGCTAAAAAAATTACAATAATGAGTGTAGTCCAATGTCCCAGTCCCCTTTGCTTAAGGGTAGCGTCATCTTGTCGCTCTCCCTATCCTTAGCTCATGGCCTTGTTGCCCAAGAGAATGAACGTGCCCCAGCGCTGACGCGAATCCCGCAGAACGAAGCGCAAATTACGCTAGATGGCGTTCTTGATGAGCCGGCCTGGCAGCGGGTTCCAATTATCGACGATATGCGCGTCATTCAACCCGATACACTTGTTCCGTCATCGCTAGAAACCCACACGAAAATTTTCTATAACTCCCGAGGTCTTTACGTAGGGGTTATGAACTACCAGGACCCAGACACCCTAGTGGCCAGGATGAGTTCCAGAGATTCCGGTGTGCAACGCGACGGTTTCGTCCTGTCCGTGGACCCGTCGGGAGAGGGCCTCTACGGCTATTTCCTGCGCATCAATCTAGGGGGCACTTTCTCCGATGGCACAATCCTACCCGAGCGACAGATTAACCGGCAGTGGGATGGTCCTTGGGATGCGGTTACGCGTGAGGTAGAAGACGGCTGGGTTGCCGAGTACTTTATTCCCTGGTCCATGATGTCGCTGCCCCAGAGCGGAGAGACGCGTCGTATCGGCCTGTACACGGAGCGCATGGTGGCGGGGATGGCCGAGACTTGGTCTTGGCCGGCTCTGCCTAATACCGGTGGCACCTACCTCTCTGGCTTCCAGAAATACGAGCTCAGTGGCGTCAACCCTGCCACTCAATTCACCTTCTATCCCTATAGCTCCGCCACCTTCGACGACACTAAGGACGAGACTCAGTATCGCGTGGGTGCCGATGTGTATTGGCGACCATCGTCGAACCTGCAGTTATCCGCAACCTTGAATCCCGACTTCGGCACGGTAGAGTCCGACGACGTAGTTGTGAATCTAGGCGCGTTCGAGACCTTCTTCGAAGAGAAGCGCTCCTTCTTTCTTGAAGGGCAAGATGTTTTCAACACCTCGCCCCGAGACGGTGGTGGGCGAGGTAGCCCCACAACTCTGCTCAATACGCGCAGAATCGGCAGGCAGGCAAGCTATGACGTGCCCAGCGATGTCACGGTAGTGCCAACGGACTTGAGTCGCCCCAGCGACCTGCTGGGGGCCTTGAAGCTCACCGGACAGTCGGGCAATTGGCGCTATGGCAGCTTGCTGGCCGCCGAGGACGACTCCACAATCGCAGGCACACGCGACGATGGCTCTAGAGTGCATCTGGAGGCGCAGGGGCGCGACTACGCGATCGCTCGACTACTCTACGAGGACACTAGCATAGGCGGGCGGCGCAGCATGGGGTGGTTTGGGAGCTATCTCACACACCCGGATAACGAAGCCATGGTCAATGGCGTGGATATGCATTACTTCTCTGCGGATACTCGTTGGGAGGTTGATGGACAGTTGGTGCGTAGTGATGTCGAGGATGTTACTGGTAACGGTGCCTATTTCGACCTGGACTACCGTCCTAGCCGAGGCGTTCAGCACACAGTCACCGGCACCTATTTCGATGATACCGTGGATCTAAATGACATCGGCTTCCTGCAGCGCAATGACCTGATGCAGATGGACTATCGCTACAGTGTTTCCGAGTCCAATATCGAGGGGATTCGCTCACGCAATCGCGCATTGATGTTTATAAACCAATGGAATACGGCCGGGCGGCCGGTGCGCTTGGGAGTATTCGGAAGTCAGAGTCTGAGCTTCAATGATAATTCCTCGGTGTTTACCCAGCTGCGCTTTTTCCCTGAAAAAGTGGACGATCGCCTGAGTCGCGGTAATGGATCTTTCAGGACTGCAGATCAATGGGGCCTCGATTTGAATTGGAACAGTGACAGGTCGCGACCACTCTCTGTCAACGCCGGCGTAAATGCGGGTCAGGAGGATCTGGGTGACCTGAGAATGCAGTATTTCGGCGGCATCACCTGGCAGCCCAACGATCGCTTCGTGCTCGAGACAAATCTGCGCCACACGGACTCTGACGGCTGGCTTATTCATCAAGGCAGTGGCCGCATGACGACTTTCGAGTCCAATGAATGGGCGCCGAGGCTGAATATGGATTATTTCATCAACGCTAAGCAACAGCTGCGTTTCAGCCTGCAATGGACCGGCATCAAGGCCGTCGAGAAAGAGTTCTATCAAGTCAATCCGAATAGCGTAGATGAGCTTATCAACACGGGTAAGACCACGACAACGCCCGATGACTTCAACGTTAGTCGCATGAGTTTTCAGGCGCGTTATCGCTGGGAGATTGCGCCATTGTCCGATTTGTTTTTCGTGTATAGCCGAGGCGGCAATCTGGCCCGAGACTTCCAGGATGACTACCTAGGGCTATTCGTGAACGCGTGGCAGGAAGAAGTCGTCGACAACTGGGTGCTCAAACTACGTTATCGCTTGGGTAGTTAAAAGCTCCTACAATACCGGTGTGCTGCAATATAGATGACACACAGCTGACATAGGATCAGGTCTGCGAACCCTAAGCCAATTCAAGGAATTTCCATGCAAGCTTTCCAGTTTTTCGAACGCGTAACAATCGGAGCGATCGCCATGAGTGTAGTGCTCGGTGCCGCCATTTCCTCAAGCGCGCTAGCGCAGTCTAACGCTAAAGTAGTCGTTGCTCACCGCGGTGCCAGCGGCTATTTGCCCGAACACACTCTGCCCGCCAAGGCGATGGCCTATGCGATGGGGGCTGACTATGTCGAGCAGGACGTCGTGATGACCAAGGATGATCAATTGATCGTCATTCACGACATCACACTAGATCGCACGACTGACGTTGCCGCCAAGTTTCCAGGACGGGCGCGCGCTGATGGTGGACACTATGCCGTGGACTTCACGCTGGCAGAAATATTGAGCCTCGACATCACCGAAGGCATGTCCGAAGAAGATGGGAACAGGCAGGTAGGCTACCCATCACGTTTCCCCGCCGGCAAATCGATCTTCAAGGTCCATACATTGGCCCAAGAGATCGAGTTTGTGCAGGGTTTGAATAAGTCGACAGGGCGCGACGTGGGCATCTACCCAGAGATTAAATCCCCGGGCTTCCACTTGGCCGAGGGCAAAGACCTAGGCCGGGCGGTACTGGCGGTCCTCAAGCAATATGGCTATAGCAACAAGAGCGACAAGGTGTTTGTACAGACTTTCGAATTCGACGAACTCAAGCGCATGCACGACCAACTTATGCCAGAGCTCGGTGTCGAGCTCAAGCTCGTGGCCTTGCTCTCAGGCGGGGAAGAAAACGAATGGATGCTCAGTGCTGATGGAATGCGTGAGGTCGCGCGTTACGCCGATGGTATAGGGCCAGAAAAGTCGATGATCGTGGATCGCGACTCCGCCCGTAACGCACCCAAGATTAGCGACTTGGTGAAACTGGCTCACGACAATGGCATGCAGGTGCACCCCTATACCTTCCGCCTCGATCCGGGGCAAGTGCCTGCCTATGCACAAAGCTTCGAGCAGATGCTGGAGATATTCTATTTCGACGCCGATGTTGATGGCGTATTTACGGATTTTCCTGACCGCGCAGTCGAATTCCTTAAGGCGCAATGAGTCAGTCGGCGCGGGCCTAGCCTGCGCCTGCTCACCCCTAAATAGTGGATTTTATGCCGTGCTATGCGGATGGGACCATTTTGACGTATAATCGCTGCCCGTTTGAATTTGCAGCCGCTGTTCCGCATTCAGTTTCATCCGTCAGTGCTTTACTCTTCCATTAGTGTCATCAGTACAAGGCCCGATAATGTCATCCAGTACCCGTCCGGAACTCAGCTTTGCTGAGCTCGATCTGCCCCAATACCTGCAGGATACTCTAAGCAAAGTAGGGTATGAAAAGCCCTCGCCTATCCAGCAGGCCACTATTCCCGTGCTTCTGCAAGGGCAGGATGTGGTGGGCATGGCCCAGACTGGGACTGGTAAAACTGCGGCGTTCGCGCTGCCGATACTTGCCAAGATAGACCTGAGTAAGTCACACACCCAAGCCCTCGTGTTGTGTCCAACACGCGAATTGGCGATTCAAGTGGCGGAGGCCTTCCAGACCTATGCGGCTGGCATGCGAGGTTTCCATGTACTCCCGATCTATGGCGGCCAAGATATGGGGCGTCAACTCTCTGCCTTGCGTCGCGGCGCACACGTCGTTGTTGGCACGCCGGGTCGATTGCTAGACCATCTCAATCGCAAAACTCTCGACCTGAGTCAGCTAAGTACTCTCGTACTGGACGAAGCGGACGAGATGCTCCGCATGGGCTTCATCGATGATGTCGAGTCCATACTCGAGAACACGCCTAAGTCACGCCAGGTTGCGTTGTTCTCTGCGACCATGCCGGGCCCTATTCGCTCGGTAGCCGCGAAGTATCTGAACAGCCCCCAAGAGATTCGCATAGAGAGCGCGATCTCAACTAACGAGGATATCGAGCAGTTCTATTGGCTGGTGCAAGGCACTAGTAAGCTCGACGCGCTAACACGCATCCTGGAAGTAGAAGAATTCGACGCGATGCTGATCTTCGTGCGCACCAAGACCAGCACAGTAGATCTGGCAGAGAAGTTAAGCGCCCGCGGCTTCGCTGCCTCGCCATTGAATGGCGACATGAATCAGACTATTCGCTCGCGCACGGTTGAACAGTTAAAGAACGGTCAGCTCGATATTCTTGTAGCGACCGACGTGGCAGCTCGTGGTCTCGATGTCGATCGTCTTAGCCATGTTATGAATTATGATATTCCATACGACGACGAGGCTTATGTGCACCGCATTGGCCGTACGGGTCGTGCAGGACGTAGTGGTAAGGCGATTCTGTTTGTTGCGCCGCGCGAGCGTCGCTTGCTCAACTCCATCGAGAAAACAACTCGAAAGAAAATCACACAGATGGAACTGCCAACGCGAGGCGAGTTGATCGAGAAGCGTAGCGCCGCCTTTAAAGAAGGCATCTCCGAGACCATCACCAATGGCAAGCTCGACTTCTTCCATAAGTTGGTCGCGGACCTTGTGCAAGAGCACGAGTGCACGCCAGAGCACGTCGCCGCGGCGATGGCCTATTTGCTACAGAAGGATCGCCCTCTAGAGCCGAGCCACAGTGGCCGCGAAGCGCCAAGAAGCGACCGCGCTAACTTCGCCTACAACGATACTCAAGGACGCAAGGAGCCTAGCACTCGTCGCGCTAGCCCAGAAGCCAATGCTCGACCCGAGCGCAAAGCTAGGCCTGAGCGTAGTGAGCGCCCAGCTCAGGCAGAGCGTGCCCCGCGTAGAGTCCCTGTCGATAATGAGTTGCAAGATATCCTGACCGAAGAGCCTTTGTTCAACGACACGCCTACGCGATCACCGCGCCGTGAGCACAGCCCCGCGGACGATGGTCGCGCTAAACCATTGCGCGACTATCCGGATATTCCGATGGAACGCTTCCGCATCCACGTTGGCCATAAAGATGGTGTAACGCCACGCGAAGTAGTGGGTGCCATAGCCAATGAGGCGGAGATCGAGGGTCGTTACATCGGCCACATTCGAATCTATGACGACTATTGCACAGTGGATCTACCTGGCGGCATGCCCAAAGAAGTTATGCAGATACTGCAAAAGACTCATGTGTGCAGCAAGCCTCTGGCGATCGAGTCCGTCGCTAAGCCGCAGCGCGCCGCACACAAAAGTGTGACCGATAACGCTACAAGCCCGGCTCCGAAAAAAGAAGGATTCAAGAAAGAGGGTTTTAAGAAGGAAGGATTCAAGAAAGAATCTTTTAAAAAAGAATCCTTCAAAAAGCCTGCAGTGAGCAAGGACGAGTTCAAGAAGCCGGATTTCAAGAAACCCGCATTTAGCAAAGCGGCAGATGAGAAACCACGTGGGGAAAAGGCGGATTTTAGCAAGCCTAACTTCCGTGGCGCGCAGAGCAAGGACATTACTCGAGAAGTGCTAGATACCTTCCCCGATCTAGAGGTTCCTGGTGAGAAGGCAGCTCGCCCGACTGGCAAGCTAGTTTTGCCCGATGGCGCTGCTAAGAAAGACAAGCCGAAGAAGCCCAAGAGTAAGCGAGTGGACAAAGACAAAGGTAAGCGTCGCGGTCCATCCGGTAAAACTCCGGCTGAGTAGAACATTATGGCGCCTCATGTCTCTTCTTGAGGCGCCATAGTTTTGTTTAAGAAAATCCCCAAGACTTTAAAGTGCTAAGTCGAACAATAAAACCTCTGCATCGTCGCGGGCTGTAATATTGAGGCTCGACTCTTGCTCCACTGCTGCGGCGTCGCCGGCCTTTAGGGTCTTGTCGTTTACAGTAACGCTCCCCTTCACGACTTGTACCCACAAACCTCTCCCCGATGCGATCTTAGTGGTGTGTGATTGCGCCGAATCTAGAATCCCAACGTAGAGCTTGGCATCTTGATGAATCTTCACTGCGTTCGCTCCTCCCTTCGGTCCTGCAATTAAGGTGAACTTATTGCGCAGGTCTTGCGCGCCGAACTGTTTCTGCTCGTAACCGGGTTTAATGCCTTGCTCGGCGGGTACGATCCAGATCTGCAGGAAGTGCACTGCTGCCTTTTTTGAGTGATTGAATTCGCTATGGCGAATGCCACTGCCCGCACTCATGCGTTGAATGTCTCCTGGGCGTATGACCGAGCCGGTCCCAGTACTGTCTTTATGCTCCAACTCCCCTTCTATTACATAGGAGAGGATCTCCATGTCGCGGTGACCATGAGTGTCGAAGCCGGCGCCAGGGGACACGCGGTCCTGATTGATGACGCGCAAGGCACCGAAGCCCATGTGTTTGGGGTCGTAATAATCGCCGAAAGAGAAGCTGTGTTGAGACTTAAGCCAGCCGAAATCTGCCTTGCCGCGCTCGTTTGCATTGCGAATTGTAATCATCTGGCCACTCTTTCCGTGAGGGGTTTTCGAAAATTAGGTGCGCTTTAACGTGAGCAAAGTATCACTGTCGCGAAGAACGTATAGCGCGTAGCACGCGGCGAACATAGGCCAGGCAGCAAAAAACAGCATATTGCTAAAGCCAAGATAATATTTCCAAGAAACTAGTGTTGTAGCGCCATGTATAAGGAGTATCGCGCCATAAGTCCAGCGTTTGTAGAGACCGGCAACAAAGGCTAGGACAATCAAAAGTTCAGCGAATGCTAGAGCAAATACGAGTCCCTCTCCGAGCCCCTCGATGCCATAGAAACTCGCGAAGATTCCAGTCGCGTGACTAGGGTTTACGAACTTCTCTATGGTCCACATAAACATGACGATGAAAACCCCTAAACGTAATGAGAGTAAGGCGCGGGGCAGTTGGAGAGATAAGGTGTTGTTGCTCATTGTGACTCCTAAGAATACTAGTGATAAGGGCTTGTATTGCCAATAAGGCTTAGACCCGTTGCTTAGTAGAGTATGTAAGGCCGAATTTGTGACAAATGTCGGGAAAAGACACGGTGTCGCTTGCATCTGCATTCCCCTATAATCTGGCTTGCTATTGAGAAAAGGGGATATGAAATGACAGTCAAAAAGAGGCTAGGCTTGCTAGCGATCGGGCTATTTTGCTCGACTGCGAGTTTGATGCTGCCTGCCGCCGAACTCTCTCCCCGCTATGTCGATGCCAATGATGACTTGGTAGCCGATACTCCTACAGACTCCGCCAAGTGGCGCGATCCACGCGTCTTAATATTCGCGTATACCCCAGTCGAAGACCCGGCGATGTATTCGAAGGTCTGGGACGAGTTCATCGACCATCTCGAGGCCCTCACAGGCAAAGAGGTCCGGTTCTTTCCGGTTCAGTCCAATGCGGCCCAGTTAGAGGCTATGCGCGCGGGGCGTTTACATGTGGCGGGCTTCAATACCGGCTCAACCCCGATAGCGGTCAATTGCGTGGGTTTCGTGCCCTTCGCCATGATGTCGGCCAAAGATGGTAGCTACGGCTATCAAATGGAGATCATCACCTATCCAGGCAGCGGTATAGACTCGATTGCTGATCTTCAGGGGCGCACACTCGCCTTCACCTCGCCCACATCTAATTCGGGTTTCAAGGCGCCCTCTGCGCTGTTGAAGTCCGAGTTCGATTATGTGGCCGATAGCGACTATAAGACAGCCTATTCGGGCAGCCACGACAACTCGATTCTCGGCGTGGTGAACAAAGACTACGACTCCGCCGCGATCGCCAATGAAGTCTTGTTCCGCATGCTAGCGCGGGATGTGGTCAATGCAGCTGACTATAAAACGATCTATAAATCCGCTACCTTCCCCACCACGGGTTATGGCGTATCCAATGACTTGAATCCCATTTTAGCAGGCAAGATTCGGGATGCCTTCTTTAGCTTCGACTGGGAGGGCACGGCGCTGCAACGAGAGTTCGCCGACGCTGGCATGGAGCAATTTACGCCGATCAGCTATCAGGAGCAGTGGGCGGTGGTGCGGACGATTGATGAGGCGAACAACACTATTTATAACTGCGACTGAGCGTTAATTACAGATTGTTTAGTGGTGCAGAAACTGTACTCGCCCCTAAAGGCTAGTCGAATAATGAGAACAATATGCTGAAATTGAAGGGACTTACGAAACGCTACGCCACCGGCGACCTTGCACTCAATAATATCGATCTCGAGGTCCCGTCCGGCCAAGTACTAGCACTCATCGGCCCGTCGGGCGCGGGCAAGAGCACTCTTATTCGCTGTGTTAATCGATTAGTGGAACCTACCTCTGGCACTATTGAATTAGACTCTAAAGACATCAGCAATGCTCGTGGAGGCAGGTTGCGTCAGGCGCGTCGCCAGATCGGCATGATCTTTCAGAACTACGCCTTGGTTGAGCGGCTCTCGGTCATGGAAAATGTGCTCTCCGGTCGACTCGCCTATGTCGGGTTCTGGCGTAGTTACTTCCGTAAATTCCCCGAAAGCGACATCAAGCAAGCCTTTGAATTGCTGGAGCGAGTTGGCCTAGAGACCATGCTGGATAAACGCGGCGACGCCTTGTCCGGTGGGCAGAAGCAGCGCGTTGGTATTGCTAGAGCCCTTATGCAGAATCCAAAATTGCTCTTAGTGGACGAGCCCACAGCGAGCCTCGACCCGAAGACTTCTCGGCAAATCATGCGCCTGATCTGCGAACTTTGTCAGGAGCAGAACCTCGCGACTATTATTAATATCCACGATGTCGCCCTCGCTCAGCAATTTGTGCATCGCGTCGTTGGTTTGCGCGCCGGGGAGATTGTTTATGACGGCGCCCCAGACGGCTTAAGCCCTGAGATACTCACCACCATCTACGGTGAAGAGGACTGGAGTGTCGACAAGCGGGATGACGAGGAAGAGACCTCCAAGCCAAAAGAGCAAGATGTTGAGGCAGCACTACTCGGTGGGCATCCATGAGTCAGTCTCCGCAGTTGTTAGAGCCGCGACTGCTTGCCGCGAAGAGTGGTAGCTGGCGCCCAAAGCCAAAAATAAGCAATGCGAGTTTGCGCTGGGGGCTCAACGCAGCAGTGCTCGTCTATCTTGTCTTGCTGTATTTCAGTGTCGACATCAACTGGTCGCGGGTTGCCCAAGGCATGGATCGCGGCCTTGCGTTTATGGGCTCTTTCCTGACGCCAGATTTCATCTCTCGTGGTGGCGAGATAGCGATAGGCTTGCGCGAGAGTCTCACCATGACATTTGCCGCTACCGTGATCGGTATCCTATTGGCAATCCCCGTTGGTCTTGGCGCCGCCCGCAATATAGCGCCGACGCCAGTGTATTTTTTCTGCCGCGCCATCATCGCTTTATCGCGCACGTTCCAAGAGATTATTATCGCGATCCTGTTTGTGGCGATGTTTGGTTTCGGGCCCCTTGCGGGCGTAGTGACACTCGCGTTCGCGACCATCGGTTTCATGGCGAAACTACTAGCCGAGGATATCGAGGACGCGCAGCGCGACCCGATGGAGGCAGTCCGGGCCACGGGAGCCTCTTGGTTGCAGTGGATCAACTATGCGGTACAGCCACAAGTGATGCCGCGTCTGATCGGCTTGTCGTTATATCGACTCGACATCAACTTTCGCGAATCAGCGGTGATCGGTATCGTAGGGGCTGGCGGTATAGGGGCCACCTTGAACACTTCAATCAACCGCTACGATTACGACACCTCTGCCGCCGTGCTCTTAGTGATTATTGGCATCGTATTAATGAGTGAATATCTGTCGGGCTATGTCCGCAAATGGACAGCCTAATGCCTATAAAAATCGTCAATGACACTCCCATTTGGCAGCGCCGCGAGCCCTTGCAACAGCGCTTAATTTGGTTCGGCTATTTCCTAGCGCTAATGTTGTTTCTGCTGTGCTGGAAGATTATTTCCGATAACACCATATGGGAGTTTCTGTCCGATGCGCATATTCAAGCCGCTAGTCTAATTGGGCGCATGATTCCCCCAGACTGGTCCATTACTGGCTCGCTGCTACTACCATTATGGGACACCCTCAATATAGCGACAGTGGGAACGGCGCTAGGTGTGTTGATCGCCTTCCCACTAGCCTTTCTCGCGGCGCGCAACACCAGTCCTCATCCTTCCCTACGGGCTTTCGCGCTCGCGATAATTGTAAGCTCGCGCTCTATAAATGCGCTGATCTGGGCGATACTGTTAGTGACTATCGTGGGCCCAGGATTGTTGGCGGGCATGATCGCAATTGCGCTACGCTCCATCGGCTTCGTGGGCAAGTTGCTTTACGAGGCGATCGAGGAGATTCATCCCACTCCCGTCGAGGCGGTAAGCTCTACCGGCGCCGGAAGAATGCAGGTGTTGGCTTATTCGGTCTTACCGCAAATCATGCCAGCGTTCGCCGGTATTACGGTCTACCGTTGGGACATCAATATTCGCGAGTCCACAGTGCTTGGCCTGGTGGGTGCCGGAGGCATTGGATTGCAAATGAATGCGGCGATTAATAATCTAGCGTGGGGGCAGGTCGCCACCGTCTTCGTCCTGATCTTCGCCACTGTTATATTTTCGGAATGGGTGTCTGCCAAGGTGCGCCACGCGGTTATCTAAGCCATCGCACAGGAATACGGGGATTGAAATGCAGCACGATTTAATGAATATGTTTGCCACTCCTTTGTATCGTGCGACTCTAGGGCGCACATTTACGCAAGGAGAGTTAGATTTCTTTCGAGAGACGCTGGCCGATTGCGTCGACTCTATTTCGAATCTATCCTCGCGAGATAAGAATGTGCTCAGCAACCCGGCACTGAAAGATTTGCGTGACACATTACAGCAGCATCTCGACGAGTATTTTAAGACCATCTACAATACTTCTAATCGAGTTTCACTCAAGATAACTCAGTCTTGGCTTACGCTATCGCGGCAGGGCGATTCTCATCATTCACACACCCATCCGAACAGCGTCGTCAGTGGTGTGCTCTATATCAATCTTGCCGAGAACGACGGCATTAGTTTTCATCGCAATGAAGATAATCTATGGCATGAACTACTTCCCGCTCAGGAGAATTATTTCAACGCGAAGAGCTATTTCATCAACACCGAGGTGGGAGATATACTGCTTTTCCCCTCCCATGTCCGCCACGGTGTGCGAGAAGTGACAGAGGTGGTGGAGAGAGTGAGTCTTTCTTTCAACAGTTTCTTCGAAGGCGAGTTGGGTAAAGAAGAATTCGCCACGGCAATAAATATAACGCTTAACTAGATGACAACAAGTGCGTTGCGAGGGAAGTGCTATGGGTTCAAAATTGGAGCCAGATAAAGTGCTCGATGCGCATCGACACTTCGCAATAGAGTGTAATAACAAAGCGTGGTCACTTGTCGAAGCGCCCAACGCGGCAGAGCAGCGCGACGAACTCCTCGATCTCGCCCATGCCTCTGCATTGCATTGGCGGGCAATCGGCACAGATCTAGAGAAGATGCGTGCCACGATGTTGTTGGCCAATGTACACGCCGCTTTAGGTCTGAGCGCAAGCGCAATGAATTATGCTCAGCAAATGCGCAGTTTCTTCCTCGACCAATCTGCGACACCGGATTGGGAGATCGCCTTTGTCCATACGATTCATGCGCGGGCCTGCGCCAGTGCCGGTGATGTTGAGGGTCACGCCGAATCCTTCGCCCAAGCTCAAGCCGCGATTTCCGCGATCGCAGATCCGCAGGATAAGGCCATAGTACTCGTCACTTTTGAGCAAGTGCAAAAGCCTCGCTAGACCTACTAAGGAGTGTGCCGTGTTCGTAGTCATTTTCAGAGCAACAGTGCGAGAGCTAGACTCGGAATACAGCGCGATGGCGGCCAGAATGCGGGAGCTCGCGTTGACTCGTTTTGGATGTGTGGAGTTCCATGCCGTGATGGACGGCATGGACGAAGTGGCGTTGTCTTATTGGCCAGACGAGGAGAGTATTCTCGCTTGGCGGCAGCACCCAGAGCACGTCGAGGCGCAACGCCTCGGGCGCTCGCGCTGGTACCAATCTTATCGTGTCGAGGTAACGAAAATCACTAGGGATTATAGACAAAGCTTCTGATACGCTTGCACACAAGACTATGAAGCCCATCTTCGGGCGAACCTACAGTAAGTCTAAGGTGAACGCGTTGACTGAATTTTTCCCCGTAGTCCCTAACGGACACGCCCTGTTTTCGATGCTCTCTACGGCCTTAGCGCTGTTCCTTTTTACCCGCAAGAGCATCCCGCTGGAAATCTCCAGCCTAGCCTTACTAGTGTTCCTCGCACTCGCCTTCGCGATTTTTCCGTTTAGCTTCAATGGTGAGCATTTCGAGGCGATCGCCTTCTTCGAAGGCTTCGGTCACGAGGCATTGATTACCGTCTGTGCCTTGATGGTCATTGGCCAAGGCCTAGTGCAGACCGGTGCCTTGGAGCCGATCGGGCGTGTTTTGACTAAAGCCTGGACCAAAGCTCCCTACTTCTCCTTTTTGATGACTCTAATCGTGAGTGCGATCCTGAGTGCATTCATAAACAACACCCCCATCGTGGTGTTGCTACTGCCGATACTCGTGAGCGTGTGCCTGCGCACTAAAAGTCCTGCGTCACGTGTTCTTATGCCCATGGGCTTCGCCACTTTAGTCGGGGGCATGGGCACTACCATCGGCACTTCGACTAACCTGCTGGTTGTCAGCGTTGCGCAAGACATGGGACTGCCGCAGATCGGCATGTTCGACTTCGCGTTGCCCGCCGCGATTGCCAGTGGCGTAGCCATTGTTTACCTATGGTTGATAGCGCCGCTGATGCTAGGGGATCGCCAAGTAGGAGTGGGCGATGCCTCTCCGAGGCTTTTTCAGGCCTTCTTGCACATAGATGAGGATAGCCCTACGGTGGGATTGACTGTGGCCGAGGCTAAGGCGAAAGCTAGTGATGGGATCAATATCGTGCGCATCCGCCGGGGCGATAACTTTCTAATACCCCTGCCCGATGCCGTGCTACACAGCGGCGATCGAATACGCGTGAGGGATACCTCTGTCAAGATTCGTGCCGCAGCTGACGCGCTAAAGGCAACGCTCTATTCGGGCGATCACGAGGTCGACGACGAGCACCCGCTGAACGCGGACAATCAGACTCTAGCTGAGATTGCCGTGGTTGCGGGCTCGCGGCTCGATCGTACCAATCTGCGTTACACCTCCTTCCTCGAGCGCCATCAGCTCGTGGTGTTGGGTCTGCACCGTGCCGGAAAGGACATCTGGAAGGCCTCGGAAGAGATAATGGATGTGACGCTGGCACAGGGCGATGTCCTGTTGGTGCAGGGCAATAAGGACGAGATCCGTAAGCTTAAGAAGGACACTGAGTTTCTCGTGCTAGATTCGTCGGTGGAGGTACCGCAGACGGAGAAGTCGCTGATTGCGCTACTAACCCTCCTTACGGTCGTGGCCACTGCAGCGACAGGAGTCCTACCTATAGCCGTGAGCAGCCTTGCCGGTGCGATGTTCTTGTTGGCCACGCGGGCACTCCGCTTAGGCAGTGCGATTCGCGCGGTAAGCTCCTCCGTGTACTTCGTGGTGGTGGCGAGTTTGGCCCTTGGGCAGGCGTTAACCGTGACTGGGGCATCGGGTTATCTCACCGAAGTATTCCTGTTCTTTACCAGCGATTCCTCCCCAGTAGTGGTCCTCAGCGCGTTGATGCTGCTCATGGCAATTCTGACTAATGTGGTGTCCAACAACGCGGCAGCCGTTATCGGCACGCCCATCGGCATTGGCATCGCGCAGCAGCTAGGGGTCGACCCTCAGCCCTTCGTGCTAGCAGTGCTATTTGGTGCCAATCTCAGCTTTGCGACCCCGATGTCCTATAAGACCAATCTTCTGGTGATGAGCGCGGGTGGTTATAAATTCAATGACTTCCTGAAGGTAGGTATCCCTCTCACTATTATCATGTGGCTAAGTTATACCTGGATACTAGGCTGGCTCTATCTCTAGCGCGAAGGCTTAGCCAGTCTGGTTGTTGAGCGATTAATGTCTGGTGGCGTGTAAGAAAATCTTCTCTGGTCCGTACTAATGCTATGGACCAAGGTGTCAGTGCAATATTCGTGAACAAGGCCCCGGCGCTTTGGCTGCGTCACTATTTCGAACAGGATTTTCGCCCGATGACTAGATTTGCCCCCGCAGTGCTCGCCACCATACTTTGTAGCAGCCTCAGCGCCGCGCTAAGCGCACAAGTGATCGAAGAGGCCCAGATTGATACCCAGAAGAGCGTGCGCGCCATACGCGTAGACACGCCGCCCATAATCGATGGCAAGCTGGACGAGGCAGTTTGGCAATTGGCTCAGCCAATCACCGACTTCCATCAGATTAGACCCGGCAATCAGACAGCCCCCTCGGAAGTCACGGAGGTGTATGTTCTGTATGACGACGACGCGCTCTACATCGGCGCACGCATGGCCGACAGCGAGCCGGACCTAATTTCCGCACCCGTTATCCGTCACGGTCAAGGCATGGGTTCGGATGATCGCTTAGTGATTATTCTCGACCCCTTTAATACACGCCGCACTGGCTATCGCTTCGAGACGAATTTGAACGCGGCGCGCCACGACGCTCTCTATACCGGCGTGAATTCTTTTCAAATCGAGTGGAATACCATCTGGGCTACGGCTACCAGTAGCTATGACAACGGCTGGATTGCGGAGGTAGAGATCCCGTTCAAGTCTCTTCCCTTCGATCCGAGTATCGATACTTGGGGCTTCAATTTCGGCCGAGGCATTCGCCGCCGTGGCGAAGAGATGGCGTGGGTCTCCTATAACCGTACCTATAACCCCAGTGTCTCTGGCCTCATCACGGGCTTGGAGGGCATGGATCAAGGGCTTGGTTTGGATCTCGTGCCTTCTTTTGCAATGAATCGCGACAAGCAATTCGACCTTAATACCACCGACTCCAATATGGATCCGTCTCTGGATGCCTTCTATCGCCTTACGCCGTCGCTGAATGCCGCCCTCACCATCAACACGGACTTCTCTGCAACAGAGGTCGATAACCGGCAGGTAAACCTCACGCGTTTCAATCTGTTCTTCCCGGAGAAACGAGATTTCTTCCTGAACGACTCGGACCTGTTTCAGTTTGGAGGCATCGGTGGGAACGGTGGCAATAGCGCAGAGTCCCGTGGTTCGCGAGAGAACGCGCGGCCTTATTTCTCGCGCAAGCTCGGCCTTAGTCAGAGTGGCGCGCCAGTCGATATCAACTACGGTGGACGTATTAGCGGGCGCGTTGGGCGTTGGAACATAGGGACCTTGGCGATTAAGCAAGACGAGGCCGGCGCCGTGGACTCCTCCAATCTTTTTATCAGCCGTATCTCTGCCAATATTCTGCGGGAATCCAGTGTCGGTTTCATTCTGACCGATGGCGATCCCAGTTCGAACCTAGACAACACCGTAGTAGGTGCGGATTTCCGCTATCTGAATACGCGCTTACAAGGCGGTCAGGTACTCGAGGCGGATGCCTGGTTTCAACAGTCGGACACGCCGGGTCTAGATGGCGATGACGGGTCTTTCGGCTTCGGCCTGCGCTCACCGAATAATACAGGCCTGCGCGGCGGATTGGGTTTCAAAGAGGTGCAGCGTAATTTCAATCCTGCTATGGGCTATATCAATCGCTCTAATATTCGCGACTTCACGGCGGATGTGGGCTATACCCATTTCTTCAGCGATAGTTTTCTGCAGACAGCTTACTTTGGCCTAGATGCGCAGCGTATTAATGTGATCGATGGTGGCCTGCAGAGTCAGGTATTGGCCCTGCGTCTACTCGAGCTGGATACCAACTCGCGCGACAGCCTATCGCTTAGTTATCAGAGTAACAAAGAAGTAGTTTTGGCTCCTTTCGCCGTATATCGCGCTCCCGATAGAAGCGTGTTTATTCAGCCAGGCAACTATTCCTTTGACGAGCAGAGTATCTCCATCGGCACCGCAGGCCAGCGCGAATTCTCTGGCCGATTTAGTGTCAGCAATGGCGATTTTTACAACGGCGAGCGCAATAACATCAACGGCTCTGTGTCGTGGACGCAGTCGCGAAATTTCGTGATGTCGGCGAGTTACGACTGGAACGATATCACCCTGCCTCAGGGAGATTTCGTGACAAGGCTTACGAGTGTGTCCACGCAGGTAGCGTTCTCGTCGACGCTGTACTGGGTGAGTCTGGTTCAATACGATAATCTGTCCGAGGAGATTGGCATCAACACACGCATCCAGTGGATTCCGAGGGCGGGGCAGGAAGGCTTTATCGTGCTCAACTACAATCTTCAGGATAGAGACCAGAATAATTCCTTCGAGGCGGCATCATCGGACTTGGCGGTGAAGTTTAAATATACCTTCCGCTTCTAATTCAGTCTTCCTGCCACATTACATAGCCATCACCTTCGGCAGCCTCCCTACGCAACATCTCTAGGAGCGGGCTGGCGCGGGTGTTTAGAGAAAGCTTAACTTCCTTCACTTCTTCGTCTTCTTGGTCCGCATCAGCGTCCGGCGCTTTTTCCGACACTTGGGCGAGAGCGCTCTCCAGCCGGCTCAATGAGGCGCGCAGCTCGTCGGCGCTTACCGCTCCCTTGGACATTCCGCTAGTGCCCATCATCTTTAGCAAGGGCAAAGCCACATCGCTCATCATTACGAAGTCCCCAGACTCCTTACTCTTAAACTTGATTAACATAGTATTCCTCTCTTGGTTGCTAGCAGTCTAGCACTGCCCCATAGAAAAAGGGCGCTGCCCGAATGAGCAGCGCCCTTTTTGTGTTGCGCTATCTCGATATTACAGCTGCATCAACACTCGCAAGTAGAGTCGACGACCACGGCCATCGAATACACCTGCGTCGTAATTGATTGAACCACTTTCACGGTAGGGGAGATCGGCATTGAATGCGTCAAGTGCCCCGACTGTGACAATGGTAGTGCCAAATTTATCGTTCGCCCACTGATGGGTGTAGTTGTACTGCAAGTCCCAACTCTGATAGCTATCGATAGACTTGCTTACGAGTGCACGCACCGCATCGTTGCCGGTAGCGAAAGTATTCTCATAGGCGAGATCGCGATAGGAGCCGATAAGGCGTGTGATTACAGAGAAGCCGTGGTTATTACGCATCCAACTTAGGCTGATGTTGCCCTTGTTATCAGGTAATGAGCGCACTAGGTTGCCGTCGCCAGTGGTGCCGGCGGCATCGAAAACACCCGTCTCGAGAAGACCGAGTTCCAAGCCAGGGACATCAATCAGCTTGTACTGACGCACATGGGTATAGTCAAGAGCAGCGCGGAAGCGGCCATAGTCATTATTCCATGTGTAGGCAAGTTTCAAGTCGACACCGTCGGCAACAATCTGACCGGCATTGATGGTGCTTAACTTCGTCGTAGTGAGGGAGCCAGTGTTGACACCGAAGGTTCGCACTACGCCCTCCGTGACATATGTCTGCGGGTTGACGACACAGTCGAGTCTCGAGCCAGGAACCACATCACGGAAGCCCGTAGTGCCGCCTGGGGTACCCTGAGTGCTTGGGTCTGTACCGTATTGCGCGGCAAGCGCATTAGGATCGCATGGCGTGTACTGATCCATAGAGGCCCATGCGCCCGTTCTGCTGGCGGGAATGGTGCCGTTGAGTACATAGTTATTTGGATTAGCAGCGGCTTCCTTGAAGCGTTCCAATTCACCAGCAATCGCGGAAATGCCAGGTTGTGGCAATACCTTGTCGGTGAGTTCGAAGCGCCAAACGTCGGCATTCAAACTAAAGCCCTCTAGTCTGCCCGCTGGCGTCCAGATGAACCCGGTACTATAGGTGTCTGCATACTCGTTACCCACATCCGGAGCGGGACCGCCCAGCGTGTAGGTGAAGTTCGGCAGCGCGTTGGCGTTATTGACCTCCGCCAGACCTGCGCGAACCGCCTGGTTACGAATAGGGTCGCGGAAGGTATTGCTGGAGGACTCTAGGCCCTCTTCCACAACACCGACGTTAGGAGCACGGAAGGATTGCGAGTAAGAGCCGCGCACCAATAGCGTGTCGACTGGACGCCAGCTCATGGCGAACTTAGGCGTCAACTCGCCGCCGATCTGACCACCGTAATCCTCATAACGGACCGCAAGCTGAGTTTCCACATTCTCAATGAGTGGCAGTGAGAACTCGGCAAAAACCGATTTCACGTTGCGCTCGTTGTCATAGGTGAAGGCACAGTAGGAGCATTCGAAGTTATTACTCACATAATGAGTCGTGTTCGGCGCACCATTCTTACCCCAGTCCAGAATCGCGTCAGGGAGGCCGGGCACGTTCAGAGTCGGGGCGCGGGATTTATTGCTCTGCATACGATACTGCGCGCCTACTGCGAACTGCGCAGTGCCACCTTTGAGCTCCATGATCTCGCCGGAAAGGACCGCGTCGATCACGCCGAGCTTGTTACGCTTGTCGGCGCGCTTAACGGTGGGGTTCATCCACTCCATTAACGCTTCGTCATTCGCAAGATTCGGATTGGTCATCTGGGTCAGGAAGGGGTTGTAGAACTGACAGCCGTCCTTGCCCTGATTATTACTGGTCAAGGCTAGAGAGAGGCTCTCGCGAGTTGTGAACACGAAGCCTGGGAAGAAGGTCTGCGTGTAGCCGTTGTAGTAAGCATTGTTACTAATGTTCCATATCGTTGGTACCGCACCACCGAAGGGACCTGGTTCGTCTCTGAAGTTGAAGTTGCTCACACCATTAGGCGTACAGCTCGCCCCGCCCAGACCGTTTGCCGCAAGCTCTGCGCGTGAACGATCGAAGGTCTGATATTCCTGTTCGAAGCTCGTGCCGCTCCAGGAGTAGTTGACGTCATAGTTAAAGCGGCGATCGTCGAGCGCGTGGAACTCACCCTTCACCCCCGCCTGCGCACCCAAGGTCTCGGTCGAAGTAATATTGCTACTGCCGCCTTGGCGTGGCGCGTTGCCGCGTTGCACGTTGGCATAGAACGGGACGTTGAGTCCGCCATTAGCTAAGGCGTTAGGTGTGTTGGGAATGCTGGTTGGGCGAGTTAAGCCTGCCTTGCCGGCATAATAGCCAAGCTCCATCGGTTGGCCGATCGCATAGCCAAGCCACGCTGGGTTGCCGACGTGAGAGCCAGGCGCCGCTAGGAATAAGGTCGGTCCGCGTGAATTGTTGGCACCGGAGTCCGCGCGCTCGATCGTGCTGCTGGAGTATTGGAAGAAGGAGTAAAATTCTGCCTTCTCGCTGAAGGTATGAGTGAACGAGCCGGCGAAGCTATCGCGCTCCATGCCGACCTGCATGTAATTCCACTCGTCTGTGCGCTCGCGACAGGTACCACTATTGGCGCCGCGCTGATCCGTGCGCGTGCCTGTGAAGAATGGTGTGCCATCGGCGGAAGTCAGGTCATCGCAAAGCGGGTCGGTGAGTACCATCGAGGCAGAGCCGCCCTCTGCAATGTTCTGAGCCGTGATCGCGTTATTATAATAGGCGGTATTGGGTCGCGAACCGAAGGCCGCGTTTGACGGGGTCTGGGTAATATTGCTTGGGCCACCGCCCACTGTGCCAGTGTATTCCACGTTCTCGTCGTAGAAATTGCCGTATTGTACCTCGACGGGGTCACGCTTAAATTTCTCTGCAGAGAGGACGAAGTGGTTCTTATCGTCGCCCCAGCCCCAGATTATGCTGCCCGTCTTGTCTTGGCTGCTCCTGTTCGCGTCTAGCGCCTGAACGTCGCCATAAACCTCCAAGCCCTCGAACTCGGTGCGCATGATGACGTTCACCACGCCTGCGACCGCGTCGGAACCGTAGAGTGCGGAGCCACCGTCGGTGAGCACCTCGACGCGCTCAACCATTACCAATGGAATAGTGTTGATGTCGACGAATTCGCCGCCGCTGCGGGTGGTGGTGGCCGCGGATACCTGCCGCCTGCCGTTGACCAGTGTCAGTGTCGAGTTCTCGCCCAGGTTGCGTAGGTTGACGTTAGCCGTGCCCGAAAGTCCATCGCCTTCGCCGGCGCCTTCGTTCGTGAACGAGCCTGAGTTAATTTCTAGATTCTTGATGACGTCCCAGACTTGCGCAGCACCTTGAGCTTCGATTGACGATCTGTCAACGGTAGTTACTGGCGATGGGGCATCTAAGGGAGTGCCGCGGATGTAGGAGCCAGTGACGACGACTTCTTCGACTTCGGCTTGTTGCGCTGCTACCTGCAGCGAAAGGCTTGCGAGAATGATTGCGGATGTAATTGCTTTACGTCTGCTTGGAATGGCTCCACGCATACTAGTTCCCCCGTATTTTTATCGTTATAGGACTTTTTATAAAAGCTGCGCTGACAATCTATCTGACTTTATTAAATTCCCTTTATTATTCCAAATGGTTAGCTTCGGGCGCGTCGTCAGTATAGGGCAGGGAAATCTTGAAAGGCAATCAATTTAGCTGCCCGAATAGTGACGGAAAAGGGCTTATTGAATGAGTGAATTTAGCGCATAGATTTGAGTGATTAAACTGCCTGGGGCAATCCTCCCAAACGCGAAGCTAGCGCAATATAAAAGCACTAGTTCGAAAGTGGATGGATTGATGGGGCGGGCATGGCCACCCATAGCAAAATACTATCATTAAGCTACAAATGATTAATTTACATAAAGGCTCGACTTCTCGTAGAATACGCTGCTTGAAATAGTAACCCGTATTTTTTACAGGAGTAGTTAAGTGTCTTTAATTAACAGCACAATCAAGCCTTTTAAAACCACAGCATTTCATGATGGCGAGTTCGTAGAGGTTAACGACAGCAGCCTTAGTGGTAAGTGGTCAGTAGTGTTCTTCTACCCAGCCGACTTCACATTTGTTTGCCCAACTGAGTTGGGTGATCTGGCTGACAACTATGACGAGTTTAAGAAGCTTGGTGTGGAAATCTACAGTGTCTCTACAGATACTCATTTCACGCATAAGGCGTGGCATGACAGCTCAGATACTATCCGTAAAATCAGCTATCCGATGCTTGGCGACCCAACTGGGACAATCAGCCGTAACTTCGAAGTGATGATCGAAGCTGACGGTTTGGCCGAGCGCGGTACCTTCGTTATCGATCCAGAGGGTGTGATTCAGATCGTTGAAATCACAGCTGGCGGTATCGGCCGCGATGCATCTGAACTATTGCGTAAAGTGAAAGCTGCGCAGTATGTTGCCGCTCATCCAGGTGAAGTATGTCCTGCGAAGTGGAAAGAAGGCGAAGCGACTCTTGCTCCATCTCTCGACCTCGTCGGCAAGATCTAAACACCCCCGCTAAGCAGTTCGCCCACTAGGCTCGTTGATCTCGAGTCTGGTGGACGCGAGCCTGCAATAGAAAATTTTCCCAATCAATTGAACCCCAAGGATTCAGGTCCATGTTAGACGCTACCTTAAAGTCGCAACTCCAAGCCTATCTTGAGAAAGTGCAGCGACCATTTGAGTTAATCGCCACTGTGGACGAAAGTCCTAAGTCTCAGGAGCTCTGGGCTCTACTCGAGGAGATTGCGAGTCTTTCTGACAAGATCAGCGCTCGCAGCGACGGCAACTGCGCACGTGTGCCTTCTTTCGAGATCGCACGGGAGTCTGCGGATGTAGCCGTGAGTTTCGCTGGCATCCCATTGGGGCATGAATTCACCTCGCTTGTGCTGGCTTTGCTGCAAGTAGGTGGTCATCCGCCACGCCTTAGCGACGAAGTAGTGGCGCAGATCAAGGCAATCGAAGGCGAGTTCTCCTTCGAGACATATTACTCGTTGTCCTGCCAGAATTGTCCCGATGTGGTACAGGCCTTGAACGTCCTAGCAGTACTCAATCCTCGCATAAAGCATGTCGCGATCGATGGCGCCCTGTTTCAGGATGAGATCGAAGAGCGTCAGGTCATGTCTGTGCCGTCTGTCTACCTCAACGGGGAAGCATTCGGCCAAGGGCGCATGGGCGTGGAAGAGATCCTAGCGAAGATCGATACTGGCGCTGGGGCCGCTGAGGCCGCGAGGATCACAGAACGTGAGCCTTTCGATGTGCTAGTAGTTGGTGGCGGCCCGGCTGGTGCGGCGGGTGCAATCTATGCGGCGCGCAAAGGCATTCGCACCGGTGTTGCGGCGGAGCGTTTCGGTGGACAGGTACTGGACACCATGGGCATCGAGAACCTTATCTCTGTGGCCGAGACCGACGGGCCGAAGCTTGCTCGAGCTTTGGAGGAGAATGTGCGCAACTACGACGTCGATATCATGAACCTGCAGCGCGCCTCTGCCTTACTGCCTGCGGCTAAACCTGGGGACCTGCACGAGATTCGTTTCGAGAGTGGCGCAAGCTTAAAAGCCAAGACTGTGATTGTGGCTACGGGTGCACGATGGCGTGAGTTGAACGTGCCCGGCGAGCAGGAGTATCGCAATCGCGGCGTGGCCTACTGCCCGCACTGCGACGGACCTCTCTTTAAGGGTAAGCGCGTCGCCGTCGTTGGTGGGGGCAACTCTGGCATCGAGGCTGCAATCGACTTAGCCGGTTTGGTAAGTCATGTCACAGTTCTAGAGTTCGCGCCGCAGTTACGCGCCGATGCGGTCCTGCAGAAGAAGCTGAACAGTTTGGCGAATGTGACCGTTATCACGAATGCGCAGACCACACAGGTGCAAGGTGACGGCCAGAAGGTAAGCAGCATCATCTATACGGACCGCGCTACGCAGGAGAGTAAAGAGCTCGCACTCGAAGGAATTTTCGTGCAGATCGGTTTGCTGCCGAATAGTGATTGGCTAAAGGGAACGCTGGAGCTGAGTAAGCACGGTGAAGTAGTCACTGACTTACGCGGTGAGACCAGTATTCCGGGAGTGTTTGCAGCCGGAGATATCACGACCGTGCCCTATAAGCAGATCGTCATCGCGATGGGCGAAGGGGCGCGAGCCTCTCTTAGCGCCTTCGACTATTTGATACGCCACTAGGCCGTCGGGCAGCACTGTAATATCGATCCCAAGAAAAAGGGCTAGCCTGCACAGAAACTCGTGTTTCGCTGCAGGCCAGCCCTTTGCTGTATAACGTTCTAGCGCTTATTCGCGCAGAGCGAAGGTCGCCATCGCATTGCCAGAGACCACGGTCACATATTGCACGCCGTCTACCATGAAGGTGACAGGTGCCATCGCTATCTGGCCCCCTAGGCTGGCTTTCCAAAGCAACTCGCCAGTGCGCGCATCGAGTGCGTGGAAATGGCCTTCACGGCCGCCTGCAAACAGTAAGTCAGTAGCGGTGGTCAGCATGCCGCCATCGCTTACATCGAACTGCTCGTACTTCCATACTGCCTTACCCGTCTCTGGGTCCATCGCCATAAGCGCCGCGTGGCCAACTTCGTCTGTCCACGTATTTACTGGATTGGTGCGCCCGATACCCACGCCTGGAGCTCCTAGGGCGGGTGTTAGAACCGTAAAGCCGCCACCAAGGAAAATGCGGCCTGGTACATATTCCTGTTCCTCGGCACGGTAAATAGTGGCGTAGTCCTCCCAAGCGCTAAAGTAGAACAAACCAGTGCGTGGACTGTAGGAAGGCGGATACCAGTTGGTCGCGCCTTGATTCCCTGGCCATGTAGGCATGCCCTCAGGCTGGGGCGTAGGAATAGGTCGGCCATTTTCATCGAGGCCACTAGACCAATTCACTTTCACATACTGCTCACCTAGTAAGAACTCGCCGGTCTCGCGATCGAGCACATAGAAATAGCCATTGCGATTGGCCCAGAGCATGAGCTTGCGTTGCTCGCCATGCCACTCGCGATCTACCAACACCGGTACTTGCACGGCATCGTAGTCGTAGCCGTCGTTAGGCGTGAACTGGAAATGCCATTTAAGCTCGCCGGTGTCGACGTCCAGAGCGATCACAGAATCCGAGTAGAGATTGTCGCCTGGGCGTTGGCCGGGGTTCCAATCAGGTCCTGGGTTGCCCACACCCCAATAGCTGAGGTTGAGCTCTGGGTCGAATGAGCCAGTGATCCATACCGGCGCTCCGCCATGTTCCCAGTCATCGCCTTCCCAGCTGTCGTGGCCGGGCTCACCTGGACCGGGAATGGTGTAGAATTTCCACGCTTCTTCCCCTGTGTCAGCGTCATAGGCGACTACATAGCCGCGAATCCCGAACTCGCCACCGCCTACGCCCACAATCACTTTATCTTTTATGATCAGCGGTGCCATAGTGATCGAGTAGGCGAGATTCACATCGCCAACTTCGATATTCCACAAGGGTTCGCCGTTGATGCGGTCTATTGCGATGAGGCGAGCATCAAGCGTGCCCATATAGACCTTATCGCCAAGGATTGCGACGCCGCGATTATTCGCCCCGCAGCAGACACGTGCGTTCTCGGCAGGCGTGTGTTTATACACCCAGAAGACTCGTCCTGTGACAGGGTCCATCGCGATCACATCGTTAGGTCTTTGCGTGATATACATGACGCCATCGACAACGATGGGGTTGGACTGCCAGGCGCCAAACACCTGATTTTGCAGCATCCATTTCAGTTCGAGATTCTGTACGTTGTCGCGACTGATCTGCGTTAGTGCACTGTGGCGCATGCCATCATAACTACCGTTGTAAGTTAGCCAGTTCTCTGGCTCTTCCTGGGAGTTGAGCAGGCGCTCATAAGTCACTTCCTGTTGCGCGGCGCTGAAACTACTCGCGAGTAGGCCGCTAAGGCAGAGGGCGATCGCGCCAATTCTTTGTAATGTTTTCATTCTAGACCTCGCAGGGACAGCAGGTAACCGATCAGGTCAGCGACTTCGCCGGCCGCTAAGGTAGTGGGTTGGTGCACGGGGGTGCTACTCAGCTCATAGCTGACTAGATCCGCCTTCACTAGTGAGCGCAATTGCTCATTGGAGTCGAGCACCTGCACTGAATAGGTGTCCTCGTTCAGGCGCCGGCCAGTGATGGTTTCCTCCGTGCGCGTGACTAGGCGCACTTGCCGATAGATAGGCTGTAGTGTCGCAGCAGGGTCAGTGAGGCTGGTTTGCAAAATGGTCGGTGTACGAATGAGGCCGATATCGCTTAGGTCGGGTGCGATACGGCTGCCAGCGCCATTGATGCGGTGACAGGCTGCACAATCGCCTTTGCCGTCATAAATGGCCTTGCCGCGTGCGGGGTCCCCAATGCGCACGGCAACCCCTTCTGGGTCGAAGCCGGCGCGAATAAACGCGATCACACCGCTCAGCTCATCCGGGCGCAGGCTAAATGCGGGCATACGACCAGCTGCTGCACCCTCGGTGATAATGCGGACCAGATCTTCGTCCGAACTAGCCGTACGGAACTGGCCAAGGCGCAGGTTGATGCCGTCGATCAAGTCACCTTGAGGGCCATGACAAAGGGCGCATTGCTGAACGTAGACGCTAGACCCAGCTTGAATGGCCTCAGTGGTGTATTGGTGGTCGCCAATTTCCTGTGCGCTGGCTGAGTTAGCTAATATTAGAAGGCTGAGACAGGCGATATGCCTCGCTCTATGCAGGGTTCTGGGTACTAGCCCAGACGGGAGTCGAAAAAATATCACGATAAGCTGCCTATTTTTATATTTTTGAGGGTTGAAAGAATAATCCCAAAACGATCTTGAATCCAGCAGATGCAGCCTCATTGCCCCTTGTGTTACCGTTGCTAGACTTTTTGTCGGGGCATATGTGATCGATTATGGCAACTATCTACAGGCAGCTTGCGCTGTGTATAGCGCTATCACTGGGGTTTGCGCAGAACGCGAGCGCCCATGGTGGCGTGGCCTTCGAGGAAGATTTGTGTGTTATCAGCATAGGATTTCTAAAGGCGCACTTCACGATCTATCAGCCTGCGCAGCACGGCAGCGAGGAGTTCTGTGAAGAGATCCCTAGTGTAGGCGAGACGGTATTCGTGATGGAGTACCAGCATGATTTCCTCAAAGAGATGCCGGTGGATTTTCGTATAATCCGCGATACTCAGGATTTCGGCATCTATGCTCGTTGGTCCGATGTGCAGGGCATTGCGGACATCGATGCGGTTACCGCGTTCTACCAAGCCCCGGTAATACGCCCTGACGGCGCCTTCACGGTGGATTATGCCTTCGACGAAGCCGCCACCTATATCGGTGTAGTAACCGCGCAGCATCCAGATGATGACAGGGTATACAACGCCGTGTTTTATTTTCAGGTTGGCGGTCCGGACTATGGAACGCTGCCTTGGTTTTTCGCGCTTGCCTTGTTCCTACAAGGCGCGTATTGGGTAAGCAACGGTGGGCTGAAACGCTGGCAGGAACGTAAGACACAAAGACAAAATATTCCTATAACAAAAAGCTAATTGGGATCATCGATGCGAGCAGTAATTATGCTAGTGCTAGGAACAGTGCTAAGTGCGCTGTTGTTTCCCCCGCAGTGGTATCCCCCTAAGCTACGTTTTACCTTGGCCGAATACTTCGGCCCTCCTGCCGCAGTCTCCACTCCCAATTCCACTATGATGGCTATGCCTGAATTAACAGAGCCCATGTGCCCGGAAGATCTGCTAGGTTGGCGCGAAGCGCAGATAATCGAGGGTGTAAGCATCGCCGCCACGCTTGCTTGTGTCGCCGATAATCCTTATGCCATCGCGGCCTTCGTGAAGGGTACCAATAATGTCTCAACTGACACCTTGATGCGCGCGGGCTTAACTCCCGACGCGCTAGTCAAAGGCGCAGATTTAGATGGCGATGGCGACCCAGACGAGATTCATATTCGGCTCGAGATTGCTGAGTTAAATGGTGGTTCACCAGACTCTCAAGAGCCCACTGCGCAGTACGCGATCGCGCCCGGCATCACACCCGGTATGTGGGTATTCGTGCCCAAAAGCTTCGGCATGGCCACGGAGAACTTCGACTCCGTTATTGCTAAAGAATTATTGCGCTCCCCCTCGCCGGCCATTCGCGTTGAGCAAGGTGATCGAGTATTCATAACCTTGGAGAATACGCATTATCTCCCTCACACTATTCATTTTCACGGCGTCGACCATCCTTTCTTGCGTGCCGACGGAGAAGGTAACGATGGTGTCCCTATGGCCAGTGAGCTGCCAGTAGAGGCGGGCCAGGCGCGTACCTATGAGCTGACCCCGCGCAGCACAGGCACGGCGTTCTACCACTGCCATGTGCAGCCTCAGTCCCATATCTTAATGGGGCTGCAAGGCATGTTTATAGTGGAAGAGAATAGACCCAATAATACTCTGCAATCGATGAACATCGGGGCGGGACAGGTAAGGGTTGTTTCACAGGCTAGCCGCGAAGAATACGATCAGGAATATGACCTGCAGTACACAGATATCGATAGTGCGCTGAACAATATTATTCAGGAGACTAATGACCCCGCGCGTATCCAAGACTGGTTACATGGCGGCTATAATCTCGCGAGCAGTCATAGCGACTACTACACAGTTAACGGACGCTCCTTCCCCTATAGCTATCGTGAGTCGCTGATCGTTACTGAGCCCAACGAGCGCATTCGCTTGCGAGTACTCAATGCGGGCGGCGAAGGGTTGGCACTGCATACCCATGGGCATAAGGCCACTGCAACGCATCTGGATGGCGTTGCTCAGGCGGAGCAGTCGCAAGTGACCCGCGATGTGTTTTGGCTCGCAAGCGCACAACGCATCGATCTCCTGCTGAATACGAGCAACGACGGCACTCACTCATACGGGCCCGGCGTGTGGATGTTGCACGACCATACCGGACGCGGCACGACGAACAATGGCATTGCCCCCGGTGGCAATATGAGTGCAATTGTCTACCGAGACTTTATCGATGAAAATGGCTGGCCGATCACTCGCGGCGAGGACCTTGGGATGTTCTTCGCACCTGAGTTCTATAGGCGCGATCTGCGCTTCGGTGAACTAGAGCCTAGCTCCGCGTGGTCTTTATTCTTGCTGTTGCGTCTCCTCGGTTTCGCGCTAGCCTTAGGTCTTGTACTGGCAAGTATTGTACAAATCTTGATGCCCCTAGTACGAGGTCGAAGATGAGGGCGCAGGGCTCGCTACGGGTTTGCTTACTAGTTGCGCTCCTCGGCATTGCGAATACTAGCTATGCCCAGCACGAAGCGCATGAGCAGCACGATCAACATGGCGACTCTCACCAAGGCATGCAATTCGATAGCAAGGGCATGGTAATGAACAGCAATGTCGATGTGTTGCCACAGAACTGTAGCGCCATTAGCGAGGATCTTGCCTTCACGGTTCGTGCGGGCACAGACTACGCGATTAAAAACGCCGGTCGTATATTTGGCTTTAGCCAGTACGAATTCAGGGCTAAGCCCTGTGCTCGTGTTACGGTGACCTTTATAAACGAGGATCAAGTACGTCATCAATGGATGCTGCATGGCCTGCCGCGCTACCTGTATGCGCAGGGCATGTTTCACTTGGAGGCCAATGCGGGCGAGACTGTGTCGGGCGCGTTCATAGTGCCTGCGGACGATGCGACCTATCTTGTGCACTGCGATATCACTCAGCATATGGAGAAAGGCATGAAGGCGCAGTTCATTGTTGGCGCTGGTGGTGAGCAGTTATGGAGCGTGCCGAGTGTCACAGCTGATTTCAATATTGAGAAAAGAATGCCGTATGGCGCTTATATGCTTATCGGAATAGTCGCTTTGATTTCCGCGGCACTCATTTCCTTTAGGCTGTTAGGAAAAAATAGTTAATTACTGCTAGAAGAGAGAACTATGAAACTCCAAACTGTACCCATGGCTAGAGCTGCCGTTCTAGGAAGTTTTTGCATGGTGCTTGCTGCATGCCAGTCTCTCGATAGACCGAGTTATGCACGGCATGTTGTCGACGATGAGATGGCAGGCGGTTATGGGCTTGAGATCGCCGATATTGATGGGGACGGACTGCTAGACATAGTCGCGCTTGCGACTAACCCTACGCAGTTTGTCTGGTATCGCAACCCAAGCTGGGAGAAGCATCTCATTACGGCAAATAGCCGTGGTGATATTGCAGCCGCGGCACAGGACATCGATGGCGATGGAGACATAGACCTAGTGTTAGCGAGTGAGTTTAATCTTGCGGAGTCGACGCAAGGTGGGCTGCTGCAGTGGTTCGAGAACCCCGGCAATCCAACGCAGAATCAGGAATGGCAGGCCTATACGATCGACCGCGTTCCCACATCCCATCGACTGCGTTGGGGCAATTTCAATGGCAAGGGCCCTAGCTTGATTAATCTCCCTATCATCGGCATAGGTGCGAGCGCCCCGCGCTATGAGGGCGGCGCACAGATGAAAGCCTACGAGATACCAGCAAACCCAAAAGGCCACTGGGGAAGCGTGGTGGTGAGCAATGATTTAGAGATGGCCCACGGCATCGCAGTGGTCGATTGGAATGAGGATGGCCGCGACGACTTGCTTACCGCGAGCTTCGCAGGGATTAACTTAACTCAACTTGCGGTCGATGGCCGTTTCGTAAAGCAGACTCCAATAGGGGTGGGTAATCGCGGCGAGCGACCTACGCAGGGAAGTAGTGAAGTTGGGCTAGGAAGTTTGGCGGATGGCTCGCGCTTCATAGCGAGCATCGAGCCATGGCACGGCAACGAAGTCGTAGTGTATAGGCCCAATGAGGATGGTTCGAGGCCTTGGCAAAGAGAGGTAATTGACGACACATTCGCGGGCGGTCATGCGCTAATAGTAACTGACCTAAACAATGATGGCGTAGACGAGATTGTTGCGGGACACCGATCTAGACCCTATGGTCTGTATAGCTATCGTTACATGGCCGCAACGGGCCAGTGGGAACGCACGGAGTTGGATGCTGGTGGAATAGGCGTAGCAGGAATAGCAGTGGTGGATCTGAATGGAGATGGCTATCGCGACATAGTCGCCATTGGATCTGCAACCGGAAATGTCGTGCTGTTCGCGAGTCGCGTTCGCTAGGTTGTTATGCTGTAGGAGCGGGCTTGCCCGCGAATAACCTGACTCATGCGCGGATCTCGATCAATCGACCTCATTTCGCGGGCAAGCCCGCTCCTACAAAAAAGGCTTGGGGGCAGCTTACTATTCGCTAGGAACGATATTGCCCGCGATCCACACTTGATTGAGGGACTTGGTATTGCTGATATCCTCTAGTGGATTCTTATCTAGTATTACGACATCAGTCCAGTTCCCCACCTCTAGGCTGCCCAGGAAATCTAGGCCTAGGCAGTCTGCTGCCACAGAAGTGGCTGATTGAATTACCTGCATGGGCGTCATGCCCGCATCCACCATCATGCCAAGCTCTAGATGCTCGAAATAACCCTGGAAGCGTGCTGCCGGGCCCGAGTCTGTGCCCATCGCGATTTTGACCCCCGCGTCCGATAGACTTTTCAGATTACGCATCGCCATTGGCAGAGCATTGTTCTTGTAGTGCTGTGCCGAGGCATTGTCACGCATACGCGCTTGTCGCTCAGGTTCACGAAGGCTTGCCATTACTGCAGGGTCTACCTCTTTCGTGAAGAAGGGGTCGCTAAAGAAACTCGGCTCACTCTCATAAACGAAGGTAGAGAGTTCCCGTGTGAGTGTTGGGCTATAGCAGACATCGCGTGATTTTAGCTCTTGGATAAAGGCCTGATCGACCTCGGTATCGCGCACGCTATGGGCTATGAAATCGGCCCCTGCAGCGAGAGTCGCTTTTGCATCTTCTAGACTATAGCTGTGCACGGCTAGCGGAATACCGCGCTTCTCCGATTCTTCAGCTATAGCCGTATAGATCTCCGGTGCCATCTTGGCGGTGCGGCCCAAGTTGTCGTCCACGCGTATTTTTATGAAGTTTGCGCTCTGATCTGCCACTCCGTTTACTGCGATGCGGGCTTGCTCCACCGTCTCTGGGGCCAGTACAGGGCCCGCTACCATTAGTCTGGCGTGATCTATAAACAGCGGATCTTGCTCGTTGCGAATGGCGAAGCCCTCGTACTCGTCGTCGCCAAGGCTGTTGACCGTGGTTACACCGTAGCGTGCATAGAGACCTAGTTGGCGTAAGACATTGCCGCGATCGTAATGGCCCGACTCCAAGCCAAGGACTTGGCCCACATGGCCATGGCTGTTAATCAGCCCCGGAATGAGCGTCTTGCCTGTAACATCGATACGCTGTGCATCGGGGGGGATGGGCGTGTTATTGGCGCTGCCGATGGCCACGATTTTGCCATCCATACTTACCATGACCCCGTTCTCGATTGCGGGCGCGCCGGTGCCGTCAATTATACGGCCCCCAACGAAGGCAATAGTGCCTAGGTCCGCATGTGCAGCACCGGTCGCACAACTGATGGCCAGTGTTAGTAGGCCTGCGCGTGTCACTAAGTTCATTTGTTTTCTCCCTTATTCTTGTTGGACAGCCAATAACGGGCTAGGCGGTTAGATTTGACAGCTTAAGGGGTAATGTAGGTTAATTCCAAGCACTAGCCAGCTTTATCCAATCTTAAAATACTCCTGGAGGTAAATTAATGGAGAATATCGAAGTGAATACTGACGTACTTATTAGCTATGTATACATATACGGCCCCAAGCTAGTGGCGTCTATTCTGACCCTCGTTCTCGGTTTATGGGTCGCGAACTTCCTCGTCGGCTTAATCAAGAAGATGCTGAGCAAGGGTAAGGTTGATCCTTCGCTGCAAAGCTTTCTAAGTAGCATGTTCGGTATTCTTTTCAAAGTAATGGTGTACATCACTGCTCTAGGAGTCCTAGGGGTAGAGATGACTTCCTTCGTGGCAATACTCGGTGCCGCGGGTTTGGCCGTTGGTTTGGCCCTGTCAGGTACCCTGCAGAATTTCGCAGGTGGAGTAATGATTCTGTTCTTCAAGACCTTTAAAGTGGGTGACTTTATCGAGGCGCAAGGCTATTCGGGCACTGTCAAAGAGATCCAGATATTCCTTACCATTTTGACTACGCCTGACAACAAGACCATCATCATTCCGAACGGCCCACTTGCTACCGGCACACTCATTAATTTCTCTGCACAAGCTACTCGTCGTGTAGATTGGACATTCGGCATAGCCTATGGTGACGACGTCGATAAGGCCTTCGAATTATTGAAGGAATTAGTCGCCGCTGATGAGCGCATATTGAAGGACCCCGAGCCTTTCTATGCAGTCTCTGGGCTCGCCGATAGCTCGGTGAACTTAGTCGTGCGAGTCTGGGTAAATGCCCCCGATTTCTGGGGCGTTCATTTCCGCATGAATGAGTTGGTATACAAGCGCTTCCCTGGAGCAGGTCTGAGCATTCCCTTTCCGCAGCGTGACGTGCATGTATATCAGAAGTAAGTCACAGCTTTAGCAATTTATGCGTGCTAAATTGTGTCCCGAAATAGTTGGTTTCAGCCACAAACAGCAAAAAGGAGAAATATATGAAATTGAATTCTTACTTACGTAAAATCGTGTCAACTGCTCTCTTGGCTGCGTTCAGTTTAGTCTGCATCCAGATGCCTGCGATGGCCGACATCGTCAGCACCGATCAGATCGCGACAGAGCAGCGCAACGAGATCCAGCGCGACGCAGTGCGTGGCTTTCTTGATCGCGCTGATGTGCAAGCTCAGCTCGAGGCTCGTGGAGTAGATGCCGCCGATGCATTGAAGCGCGTCGATAGCTTGACCGCTACGGAGTTGGCATCGTTGTCTGAGCAGATCGATACATTGCCAGCGGGCGAAGGCGCACTGGGTTTTGTAATCGGCCTGATCGTGATTTTCATGCTCTTGGATATCGCTGGCGTCACTGACGTATTTCCAGCGATCTAGATAGACCAGAGCATCATTGCTATGGCTATAAATATCCTTCGGTGTGTTGGAGGGATAGTAGTATTGCTCTGGCTGAGTGGCTGCGTTAGTGCTCCTCAGTCAGATGCATTACTTACCCACTTCTCCCAAGAAACAGGCGCTAACCCCAGCGTAACGCTAGCTGCTCGCGTACAACTGGAGCAGGTACCTTTCTTTCCTCAAGAAGACTTTCAGTGTGGCCCGGCGGCACTTGCAACTGTGTTGCAAGCTAGTAAGGTCGACATACTCCCAGATGCATTGGTCTCTCAAGTGTACGTTCCTTCCCGCCAAGGGAGTCTGCAAGTCGAGATGCTAGCGGCAGCGCGTCGCTATGGTCGTATCTCGCAAATACTAGCCCCAGACTTAGAGGGTTTGCTTGAACAGGTTCAGGCAGGCAAGCCGGTGCTAGTGATGCAGAATCTAGGACTATCTTGGTATCCCCAATGGCATTATGCAGTAGTAGTGGGTTTTGATCTCCCGCGCGGCGAGATCGTCTTGCGCTCGGGGTTGGTGCGAGATTATCGAATATCTTTAACCCTCTTCGAGCGAACTTGGCAGCGAGCGGAACACTGGGCTGTAGTTCTCTTGGCACCTGGGGAGCTGCCAACGGATGAGAGGGAACATGCATATTTTCAATCGGTAAGTGCCTTTGCTGCAGCGGCCAGTGAGGGCAGTGACGCCATACAGTTAGCCTATGACGCAGGCTTGGCGCGTTGGCCTGGCAGTATCAATCTTGGGATGGCGCGCGCGAACCTATTTTATACGCAGGGCGATTTAAACAGTGCTATTAGTGGCTATGAAGAAATTATCAGGCTGGCTCCGGATTACGCGGCCGGCCACAATAACTTGGCGCAGTCATTGTTCGATATGAACCGCTTGGATGAGGCAAAGCAACATGCGCAAACCGCAGTGAATATCGGCGGCAGTTTTAGTGAGGACTATCGTAAGACTCTCGACTCCATCAATTCTGCCCTGCAGCGTTAAGCAAGTGCATTACTTTCTTCCCACAGTACATCGCAGCATAGGATGAATATATCTTCATCAACCTCTGGGTGTTGGCGATTTTCATACGTGTTTTCTGTTGAGTTTCGGTTGTTTCTAGAACCCTAATGGGAAGTAGAAACCGGCCCTAATGCTCGAAGTCTTCTTGTTGTAGCTGATCAATGCCTCGCCATAACCATTGTAATAACTTAAGAAGAAGCGGCTATTGATCCAGCGCGACATTGGGACAATCAAGTCTAGCTGATAACTTAACTTATCGGACTTTCGGCCTAGTAAAGTCTTGAGGTTTAGGCGTGCCCAATTGTTGATGTCGAAATGAGTCGTGACCTCGGCGGACCCCAAATAGTCCTCGATGTCTTCGTTGTAGTCGCCAAGGTTCATTGCCTGCCAATACTTGAATGTCCAAGACCATGCTTCGCTGATGCGCAGGTTGCGAGACGCATAGACCCGATCCCAACTCCGAGAGTTCACCCCATCGAGCCCATTCGATTGGTGCTCAATGCCTACTAGGTCAAAAATATGCAGGCGTGGTTTGCTACTAGGTCGTGCTAGAGCTTCGGTGAAATCCCAAAATATCTCTGGGTTATAGTTATGTTCTTTAAATGGGGCGGAGTCTTCCGAAATATCCCACCAAGAGCGCTGCGAATAGCCAAACTTAAGGGGGCTGAGGGGCTCTAGGCCGTCGACATCGGGGAATAAGCCGAACTTCATTCCGAGCTCAAACTTGATGTCGAGCGTCTTGCCACTGAATGGGGCTTGGCCATTTTCGTTGCGCATTTTCCCTAGGCTGATGTAGTTGTTCTTATAGGCTTGGACGAAGCCCGAGCGCATATCGTCAGCGAAGCTATAGGGTCTCATGATATTTGTTTGTGCCACCGACTCTGCTATACGCTCGTCTCCCGGCTCGCTGGGGCTCAGTATGGCCACACAGTGCGCGCGCAATTGACCGACAGTTTGCGTATCGTTCTCGGGAATGAGTACTTGCTCTTGCAGGCAGAGGTTCATTGCTTCGTCCTGTGCAGCGTAAAGCTGTGGACTTGCGAAAAACAGGCTGAAAGCTGTTGGAAGGCTTGTGGCGAGCAAGTGTTTTGGGTTCACAATCATGATGAATTCCAAGGCGTGGTGTCGCGTGGCGTTGACAGTGCGGCATTCTACCGAAAGGCCTTTGCCTTAGGAATCGCTGCTTTGAGTTCGATGCGCCAATACAGGCGTCCATGTATGTTGAGGTGCCCGATTGACTGTGCTTATATATCCCAGTCCGAACGTTGGGTCGGTAATTATAACCGCGGAGCATCCTCCTTGTTACTATTTAGTGCGCAGATCATCGCGATAATGTCTGTCTTGTTGTTGGCAATTGGTAATTTAAAGACACAAGGCACAGAGACTAGCTCGCGCTTGTTCTTCCTAATGGCTATTGGGATTGTGTGCTATCTCATCCGCAATATGTCGATGAGCCATATCGATCCAGCTCTGCGCCTAAACACCGGGGCATGGGGAGCAGTGCTCAACCTGGGCATCAATTCTATCCCCGGGCTATTCATGATCTATTGCTATTACGTCTTTCAAGACAGTAAGCACACGCCGCGCTTATTGACCGGTTTATTGCTTCTGCAGCTGGTTTTAGAACATTTAAATTACCGCTCCTATCGACCCTCGGCATTCCTCTCGGTCGAGGCCGATAGTTCTTTGAGTCAATTTTTGCTCGGGCCTGTGCCGGATTTCATGCAGCTGATTTTCGCCGCCTTCGCCGTGTATTGGACTGCTAGGGGGTGGAGCAATGATCTGGTGGAGACTCGCCGGTTTCTGCGCTGGGTGATCGTGTCTGTGCAAGGAGTGCTGATCTTGGCGATTGTATTCCTAGAGAATTACTTACTCAGTAGTGCCTCGGCTGGTTACGCTCAGATGCAGGCAGCGATCACCTATGTAGTAGCGACGGTAACTTTCCTTATGCTAGCTTCTTTGCTGCACATCGACTATGTCGGTTTCGACAAGGTAATACGCAAAGTAACGCCCTTCGTGCCGCCGGAGCAGGCCGATGACGGGCTGCTTGCCGACGTTAAGCGCTTTCGCAAAGTTTTCGAGGAAGACCGTGTTTATCACGAGCACGGTTTAACTATTGCTAATCTCGCCGCCAAGCTCGACCTTCCGGAATATCGGCTTCGCGCACTAATCAACAAGCACTTGGGCTATCGCAATTTCAACGCGCTGCTACATGAATATCGTATTAAGGATGCCTGCAGCATGTTGGCAAACCCGCAGCAGCGCCATCTTCCGGTGCTCACTATAGCGTTGACCGTGGGGTACCAATCGATCACTCCCTTCAACATCGCCTTCCGACAAGCGAAAGGACTTACGCCAACCGAATTTCGTAAGCAGGCCCTCCAAGAGAATGCCTAGTGTACGGTTTAGTGCTCAAGGCATTCCTTCAGAGTCTTGGCGAGTAGCACGGTAGCTGGGCCTGCCGACTCTGGTGAGCTCAGCATCATGTAAACAGCTAAAATTCTCTCTTGAGGTCTTACCAGCACTAGGCGTTGCAGAGTGCCGGCGCGTAGGTCCTCTTCAACCCAGTCCTCTGGCAGGAAGGCGAAGGCTAGGCCTGCACGCAGTATCTTCAGCGTGCTCGAGAAATGACTTACCGTCCAGCGCTGCTCCGAGCCTAGCCAGCCCGCATCTCGCTCGCGCCTTTGCCCGCTATCGCGCAACACGATTTGGCGGTGAGTTTTCAGCTCCCAGTCGTTGATGCCGGAATCAACGCTATCGGGGTCGCACTGCAAAGATTGGCTCGGTAGTGTTTTTTGCAGAAACAAAGGATGCTGGGGGTGAGCGACGGGAATCATCTTGACCTGCCTTACCGGGGCGCCCGAATACCCAATTGGTACCGTGGGCCCGATGACGATATCGGCCTTCTTCTCTAGTAATGCCTCCTCCGTACCCGAAAGAGAAGTCTCTAGAATCCTTACGCGGGTTAGTGGATAAGTCTGTGCTAGACGATCCAGAGCGGGAATGATCAGTCGAAGGTCGATTAGGTTGTCCACGGCGAGGGTAACTTCTGGCTCGAGCCCTTGTGCCAGTTGGCGCGCCACTGCTTCCGCCTCCTCGGCTTGGGCGAGTAACTGCGACGCACGGCGATACAGGACTTTGCCATCCTCTGTCAGTGCAGCTTTGCGCCCGTTGAGGGCTAAGACAGGGCGTGGTAGTTGCTCGTTGAGGCGCGCGATGGCGTAGCTAATGCTCGACTGGCTCTTATTCATTGCCTCCGCCGCCATGGCGAAAGAGCCATGATCCACTACCGCCTTGAAGCTAGCCCATTGCTCTAAACTGATCTTTGGTGTGCGCATATCACCCTATATATCTAATAAACTGATCTATAAGCGCCAATAATTGCATAAAAACATCTAAAAACAAGGTTTATTATTGCTCTCAATCTAATTCATTCCGAGCGGCCGCATATTGCGCACTGCCGGTTAACGAGGAAGTCATGATGAGCAAAGTACTACAGCTAAAGACCAGCATTTTCGACACGCAAGAGAATCAGGGTGTGTCTAGCCAATTGGGCGACGTCGTACTAACTCGTCTGCGCGACGACGATGCGAGGTTGGAGCTCCTAGTGCGGGACTTCTCCACAGACCCAGTGCCCTACTTCGACAATGCCTGGTTACAAGCCTTGTCCACGCCACCCGATGAGCGCAGCGAAGATCAGGCAGAGAAGGTTGCGTATTCAGACGCCTTGATTGCCGAGGTGCAAGCCGCCGACACAATTGTGATCGGAGTACCGATGTATAACTTCATGCTGCCCGCGGCACTTAAGTCATGGACCGATCATATTGCCCGTGCGGGAGTCACCTTCCGCTACACCGACACTGGACCTGTAGGCTTGTTGAGTGACAAGAAGGTCTACGTCGTGCTCAGTAGTGGCGGACAACACGCAGAGGGCGTAACGGATTTCCTAAGGCCTTATTTTCGTACTTTCCTCGGCTTCCTCGGCATGAAGGACGTAGAGTTCATCGTCGCCGACGGGCTCAATATGGGAGAGGAACCACGCAAGGAGGGTTTGCACAAAGCCCATAAGCAGATTCAGAATCTGAACTCAAATAACGCCATTGGAGCCGCCGTATGAAAACGCGCCAGATCGAAGAGTTACTCGTTGCCAGAGCAAGCTCCGATGGTGACGGCGTGCGTCTGAAACGAGTATTCGGCGGTGGGGAGTTGAGCCGCTTCGACCCCTTCCTGATGTTGGACGAATTCGGTTCTGAGGACGCCAGCGACTATATCGGTGGCTTCCCTTCCCATCCACATCGCGGTTTTGAGACGGTGACCTATATGCTCGACGGGCATATGCAACATAAGGATCACATGGGCAATGTAGGGGAGTTGAAAAACGGCGATGTGCAATGGATGACAGCCGGCGCAGGGATAATCCATTCCGAGATGCCGCAGCAGAAAGAGGGCCATATGCGCGGTTTTCAGCTATGGCTGAACTTGGCTGGCAAGGACAAGATGCAGAAGGCTTCCTATCAGGACATCGCGGCCCAAGAGATTCCCGTTCTTGAGCGCGAGGGTGCAACGATCAAGGCAATCGCCGGTGCGCTTACAGGGCTGCAAGGCCGAGTACAGCGCGAGGTGACCGAGCCGGTGTATCTCGATATCGACATTAAAGATGCGCAGTATCGAGAGAGCTTCGATGTGCCCGATGGGAATACGGTTCTAATCTATGTCTACGAGGGCGAGGTAGGGGTAGGTGACGCCGTAGTCGGTAAGTCGCGGATGGCCCGCCTGTCGCGCACTGGTTCGGTCGACTTGCAGGGCAAGGGGCCGGCGCGGGTATTGCTGATCGCAGGTAAGCCAATTGGCGAGCCCATCGTGAGCTACGGCCCATTCGTAATGAACACTCGCGAAGAGATCGAGCAGGCCTTGATAGATTACCGAGATGGTAATCTTACCCAATAGCCTTATATTCCAAATTGAAATAACTATATCTCTATATATTCCTTTTTAGAATATAAAGCCTCGCCTATAATGCCTGCCATCTAGATCATCATGGGAGGCGATCATGGAGTGGCAGGGCTGGTTGTCTTTGAGCGTAACTTTCGGGTCAGTGCTCCTTTTAATGTTAACGCGGCTAAGCCCTCACCTAGTATTGGTGGGGGCTTTGACGATTCTCAGCGTTACGGGCGTGCTCAGTGCCACAGAGGCGCTAGCCGGTTTTTCCAACTCTGGTTTGATCACTGTGGCGGCGATGTTCGTGGTTGCTGCGGGCCTGCACTCCTCCGGCGGCATCGATCTTCTGGTGAATAGACTCCTAGGCCGGCCACGCAATGTGCTCGGGGCCATGGTGCGGTTGTTCATCCCCGTGGTTCCTTTGAGCGGTTTTCTCAATAACACCCCTGTTGTGGCAACGATGATTCCTGCAATCAATGCCTGGTCTCGCCGCATCAATATTGCGCCCTCCAAACTTATGATCCCCTTGTCATACGGCGCCATCATGGGGGGCTGCCTGACGATGATCGGAACCAGTACCAATCTCGTGGTGAGTGGCCAATATCAGGCTTTGACCGGTGAAGAGGGATTCTCCATCTTCGCGATCACCCCAATTGGTTTGCCCGTGGCGGCTATCGGCGTTGTCTTCATGCTGCTCTTCCTACCACGCCTGCTGCCCGACCGCCGTGAGCGTAAGCCCTTCGAGAACATGCGGGAATTCACCCTCGAGGTTGCGATCGATCCGCACGGCCCTCTGGTCGGTTTGAGTGTGGAAAAGGCAGGGCTAAGAAATCTCGAGAGAGTCTATCTGGTAGAGATCGATCGCCGCGACAGCATTGTTACCGCGGTCCCCTCGGAGGAGATTCTGCGTGGCGGCGATCGCTTAGTGTTCGCTGGTGAGACCGAGGCAATCTCGGATCTACTGCGCATCAACGGCATCGTGGCCTCGATCAATACTGACAAAACTCCCTTGTCTGAAGATCGTGCCGAGCGACGCCTTGTAGAGGTAGTGGTGTCACAGTCCTGCTCGTCGATCGGCATGACCGTGCGCAGTTCGCGTTTCCATGACCGCTATGGCGCCATAGTCTTGGCGGTGGCGCGCAATGGCGAGCGTATCGCCGGAAATCTCGGCAATATCATTATCAAGCCCGGCGATACCTTATTGCTAGAGGCGCGTCCCGTGTTCGTAACTCGACAGAAATATAACAAGGATTTCTTGGTGGTCAACGATCTAGACACGGTGCAGCCTCGCCACAAGAAAGCGCTATTGTCGTGGTTGATTCTGTTGGTCTTGGTCACCTGCGCGGGGCTCGACATCATTAGCATGCTGAACGCATCGCTGCTCGGTGCCGGCGCAATGTTGATGACGGGCTGTCTGTCGGTGAGTCAGGCGGAGAAGAGCCTAGATCTGCCAGTACTGATAACGATTGCCGCCTCCTTCGCGCTCGGTGCTGCTTTGCAGAAGACAGGGGTGGCGCAGCTGTTGGCCCAGAACATAGTGAGCCTCAGTGGTGGTCGCCCGTGGTTATTGTTGGTTCTGACTTATGCGGCGGTATCGCTGATGACGGAGACCATCACCAATAATGCCGCGGCGGTGATCATGGTGCCCATCGTGTTAGCGATAACGGCGAGTGCAGGTCTAAACCCCGAACCCTTCATGTTTGCCGTGATGATGGCCGCCTCTGCTAGTTTTGCAACGCCACTCGGCTATCAAACCAATCTGATGGTCTATGGTCCTGGCGGATACCGTTTCTCGGATTTCATGCGGGCGGGCTTGCCCATGAACATAGTGGTTGGGGTCTCAACGGTATCGATACTGTTGCTCGGTTGGCAATTGGAATTGTAGGAGTCTATTTAGCCACGCTAGGCTGAATAGACTCCTACACGAATGGCTCTAATCGCCTAAGCTGAACACATAGACGGCATTGCCGGTTGAAGGATAAACAATCTCAGGGGTCACGACTGCAGGCACGGAACGGGGGCTAGTGCCGCCATTCGCTGTAGTTACCGCGATATATTGCTTGCCGTCTATGCTAAAGGACAACGGGTGGCCCTGCACAGCAGTGCCAAGGCGTGTCTCCCACAGGATTTCTCCGTTAGTGACATCGAAGGCGCGGAAGCGTCGGTCGAGGTCGCCAGCGAAGGCGAGGTTGCCCCCGGTGGTGAGTACACCAGTGATGAAGGATGCGCGTTGCTCATAGCTCCATATTTCTTCCATGGTACTGACGTCATATGCTCCGAGTTTCCCCACGTTACCATCGGTGCCCGGCATCTCGAAGAACTTGCGGCTCGCCGCTAAGCCACCAGAGCCTGGGACGAGCTCGACCTCACGCGCTGCGTTCTCGAGGCAGGTTTGACTAAGAGGCGCCACCATCACGCCAGTGGGCTCATGATAGCTCATGGAGTGCCAGTCCTTGCCGCCAGCACTACTGGGGCAGGAAGAGGTCCACTGGTCGAGCTGGGCATTGATAATGTCATCTCGATAGGTGACTGCGCCCGTGACTGGGTCAATGTTAGTGAAGGAATTCTGGAAGACGGTTTCCGTGAAACCGAGGAACTCGCCAGTAACACGATCGTTCTTCCACATTATTCCGTATTTGCCGATTGATAAAACCAATTTACGCCCGTCGCGATCGACCAGTACGCGTTCGAACACTTCATCGAGGTCAAGTGCTTCGCCAGGTACGTGTTGGAAGTGCCAGGCGAGTTGGCCAGTGCTTACATCCAAGGCGATCGTCGAATTCGTGTACAGGCCTGCATCGTGTATCGACATATGGCGGCTTACTGGTACCCAAGGTTTGGCCTGTGCGGTACCCCAATAGGTTAAGTTGAGCTCTGGGTCATAGCTGCCTGTTATCCAGGTCTCGCCCCCTTTGCGGTACAGGTTGTCTAGGCCGCCCCAGGTATCGCCACCGGGGTATTCGGCGTGCGCTACGGTATTGAACTCCCAGAGTCGCTCTCCGGTGTTCACGTCGTGCGCCGTCATATAGCAGTTCTCAACGATATAAGTCGCGCAACCTGCCTGGCCCATGATGATCTTGCCGTCCGCGACGAGCGGGCCGCTGGAGTTGGAGAAACCCTTGCTGCTGTCTGCGATCACTGTCTCCCAGATCTTCTCGCCTGTGCGGGCATCCAGGGCCATCAGTCGCGCATCGGTGGTGGCATGGATAATCTTGTCGCCGTAAATGGCGATGTTGCGCATATCCTCCTGTGTCTCCGAGCCGCCATGGTGTTCCCAAATCAGGTCGCCCGTTCTGGCGTCTATGGCTTGGATTATGTTGCTTGTATTAATGAGGTACATCACGCCGTTGTAGACGATTGGGGCGGGTTCCGAGGCGCCCTCGTACATGTTCCACACCCACTCTAGTTTCAAGTCTTTGACATTGCTTTGGTTCACTTGGTCGAGCGCACTATAGCTATGGGCCTGGTAATTACCGCGCCACATGAGCCAGTCCGAAGGGTCCGGATTGCGCATATCCGCATCGGTAAGGGGGATGAAATTCTCAACGGTGCCAGCGACCGTGACTCCCTCGGGTGTTGGTGCTGCTGCTCGACGTGCCGGTGCATCTGCAGAGCCTCCCGCACTGCTGCCCGTAGCTGCAGAGATCAGCACGCCGCTATCGGAACTAAGGGGCTGAGTACCGGCGACTGCGCCATTTGCCGAGAGTATCTGCGCCACGATATTGCCAACGGTGGCATCGGGTAGCGCGGAATTAGAGCCAGGTGGCATAGAGGACTTTATATAACGGAATAACTCGCCTGCACTTCGGCCTCCCCAGCGCGTGATGAAGCCAGTGCCGCTGAGAGTGGGTGCCGTCGGGGTGCCCTGCAAATCGGCGCCGTGACAAGACGCGCAGGTGCTCTGATAAAGTCCGCCGCCCGCGGCGGCTTGCACCGCTGTAAACGGGCCGGGTTCTTGGGCAGAGACGAGGCCGCCATGGCTTGCCAGGATTGCAGTGAGTATGGCGCTGCGAACAGTGGTACGAGACAGTGAAGGTCTGAAGCGGGTCATAGTGATACCTATTGTTGTCGGTTGTTATTTTAGGTGTTACCGGTTGCGGGCCTAGCTTAGTGTGTTAGCCAGCCACGCAATTCACCCTCGGGGTTTGTTTCGCTATGAATCTGTACATAGAGGCTCTCAGCATGCAGGGCGCGCACTTGCTCTGGGCTAAGTGTTAGGCTGCCGCTAATAGTGCCGCTGTTGCCAGCGCTTACATCTAGGCGCAGGATCACTGGCCCCGGGACAGCTTTGGGTCCCAAATGAATATGTGCCATTGTTGCGGGGGAGCTCATGCCTTCGAAATGGCCGTCGATGGTGAGAGTGCTCCCGTTTAGCTTTGCTGTGACCTGCCCCTGCCCAGTAATGGTTTTGACCGTTGCGGATGTGACCGGCATCGGTGAGAGCCTGCCATGTAGCGAGTTCATGTCGGCCGCTGTGGCAAAGCTACTGCTAAAGAAGAACAGCGCGAATGTAATAAAAGCGCGGTATTGTCGTTTGCTAAATTCAGTTTTGAGCATATCTAACCTCGTCTTGTTATTGATCTTATAGTGCAGCTGAGTGTAGTTACTTGCTTTGATTATACTCGTGCAGGTCGCGGGGTCGAGTCTTCGCGGGCTCCAATTCTTTGTGCTCAATACTCTGAGGTTCGATTCGCTACTGGACAAACACAGGTGTTAAGCACAGCAAGCAGATTATGTCCGCTTTAGCTCTGTGGCACCAGAAAATTTAAAGGCAGGAATAACCCTGTATATTCTTTAAATACGAGTAAAAAGCCCCTGTGTTCATGCACACGTGCACTATCATTGAACGAGTAAATCAAACTCTATATGATCGACCCTTGAACTTTGCGTTCTCGGGCCCTTTTGTAAAGGCAGGCGGGATTTTGCGCAATATCACACGCCTTTTGCGGCGGTCTTCGAGCAAAATAACAATATGGCACGTTTCAAGCCTATAACATTCACTGTATTCCTTTTAGTAGTCATCTGCGCTGGCTTGTCCAATGCGAGTTTGGCTGCGATCGAATTGGAGGAAAGGATTGGGGAGATTGCGCCAGGCAGTGCCATGGTGGTGATCGAAGATGAGCGCGCTAACTGGACTCGCGAGGAGGCTATCGAGCGTCTCTCCAGCGAAGGGGAAGCGTGGGACACCCGTGGCTTTCCTACGCTGGGATATAGCGATTCGGCTTTCTGGATATCCGTCGACGTCGAGAATCATTTTACAAGCGATCAGACCTGGCTTGTGAAGATGAAATTCCCTGGTACAGACCGTTTGGACTTCTACTATCAGGATGCTCAGGGCAATTGGGTAGAAAAGAGTGCAGGTGACACCCTTCCATTTGCCGAGCGTGATCTCAAGCACCATTCCTTATTGTTCCGTTTTCCTGTCTTGGCCTCGCAATCGCAGACCCTATACTTCCGTATTCAGAGTAAAGGTTCGATCCAACTTCCAATTTACTTGACGAGTCTCGCGGATTTTCAAGTTGAATCGCAGCGCGAGTATTTCTGGATAGGGCTCTATTACGGGTTTATGGTCATCGTCGCCCTATACAGTCTGTTCATTTGGTACACCAGCAAAGATAAAAGCTACCTACACTTCATGTTTTTTATAGTCAGTGGCGCGCTGTTCTCGTTCTCCTTCCAAGGGCTCTCTTTTCAATATCTATGGCCGGATAGCCCGTATTGGGCCAACAGGAGTATACATACCTTCATCGGCCTAACCAGTGCCGCGGGCTTGATGTTTGTACGCACTTTTATCGAGCTAAAAATATACCAGCGTAACTTCGATGAGTATCTGCGCTTTGCAGTGTATGTCGCCTTAGCCTATGCCGTGCTGTCGTTGATACTCCCTTACGGTGCGCTAGTGGTATTGATGAATCTCCTCACTTCTATCAATGTCGTTTTGCTTAGCGTCGCAACTTGGCTGGTGGCCAAGCAAGGCTATCGACCCGCACAATTTTTCTTAGCCGCATGGTCGGTGTTTGTGATTGGTGTTTTAGTTGAGCTTGTACAGCGTATGGGGGTCAATCTCCCTCCGGTGCTCAGCTACCACAGTATTCAGTACGCAAATGCCTTAAGTATCATCATCCTCACACTTGGGCTCGGGGATCGTATCAACTCCCTCATCAAGGAATATAGCTTCGTACAGGGCGATATGCTTAAGGCCAATCAGCTCAAGATTGAGGCCTTGCAGAAAGCCGACGATGTTAAGGAAGAGTTCATCGCCAACGTCTCTCACGAATTGCGTACGCCTCTCACAGGTATCATCGGTCTGTCTGAAATCATTCTAGAGAAGAGTGCTGCAAGTCTTGATGAGAATGCACTCGAGAATCTCAATATGATTCGCATCAGCGGGCAGCGCCTAGCGAATCTCGTGAACGATGTTATTGATTTCTCTGCAATCAAGAATGGGCATTTAGAGCTTCATAAGAAGCCGGTAGATTTAAAGAATATCTGCATACTCGTGAACAAAATGTGCAGGCCATTGATTGGTGATAAACCGATTCAATTGGCTGAGAGCTTCCCTTCTGAGCCAGTATTGGTAATTGGCGACGAAGATCGCTTGCAGCAAATTCTCTTTAACTTAGTCTCTAATGCTATCAAGTTTACTCAGCGTGGCTGGGTAGCAGTCTCAATCGAGATCGTCGATATCGATGCGCGCGTCATTGTGAAAGACACTGGTATTGGTATCTCTAAAGAGCAGCAGTCGCGCATTTTTAATCGATTCTATCAAGTAGACTCAGCGGCTAGTCGCGAGGAAGGAGGCACGGGCCTAGGCTTGGCGATTTCGCAGAAGCTAGTTGAATTGCATGGCACCGAGATTATTCTGCGTAGCAATCCTGGTGAGGGCTCGACTTTCTATTTCGATCTTCCGCTGCTCACCGAGAAAGAGCGCATTGCTGCAAGTAAAAGCTCGGCGCAGAAGAAGTTAGTGAAAGAGTCGAATCAAAGACTAATCGCTAACGAAGACACCCCGCGGCCTATTGTCGATCGCCGCAATCGTGAGGGACCACTGGAGCCAACTAACGATGTTGTACCGCTGACCTTGTCTGGTAAGAGGCGCAGCATACTGGTAGTAGACGATGAATTTCTAAACGTGCGAATCGTGAAAGAGCATCTCTCTGGCACCTATGATATCGACAGTGCTTTGAGTGGCCACGATGCTTTGATGATGATGCAGCAACACAAACCCGATCTCGTCATATTGGATTTGATGATGCCCATCATGACCGGCTTCGAGTTATGCCAACGTATCCGTGAAAAATACAGCATGGATGAATTGCCGATCGTGATCTTGACTGCAAAGAATCGTGTTGAAGACCTCGTTAAGGGCCTCAATCTCGGTGCTAATGATTACATTAGCAAACCCTTCAGCAAGGAAGAGCTGAAGGTGCGCGTGGGTAAACAGTTCGAGATGCTGCACTTGTTAGATGTGCGCCAAGAGAATCAGCGTTTGTCTTGGCAGCTGCAGAAATATCAAGAGACGGAGAAGAAACTGCGTGAGCGAGAGACGCGTCTTGCGCAGATGCTGGACGTCACCGGCGATGCTCTAGTGTCGATCGATGAGGGCGGTTGTGTCACCTACATCAACAAGGCCGCAGAGGACTTGTTGCGGCTATTGGCTGACGATTTCCAGGGTGAACCGCTGAGCAAACTAGCCGAAAGGCTAGAGACGATTTGTGGGGGTATCTCTGGAGTGGTCAGTTTCCCATTCGATGAGGCGGTCATCTCCTCAGCCGATGAGCCAAGCTATTATGGGTTCACGATTAAACAGCCAGACGATGATCCAGAAGTAGAGAACAAGATTCGTGTCTGCGTGTTACCCCTGAGTCTCAATCAGGAGTTCTACCTACTGATGTTTCAACGCGAAATGCCAGTGCTCGAGATGGGCGATGACGATGAGCTCAAAGAGTCTCTGCCGAGGCTTATCGATCAGATCAACCGCAATGTTGAGCGTACTCAGGTTTTGGGAGAGTATCTGGCGCGCATTACGCCTGAGGACTTGCAGAAACATAAGCATTTGTTCGCAGATTTGGAGAGTGTTGACCGTATCATTCAGAATCTTTCCGGCAGCCTAGAGAGCGATGCAGACGAAGATACTCAATATCGCGAAGCCCTTGTGAAGCTGATGCAGGATTGTCATTACTATTGGCAGAAAGTTACCGGAGAGTCGATTATTGAATTGGCAGAGAAGAGCCGTATCTGGAGTGTGAGTATCGACAATGGTCGTTTGCGCACGCGCTCGATGAATCGTTATCTCTCTATCGATAAGCTACCGAGCAATCCGCGTTGGCGCCAAGTCGCCCGCACAGCCTATTTTGTGCTTTCAAAAGTTTCGAGCGATCAAGAGGCAAAGAATGCTCTTGAGAAATCGGTGGCTCGTTTGCAGGATATCGTCGAGTCGAAAGCGCTGAACTGATCTAGCATTTAGGCAATTTCTAAAGGAGCGCCCCATGAGCTTAGAAAAAGTTTCTTCGTCACATAGTTTTGGCGGCGAGCAGATCCGCTATAAACACGAGTCTGCTGTACTGTCCTGCACAATGCATTTCTCTGTCTATATGCCGCCGGGAGCGACAGAAGACTCGCCTGTGCTGTACTGGCTCTCAGGTTTAACCTGTAGCGACGAGAACTTCGTACATAAGGCCGGTGCGCAGCGCATCGCCGCCGAGCTTGGGCTAGTGATCGTGACTCCCGACACTAGCCCTCGCGGAGAAGGGGTGCCAGATGCCCCGGATGCCGCCTACGATTTAGGACTCGGTGCGGGTTTCTATCTCAATGCAACTCAGGAACCGTGGCGAAAGCACTACCAGATGTATGATTATATTGTGCATGAGCTTCCCGCGTTACTCGAGTCCAACCTCTCTCTAAACCATAGCAAGCGCGCCATTAGTGGACACTCTATGGGCGGTCACGGCGCGCTAGTTGTCGCGCTGCGCAACCCAGGGCGCTATCGTTCCGTTTCGGCCTTTGCGCCAATCGTGGCGCCATCGCAGTGTCCGTGGGGGCAGAAAGCGTTTACTCATTACTTGGGCGAGGACAGCGAGACTTGGGAGCAATACGATGCTGCCCGGCTCATCGCGGCCTCGCAGACGACTATGCCGATGCTGGTTGATCAGGGCGAGGCGGACCAGTTCTTAGAGAAAGAATTGCTTCCGCAGCGCTTTATGGATGCCTGCAAGCATAAGGGCTACCCCGTAGACTATCGGTCGCGTCCTGACTATGACCATAGTTATTTCTTTATCGCCTCGTTTATCGAGGAACATCTTCGTTTTCACGCAAAGCACCTACAATAATTCGCTCGCCATCGATGGTCTATAACCGGAGGCCAGTATGTCCCTAATGATTAATCCTAGAACGCAGGATATTGGTTTTCCTGTGCGACGTCTGTTGCCAGCACGGGAGTGTCAACGAGTAGGGCCTTTCATCTTCGTGGACCATATGGGACCTGCGCAGTTCGAAAAGGGCACTACTGCTGGCGACGTGCGTCAGCATCCTCATATTGGGCTTTCTACGGTAACCTATTTGTTTACCGGGGCGATGATGCATCGCGACAGCCTAGGAGTGGTGCAGAGGATTGAGCCTGGGGCTATTAACCTAATGACGGCGGGCAAAGGCATCGTGCACTCTGAACGCATGCCCGCGGACATACGCGATAACGAAGTGCTAGTGGAGGGCATTCAGACTTGGCTTGCCCTTCCCGTCGAGCACGAAGAAGTAGACCCGAAGTTCGAGCACTATCCTGCAGGGTCAATCCCTGTTACCGAGATTCCAGGTGGTAGCGCGCGAGTATTAATTGGCACCCTCGGCGAGCTCAGCTCTCCGGTGCGAACCTACTCACCCACCAGCTATTTCGAGATAATCTTAGAGCCATCGGCACAGTTTCGTGTTGAGCTCTCTCGACAAGAACTTGCAGTGTATATTGCTGCCGGTACGGCGAAGGCCAACAGCGAAAATGTGGATAGTTATCAGCTGCTGGTAGTGGGAGACTCGCTGTTCTTGGAAGCAGGTCCGGAGGGTTGCCGCGCAATGGTATTGGGTGGCGCACCCCTAGAGGGAAAGCGCTATATCCATTGGAATTTTGTTTCCTCAAGTATGGAGCGTCTCAAGCAAGCGAGTGAAGACTGGGAAGAGAAGCGCTTTAGCTTGGTCCCAGGGGAGTCCGAGTTCATCCCCTTGCCCGATAGTCTACGATAAAATTATTTGTCGCCAGGGAAAGTTCGCAAGCCAGAGCAGCAATCCGCAAGCCAGGGTGACCATTTGACTCACCCTATCCTTAAGTGCGAATACGATCGGGTCTTCTTCGATTTTGCCGCGCGCCGCCAATAACCAGATACGGGTGACCGTGTAGAGAAGTAGCGGGCAAATCAGCCAGAGTAGTTCGGGTGTTAAGTACTGATTTTGAGTCTCTTCGTTGTTGATATAGAGCGCGAATACCATCACCGAGAGAAAGGTGCTTGCACAGCCGAACATCGCCATCATATTGAGGTCTTGGGCGTAATAACCTCGCCCTTCTGACTGCTCGATACCGGCATTGCGTAAGTAGTTCAGTTCCGTGTAGCGCTTCACAACGGCGAGACTAAAAAAGAGAAACATCGAGAAGGCTAGGAGCCAGAAAGACGGAATCACCGAGACCGCTGCCGCGCCAGAGATGATGCGCAAAGTATAGAGCGCGGCGAGTAGAATGACATCGACGAGCATGATGCGTTTGAGCACGAAGCTATACAGGCCAGTGCACAAATAATAGAAGGCCAATATTACGATAAAGGTCCTTGGCAATGTGGTGGCCAGACTGAACGCACTGACTAGCAATATAGGGCTAAGAAAAAGCCCGCTGATCAAGGGGATATCGCCGGCTGCGAATGGCCTTCGAAATTTGCTGCGATGTTGGCGGTCGCTAGCAAGGTCGAGAAGGTCGTTCAATATATACACACTGGAGGCGCAGAGCCCGAAGCATAGGAATGCGATCATCGCATTAACTATGAGTGCTGGATTGTCGAGTTGATGGGCGAGCGCAAGTGGCAGGAATACTAGTGTGTTCTTGAGCCATTGATGCAAGCGTAGGGTGCGGATATAGGATCTAAAGCTACCCGAGCTATAGTTAAACTCAGCCTCTAGAGGGCAAAGCTTGGAGAGTTTGCTTTGCAGTGAGGGCGAAAGATTAACGGCGATGGCGGCCTGGGCCTGTGCCCACACTGCGAGATCGACTTGATTATCGCCGGCATAGACGAACTGTGCGTCGTCTTGTTGAATTCGCGCTAGCTTGCGTGCGCCGGAACAGTTGCTAGTGCTGTCGCTGCCGATGGCGGCATCGAAACAAGCGCAATGTGTCGCCACAGCGTCTACCAAGCGTTGATTCGATGCTGAAATCAACACGATCTTGCGCTGTAGCTTTTTCTGCTCCCTCAGATAGGCGAGGAGCTCGACATTATAGGGCAGCAGATCTGCCCGTAACTCAACACGCTTGGCGATCTCTTGCTTCAAATTCGCCTTGCCAGAGAGTAGCCAGAATGGCACAAGAAAGATAAACAGAAGATTGTGCTTAATGAGTTCTAGAAAGGACTCTAGCAGCAAGTCGCTTTTAATAAGAGTGCCGTCCAAATCCACGTACAGCGGTGGCAGATTATTTTCTTGTCTGGGCATAGCTACGCCTTGTCGCGTTGTTCTGTTATACATTGTGGAGCTTAAGGCCGAGCACAACGATTCAGTGGCGTATGATGCCAGCTACAGTAGGCAGAATGCCAGTGTGACGGGAAGATTGAGCGTTTAAATGTGGGAGCACGAAGGCATTAGAACAGGAGCGTATGAAATGACGGAAAGCCCAGAGTCCATTATTGAGTTTTGGTTTGGCGAGGCAGCACCAGATGCTGTTGTCGCCAAGCGTCAGACTAGCTTGTGGTTTAAGAAACAGGCCACTACGGATGCCCTCATCAAAGAGCGATTCGAGCAGACACTGCACAGTGCTGCCGCTGGTGAGCTAGACCTTTGGGCCGCAACCCCGCTAGGGCGGCTAGCGCTCATCATAGTGCTCGATCAAATGCCTCGTAATATCTATCGCGACACTCCTCAGGCCTTCGCATTCGATCACCTCGCAAGGGCGCATTGTGAGGCCGGGCTAGAGTGCCACGACGATGCGGCATTGCCGGCGGTGTACAGAGTATTTTTTTACCTTCCTCTAGAACATGCCGAGGACCCGGCGATGCAGGCGCGCAGCGTGGCTCTGTTCCGAGAACTCGCGGCGGATGTCGGGAAGGAGGCCGAGACCGTTTTCAATGGTTTTGTTGACTACGCACAGCGGCATGCATTGGTGATAGAGCGGTTTGGGCGGTTCCCTCACCGCAACGCTATCTTAGGGCGTGAATCGTCTGCCCAAGAGTTGGAGTTCCTTACGCAGCCTGGGTCCTCTTTCTGAGCCTCTAGAGTTTCAGGCGTTTAAATATGACTTCCGGCACGCTGCACACTACAAACATGATGAGGCGCCAAAAGCCGGGGGCGTAGACTGTACTGCTTCGCTTCTCGACCCCTTTCACGATGCGCTGCGCAATTTGTTCTGGTTGAGCCCACAACGCACCTTTGGGTAGGTGTGCCGTCATGGGTGTGTCTACAAAGCCTGGCTTGATATCCACAACCGCAACATTGTCAGGGAAAAGGCGCCCTCGCAGCCCTTGAAGATAAGTAGAGACCATCGCCTTGGCGGCACCGTAAATGAAATTCGATTGGCGTCCGCGGTCCCCTGCCACGGAGGTGACCACCGCAATACAGCCGTCGCGTCGTGTTTGCATTGGTTTGATTACATAGTTCAATAGCGATATCACGCTCAGCGCATTCACATTGAAGGCCTCGAGTGCCACATTGAAATCGCTCTCACACAGGGCTTGGTCGGGTAGGCTGCCGTGAGCGATGAGCACGATGTCGAAGTGCCCTAGTGTCTCTAGTGCTTGCGCGATCAAGGGGCCGTGACTCGTGAAATCTGTTGCATCGAATGCTGCGCATTCGACGCTAGTAGCGCCGCGCACCATGAGATCGTCTTTCTGTACGGCCAGCTGTTCTGGGTCGCGCGCCAATAAATATAGAGAATCCTTTTGTTCTGCATAGTGACGCGCTGTCGCTTTGGCAATTGCGGAGTTTGCCCCGATGACTAGAATATTTTTCATCTCTTTTACCCTCTTCCGTGAATCGAGCTAATTGCTATAGCCCGAGGCGCTGCGATTGCAGCGAATGAAACAATGAATCTGCAAAAAACTCGCGCCGTAACTCGCGCATTTGTTCCCAGTGTGGATAGCTACTTTGAAAAAACTCGGCGCTCATCCTGGCATCTTTCGCAAGATAGAGTCGACCGCCATGGTCGGCAACTACGCGGTCCAAGTCATCGAGAAGAGGCAAGACGCCCTGCTCGAATTTAAAATCCATAGCGAGTGTATAGCCCCGCATCGGGAATGAAAGTAGGTTCTGATTCGCGGGCCCAAATTTCTTTAGTACAGATAGGAAGGAGCCTTTCCCCGCAGCACTCACCATATTAAGAATTTTACGCATCCCTTCCAAGGCGCCTTCGTCCGGAATGACGCATTGGTATTGCAGGAAACCCCTGCGACCATAGAGCCGATTCCAATGTTGAATGCTATCGAGTGGGAAGAAATACTGGAACGCTTCGATGCGCTGGAGTTGCCCTGCGCGAATCGGCTTGTGGAAGTAGACGTTGTTGAATAAACCCATACTGTAACGATTAAGCAAGAAAGAAGGGCTAGAGAACGGAACGCTGAGTGAGCGCTTTCTCGGTGTAACGAATCGCTCATCGCTAGCGTGTTCGCCCAGGAATAATAAGGAGCGGCCGGTGTTTTGCCCAGTGGCTAGGCAGTCTAGCCAAGCCACAGAATAGGTGCAGTCAAGATTCTGTTCGAACTTCTCGAATGCCTCTTCTAGGCTGTTGGTGCGTATAGTGCGCTGCTCGATAGCGGAGCTATGTATTCGGCGTAGGCGCAAGGTCGCTTCTAAGACGATGCCGGTCAAACCCATCCCGGCGCAAGTGGCGTGGAACAGGGGCGCATTCTCCGCTCTCGAGCACTTCAAAATATCCCCCGATGCGAGCAATAATGTAAGCTCGGTGACATGCTCGCAGAAGGTGCCATCTACATGATGGTTCTTGCCATGCACATCACTCGCGATGGCTCCACCGACTGAGACATAGCGTGTGCCCGGTACAACGGCAAGGAACCATCCGCGCGGCATAAAGACTTGTAGGATCGCGTCCAAGGTAAGCCCGGCCGCACAGCGCAGAAGTCCGCTGTCCTCATCGAAATCGATGAAGTTATCGATGCTCTTAGTTGCCAGAACGGTGTGTGACAACGCACTATCGCCATAGCTTCTGCCCATTCCTCTTGCAATGATCTGCCTGTCATCACTGTCTCTAAGCGCGGTGAGGTGCCGTGCGAAGCTCTCACGCGACCGTGGTGCCTCTAGTACAGTGTCGCTAACAGGGTAACGCCCCCATGAGTGCATCTTCATGACTGTCGAACTCTGGTAAACACATAGCGGCGGTCGAGTTGGTATTTGAGGATATAGCCACAGCTCAAACCTAGGATGGCACCAACATAGCGTGCCTCACGACTAGCGAAGAGCAGCTCGAATGCGATCTCGCTGCCCCAGAATAAGGCAGTAGTTAACACGCCAGTCGCGGCGTAGGCGATGAACTGGCGACCGTCTTTGCTAAGAGGCACAGTGTCTGCCTTAAAAATATACTTTCTGTCTAATACGAACTTCACGACGAGGCCTACGGCGGTGCCTACCGGTATCGCGACGACGAGTTCATGGGCGCCTCTGTAGAAAAGCAGGGCGAACTCTTGGCTGAGCACGTTGGCAGCGATCGCGATGATTGCGAATAGGCTGTACAGGAAGAGCAATGACATGGTCTAGGTATCTCGCACTGATTAAGGCGACAGTGTTTAGGTCGCCTCGCAGAATACCTTGCTATGGGGCGCTTGGCTATTCACTGCTGGAACCGCAGGGCTGCGCTTACATGGGAGGCAGGTGTGTGAACTGCTATACTGCCCGGCCAATCGCATTAGGAACATCTGACAATGGATAGCGCAATCCCCGCATTTACCCGCGCCCTAGCTGAGTCTGCTGGGGAGCTTATCAAGAAAGAGCGAGCGGTATTGGAGTCTCTGGAGACCTCCTACAAGGACGGTGTGGAGCTCGTGACCCATGCCGATATCGCTGCGGATAAGTTTATCTGCGATGCGATACGCAAGGCCTATCCGGAGCACCGCATTCTCGCGGAGGAATCTGCGCCGGATATGCGGGATATCTCATCCTTTAAAGGTCCCTTATGGATCATCGATCCTATAGACGGCACCGTTAATTATGCGCACGGACATTTCCAGAGTGCCGTTTCCATCGCCTATGCCGAGGGCGGACGCGTGCATTGCGGCGTAGTCTGCAATCCATTCGTAGCAGAGACTTTTCATGCCGTTCTTGGCCAAGGCGCTTTCCTGAATGACAAAGCGATAAAGGTGGCTCAGAAGACGGAGCTAAGACGTGCCCTAGTGGCTACCGGCTTTCCCTATATCAAAGGGGACATGACGCCTTTAGTTAGACGTTTAGCGCTAGTCTTGCAAGAGTGTGCAGATCTACGACGCTTGGGTGCAGCATCGCTCGACATCTGTTGGGTGGCAATGGGGCGCCTAGACGTCTATTACGAGAACCTCAGCGTCTGGGATTTCGCGGCGGCGCAGTTGATCGCCCGCGAGGCGGGCGCGCGCTATGGTCATTTCAAGCCGGTCCCAGAAGGGATCAGTGAGGAGTTCCATCACCAGAATATCCTTGTTGCCAATGAGACTCTTTACCCCGCTATGCACGACTTACTCAATCGCGCAGACGCTGGGCAAGTTTAAGCCTCTGGCTGAAACTCTCGGCACAGTGCCAGCCAACTTTTGATTCCCGCACTGCGGTATTTCTGCTTGTGTAGGATGAAATAGAACTGCCTAGCCCAGTCGCGCTGCGGAGCGCGCAGCTCCACTAGAGTGCCCCGCGCGAAGGCCTCTTGAAGCGTGATCGCGGAAAGGCAGCCAATGCCTAGATTGGCCTCCACGGCGCGTTTGATAGCCTCGGTATGCTGCAACTCCAGACGTAAGTTCAGCTCCGGTAAGAGGCCGTGCATGGCGCGATCGAAAGCCTGTCGAGTGCCAGAGCCTGCTTCTCGCACAATCCACTGCGCCTGCAGTAAATCCTTATCTTCTAACGTGGCGCGAGACGCGAGAGGGTGCTGCGGTGCGCAGAACAAGACCAGCTCGTCGTCCCGCCAAGGGATTACCTCTAGAACCGGGTCTTGCAACTCGCCCTCAATAAGCCCTATATCGAGTTCGAAATTGCGTACGCGGGCAGCGATACCCGCGGTATTCTCGACAGTGAGGCTGACTCTGGCTCCCCGGTGCTGCTTCATGAAATCGGCCATGATGGCCACTGCTAGATAATTGCCGATTGTTAGGGTTGCTCCAACCTTAAGCTCCCCGATCTCAGAATGCAGCGCAAGATTCTGCTCGAACTCCCTTGCTTGGGCCATCAACGCCTCCGCGCGAGGGCGCAGAGACTTGCCTAGCTCGTTTAGTTGTAGTCGTTTTCCTGCTCGATCGAAGAGCTGCATCGCAAAGCGCTGTTCTAGGTCCTGAAGTGCGGAGCTAGCGGCGGATTGAGACATCGCAAGGCTGGAGGCTGCCTGCGTAACGTTCTCGAAGTGAGCGGTGGCGAGGAAGACCTCGATTTGACGCAATGTGTAATGCATGGGGGCAACTCCAAGTGGAAAGCGCAGCCGGCCTTGAAATTAGCGGCGTCCCGCTGTATTGTCCGGCTCCGATTCGGTATACAAACTGCATTTGATCTTATACCTGTAAAACCGATTAAGTATATGATCATTATCTGTTTTACGAATAGCATATAGAGCGTTTAGAATGCACGCAAGCTGGCGCCCCCATTCGTCGCTAGCATTGAGAATTAACCCAAGATATTGAGGCAGGAACTACAGCATGGCTGCAATCTCCAAACAGAGCGTCACAAGTGTCCATCACTGGAACGAATCCTTGTTTAGCTTCACTACAACGCGAGATAAGTCCCTGCGTTTTGAGAATGGCCATTTCGTGATGGTGGGCTTGGAGGTTGACGGTCGCCCCTTGATGCGTGCTTACAGCATCGCTAGCGCCAACTATGAAGAAGAGCTCGAGTTCTTCAGTATCAAGGTTCCAGATGGTCCGCTAACTTCGCGTCTGCAGAATGTCCGTATTGGTGATGAAGTCTTCGTGAGCGCGAAGCCGACGGGCACCCTCGTGGCCGATCACCTGTTGCCTGGCCGCAACCTATACTTATTAAGCACTGGCACAGGCCTTGCCCCTTTCATGAGTGTGATTCGCGATCCAGAAGTATATGAGCGCTTTGAGAAGATAATTCTAGTGCACGGCGTACGCCGTATAATCGACCTAGCCTATCGAGAGATGATCACCAATGAGTTGCCTAAGAACGAGTTCTTTGGCGAAGAGGTCAGTAAGCAATTGATTTACTACCCCACGGTGACTCGAGAGGAGTTCGTGAACACTGGGCGTGTGACCGATCTGATGTTGAGCGGCAAGATGTTCGATGATATCGGCCTACCGAAGCCGAATAAGGATGACGACCGCTTCATGCTATGCGGCAGCTCCGCGATGCTCAAGGATATCGGCAAGATATTGGACGACTGGGGTTTCGAGGAGTCTCGTCAGGGCATCAAGGCAGAATATGTCATTGAGCGAGCTTTCGTAGGTTAGGTTGTTCCTGGGGGAGAACCTGTATCAATCGAACCCAACCGCCTACGGGGTTTTTGGTTTCGATCTGGCCGGAACGAATGCTCTGATTGTAGGAGCCTGCCCTGCAGGCGAAAGGTTCAGATTTCCCTCAAATCAGCTTCAATCGAAACAACAAAAAAGGGCGCCTGCTAAAGCAGACGCCCTTTTTTATTTTCAAACTTTCGAGCCTTATAGGCTTGATATCGCAGGATGGAAGAAGCCAACCAAGCAGCCTTTAGAGTCTGGAATCTCGTCCATGTCGACAACGCCACCGGCAAGAATTGTTTCTAGCGCATCGGTAAGATAGTGATTATCTACTTTAGTGCGCTGTGTCTCATAGCCTAGTGCGTCATTGATTGGGCCACGGAACAGAGTCTCTTTGGTGCGCGGGTCGATGATGAACACCTCAGCGGTACGCTCTACACCTAGGGTATAGGCCACTGTTTGATCTTCGTCTTTCAAAATCGGGAAATCGATTTTGAAGTCGACTGCTTCCTTCCTGATGCGATTCATATCGTCCTGAATGAAGGAGTTCAGCATCAAGAATTCGATGTTCTTGCTGCTATATGCGGCAGCGATTTCCTTGTATTCAGGTACAGACAGGCGCGCGATTGGGCAGCCAGTGCCATGCACGTAAAGCACGATGTACTCTTTGTCTGCATAATCTTCTAGCGTGTGCGTTGCACCGTTCTGGTCAACTAAGCTGAAGTCCTTGATAGGCTTGAGATAGTCATCCGCGCTCGCTCCAAATGAGACCGCAAGCAGCAAACCAGCTAGCAAAAATCCTGTAATCTTACTCATTACTACACTCCTCCCGACATCTAAATGACTCTGTTTTAGGGTCGTTCCATTCGCGGGTCGTTAAATTAACCTCTTTCGAACCTGAATTCCACTGTATACAACAGTTGCTAGTCCCCGCAAGGCTAACATTGTGACGAATTGTGAGGCTTGCAAGTGTTAGAAGTGCTTAATTTTACGGATTTTTTCTAAAAACAGTGGTTTGGGAGCCGTTCATTTCGAACATTTGCTCTATGCCTACGCTTTGTTTCTAGCCACTAGCGCCGTTGATGCAAGCATTCGGGCAACAGGGTATAGTTAGCCGCGTTAAACAGGCACGGTATAGTGCCATCGCAAAGCGCCTATGTGCCTTGCGTTATAGCCTAAGTCGCTCGCCGTCAATTCAAGGATTCTTATGCTCGCAGTTTCGCGTTTTTATAGCCAGATGGTCTTTAAGCGTCCATTGCTGGTGATCTTCTTATTGCTATGCGTCACTGCCACTATGGGCTGGTATGCGCAGTACTTCAAACTCGATGCTTCCGCCGACTCCTTGCTCATGGAAGGCGACGCCGAATTAGAGTATTCGCGGCAGATCAACAATCGCTATGGCGCGCGTGACACGGTTACGATTGCCTATACCCCCGAAGCTGAGCTCTTCAGCCAGCCTGTCTTCGAGCGCATTCAAAGTCTTAAGAGCGAGTTACTGACGCTTGAGCGCGTCGAAACCGTCAACAGCTTGCTCGATGTCCCGATCTTCGGAAACACGCAATTACTCAGCATCTCTGAGAACTACGATACGCTGCTTACTCCCGGTATCGACCTCGACGCAGCGAAGCAAGAGCTCACTAGCAGCCCAGTGTTCAGCGATGCCATCGTGAGTCCAGATGGCGAGACTGCGGCCTTGTTGGTCAGTTTCGTGCTCGATGAACGCTACCATTCACTGCTTGATACACGTCAAGACCTACGACAGCTGCGCGACACAGAAGGCCTGAGTGCCGAACAACAGGCCACTCTTGACCAGGTTAGTGAAGAGTTCGACGCCTACAGCGCGGTCACTGCAGAGCAGCGGCATCTGGATATTGCGCAGATTCGCGAGATATTGATTAACTACCAGAGCGATGCCACCGTCTATCTCGGCGGTGCGCCGATGATTGCCGATGACTTGGTCACCTTCGTGCAGAACGATCTCACCACTTTCAGCCTTGGTGTGTTTGCGTTCATCGTGTTTGCACTTGGGTTTATCTTCCGGCGTTTGCGCTGGATATTTCTTCCCCTGGCCTGCTGCGGCATTGCCGGTGTTATCGTCGTGGGTATCCTGGGGCTGATGGACTGGCGCGTTACCGTAGTGTCTTCCAATTTCATGTCATTGCTGTTGATCACGACAATCTCATTAACGGTGCATTTGATAGTGCGCTATCGTCAACTTCGCTCAACGCGCCATTTCTCCAATCACAATAAATTGCTGCGTCACGCCGTATTGTCGATGTGGAAGCCCTGCCTGTTTACCGCGATGACAACCATCGTCGCCTTCGCCTCACTCCTGGTCAGCGGCATCTCACCGATTATCTCTTTCGGTTGGATCATGGTGATTGGGGTAGCTACTGCCCTACTCGTCGTGTTTACACTCTTCCCCGCGATGATGAGTCTGTTTAGCAAGGACGATTCTAATTACGAGCAACAAGGGACACTGGCCTTAACTTCTGGCCTTGCCCGCGTGACCGATAAGCTCGGCAATAAGGTGTTGTGGATCGCTGCGCTGTTATTGTTGCTCAGCGTGATGGGATTGCTGCGTTTGAAAGTCGAGAACAGCTTCATCGACTATTTCAGCGAAGACACGGAGATCTACAAAGGCATGACGGTGTTCGATGAGAAGCTCGGTGGCACTCTGTCGATGGACGTTGTTGTCAACTTGCCGGATACCTCCGCAGCACTAGACGACGGTTTCGATGATGGCTTCGATGACGGTTTCGAAGAGGAGCCAAACGACGCCTACTGGTTTACAGGCGATAAGATGGATGAGATTAAGCGCATTCACGACTACCTGAACGAAAACCCACAGACTGGCAAGGTACTCTCCTTTGGCTCGGTCATTCATCTAGCCGAGCGCCTCAATGACAATGCACCGGTCGACAGTTTCGTTTGGGCATTACTATATGATCGTATACCGGAAACCTTAAAAGAGTCTATCTTGACCCCTTTTGTTTCTGTGGCTGCGAACCAAGTACGTTTCAATGTGCGTGTTATAGAGTCGGACCGGAATTTGAATCGCAATGAGCTAATCAACGGTATCAAGCAAGGCTTGCAAGATGAGTTCGGTTATTCTGCTGAACAGGTGCGGGTTACAGGAATATTGGTGCTCTATAACAATGTGTTGCAGAGCCTGTATCAGTCTCAGATCATGACGCTTGGAGTTGTACTTTTTGCCATCATGATCATGTTCTTATTCCTATTCAGGTCGCTCAAAGTGGCAGTGCTGTGCATTATACCGAACATCCTCGCGGCACTAGGCGTGCTCGGTATAATGGGCTGGATGGGTGTGCCATTGGATATCATGACGATTACCATTGCCGCGATTGCAGTGGGTATCGGCGTCGATAACACCATCCACTATATGCATCGTTTCAAGCACGAATTTCATCGTCTGGGCAACTACAAAGAGACAATGTTTTTCTGCCACGACAGCATCGCGAGGGCGATGTATTTTACGACAATGACGGTAGTGGCAGGGTTCTCTATTCTAGTCCTGTCTAACTTCATCCCTACCATCGTGTTTGGTTTGTTGACCTCGATCGCGATGATGGTTGCCCTCATCGGCGCGCTCACATTGTTGCCGCGGTTATTGATTTCATTTCGTCCCCTAGGTGCTGAGACGCACACGGGCCTCGGTGAAACTGATTCACCTTCAATAGATAAATCCCCTCTATAATCGGGGTTGCTCAATTTTTCGGAGATGTAAGATGCAGAATGAAAAACCAGAACAAACTAAGCCAGAATCACAGGGCGGCCGCTTTCTCGATGAGAAGCTCTTTAAGTCGCGCTCTATTACAATTTTCGGTGATATCGATGAGCGCATCGCGCGTTCGGTGACTGAGAAATTGTTGGCTCTGGCGGCAGATAGTGACGAGCCGATCACTATCTATATCAGCTCGCCTGGTGGCCATGTTGAGTCTGGGGATGTGGTCTATGACATGATCAAATACATCAAGCCGGAAGTGCGGGTGGTGGGTACAGGATGGGTTGCTAGTGCGGCAACCACTATTTACCTTGCGGCAAAGAAAGAGAATCGTTACAGCCTACCCAATACTCGTTTCCTAGTGCATCAGCCATCCGGTGGTTCACGGGGGCGTGCGTCCGATATTAAGATTCAGGCGGAGCAGATCATCAAGATGCGCGAACGGATCAACAAGCTTATCGCTGATGAGACCGGCCAGCCCTTGGAGCGTGTTGCCAAGGACACCGATAGAGATTATTGGATGACAGTTTCTGAAGCCATTGAATACGGCATCGTTGGCAAGCAGATCAACTCAATAGCGCAATTGAAGTAAGTTTCACTATGCGCTAGAGAATGTGTCGGGGCGGGGGGAGTCTTGCGAGGCTTCAATCTGCGATCTGTGCCGGCTCGCTAACTTTCTTAAACAATGCCTGTTGGTTCTGCACCAAGGCACACACCACGTGATAGTCAGGCCTGCAACTAACGGGCCTGGCGATCGCGGTGCCGTCCTCACCCAGCTGTACATGCACAGTCGCCATAACTCCTTGATATTCGACATTGAATAAAGCGCTGTCGCCATTGATGCGACCTGGGCTATTGCGCCATATGAAGCCGAGGGATTCGACGGGATTAATATGCAGGAAATCATCCCTCTCAACTACTTGCAGTTTGAAAAGAGTATCCTTGGCCTGCCATATTCCTAGCCAGCGCTCATCAGCCGCAGAGGCTTCGCTGGCTAGGCTATATAGCATCAGCATGGCAAGTGTATAAACCGGTGTCTTAAGGGCAGACAGTTTACGCATAAAGACTACTCCCAGAGCTTAGGTTTAGATTAACGCTACTAGTGCGAACCCGAATAGCGGCCCATGAAACACTAAAAGCAGCATATAGGCAATCATCCCAAACACGATTGCAGCGCCATCCCAAATCAATGATGCCTTGCGGCTGGAGCTAATATCGTTCCGGTGTCCTTTATTGAACTCAAGGCTAAAGATCTTTAAAAATGCCCAGAGCCCGAGGGTTCCGAATAACAGTAAAGAGGCTAGGTCGCCATTGGACAGAAGGTGTGCACAGCCCCATACGACCACGCCGATCAACATCGGGTGCCCAATCAATTCGCGGGTGTAGGAATTGGGCAGCGAGCCTGCGACGACGAGAATGCAGGAGGAGATCATCAGTAAATGTGTGATCGAGCGCAGGCTAAACGGTGGCACCCAAAGCTGAATAAACGACGCATTCCCCTTGCCGATAACAATGAGAGTAATGCTGAGGACTACAGCAAGGCTTACCAAGCCCTTGTAAGGTCCTAGGCCAAAACGCTCTTGGAGAGTGTCGCGCCAGCCCAGTTCTCGCAACAGGTGTGCAGCGATAAACAAAAATAACCCAAGCGCCAATACTAGCAATCGATTTCCTGCTTTGCGCCGTGGTCGGCCCCTGATTTGCCCAGCGGCAACAATACCGCGCTGGCAGCGCAAAGTAAAAAAAACCGGAGGGACCATTGGTCTACTCCGGTAAGGGCCTGTCTCTAGTAACCTTCCAAGGGCACTCGACTTGAAGCTAGTCTATGCATATACGATGTATATAGAAAATGGATTAAAACTATTGCAGTGATATGTATAATGGATTAGCCTGAGGTCCACGATGACAATAACGCTCGGACTACAGAGTCGGGGGAAATCATGAATCATTTACCTACTACTAAACAGCTGCGCTACTTCGTAGCCTTGGAGCAGATAGGGCACTTCGGTAAGGCGGCAGACACGTGTTTCGTATCGCAGCCGGCGTTTAGCGTTGCAATTCGAGAGCTGGAAAACACACTTAACATCCAACTCGTCGATCGCACTAATAAGAATGTCACTGTCACCAGCTTGGGCCGAGATATCGCGAGACAGGCCCGCCAAGTGCTGCGTGACCTAGAAGAGTTAGTCGACATCGCCCAGGGCAATCAGCTGCCATTGACGGGGCAGTTGAAGCTAGGGGTTATTCCTACTATTGCTCCCTTCTTATTGCCGCGGCTCTTGCCCGCTTTACGCAAATCGTATCCAGACTTGAAGCTGTACCTGAAGGAAGATCTCACCGACCGTGTCTATGCAGGGCTGATGGATGGCGATCTCGATGTCATACTCATTGCGCTGCCTTACGAGCTGCGCAATGTCACGGAAATGAACCTATTCCGAGATCACTTCTACCTGGCGCATCAGGCCAAGAGCACGCTCGTAGATGCGCGGGACCATCAGGTCAGTGAATTGCCGGAGGATAGCATTCTGTTGCTGGAGGACGGCCACTGTATGCGCGACCATGCGCTGTCGGCCTGTAGTATTAAGAACGCAGACAAAGTGAGCCATATCACAGCCACCAGCTTGCTCACACTTGTGCAAATGGTGGATGCGGATCTGGGCGTAACCTATTTGCCAGAAATGGCGATCGGCTCCTCCTTGCTGCGTAACACTCGCATAAAGACAACGGCATTGGATAGTGAGAGCTATCGCGAGATCGGTCTTGTGTGGCGCAAAGCGAGCACCCGCAACGAGGAGTTCGAGTTACTAGGACGCTTTATTAAAGAAAATTACCAAGCCAGTAAAACCGTATAAGGAAGATGCTGCAGGTCGTGTGGAAAGTTTCTACAGTGCTTGCGGTCTACTTCCGATGTCGGCTCCTTTCGCATAGTGGCGCTTAGCGTCACGCCCTCGTATTGCACCCCCTTTCTTCGCAATGTGTGTAGCGCTGTTTGAGCCGGCCAAAAGATCCGCAAACCCTAAAATGGAGAACTAGAATGGGAAAGGTACACCCTAATTACTCGGGCCAATTTTGGCGTCATACACTATGTTCGTTGCTAGGTGCAGCTTTGCTGTTTAGTGGCACTTTTGCGCAAGCACAGGAGCGTCGTCAGGCGCCGGCCCATCTTGAGGCCACCAGTATCAATCTCGAGGACGTTCCCTACCCCTATCCGGTCAGCTACAGGGACTTCGATCTCTATGAGCAGGCAGTGCGCATGGTGTATATGGACGTTGCGCCAACGGGCCCAGCGAACGGTCAGGCGGTCTTATTGCTACACGGCATGAATTGGTATTCCGAATACTGGGGTGAGACGATTCGCCGGCTAACTGCCGAGGGCTACCGAGTCGTGGCGCCAGATCAGATAGGCTTTGGGCGCTCTTCTAAGCCAATTATCCCTTATAGCTTGCATGATCATGTGACGAACACCAAAGCGGTGTTGGATAGTCTCGGAATCGAGAAAGCGGTAGTGATTGGTCACTCCATGGGGGGCGCCATCGCAACGCGCTTTGCATTCTCCTTCCCTGCGCTCACCTCCCATCTAGTATTGGTGAATCCGATTGCCTTGACCGACTCGCGCTTGTCATACGGTTGGTCGCAGTTTGAGTCCTACACGCCGGAGGGTGATCGCCGCGACTACGAAGCGGTGCGTCGTAATATCGAGCGCTATTTCGTGACCTGGGATGAGGCCTATGAGCGTTATATCGACATCAACTATGGTTGGACATTGAGTGCTGAATGGCCTCGCTTAGCGACGGTTCGTTCGCTGAATAGCCAATGGCTCTACCAAGACCCAACTGTTTATGATCGCCCGCATATCCAAGCGAAGACCCTCTTCCTTGCCGGGGCAGATGACGGCCCGAACTTTCCAGAGCAGGCTGCACAGACCGTTGCGGACATTCCCAATGCTCAGTTGATACTTATTGAAGACGCAGGGCATATCCCCTTCTTCGAGAAGCCCGCTGAGTTCTATCCGCCATTGCTTGAGTTCATCGCTTCAGAGCCCCTCTCTATGCCCCGCAGCAATCGCTGAAACGGCAATCTAGATGCAGCGCTCTACTAGCTGGAGGCGCTGCTCTTTTCACAAGCAAAACTCCTTGATATCGCGTATCTGGGGCTTGTGCTCACGGAAAATTGAAATCTATTATCAGAAAATGCAAAGCGCCGAGATGGCCGTCGCAAAGCATTCTTTGTGAACTGGCGATGCTCTACTATGTCTTTAGCATATTCTTGGCGGCCCACTCGCGCCTGCTGGAGATTCAATGCGCAAATTGGAGTGAGTTATGAAATTAGCTGGTCCGAAGTTGCAATGGCTGCGCGTAGCCACTGTTTTATTCGCTTTCGCAAGTAGCGGCAATGGGTTGGCGCAGAGCAGCGCCGGCAATTTCACACTGTTCGACGAACTGGGCCGCGCAATAGAGCTGCATTATAACCGTCTAGCGGATGCCGTGGTCCTGATGACCCATCGTGTCGACTCCGATCTAGTTGCGCAGGCACAGAGTCACGTCGCTCAAACTCTCGGCGAGTTTGCAGGACAAGACATCCCCTTCTTCCTTATCAATCCCGAGACAACGAGCACTCGCGAAATTCTTATTCAGGACAAGGCTGCCCATGAATTAACAGCCCCTATACTGCAGGATGATGGGCAGCTTGTCGCAAAGACCTTTGAGTTAAATACTGCTGGCGAAGTCCTGTTGATAGACCCGCAAAATTGGACAGTAGTCTACCGAGGTCCAGTTGTCGACGATTTGGCAAACCCCAGAGCGTTGTATCTGCGCGATGCATTAACGGCAATGTTGGCAGACCAAGCAATTGCGCAGGCGACCCGTGCTATGCCCACTGACTACGTTGGCGAGCAGGTCGCCCTAGTATCAATGACATCGGGCATCTCCTACAGCGACACCGTTGTACCTATATTGCAGGAGAAGTGCGTGAGCTGTCACCGCCCCGGAGGCATTGGGCCTTGGGCAATGACTAGTCACGCAATGGTGCAGGGTTTCTCGCCGATGATTCGCGAGGTGATACTAACCAAGCGTATGCCGCCCTGGCATGCGGACCCAAAGGTAAATCAGTTCAAGCACGATATGGGCTTGACGACGCAGCAGGCGAAGACGCTTGTGCAGTGGATTGACGAAGGGGCGCGTAGCGATGGCAGCGTCGATCCGCTGTTAGCGGTTGGTGAGCGTGAGACCGAGTGGGAGCTAGGCGAGCCAGATTTGGTGCTCGATCTACCAGCCTTTACCGTGCCTGCTACGGGTACCCTCGATTATCAGATACTCACCGTCGAGAATCCTCTAGATCGCGATGTGTGGGTCCGTGCTGTGCAGATCGTGCCGAGCGACAGGCAGGTACTTCACCACGCTATCGCAACATTTGGCCCGAAGGATTTCCAATCTGGAGTCGATCTCGGCAGTCCTATTGGCGAGGCTTTGTTTCAGTCTCAATTGATGACCTTCGTGCCAGGCAATGAATTATACGAATACCCAGAGAGGACCGGTGTGTTCGTGCCTGCTGGGGCAACCTTCTTCAGTCAGATGCATTACACAACTTATGGCAGAGAGAGCTCGGACCAAACTAAGATTGGTTTGTATTTCTCCGAAGTGGAGCCCGAGTTCACTCTGCAACACTATGCGATGGTGAACGTCGACTTGCGCATTCCGCCAGGTGAGGCGCACTACGAGGCCGGGGCTTATTACCAATTCCAGAAAGACGCGGTGATCTATAGCCTCTTTCCCCATGCTCACTACCGCGGCCGCAGTTCCACCTTCTCCCTTTCCTACGCGGATGGGCACGAGGAGTTGGTTCTGTCTGTTCCAAACTACGACTTCAATTGGCAGCGTTATTTCCAGCTGCAGGAGCCCATTCATGCACCGGCAGGGACGCGCCTGATTCATCGCACCGTTTACGATAACTCCGAGGCTAACCTCAGTAATCCAGATGCTAGCAAGCTAGTGCGTTTTGGTGAGCAGACATGGGAGGAGATGCTATATGGCGGCGTGTCTTTCCGTTTCGAGCACAAGGAGGACGATGTCCGCGAAGTGGATATTGGGAAGAATCTAGCTGGGATCACCATAGGCTATATGGATTTAAATATGGACGGCAAGGTGGAGTTGACCGAGATGCCTGAGCGTATGCGACAGGGCCTTGCGATGGCGTTCGTGATCTTGGACAAGAATAAGTCCGGTGGACTCGAGTTCGATGAATTTCAGCAATTGATGATGCAGCAAACTCGCCGTTCGCAGCAGTAGTACAAGCCACTACAGCCCCAACGCAGGGGCTGCAGTGGCCTTAGCTTATACTGCCGATTCGTTTGGCACTGCCGTGAATCGGTAGTTCTTCAGAGGCAGTTCGCGCACGCGCTGACCCGTTAGGATGTATACCGCGTTTGCCACTGCAGCTGCGATTGGCGGCGTAGCGGGTTCTCCCATACCCCCCAAAGACTCGCCGGACTCGACAGTGACGATATCGATCTCTGGCGCATCTTTAAGTGTGACCATCTCGTAGTCTGTAAAGTTGTTCTGCATCACTCGCCCCTGATCGATCGTAATCTCTCCGTAGAGCGCAGCAGTCAAGCCGAAGATAACGCCACTCTCTGCCTGAGACGCTACGGTATCGGGATTGATCGAGCGACCGCAGTCGATGGCGCAGGTCACACGGTGCACTCTTACCTGCCCTGTCTCTGTGATCGAGACTTCAGCTACTTGCGCGACAATTGAGCCAAAACTCTCTTGCAGGGCGATGCCTTGGGCGTGACCAGGGGCGAGATTGCGCTCCCAGCCCGCTCGCTCTGCCGCCGCTTTGAGCACCGCGGCGTGGCGTGGCTTGTCTGCGAGCATATTGAGACGGAACTGGTAAGGATTCTGCCCGGAGCGATGCGCTAGCTCATCCACGAAAGACTCGAGAAAGAAGGTGTGCTGCGAATGAGCAACACTGCGCCATGCGCCGAAGGGGACGTGTGTCTCACTTTCTGCATAGGCGATGTCTTTATTGGGAATCGAATACGGAGTGTGGGCTGCCTCGGCTGGTTCATTCTTGCCGATGTAGTGATTCTCCCAGGCGATTAACTGATTATTCGCGTCGAAACCGCCACGGAATTTGCTGGTTACAGCAGGGCGATAATAGTCTTGCTGGATGTCATCCTCGCGGCTCCAGACTGTCTTCACAGGCACATCGAACTGTTTGGCGATTAGGGTCGCCTGATCGATGGTATTGGTGTCAGTTGGCAGCCTACGGCCGAAACCACCACCTAGATAGAAGGCGTGCATGGTGACGTCGTTCTCGTCCATTTCGGCGATTTTTGCGACACGTCCGCGAATACCAAGATTGTCTTGAGTGCCGGTCCACACATCGCATTTGCCATTATGGAAATGCACTGTACAGTTCATCGGCTCCATCGCTGCGTGCGCTAGGTATGGCACGCGATACGTAGCCTCAACTACCGACTCTGCATCTGTTAGTGCTGCTGCGGCGTCGCCCTCTTTTACGTCTTCGCTCAGCTCGCCGAGCAACGCTGCGTCGTACTGAGCATAGATTGATTGGGTGTTAACTTGATTGTTTTCAGTCTCTTCGAAGCGGATATCCAGCGCTGCCAGTGCCTGTTTGGCGCGCCAGTAATTGTCTGCGACAACGGCGACTGCGTTCTCAAGCTCGACCACTTTCACTACGCCTCGACGCTGTAATGCCACATCCGCATTCACGGAGCTCAGCTTGTTCCCGAATACGGGTGAAGTGCGCACCGCAGCATAGAGCATACTGGGAGCTTCGGCGTCGATGCCGTAAAGTGCCGTGCCGTCTACTTTCGCCGGAATATCGATCCGCGGGATCGACTTGCCCATCAGGGTAAAGTCTTTAGGATCCTTCAATCGAGGCGTTGAGCTCGGCTCGAAACGTGCCGCGTCGGAGGCTAATTCGCCATAAGAGAGTGAGCGCCCACTTGCGCTGTGGTTGACGAAACTTAAGCTAGTGCTCAGTTCACTCTCTGGGACATCGAGGCGCGCTGCAGCGGCCTTGATCAGCATCTCACGCGCAGCGGCGCCAGCTACACGCATACCCTGCTCGCCAGTGAAGCGCACCGAGCTGCTGCCGCCAGTAATCTGCATATTCATGATTTCGGCGATCTTCATGGCACCGGCGGAAGCTATGCCATTGAGGAAACCAGGCACACTGACCCCCATTGACTCGGCGAAACCTTTGACCAATACCCCGTTGGCGAATAGGTCGGTCGCAGGGGCCTGCTCGACGTGGACCATGTTCCAGTCGGCGTCCATTTCGTCGGCAGCCATCATAGGCAGCGACGTAAGGATGCCTTGGCCCATTTCAGAATGAGGCACAATAACGGTGACAGTGTTGTCTTCAGAGATACGGAGCCAAGTGGTTAGATAGGGTTGATCGCCCGCATCGCGATTCGCGATTGAGTGCTTGCTTGGGCGTGTAGAGGCATAGCCGATTAGTAATCCACCGCCAACGACGGTAGTGCCAAGTATGAAACGGCGTCTTGAAATAGTCATGTTGTCTCCCAGCCTTATGCAGTCGCAGTAAGGGATTTGATGGCGCGGCGGATACGGGGGTAGGTACCACAGCGGCATACATTGGTGATGGCGCCGTCGATATCCGCGTCACTTGGACTCGGGTTACTCTCCAGCAGTGCAGACACCGCCATGATCATGCCCGATTGGCAGTAACCGCACTGGGGTACTTGGTGGTCTATCCACGCTTGTTGCACTGCGGTAATGCCGCCTACGTTAGTGGCCAGACCCTCGATGGTCTTTATGTCACTGCCTTCGATAGCGCTGACAGGAGTAACACAGCTGCGCACAGGGTTGCCGTTGACTTGAACTGTGCAGGCGCCGCAGGCGGCGACACCGCAACCGAACTTCGTGCCCTTGAGGCCCAGTTCATCGCGCAGGGCCCAAAGCAGTGGCATATCGGGCTCTATGTCTAACTCTTGTTCAACGCCGTTAACTCGAAAACGCGCCATTGCTTTATCCTCTTTGCTGATTAATCTATTGGTAGTGCGATGCTTGATCGGAGGGTGCGCATTGCTGCGGCTGATACTTGCGATGATTGCGCCAGCATATAGCAGAAACCAATGGCCAGCAATTTGATGCCGACCAAGATGCCCCCTATGTCTCTCTGAATTCTGCAAATTGCAAAATTTGAGGAAACCAATCTCAAATATCCTTCTCGCTGCCTAATTTAACGTTGACTCGTGCTCGATTACAGCGAAAATAGCCCAGCGCAGTTATTTATGCGTTAAATTCAGGTACAACGATTCAATACCGACAAGAAAACAATAGGGGAAACCATGAAAAGAATTTATAAGAGCGTCATGATTGTCGCGGCCACCATCTTTCTCGCCGCCTGTGCGTCAACTCCCGCGAATCCGTTCGTCGGTATGTGGGATGTAAGCATTAACACGCCAGTAGGTGTTATGGGCGCAACTTTGGATGTAAATCCAGATCTGATGGGCACTATGTCTTCGGACGATCTCGGCCAGACAGCTCTGCAAGGCATCACAGTGACCGGCAATGCCGTTAGCTTCAACGTTGTTGTAGACGCGCAAGGCCAGACATTGGCACTGAGCTTCGCAGGCACTATCGATGGGGATAACCTCACCGGTAACTTCGACTCAGACTTCGGTGCGATTCCAGTTACAGCGGTTCGTCAGTAATACCTGTTTTTCCCCAGCTGCAGTCAAGGCTCCTAGCTTTGGCTGCAGTTAGGGCCTCGCCGCAAAGAATGTTGGGGGGCTGTGTATGACAATTACAAAAAACACTTCACACCGCATCCGGCACTTTCTTCTAAGCGTCCTGTTCCTATCTGCAATCTCCATTACATCCACTTCTTGGGCGCAGGGCTACCGTATCCTTGTGACTAATGATGATGGCGTGGAGTCTCCCCTGCTCGCCGCTCTAGTAGCAGAGTTACAGACTCTGGGCGAGGTAGTTATATCCGCACCTCGCACCAACCAATCGGGCTCCTCACAGGCTTCAACTGGGGGCAATCTAAGGGTCGAGCGCATTCTTCGCGATGGCCAGCTATTCGGCTACGGGGTATTTGGTACGCCCACCGATGCCCTTCGCTACGGATTATTGGTATTGGGCAAAGATAATCCCTTCGATCTCGTTGTCTCCGGAATTAACAACGGTGCGAATGTCGGCAAGGTCTCGCATATGTCTGGAACTGTCGGGGCCGCTATGCAGGCGGTCTACTTAGGTGTTCCAGCGATAGCAGTCTCTCAAGACACCAGTGGGGTCGACACCTCAGTGACCGTAAGTCTCGCCGCTCAAGTGGTGCGTCGATATCAGACTGTAGGTGCGCCCAGCGGAGTAGTGGTCTCTATCAATGTGCCGCGCGGAGAACTCAAAGGAGTGGCGATTCGTCCTATGGGCGACGCCTATTTGGGTGTTGGGCAATATGAATCAACGAGCGAGACGGACCAGTTTCTAGACTATGATCGCACTCGCACTGTCGATCAGTCTCAGAACGATACAAGCGATACATGGGCATACCAGAATGGCTATGCCACTGTTACGCCGCTGCAGTTAGACTGGACAGCCTACGAGCTACTAGAGCAGCTACCCAGCTGGCAACTGGTATTGCCTTGATTTAAAAGCTCTCCGCGCTCGACTTGTGCCAATCTTCCGCATACGCCTCAGGAATACTCGAGGTCAGTAGCTGACCGCTACTCAGTGGCGTATAAATCTGATCGAAGTGTTTCAAATCCTTTCCTACACGCTGAAACAAATCGCTTGCTCTTAGATTGGTGGGGTCGTCGTAGCCTAGCGCGCCGCATAAATCCATGAACGCTTCTATCGTGCCTGCGTGATAATTCTTCACGCGGCGTGACTTGTCCTCTACGTCTATGGCCTTCGCTCGCGCAGGGTCGGTAGTCGCGATTCCCGTCGGACACTTATTGGTATTGCATGACTTGGACTGCACGCAGCCCAGTGCAAGCATCATCGCACGCGCGGAATTTACTGAATCTGCTCCCAGCGCCATCTTTGTGAGTAGGTCGAAACCCGTAGCGGTCTTGCCCGCGCTTATGATGCGCAACTTCGAGCGTATGCCTGCACCTACTAATACCTGATTAACGAAATAGGTCGCCTCAAGGCATGGCATGCCGATACGATTTGAGAACTCCACAGGAGCTGCACCCGTGCCGCCCTCGGCGCCATCGATTGTAATGAAGTCGGGATAGATGCCTGTACTAAGCATCGCCCTGACGATGCTCATAAATTCACTCTTCCTGCCAATGCACAGCTTAAATCCAGTGGGCTTACCGCCGCTCAAATCGCGCAGGCGCTTGACGAACTCCAATAAGCCCGTGGGTGTGCTGAACTCAGGATGATTGGCAGGAGACTCCACGGTTTTGCCAACCTCGACGAGGCGAATTGTGGCGATCTCCTGTGTCACTTTCGCCCCTGGCAGAACGCCTCCGTGGGAAGGCTTGGCGCCTTGCGAAATCTTGATCTCGATCATCTTCACTACATCGGCTTCAGCGTTCTTTTGAAACGCCACATCGTTGAACGAGCCGTCAAGATTGCGGCATCCGAAATAGCCCGTTCCGATTTGCCAAATCAAATCGCCACCATGGGTTCGGTGATGGGGGCTGATACTGCCCTCTCCGGTGTTGTGCGCAAAATTTCCCATAGCGGCCGCTTTGTTCAACGCGGATATCGCAGAGGCGCTCAGAGCGCCGAAGCTCATTCCAGAGATGTTGAGAATAGAGGCGTTGTAGGGCTTTAGACATTGCTCGCCCCCAAAGAGGATGCGGGCTTTCTCCTTAGGAACGTGGGTGGCCTTGATGGAATGAAAAACGGTGAGATAGCCGTCTTCCATCAAGTCCTGTTCGGTACCGAAAGGCAGTGTATCGTTAAGCTTCTTGGCGCGACGGTATATTAAGTCTCGCGCTTCGCGATTGAAGGGCGCCTCCTCCAAGTTACTCGCAATAAAGTACTGACGAATCTCAGGACGGATTGCTTCGAACAGATAGCGCAAGTTGGCGAACACTGGGTAATTCTTGCGTAGATTGCTATCGCTTAAGAACATGTCATGCAGACCAATCGCAAAGAACAACAGTCCGCAGAGTAAGAAGATAAGCGCGCCAATATGATCATTGGCGGCTTCGATGCTAAAGCCAGCGCCACTTACATGGAAGAGCAAGTAAGCGCCGAGCGTTAGCCACAGCAGGCTGCTTGTCCAAAAAAAACGCACTGCTGGAGTCATATCAGTACCTTAGGTGGAGAAATTAACAGCCTGTTTAGATGAGATAGTCGCCGAATTAGAGGCGCAATAGTAAAGTCACAGAGGCTTCACTATCAGTCTTCTCACGTCCGATTGGAACCTCTGATTGGTGCTTAACCTTAATTGCAAACTTCATAGAAAGATTATCCATGATATCCGATTGTATGGAGCTCTCGGAACGGCTGATCGTAGATTTGCTGCCGCTCTCTACGCTCAAGGTTTGCACGAACAATGCGTTCTCGGATACGTTCCAGCGTAGCTCTGAGCCCAAACGAAGAATCGCTTCGCTAGTGGTGTCGCCAGGCTCGCGTGAATAACGCATACCGGCACCAATTGTGTAGTTCCAGTCTATGTTTTCGCGTTCTCGGAGGAGATTGTGACCGTAGCTGACAGAAGCATCGGATTGGCTGTCGTAGCCGCTGAAACGGTCATCTTCATGGGCGATACGACTTAGGATGAAAGAGTCGGCGTCTAGATTGTAGGTAGCAGAACCCACGGTATAGATGCGTTGCGCAGCAAGTTCGTCATCCTTCGAGGAACGGAAGCCGTCGATCGAGAATCCGTACTCCCAAGACTCACGTAGATACACCATGTTGCTCTTGAATTTGATGTTCTCGTCTTTGGTATTACCCGATGTAAATATTGCACCTAGCTCGATCTCAGTGGACAGGGCGTCTTCCGTTTCCTGAGCCAGTGCAGACTGGCCCCCAAGGCTGCCAAGCAAGCATAGACTTGCCAATAATGAAGTTTGAGTCAATTTCAACATTGCTTAAGTTTCCTATGATCATTGATTTGCAGGGGCTGCATTCTACAAGCACTCTTGGCAAATGGCTATTTAGAGCATCCTCGAACAGCTTGCCTCAATGTCAGTTGCTGTGGCCTAGCACAATTCTTTAGGCGAAAAAAAAGGAGTAGGCTATTTGCCCACTCCTTCTTTCAATGCATGGGTGCTTACTTTGGCACTCTTGCAGCGCGTATCTCTATCTCGACTAACCAGCCGTCTACAACTAGGTCAGCGATCTCTACAACAGAGCGAACTGGCTTCATTGGATTCTCTTCAGTACCGAAGAACTGCGCAAAACCTGCATTGAAGCCAGCGAAATCGAATGTGCCGTCATCGCCAGCAACGCCGAATACGCGTACTTGTACGATGTCAGACATTGACCAGCCTTGGGCCTCTAGCGTTGCCTTGAACTTGTTGAACGTATCAACTGTCTGCTGCTCCATGTTGCCATAGGTGCCGTCAGCCTGTGGGGAGGCGCCTGAGCCGCTCAAATAGAGAGTCTCTGCCCCGGCGGGAATCAAGATGTTGTTGAAGAAGAAGCGGCCTTCTCCATTTCGCTCGATCTCTTGAGCGCTTGCAGTTACTGAGAACGCTGCGGCGAAAAGGGCCGAAGTCAGAGATAGCACTTTAACGAATTTCGTCATTTTAATTTCCTTTTTAAACAAACTACGTGAGTTAAGCGCGCACTGTTTAGCGCCCTAGGGTGTTGATATAGCTTACAACGTCGATAATCGCTTGCTCATCGGCAAGACCGGACGTCATGGCTCGCATGGGTGCGCCAAAGGTATCCAAAGGATTCGCACCACGATAGCCAGCCTTAAAATTCTTCAATTGCGTCACGAGATACCAGTCGTTCTGGCCTTGGAGGGCCGGCGCGTTCATGGCTTGGTTGCCTTGCGCTTGGTCGCCATGACACATGACACAGGCTTGGAACAATTGCTTCCCATGATCGACATCGCCGCCAGTGATTGTAGGTTGTGCTGGGATATATTCCCAAGTACTCGCCCACTGTACTACGTCTTCAATCTCGGCATCGGTGAGGATTGCGGCCATTGGCTGCATTTCCATACCTTCTATATCCATTGGATGCGTACCGCGCCCACCGGCACGAAATAGCTCCAATTGACGTTTCAAATACCAAGGCTCCATGCCGGCAAGACGAGGAGCTTGGATGCCTTCACTGCCAATGCCGTCGGTGCCATGGCAAGTGAAACAGAATCTGTGTGTGACCGGCTCATGAGGCTCTTCCGCCAATGCGGTCGTCGCTGCGATCGCAGATAGGAGGAAAGCAAGAACTGCGGAAAATACTGTACGAGACATAAAACTCTTACTCCTAGTGAGAAAAGGGTGCCACCGAAGTGGCACCCTTGACCTGTTACTTAACTCTAAGATCGGATCTTAGAAATCAGCTTTGACACGTGCGTACACAAAGCGGCCGTTCGGGCTGAAAGCGCCACTTGTGATGTACTTGTTGCTGGTGCCGGAGTTCACATCTACTAGACGTACTTTCTCAGGCATTTTGTTCAACAAGTTGTCTGCGCCAACTACGAAGGTGTAGTTGTCACGGAACGTGTAGGCCACTTCGCCACCGAAGATTGTAGTGGCTTCAGGCCAGTAGTCACGTGAAGGATCGGCACTAGATGGTACTGAGAAGTACTCATCGTAGTAGTTCGCCTGCAGTGTAAAGCGGAAGTCGCCAAGTGTGTGGTTAGCGCGGAAGTTACCACGGTTTGCAGGGATTCCCTTCTCGAGATCTGCAACGTTAGCACGAGTCAGCAGGCCAGGAGTGAAGCTGTCCAAAACTTGCTTAGTCCACGCCCATGAAGCGGCGAAGTCTGTGCGACCGTAGTCGTTCCAATCCATTGACCAAGAACCTACAACTTCCACACCCTCGTTAGTCGTAGACATGTCGTTGGTGTAATAGTTGAAGGACACGATGCTACCCGCACCAGAGATACCGGAAGCTTCAAGCTCTGCCGCTATTGCTGGAGTAATATCGAAGGTCGCAGAGTTCAGGATGCGGTCTGTGATCTCGATACGGTAGTAGTCCACTGTTAGGTCCAAACCGCCGAGCTCTGTAGTAAGACCGATGCTGAAGTTCTTAGACTTCTCAGGAGTTAGCTCCTTACCGCCGAAACGCTGGGAAATTGGGTTCGTTGGAGGAATCTGACCCTGTGTTACTGGGATGCTATCTACAACACCAGTGCTGATGTTAGAGATGTTAGCCTGACCAGGTGACGGCGCGCGGAAGCCCGTGCTGATAGTGCTACGAATATTCGTAGTATCTGTCAGTGCGTAGCGTGCAGTCAGCTTGCCGTTAGTGGTGTCGCCGAAGCTGTCGTAGAAGTCTTCGTAGCGAATCGCAGCACCCAATAGTAGGCGCTCAGTGGCATCTACTTCTAGGTCGGCATACAAGCTCCAGTTCTTACGATCCCAAACGCCTTGCTGGTCTGGACCGAAGCCTTGGAAGCCGTCAGAACCAACGCCTGCGCCAAGGCCTGAGTAAGGACCTACGCGGTAAGAGTTCTGGTCATTAGAGTTGACCTTGAATACCTCACGACGCCATTCGAAGCCGTATGCGACGTTCAATGGAGAGTACATGCCAACATCGAAAGGCGTAGACAAATCGAGGTTGAAGTTATTCTCGATTGTCGTGTAGATGCCTGGCTCGAAGCTGCTAGGTGAGTCTGGGCCCATTGATGGGTTGCTTGTGTTCGAGATCATATAAGTCATCTCGGAGAAGCCGTTGCCTATGCTCACATCGTAGGTAGTGTCGGAAGTCAGGTTACCCTTAAGACCCACTACGTTCGACATGTCAGTGTTCTTGCCGCCGAACACTGGCGTGTAGCCGCCAGGATGACGCTCGAGGAACGTGAAACACTCTGGGTCTGCCAAGCCGGCGTTACGAGCTGCAACTGAGCTAGTGCCGAACTCAGCGTTCGCGCCACGTGGGATTACTGGGCAAGTTGTACCTGAGCCTGGGGTCAGGTCGAAGAACAACTGGTTGGCACCGCTAGTGAATACACCGCTGCGGTTCTCTGGGTTACGGAAGAAGAAGCCTAGTTCTACTTCTTTCTCGCTGTAGCCAGTGAAGGAGTAGAAAGTCTGGTCGCCGCCTAGGTCGATGCCGAGGTTTGCGAACAAGTTGAGGATTTCAGTATCAGGCAGGCCCTGCTCCTGAGCGTTTACCTTAACTGCGGTGTTGCCGCGGTCGATAATGCCCTGGGCGTCAGCACGCTGGATGCTGCGGTCGCTTTTCTTGTTGTCGGTCATGTCCATGCTCAGGCTCAAGAAGCCTGTTTCGCCTAAAGCGAAGCCAGCATTGGCAGCGAGGTAATTGAGTTCGCCGTCATTGGTCTCATCGAGGTAACCAGTTTTGTACTCTACAGAGATGCCTTCACGGTTCTCTTTCAGAATGAAGTTGATTACGCCGGCGATTGCATCGGACCCGTATTGTGCGGCTGCACCGTCACGCAGGACTTCGACCTGACGCAGAGCGATAGGAGGGATCTGAGAGATATCAGCGAAGTGAGTACCCTGACGACCGAATTGGACGGCAGCAGAACGGTGACGACGCTTGCCGTTGACCATTACTAGCGTGTCGTCAGCTGGGAGGCCGCGCAATGTTGCAGGACGCACCAAGCTGTTTGAGTCGTTGATGTCTTGTACATCTACGTTAAACGTTGGAACTAGGTTGCGTAGCAGATCGTTCAAGTCAGCAGTACCCTGATCTTGGAAATCTGTTGCAGAGAACACGTCGACTGGAGCGGCGGAGTCAAGAGCCGTTCGAGGTGCACGGCGTGAGCCGGTAACGACCACTTCTTCAATGTCAGCACCCTGGCCTTGTGCCATGGCGACTGGGGCAGTAGTGGCTGCAATTGAGCCCAATAGGGCAGCAACCGATGACATGGTCAGCAGGTTTGAGATTTTCATATTCACATTTCCCTTTTCAATCGTTTCTTTAATTAGTTGCGATAGAGGTTTCGAGTATCTTTTCTTGCTGTGGGGCAGATCGCTCGAATTTGTAACAGAGCGATTATCTGAATGGGGTATTGGAAAGTCCTCCTAAAAACATTCCGAATACCTCCTCATTGTGTGTAAGTACTGTAATTACTGGTGTTGCGAGACATGAGGCCTAGGAGAAAAAACTAAACCAAACAGGTGTTTTATACGTCAAATGGCGCGAAAGGCGAAGGGGTTTTTACTGGATATAGCGGTCAAATTTTAAAATTCGGGCAATGACAGGAGGGTTCAATCTAGAATTGGGCGGGACTGCATGCCAGTGAGTTTGCGCTCGGCAAGCTCCTGCCATTGCTCTTCTGACCACAGATCGTTGTGGGTCATGAAGGTGTTGGAATCGTAAGCGGATTGGGCGCGCGGACTTAGCGTGACGCCTAGGGTGTCTTGCATAGCAATGACCCCTTCCATGAGTTGACGCTGCCATTGTTTGCCAAAGTTTAGGTTCTCTAACAGTTCCTCATAGCGAGGGTCCTCGAGCACTGCTGCGGGGAAGTACTTCTCGGCACTATGGGTGACGTTAAACAAGCGTCGTTTCTGTAGTGGGGGGATGTTGCTCCAATACTCGGTGCCAGTGCTGATGTCGCCGAGCATGAAGCTAAGCGCGCCTTTGGTGAAATTAAAGTCCTCGCCCCGATCCATAATGGCATCGTATGCAGCATTGCCAAGCTGGATCTTTCCGCTGAGGAAGCCGATAACTGCTTCGCTATAGTGGGCAAGCAAGCCTTCTTCATCGACTTCTTTCTGCCTATTGAGGTACATCTCTGCCTGGCGGAAATCTCCTGCTAGTGCCAGATTTACCGCCACGGTGCCGAGAAAGCCAATATGGTAGGGCCTCTCTTGCAGCTGGCCCTTGGCTGATAGGAGCTGGGAGCGAGGCGGTTGAATATTACTGCGATAGCTCCAGACCTCGTCCGGTGATATCTCGAATGGCCCTACCTCGGCAGCTTTGTCGAGGAATTGCGCGGCCTCGTCGTACAGTCTGGCGCCTATTAAGAACAGGGCGTAGTGAGCGATAGCGAACTCCGGGGGATTGCCCGAGAGAATCTGTTCGCGTAGCTGCATTTCCTGTTGAATCTGGTTCACGCCGCTCATGCGCAGTTTGATCTCGTTGATCGAGCTAAGAACTGGGCTATCTGGGGCGATGCGAGCGATCTCTCTATGAATGTCGCTGATCAGCTCGCTCAATTCGCGAATGCGGGCACTGCTGCTATATACAGCGAGATTGTTAGCAGCGGTAGCAACACCTTGATAGGCGTTGATGAAACCTGGGTCTAGCTCTATAGCCGAGCGGTGGTAGTCGATGGCACGCTTGAAGTCATCTGGGCTGAATTGATTGTAATAGAAGTCGCCCCGTAGGAAGCGCTCGTAAGCAATGGCATTCGTGGTTCCCCAGTCCAGCATTTGCGAGCGCTCACTCTCGTTGAGGTGTACTGATAGAGCGGAAACCACATTAGAGACGATCTGATCCTGGAGGCCAAACAAATCCTCAAGAGGCAGGTCGAACTGCTCGGAATATTGATGCACGCCATCTTCGGCGCGCGTGAGTTGTACGGTAACGCGCAGCCGACCCTCCGCAGTCTGGACGCTGCCGTGTAAAACATGATCGACATGAAGGTCGCGCGCGCGATCGGCAATGCGCTCGGAGCGAGGGCTTGAATCGAAGTCCTCGTAGCCGCGCGATGGTGAGAGTACTTCCATATGGCTGAGTTTAGACAGGCCATTGACCAATGACTCGCGGAGCCCATCGGTAAGGAACTGATTATCGCTATCGAGCTCACGATTCACAAACGGCAGTACCGCAAGACGCACGATCTCGTCTTTATCGCTGATGACATTGCTGCTAGGCCACAGGAGGACGGACAGGAAGATGGCAATCGCCGCGCCACCGGCTAAGAGGCGTTTGTCCAGAAGCGCGCTGATGTGAAATTTAGTAGCGGAAACATGAGTTAGGGATATCGGGCCATTGTCAGTCCCGTCGTCATCTAGCGCCTGCTTTGGGGTCTCACGGCAGACCTTCGCGATGAGCGAATACCCGCGCTTGGGAATGGTGCGGATATAGCTCGGTTGATGTGCGTCGTCGCCTAGTGCGCTGCGCAGCTCCGCTATCGCCTTGTGAACTGCATGATCAGAAGGAAAGGTGCCGTGCCAAAACTGATTGAGCAATTCGTCGTGACTCACCACTTCGCCGGCATTCTCGGCTAGGTGATTGAGTACATCCATACTGCGCGGCGTCACTTTTACTTCATTGTCTTGCTTGGACAATGTGCAGGCGGTGAGTGAAACTTCCCAATCGCCGATTTTAAATTTCTGTGTTTTATCGAAGGCCACGGCTCAACCGTTTAAGGGTGCGCGGACAGGTCCGCGGAGATGTTTTTGCAAATACATGATTGATATGAAGTAGAGCGCAGAATGGTCGGTAGGTCAAGACATGTAGCGACTCTGTAAGCTAGCTTTTATAACGCTTGTACGGATTTTAGGAGGTTTTCGGAAGGATTTTAGGAGGACTTTCCACGGCCTGCTCGCAATAATCACCGTGCGTCCTTGTCAGCGCCTGACTCCTATTGTCTGGCGCCTTTAAGGTCAGCATTCGAAGTGACCAAAATCGCAGCAAGAAGCTAAAGAGGATCAAGCAAGTGTCTAAGCCCGTTACTCGTCGAGAATTTCTGAATTTGATTGCCGCTACAAGCGGTACCGCAGCCGTACTCGGAATCACTAGTGCCTTAGGTATGATCCCAAGTAGTACTCAGGCCTCTGTGCCAGATCTCCTAAAGCTGAGCTCGCAGAGAAAGAAAGCCGTGATCCTAGGGGCTGGTATTGCGGGTTTGACCGTGGCCTATGAGCTAGACAAGGCTGGCTATGATTGCACAGTGTTAGAAGCGTCACACCGCGCGGGTGGTCGAGTATTTACCGTTCGCGCAGGCACGCTGATAGACGAGATTGGCAACCCGCAGTATTGCGAATGGGACGATGAGCCCCATTTGTACTTCAATGCTGGCGCGGCGCGCATTCCAAGCACCCATAGCAATGTGCTGCATTACTGCAAAGAGTTGGGCGTAGACCTAGAGATGTTCATCAATGAGAACAAGGCCGCTTGGATTCAAGACGACAATATCATGGGCGGTAAACCGATTCGCAACCGAGAGGTGTCTACCAATGTCCGCGGTTTCATGGCGGAGCTTATGGCGAAGGCCATGAAGGACGGCGATCTCGACCAGCCCTTCAGCGATGACGAAGCCGGCATCATCCTAGGTCTGATCCGTACTTTCGGTGATCTTGATGCGAACATGAAATACACTGGCAGCACCCGTGCCGGCTATGCCTCTGGGGACTATGTAACCCATACGACTCAACACGAAATGATCAAAATCCGTGATTTGCTGCAAACCAATGCACTTCGCGGGGTTATCAGCGATAACGAAGGCGAAACTGGCCCAATGCTGATGCAGGCGGTTGGTGGTAACGATCGCATCCCTTATGGTTTCGTTAGGCAGATAGAGGACAAGATCAAATTTCGTGCGCTGGTCACTTCAGTAGAGCTGAACGACAAGGGCGTTACGGTTGAATATGACTACGACGGTCAGCGTCATTCTATCGATGCTGACTATTGCTTCAATAGCATCCCTAGCCACTTCATGAATGGCATCAAGCACAACCTGCCGGCGCAATATGCGCAAGACATGAAGTATATTCGTCGCGGCACCGCCATGAAGGGAGCATTCCAGGCCAAGGAGCGTTTCTGGGAGAAGGAAGGTATCTACGGTGGCATCAGCTGGACGAATCAAGGCATTCGTCAGATATGGTACCCGGCCCATGGCATCCATAAGCAGAAGGGCGTAATTCTCGCCGCATACGATTACGGCAATGGTATGCCCTTTACGCGTATGACTCAGGAGCAACGCATTGAGATGATGATCTCTCAGGGCGAGAAAGTGCATCCTGACTACCGTCAATATGTTGAAAAGGGTATTACTATCGCGTGGCATCGCATGAACCATATGTTGGGCTGTTCTGCTCGCTGGCGCGTCTCTACTCCTGAAGAGGAGCGTATCTTCGCTAATCTTCAGGCACCAGTGGAGGGCAAGTATTGGTGTATCGGTGACCAGATCAGTCATCACACGGCTTGGATGGAAAGTGCAATCCAGTCTGCTCATTTCGCTCTCGCGGAACTCGACCGTCGAGTTCGCGCGGAAGTTGCCAGCGCTTAGTCGATCATTCGCGCCGGTCGTCTCTCATAGTTTGGGGATGGCCAGCGCGGCAGTATCCAGAAACAGAGAAAGCATTGTGAGAGCTAATTTTGCGTAAATTTAGTTACTCGAAGGGTTGTAGTGGAGTCTTTAAGGGAAGGGTCGATTGATTCTTCCCTTTTTTTTGCCTGTGTGTTGCTATTGCTGGGCGAAGGCGCGTTTCTTGCGCACTATGATTCGCGTAGAATGTTTTTTAAGGGCAATGTCATTGCAGCCCATTCTATGTCTTAAGGGAGACGGGATAGCGCCACATTATGAAAACTCTGTATCTGCTGCGGCACGCTAAATCGAGTTGGGCAATTCCTGGGCAAAGAGATTATGACAGACCCCTAAATGATCGTGGTTTGCGCGACGCGCCCGAAATGGGGGGGCGCATGCGCGAACGCGGCCAAGAGGTGGATCTAGTCGTGAGTAGCCCAGCAGAGCGAGCTCTAAGCACGGCACACATAATTTGTGATGAGTTAGGACTGGATCCTAGCGATATTGTGCAAGATCGACAGATCTACATTGCGGGTAGCGCCAAGCTTCTGCAATTGATTAGCGGCTTCGACGAGAGCAAGCAAAGCGCACTATTGGTCGCCCATAACCCGGCCCTAACCGATCTCGCCAATGAGCTTGCGCGCGCCAGTATCGATAATATTCCAACCTGTGGCCTAGTCAGCATCGCATTGCCCATTGAATATTGGGCTGAAGTGTTGCCGGGTATCGGCAAGGTTCTCGACTTCGATTTCCCTAAGAATTCGGAATAAACCAATGCCTCGAGTCTTAGCACTGCGTTTGCTGCTCGTCCTCACTTTTAGCGGGTGTTCAGCATTGCCACAAGCACCATTTGGAGAATGGGAAGCCCCGATGTATCGCCAGCACTCCCTCGTAGGGACCGTGTGGAGCACGCGCGAGGATAAGTCCATTGACGCGGAACTGCTCTTGCAGCGCCTAAGCAAGGCTCGCTTCGTGATACTCGGGGAGAAACACGACAATCCCGACCACCATAGCCTGCAGCGTTTTGTGCTTCTGCAAATCGCGGCACGCGCGAGCCTCGATAGCGTGAGTTTTGAGATGTTGGATAGTAGCCAGCAAAGCGCGGTAGACAGCCTCACCCCGGCAAGCATCTCTTCGCGCGAGGCGCTACGCAATGCGTTGAGTTGGGATGAGCAGGGCTGGGACTGGGCTTTCTACGGCCCGATAATTCAAGACAGCTTGCTCTCCGGAGCGGCCGTGCGAAGCGCAAATATCAGCAGCGATGAAATGAGGGCGGTTTACGCCGCCAAATCCTACACTGCAGCAGAGGGCATTCTAGGCGACTCTCAGTTGCAGCGGCTGCATCAAGAGATCGATGAGAGTCATTGTGGCATGCTCCCAGAGAGCCAGTTCCCTGCGATGGTCGCAGTGCAGCAGGCGCGCGACGCCGCGATGGCGCAGAGCTTGCTCAGCGATGAGGTGGATTTTAATGGTGTGCGTGTGTTGCTTGCCGGTAATTTCCACGCCCGTCGCGACTTAGGTGTGCCGAACTATGTCGGGCCTGCGCAGGGGGAATTAATTACCGTGGCGTTTCTAGAGGTTAGCCCAGAGTCGGATCAAGCTCGGCAATATCTAGAGAGTTTCTCGGCTACTACTCCCTATGACTACGTTTGGTTTACTCCCGCCCTCCCCGCGCAAGATTACTGCGCGAGCCTGCGCAGTGACGCTGGACAGTAACTCAGTGAGTCAGTGAATAGATCAAGTAATTGATGCCCAGTTGATAGGCTAGGTTTGCGTAGCGCGTTGGGTAGCGTGGGTCGAAGGTGTGTTCCCAGCCGTCGCCCATGTCTGAATTCCAATTGATCAATACCATGACCCGGCCAGAGTCATCGAGTATGGCGTGATTAGACGCGCGATCGACATCCTGCTCAGGATAATTTTCAGGGTTGCCGATTACTGGAATCATCTGCGGGCCGGCGATGTCGTAGTAGCTACGGAAGATCTCGTGATCTGGGCTTAGCTCGATAATCTCGCGGTCAGGGAAGACATCGGTAAATGCCCGGTAGAAATTATCCCACTGTCGCGTGCCCCAAAAGTCGTCGATTAACAGGAAGCCGCCGCGCAGGAGATACTCGCGCATATTCTCTTTTTCTTTCGGGCTAAAGCTTGGTCCGCCACTGCGTCCCATCTCGAGTGCATACAGAAACGGGTAGTCATAAATACGTTCGTCGTCGAAGCGCAGTACGATGGGGTCTTTCATGACTCTGACATTGCTAAGGCGTGATACGCCACGCAGGAAGTTCGAGTCGGCGCTTGGAAAATCGGTGCGCCACGTGCCGTAGCCGAAGCCGTCGCTATAATAATTGTCGTATTGTAAGCGTACGAAGGCGAACTCTCCGGCAACATCTTGCAACTCTATGGGTTGGGGGTCTAGTAAGGGCTGGGCAATACTATTGCTGGACCAAATGAGCGCGCAAATGCATTGCAAAAGTATTATTGCTGAGCGTTTTGCTATGTCGGCGGGTCGGCTCATGGGCGTCAATGCAATAGATTGTGAATTTTTGGCCACAGGCAAAGGGTGCTAACACTGCGAGTAGCGTCACTAAGCTAACTCGGCAATCCGCCGTTTGCAAGGAAGGGCGAGAGAAACGGCTCTCAAGAATGATTGACAGTAACTGGTCATAATGACAGCATGCTGCCTTATCCCTTTCTTTATCGTTTAGGAGTTTCCCATGGCTCACTCGCCCAAGCGTAAGCTCTTTCTCGACCTCGTACTCTCCTTGTTCCGACTCAATGGTCTTTTAGTTGCAGAAGGCGACCATATGGCTGAAGCGCTTGGCTTGACCAGTGCGCGTTGGAAGGTCATTGGCGTAGTGGCCTTAGCGAACTCCGGCGTGACGGTGCCCGGAATTGCTCGTGTCTTAGGCCAGTCTAGGCAGGCAGTGCAGCGCATTACCGATGTCATGGAAAAAGATGGTTTGCTTCGCTATGAGGAGAACCCCGAGCACAAACGTTCCGTGCTGGTGTGTTTGACGGACGTAGGGCAGGACGTATACACCTCTTTGCGCATAGTGCAGGACCCTTGGGCTATCGAGAATACTGAGGATGTCCCCGTTGAAGAGCTGGAGATCGGTCTGCAATTAGTTCGCCGCCTCATTCATAAGTTCGATCGCTAATGACTACTTTAGCGATTGCCGCAATTACTCTATGTGTACAGGAAGGGATTCGTGAATAGAACTAACTCGAACACACATTTGCCGCGCAAGCTCTACACTGCTGAACAAGTACGAGCCCTGGATACATTGCTGATCGAGCACATTCCCATCAGTGCCTTGAAGTTGATGCGCAGAGCCGCCTCTGTAGTGTTGAGTGTGATTTCTCAGCGCTGGCCGGACCTGCGTCGCCTTGTAGTGTTCGTAGGAACAGGCAATAACGGTGGCGATGGTTACTACATCGCGGCCCTTGCTGCTGCAGAGGGTATAAAGGTACAGGTGCTGGAATGTGGTGACATCGCGCGAATTCGTGGCGATGCCGCCAGTGCGCGCGAGGAAGCGCGCGCTGGCGGGGTGTCCTGCAAACAATGCGATATTTTGCTCGATCTCGCTTCGGCTCATTTTTGCCCAGGCACCGTGCTCGTCGACGCACTCTTAGGCACTGGTCGCAGCGGAGCGTTACGCGGATCTTTTGAGCCAACTATTGATTGGATGAACGGCTCGGGCCTGCCTATAGTGTCTGTAGATGTACCGTCAGGATTAAATTGCGACACCGGGCACGTAGCCGAAGTTGCCGTATGTGCCGCGATGACTGTTTGCCTAGTTGCACTTAAGCAAGGCCTGTTCACAGGCAGTGGTCCCGAACAGGCCGGCGAGATCGTGTTTCATGATTTAGGTATGCCTGAGGCGCTCAAGTCAGGAAGTGTCGCCAAAGCCGCCTCAAGTACTCGTATTGACATCAATTCTGTCTCTTCCATGTTGAAGCCGCGGCGCTTAGATGCTCATAAAGGAGACTGCGGCAATGTGCTTGTTCTAGGTGGGGATGTCGGCTATGGTGGCGCCGCTTTAATGGCGGCCGAGGCTGCTGCCCGCATTGGCGCGGGCACTGTAAGTTTGGTAACGCGAACTCCTCATGTGACTGCGAGCCTCGCACGTCGACCCGAAATTATGGTGCGAGCTATCGAGGAGCCAGACGCATTCGGCTCCGAGCAGTTGCTCGCGTTGATGCAAAAGGCCAGTGTGATCGTGATCGGTCCTGGGCTTGGCAGCTCGAATTGGTCCTACTCGATTCTGAGGCAGGCCTTGGAGTTTGCAGGCTCGCACCTACCCGTCGTGCTCGATGCCGATGCACTGAATCTGCTGGCCGAAACAGCGTCTATAAATGAAGGCTCACTAGGAAGCGAGGGTAAGTCGATGCGCATGCACTCGCCCCTGTGGATTCTGACGCCTCACCCAGGTGAGGCAGCAAGGCTGTTGGGCAGCACTGCAGCGCTGGTCCAGGAGGATCGCTTCGCTGCGGCATATAGTCTGCAAGCCAAGTTCGGTGGCGCGGTCTTGTTGAAAGGGGCTGGTAGCCTTTTATGTTGCCCGGGCGAGATAGTCAATTTCGAAACGGAGCCATCCAGCGTCGAAGTCTGCACCGAGGGCAATCCGGGCATGGCCAGCGGTGGTATGGGGGATGTGCTTAGCGGCATGCTTGGCGGTCTGATTGCACAAGGTTTGAGCGTGTCCGATGCGCTGCGCTGTGGAGTATGTATCCACGGAGAGGCCGCCGATCTAGCGGTAGTCAGTGAGGGCGAGCGCGGGCTTCTAGCGACGGATCTTTTCCACCATATTAGGCGGCTTGCCAATAATCTTTAGGCGCAACACTGATAGCGTTAACGGAAATTTCATAGAGCAATGGCAGACTATCAATTTTATTTGAGCGATGAGGAGGCGACCGAAGCATTTGGTCGTGCTCTCGCTCGCGCTACTCAGCTTGCGCCGCCACGCACTAAATCTCTAGGCGGGCGGGTCTACCTCAGCGGAGATCTGGGTGCGGGGAAGACCACGCTGACTCGCGGCGTCCTACGTGGCTATGGTCATCTTGGTGCGGTAAAGAGTCCGACTTATACCTTGGTCGAACCATACGAAGAACCGGAATTCAATGTCTACCACTTCGATCTATATCGTTTGGCAGATCCGGAAGAGGTTGAATTTCTTGGAGTTTTCGACTATTTTGATGAATCAAATTTATGTCTTATCGAATGGGCAGAGCGCGGCGTCGGTTTTTTACCGGCACCGGATATAGAGATCACACTGTCGATTCAAGGCGTGGGTCGTCTGATTCGCTGGGAGCCACGTACGCCGCATGGCGCGCGTATCGCTCAACATTTGTCTGAATATACTGAAAGTTTAACGACTGGAATCAATACGCAATGAATGGCTTTGTTAGCTGCATAAGAGCGCGATTGAATTCGGGCTATTCCTTTTTTAAAGAAGGAATAGCACGCGGTCTAGTCATTGCGGCCCTGTTGATGTCGGTCGCGTCATCGGCCCTATTTGCTGCCGAGGTAGAGGAGGTTCGCCTGTGGCGTGCGCCAGACTACACTCGAATCGTCTTCGATCTCGATCGGCAGGTACAGTACAGCTTGTTTACGCTTGAGAATCCTCATCGCATCGTCGTTGATCTGAGTGGTTCAACGGTGCGCGCCAGTCTAAGTGGATTCGACTTTAAGAACAGCCCCGTCACCGGTATCCGCAGCGCGCCACGCAATGCCAATGACGTGCGTGTGGTGATCGATCTGAGCGGTCAGGTTAACCCTAGCAGTTTTACGTTGGCCGCAAACGGTGAGTTGAAGAATCGTCTTGTTATCGACCTTTATGATATCGGCCGAGCTCCTGCAATCGCCGAGTCAATTCCCGCACCTGCGACGGTAAATTCGCAACGCGACATCATTGTCGCGATCGATGCAGGGCACGGAGGGGAAGATCCGGGGGCCATAGGCTATGATCGCAAAATTCGCGAAAAAGATGTGGTCCTCTCCATCTCGCGTGCCATTTACGAGCGACTGCTTGCAATGCCAGGTTATAGACCAGTCCTAGTCCGTGACGGCGATTATTCGGTGCAGCTGCAGCGTCGCCCGCAAATCGCGCGGCAGAATCGTGCTGATATCTTTCTGTCGATACACGCGGATTCCTTTAGCTCGACGCGGGCAGAGGGAGTTACCGTGTATGCCTTGTCCGAACGCATAGCCGAGGATGAAAACTCTCGCAGGGTGGCAGAGAAAGAGAACAGTGCCGATCTTCTGGGCGGCGTCGCTGGCGATACAAGCCTGCACAATATCGAGGACGATCTGGCTCGCACGCTTCTCGATCTGTCTATGGCGTGGAGTATTGAGCAGAGTAGTACGGCGGGATCGTATATTCTGAATTCACTGCGAGGCGTGGCGACACTGCGGCGAGATAAGACTCAGCAGGGCAACCTGTGGGTACTGCGCTCTCCTGACATCCCATCGGTACTAATTGAGACGGGTTACCTGTCGAATCCGAACGAAGCTCGCCAGTTAAATACCTCGTCCTACCAGCGACGTCTGGCCGACGGCATAGTACAGGGCGTCATGCGTTATTTTTATGATAGGCCACCCGAGGACACGCTGATTGCGTGGCAGAAAGAGAATAATATTAAGCCTTCGCTAGAACTGCTAGCAGGCGGTAGCTATGTAGTAAAACGCGGTGACAATTTGTCGGAGATTGCGCAGCGCCATGGCATCAGTACGCAGGAGTTACGCGCGCAAAACAATCTTAAGAATGATGTTATTCGCATTGGCCAGAAACTCAGCATACCCGGCATGGCTATTGCCAGTGCTGTACCAACCGAGCATAAGATTGTGCGCGGCGAAACGCTCTCTGGAATTGCCGAGCGTTATCGCGTAAGCATGTCCAGCCTACGCGCTACGAATAATCTGCGAAACGACGTAATCAAGGTGGGACAGGTTTTAAAGATACCTGCCCCCTGAATCCATAATCGGGCCTAGGCCCCGCGAAACTTACATGACACGTATTGCCTTATTAAGCCAACGCCTGGCCAACCAGATTGCTGCCGGAGAGGTCGTTGAGCGCCCCGCCTCTGTTGTAAAAGAATTGTTAGAGAATTGTCTCGATGCCGGCGCAGATCGCGTCGAAATAGAGGTCGAGCAGGGCGGTACTAAACTGATTCGAATTCGTGACAATGGCGCAGGTATCGAGAAAGCTGATCTTGGTCTCGCCCTCAGTCGTCACGCAACCAGTAAGATTTCAAACCTAGACGACCTAGAGAATATCGCGAGTCTCGGTTTTCGTGGCGAAGCGCTAGCGAGTATCTGTTCTGTCTCTCGACTCGAGCTAACTTCACGCGCACGCAATGCTCAGGACGAGAGTGCGTGGCGAGTGGAGGCGGCTGGCCAAGAGATGAATACCGCCGTTTCACCTGCATCGCATCCTGTGGGAAGCACGGTGGAGGTGCGCGATCTATTCTTCAATACGCCGGCGCGTAAGAAATTTCTACGTACTGAGAAAACAGAGTTCGATCGCCTAGACGAGGTGGTCAAGCGACTGGCCCTGAGCCGTTTCGATGTGGCTTTTTTGCTTCGCCATAACCAGCGCGCGATACACCACCTAGATGTCGCAAGAGGTGAGCAGGAGAAGCAGCGACGTGTGGCGCTAGTATGCGGTCCGGCATTCGTTGAGAATTCAATACGCATCGACATAGAGGCCTCGGGCTTGCGCCTGTGGGGCTGGGTAAGCCTGCCTACTTTTTCGCGCAGCCAGGCGGACTTGCAGTATTTCTATGTGAACGGGCGCATCATTCGCGACAAGCTCGTAAGTCATGCGGTAAAGCAGGCTTATAAAGATGTACTTTTCCATGGTCGTCACCCGGCCTTCGTTCTTTATCTTGAGCTGCAACCCGCCTTGGTCGATGTCAATGTGCATCCTACCAAACACGAGGTTCGCTTCCGTGACTCTCGCTTAGTTCACGACTTTCTGTTTCGCGCACTACACAAGGCTTTGGCGGGTGTGCGACCGCAAGATAGTTTGGCTGGTCATAGCGAGAGGATTGCCTACGCTCCAGGTTCTGTTGATCCGGATACTGGGGAGCTTCTCCAATCTGGCGGTTCCGAGGCGGGGGAGTTTTCCGGTCAAGGGCGCATTAGTTTTAATGCTCCTTCCTATGGAGGTGCTCCATCGACTGGTTCGACAAATTATTCGTCCTTTGGATCACAAGGGCTGACACCTACACAAGTGGCAGATCAGATCAGTGCCTATGCCGAGTTAAGTAAAGACGAAGACGTGCCCCCTTTAGGTTTTGCCATTGCCCAGCTGCATGGTATTTATATCTTGGCGCAGAATAAACTTGGGCTCGTTGTGGTTGACATGCACGCGGCTCACGAGCGCATTACATACGAGCGCATGAAAGAGTCTGCCGCGAACGATGGCATTAGAGCACAGCCATTGTTGGTGCCTCTGTCCATCGCAGTGAGTCAGGCCGAGGCCGACTGTGCGGAGCAGCAGGCCGAGGCTTTGCTGGCCCTAGGCTTAGGAGTGGAGCGCGTGGCGAGTGAGTCTATAGTGGTGCGCCAGATTCCAGTTATTCTTGCCGCGGCGGATATTGAGCAATTAGTAAGAGATGTGTTGGCCGATGTGCGCGAACACGGCAGTAGTGAGCGTGTTAGTAATTATCAAGACGAGCTGATGTCGACGATGGCCTGTCACGGCTCGGTGCGCGCTAATCGTCAGTTGACCATCCCGGAGATGAATGCCTTGCTGCGCGACATGGAGCGGACGGAGCGCAGTGGACAGTGTAATCATGGGCGGCCTACATGGGTGCTGCAGAGCATCGATCAGTTGGACAAGTTGTTTCTGCGTGGCCAGTAGTGATAGAGCCCCTCGCTACATTCATGAGTATCCAAGGGACGCAGTGGATATGAAAAATGTAAGACCCCCAGCCATTTGCCTACTAGGGCCTACAGCATCGGGTAAGACCGATCTCGCTATAGAGATTGTGCAGCGCCTGCCATGCGAGATTATCAGCGTCGATTCCGCGCAAATCTACAAAGAGATGGACATAGGCACTGGCAAGCCCGACGCTGAAACCCTAGCGCGTGCCCCCCATCGCCTGATCGATTTCCTTGATCCCGCGAAGGCCTACTCGGCCTCACAGTTTCGACATGACGCTTTGTTGGAGATGGAGTCGATTCGCAGTGCGGGCAAAATACCCTTGCTAGTGGGAGGGACAATGCTCTACTTCCGTGCTTTGCGCGACGGTTTGGCTAAGATGCCGGCTTCCGATCCGCTGGTCCGTGAGCAAATTCTGGCCAAGGCCGAGCATGAAGGCTGGGCGGCGGTCCATGCGCAGCTTGCTGCAGTAGACCCAGAGTCTGCTGCGCGCATTCATCCGAATGATCCGCAGCGCCTGCAGCGAGCCTTGGAGATCTATCTTGTCTCGGGTAAGACCATGACGGCGCACCATCAGCAAGAGAGCGCTGGCAAGTCAGCGGCGCAGTTACCGTTCGATTTGCATTTCTTTGCGATCCAGCCTCAGGATAGGGCCGTACTACATACAAGGATTGCGCAACGTTTTGAGCGTATGATTGAGCAAGGGCTCGTGGCTGAGGTTGAGCGACTTTATGCTCGTGGAGATCTAGATCTGAGCATGCCTTCGATGCGAGCTGTAGGCTATAGGCAAACTTGGCGTCATATAGCGGGTGAAATGAGCTTTGATGCTATGGTGGAACAGGGTATTATTGCCACGCGACAGCTTGCGAAGAGACAAATCACTTGGATGCGTAGTTGGGAGAATCTTAGTAGTTTTGACAGCGAAAACTCGGAAACTCTAGATCTGCTATTGAATTCGATCAGTAAGGTCGCAATATAGAGAATGTTTGGACTTATAGTGCTGGGGTTTCCAGCTTACATTAACGGTTAAGGAGAAGGTAAATGTCAAAAGGGCATTCTCTACAAGACCCTTTCTTGAATGTGCTTCGCAAGGAGCGTATCCCGGTTTCCATCTATTTGGTTAGCGGCATCAAGTTGCAGGGACAAATTGAGTCTTTCGATCAATTTGTGATTCTGCTAAAGAACGCGGTCAATCAGATGGTTTACAAACACGCGATTTCTACTGTCGTTCCCGCTCGCTCGGTCAAGATACCTACACAAGGTACTGGTGAGACAGGCGCGGATGAAGAGGAAGAAGCGCCAGGCAATATTGCCTAATTGAGGTTCGTTTTTGTTCTTTGAAAGACCCGATCGCGGTGAAACCGCTATCCTCGTGCATATTGATCTGGATTCAGAGCAAGAGCAGGAGGACCCTGTTGAATTTGAAGAACTTGTGCTCTCGGCTGGCGCAGTTCCGGCCATCTTCATAAAAGGCAGTCGCAAACAACCCGATGCCGGTCTTTTCATAGGCTCGGGTAAGCTTGAAGAGATTAAGGCCGCCGTGGAAGAGCACGAGGCCGAAGTCGTCCTCTTCAATCACGCACTCACCCCAAGCCAAGAGCGCAATCTCGAGGCGCGCTTATCTTGCCGTGTCCTTGATCGCACAGGCCTTATTCTTGATATTTTCGCCCAACGTGCCCGCAGCTATGAGGGCAAGCTACAAGTAGAGTTGGCGCAACTCGAACATACCGTAACGCGCCTGAAGCGCGGTTGGACCCACTTGGATAGACAAAAAGGGGGTATCGGGCTGCGCGGAGCTGGTGAGACTCAGCTAGAGCTCGACCAGCGCATGATCAGGCAGCGCATAAAAAGCATCAACGCTAGCCTTATCAAGGTTCGTGGTCAGCGCGATCAAGGCCGCCGCTCTCGTAAGCGGGCAGATATTCCAACGGTTTCATTGGTCGGCTATACAAATGCTGGCAAGTCTTCATTGTTTAACGTGATGGCCAACGAGCATATCTATGCGGCTGATCAATTGTTTGCAACGCTGGACTCAACATTGCGGCGCATACAAGTCCCTAATTTCGGTGCGGCGATACTCGCCGATACCGTTGGCTTCATTAGCCACCTGCCCCACAAATTGGTAGCAGCGTTTCGTGCTACGTTAGAAGAATCAGCAGAGGCGAGTCTCTTGCTGCATGTGATCGATGTGGCGAACGAGCAACATAAGTTCTTCACTGAGCAAGTCGAAGAAGTATTAGCAGAAATAGGCGCGGATGAGGTGCCTTGTCTGCAGGTGTGCAACAAGATCGACCTATTGGACGAGCGCGCCCCTCATATTGAGCGAAATCAAGAAGGTAAGCCTGTGCGCGTGTGGATTTCCGCCCGGACGGGAGAAGGAATAGACCTGTTGCTGAGCGCAATCGGCGAGTTACTCGGTCATGATGTCGTGGAGTATAGCCTGCGACTGGCCCCTGAACAGGGTCGTTTGCGTGCCCGCCTCTATGCCAAAGGTGCTGTCGTTCATGAGAATGTCGACGCCGATGGCTTAGTCTGTTTAGATGTCCGTCTACCGCGTAAAGACTTAGACCGTCTCTTAGTAGACGAGGGGATGACGCCGAGCGGCACTTCTGCTGGCTTGTAAGTTTCCAATCAATTTGCATTTTTGGGGCCTATTGCCCCTTTGCCAGCTGGGTAAAAAGCTGGGTTAATCGTCAATAATTCGTTAAAATCACCCCCGTATTTTGATTGGGGTATGGAGAGGCCAATGGCTTGGAATGAACCTGGAAATAAAGGTAAGGATAACGACCCCTGGGGCGGCGGTCGCGGCAATGGTGGTGGTAATGATCAGAAGCCGCCAGATCTCGATGAGGTCATAAAGTCCGTTACGCGCAAGCTCAACAGCCTGTTTGGCGGCGGTAAGTCCGGTGGTTCCTCTGGTTCTAGTGGGGGTGGCTCCGCTAGCGGTGGTGGATTCTCCTCGGGTCTGTTTGGCGGCGCCATAGTGGTGCTGGTTCTCATGTGGGCCGCAGTGGGTTTCTATACGGTGGACGAGTCCGAGCGTGGAGTAGTCATGCGTTTCGGGAAGCTGCGCGAAGAAGTCGTTCAGCCAGGGCTGCGTTGGAACCCTCCCCTGATCGACGAAGTGCAGAAGATCAACGTGACCCGCGTGAACACGCGCTCCTATTCGCGTGACATGTTGACCACTGATGAGAATATTGTGAACGTCTCGATCGAATTGCAGTACTTGATCGATGACCCCGTGAAATTTGCAGTGGTAGTGCGTGACCCTGAGATCAGCCTAGATCACGCTGCCGAGTCTGCCATTCGCCACGTAGTGGGTGGCACGACGATGGACCGTGTACTAACGCAGGGCCGCGCAGATGTGGCTGCCGAGGTGCGTGAGCGCTTACAGCGCTATATGGTCAGCTATGACTCCGGGATTCTAATCTCCCAAGTAACAGTCCGTAATGCTCAGCCACCAGATGCGGTGCAGGGCGCGTTCGACGATGTGATTAAGGCCCGTGAAGACGAGCAGCGCGTGCAGAACGAAGCGTTGGCCTACGCAAATCGCGTAGTACCGACGGCTCGAGGTGAGGCGCAGCGCATCATCGAACAGGCGAATGCTTATCGAGATCAGGTGATCGCGAGAGCAGATGGTGAGGCGTCACGCTTTGAGCAGTTATTGGCCGAATATGAGAAAGCGCCTGCGGTAACGCGTGAGCGTCTCTACATTGATGCGATGCAATCGGTCATGACCAATAGCAGCAAGGTGCTCATCGATGTTGAGGGTGGCAATAATATGTTCTACGTGCCGCTGGATAAGATCATCGAGCAGGGCAATGCTTCACGCGCTGCCAACAACGCGCCACTCACACCGCAGCAACTGAGAGAGATTTCGGAACAAAGTAACCGAGAGACTTCCGCCGCTGCCGCAGATAGAGCGCGGGCGCAAACTAGGCCAACGCGAGGAATACTCCAATGAAAAATGCATTTGCAGGCATCCTTATTTTCTTATTGTTTGTCGCAGGCTCCGACGCCGTCTACATCGTCAAGCAGACCGAACGCGCAATCTTGCTCCGCTTCGGACAAATCGTAGAGGCCGATATCGCACCAGGTCTGCATTTCAAGTTGCCTTGGGTGAATACGGTGCGTAAATTCGATGGCCGTGTTTTGACCGTAACCGCTGATGCGCAGCGTTACCTGACTCTCGAGCAGAAGGCGCTTGTAGTCGACTCCTTCGCCAAGTGGCGTATCGTGGATGTCGAGAAGTACTACACATCCTCCTCTGGCGAGGAGAGCCGCACTAGCAACCTTTTGCAGCAGCGTATTAACGATGGTTTGCGTAACAAGTTTGGCGAGCGCGATTTGCAGGAAGTGGTGTCCGGTCAGCGCGATTTGCTGATGGAAGAGCTTACCCGCGAATTAAACCTCTCTACCGCAGAGGAGTATGGCATCGAGGTGATCGATGTGCGTGTTAAGCAGATCGAACTGCCCTTAGATGTGCGCGCTTCTGTTTATGAGCGCATGACCTCCGAGCGTCAGCGCGAAGCGCAACAACTGCGCTCGCGCGGTAACGAGCTAGCCATCGGGATCGAGGCAGATGCGGATCGACAAGAGGCCGTGTTATTAGTAGAGGCCTATCGCGACTCTGAGACGATTCGCGGTGAGGGCGACGCGCAAGCGGCGGCCACATACGCGAGCGCATACTCCAAGAATGAAGAGTTCTATGCGTTTACGCGCAGCATTAACTCCTATCAGGAGAGCTTCTCGAATAAGGGCGATATCCTACTCGTAGATCCAGATAGCGAGTACTTCAAGTACCTAAGAGCAAGCGAAGTACAATAAGTTTTAAAGTCAAAGAGGCCAGCAGTAATTTGTTTTACTGCTGGTCTTTGTCCGTTTGTAGGGTGGACAATAACGGTCGACCCTCGGGGGCGGCTGCCCAAGGCAGTCTTGCGGAGCGACTAGCGCTCGCTAAAGATATTTAGTAATAGGAAGTGAGATAGCAATGTCAGTGCGCGATCGATGGTTGCTCCCCGAGGGAGTAGAAGAAATTCTGCCGGTTGAGGCATTTAGGTTAGAGACTCTGCGTCGTCAGATTCTCGATCTTTACGCAAGTTGGGGTTACGACTTAGTCATTCCCCCGCTCATCGAATACCTCGACTCCTTATTGGTGGGTTCTTCCCACGACTTGGATCTGCAGACCTTCAAAATTACCGATCAATTGACCGGTCGAATGATGGGCTTACGCGCCGATATTACCCCGCAAGTTGCCCGCATCGATGCGCATTGTCTAAGTCAGCGCGGCGGTGAAGGGCAGGATTTGCCCGTTCGCCTGTGCTACTCAGACAACGTGGCGCATACGCGACCACGTGGTTTGCTTGCCTCGCGTATTCCGATTCGCATCGGCGCTGAGTTGTTCGGTCATGCCGGGGTAGGTTGCGATATCGAGCTGATTTGCTTGATGCACGACACACTTAAGCTGACGAAGATCGAAGAGGTGCATATTGTGCTCGGTCATGTGGGCATATTCCGCAGCCTAGTACGTGCCTCGCAGCTCTCTTTGGATAGTGAGAATGAGCTGTTCGATGCCTTGCAGCGCAAGGCCTACGACGAGATTGACACCTTCCTAGATGCGCAGATCGAAGACGATGGAATTCGTGCAATGCTGAGCGATTTGTCGCGCTTGAGTGGCGACGAAACGATCTTAACGGCTGCGCTAAAGAGTTTCGAGGGTGCTCCAAGCGCGGTGCAGAAAGAATTACAAGAGCTAGAGGCAATAGCGAAGGGCGTAAAGCGCCGACTACCTAATGTGTCTCTCGGCTTCGATCTATGCGAATTGCGTGGCTATGAGTACCACACGGGTATTGTTTTTGCGGCTTATACGCCGGCTTATGGCCGTGCCATAGCCCAGGGCGGTCGTTTTGACGATATAGGCAAAGTGTTCGGTCGCGCACGCCCGGCCTCGGGCTTCGACGCTGACCTAAAGGTTCTCGCACGCCTAAGTAAGGCCGAGTTTGAGCGCAAGCAGGCGATATGTGCGCCAGCTGACGAAGATCAATCGCTAGATGCCTATGTACAGGAATTACGCGAAGCGGGTGAGCGTGTCATAAAGGATCTGGATGCCGACACGCTCAGTTCGAAGCAGTTGCGTTTGCTTGGCTGTGACAGACGCCTCGTGCGACAAGCGCAGCATTGGCAGATAGAGAGTTTGGGCGAGGATTAGTGTGCTAGCAGGCCTCTATTCGAGGCAGTCGAAGTTGCAAGCGCGAAGAGAGAAATCGAATACTTATTGAGAGATGATTACAAATGGGTAGAAGTGTTGTTGTACTAGGAACGCAATGGGGTGACGAGGGCAAGGGCAAGATAGTCGATCTGCTCACAGAGCAGGCGGCAGTCGTTGCGCGCTTTCAAGGTGGCCACAATGCGGGACACACACTGGTAATTAAGGGCGAGAAGACAGTCTTGCACCTGTTACCTTCAGGCGTCTTGCGTGAAGGTGTGACCTGCGTTATTGGTAACGGCGTAGTCCTTAGTATGGAAGCCCTTATGAGCGAGATTATGCGTCTCGAAGAGCGTGGCATTTCGGTTCGACCCAAATTGAAGATCAGCGCTTCCTGTCCTTTGATCCTGCCCTCCCATGCCGCCCTAGATCAGGCGCGGGAACTGCGACTTGGCAATGACAAGATCGGCACCACAGGGCGTGGTATCGGCCCGGCCTATGAAGACAAGGTTGCACGACGTGGCATTCGCGTTGGCGAATTGTTCAGCGAGTCCCATTTCGCAGCGAGACTCAAGGAGGCGATGGAGTATCACAACTTCATGCTCACTAAGTACTATGGCGCGCAGGCGCTGGACTACGAGTCCACCTTAGAGAAGAGCTTGGCGCTAGGCGAGCAGATCAAGCCCATGGTGAGCGATACGATCGAGATTCTCCACGGACACCGCAAGGCCAATGACAATATCTTGTTCGAGGGTGCGCAAGGCTCGCTGCTCGACATCGACCATGGCACCTACCCTTTCGTTACCTCTTCTAACACTACAGCAGGTGGCACGGCCACAGGTAGCGGCTTCGGCCCGCTGTATCTAGACTATGTTCTAGGGATCACTAAGGCTTATACGACTCGTGTTGGCTCTGGGCCATTCCCTACAGAGCTATTCGATGAGACCGGCAAGCATCTCGCATTGGTGGGTAAGGAGAAGGGCGCGACGACTGGGCGTGATCGCCGTTGTGGTTGGTTCGATGCTGCCGCAGTGCGTCTCGCTATTCGAATCAACTCGGTCTCTGGTATCTGTCTAACTAAGCTAGACGTGCTGGATGGTTTGGAGACTATTAAGGTTTGTACCGGCTACAAAGGTATCGATTCAGAGTCCTCGTCTTGTCTGATGAATCTCGATAGCTATCAGAAGCTAGAGCCTATCTATGTGGAATTACCGGGCTGGAAAGAGTCGACCTTTGGCGTGAAGAGCCTAGAGGACCTGCCTAAGAATGCCCGTGACTACATTCGCTATATCGAGAAAACGATAGAAGCACCGGTGGACATCATCTCCACAGGCCCGGATCGCGAAGAGACAATCATCCTGCGACACCCCTTCGCCTAAGCCTTTCGTTAACAGGCGTTCCGTTAGCGAACGCCTGTTAACTGCCTCACATTTACCCCTAGATTCAATTGACAGTTTGCTGGTCGATCGCTAATTTGGCTAACTTTCCGACAGAATAATGGAGCGTAAGCGGCCAATGAGCGACGATAAAATGACGAAAACCTCTTCGGGCGTCGGTGCTGTAGGTCCGTTAGAAGTAGAAGAAACAGTCGTCCAGGCCTTGGGCGCCAGCGTTTGGTCTGAAGCTGACGCCGAGAGCAAGATAAGGGACAAACTTGAAGAGTTCGCTGCCGAATTGCAGACCATCAAGTCAACGCAGGATGTGTCGTAGTAATACCCACAGCTCTAGCTCCCCTCCAAAGATAGCGATCTCACGCTAAAATTCCCGCTCAGTTGTCTGGCGCTCTGCTATTGTATTGTCGTGCCTTAGCCTAATGGAATGAGAAGATGGACGTTGGCAGTATTAATAGTTTCTTCTTGATTGGTGCCTTACTGGTTGGTTTCAGTGTGCTCTTTAGCGCGCTGTCTTCGCGACTAGGGATTCCGATTCTGGTGATTTTCCTCGGCGTTGGTATTCTCGCCGGCGAGGATGGCATTGGCGGCATTCAATTCGATGACTATTCCCTAGCCTATCTCGCGAGCAATCTCGCACTTGCGATTATCTTGCTGGACGGTGGCATGCGCACTCGCGCCGCCACCTTCCGGGTAGCATTGGGGCCCGCGCTCTCGCTGGCTACGATAGGTGTCCTCCTAACCACTAGTCTTACCGGTCTGGTGGCGGCTTATTTATTCGATCTGAACATAGTGCAGGGCTTGTTGATTGGGGCTATCGTCGGGTCAACGGATGCGGCGGCGGTTTTTTCCTTGCTAGGGCAGCGTAGTCTCAATGAGCGTGTGGGCGCCACGTTGGAGATCGAATCCGGTAGCAACGATCCGATGGCGGTCTTTCTTACCGTTACTCTAATAGAGGTGCTCGCCTCGGGAGAGCAGGAGTTTGGCTGGTTCTTCCTACTGCAATTACTACAGCAGTTTGGGGTCGGCATAGTGCTGGGGCTACTAGGCGGTTGGCTGCTATTGCAGCTGATCAACCGTAGCACCCTCGCCAACGGGCTCTATCCCTTGTTAGCAATTAGTGGCGGACTACTGATTTATGCAGTCACTAATATGCTGGGTGGCAGCGGCATTCTTGCGATCTATTTGTGTGGCTTATTACTCGGCAACCGACCGCTGCGCAGCCGCACCTCTATCCTAAGCATCTTTGACGGGCTAGCCTGGCTAAGTCAGATCGGCATGTTCTTAGTGCTTGGTTTATTGCTTACTCCTAGCGAGTTGCAGGACATCGCATTGCCCGGTCTGCTGCTTGCGTTATGGATGATACTGTTTGCTCGCCCCTTGGCTGTGTGGATCAGTTTGATACCGTTCAGTCGATTCAAGAATCGAGAACGGTGGTTCATCTCCTGGGTGGGTTTGCGTGGTGCGGTGCCGATTATTCTCGCGGTATATCCTATTATGGCGGGCCTACCTAACGCCCAGTTGTTCTTCAATCTCGCCTTCTTCGTAGTGCTGGTATCGTTGCTAGTACAGGGCAGCTCGATTCCCTTGGCAACAAGGCTTGCGAAGGTAGAGGTGCCCGCACAACCCTCGCCCATTGCGCGCTCGGGCTTGGAGATACACCCTACTAGCGAGTGGGAGCTCTTTGTCTATCGCTTAGGGGCTGAGAAGTGGTGTATCAACACCGAGCTGCGACGTTTGCATATGCCCGAGGGTACGCGAATCGCAGCGTTGTTTCGGGGGCGCGAACTCTTGCATCCAAGCGGTAGTACAAAGCTGCTAGCTGGCGATATCCTCTGCATTGTTGGTCATGAGCACGACCTACCCAGTCTAGGTAAACTATTCAGCCAGGCCCCGAGCTCTACGGCAGATACCTGGTTCTTCGGGGACTTTATTCTTGATGCGAACGCTCGCCTAATGGACCTTGCGCCTGTCTATGGCTTCGCATTGCTCGAGGGTGAGGGCAGCATTTCTATTGGCGATTTCTTTCAGCAGAAAATGGGCGGTAAGCCAGTGGTCGGGGATCAGATGTTGTGGCAAGGCTTTCTATGGACCGTGGCCGCCATCGATCACGGTAGGGTTCTAAAAATAGGCCTAAAAATCGCCCAAAATACAGATTCTTAGCACTCCTGTCACATATTGCCAAATCTTTGCGAGCCTAGATGATAGACTTCCTCAACAAGGGCTTTTATCCTTAAGCCAACTATAAAAAGTGGGTAAACCACGGGCTATTCCAAATGCCACGCGGGGGTAAGAATGAGAAAAACACTACACAGTTTGGTGATCGGTCTTGCGGTGGTGAGCCTTGCTACACCGCTCGTTGCATTTGCGCAAACCGGTAATGAACTGATCGACACAAGATTCCCAGACCTAAGCCGCTATCTCAACACTTCAGAGGTGTTACAGGCCGCAGTTTTTGATGAAATCGTCGCTAGCAATAACTCTGCAGATTCGATGATCGGCAAGGGTTTATTGCGCGAGGCCTTATTAGAGTTATCTGAAGCCAGTGCCTCTCACTATCACTCCTCCTCTGACCACTTAGCCATGCTAGGCCCTTTTCGTGTGTTCGAAAGTCGTGCCACGCCGGGATTGCAGGCGATGATTCGCCGCGAGTACTCAGCGCAAGAGGCCGAAGAGTTACTCGAAGCCAATGGCAGTATTCCAGCAAACGCAGTGCTGGTGCTCCAGCGTGGCAGGGATTTTGCCACCAAGATGGTGGAGATTTATCTCGATGATAATTTGATCGACAAACACACTGCAGTCGATATGGCATTGACCGATTACTTGAGTGATGACGCCCATTCGGTGCCAGCGCAGCCCAAGTCTTCTGAGCTGCTCTCAGAGCACGATTATGCCTATTCCTTCCGCGTAGGCTTTCCACAGCTTAGCGGCTTAACGTGGGCCTCTCAGTGGCTGCAATTGGCAACGCTTGAAGTGGCGATGATCTCGAAAAACCAGAACGAATTGGAATCGGGCATAGAAAATGCCATCGCGCTTTACGAGGAGAAGATCGCGCCCGCCCATGGTGGGTTGATGGCGCTACCAACGGATATTCCGACAATGCCCGTGATTGCCCCGTATCTATACGGTTTTCACCCTGGGGCAGCCTATGTGCTCGACAATATTGCGGCTCTGAAAGTGGTCATCGGCGATATTTTAGTACATCCCGATGTCCCTGATCGTGGTCGTGCCATCAACGAGATGGTCGCGAAATACACCAATAAAGTTGAATATTTAGAGGGCGAAACTGACTATCTGTTTTTCGTGCTGAGAGGGGGTATTTTCAATCAAGGCGGCCCAGCATCAGGCGGCATGGCGCAATCTGAGCGTAACCGCTCCCGCGCAGCCACTGGTGAGCAGCATATTAGCAACTATCCAATGCGTTAAGTGAGCGCATGAAACTAGCCACCCGCGTCGATTATGGATAGGAGTTTTCCATGACTAGAGCTTTCAATTCATGCCTTGGTGTTTGTATCGCCTTGGCTTCAGGTACCGCGAGTGCCGCTCTCGATAGGACCGGTGATTTTGCTTTGCTCGACGAGCAGGGCAACTTCCATCAACTAAGTCGCTACCAGCATCGCAAAGCTGTCGTATTGATGTCCTATGTCCCCAGTTGCGCGGGCATGGACGATATGCTCACCAGTTATCGCGAGCTGCGTTCCCAATACGCAGAGCAGGGCTTCGAGTTTCTACTCATCGACTCTAAAGACTCCGATCGTGCTGCGTTGCGCGCTCTAGATCTAGATGTCCCTATACTGCAAGACAGCGGTCAGTTGGTGTCCGAGGCTCTCGGCATTAGCCATGCGGGTGATGTGCGGGTGCTCAATCCCGATCGTATTTCTCTTTACTATACCGGTGCGGTAGCCGCCGATTTAGGGGCTACTTTATCCGCGATTCTGGAAGGGCCTGTTAGAAATACCGTAAAGACTGAAAACCCCTCTCCTTGCGCGATTAGCTACCCTGTGCGCGATGCCCATAGTGAGGAGGTGCCTAACTATGTTACTGACATCGCCCCGATGATTATCGACAATTGCGTCACTTGTCATCGCGAGTTCGGAGTTGGGCCTTTCGCATTGGACAGCTATCTATCCTTGCTGGGCTGGTCACCTATGATCAAAGAGGTGCTGCTGAACAAGCGTATGCCTCCAGCGCAGATCGACCCCGATATAGGGCACTCCGACTCTGCTCGCTATATAGCCACTGAAGATATCCAAAAACTCGTGCACTGGTTAAGTGCTGGAGCTCCTAGGGGCGAGGGTTCCGACCCGCTCGAAGAGTTAAACTATGTGGAGAATAAGGAGTGGCTATTAGGAGAGCCCGACCTGATCGTCACTGCACCGCGTCAACGCATTCCTGCCACCGGCGTATTGGACTATATCTATGCGGATGTCGAACTGCCCTTCGACGAAGAAAAATGGGTGGTGGGCATGCAGTATCAGGCTGTAGCAACAAGTGCGCTGCACCACCTCATGAGTTTCGTAACTCTGGATGAAGAAGACTTTTGGGGCGAGGAGCGTTCCAAATCTACTTCCACGCGCCGCTTCCTCGATGGTTATTCACCGGGTGAGGCACGCGCCGAACGCTTCCCCGAAGGCACTGCAGTGCGTATTCCTAAGGGCGCCAAATTGTCGATGCAGTTTCATTATGTAGGCATCGGGGCGGAGCTCTTCGATGAGACCAAGATTGCGCTGTATTTCGCTGACCCAGAGGATATACCCCATCTAAAGGAGAGGATGGTGCAAGCGGTCTCTGCGACTGTCGTAATCCCCCCCAAAGAGCACGATGTTAGTGCGCATGCGCAATACACCTTCCAGGACGCAGTCGTCATTTCTGGCGTTCGAGCGAAGATGAATGCACGGGGCAAGAATATGAAGTTTAGTGTGGAGCGCCCCGATGGCACGCTGCAGGATATTCTAAGCGTGCCGGCGTACAACTATGGGTGGCAACCCCACTATGTATTAGACGAACCCATCTCAGTGCCGGCGGGCAGCACCGTGCATGTGAGCGGAGCCTTCGATAACTCGGTATCGAATCCATTCAATCCTGACCCGAACGCAGAGGTGCGTTCTGGGCTAGATAGCACGGATGAGATGTTCACGGGTTACTTCACCTTTCACCTCGCGGATTAGGTAGGAGCGCCTGGCCCTCCTTACGAGGGCAGGCGCTAAAAAAAAGGCCCAAGACGAAAGTCTTGGGCCTTTTTCGTTTAGCTGACGCTTAGCGCCAGCTAAACCCATCTTTACTCAGCTGCTACAGAGCGCTGCTTTGCCTCTTCACGTTGGGCCAGAATTTCTTGGTAACCTTCGTCGTCGAGGTGAGTTACTGCAATCCAAGCGTGAGTCATTTCGTCTGCAGTACGGCTACCCGCAACAACCCAGAAATCTGGATCTGGATTGTTAGGGTTATTCGCTGTGTTGTCGTACCACTGCTTGATCACAAGGACTGCGCCAGTTGGAAGAAGAGGTGCGACGTCGTCTTCAAACAAGTGGCTATGGTGCCATGTGGCGCTCCAGTTAGAGATCTGGCTGATCTGCTCTGTGCGGCCTGTGGCTGGATAGAATATCTCCAGTGAGGCGGCGCGCATACGCAGGTGGCCGTGTGGCTGGAAGCTATCTATACGCACAGGGTGGTCGAAAGAGTGGAAGCCCTGAGTCATGGCAGTGCCATGAGGAGGGATAACTAGTTCGCCCTGATCGAGTCTGTATAGCTTCAGGTCTTGCTTGAAGCGTGCAGTCTGAGCATAGCCTTCTGGGTGCAACCAGACACCGATCTCAACAACGTTATCTTCGATCATAGTGCCTGGAGCCGTTGCGCCAACACCGCCTGGGAACAGGTGGATGTCCCAGCGTACGCGTGAATTAGCAGGTATAACGCGACACACGCCTTCTGGCATGATCTCGCCCCACTTGCCCATCGCATACTCAGTCAGCTGACCGTAGTCTTCGTATTCGCCATCTGCGTTCATCACTTCAAGATCAGAGTTCGCATGGTGAACCACGGCCTTAGCATTACCGGCAGGCTTCACTTGAATCGCCTTAATGCAGCGATCGGTGGTCAGGCCTGTTTGCACATATGGACGATGCCACATGTCATTCCCTAGAGCCGGAACGTCTATAGGCGCCGAATCCAATATCATAGTAGGCGCTCCGAACTGCGCGGCGAAAGTCCATTCGTCTGCGTCTGGAAGATCTGCTACTGGATGACTACGATCGCCCCAATCGCCTTCTGGAGCACCCTGTGCTACCCAGTTAGTGATGGTGCTGATTTCTTCGTCAGTGAGACGCCAATCGCCTTGAAGTTCTTGAATGCCGATATGTTGGTCATACGCATAAGGGGGCATTTCGCGACTGGCAACGCGCATGCTAATGAGAGGTGCCCAAGGGCGAATCTGGTCAAAATTGGTCAATTGCATGGGGCCGATACCGCCTTCGCGGTGACAAACAACACAATTTTCCGTGATGATTTCTGCTACATGATCGGCGTATGTCACTGCACCCGAGTCGATAGATAGGGTAGACGATTGCGCCTGGGCTTGCGCCGTAAATCCAAACACTGCCAGGACTGCAAAGCCTAGAGCGGCCTTCCCTGAGCGTTGATGGTTCCAACACTGCTTGATTTTCATGATCCTCTCCTCGTAAATGGGTGAGCAGTCGCCACAAATTATTAGTCTCGCGGTCGCTTGTCCACTCTTTGATTTATGTATATGCAACTAATTGTGACGCCGCCAAAAATCTCACTTTATGTGATCTAAGTGGCGGTTACTAGCAAATGATTCAAAAACGCGAAAGTGTGTAGAATCAGGGCGTAACTGTTACTTTTTGGTACACATTTGTCCAGCAGCACTGATCCGCTTCGGTGCTGTCGGTCGCATCCCAGTTATCGACCATTGTGCGCATAAGATAATCACCAGGCTCAGAGAATGTTGCAATAACATTCGCTACACCCTGGCCGGGAGTTAGGACTGTTTGATCTGGACCGGGTAGTGAAACACCGCGACGGATCTGCAGTTCACTCAATGGTTCTGGATCCTCCGAGGACGGATGTTGTTGGTAAGTGACCTCGCCCGGACCTTGATGCTTGTGCCAAGAGACGCGTAATGGAATGGGTTTCTCGTTACGTGGATCTGCAGGGTCACGAACTGATGGGTCTGTAGTATGCACTGTCAATGTCACAGGCACTCCTGCCTTTACCGAAAGGGCATTTTGGGCAGTCATGCCCATTGGGTTTTGACCAGTAGGTCCACCTGCGGTAAAGGACACTAACGGAGCTAGTGAACCTGATGGACGTGGAGTCTTGTCGAGAGTGTAACCCATGCGGCCGCGGCGACCGGGAACTTTCAACTCACTATGGCTGCCAGTTTTGATGTGCCACCATACATCGTCGTCGCGCATGGAGGCCGGCACTGTGACAGTAAAAACGCCAGTGTGACGCGAAGTTTCAAAGTAAGTTGGCTGCTGCCCGTCGAATTGAGCGGGTTCAATGCGGTTACTCTGACCGAGTGGGACAGTTATAGGTTCGCTAGTATTGCGGTTCAGATATCCGAAAGAGAAGGAGACCGAACCGTCTTCATTCTCGTAAGCCCCTTCGAAGATAGGGATTACTGGCAGACCTACCGGAGGTGTCAAGGAAAGTGGATTGCTAATTGGAGCCTGCGCTGAAGCAGGCATGATGCTGCTTGCCAGAACCATCATAGTTCCGAAGGCAATGCCGCACATAGTCTTATAGTTTTTATTCATTCAGCTTTCTCCCGTATACCAATGCTATTTTTTTTATAAGGCTAATTTCAGGCGCTTAATTGAAGCAGGACTTGAGCGTTCCCGCAAGAGCATAACGCCTGTTCGGTCTTCTCATGGCGAATTGATGCCAGCATCTATCCTCTTTACTTGTGCATGTTAGCTAGGGACTCTAGCAACTTCATGACCTTTTGTTCAATTCGCTTTGTACGTTTTCACTGACCTAAATCAAGCTTCACTCGCTAATTGGCACTCTCTAGAATTGCCGCTGCCCCCATGCCTCCGGCGGTGCAGATCGAGATCAGCCCACGCTGCCCATTTTGTTTGTCTAATAATTTAGCTAGTGTGCCAATGATCCTAGCACCTGTAGCCGCAAAGGGGTGGCCCACGGCTAGAGAGCTGCCCTTTACGTTTATGCGGCTGCGCTCGATGCTACCTAGTGCCTGCGACAGGCCTAGTTTTTCTTTGCAGTACACCGGATCCTCCCAGGCTTTTAAGGTGCACAACACCTGGGCGGCGAAAGCCTCATGTATCTCGTAGTAGTCAAAGTCTTGTAGGCTAAGTTGGGCAGCTTGCAACAACTCACTGACCGCAACTGTAGGGGCCATAAGTAGGCCCTCTCCGCCGACAAAATCGACGGCGCTGCTGCGTCCTAAAGTGAGCCATGCCTGCACTGATAGGCCGTTGCGACTTGCGTAGTCCTCGCTGCACAAGAACACCGCTGCAGCGCCATCGGTTAGTGGTGTGCTGTTAGCTGCCGTCAGCGTGCCCTGTGGGGAGCGATCGAAGACCGTTCGTAGTGCCGCTAGTTTGTCGAGGCTGCTGTCGGGCCGCATATTGTTGTCACGAGCTACGCCCTGATAGGGGCTGAGCAAGTCGTCGAAAAAACCTTCTTCATAGGCCGCTGCGGCTTTTAAGTGGCTCTCAAGCGCCCACTGGTCTTGCGCTTCACGACTTATTTCCCATTCCTTGGCCATCATCTCGCAATGTTGACCCATAGAAAGGCGCGTGCGGGGTTCGCCGTTAGCGGGAGCTTGTGGTGCGAGTTCGCTAAGCTTGAACCCTTTGAAGCTACGCAGCTTGGCGGAGAAGGATCTAGCCTGTGTCGCTCCAAGCAATCGCTTTGCGAGCCTAGGTTGCAAGACTAATGGTGCATCGCTAGTCGTGTCCGATCCCGCGGCGATCGCGCAGTCGATTTGACCAGTGGCGATGCGTGCCCCAACAAGAAGGGCTGCTTGCAAAGAGGTGCCGCAGGCCATCTGCAGAGTAGTGGCGGGTGTTGCAGGCGAAAGATTCGTGCTGAGCACGGCCTCCCTAGCGAGGTTCCAGTCCCTAGAGTGAGTAGTGACAGCGCCGGCGATGACCTCGTCGACCTTGCGGCCCGCTAGGCCGTGCTGATCGACCAGCCTTTGTAGTGTGTCCGTTAGCATGTCTAGATTGCTAAGCTGCGCGTAGGCCGAATTAGAGCGGCAGAATGGAATGCGTGTGCCGCCGATGATGGCGACCCGTTTGAGCTGATTCATGTTATGCATCTCCTTGAGTGCTGTGCAGGTAATGCATCGGTCCGCCTCGGAAGGGGGCGAACCCTGTTCCGAAGACCATGCCGGCATCGAGTAGGTCCGCATCGCTGACGATGCCATCGCGCAGGGCCGCTTCGCATTCGCTGGTATAAACTCGTATTAGGCGTTCGCGAATAGGCGCTAAGTCATGGCCTGCAATGCGCTCCTTCTGCTTGACTACTTTGTCTTTCTCCCATCGATAGAATCCTTGCCCGGACTTGCGCCCCAGATTCCCCTCGTCGACTAATTTCTGCAGCGTCGCTCCTGCCTGAACCTCCTCCGGAGTGGCTTGTTCGGCCTGCGCAGAGCCACCCAGGGTCTTAGTCACCATGGCGCAGACATCGAGCCCCACGGTATCCGCTAACTCCACGGGCCCCATTGGCATGCCAAACTCCAAGGCAGCCTCGTCTATTGCCTCTATAGGCACGCCCTCTTGGTGAATCAGCATCGCTTCGAGCATATAGGGAGCGAGGACGCGATTGACTAGGAAGCCCGGGCTGCTTTTTACGGGTAATGGGAATCGATTGATCTGGCCACAGAACGCAGCTCCTTTCGCCAGGATTTCTGGGTCGCTCTGCGCCCCCTGTACCACCTCTACAAGAGGCATCTTGGCCACGGGGTTGAAGAAGTGCAGGCCAATGAGTCTCTCCGGATGAACAAGTGCCGCTGCAATCTCTTCAATCGGGATCGATGAAGTATTGGTGGCGAGTATTGCTCCCTCGCGCAACTGGGTCTCTACGGACTTGAGTAGCGCCTGTTTGGCGTCGAGTCGTTCCACAATGACTTCGATAACTACATCGGCCAGTGGGATACCGGCGCCTTCGACGTCCGGGCGAAGGCGTTCCATTGCCGCCTTGACAGCTGCAGGGCTCAATCGCTTCTTTTTGAATAAGGCTTCGGCCCGTTGCAAGGCGGGAGTAATGAACTTCAACTCGCGATCCTGCAGGCTCACTTCTAAGCCTTGCAGTACGCACCAGGCGGCGATATCGCCCCCCATTACTCCTGCGCCTATGACATGCACGCGGCGTGCACGGAAATCGCTTTTCTTACCCTCGCGTTTCAGCCTCTCCATGAGGCCGAATACACGCCGCAGCCCATTTGCTTGAGGCGTCACCATTAGGCGACCCACAGCCTTGGCCTCCGCACGCATCATAGCGTCGCGATCGCCCCCCTCAGCCTCCCATGTATCGATGAGTCGATAAGGGGCCGGGTAATGAGCCTCTCTTGCGCGCATGGCCGTCTGTTTGCGCATCTGCTTGGCGAGAAAGCCACGGGCTATGCCCCAATTGCTAGCGCGAGCTAGTAAGCTTGGTTTGCGACTCTTACGCTTACTCAACACGGCTCGCCTAGCGGCCCAGTAGAGTTCCTCATGACGACCGATAACTTCATCGACCAAGCCGACTGCGCGCGCTTGGCGGGCTCCGAGTTGCCGAGCGGAGAGCATAAGCTCCATGGCTTTCAATCCGCCAATCTGATGTACTGAACGAGCGGAGCCACCGAAACCGGGAAAGATGCCTAGCTGAACCTCAGGGAAACCGATTTTGGTAGAGGGGATGTCTTTGGCAATTCGGTATGAGCAAGACAGGGCGAGCTCTAGGCCTCCCCCAAGGCAATATCCTTCGAATGCAGCTACTGTCGGGCAGTTAAGGCTTTCCAGCTTGCGGAACATGTCATGGACTTCCTCGATAGAGGCCGTGACTTGCTCCGCGTCATTGAAACCGTCGAATTCGCGAATGTCAGCTCCGAGAATGAATCCGCTCGGCTTGTCTGAGAGTAACGCTAGTCCCTTAATAGGGGTCTTCTTGGCATAGTCCAGCAGGGCGTCGAATTCACGTAAGACTTCTTCTGAAAGGGCGTTTACTGCCTCGCTTTCGCGATCGATAAACAGCCATAGTATGCCGTCTTCATCGTGTACGGCTCGCCAGTGTCGGCAGACGGGTATGGTTTCGCTCATGGTGATGGAATTCCTTGCTTAGTAGGGAAACTCGGGGCCTAGTATCTAGCTGTGCTGTTTACTAAGGCATGCAGGAATTCAAACAGCTTTGTTCTACTAAGACAACAACTGACGAAGTGTGAGCCAGCAGTTGTATTTTAAGCGTTTGCTTGGACTGGACGATAGATTCGCTTAACGCCCAATCCTGCGTCTGGTTTTGCTATGATGCCCCAAAGTGAATTAGTAAGTTGGAGTTTGCGTAGATAATGAAATTAGCAGTATTGACGGGTTGGGTAGTGCTTCTAGCGAGCTGCATGAGCAGTGCAATACTTGAGCAGTGGCCCGAGCAAATTCCTCAGCAAAGCTATTTTAAGCAACTTTATCGCGAAGACGATGGCAATCAAGCGCGTCAGTCTGAGGTTGAGTATTTGGTTTGGGTAGCCCGTTTCTATGAAGGCTGGGAAATGATGCCAATAGGTTGGCAGGATATCTCCGAATCCGTGTTGGTCGATCTGGAGCCTATACAATTCAGAGCAATCGACGACCACCTCGAGCGCATTGGCGCGCAGATATCCGGGGAGTGGGCCAAAGATAACGAAGTACGTCAGATAGACTCGCGGATGTTGAGCCTTTGGGCAGGGGTGATGCAGGCGGAGTATTCGGCCGAGTATCGTATCGCCGCTGTGCAGGTTATCGCTCGCGATGTCGACGACATATTAAGCGGTGAGTTGTCTATGGAACATGTTACCGAGGATCGCTACGGGCAATTGCTCGGTGTGTCATTGGAGCCATGAGCCCTCGCCGGGCAGGCCTTCTATCGCAAACTTGCGAATAAGACTAATCGCCTCTCGGTCGTTCTGCACATAGGCGGATTTAAGATACTCCGCTACGTCGACTCCATCACTCGCTGGCGGGTCGTCTCTGCGATACATGAAGCGTACAAACAAATAGCCAGGAACGGGCTCTTCGATTCTAGTAATACTCTGTGCAAAGAGCGCCTGCTGCTCGTCCGCAGGTGCGGTCCTAATCTCTTCCATCTCTATTAGAGTGACGCGATCGCGCAGATGCCCTTCGCCGAAGCTGAGTTTGCGTATAAATCCGTCATCCGTATAGTGCTCTATGCTGCTATTAAGGGCGGGGGTGAAGTGCTCTGGATATTTTGAGCGGAAAAGCAGGCCGTCCCACAGTTGTTGTCGGCTCATAGGGGGGATTTGAGGGTCTTTAGGATCATTAATCTGGATGATGTGGGCAAACTCGAGCATTCGCTAAACCTTTTCTGTGTTGCTTACGTTTTGCAGAATATCACCCGGCCTTCCGCCAAGGCCAGCTTCCGGTAGGTGATGAATACAGGGGTAGAGAGAATAGCATGGGGCAAATGCCGGTCTCAGACGCTAAGCATAACGATCAAATGAACTGGCTAAGCCTCTTTGCGAAATCCCAAGCACAATGATGCATATGCCTTGGGGCTTAGGCCTGTCGTGAAGTTTGACGATCTTTGTCAGAACTATGGCAAGAAAGTGATTTTATGTATTACGAATGATATTAAATTGCATCAACGCACGTTTTTTAATAGCGTACGCACTTAATTTTAGGGCAAGGGCACAAAAAAGAATGAATTCCACCTTCCGCAAGTCATTACTCACTGCGTCGATTCTGCTCGTAACTAGCAGTTATTCCGCTCTTTCTTTCTCGCAATCAACGAATTCTGAGGATAGTAGCGTACGCTACCCTTCCTCTTATTTCTCCGAGTGGGCACCGACCACTGCGCAGGATATGATCAACCGCATTCCGGGCGTCTCTTCTGGTGGTGGCGGAGGCGGTGGTTTCGGCGGCGGTGGTGGCGGACGCGGCCTAGGCGCCGGTGGCGGTGATCAAATCCTGATCGATGGCAAGCGCATGGCGGGTAAGGGCAACCAGTCCCGCGATCAGCTGGGCCGCATCAGCGCTTCTCAGGTGGACTATATCGAGCTCATCCGTGGCACTTCCGCTGAGCTGGATGTGCGCAGCAGCGGGCAGATCGTAAACGTTGTGCTGCTCGAAGCGCTCGACACCGATACTATTTCTTACCAAGCCAATGCAGATCGTTACATTGATGGCGAAGTTGTGCCAGGCGGCTCAATTGCCTACAGCGGTCAGTCCGGTGCCCTCACTTATCTGTTTAGCGGCCAAGCCGAGCCACGTTATGAGCACTACACCTCTAAAGAGACTAGCCGCTTAGGCGATTGGTCCTTCAACGATCAGGTACGCGAAGAGCGCACTCGCGATCGCACCGACTATAACCTCTCGACGAACCTCGGCTATGAGATCAATGAGCGCAGTAGCGCCCGCTTGAATGGTCTCTACGGCATAAGCGATAACACCACGGATGTAAATCGATGGACCACCGATCTGCGCAGCAACCCGACCACACTCGCTGTGCAGCGCGAAGATGTGCCAGAAGATCAGAATAATTGGGAGATTGGCGGCGACTACGAGTACAACTTCGCCAACGGGCAACGCTTTAAAGTCATCGTCGTGACCAACGAGAATGATCGCTCCAATGTTCGTGAGCGTTATGACGTCTATGATAATGGCACTGAGTCTAAGAACCTATTCCTAGCGTCCGCCAGCACTACCCGCGAGCGAATCGTGCGCGGCTCCTACTCCATGAACGTGGCCCAAGGTCAGGACATTGAGTTCGGTGCCGAGCGCGCACAAACCATTTTGGACTCCAGCTTGCGTTATGCGCTGAGAACCACCACTGGCACGCCATCTGCAGATTTCGGTGGGCTCGTGCCGCAGAAAGTGTCTAATTCCAACTCCACGGTGGAGGAGATTCGCGTAGAACCGTTTTTGGTGCACAACTGGCAGCTTAACTCGCGCATGACGCTCGAGAGCTCCCTCGTGTACGAGATGTCCGAGATTACGCAAACGGGCGACGTGTACAATCAGCGTGACTTCGCCTTCCTTAAGCCCAAGGTCGATTTCCGCTTTGATGTTACTCCGACTTTCCAGCTGAACTGGAATGCGGAAAGGTTGGTTCAGCAGCTGAGTTTCAGTGATTTCGTGGCCGCCAGTGACAACCAAGACAATGACTCGAACACGCAGGCGGGTAACGCCAATCTTAAGCAAGAGCAGGTGTTCATTACGCGCCTTGGTTTCGAGTATCGTCTCGCAGATGACATCGGCGTGATCGATGGCGATATGCGCTATATGAAGCATGTTGATGTTATCGATCGTATCGATATTTCGACTTCACCGACCAATATCGCCTCTACAAATGGCAATATTGGCGATGGCATAATGTATGGTCTAAACCTAAATGCGAGCCTGCGTATGAAGATGATCAACATGCCGAATCTACTTCTAACGTCTAGTTTTAGCGTGCAAGACTCTGAGATCGAAGACCCTTTCCTAGGTATCGATCGTCGCTTTACGAATTATAATCGCGGCCGACTAATGCTCGGTTTCCGTCATGATATTCCTACTCTGCGCTTGAATTATGGGATGAGTTGGAATAATCGCTTCGACGGCAATATGGTGCGTTACGATATCGACGATGTCGAATACTCAGCGGGCGATCCCCAGATCGACGCCTTTGTAGAGTTTGTGGCGTTTAATGGCATCACCTTCCGCTTTGACGCGCGCGATGCGGGTAGCAAAGACCAGTGTCGCGAAAGACATCGCTATCTTGGCCCGATCACTAGCGGTATCATCGAAGAATTCGAGGATCAATGTGGTGGGTCCGGCCGAGTTGTCTCCTTAAAGATAACTGGTACTTTCTAAACGTGGGGCCGGCGTCAAACTCTGGCGCTGGCCCCACCCGTCTTATAGGGATTTGAATGCTAGAGCAATACGAAGCCATTCTGACTTGGCTGGAAAACTATCCCGAACTACTTACCCTAATCAGCGTATGTGTCTTGTTGCTTGCCTCTTGGATCAGCAACTGGCTCGTCAAGCGCATTCTTGTCAGGGGAATCTATCGCGCACTGCGTGCCTCTCCAATCGGCCATGACACAACTCTCCTAGATCGTCGCGTTACCGCACGCTTCGCAAATGTAGTGCCAGCGTTAATCATCTCCTTGGGGGTGACTTTGGTCCCGGGCTTGCCCGAGCCCGTGGTGCTGGTGATACGCAATGTCTGTAGCGCAATCATTGTGCTAGTGATCGCATTGGGGGTGAGTGGTGTTCTCGACCTGATTACGCAGCTTTACCAGCGCCGCGAAGACGCCTATCGGCGACCGGTCAAAGGTTATATTCAAGTTGTTCAGATTGTCGTGTACCTGTTAGCAGTCATTCTCGTTGTGGCTGCCTTGATTGACCGCTCACCGCTCATCCTACTGTCTGGCTTAGGTGCGATGGCGGCGGTACTGATCCTAGTGTTTCAGGACACTCTACTGTCCTTGGTCGCTAGTGTGCAGATCTCCTCGAACGATATTGTCCGCGTTGGAGATTGGGTAGAGATGCCAGGGCTAAATGCCGATGGCGACGTCATCGATATCGCGCTACATACGATTAAGATTCAGAACTGGGATAAGACCATCACGACAGTCCCTACCAAGCGCTTCATTTCCGACCCTTTTAAGAATTGGCGAGGCATGAAGGAGTCCGGCGGGCGCCGCATTAAGCGTGCCATACTTCTCGATCAGACCAGCGTGCACTTCCTCGCAGACGAGGAGATCGAAAAGCTCCATCGTTTCCAGCTTATCGACGAGTATCTGAGCGACAAGCAGAAAGATATCGAAAAATGGAATGCAGAGCTCAAGGCGCAGAACAGCGATGCGGTCAATGCGCGAAGAGTCACCAATATCGGCACCTTCCGTGCCTATGTTGAGCGCTACCTTCGCAAGCACAAGATGTTGAACCAGGATATGACGCTTATGGTGCGTCAGCTAGCGATGACCTCCGATGGATTGCCCTTAGAGGTCTACTGTTTTACGAACACCACAGTATGGCCAGAATACGAAGGCATTCAATCGGACATATTCGATCACTTGTTGGCAATATTGCCGGAGTTTGGTCTGCGGGTATTCCAGCACCCAAGCGGCGTGGATATGCGTGAAATGGGGGCGACGCTTGCGCGTAGCCCCCAGGATGCTAATGACGAAGAATAGAGGCGCGGATTTATTCCGCGTCCGGTCCTTGCTCATTCATCCAGCGCACGTCATACAGATCGCGACGGCGGTCTAAGTAATTGCGCACCGAGCCCTCGTTGCGCAATTTCTTCAATTTCTCTAAGTCCAAGTCCACAATCAAAGTCATCTCTGTGTTGGGCGTGGTCTCAGCCATGATCGCATCATAGGGGAAGGCGAAGTCCGAAGGCGAGAATACTGCGGATTGAGCATATTGAATATCGGCATTGTCTACCTTGGGAAGATTGCCTACGCTGCCGGCGATGGCGACATAACATTCGTTCTCAATTGCGCGAGCCTGTGCGCAGCAGCGCACACGCAGATAGCCGTTCTTCGTGTCGGTCCAGAATGGGACGAACAGGACCTGCATATCGTTGTCGGCCTGTAGTCGAGCAAGTTCCGGAAACTCTACGTCGTAGCAAATCAACACGCCAATTCTACCGAAGTCGGTATCGAATACTTTGAGGCTGTCGCCGCCTTCCATTATCCAATCGCGCTTCTCTGTAGGTGTCGGGTGTATTTTATATTGCTTGTCGATGGTGCCGTCTCGTCGACATAGGAACGCAACGTTGTAAAGTAGGTCGTCTTCTACGATCGGCATAGAGCCGGCGATGATATTGATATTGTAGGACACTGCCATTTTGCTGATTGATTGAATGATCGTATCAGTACAAGTTGCCAAATATTTTATTGCATCGAGCGAGGATTCATGAGCGTCGATACCCATCAAAGGGGCATTGAAGAACTCGGGGAACAACGCCGCGTCGCACTGGTAGTCGGACAGCGCGTCTACGAAGTACTCAAACTGTTGTAGGATCTCTTCTATAGATTTAACCGTTCGCATCTGCCATTGCACGAGCCCGATGCGCGCGGAAGTACGCACGCCGCCGAACAGTGGGCTCTTCTTTGGTTCGTAGTACAGGTTGTGCCATTGCAAAAGAGTAGCGAAACCCATCGATTCTTTGTCTTCGGGGAGGTAAGCCTTTAGAAGGCGCTTAACCTCGAAATCGTTGGAGAGTTGAAAGCTAAGAATAGGGTCGTAAATCTCTTTCTTCTTGACCTGCTCGATGTACTCATGGGGCGAGTATTTATCCGCATACTTAATGAAATTGGGAATGCGTCCGCCGGCGATGATCGAGCTTAGGTTAAGGCTCTGGCACAGTTCTTTGCGGGCCTCGTAGAGGCGACGCCCCAGGCGCAGGCCGCGATACTGAGGGTCCACAAATACGTCTACACCATACAACACGTCGCCCTTTGGGTCGTGGGTGCTCAGGTAGGCGTTGCCTGTAATCTCTTCGTAAGTATGTTTATCACCGAATTTGTCATAATCCACGATCACCGAAAATGCGGCGGCGACTACTTTGCCATGGTCTTCGATACAGATTTGGCCTTCGGGGAATACTTTGAGCTGAGTGCGAAACTGCTTTTCGGGGAATGAGCTGTGAAAATCTTGGTAGATGTTGTCCCACATGGATTTAACATCTGCATAGTCCTCAAGACATAAATGTCGCAAGCTTAACTTGTGCTCGGAATCTTCAGGAACTTGCGGCGTGCTGCTCATTTAAATCTCCTAATTGTAGATCGATAAGCGCCTAGTTTGACACGATTCAGAAAAATTTGCTTGCCTGCTTGGTTTAAATCAATCAAGGATATCGGGCGGTCCAGATCGTGAGGGGGTGCTTTCGGGTCGTCGGTAAGGGGTATTAGGGGTAGCGATTTCGGCTAATTCTATGCTCCTAAGTAGCGCGCGAGGTGAGGTAGTCAGTGACCAAATTGACCGAGTTTAAAGCAGCTGCTGCTCGTCAAGGCAGGCGAGTAACTGCTCAGAGAACTCAAGCAGCAAAGCCGCATCGCAGCTGCGCTTCTTGCCGTGTAAGTCTAGGCAGCTGCCGAAAGGGGGGAGATGCACGAACAATACGGTCTGCAGGCTGGCGTGTAGGGTTTTCAAGGCCTCTAAACTGTAGAGTAACTCTTCGCATAAATACGCGCCCGCATCGTTAGATAGCTGCGCCGGGTAGCCTGCTACTGTAAGACGAGCACATAGTGCGGAGTAGTCGGTGCTTGCAGGATAGCTGTCCTGCCCCTGTGGCTCTATTAGAGAGTGCGGCGGAAGTTGATCATTGTTATCTTTGCGTGGCGCGCGTTTGTTACGTGCAAGTGTTTCGATCTTAAACAAGCCGGCAGCGCCTTCCCCCATTGCGATGATGCAGCGCGGCTGCCATTGAGCGAATGCTTTGCTGATTGCCGGCCGTGGCGCTCCCCAGCACACAGGGATGCGAAGTCCGTGCAATACATGATCGCTGCGATGGGCGGCGATGAGGGCCTGTACAGCGATCCATGAGGCATTGAACTCGCGTCCATCGAAAGCGGTGAATCCTGTGAGCAGAATGTGAGCCATCGCGCTCCTTATAAAATTTAGGCTGGGGTGTAGGTGTCTATCTCGCGACTAGGAATACGATTGCTCGGTTTCTGGCGTCGACTAATCTCTGCCATCGAATGACGGCAGCTCCCCGCCTTCTGAATGAGTTTGCTCTCGCAAATATCACAGCGCACGCATTCTTTGAAATCGATCTTCTCTTTGCGAATAGCGCCAGTGGGGCAGGCGTGCTCACACACTTTGCATAGTGTGCATTGTGGCACTCTATTAATACGCAGTGGGCTGACGAGCGCAACAATGCCAAGTGCTGCGCCAAGCGGGCAAACATAGCGGCAATAGAAACGCTCGACCAGCACGCTGGCGATGAGTATCAGAATGAGTATCGACCACAGCAACATGGAAGAGCTAAAGAAGAACAGAGTGCCGAAGGGTTCGAAATATTGGAACAGGCTAATGCTGCTCCCTGAGATTGCCGTTCCGATAATCAATGCGAGAATCGCATATTTAACATACAGCGCATTGTCGTGGAATAGCTGTGGCATCTTGAAGCGCCAAGCTTTCGGTGTGAAGCGTGCAATCACATCCTGTACGGCGCCGAATGGACAGAGCGAGGAGCAGAAGACGCGCCCCCAGATAATAGTTGTGACGATGGTAAACACAATGAGCATCAGCATCGGTAGATTACCTAGGAAGATGCTTGGGCCCTGGTGGATAGCGCCAGTGATATGGGCAACGGATAGGAAGCCGCCTTTATAGAAGCCTAGGTACAAAAGAGTTGCTGTCAGCGCTACCCAGCGTACGCGCGCGTCCTTGCGAAGGAAGGCGGTCATTACTAGCGCGAGTATCAACGAGAGGCTTAGCACCTCTACCCACGGCGTCACACCCCAAGGAGGGGCAAACCAAAGCCGCACGAAGATATTCGATTGGGCTATACGCTCGCGCTCGAGGTCGGCTTCGGAGAGGATGGGGTCGCCATTGATGAGGGCCTGGCCAAGAGGGTAGATGCGGTATTCCATGCCAATGTTTTCTGGGCTGCTGCGAGGCTTGTACAGAATGCTGAAGGGTTGAGAGAGATCGATATTATCCTCTAGCACGATCGCGCCGGCGTAGTTGGCGTGCCCAGTGATTGCACCCTCGTCTGCGCTGCCTGCTGTGACGAAACGGTTCGGGTCTAGGCGCGCCCCTTTGCCATCCCCCTGAGCGATGGAGAGCATATTGGCGCGAAACTGTGTGGCACCACTACCCCCGACTGCCAGTAATATCAGGCCGTCGCCACCTAGGCGGGCACGAGAATCTCTATCGGCTCTCTCATAGTCTTCAATGCCGATCACGTGTTCGCCGATGACGGGGTGTCCGATGAACATGGCGGACAGGATGATCTCTTGATCCATAGGCAGCGGAACGGTCATGACCTTGATCATCTCTGTGGCGAGCATGTCTTCCCAGCTCATGGACTCGATCTCGACCTTTGCGTTAGCTATGGAGGCAAGAGTCTGCTGGTCCACCTCTTCATATCCTAAGTAAGCAGTTGCCACGCGCCGAGCCGCACCGCGCGCCCCCTGGCTGATGGCGAAGCTGGTCATGGTAGCGCCCGCAAGGCCGTCGATATCTCGCATAACGCGAAACTCATCCTCTATCGCTTTGTTCTTGAACTGCGCTTGGAAAGCGGGGTCCGCTACGAAGTCGCCAAGGGAGTAACGATATGACTCCGTGTAGTTGAGTACCTTCATGCCTGTGAGTGCGCCGGCCGTGTTCATGCCGATCAGCATGTCGATTGGGGCAGCGAAGCCCTTCTCCTCGGGTGGCACATCAGCGCTTAAGAAGACGAAACCTGCTAGCTCTTCAGCGCCATCTGCGCCAGTTCTATAGCCGCGAAATACTGGTGGCTCTCCGCTTTTGTCGGAAAAGCGCGAAGCCTCGGGTAAGACTTGGTTCAGCCAGTCATCTTGAAGTGTGTTGGTGAAGGGGGTGCGCACGGCATCGAGTGCGGGCGTCTGGGCTTGAAGTGCGAAGATAGGAGTTAACAACAGCAATAGTGCTGCCCACATTAAGCCGAGGCGTAGCATAGCAAGATGTTTCCTTAAGGGGTGTTCAATAGGGGGCTGGCGTTAAGCCCCTCAGTTTCAATCTCGAATAGGCCGCGTAGCAGCACGCGCCACTGGGCATATTGTTCCTCGACAGGTCCGCTCAGACCATTTACGTTGCGGCTTAGTTCGAGTACTGCCGGCGCCGTTTCGCTTACAAAGCCAGAGGCGAGGGCGACAAACTCCTGCTCGAATATCTTGCTCCACTTGTAGCGATTATAGTTCTGGCTAATAGCTTCAAAGCTTCCGCTATTGCTGTTACCGCTGCGGGCGCGCTCTAAACTAGAGCGCTCCTCGGTAACTTGTTCGAAGGAATACTGGCGCCAGATATCATAGATTGGTTTGACATCTTGGTACAGGGCTTCGTAATACTCGTCGATGGTATCGATGAATATCTCGTTACGCGCGCCGATGTCGGCAACATTGCGCAGCAATGGGTCGTTGCTCGCTGGCAGTCTTGTTACGCTTAGTAAGCCCGACTCATCCTCCTGTAAATAACGGGAGAAAGCCTCCGGTGATAGGTCGCTTGCGTAGCGCAGCTGGGTGACGTTGTGAATCTCGTCGAGCGCTGGTTGGGTAAGACTCTGGCGCACGGCAAGAAGGTCGTTAGCGATGGCTGCGTAGATGTCCTGAAAGGGGTCCGTGCCGAAGGTAAGGCCGCGATCCAGAAGCATGGGAGCCGAGTCTGGGTAGTCTGCCACTCGGGCATTGTCGACATAGTTCTGATCTAACCAGAGGCGGCCAGTGCTATCGGTAGCCCGTATGTGCAGCACTAGATCCGCACCATCGGAGCGCAATATTGTTCCCTCGATAATTATATCGAGGGAGGGGTCGGAGTCTGGCAGTACCCGCACCACGCCCCATTGATTGGAGGCTGCCAAAGCGCTGCGCAAGGCTACCGGTAAATATTGCGTCTCTGTCTTCCTTATCTGCGAGAAGATCTCGGCGCCGGATCGATTAATCTCTTCATTCCCTGCAAGAGTCGCGAAGACGAGTACGCCTATGTCGAATGACTGCGCCTCTGCGGGCGAGTTGCTGGCAGTGACTAAGGATACGGTGCCCACCGGAGGAGGCCCGGCCGGTTCTGGGCTTGGCGCCGCAGCGCAGGCAGCTAAAAGAAGGGTGAGTGAGGCGAATAGACTCAGGCGCCGCCAATTGGATATAACGCTCAACGGGTAGCTTCCTCTGGATTTCGCGCGCTGCAGACTCGGCCGCGGCTTAGGGTCTGTACGCAATGGATGCCATCTTCTGGGGCGTCGTAGGAGGTATAGAAGCTAATGAGATTGAAGGGCAGGGAGTTACGGCTAGATACGCTCGTAAGCATGCTCAGGCTCTCGCCACTTGGGTCGACACTAAAGCGATGCTCGATTAGCACACCGTCGGCAAGGCTAATTTGAAACACTAATTGCTGCCTGTCCCACCCACAGTATTCCTTGCCGTGGGGGCTATTGAAACTATCCTCTTCACTACTTGCGGTGCTGCATATCAACGCCGCATCTCCGGGGCGTTCAATGCGCACCTCTGCGTCTGTTTGCACGATACGCATCGTGGTCTGCCGTGTTATCAACTCGGCCAAGCGAGCGTGGGAAATTAAGTTGCCAGCGCCGCGACGTGGATTGCTAATTCCGATGCTACCGCCATCGCCTCTTCCTTGTGAGCGCTCCATCTCCCTGTTCAGTTGGTCGATAGTGCGTTGCAACTCGACATCCCATTTATCGCTGCGACCGAAATCTTTTTCCCAAGAACCTTCGAAGTTCGGGCGTAGGCGAGCGCTGCGGCCCTGTGCAATAGGGTCTTCGGCGCCTATAGCGCTGTTTAATAGGGCGAGTCCGGTAATAAACGCCAATCCCAATTGAATCAGGGGGTTGCAGCGTGTCGATTTGCGTTTGGCCTGCATCATGAGCTTTTTGAACCAAGGATTTGATCAATTATGAAGTGTGCTTGCCTACAGCAGGCTTATCGTACCGAAAGGCCTTTACGCAGTACAGTGGCCAAGCTGTCGTTAGCTCTTTGTTGAGATTTATCCAATAAGCTGTAAACTCAATTGGACACGAAATAACAATAACAAACGTCTGTGACAATGAGTCACAGGCTGTAACAAAAATTGGAGTACCAGCATGAGAAACGCTAGTCGAACGGCGGCATTGTTGTTTGCCGGATTTTTAAGCGTACCTGTCCTTGCGCAGGAGCTAGTTGAAGCTGGGCCTAGCCCCTATGAGTTCACTACGCAGAAGTGGATGCAACCTTTTGCAGGGGAAGGTTTCACTTGGGGCGGTAACTCCAGCGTAGTAGTGGAGTCGCAAGATCGCATCTTTATGCTGCAACGTGGCGAAACTGAGCTACCTGACCCTCTTCCGTCTGAATACACAAATTTTGCTGGCTCTATGGGCTGGAATGTTTTGCGCGGTCGTGGCCGTGTTTGGCAAAACTGCATCTATGTGATCGACAGCGACGGCAACGTACTTGAAGTTTGGGATCATTGGGATCACCTGTTCACCGGTACCGATGGCCCAGGCCCACACAAATTGCGCATCAGTCCTTACGATCCAGAGAAGCGTCTCTGGCTGGTAGACGAGACTGGCAACATCATCTATGTGTTCTCAAACGATGGTGACAAACTGCTCATGACTCTTGGCGAGAAGAATGTCGCTGCGAAAGATGAGACTCATTATGATCTTCCCCAAGATGTTGCCTTCTTGCCCGATGGCAAAATTTTAATCGCAGACGGTCTTGGCGCTAATAAGCGCATCGTGGTTCGCAACGCCGATGGCAGTTACCATTCTGAGTTCGGTGAAGAGGGCGACGCACCGCATCAGTTTGCCTCGGTACACTCCCTTGCATTAGGTCCTAATGAGCACCTCTACGCACTTGACCGCGATAACGCCAACGTTAAAGTCTTTAAGCAGACTGCGGCGCATAGCTCTAGCGCTTATCCTACCTATGAATATGTAAAGACTTGGGAAGGGCTAGGCTTACCTCTCGATATCACAGTGACAGAGAATGCCGCCTGGGTAACAGACCTGCAGCCGCCCAAGATCGTAAAGTTCGATCTGGAAGGTAACTCGACCTATGTATTTAATTTACCAGTCGAAGGTCCCGACATGTGGATAGAAATGCATTCTCTATCGGTAGACGTCGATGGCAATTTGTACGGAACGGATAATCAGGCAGGACGCCCACAGAAATTAGTACCTATACCTGGTGTGGACCCTTCTTTGATTATCGGGCGCCCTTACGTACCACGCTAGTTCTTTGGCACAAGGCCTAACATTGTAGTAAGGGGCACACGCGTGAGTAATGCACTATTAACTGGGCTATCGCTTAGTGACACTGAAGCTTTAGCTTTAGCCAATATCGACGACACTGCTGCACTCGCAGCAGTGGCTTCACGCTTGCGCGATGAGCAGCACGGCAAACTTATCACCTACTCGCGTAAAGTGTTCATCCCATTGACGCATTTGTGCCGCGATGTTTGCCACTATTGTACCTTCGCAAAAACTCCGAAACGAATAGAGCAAGCGTATATGCCAGTCGACAATGTGTTAGAGCTTTGTCGACAAGGCGCTGCCATGGGGTGCCAAGAAGCACTCTTTACGCTTGGAGAAAAACCCGAGCTACGTTATAGCGCCGCCCGTAATGCGCTTGATGAGATGGGTTTCGCATCTACACTCGACTATGTGCGTGAAGTAGCGCGTCGAGTTTTGCAAGAAACGGGAATGTTGCCGCATATCAATGCGGGTTGCATGAGCGCCGCAGAGATCGCGATGCTGCGCCCGGTAAGTGCTTCTATGGGAATCATGCTGGAGTCGGCCTCCTCGCGACTGTGTGAGAAGGGTATGCCTCACTATGGTTCCCCCGATAAAGATCCTAAAGTGCGTCTCGAGACTCTAGAGTTAGCTGGGCAGGCAAACGTGCCCTTCACCTCTGGCATTCTGATCGGCATTGGCGAGACTCGGCTGGAGCGCATCGAGTCCCTTCTCGCTATTCGAGCGATTCATGCCCGTTACGGGCATATTCAAGAAATTATTGTGCAGAATTTCCGCGCTAAACCGGACACTAAAATGGCGCAAGCGCCGGAGCCAGATCTTAACGAGCTGCTCTGGACAATCGCCGTAGCGCGTCTGATATTTGGTGCGCAGATGAATATACAGGCACCCCCTAATCTTAGCCCAGGTGTGCTGCCGCAACTGATTGCCGCCGGCATCGACGACTGGGGTGGCGTGTCTCCTTTAACGCCCGACCATGTGAATCCCGAAGCACCCTGGCCTCATCTAGACTTGCTAGCTCGGGAGACTGCGGCGGCAGGTAAGTTCTTAGAGCAGCGCCTTACCATATACCCGAACTACGCACGTGAGCCGCAACGCTGGCTTGATGAGAGTGTGCGCAGCGCGGTGCTCAGACAAATCGATAGCATGGGCTATGCGCGCCGCGATAGTTGGATGCCCGGTGAGAGCATGCAGTTGCCCGAGATCGAGGCGAAGCTACTCGAGCAAACTGTGCAGGTGGCTGCGGTGTCTGCGGATGTGCTTGAGATTGTGGCGCAGTGCGAGTCGCAACAGCGCGTCGACGAGACGCAGATTGCACGTTTATTTGCCGCGCGCGGACCAGACTTTGCCTATATCGCACAGCGCGCGAATGCTTTGCGTCACGCAGTCAATGGCGACACAGTGAGCTATGTTGTCAATCGCAACATCAACTATACCAATGTCTGTTATTTCAAGTGCCAGTTCTGCGCATTCTCCAAAGGCAAGCACAGCGAAAATTTGCGTGGTAAGCCTTACGATATAAGCGCGGAAGAAATGGCAAGGCGCTGCACGGAAGCATGGGATCGCGGTGCTACGGAAGTCTGTATGCAGGGTGGCATTCACCCCGATTATACAGGGCAGACCTACCTCGATATTTTGCACACCGTGCGTCAGGCTACTCCGCAGATGCATATCCATGCCTTCTCGCCATTAGAAGTCTGGCAGGGTGCAGCCACACTCGGTATTAGTCTTGAAGAGTTCTTGAAGCAATTGCAATTGGCTGGGCTGAATACTCTCCCGGGTACCGCTGCAGAGATTCTAGACGACGAAGTTCGCGCTGATCTGTGCCCCGATAAGCTGCGCACAGACGAATGGCTACAGGTGATGGAGAGCGCGCACAAAATCGGTTTTAAGACCACCGCGACGATAATGTACGGTCATATCGAAACGCCCCTGCATTGGGCTCATCACTTAATACGTGTCCGCGACCTGCAAGAGCGGACTGGGGGCTTTACAGAGTTCGTGCCCTTGCCCTATGTCCACATGGAAGCACCACTGTATCTCAAAGGGAAGTCGCGCCGCGGGCCTAGCTTCCGCGAGGCACTGCTGATGCATGCTGTGGCTCGCCTAGTCTTTCATGGGCGTATCGATAATATTCAAGCCTCGTGGGTGAAGATGGGCCGCGACGGCGTTGCAGCATGTCTGAACGCGGGCTGTAACGACTTAGGGGGCAGCCTAATGAACGAGAGCATTACGCGTGCAGCAGGTGCCTCTTACGGACAGGAATGGCCTCCTGCACAGATCGAACAAGCCATAACTGCCTTAGGCCGCGTGCCTCGCATGCGCACTACCGCGTACGAAGATGCGCCCGGCGAGCGACGCGATATCGCCCATCGAGCCAGTGGCCTGCTGGAGATCGAGAATACGCCAGCCAATAAACTACAACGCAGTAAACGCTTAGCGAGCGATGCCCGAATAATCTAGTGAGAAACTTACAATGAAAATAGCAATTACCGGTGCTAACAGCCGGGTAGGTCAAACCTTAGTTCAACACATACTCGACAATAGCGAGCACAGCGTTCTCGCCGGCGCGCGTTCCGTAAAATCCTTAAAAGACTTACCACAATCTAGCCGAATAGAGGCCGCAGCGATCTCCTATGACGCTGCCGACGAACTAGCTAAGGTCCTAGAGGGTGCCGATTGTGTAGTGCACCTAGCGGGCATTTTGATGGAAGGTAAAAACTCCAGCTATCGCAGCGCGAATGTAGAGGCGACTGCCGCCGTGGTTTCCGCGGCGAAGAAAGCGTCCGTATCCCATGTAGTCTTTATCAGCGTGATCGGCGCCGATGTTAATTCCGACAACGCATATTTTCGCTCCAAAGCAGAAGCGGAGCAGCTGGTTGCGAACTCGGGGGTGTCCTCCACTATCATCCGCACTCCTATTCTCCTTGGACCTGGCGCTGCCGGAGCGGCAGCGATCAAGTGGGCATCGGGAAGCCCTAAGCCCAAGCTCCTAGGAGGTGGGCGGTACACTATGCGGCCACTCGATATCGATGATCTCTGCGTTGCCGTCGTCAATAGCTGTCAAACCCAGCCCAATGGAAGCACTACCCATGAGTTAGTGGGGCCGCAAGCAATACAGTATTGCGACTTGGTGAAGATGGCAGCCCGAATGCAGGGAAGGGAAGTTGAAATAGGTTCTTTCCCTATTGCTGTGGCTAAAATCGCCTCAGGCGTGAAAGGCATTTTTCAGAAAGGGGGCATGTCACCCACTGTGATCGATGTGATCACGATGAACGAACATGCGGAGCATAATGCCGATGCGGCTCTTGGCGTAGCGTTAACGCCGCTAGAGCAGACACTGCAAAAATTCATAACACAATAATAGAAGCTGAACATGACTAATACTCCGAATCAAGAGACCGAAACTAATCCTATCCCCGCTAGCCCTCCGCGCAAAAAGCCAAGCGCGTTGCAACGTGGCATATTCTTGTTGTTAACCGCTCTATGCTTTGTGTATTTGTATTACAGGCTTAATGGCGCTGCCATGCGCGAAGGCATGGGCTTGGCCGAATACATGTCGCAAGTATTCTCCAGTGTGCGCTGGGTGCCTTGGTTGTTGCTGATGATGGGCTACTCCCTAGCGTATTTCGCCATTGATACCCTAGTAATAACAAGAGCGCTGAACTGGTTTATCGCGCCGATTAAATATCGCGACATCATGCCTATTCGCGGAAGCTCGTACATCATTTCGATTTTCAATGAGCAGATAGGCAAAGGTGCCATGGCCTACTATCTGAACAAGCGTGACAAAGTGCCAGGTTGGGAAACCGGATCGGTGATGTTGTTCATCATGTTCTGTGAGATTTTCTATCTTCTCATCTGGGCGACTATTGGTTTCGTATTCACGACAGAGTTGCTGCCAGACGTGTTCGGCCTTATTCCCTATATCGCTGGCGTCGCCGCTATATTTCTAGTGCTTTGGATACTCTACTTCCAAGGCAAGATACTGCCGAATAGTTCTCTGCGCGAGAAGAGCATATTGCACGCGTTTAAACTTGCCAAGCCTTGGCATTATGGTGCGTTTTTCTTATTGCGTTCGCCTGCTATCATTCTCGCCATAGTTGTATATACCACTGCTCTAAACCTTTTCGGTGTGGAGGCCAATTTCCTCAATATGATGGGTGTACTACCGGTGATTTTCTTCGCGGCGGCGGTACCCACTCCTATGCGCGCTGCGGCTATCACGCTCTGGGTCGTTTTGTTTCCCGAGAACGAGGGCCAGATGGCGGCATTCGGTTTCGTGCAACATAACTTCTTTATCCTGTTCAATGCGAGCATCGGCCTGTTGTTCTGGCGTCGTGCCCAAAGGGAGTTGTTCGGTACTTGATCGCTAACCTACTCACTAGTGTTCGGCTCGTCCTCGCCATACCCGTGGCTTGGGCGTGCGCCGAGCCCGAGGCCTTTCCCTCCTATTTGCTGCTTCTGCTTTTAGTCGTGGCAATCTTGACGGATTATTTCGATGGAAAGGTGGCGCGGTATATGAAGACCGCGTCTGCGGGTGGCATGCTCTTCGATCATGGAACAGACTTCATCCTAGTGACTAGCGCGCTTTTCGCCGCTTCCTACACAGGCCTTGTAATCCCTTGGCTGCCCATATTGATTGTGTTTGCGTTTTCCCAATATGTGTTAGATTCCTATTGGCTCCTTCGGCAAAAAAAGCTCCGAATGAGTATGCTGGGGCGCTGGAATGGGGTTTTCTACTTCGTACCTCTTGTCTTGATTGGATTTCTCCAGCTAGAGTTTATGAGTAATTGGTCCGAGGCGTTGCGCTCAACGATCATGCTGCTCAGTATCATCTTGTTAATCAGTACACTCGCCTCGATAGTCGATAGGGCTATTGCACCTCTAAGGGTGCGGTGAGACACTGCCCGCTACAACCATATCCTGAGCTAGCCTAGACATTCCCAAGAGCTTGCGAGCCTCTTAGCGTTCCCATAGCTAGAAGCTTGCCCTTCTAAGACTTGTCCATGGCAGATGCTTGCTTGAAGAGGACTCGTCGTGAAAGAACCTAGAATGACAGCAATGAAGAGCCTGCGCTGCCTCGTGATTTTTCAATTAAAACTTGCCGCAGATGCAATTAGAGATCTCGTGATGAGCCCGGTAAGCATCATCTTGTTTATTCTTGACCTAATTCTCGCTCCTGCCGAAAAGGATAGCCACTACCAGCAATTGCTAAAGTTCGGTCGCAAGACGGACCGTTGGATTAATCTCTTTGAAGAGCATGAAACGTCAGAAGAGAGCCGCACTAACCGTACTCAGAATTGATTGTCAGCAGTCCTAGCCCGTCAATCTCCAGAAAAAAGTTGTGCCCACTATTGCCGATAATTTGAGTAAGGAGTAGTCTGGAACATCGTAACGCGATTAGTGATGACATTAAACTAAGCGAGATGGTCTATATAAAGGCGGGGCGGGAACTCACATATAGGAATAAGACCCCCCCCCCCCCTTGTTTTTCAACTAGGTGAAGTATGGACAACGCAAAGGTGCTTGTAGTTGAAGATGAGAACATTGTTGCTCTCGATCTAAAGAGGCGGCTGTCAAAACTTGGCTATGTTGTAATCGGTATGGCTTCAAACGCAGACCGAGCACTAGGTCTTATAGAGGAACATCACCCGGATATCGTCCTGATGGATATTCATATCCAAGGGCACACCGATGGGATCGAGATCGCGCGTATCGTACACGAAAAATATCATATTCCCGTAATCTACCTCACTGCCTATTCCGAAGAAACTACGTTAGCGCGAGCGAAGCAATCTAATGCCTATGGCTACCTCTTAAAACCCTACTCTGAGCGCGAATTGCATGCAGGCATTCAGATGGCGCTAGAGAAGAGTCAAGCTGATAGGAAAGTCAAAGAAACACAGATACATCTTCAGCTAGCCCTAGACGCAGGAAAACTAAGCACCTGGGAATCAACTGGCGAGGAAGATGACGTTGTCCTCACTTATGCTTGTAGCGGGCGAGTAGTAGACATTCTGGCATGGGGAACTCTTTTTCAACAGATCGTGCCGGAAGATAGAGAAAGAGTAATAACGAAAATCAATAACATTAAACATTCGGCAGGCCTTGAAGTTGAATTGAGTTTTGAAGTTCTCGACCCCGATGTTGGGCATCGATGGCTTGAGATGTTTGGAAAATCACATGAAGTAAAAAATGGCATTAAGGTAGTGGGCGTGTTGCAGGATATAACTGAGCGGCGCCTAGTTGAAGAGAATTTGAAACAAGCGGCACAAGTCTATCGCTGTAGTGCTGATGGCATCGTGATTCTAGACAGTCAGATGAAGGTGCTCAGTGCTAACTCAGCTTACAATCGTATTACAGGTTTCGAGAGCGACAAGGCAATAGGTAGGGAATTATCGTTTCTCTCAGAAAAAAATATCGGCAATTCCTTGCTTGGTAAATTGGAAGCTTCGATCGAGGCAAATGGGTTTTGGCAAGGTGAGATAAAAACCTATCGCGCAAACCATGAGTTCCTCTTTGCTTGGATTAATATTAGTGTAATTCCCAATGCCGCAAGCTCTTTTGGGCAGTTTGTAGTAGTGATATCGGATATTACTGAGATTCGAAATGCTCAAGAAAAACTGTCACGCATTGCATACTACGATGCCCTCACTAATCTTCCCAATCGCAATCTTTTCATGGATAGGCTCGAGATAGCGCTGGCCAAGGCTAAACGAGAGGGCGTAGAGATCGCTCTGTTATTCATAGACTTAGATCACTTCAAGCGGGTAAACGATACCTTGGGTCACCAAGTTGGTGACAGCATGCTTAAATCTGTAGCCAAGCGTTTAAAGTCGGAAACACGCGCTGTAGACACTTTATGCAGAATCGGAGGGGATGAGTTTATCGTCATAATCGATAAGTTTAACTCTAGCGCTGATCTAGAGGTTATTGCTAATAAGTTACTCGATATTCTTAAAACGCCTCTCTTGCTTGGAAATACAGAAGTAATTCCAAACGCTAGTATAGGGATTAGCATTTACCCGGTTGATGCAGTGAATAAAGACGATCTTATAATGACTGCAGATACAGCGATGTATTTTGCGAAAAATAGCGGTCGAAATCGCTTTTCTTTCTACAAAGCAGAAATGACTACCGAGACAGAGCACCATCTGCAGCGTGAGCATGAGTTACGCCAAGCGCTACACTTAGGGGAACTGCGCTTACATTATCAGCCTCAATACGCATCCGTTTCGAAACGCCTAGTAGGCATTGAAGCCTTAATTAGGTGGGAGCACCCTAGACTAGGTTTAGTAGCAGCGGCAGAGATAATCCCTATTGCTGAATCGAGCGACCTGATAATCAATATCGGTGATTGGGTTATTGAAGAGGTTTGTAGGCAAATTTCGGAGTGGCGTGACGAGGGGATAGTTATCGATCGGGTTGCAATCAATGCATCCCCTCGACAACTGCGAGACACTGGTTTCGTTGCAACCTTAGCAGGCGTTATGGAGAAATATAATGTCGCCGCCAGTGCTATTGAGGTAGAGATCACTGAATCTTGCCTTCAAGATGATGAGGCAAGTATTCATAGTTTACGTGAGCTAGAGAGGCTTGGTGTCACTATCTCAATAGACGACTTCGGCACAGGATATTCATGCCTGAATTCGCTGCGGACCTTGCCGATTCATCGCCTTAAGATTGATCGAACCTTTGTGCGTGATATTCCCGATGTAAAGAGTGATTGTGCAATCGCAAAAGCGATAGTAGCAATGAGTGAGCAATTGAATCTTTCTGTAATAGCCGAAGGAATAGAAACTATCGAACAAGCAGATTTTATGGAGTCAATTGGTTGTCAAGAACTGCAAGGTTATCTATTTAGTAAGCCCGTGCCGCCAGCAGTAATATCTTCACTATTGAAAGCTTCAATGCTTAAAGTGGCGGACACTCGATAGCTCTTTTGTCTTTTAAGGAAGCGCAATGTTTGGTAAGAACAATAAAAGCTCAACTGCCAATTTAATGCGTTTAGCAGTAGAGGCATCGCCTAATGGTATGGTAGTGATTGATAAGAGTGGGCGCATAGTCTTAATCAACTCAAGCATAGAGAGCCTATTCGGGTATAGCAAACAAGAGCTCCTCAACCAACCCATAGAAATACTTGTCCCCGAACGCTTCGGGCATCATCACCCCACACTACGAAATCAGTACCTAAAAGCACCAGAAACACGGTCAATGGGGCATGGCCGTGATTTGTATGGGAGAAGAAAAAATGGCACCGAGATCCCAGTCGAGATAGGACTGAACCCAGTTACCCTAGATGAACAAACACTTATATTGGCGTCCATTGTGGACATTACGGAACGTAAGCGTTCTCAAGAAATGATTCGGCTCGCAGTAGAAGCGGCGCCGAATGGCATGGTGATGACCAATAGTGCGGGTTTTATTACTTTAGTGAATTCGCAAATCGAAATTTTGTTCGGCTATAGTCGTGACGAACTTATTGGCATGTCAATTGATGTACTTGTCCCAGACCGGTTTCGTGTAAATCACCCTAAGGTGCGGCAAAGTTACTATCACAATCCTATATCTCGCAGTATGGGCAAGGGGCGTGATCTTTTCGCATTGCACAAAGAGGGTAGAGAGTTTCCTGTAGAAATCGGATTAAACCCCTTGCATACGGATATGGGTACAATGATTCTAGCTTCGATAGTGGATATTACGGAGCGGAAAAAATATGAAGAGAGTCTCAAGTCTGCTCTTAAGGAGAAAGAGGTCTTGCTCTCTGAGATTCACCACCGAGTAAAGAATAATTTGCAAATTATCGACAGCTTGATGGGGATGCAGTCTGACAGGGTTGACAATGAGCAAGCATTGGCTGCCTTTCAGGAAAGTCAGAATCGTGTGCGTTCGATAGCCATGATTCACCAGATTCTTTACGAGTCCCACGACTTCTCTAAAGTAGACATAAAAAGCGTAGTGCGTAGTCTGGTCGACAATCTAACTCAATCCTATGGTATAGATGCGATGCAGGTCGTTGTGAATCTCGATGTAGGAAATGTGCAGCTCCCTATCGATAAAAGTATTCCACTAGGACTTATAGTCAATGAATTAGTAAGCAATACACTTAAGCACGCCTTCCCGAACAAACGAGAAGGCGAGCTTAATCTTACTATTCGGAATATCAACCAAGACGAGATTTTATTCGCAATTGAAGATAGTGGTGTAGGTATAGATAAAGAGTTCGATTTCGATCACTCTACAACTCTAGGCTTAAGTCTTGTGCAAACACTAGTAGATCAACTGGGTGGAACACTTGAGATCCGGCGTTCCAACCCAACTCGATTTGAGATCGTTTTCCCCCAAGTTATCGATTAACTCTATTTAGGTCCGTTTTGTATTACTCTTTCAATTAACTTCAGATCATTTACCACTTCTGCATTTCATATTCCGCAATGCAAAATACTTACACAAACCTTGTAATGTCCAAGTTCCAATATCTTTCAGCTACCCATATAGCTCCAAAGACCGTAATAGAAACTCCAGCAAAAGCTTGGGTTGCCACTCGTATGGGTCGCAGAGCTGCTAGTAGAAGCAAAAACGGGACTAGGACAAGTACAATAGCTAATTGGCCAATTTCAACGCCAATATTAAAGCTGAGTAAACCGCTAAAGTATTGCGCAGCGGGCAGAGCAAGATCGCTTAGCACCCCAGCAAAACCAAATCCGTGTATCAAACCGAAGCCGAACGCTACCTGCCAGTGTCGACCTCGGAAAATGGGCACTATGATATTCAGTCCAGAGATTGCTACGGATAAAGCGATTAAGGATTCCACTAGGCGAGAGGGCAGGCTTACAATGTTAAGCGATGCAAGAATTAGAGTAATAGAGTGGGCCACTGTGAATGCTGTAATTACCTTGAATATTTCGCGGAACATGTTTCGATAGTAGTAGTTTTTCGTATTTATCTCTTTTTTGTCTAGCACTATCGGGAGTAGTAATGCGATAAGAAATAGAATATGGTCCAAGCCAATCCAGATGTGCCAAACGCCCTCTATAACGAAGTTCTTCATATGGTTTGATAACGACGCACTTTGTTGAGCGAGGGTGACGCTGCGTTTCTGAGGGGTGAAGAGAAGTGAGTGTAGGGCATCTTCTGCATATACAGTAGCGATGCCTCGATGTGATGAATCAATGTCAAAAAGCAAATCATATTGGAGTGTTGTTGGGCCAGCGTTGGCGCACTGTCCCGATAGTGGCAGGTAGACAAACATGCCAGCGTTCAACTCGCTGAGCATTATTGTGCCAAAGGTATAGGTGCAGGCATTGTCGCCACGTTGGAATATCAGTTTGGAGTTTGCGAAATTTTGTATTTCTTGCTCTTTAGCCTGCAACTCTCCCCAGCTCACTTGAGTATCAGCATTGCTGTCTAGGCCGATCGCGAGCTCTAGGTCTCGCACGGCTATCTGCCAATGACCGCTCACTGCAGTATTGTCAAAGTGTAGTTCTAGATAACTGTCACTGAGACTGTGAGCAAAGCATTGCAACGGCAGTATAAGTAAGGCAAAGAGATAAGTGCGAAATCTCATCGTACGACCCCGTTTTCTGCAAATACATTATCAAGGCGAGCATCTTCAGTGCGGTGCGCATCTATCCAGCGTGCTAATACGGCAAGTACCGCTTGCGAGTCATTCTCTTGTGCGGCTAAAGCGAGCAGAAGTGTGTCAGAAGGCTCTTTCTGTAGTGACCAATTGGCACGGGCGGCAACGAGTGCTTCTTGGGGCTTCTTGTCTATATAGAGTGCGTATTGGGCATAGGCTTTGTTTGGTAACGCTTCCTCGCGCTTAAACGCCGCTTTGAAACTTTCTTCTAAGTTTTCTTTCAATCGGTTCGCATGGGTAATGTTGTCGGGCTCCTTGCTCATTAGAAGTGCTCGGGTATAGAGTATTTTTTGCTCATCGGGCAATGCTCGTTCATCACGTGATACGAACAAACTGATCGCATCATCAAAGCGCGATTGTTCTAGCAACAGTTGTGCATAGTGGACCAATACATAGGGTTGGTCTGGCGATATCTGCCATGCAGTGTTGTAGTAGCGTATGGCATCTTCTGATTTTCCTAGACGGTGCGCGATACTGGCGGCACTTGTGAATAGTTCTGCATAATCTTGTCGAGATAAATCCTGGTTCTCACTGAGCATATTTTCCAGTAAGGTTAAACTCGATTGGGCATTTCCCGTGAGCGCTTCAACTTGCGCGATACAATTGATGCTAACGGCTGGCTGCACCAAGCTGCTCAGCACATTGCAGTTCTCGCGTGCCGAGTTATAGTCCGCGATTACTAAATTGATCTGAGCGCGCATTAACCAAGCTTGGGGGTATGCGGAGTCTTTGATAAGTGCGGCATCAAGGTGTGAAAGAGCTTCTTTGAATTGATGCTCATGCTGTAATACAGACGCCAAAAGAATATGAATCGTTGCAGTTTTCTCCTCCTGTATCGGCCATCGTTTTAGTATGGCGAGTGTGTGACCATAGGCGCGCTGCTCTTGTGTGTTGACTGCGATGCGATAGGCAGCTAGCGCTTGTTTCTCGATCTCGGCGAGCTGCACTTCACTATGTGTTGAGTCGATGCGACTGTCAGTAATTGTTGTACGGTTTTCGGTTAATTCTTTCGAAAGCGACACGATTGCGGAGGGCAGAGTCTCCACCACATAGCCAGCACTGGCTGGCACGAAAGGCTGTGCGCTGAGCACGGGGCTGAGTATGCTAATACAGAGCGTCGTAAGGAAATGTACGAGTCGTGGCTGCGACATGGTGCTGAGAATCCTTGTAGTTAAATAGTGAATTATGATCATTCAAAATGGTCGCCCCGTAGGGCGACCTAGAACGCTAGAGTGTTACGTTACTCCGGTACTGTAGAGCCTGCGATTGGGGTTTTTAGATACGGGAAGCTGGCATCGAAGTCAGTTGCCTTGACCGTAGTTTGGTCAGTGAAAGGCGCTGTATTATTCGGAGCCACGGTCGCGTCAGAGATCAAAGCGCCCATCATTACGCGCAGTGCAATGTCGACAACGTCATCGCCAGGTCTACGGCCATTCGGGAATCCCGAAGTGTCGCCCGCCAATACGCCCATATTTTCCTGCATTGCGGCAGGCTTCGCGGCAATTGATGTATTGAGGCGTAGCATTTCGCTGCGTGGAAACATCCCGTTCTCTACATTCGCTGCGGCGTTCAAGCCTGTTACACCACCTATTGCCAAGACTAAGTCTTCACGAGGAAAGTTTGTTGGAGCAACCGCTCCGGCATCGCCAAACAGTAGCTCAAGTAGGAATGGGAGAGTAGGGTTTACTACATAGTCTGCAAACTGTGCATCGTCTACTGGTTCGCTGGCATTGAACTTGTCTTTATCCGGAACGCCAATGATCACTTCGTTCACAAGGGGGAAGCCGAGACGGGACACTTGCTGCATCGAGCCACCGATATCGAGGCTAGACGTTGTCCATGCACCAATCACTGCATCGGAGTCCGTAAGACAAGATACTGGGACCTCAAGTGCTAGCGTGGTCACATTGGTGTTTCCGATGGGATTCTTCACAGCGTCTTCAGCTCCTAGCGGATTGAGATTGACGAGGTCGAACACTTGGCCCAGGTTGACAGCAAAGCCTTCTTGGCGCTGACCGACAAATACTCGGCCCGCACCGGTGCAACCCGGAATGCTAATAGGATAGATATGTGAGCTGGCGTAAGCGTTATAGTCGGGAATGGATTTTGTACCGATATTGTCAACAGGCCTGCGGAAGTTAGATGCCTGAGTATTGGCGTTCACAATTGCTTGGCTAGTGCCCGTGCGACGGTCTCCGCTAACGTAGTTGATCGAATACTCTTGTCTTGAATTGACAGCGCTTGTGTCCATTGCATCGGGGCCGATACCCCCTGCATTGATAAGTGGAATAGCGATATTTTTTCCGCCAACTGGCACTGTAACGCCGGCTAGGAGAGTCGCGAAGTCGAAACTGAAAGTAATGTCCTCTATTGAGTCGCCATCATTGTCGATGTGGATCTCATAAAGACCAGCAGTTTCTAAGTCGAAGTAATTTGGTCCACCATAAGGTGCTTGTAGTGGGAAGTAGTTTGCGAGAATCGTCACATAGTCTTCGCGACCTTCTTCGTAGCTGCGGAACATGTACAGATCGGTTGCATCAAGCTTGGGTAAGCCTGCGATCATTGGAGCTTCGCGGTGGCTAGAGGCAAAACTCATTGCGCCAGTGCTCAGTACCATTGCGGTAAGTACACCAGTTGCAATCCGATTTCTCATTAGTTTGGAATTCTTCATATTATCTCCTTGTCTAACGCTAGTTTTTTGATCAGTAGCAACGCACCGAGATAGTCAAGCAATCGTACAAGCCTGTTAGGTGCGTAAGCATGGGAGGACTACGGAGGGTTTGTTAGTGGTAGATCAAAAATGATTTGGCGCAGAGACGAGAGTGTGACTGATGTCGCATTTACGTTGGGAAAAAGCAGTTCTCTCTCATTGAGATGGTGGTCTTGGAAAATTAATTTGGCCACTTGCGCATAATTTCATTGGAGCGAGAGGATTCCGTTCGACTACAGGTCTGCTACTATGATCGAGTCGTTCACGGAGCCCTTTATGCGCAGTACCCTGACAAGAATAATCAATTCAATGCCTGTCATAGCCAGTTTGCTTTTGGCGTGCACCGTGCAATCCCAAGACGCTCCAGCGGGCCGTGAGGCCCAGCGCGTGCTCTATCTTGCGGCTCAAGAGGCTTGGTTAGCCGGGCGCACGCAAGAGTATCAAAATCTCTATCAGCAGCTTAGCGACTATCCACTGCGTGTCTATTTAGATTACACCGCACTATCTCCGCAACTGGCCGGCCTAGCGCTCGCTGGCGGCGACAGCACTCCCGTCGATTCCTTTCTTAATGAGTACTCGAATAGCTATTTGGGAGAGCGCCTAGAGCGTACCTGGGTGAACCTGTTAGCCCGTGAGAAGCGTTGGGCTGACGTGTTGCGCTATTACAATCCAAGCAACAGTAACGCTACACTGAATTGCTACGCGCTCGAGGCAAGATTACACGAGGGGGATCTCAGTGCTTTAACGGAGGTTGCCCCTCTCTGGAATGTCGCCCGTTCACAGCCCAATGACTGCGATCCACTGTTTGAAGCCTGGCTTGATGCTGATGGATTGACTCCGGATATCGCCTGGCAGCGCTTTCGTAAAACCCTTGATTCTGGCAACAGCACCCTCGCTCGCTATATCGTGAAACTAATGCCTGCCGAAGAAGCGCGTTATGCCCAGCGTTTCCTCGATGTGGATCGCAACCCGCGCGCGTTACTTCAGGTAGACGACTTCTCCGACGCAGCGCCGCAGACTAAAGAGACGGTGCTCTATGGTTTGCGGCAGCTGGCTATCAGCGACCCTAGCCTTACGCTTAACCTCGTGCATGAGTATGTGGCACCTTTGAGTATTCCAGTTGACGAGGTCTATGCGATACAGCGCTATGCCATACAACGTTTGCAGGTGCAGGGCAATGTCGAGGAGTCCGAGAATCTACTAAGACAAGGGCCGCACTTAATCAGCGAATCTCTAGTAACTTGGATTGCGCGCGATGCGCTCAGGAAGCAGGACTGGCCGCGCCTCGAATACTGGCTGACGCAGCTTCCTGCCGACGCGCGAGACTCAGAGCGTTGGCGGTATTGGCGGGCTCGTGCCCTGCAGGAGAAGGGTGGGCGCGCTGCACTCGATGAGGCGGAATCTTTACGACGTGGCTTGGTGAAGACACGCAGTTACTTCGGCTTTCTTGCGGCTACCCAGCTTGGAGTTGACTACGACATGGCCGCACAAGCGGTTAGCGTAGAGCCTGCTCAAGTTGATGCGCTTATGCAGATACCTGCGATAGAGCGAGCAAGTGAGCTCTATGTGCTTGGCGAAGAAGTCGCGGCGCGAAGTGAGTGGCAATACGCCAGCGCCCAGTTCGATGACGCGCAAGTGATGGCTAGTGGCAAACTCGCAGAGCGCTGGGGATGGCACCGCAACAGCATTCAGGCCATGATTCGCATTCAATATTGGGACGATTTGGATCTACGCTTCCCCCTCGCTTACGCCGATAGTATTCGCAGCACGGCTGAAGAGACGGAACTTTCCCCATACTTGATCTATGCCATTGCTCGTCAAGAAAGCGCCTTCATGCACGACGTGCGCTCGTCCGCGGGTGCGTTGGGCTTGATGCAGTTGATGCCCGCCACCGGTCGCGAAACTGCCGCAGGCATGGGTATGCGCATCTCCAATCAGGACTTGCTAGTTCCTGAAACCAATATCGCTATAGGCTCTCGCTACCTCTCGGGTTTGCTTAGGAGTTTCAACGGCAATCGCATTCTTGCGGCGGCGGCTTATAACGCTGGCCCTAATCGGGTAAGACAATGGCTGCAACGCACGGCAGAAACCCCGGTTCCATTCGACGTCTGGATCGAGACTATCCCCTATGGCGAGACCCGCAACTATGTGGAAAGTGTACTGACGTATGCGGTGATTTATGGATTTCGGATGGGGGAGCATGTGGCATTGTTGAGCGAGGAGGAAATGGGAGAGAGGTTCTGAGTATAGTGGTCCAGAATACCCCCTCCCGTCGTGCTGTTACTGTTCGAAGTATTGGTAATTCCCCGTTAAAGTCCCAGAGGCCAGTACCTTGCCTTCCATCGCCTTAAGCAGTGCTTCCTTGTTTAAACCCTGTGGAAGAATCGTATCAAGGTCTAATGCGTAAACGGTGAAATTGTAGTTGTGCACCTTCCCATCTGCTGGAGGGCGCGGACCAAAATATCCTGTCCGTCTTGTGCCGTTGACTCCATTAATCATGCCACTGAGCTGCGCATGGCCCACCACCTTTGCATCTGTCGATAGTCCTTCGGGTAGGCCCGTGGCGGTGGCAGGAATATTATAAGCAACCCAGTGTACAAAAGGCTGGGGCATTGCGACTACCGGGTCGTCTAGTATAAGCGCTACTTGCTTGGTGCCCTCAGGAAGGCTGCCCCAATTGATATCGGGAGACTTGTTGTCGCCATAGGCCGAGAATGCGATTGGGATGTCGGTGTCATGATCGAAAGCCGCGCTGCTAACTTCTATGCTCTCTTGAGCGTAAGCCGAGAACGCAAAAAGATGTAGTGCCAGCGCGACGCCCGTGGCGCTATAGCTGGCGAGTTTTCTGATGCCGGTCGTTTTCATTACATAGTCTCCTTTGATTTAATTGCTTTAGAGTTGCCGGATGTAGTGATGCCCTGTATCGATATTGCCCATAAAGATGGATTGATCAGAGAACTAGCGTAGACCGTTATTGTCGGGAAAAACGTTCGGGTCTGAGAACTATGAAAATCTCAAGCTCATAGAAGCACTCTGGGTAGATTCAGCGAGTAATGCAATGTTCATACGCGGGTTTTAATTCTCGATAAAGCCATCGAACTCTTCTACGCGATCGCCTACTTCTTTTGCGTCTTCAAAGGTGGCGATATGAAACAGCGCATCGCCGCTGCTCACCAATGGGAGTGTCACGATGCCGATTATAATCCCGGTGCTTCTCGCGCGGACCTCGACACGGCCTCCCCCGAACGGGTCCGAGAGAACGCCTAGTAGTTCGTTTTTCTTCACGCGACCGCCAATCTGTTTGCTAACGCGCAGGCTACCGCTATGGGGAGCGCGTACCCAATAGCTAGACTTGGCAATGAAGGCTTCTTTTTTCTGTTGGGATAGGCTAACCCCTTTGCCTGCGATCATGCCGATTGCCTGCATGACAGAAAGAATGCCGCGCAGTGAGGAGTTGATTACCTTCTCGTCATAGCGGAGTGCCTCACCACCCTCGAAAAGCAACATTGGGATGCCATTGTCAGCAGCGGCCTGGCGCAGCGATCCGTCGCGAATATTGGAGTCGATCACAACCGGGACGCCGAAGGCCATCGCTAAACGCTCGGTCTCTGAATCATTCAGGCACGCGCGGATCTGCGGTAGATTGTTGCGATGAATTGCCGCGGTGTGCAGATCGATACCATGGGTGCATTTCGTCACGACCTCGCTCATGAAGATATGCGCTAACTGTCCTGCCAAAGACCCGAGGTCAGAGCCAGGAAAACAGCGATTAAGATCTCGTCGATCGGGAAGATAGCGAATATTGCGATTAAACCCAAACACATTCACTATGGGCACAGCGATTAAGGTGCCCTTGATCCTCGCGAGGGTTTTCTTGCGCGCAAGAAGCCGCTTTATGGTTTCGACGCCATTGATCTCATCGCCATGAATGGCGGCAGAGACGAACAGTGTTGGGCCGTCTTCCTTGCCCCGTATTACCTCTACAGGGATCGTCATCTCTGTGTAATCGAATAACTTGGCTACTGGGATCTCGATCTGTTTACGCTTGCCCGGAGCAATGGAGACTCCGCCCACTAGCAACTCTTGTTTACTCGTTGTTGTCATTAGCCCTTTCCACTAATTTTGTTCGGTCCGTTTTTTACGTCTTTTTCGATGTAATCGATAATAGCACCTGCCACGTCTTTTCCAGTGGCCGTTTCAATGCCTTCAAGGCCAGGGGAAGAGTTTACTTCCAATACCAGCGGGCCATGTCCCGAACGTACAATATCGACACCCGCCAAATCTAGGCCCATTACTTTCGCCGCCTTTACTGCTAGCGCGCGCTCCGCTGGGGTAAGTTTAATGACTTTTGCCGTGCCGCCCATATGGAGGTTGGAGCGAAACTCGCCCTCTTTCGCAGTTCTTTGCATGGCGGCGATGACTTTGTCGCCGATTACGAAGCAGCGAATATCTGCGCCCCCTGCGTCTTTGATAAATTCCTGAACCAAGAAATCTGTCTCAAGATCGCGGAACGCGTTGATAAGGCTCTCTGCTGCTTTGTCTGTGGCGGCTAACAAAACGCCCTTGCCTTGAGTGCTGCTCAGTACTTTTACGATAAGAGGGGCGCCGCCAACGAACTCGATCAGATCCTCTGTAGCGTCTGCGCGATTGGCGTACCCAGTGACTGGCATGCCCACATGTTTTCTGGCTAAGAGTTGATGTGCTCGTAGCTTGTCTCGAGACCTAGAGATAGCCACTGACTCATTGACAGAATAGACATTGCCTACTTCAAACTGTCGGAGCACGGCGGTGCCATAGGCCGTGACGGAAGCGCCAATGCGGGGAATCACCGCATCGAATTTTAGAATCTCTTTCACACCCTTGCTTTTGTAATATACCGCTGGCTTGCTGGAGGTGATGTTCATATAACATCTCAACACGTCTATCACTTTTGTCTCGTGTCCGCGCTCTTTGGCGGCCTCTACTAATCTCCTTGTAGAATAGAGTTTCGCGTTTCTTGAAAGAATTCCGATCTTCATAAATTTCTCCAATTAAAAGATATAGCTAGGGCATGCTCGATATTGTCTCGCTGCGATTTGTGTGGCCGCAGTGAGAAATGAAGGGCTGTCTAAGTTTTAAAACTGAATCTTAGTCAAGCTGAAACTGTGACTTCTAAAGCTTGGTTTGGGAGGGGCTGCAATGAGGCGTAATAATCAATGTAAGCTTAAATTTTTGATCGATATGTCAAATTGTTGGGCGGACTCGCCGACCCTATTGCCCAAATCATGTATCTGTATTGTCAAATCAGTCTCGACACTCCTGAAATAGCGTTGGCCTCTCATAGTCAGCTATTAGGTCTATAGGATACTATCATACAATCGAGCGACTGCTATGCGTAGGCGCTTTATATGCCTCGGTTCGCTGTGCCGTTCTTTTTAGTTGCTTGCGGGTACAGTGTTTAATTCGACTTTGTAGAGTGAGCGTTCAAAGTGAATATTCGCTACAGTTTTTTTATGCTCCTATTGGCCCCACTACTCGCGTGTTCTGAGCAGGCGCCTCCTTCTTCACTAAATGCGCAAGTGCTTGGTGCATATCCCGCCGAGGACGCTTTCCAAGCCGTCGCTGTCGATGCCGATCACTTCTATGCAATCAATAATTTTCGTATTGGACGCTATGACAAAGTTAGTGGGGAGTTTCAAGAAAGTTGGGACGGCATGTCTGACAAGACAGGCTCTATAATTCATCTGGACAGCGCGATGGTATATGAGGGGCTGCTCTATGCAGCGCACTCCAATTTCCCGCAGTGGCCCATGGCAAGCTCCATAGAGATATGGGACACCCGAAGCATGCAACACCTGCGCAGCCACGCCTTTCCCGAGCCACTCGGGTCGATGACATGGCTCGATCGTCACGATGGTTATTGGTGGGGCGGCTTCGGCAACTATGATCGTATTATCCCGCCGCGTTTGCAGGCCTATGGGAAAACCGAGAATACCTTAGTGGTAAAGATGGATGATGAATTCAACATTCTAGAGCAGTGGTACTTGCCCGAGGAGCTTTTGCCGCGGCTTCGCCCGATGAGTAATTCTGGAGGTAGTTGGGGAGGCGATGGCTATTTGTATCTTACCGGCCACGACCACCCCGAAATCTATGTGATGACGATTCCCGAAGCTGGTCAAACGCTCCGCTGGGAGACCACTGTCATCGTCGAGGGTTTCGACGGCCAGGGCATTGCTTGGGATCGCGATGAGGCTACTTCCATACTATGGGGAATCTCGCGGGGAGATGCCGAGGTCTGGAAGCTAGGGATGCCTTCGATTAGTCCGCCCTAGCCATGCTCACTGTTCACATTGCTTATACTGAGATTCAGAACAGCGCGTGGCTAACTGCTGAGCACGCTCTCGTGTTTCGGCGTCTAATTGCCCACCGATTAAATCACGGGCTTCTATAGCGTCTTGCGCTCCTTGCGCAGCAGCTATGGAGGCCCATTGATAGGCTATCTCTATATTCTGTTTAACGCCCTGCCCTCGAGAATATAGTAAACCTAAGGATAGTTGTGCCTTGGCAATACCCCGCTTCGCGGCTAGGCGGTACCAATAAGCTGCCTCAACATAATCCTGTGGCACCCCTTCGCCTGCGGCAAACATATCCCCTAGCATCACTTGAGCACTGACATCTCCTGTTTCCGCGCGAGTCAAAAGGTCATAGGATTGACCCAGTACAGGGTTGCAAAAAAGCAACATCGCGGCAGTAAATGCTAGACACTTTTTCATAGCGATACACCTTCAAATTGGTCTAAATCTAACGTGGAAGAGTAAAGTTTTTTCCATTAGCGCGCATTAGCTGAATCATCCTATTCTTGGTTTTCGGAGTTCGAGTAGACTAATGGCTAGGGTTGTCATTGCTCTATACGAGGACGGTACTTTTGCAGTTGATCTGCGGGAATAGTACGAAGCCATTTCATGCCATCACTCAAATTGAGTGCTCGCTCTTAGGGTTTTGTTCAGTATTCGTGAGGGGCCTTAGGAGGAGTGTTGGGCGATCTAGCAAGGTACGAAGCTTTGTAATGGTGCCCAGAAGAGGACTTGAACCTCTATGACTAATCTTATCTATTTGATATTTAAGGACTAAAATTTCACTCTTATGCCGTGGAGAGCCATTGTGACTACCCATTGTGAAATGAATAAACGCATTCAGTTTAGCGTTCTCCAATCCCTTGGGGCAAGCCATTCTACTTTAGTGTGCTCAATAATAGTAAGGAAGTTAATCATCCGTATTAAGTCTACCAAATGCGTTAAAAGCTCAAAGTGTATGAAATCGATATTGGCGAACTTAGCCTGTACGGGGGGCTGTGTTGCGGTCAGGCTTTTTGTTCTGCACTATTATTGGTTAAGTTGCAGTAGAGGGGTTATAGCGTTTGTACAATACTCAGAATAATGAAGTTCATTATCTTCAGTGAACCAAATTACACCGATCTCTCGATCACTACAAACATATTCCTGCAGCCAAGTAACGGATGAAGGTTCCATTGGAAAGACTAAAAATAGTTTTACTCCGTAACCGACTTCATCTTGGTATCGATAACGGTATTCATAAAGCTGACTTATTCCCTTGCGAGTTTGACTAAGTAAGTTGTCGTCATTGATACTTTTCACTTCAAAGAGAAATTTATCTTCGTCATTTAACTTGGCAAATAAATCGATATGTTCATTTTCGAATGTATTTACGTCCCTAGCTTCCAAATATGACCTCAGTTTGTCTATCAGAATTTTATGGGTAAGGTTAGCTCTTTGCCTTTTAATGCGGGTTAGCTCTGGGTCCGCGTAAATTACTCTGCGTGTTCCATTTCTTGTAGGCAGTGGGTTCTGCGTGTTGAAAGGCTTTAGTTCATAGATGTTTGATGCTCTAAGAACAGCGGTATTCTCTGCCTGTTCATTCTGTGGGATTGGTAGGTCTGTATATATTAATGGGTTTTCGCCGGTTAGAAGCTCAATTGTACCGCTGTCCAGCGTTCTAACGCCGTCGAAATATTTTCCCCAGCTACACAACTTGATTTGATCGACTAACTGATCATTGTCAGTTACATGATCATATTCATTAAATTGAGTGGAAATATTACAAATTGTATTTAACTTTTTCAGTAGCTCTCTCTTATCAATCTCACCTAAAGCACTTCGAACTTTGATTCCGGCTCGGTTAGACTCTAAGAAGTTTGTATGATTTAGGATGTGGAATCTACTTTCATAGCCAGTAATTGCTTCAATCTCGCCGGCTCTAAATCTGTAAAGAACGTCAAGGACGTTTGCTAAATCTGGATTAGCGGTTTGATTCGTTAATGTGTTGTTAGCCAAAACAAATATTTCGTCCAGCGTAATTGTGCCTTCGAGTGCTGATACCTCCCTAATAGTACTATCCGCCACAAGACCTTGGCAGATCAATCTCAACGGTGAAATATGGACTCCGTTATTTACAAAATCCAAAGTCCTTATTCTTGTATTTGCTTGTATTCGAGCGGTGTTTGAATTGGATTGGTATGCAGCGCCCATGCCGTTGGGGTATTGGAACAAAGAGAGTTGCAACAACAAGAACGCGGGAACATTAGGTTCTTCACATATAAGAAAAGATTTTGCTGATTGGCTCAGAAATATTCGCCATACGCCGTTATGCAATTCTATTCGATATAGTCCGAGATAGGCTGGATAAGCGCTGATTTCATCTCGGAATTTTGATGGGTCTCTAGGAACTGATGTTGCTCTTGGGCTAATCTCAGTTAACCGGCGCTCAATCGCGTCTCTATTGTAAATCTCGCCATCGAACTCCGAGAATATCGTCGCAATGTCAATTAGCTTTTCAGGCCAATCGGCACCGCTTGAATGTATTTTGTGGCTGAATAAATCTTTAATAACCATCGATTAAGAAGTTCAGGTCAAGTTTTTTAACTAAACTATTGATATTGGAAGTCGTTTTTTGGTTAAAAATTTCTCGTCGAATCTGAGTTGCAATAATTGCGGCAAACAATGGTGGCACAGCGTTGCCTACTTGTCGAATTACATGTCGACCAGTGCCTGCAAACTCCCACCAGTCCGGAAACGTTTGGATTCTCGCACTTTCGCGGGGGGTAACTTCGCGTGGCTCCATAGGGTGTACGTGTCCTTTGCCCCCACCAGCATCTGAGCCCACAATAATGGTGAAGCTTGGTTTTGACGGATTCAACTTATTTATTCTAGTCTTGTGGTCGCGTTCTCCGAAAACTAAACTTTCATATCTTTCGATTATTCTTTCGCTATGTTTCCTGCCAACATGCCCGTTGATGTGTGGATTACCTTTCCAATCGGTGATAGGTGTAGGGAGATTTGATAATGCAGCGCCTGCGGTCGAGAAAGGCAATAAATCCGCACCATGTGTGGGTGTGAGCTTTGGTAGTTGTTTGCCAGATTTAGTCCCAACGAAGAAAACCCGTTTTCTAAATTGAGGGACACCGTAATCTGCTAGATCGTATTCATGCGCGGAAATTGAGTATTTGCCGTTTAAGGAAAGTACTTCTAATAATTCTTTGTAGAGCACACCTCCATGAATAGTCTTTAGTCCTGCAACGTTTTCAAATAAAAAGGCTTCGGGGGATAACTCTTTGATTATCCTAGAGTACTCGAAGACTAGATTGCCTCTTGGATCTCCTAGTCCTTTTCGTTTACCAAAGACTGAGAAAGCCTGGCATGGTGGGCCGCCAATAATGAAATCTATATCGGCTTTGCCAATTTGGCGCTTTATAATCTTGTGATCAATAGACCGAATGTCCGCGCAAAGTACTGGGTGTTTGGAAAGATATGGTTTTTTCCCTTGGTTGTTCAGAAGCGTCTGACAAGAATAGGCGTCAATATCAGACGAAAGGAGTGTCGAAAATCCCGCAGCCTGAACCCCCAAGTCCAAACCTCCGCCACCCGAAAAAAGCCCTAACGTTTTGATTTTATACACTATATCACCGATTATTCTCTGGCTTTCTGAAATGCGTTATCACCGCTACCAATCTAATCTACTGTGAGGAAGACAATAGTAATTACAGACTAAATTTAGTTTAGTGTGAATTTAAAGGAATGCTATGGTCGTCAAAATAGGCATGTATCTTTGTACAGTATTGACGGCCGTGTCAATAGACTCCAAGGGAAACAATTTCGGCAAGGATGTCGGTAATAAGAAGTGTTAAAGCGTCAAGGTTTTCTTAATTTAACTCTTGAGATGTCTGATGGCGGAGTTATAACTATGTCTATTTTCCCTGTTGTCACGCGTGGCGCACTTACGCCCCTATCGACTTGTTCGATTTTGCCACCAGAAACTAGAAATTTTGAAATTTGGTCTTCAAGTGAAAGCTTGCTGGTGTTCGATTTTACCAAACTGGTATCTTTGTTTGTGCTTTTCATGAATCACTAACCTATCTAATTAAATAATCGAGCATAAAAATTGGCGAGATTGTACCGGTTACAGCACTAAACTTATATAAAATACCCCACCAAACACTTCCTGAGTCCTTAAACCTCAAGATTAGGCGCCTAGATTGGTCTGAAATATAAGGGAAATTCATTTAATCGTTGCCGCTAAATATGGCAGCATCAAGTTTATAAATATTGGATAGAGTCTAAAGATGACAAAATTGATCTCCTGCGAGAGGTCCTAATTTCGTGGTTTTATGGGGGCTCTGTTTCCCCGTTAATATAAGGATGGTAAATACTCAATGTGCCGCGGTATATGGCACCATCATGTTAAGAGCGCTGTTTGCAGACCTAAAGATAACAACTTTGGCACATATGGGTATGAATTGGTTATACATACCAATTCATACGGCGCTTGTTTGTCGCAAGGTATGCTAAATATATCAATAGGTTGCATCTTGTTTGTCTGTTGTTTGCAAGACGTTTGTAAGTTGTTGGTCACACTCTGATCACACTCCCGCGACTTTAAGCCCTGAAAGTACCCGACTTGTTTGTTTTCTTGTCCTACGATGTGCTCAAACTGTTTCATTGAGGGTATCGATATGGCGACTATTAGAAAGTTAAGAGACAAATGGCAGGCTCAGGTACGGCTTAAGGGAATCAAGCCCATTACCAAGTCTTTCATCAAGAAATCTGATGCGGTTGACTGGTCCCGCGTGATCGAGTCGCAGGTCACGCTTGGCACCTATGTTGACCCGCGCGCATCCGAGAGAATCACGCTGGATAGTCTCATTGATCTATACCTTCAACGGAAAGTAGCAAGCGGAGCTGAGAATCGAGCTGAACAGTCGCGTTTAAAGCGCTTGAGGAGCGTTTTGGGAGCTTTTAGCCTTAGCCAGCTATCTGTAGCTGTTCTGTCTCAATTTCGCGACCAGAGACTCCTTAGGGCTAATCCCGCTACTGTAGTCCATGAGCTTAGTTTGCTCGCTCGCCTTCTTCGGTTAGCTACTAGTAATTTCGGTATTCCCTTGCCACAAGGTGTTCCTAGAATTCGACTTCCAAAGATGCCGCATGGTCGTACTAGGAGATTGTGTGGTGATGAAGAAAGTAGACTACTTGAGGCGGCAAAGACTGATCCGGAGTTAAGTGACTTTATATTGCTTGCAATAGAATGTGCGACAAGGCGCTCGGAATTAATTGAGGTGAAAGGTGTAGATATAAATTTGGGTTCTAGGACGGTATTACTTCCGGTTACTAAGTCGGGTATTCCGCGAGTTATACCGCTTACTAGGAAGGCGTTGAAGACGCTAGGCGCTAGAGTCGCTGGAGATGGAAGGGTGTTCAGCATAAGCGCTACAGCGATGTCTCAGCGCTTCTCCCTTGCTTGCAAGAAAGCCGGTATTAGCGATCTAAGGATTCATGACTTGCGACATGAGGGTATTAGCAGATTGTTTGAGCTGGGTCTTAGTACGGTAGAGGTTGCCGCAATTAGTGGTCATCAAAGCCTAGCTATGCTTCATAGGTATACTCATATTAGAGCAGAGCACCTCATAAGCCGGCTAGATGAGAAGTGATGCCTAGCTAATTTGTAACCTTTACTTAAAATGCGGTCGACACGATACGCTGCAATCATGTTCAACCATCTCTTTCAAGAATGCTTTGGTTTTTGCAGTCAATTCTTGGCTGATTACATAGTGTCTTTCACTAGGTAGTTGTTTGGTGATATAGGAGCCCCATCCCGAATTAATGGGTTTTAAAACTATTCCACCGTCCTCGAAGTTCTGTTCGTAGGTGGTTTGTAGCAGTACTCGCGTATGACCATATCGTTCTCGATATCCGCTGGTTAAAGGACTTTTGTCTAAGCCTAAGCGAAGTCTTTCTATAATCTCGCCCGTTGCCATTGTTAGAGGTAAGGCAAGTATCCCGTGAAAGTGAGGCTTTGAGCCATTTCCTCCAGGAATGTTTATCTCTCTAGCTGACCTTTCTAATACAAGAAGGAACAATGGTGGGGTATCTGGTATCGCTTTTTTAATGATCTTCCTTACCTGATCTCTGACATAGTTAAGTGAGCTGGTTTTGTTGGTGTTTAACTTCACCTCTAGTGAGGGACTTAGATTGAGGTTTATGGTAATCGCCTTTAACCCTTTGTCTGACAGTATTCCCTCTACCGCTAATTGGACTTTAGTCTCATCTCTTAAACTCTCGTATCTAGCCAAACTCTTTGCATGGTTTCTGTATGAATTCTTAATACCCTTTAATATAAGAACAGTATGGGATCTGTACAACATTGCTGCAAACCTTGCATTGCTTGGTTTGTAGCGCTTTCGCATGCGTGGGGCTTTGCGGATATCTGTGGTTTCAGTGAGTGATGATTCTTTTCTTGCTTTCAATTTATGTAAATGGCCAAGGCTGGGGCTGCGCATAGGTTAATAGTCAGTTGGGGTTGATGATAGGTGCCGACTTGCGGCCCACAGAGAATTCAAAGTTTGCGTTTTGGCGCCCGTTTTCTGAATTGTTCAAATGTTGTAAGGGTGTCCTCAAACTCATAGCTTATCTTCTTGATTGCATCGAGTTTCTGTTTGCTGGTATAGAGTTCGCCACCTCCATAACGATCGGTCGTGTCGAGAGTAGTATTGTCGTAATGGCCAACTATAGAGCGTAATATTTCCCTTGGAACTCCGGAGTGTCTAAGTTGCTTTACGACAGTGTGTCTAAAGTTGTGAGGTGTTCCTATAGCGCCTACTGATTTATAGAGTTCTCTGCAGAACTCTCCAATAGCGCGAGCATAACCTTCCCCATTTTGGGAGAATGTCAATTCGGGGAATAATCGTGAATGTCCTTCACTACGGAGGCTTTCTATATAACCTTCCAATCCGGATTTTTTTAGAATAGGGTGAGCCGGAACTTTTCGCCATATACCGGACTTTATGCTTTGATCACTCCTCTTAGAGTTGAAGTCGAAAGTAAGAATGTTTTCGCTGTCTAGATATACATCGTCGAGATAAAGTTGGCACGCCTCATTAAGTCTGCAACCTGTGTATGCGAGTATCAAAGAGATCCAGTATTTCGAGGGTTCACCTTTGGACTTTCTTTTCGGCCATTCATTCTTGCCATACAAGTAACAAGTGAAAATCTTATGAATAGACTCTGGATCGAATGCCTCGCGGGCGGATTCCGCGAGATTTCGCTTTAGTTTGATTCCTTTGAATGGGCTCTCTATTGGCTCGTCAGAGTTGTTTGCTGCCCAACGGTAGAAAGCGTTTATCCTAACTACGTGATCACGGACTGTTTTTGGTGCGATAGTTTGACCTGTGTACTCCGCAGCAACCTGACGAATGGGAGTATTTTGGAATGTGGACTTGGCTCCATTCAAGTTTCTAGGGAGTTTCTTGAGAATTTCCACAAAATCGCTTGTTTCGCTCTTCTTGATTTGATTCAGCTTTCTGTTGCCGAAGTAGTTTAAAAGTAGCGAGAACGTCCCTTTGTATTGTTTGGCGGTAATGGGGGTGCGCCAATTGTTGCAAGCAATATATTTATCGCTCAATGCTATAAGGGATTCCGAGTTGGTTGCCGGTAAATTTTTGGTTGACAGATTGTCAATATGCTGGGGATTTTCGCTGGCATGAAAAGATGCAACTAGCTGCTTAACGAAGTCTATTCCAAGTTCTTTGGACTCCTCTGGGCTTATGCTCAATTTGGTGCTCGTTCTAACCGCCCCGGATGGTAGCTCTTCGGTCTCAGTCGTTAATTCATAGTTAAGGGATAGGCTTGGCTGTTTGCTTTTTCTACGACGCATCTCATCAAGCTCACTCAATAGTTTATCGAGCGCGAACATGTGTCCTCTTGCGAAACGCTTCGCAATTACTTTGTCGCTTGTTTTCAGTGGGCTGCGCAGTTCCTTTAGATCGCCAAATTCAGCGCTGTAACGAACCGGTATCCGGACTCTGAAATAATACTGCCCGTGTCGGTTTTTCCATAGATAATTCGCCATAATTGTGAAACCCTTTGTGAGAAAGAGGTCAAATCACGGCAAAAATAAGGAGAATAAAGTCTTTTAAATCAATAGGTTGTATCATTGGTGCCCAGAAGAGGACTTGAACCTCCACGCCCTTTCGAGCACTAGCACCTGAAGCTAGCGTGTCTACCAATTCCACCACCTGGGCAAGAGGGGGGTATTTCGAAGCGCGCACTTTATCGCCGCGCAATCCTCCTGTCAATTGTCCACATTCAATAGTTTGGGTAATTGCAGGCCCCAATGTGTATACTGGTGGCCAGAAACCCACTCAATTTGGCAGGATATGGCTAAGAAATCTAAAGACACTGAAAACATCATTGACCCCTTCGCAAGTCGGGAAGCGGAAAATTACGAAAATCCGATCCCTAGTCGTGAATACATCCTCGAATACATGGAACAAACCGGCGAGCCGGTGACCTATCAGGCGCTCTGCGAGCACTTGAGCCTTACCTCCTATGAGCAAACTGAAGCCTTGCGCCGCCGCTTAATTGCGATGGCCCGCGATGGACAGTTGATCAGCAACCGCCGAGGCGTGTATGGCTTGGTCAATCGCATGGAGCTCATTAAGGGGCGCGTACAGGGCGTCAAAGATGGCTACGGCTTCTTTATCCCTGTCGATGGGTCTGGGGACCTCGTTTTACCTAACTCCGAAATGCAGAAGGTCTTTGATGGTGACATCGTGCTCGCGCGGGTCTCAGGCGTCGATCGCCGTGGCCGCAAAGAAGGCATGATCTTCGAGGTGCTAGAGCGCCGCAGCAAGCAGGTAGTAGGGCGTTATTACTGGGAGCAGGGCTTTGGTGTCGTGGTGCCGGACAATCGCCGGAATAGCCACGAGATTATGATCCCTGAGAAAGAGAATCGCGGCGCGCAAGACGGCCAGTTCGTCGTCGCCGAGATAACCTCCTACCCTACGCAGCGCCGCAAGGCCGTCGGCACGGTAGTCGAGATACTGGGCGATCATATGAAGCCGGGTATGGAGATCGACGTTGCGGTACGCAGCCACAATATTCCCTATAAGTGGCCGAAAGAGGTGCTAGAGAGCCTCAAGCAGTTCCCAACAGTAGTGCCAGAGTCGGAATCCGCGCAGCGTATCGATCTGCGTCAGCTGCCATTCGTGACTATCGATGGCGAGGATGCCAAAGACTTCGATGACGCGGTTTATTGCCGGCAAGAGGCCGGTGGCGCGTGTACCCTATTCGTGGCCATCGCGGACGTGTCTCATTACGTTTCGGTAGAATCGGCACTGGACGTGGAGGCACAGACCCGCGGTAACTCAGTGTACTTCCCGGGCCACGTGATCCCGATGCTGCCAGAGGCCTTGTCCAATGGCTTGTGCTCCCTGAAGCCGCAGGTCGACCGTCTGGTGATGGTCTGCGAGATGCAGCTAGATAAACAGGGCCGAGTGCAGGACTACAGTTTCTACGAGGGAGTTATCTACTCCCACGCGCGCATGACCTATACGGAAGTGGCGGACATCCTGGAAGAGCCAGAGACCCCGATGCGGGCCAAGACGAAGGAGCGTTTGCGTTTGAAGTACGCAGCGGTGCTGCCTGCTTTGGAATCCCTGTATACGGTGTATCACAAGCTCGCCAAGCTGCGCCAAGCGGCAGGCGCGCTAGATTTCATCAGCACCGAGACTCGAATCGTGTTCGGCGAGACTCGTAAGATTAGTTCGATCGTGCCGGTACTGCGCAACAGTGCTCACCGTTTGATCGAAGAGTGCATGTTAGCGGCGAACGTGTGCACGGCGAAGTTCTTGGCGGAGTCTTCTCTGCCAGTTCTGTACCGCGTACACGACGGCCCCAATATGGACAAGATGGAAAATCTGAAGGCCTTCCTGAAGGAGATCGGCCTTGTGCTAACGCGCAATGCGAAGCCGGAGCCCAAGGACTATCAACGCGTGCTGCTCAAGATCGCCGATCGCCCCGATGCGCATCTGATTCAGACGGTAATGATCCGGTCCTTGCTGCAAGCGGTGTATCAGCCAGAGAACCTCGGCCATTTCGGCCTAGGCTTTGCGGCCTATACCCACTTCACCTCCCCGATTCGTCGCTACCCGGACTTATTGGTGCATCGTGCTCTGCGCTACCTCATTAGAAGTGCGAAGCAGACGACTCATGTGAAGAAAGTGCAGGGCGTGGCGCCATTAGCGCGCAAGACCATCTACCCCTATGACTTGAAAGAAATGCAGAGCTTTGGCGAGACATGTTCGATGTCTGAGCGGCGTGCCGATGCGGCGGGCTACGATGTGGTGGACTGGCTCAAGTGCGAATATGTTAAAGACAGAGTGGGCGACGAGTTCTCCGGCACTGTAAGCAGTGTCACTGCGTTTGGCTTGTTTGTGGAGCTGAGCGACATCTATGTAGAGGGTTTAGTGCATATCACCGCCCTGAAGAATGACTATTATCAGTTCGACCCCGTGCGGCACCAGCTGCGCGGCGAGCGCAATGGCATGGTCTATCACCTCGGTGACGTGGTGCGGGTCAAAGTGGTGCGTGTTGACCTGGATGATCGCAAGATCGACCTAGCGATGCTCGACAGCGTGGGCAATGTGCCTGAGGGCGGTAACCCACCGAACCGTCCAGCTAAGCGCGCTGCTAAAGACAAGCCTGGCAAGAAGGGCGGCGGCAGCAAGAAGCAAAGCGAACAAGGCCGCGCATCTGCCGCTGACAAGAAGCCAGCGCGAGCCAAAAAGCCAGCTGGTGGGCCGAAGCCCGCGGCTGCCAAGCCTGCCCCTAAGAATAAAGGTAAGCGCCGAGCCCCTAGTAAGAAAATTATTTCGGTTTAGTGGCGAAATCGCTGACTGTAGGAGCCTGCCCTGCAGGCGATTGGGTAAGATTGACACGGATCCGTGTAAACGTCTGGCCTTCGCCTGCAGGGCAGGCTCCTACAGTCAAGGTAACATTCTAGCCGGAAGATAGGCCGATCAAAGAAAGCATAAGCGAAGGATTTCGAATTGAGCCAGAAAGAATGGGTCTACGGCATTCACACCGTGAGCGAGCTACTCAAGCAGCATCCAGAGGATGTGCTTGAGCTGCTGATTCAGCAGGACCGCGAAGACAAGCGTATCAATGAAGTGAAGAGCTTGGCTGCGGCTGCTGGTGTGAGTTGGCAGGGCCAGGACCGCAAGGATCTAGATAAACGCCTGCGTAACTTGGGAGCTGGGGCTGTTCACCAGGGGGTTGTTGCTCTGTGTAAACTTGGCGGCAGCATTCTCGACGAGCGAGGTCTCGATGCCTTGCTCGATGGCCTCAGCCATTCGCCACTACTATTAGTCCTCGACGAAGTAACCGACCCCCACAATCTTGGCGCGTGTCTGCGCACAGCAGATGCGGCGGGAGTGGATGCTGTAATCGTTCCCAAGGATCGCGCCGCGCCTCTGAATATGACTGCTCGCAAGGTGGCTTGCGGGGCGGCAGATACGATAGCCTTCGCCGCTGTCACCAATCTCAGTCGCACTCTAGAGTCGCTGAAAAAGCGCGGTATCTGGATTGCGGGGGCGGCCGGCGAGGCCCAAGACAGCCTCTATACTATGGATTTCAAGCAGCCAATCGCAATTGTAATGGGCTCTGAGGGCAAGGGCTTGCGTCGCCTTACGCGTGAGAACTGCGACTATCTACTCTCTATTCCCATGGCTGGCGAGCTCAGCAGCCTCAATGTCTCGGTCGCCACAGGCCTGTGCCTGTTTGAGGCGGTGAGGCAGCGCCGAACTTCTTAATCGCCTGCACAATGGCAATCGCTCGATTCGGAGCTCATATCGCTTACAGGTAAGCCCTAACGTAGGATTATGCTATCGCAAATCGAAGGGGTAGGAGCGCTTGCCCTATCTATGGGGGGCTTGCCCGCGAATCGGTACGATTGATACAAATCTGTGGAAGATTTAGGCAAATCGCCTGCAGGGCAGGCTCCTACACTCAGGGCGCTGACCCGGTTTGGATAGAAACCTCTGGCTGTAGGAGCTTGCCCTGCAAGCGATTAGGTGCAATTGAAACAGATCTACAAAGAATATGGCCCTCCACGCTACAAACCCCCACCCAAAAACTGTTTGCATGTTGAGCAGTGGTTCTCTAGAATGCCCGCTCTTTAATTTCGGGGAGCTGTCTTTAGGCAAACCCCCTTAACTCCTTGTCTTCCTGCGCAACGGTCTCTCAAACCGGTGTTCGACAGAAGACTTCAACCCGTAAGGAGTCTCTATGAGACATTATGAAGTTGTATTTTTGGTACACCCAGACCAGTCCGACCAAACTCCGGGCATGGTAGAGCGCTACACCCAGATGGTAAAAGATAGTGGTGGCACAGTTCACCGTCTTGAAGACTGGGGCCGTCGCCAGCTAGCTTACCCAATCAACAAAATCCACAAAGCGCATTACATTCTTATGAATGTTGAGTGTGGCAGTGAAGTGTTGGAAGAAATCACCACTTTGTTCCGCTACAACGATGCGATCATCCGTAACCTCGTCATGAAGATGTCCGGTCCTGTCACTGAAGAGTCTTTGATTCTGAAGGGCGAGCGCGAAAGCCGTGAGCGTCGTGCGCGTGCAGAGCAGAAGCGTAAGCTTGAAGAAGATGCAGCTGTTCGTGATGCCGCTAATGCAGAAGCGAAAGCAGAAGCTGATGCCGCAGAGAGCGACGAAGACGAAGTAGAAGACTTAGATGATTCTGATGATTCCGGCGACGATCAAGACGACGATCAGGATTCTGACGATTCCAAGGATTGATTTTGAGCCTTCGCGCACTCGATGCGCGGCAAAAGGCAAAGGGCAGCTGAAAAGCACACCAAACTTACTGAAAGGAAACCAACATGTCTCGTTTTTTCCGTAGACGCAAGTTCTGCAAATTCACCGCAGAAGGCACCATTGAGATTGATTACAAAGATATCGAAACACTGAAGGCGTATGTGTCTGAAACTGGCAAGATCGTACCAAGCCGTATCACTGGTACTAAGGCGCGTTACCAGCGTCAATTGGCGACTGCGGTTAAGCGTGCACGTCATTTGGCTCTGATTCCGTATACAGACAGCCATACTGCTTAATTCCGTTAAGAATCATGCGAAGCGGCTCGCCGCGTTCGTAGTAGTGCGGAGAAAAGTATGAGGGCGCTGGCCCAGTTCGCGATGTCAGGACGTCGTCAGGCAATTCTGGCGGCAGTACTTCTCGGGTTTTTACCGGTGGTCAATTTCTTGAGCCCACCGGTAGTTGCTCTAGTAGCCCTGCGTCACGGCAAGTCAGAGGCCTTGATCGTTTTAGCTTGGGCTTTATTACCGGCACTAGGTTGGGCGATCCTCGGGGAGATGATTCCCCTATTGTTAATGTTAGGGATTGCGGTGCTGGCATTAGTGCTGCGCAGCACAGGCTCTTGGGAGGCAACACTAATTGCCTCTATTGGCGTCGGTTTCGGCGCGCAATTAGGCCTGTCTTTGCAGCCAGCGTTTCTTGCTCTGATGGAAGAGCAAGTCACCCAGCTAATGGAGCAACTGGCGAATAATCCAGAGCTACAGGGGCAGGTGATATTTGCCGCGCCGGAGCAGCTACACCAGTGGTTACTAATGGTGTTCGGCACCATGGTGGTGTTCTTCTCCATCGCGCTGCTGATGTTGGCGCGCAGCTGGCAAGCAGGCTTGTTCAATCCCGGTGGTTTCCGCGAGGAATTTCACCAACTGCGGCTTGGTTGGAAGGCCAGTGCAGTAATGTTTTTGATGTTCATATTGGCAGATTACGGTCCGCCAGTATTTCAGCAGCTCGCTCTGTTCTTCTTGATGCCGCTGCTGGTTGCAGGCGTTGCCTTAGTGCATGGCCTGGTAGGCCGAAGGAAATTGCCCACTGCGGTGTTGGTGATTTTTTACTCAGCCCTGATTAGCCCGGTGATGTTCCAGCTTCTGGCACTCGCCGCTTTAGCAGACAGCTGGTACGACTTTCGGTCGAGGGTACGCCCTCGCGAATAGGGCGCAATGGATTAAGGCAAACGCAAAGCGAGTCAAAGCAGGCGCTAAGCGCTTAAACGAATTTAAGAATACACGCAGATTTTAATGAGGAAGCAAAGATGAACGTCATTCTATTGGAGAAAGTGGGCAAGCTTGGCGCAGTAGGCGATACTGCTTCGGTAAAGGCTGGTTACGCTCGTAACTTCCTGTTCCCGACTGGTAAGGCGATCCCTGCCACCAAGACCAACTTGGATAATTTCGAGACTCGTCGCGCACAGCTACTAGCAGCGCACAATGAGAAAGTTGCCGTTGCACAGGTTCGTGCAGAGAAGCTGAAAGGTCTTCGCGTTACTATGGCGGTTAACGCTGGCGAAGAAGGCAAGCTGTTCGGCTCTATCGGCACTCGCGACATCGCGGAAGCGATCACTGCTGCAACCGGCGAAGAGCTGAGCAAAGCTGAAGTGCGACTGCCAAACGGCGCGCTGCGCGATGTCGGTGAGTACGAAATCAGTATCGACCTCGGCTACGAAGTAGAAGAAGTCATTACTCTGGCAATCGTACCAGCATAATTCACTATTGAATTCGGTCACAGCATTCGCAATATGCGGTTGTTGCTGGGCGGACAATAGGTGACAATGGAGCGCTGTTATCCCTCGGGATGATGGCGCTTTTTTTTGCTTTTAAGCCTGAAGGCTCCAAAAATTTAGAGAATTCTGTAGGAGCGCATGCCCCCCCCTTACGAGGGCATGCGCTCCTACCCAAATCAAGAAAAAATTTAAATCTGCTTTGCAATATAGCGACCTTCCCAATGTCCGAACCGTTTGAAAAAAACCGTAAGCCACTCGACGCTGGCTCGCTAGCATCGCTGAAGGTGCCGCCGCATTCGGTGGAAGCCGAACAGGCCGTGCTGGGTGGTTTGATGTTGGATAATTCCGTTTGGGACACTGTTGTTGAGAAAATCATCGACGAGGACTTTTTTCGCCACGAGCACCAGCTCATTTACCGCGTGATGTTCACCCAGACCGAGGCCGATAAGCCTTTGGATGTGGTGACCTTGGTCGAAGCCCTCGACAGCCTAGGCGAACTAGATAGCGCCGGCGGCATCGAATACCTGAGTGACCTAGTCAGTAACGCACGCGGTTCAGCCAATATTTCGGCCTATGCAGACATCATCGCTGAGCGCTCTAAGCTGCGTAAACTGATTCGCGTGGCCTACGAGATCGCCGATAGCGGTTTCAATCCGGCAGGGCAGCGTGCCGACGACGTGTTAGATGTGGCCGAACAGAAAGTGTTTCAGATCGCAGACGACCGCCCCAAAGATGGCGGCCCTCAGCCAATCAATCCTCTGCTCCAAGCGGCCGTAACCCGCGTCGATGAGCTATTTAAGTCCAAGGGTGCGCTTACCGGCTTGCCAACGGGCTTTAAAGACTTGGACGAGAAGACCTCGGGTTTACAAAAGTCCGACCTCATCATTGTGGCCGGGCGTCCCTCCATGGGTAAGACCTCTTTCGCGATGAACTTAGCTGAGAACGCGCTGATGTTGGCCAATAAGCCAGTGTTAGTGTTCTCGCTAGAGATGCCTGCCGAGAGCCTGATCTTCAGGATGATCAGCTCCATCGGCAAGATCGATCAGCGTCGCCTGCGCACTGGTCAATTGGAAGACGAGGACTGGCCTAAGCTCACGGCTGCCGTTAGCAAACTCAAAGACAAACCGCTACTGATCGACGATAGCGTTGGCCTTAGTCCTATGGAGATGCGCTCGCGCGCTCGGCGGGTAATGCGTGAGCATGGCGAGATCGGTATGATCGTAGTCGACTATTTGCAACTGATGCAGATCAAAGGCTTCGGTGATAATCGCGTGGGGGAGATCTCCGAGATCTCGCGCTCCCTCAAGACTATGGCGCGCGAGTTTCAATGCCCTGTAATCGCCCTTTCTCAGCTCAACCGTGGTCTAGAGCAGCGCCCTAATAAGCGGCCTGTCATGTCAGACCTGCGTGAATCGGGCGCGATCGAGCAAGACGCGGATATCATCGCCTTCGTCTATCGCGATGAGGTTTATAACGAGGACACGCCGGACAAGGGCGTAGCCGAGATCATCATTGGTAAGCAGCGTAATGGTCCAATTGGCACGGTACGACTTGGCTTCGTAGGACAGTTCACTCGCTTCGAGAACCTAGCGCGACAGGATTACGATGAAAGCTATACCCAACGCGAATGATTCTCGCGCCTGGGCCACGATCGACTTAGGGGCTTTACTGGCGAACTTTGCGAAGGCCCGCGCCTACAAGCCAGAGGCGGCTATCGTCGCCGTCGTGAAGGCCAACGCGTACGGACACGGCGCCATCGCCGTAGCGCAAACCCTGCGCGGACAGCTGCGCGATGACGACTGCTTCGGCGTGGCTAGCATCGACGAGGCGCTAGAGCTGCGTCAGGCAGGCATCAGCACCCCCATTTTACTTCTAGAAGGCGTATTCAATGCCGTTCACCTGCGTCAGGCAGTGGAGAACAATTTTGCGCTGGTAGTACATTCGCCTTTCCAGCTGGCGCTTTTGGAGGCTTTTTTCGAGGCTAGGTCGCTAAGCACGCCTCTGACAATTTGGCTAAAAATCGATACTGGTATGCATAGGCTCGGCCTCTCGGCCTCTGAGTTCAAGCAGGCGTGGCAAGCCTTAAACTGGCACGTGCACGTGCACAAGCTGGTCGTCATGTCGCATTTCGCCTGCGCCGATGACAAAAAGAGTGATATGACAGAGCGCCAGCTCGCCCAGTTAAACAAAATTCTCGAAGATGCTGGTGTGGCGGCAGACAAGCGTGAGATTAGCTTCGCGGCCTCCTCTGCTATTCAGCAGTGGCCGGAGTCACATTTTCAGTGGTTGCGTCCCGGCATCATGCTGTATGGCGGCACTGCCATAGCCGGCGAGAACGCGATTGAAAGAGATATAGCGCCAGTCATGACACTGCGAGCTCGGCTGATCGCGATCAAGGCCGTGGCGGCAGGAGAGAGCATCGGTTATGGCGCAAGCTATGTGTGCGAAAGCGAGCAGCGCATTGGTGTCATATCGATTGGTTATGGTGATGGCTATCCGCGGCGCATGCCTGCAGGCACGCCCGTGTTGATTAAATGCAGTGCGAAGAAAGGGGCTGAGCCTCAACGAGCTCCACTCTGCGGCCGTGTATCAATGGATATGACGATTGTGGACCTGAGTGATTGCCCCGATGCGCGGGTAGGTGACGAGGTCATTCTCTGGGGAGAAGGATTACCAGCCGACGAGATCGCACAGCGCTGCAATACGATCGCCTATGAACTATTCTGTCAGGTAACGCGTCGAATACATTATATTTACGTGTGACGCAGTGCTTAGCAACACAATGTAAGGGAACAGCATGGCGAAGGTGAAGAACGCCTATGTGTGCACCGAATGCGGTGCCGAACATGGGCAGTGGCAGGGGCAGTGTGCCTCCTGTAAAGAATGGAACACGCTGTCAAAAATTAGCCTTGGCAGCGCCGCCTCGCCTGCTGCAAAACCTGACTTTCGCAAACAGGGTTACGCGGGCACTACCTCGGGCGTGCAAGACCTTTCCGAGATCGATCTCGAGGCAGTGCCCCGGCTTTCCAGTACCATCGCTGAACTAGACCGAGTATTGGGCGGTGGCCTTGTGCCGGGTTCCGCGATTCTCATCGGGGGTAGTCCGGGGGCTGGCAAGAGTACCTTGTTGCTACAGGTGATGTGTTTGCTTGCGCAGAGCACCAGCGCGCTGTATGTCACTGGGGAGGAATCTCTGCAACAGGTTGGCATGCGTGCTCGACGACTCGGTCTTCCGGAAAAGAATCTGAAGATGTTGGCCGAGACCAATGTTGAAAAGATCTGTCAGGTGGCCCAGCAGCATCAGCCGCAATTGCTCGTGGTGGATTCTATTCAGGTCATGCACAGTGCCGACATCGCCTCGGCCCCGGGCAGTGTGTCGCAAGTGCGCGAGTGTGCTGCATACCTTATCCAATATGCTAAACAGACTAACACTATCCTGTTTCTAGTAGGGCATGTCACTAAGGACGGTAACTTGGCCGGACCGAAAGTCTTGGAGCATATGATCGATTGCTTCCTGATGCTCGACGGTAGCAGTGATAATAAGTATCGCACCCTGCGTGGTCAGAAGAATCGCTTTGGCGCCGTTAACGAGCTCGGCGTGTTCGCGATGACGGAGAAGGGTTTAAAGGAAGTGAAGAACCCTTCTGCAATCTTCTTAGCCCGCACCGAAGACGAGAGTGCCGGTTCAGTGGTGATGGTGCTATGGGAAGGCACCCGGCCCCTATTGGTCGAGATTCAGGCGCTCGTAGATGGCACCCAGTTGGGTAATCCCCGCAGGCTAGCGGTTGGCCTCGATCAAAATCGCATGGCGATGTTGTTAGCAGTTCTGCACCGCCATGGTGGCTTGTACATGGCCGATCAAGACGTCTTCGTCAATGTGGTAGGCGGAGTGAAGGTCACCGAGACAAGCGCCGATCTTGCGCTCCTTCTCGCCATCGTCTCGAGTTTTAGAGACAAGGCCTTGCCGCAAGATCTAGTAGTGTTTGGCGAGGTGGGCTTAGCGGGGGAGATTCGACCCGTTCCTAGCGGTCAGGAGCGCCTGTACGAGGCGGCTAAACACGGATTCAAGCGTGCCATCGTGCCCAAGGCGAACGTGCCTCGTGGCGGTATCGACGGCATGACCATTATCGGCGTCGCCAGATTGGCAGAGGCTATCGAAGCAGTTGCAGAGGTATAAAAGTGCAGTCTATTGTGTCAGTTCGTCACTTATCGAAAACCTATGACGACGGGTTTAAAGCGCTCAAGGATATCAATCTCGAAATCCGAAAAGGCGAGATCATCGCCCTGCTCGGGCCCAACGGAGCGGGTAAGACCACGCTAATTTCTGTGATCTGCGGCATCGTAAATCCGAGCGAAGGCGAAGTGTTAGTTGATGGCAATAATATCATCACTGACTTTCGCGCCACGCGCTCCATGATCGGTTTAGTTCCACAGGAACTGACTATCGATTCCTTCTCTACAGTGTTCGCGGCTCTAAGCTTCAGCCGTGGTCTGTTCGGCAAGACACCCGATCCTGCCTATATCGAGAGCGTCCTCAAAGACCTGTCTTTGTGGGATAAGCGGAACAATAGGATCATCGAACTATCCGGTGGCATGAAGCGCCGCGTGCTGATCGGCAAGGCCCTTGCCCATCAACCGACTGTTCTCTTCCTCGATGAGCCGACGGCTGGTGTAGATGTAGAGTTGCGCAAGGATATGTGGGGGCTGGTGCGCAAACTGCGCGACTCTGGCGTGACCATCATCTTGACTACTCACTATATCGAAGAGGCCGAGGAGATCGCTGATCGCATCGGTATCGTCACCAAAGGCGAGATCTTATTGGTAGAAGAGAAAGACGAGCTGATGCGCAAGTTAGGTAAGAAGCAATTGATCCTCGACCTAGTGGAGCCTCTGACAAGCCTGCCGGAGAGTCTGTTGGCGCTCAGCCTAGAGGTTTCCGAGGACGGCGCAACACTCACCTATACCTATGACACTCAGGGCGAGCACACAGGCATCACCAACTTGATGGAAGAGCTGCGCGATGCCGGCATACGCTTCAAGGACATGCGTACCACGCAGAGATCCTTGGAAGATATATTCGTAAAACTAGTGGAGGAGGCGTAATGAACTGGCAGGGAGTAAAGGCAATATACGCATTCGAGATGGAGCGCACTAGGCGCACACTTATGCAGAGCATCATCGGCCCTGTTATCTCTACCTCGCTCTATTTTGTAGTGTTTGGTGCCGCTATCGGCAGCCGCATTCAGCAGGTGGACGGCATCAGCTACGGGGCTTTCATCGTTCCAGGCTTGGTCATGTTATCGCTATTGACCAATAGCATCTCCAACGCCTCATTTGGTATCTATTTTCCGAAGTTCACGGGCACCATCTATGAGTTGTTGTCTGCGCCGATCTCGATGTTCGAGGCGCTGCTTGGTTACGTAGGTGCTGCAGCGACGAAGTCGCTTATCCTCGGGGCCATCATTCTGGCTACTGCGGGTTTCTTCGTGCCACTACAGATCGCGCATCCCTTCTTGATGGCGCTGTTCTTGCTACTGACTTGTATTTCCTTCAGTCTATTTGGGTTCATTATCGGTATCTGGGCGAATAATTTCGAGAAGCTACAACTGATACCACTACTCATTGTGACACCACTTGTGTTCCTGGGTGGCAGCTTCTATTCGGCGAGTATGCTCTCGCCATTTTGGCAGACCGTAACTTTGTTTAATCCAGTGCTATATTTGATCAGTGGCTTCCGTTGGAGTTTCTATGAGATATCAGATGTCAGTGTCGGCGTGTCTCTCGCGATGGTTCTGGTATTCCTGACGGCATGTTTATTGATAGTGTCGTGGATATTCAGAACCGGTTATCACATAAAGAAATAAGCTTATAAGGAAATAGTCTGAGCATGGCGACGGTAGAATTTCTCAAAGACAATATTGGCAATCTGCTTGCGGTGGCGTGGTTCCTACTGTGTTTTAGGGGCTATTTTTACTACACCGACTTACGCAGCGTTGACACGCCAACCCTCGCTTATGCCATGCACCGCTTTCGTAAGCAATGGATTCGCAAGGCGATGCGTCGCGACAATCGTATTGCCGACACCAATATCATTGCCAATCTCGAGCGCAGCGTGTCTTTCTTCGCCTCCACTACGCTTTTCATCCTAGCGGGTTTGATGACGGTACTCGGCACCTCGTCCGAAACTGTGATCCTGATGCTGCGGGATATTCCCTTCTCAGACGCCAATAGCAGAGGCGCGTGGGAGCTCAAAGTGCTCTTATTGATCTGCCTCTTCGTCTACGCCTTCTTCAAGTTCACATGGGGTTTACGTCAGTTCGGCCAGGTATCCGTGATGCTAGGGGGCGTGCCCGAGAGTCATGAGAACGCATCTGATGAGTTTCTAGAGCGCAATATCGACAGTATCTCCACCATGTCATCTAAAGCTGCTGGCAATTTCAATAATGGGCTGCGTACTTATTACTTCAGCATGGCGGTGTTGGGTTGGTTCGTGAATTTCTGGGTGTTCATGATTCTCTCGACGCTAATAGTGGCCGTACTGTATCGACGCGAATTCCGCTCCGACACGCTCGCCATCATGATGTCGAATTTACCAGATTGATCTTGTAACAAGCTCGCCCGAATCTTGTCCTTGTAAGTGTGCCAAAGGTAGTTTAATTTCACGGCAATACTAAAAAGACGAGCATCCCCTCATGAGCCTATATACCATTCTCAATCTCATTTTCTTCTGCGGTTTGTTGTATGTGATCTACAGCATCAGCAAGAAGACCGAGAGTCTCTCACGCAAAGTATTCACCGGCATGGTGCTGGGGCTAGCCTTTGGCTTTGCGCTGCAATTGCTCTATGGCGTTGATTCCGCAGTAATGGCCCAGACACTAAACTGGACTAACTTGGTCGGTGATGCATACGTGCGCCTTCTGCGTATGATCATCATGCCGCTGATTCTAATCACCATGATCGCCTCGGTATTGCGCATGGATGCCATTGCATCGCTTGGCAAGATCGGCTTCTCGATTGTAGGCATGCTGGTGCTAACCACGGCTATCGCTGCTTTGATCGGTATTGGACTGACCTTGCTAACAGGGCTGAGCGCAGAAGGCATGGTGGCTGGAGCACGCGAGCTTGCTCGTGCCGATGTGTTGGAGGTGCGTCGTGGCAGCGTAAGCGGACTGAGTTTGCCCGATGTCATTGCTGGGTTTATTCCCACGAACATCTTCGCGGACCTGACCGAGGCGCGTGACAACTCTATTATCTCGGTAGTGATCTTCGGGATCCTAAGCGGTATTGCTGCCCTATTAGTTGGCAAGGACAACCCAGCGCAAGGCGAGACGATCAAGTCATTCGTGACGGCGGTGCAGGCTATAGTCATGAAGTTAGTACGCATGGTCATGGGCCTTACGCCTTACGGCATCTTAGCGCTGATGACTTATGTTGTAGCGAGCTCCGATGGCGAGGATATCCTGAACCTGATTAGCTTCGTGCTGACTTCTTATACCGCAATCTTACTGATGTTCGGCGTGCACGCGCTGTTCATCATCGGCAGTGGCATGAATATCCGCAGCTATTTCCAGAAGATCTGGCCGGTTCTGAGTTTCGCGTTCGCAACGCGCAGTTCTGCCGCCACTATCCCACTGACAGTGAAGACGCAGATCGAGGAGCTGAAAGTGCCTTCTCCAATCGCGAATCTCGCCGCTACGTTCGGGGCGACCATTGGTCAGAATGGCTGTGCGGGCATCTATCCTGCGATGTTGGCAGTGATGGTAGCGCCGACGGTCGGTGTAGATCCCACTGACTTCATGTTTATCGTTAGCCTTGTCGCTATCATCGCCATCAGCTCTTTCGGTGTGGCTGGGGTTGGCGGTGGCGCCACCTTCGCGGCGTTGATTGTATTGCCTGCGATGGGCCTGCCTGTGACCGTGGTGGCACTGTTGATCTCCATCGAACCACTGATCGACATGGCGCGCACCGCACTCAATGTGAATGGGGCGATCACCAGCGGTGTGGTTACTACGAAGTTATTATCGATGCAGCAGTCCGAAGAGGATGTGCTCGCCGCGCAGGGCGCCGCGAAGGTTTAATGCCTTCGCTTAGCCGTGGGGTTTAGACGCTAACGGGCTTCGGCCCGTTGGTTTTAAACGAAGTAAGACTTCAGCGGTGGGAAGCCATTGAACTCAATTGAGCTATAGCTAGTGGTATAGGCGCCGGTAGAGATCCAATACATCCGATCGCCGATAGCTAGGTTCAGTGGCAAGCCGTATTTATAATGTTCGTACATGATGTCGGCGCTATCGCAAGTAGGCCCAGCGATTACCACTTCTTCCAACTCCCCCTGTTTCTCGACATAGATCGGGTACTTAATGCACTCGTCTAGCGTCTCGATAAGGCCGGAGAATTTGCCGACATCGGTGAATACCCAACGCTGCAAAGAAGTGTGGGATTTACGCGAGATCAGTACGACCTCTGAAACCAAGATTCCTGAGTTGGAGATCAATGAGCGGCCTGGTTCGAGAATGATCTCGGGGAAGTCGTCGCCGAAGTCTTCTTCAATAAAGCGTGTAATTTCATCGGCATAGACGTCGAGAGTGTTGGCCTTATTGATGTAATTAGCAGGGAAGCCGCCGCCTAGATTAACCATTTTCAGGGTGATGTTGTCTTCTTCCTTGAGGCGCTCGAAGATTACCTTAACCTTGCCGATCGCCGCATCCCAGGCGCCAATGTCGCGCTGCTGCGAGCCAACGTGGAAGGATACTCCATAGGGTTCCAGGCCGAGGTCACGGGCCAATACGAGGATGTCCATGGCCATGTCGCTCTGACAGCCGAACTTACGCGACAGTGGCCAATCGGCCGTGCCACTACCCTCTGTGAGAATGCGCACGTATATGCGTGAGCCTGGTGCGGCTTTTGCGATATTGCGGACGTCGGCCTCGGAGTCTGTGGCATACATGCGCACACCTTTCTCGTAGAAGTAACGGATATCCCGTGCCTTCTTGATGGTGTTGCCATAACTGCAACGCTCTGGCTCTACGCCGAGGGAGAGCAGTTTGTCTAATTCGTAGATGGAGGCCACGTCGAAATTCGAGCCGCGATCGCGCAGGCAGGTGAGTACTTCGGGTGCTGGATTCGCTTTTACCGCGTAATACACGCTCGCGTAGGGGAAGAGCTCTTTTAGAGTGTCAAACGCAGTTTCGATCGTTGCGATGTCTATGACAACGAAGGGCGTCTCTTTGGTATCCGCTAACTCTTTGATACGCTTAAAAGTTTCCGGTGCGTAAAAGTCTTCCACTCGAGTGTTTTCTGTATTCATTGACGGTTTAGTCTCCTCCGCGGCAAAGCCTTAGCGGGTGGGTATTCGATTAGGTGCGCTATTGTAACAAAGAGATTCCACAGGTAAATGCGCAATTTCATAAACCCTCAATATACTTTTATGACAACCCAGTGCCCTCTTCGATGACGCTGTGCTGCACGACGATAGTAGCCTGATTTAACAGACAAAAAGCAAATGTGACCCGGCGCACTCCATGGCTAAAAAAGCCTGCTAGACTGCGCAGCTTTCTAGGTGGAAGACGAGGGCTAAGCCCGTTGCGGAACGACGATGGAACTGTTTTTTAAACTAGGGTGGTATTTCAAGGCGCAGTGGCGCCGGTACACGGCGGCGATCTTGATGCTGTTGGGCACCGACGTGCTAGAGATGACGGTGCCATGGATCACCGGCCTGCTTATTGATCAAGTAGTCGCAAACACATTGAGTCGCGAGTTGTTGATGCGTTATGTGGGCATCGTCGTGGCCATCGGTTTCGTCGTGTATGTCATGCGCTATCTCTGGCGGGTGTTCCTGTTTTACTCCTCATTCCAGTTGGCCGAGACAATGCGGCAGCGTCTCTACGCCCATATGACGAAGATGGCACCGCAGTTCTTCGCGCAGCACAGAACTGGAGACCTCATGGCCCGGGCCACTAATGACATCTCCGCGCTAGAGATGACGGCGGGCGAGGGCGTCTTGTCCGGTATCGATGGTTTGGTTACGGGTGTGCTAGTGATCGCCATCATGATGTTTTTTATCGACTGGCAATTGACCCTGGTGGCACTCCTGCCTTTCCCATTCATGGCTTGGTATTTCACGATTCTTGGCGAGCGCCTGCACGTCAGTTTCAGGGATGCGCAGGAGCGCTTCTCGGATCTGAACGATCGAGTGCAAGAGAGTGTCTCGGGAATTCGCATGGTACGCGCCTTCGGCCGCGAGCAGGTTGAGGATGACAACTTCCTGCACATCGCCGATCGCACTGCAGAGGCCAATATGCGCGTAGCGGCAACTGATTCGCTCTACGATCCCGCGATCTTTATTACAGTGGGGTCTTCCTTCCTGCTATGTATCAGCATGGGTGCGTGGCAGGTAGAGCAGGAACGCATCACCTTGGGCCAGCTCACTAGTTTCACAATGTACTTAGGGTTCCTGGTCTGGCCAATGTTTGCCTATGGCTGGCTACTCAATATTTTGGAGCGTGGTTCGGCTGCCTACGAGCGCATCCAGCAATTGCTTGAGACAGAGTCTCCTGTGCAGGACGCAGGCGTTGTGACAGAGGTAGCTGGGGCTGACGTTCACTTCGGTATCAAGAGTTTCACACACCTCGGTAGTGCTATGCCGGTACTGCACAATATTCAGATCGATGTGGAGTCGGGACATACGCTCGGTATTGTTGGTCCTACCGGGTCTGGAAAAACGAGCCTAATTAATTTACTACTACGTTACTTCGATCATCCAGATTGCGATCTACGCATCGGTGGTGTTTCGATTCAGGATTTGACGCTAGAGACTCTTCGCGCGCAGATCGCAATGGTGCCACAAGACCCATTTTTGTTCACGGCAACGATTGCAGAGAACATAGCGCTCGGTAAACCCAATGCTAGTCGTGAGGAGATTCGCGCCGTTGCCGATTTGGCCGCTATCGATCAAGACATTATGCGCTTCCCGCAGGGTTACGAAACACTAGTGGGCGAGCGTGGTATCACGCTTTCGGGTGGGCAGAAGCAGCGTATTGCGATCGCGCGTGCATTGCTATTGGATGCGCCAATTTTGATTCTTGACGATGCCTTGTCTGCGGTAGATGTGGGAACGGAGCGTAGCATTCTTAAACATCTTCGCGAAGTGCGCGCGCAGCGCACAAGCATCGTACTTTGTCACCGCCTCTCTGCGGTGGAAGATGCTCAGCAGATCGTCGTGCTCAATCATGGCGAGGTAGTGGAGCGTGGCACCCATTCGCAACTACTCGCCCATAAGGGCTGGTATGCGCAGATGGTGGATTATCAGAGATTGGAGCGAACCGTTGAATCTGGACGATAAACATTCCGAGGGTTTAGACCTATCGGCACTTTGGCGACTGCTGCGTTACGCCTTGTCCTATCCGCGCCTGCTTAAACAGGCCGGCGGTCTGCTCTTGCTGGCCACGGCGGGTCAGGTGCTAGGGCCTGTGCTCGTAAAGGTATTCCTCGATGATTATGTAACGCAGGGTCATTATCCGGTGTTGGAGCTGGGTGGGCTAGCGCTCGCCTATGTTATTTTCTATGCCTTGTCGGCATGGGCGGGTTACCAGAATGCGATGCGCTTCAATGAGGTGGCTTTCAATGTCGTGCGTACGATTCGTTCGCAGGTCTTCGCCGCGGTGATGCGCAAGCCGCTCTCCTATTTCGATCACCGGCCTACAGGCGCTTTGGTGTCACGGATCACCAATGACACCGAGGCCATCAAAGAGCTGTTCGTGCAGGTGATGTCCACATTCGTGCAGAACGTTACCCTGATAATCGCGGTGTTCATCGCCATGGCCTATTTGGACGTTCGCCTGATGTTGCTGTGCAGTATTATTCTGCCGACTGTCATTATCGTGATGTTCTATTATCAACGACTGAGCGCGCCTCGTTACCACCGTGCGCGCAGCGTGCTCAGCCGTATCAATGCGACCCTCAGCGAGTCGATCCAGGGTATGCGAATCGTGCAGATGCTGAATCAGCAGAAACGCTTTAATGCTGACTTCGGCAATGTCAGTCAGGATCTATTCAACGCGCGCATGAGTAATTTGCGCTTGGACGCCCTCATGCTGCGTCCGTTGCCGGACCTGATACGCACGCTGACGCTAGCAGGCCTGCTTTACTATTTCGGCACGCAGTCTTTCGAGAGTGTGGTTGAAGTGGGGGTTATCTACGCCTTCATCAATTATCTCTCGCGCATTACACAGCCGGTGGTGGAGATGACCCAGCGTCTGAGCTTATTGCAGCAGGCGGTGGTGGCGGGAGAGCGCGTCTTCGGCATCATGGACGAGGCGAGTGAATCACAGCTGCCGTCTGCGAGCCTGATCGGCGCTGGGCGGGTACAGGTAGAGGATTTGGGCTTCAGCTACGATGGGGAGCACCCGGTGCTCGAGGGTATCGATTTCACAGTTGAGCCGGGGCAGTTCTACGCGATAGTAGGGCACACGGGCAGCGGCAAGAGCACGCTGATGAGCCTACTACTGCGCTTTTATACGCCGCAGAAAGGGCGCATTTTGATCGATGGAACGCCGTTGGACCAGATCGATCAAGATAATCTCCGTGAGCAGATGGGAGTAGTGCTACAGGACCCATTCATCAGCGCGGGCTCGGTGCGCGACAATATCACGCTAGGACTACCCATACCGGAAGAGAAGATGATAGCGGCAGCACAGCAGGCGCAGCTCCATGAGTTCGTGATGAGCCTGCCGGATGGCTATGACACGCTCTTAGGAGAGCGTGGCGGCAATTTATCGACTGGCCAGCGACAGCTGCTGTCTTTGGCGCGAACGTTGGCGAGAGAGCCGCGTATCTTGATTCTGGACGAGGCGACTGCGAACGTAGACAGTCATACAGAAGCGGTAATCACGAAAGCGTTAAACAAGCTGCGTGGCAGCACAACGATCCTAGCTATAGCGCATCGCCTGAGCACCATCACCCACGCGGACCAGATAGTGGTCCTACATCAGGGGCGAATAGTGCAGCAAGGCCCGCACCAGGCCCTACTAGCCCAAGACGGGCTATACCGCCACATGCACGAGCTGCAGCTACAGAAAGCCCTAGTGGCCGATGCGGTTGTATACCCTTAAATTAGGGTTGTGCCTGCAAGCAGAGAAATGCAGCAAAATCTGAAAAGAACCCACTGACTGTAAGAGCTTGCCTTGCAAGCGAATGGGTACGATTGAAGAATGTCTGCGTAAAGATTTCTACTCCATAGCACTCCGTAGCACGAGTGGCACTGCGGCGTACTTCGCTGCTGGACACGCCGTGAATACGTCCTTGTAGGCTCAGTCGCCGCGTCCGACCGCCATGGATGGCGGGAGTGCCGAGAATGCAGGAGCTATTCATCGGCTAGGCGGCTCATGGTCCTGCATCGAAGCACCCCACATTGCCCCTCTGACTTTGTAGGTGCGACTAGGATCTACGTGCTTTGGTGCTTCGTCGTGGCGGTAATTTCTCTCTTTATTTGTTGCGCTGAATTCTAGATCCTGTCGCGTCACAAGGTTTATCTGCGAGTCAGTTGTTACTAAATTTAGCCCAAGTAAATTTCTAGCAGTCCGCACAAAGTCAGCGCTGGGCGTCGGGTAGTGGGGTTCAGGAATGTCGACCGCCAGGCCGATAAATTGCTCCTGCATTTTCGACACGCCCGCCATCCATGGCGGTCGGACGCGGGCGTCAAGCCTGTACAGGGAAGTACGCATTTTGGCGGTTCCAGAACACCACTACCCGACGACCAGCGCGACCTACGAAGTGCTAGTTCGCATAATCGCAAAGTTTAAAATTACAGGAATAAAAAAGGGGCGGCGCGAGAGTTATCCTCTCATCGCCGCCCCTTTGAGCGTTCTATGTTGTTACAGGAGTCTTATTCTGAAGACTCTTGGAACTCCACGTTGATCGCGAGTGTGATGTCATCGCCAACACCGAAGTTGGTGAATCGGTCTACACCGAAATCAGAGCGCTTGAACTCTGCGCTTGCTTCGAAGCCTAGTGTGTAGCTTCTGGTTAGGAAGTTACGGCCACCGCCGTTGAATACAACGTTCAGAGTTACTGGAGCAGTCACGCCGTGCATAGTCAGATCGCCTACGAACACGTGCGCGCCCTCGCCCTCGCCAGCTCCCACATAGGAAGTAGTGCGGAAGATGGCTTGTGGGAACTGCGCAACGTTGAACCAGTTGTCGCCCTTAAGCTCTTCTTCGAACTCTGGCAGGTTCACGTCTAGGCTGTCCATATTCACGATCACTTCTAGGCTCGAGTTCGCAACGTTCTCTGGATCGAAATCCAAAGACGCCTCGAAGTCATCGAAACCACCGATGAAAGTGGAGAAGCCAAGGTGATTGATTTCGAATATCAAGGACGCGTGATCCTTGTCCAAGGTGTAAGCACCACCCCGAAGTTCTGCAACGTCGGTGTTGAAATCTGGCGTCAACAACTTATCGCATGAAACCAATACGGCAGAAGAAACTAGGCCTAGAGCTACCCAGCGGCATTTTGAAAGTAAACTATTTAACATTGAAATACCCTATTTACGGTGGTGCTTACGTTATTACTTCTGATTGGCGTAAACGTCGATTACAACGACTACTTCATTCGGAATCGTTGCTGTGTTTGCCCAGTAGCCCTGACCTACGCCGTAATCTAGGCGCTGAACAGTCACTTCGCTAGTCAAATGAAAGCGCGGCTGACCATCATACATTTCCATTTCCATTGTGAATGGGAATGTCATTGGATGAGTCTGATCGCGGATCGTTAGCATTCCTTCCGATGAGAACTGATTCATCGAAGACATGCTGCACTTCTCTGCGTGGAAAGTCGCCGTTGGGAATTGGTCTACGTCGAACATTTCCAAATCCATCAAATAATCCAGAGTCTCTGCATCGCCTACGCTGATGTCAGCGATTGGGATAGTGACCGAGAAGTCACATGATGCCGGATTCATCGGATCGATATCGAAGGTGGCTGCAACGTTCTTGAACTCGCCTTCGTATGGAGTGCCTTCATAGGAATATTTGAAAACAACGCGGGATTCAGCCGAGTCGATTTCCCAATTTGCAGCTTGCGCCTGTGCGCCAACGACCAACAAAAGCGGTGCAAACACCGCGCGTTTTACTAAAGTTCGCATAGTAATACTTACTCCTAGTTTTCAGATTAAGGTAATGTGAAGGCGACCAATTCAGTTGGTCTGCCGCCGCCACTAACAAACATGGCGATGTATTGCTTACCTTCGTGCTCGTATGTAAATGGCTGCCCAGTCTGCGTATTAGGCAGCTCGATGCGGGCAACGATTTCACCAGTCGCTTTATCTTGAGCGTAAAGCTTGTTGCCACCACCAACGCCTTCGCCTACGAATAGGAGAGTCTTGGTTAGCAGTAGGCCTGCGCGCGTGGCTACGCCTGTGCGAGGAATATCCACGCCTTGCAGTGCAGGGTTATTGGTGATCGAGTCTGGCGTGTCCGCGTTAGCGGTTTGCCAAACTTGTTCACCAACATTCATATCGATCGCAGTCACTCGACCATATGGGGGTTTTACAATTTCGAGGCCGCTTACACGCGGTACGCGTACGCCGAATGCTGCGCTGAAGGCCAAATCTGAATCGTCATCTTTGCCTACAGAAAGTACAGCTAACGCAGTTCTGGATGGTACGTAGAGCAGTCCAGTTTCTGGATCGAGTGCACTTCCTTCCCAGTTTGCGCCACCAGTAGCAGAGGGCAGGCTCAATACACCAACGGTGCCATCGGGCGAGCCTTCGGCGAGTGAAGGAGGTGTGTAAAGGTTAGTGCTCAAACGGAAAGGTTTGATGGCCTCTAGGGCTGCGGCACGCAACTCTGGAGTGAAATCGATCAAGTCAGCCTCGGTGAAGCCTTGGCGATCGAATGCCGGTGGCTTGCTTGGGAAAGGCTGAGTAGGTGAGTACCATTCGCCAGGCACATCACCGGCAGGTACTGGTAGTTCGTCAATTGGCCAAACTGGCTCGCCAGTTGCGCGGTCGTATGTGTAGACAAAGTTCTGTTTTGTCACTTGCATAACAACCTTACGGCCATTGGGCAGGTCAGCTAGAACAGGCGCTGAGGGGTTATCCCAGTCCCAGATGTCGTGGTGAATCAGTTGGTGATGCCATTGACGCTCACCAGTCTTGATGTCCACAGCAACTAGGCTATTCGCAAATAGGTTGTCGCCTGGACGGTCGCCACCAAAGCGGTCGCCAGTAGCAGATTCCACTGGTAGATATACATGACCCAGCTCTGGGTCGCCTGACATAGGAGCCCAAACACCAGCGTTGCCGGTAAATTCGATTCCGTCATCTAACCAAGTCTCAGAGCCGTATTCGCCGCGCTCTGGGATCGTCTTGAAAGTCCATAGTACTTCGCCTGTGCGCGCATCAAAGGCTCGAACATCGCCCTTAACATTTGTCATGGAGCGAGGACGCATGCCTACTTTGTGAGCAGGGCCGACAACTACTACATCGTTCATAACGAAGGGAGGCATTGATGAGCCGATATCGACATCTTCGTAACCATCGGCATATGCATTACGTAGACCGTCGAAGAGGTCGACGCGACCATTGTCGCCAAAGCTTGGGTCAGGGATGCCTGTTTTGGCATCGAGTGCCACAAGGAAGAAGCCCGGAGTGATGGTCATGATGCGGGTATTGTCGCCATCGCGATAGAATGCAACGCCGCGGCCTGCACCTTTGCGAGGCGCGTCATCGTAACGTGAGCCTTCTTCGGGGCGCCACATCCATAGTAATTGACCCGTAGTAGCATCTAGTGCTGCTACGTTACGCGTTGCGCCCATAGTGGCGTAGAGAACGCCGTCTACTTCTAGTGGGGTAGACGTGTTATTGAATTCTGGTGAAGGCCCGAACTTCTCTGTTGAGAAGCTCCAAGCTTGACGAATAGTGCCTACGTTTTCAGCATTAATCTGATCGAGCGGGGAATAGCGTTGAGCCGCCATATTGCCGTTATAATCAGGCCAATCGCCTGCATATACATCAGTGCCAGACTGGCTTAGTGCAGCCGGGGCACAGATCATGACGCCAACGCTTGCAATGAGTGAAGACATCAATCTTTTTCTTGTGATCATTTTTGGATTCTCCCGCTAATATGTCGGTAATTCGTGCACATCCGCCATTCAAGTAGACGGAGTCAACCGGCAGGATGCTACGCATTTACCACCGCTGGCGCAAGAGTAACCACGTGCCCTAGCCGGGTCAAGCGGGCCCCCCGCGTGTATAGGATAGATGATAGGACAGGCAAGCTTAACGCCAGCTTTACAGCCTTGCGGAAAGCTCAATCGTTATTAACTGTTTGATATTTACTGTAAATAACGGGTGTTGCGAAGTGCCCCTCGGCCGTTCCGATCCTGCAGTGAAAGTATCCACTAATATCAATCAGCGGCCCATACCGTAATTGTAATAGTTTGTCGCAATTTCAGAATCGCTCAATTTTGCATCAATTCTGCATTCAGTAGGTTTTGCCAAGCTTCGCTAGAAAATGTTTCTGATTGTAGGAGCCTGCCTGCAGGCGAAGGCATGGTTTTTCCAAGGGTCCGGATCAATCGCACCAATTCGCTTGCAGGGCACCCCCTTTACGAGGGCAAGAGCTCCTACAGTCAGTGCTTTCATTTTGCTGATAGCGAGTCAGGTCTGCCCACAAAAAAGCCCCAGAGATGCATAATCGCTGGGGCTTTTCAAAGCAAGTGTTCGCTTACTTGTTTCTTAAGGCTGCCTGCGCCGCCGCCAAGCGTGCTATCGGCACACGGGGTGGTGAACAGCTTACATAGTGCAGGCCGAGTCGGTGGCAGAAGTCGATCGAATCTGGATCGCCTGCGTGTTCACCGCAAATGCCTAGTTTCAAGTCTTTGCGTGACTTGAGACCATTCTCTACCGCAAACTCCATCAGCTTGCCAACACCGGTTTGGTCTAGGCTCGCAAAGGGGTTCTTGTTGTAGATCTCCTTGCGCTGATACTCATCGTAGAACAAGCCCATATCGTCGCGGCTCAAACCCAATGTCGTCTGCGTCAGATCGTTAGTACCGAAGCTGAAGAATTGTGCCTCTTCAGCGATCTGCTCAGCAGTAATAGCCGCACGCGGTACCTCGATCATCGTCCCGACGATATAGTCGATCTTGATCTGGTTCTTCTCCATCACCTCGTTCGCAACGCGGTGCACGATCGCCAACTGGTCTGCAAGCTCCGCCTTGAAGCCAACCAATGGAATCATGATCTCCGGATTTACCTTCAGTGGCGACTTCTTTGCTGTCATCACTGATGCCGCCGCCTCGAACACAGCGCGAACCTGCATTTCTGTGATTTCTGGATAGAGGATTCCTAAACGACAACCACGACAACCCAGCATTGGGTTCTCTTCATGCAGTGCTTTAATGCGTTCGATCACGAACTCCAGTGGCAGCCCAAGTTTATCTGCTAGCTGGCGCCGCACGGCGTCGTCTTGCGGCAGGAACTCGTGCAATGGCGGGTCGAGCAAACGAATCGTGACTGGGCGACCGGCCATGGCCTTGAACAAGCCAACGAAGTCTTTGCGCTGGAACGGTAGCAACTTCTTGAGCGCGGCTTTGCGTTGCACCTGATCCACCGCCAGAATCATCTGGCGCATGAAGTCGATACGATCGCCTTCGAAGAACATATGCTCTGTACGACATAGGCCGATACCTTCTGCGCCATAAGCCACAGCTGTCTCGGCCATCGCTGGAGTATCCGCGTTGGTGCGTATGCGTAGCTTGCGGTACTTGTCTGACCATTCCATGACGGTTTGAAACAGCTCGTATGTATAGCTCTTCTCAGGCTTCAGGGTGCCCTCGAGAACGCGTTTTACTTCGGAGTCCGCGCTCTCGATCATGCCTTTATAGATTGCACCGGTGGTGCCATTGATCGATATGTAATCGCCCTCGGACAGCGTGACGCCGCCGGCGGTTAGCGTGCGTTTCTCATAATTGATTGTTACATCGCCTGCGCCGCAGACGCAGACCTTGCCCAGCTGACGGGCAACGAGTGCCGCATGGGAGGACACGCCGCCACGAGTAGTGAGGATGCCTGATGAGTAGAGCATGCCCTTCAAGTCGTCTGGTGAGGTCTCGGTGCGGCACAGTACTACTTTATTGCCTTTGCGCGACTCGATCTCTGCAGCTGCAGCGGTGAAGGCGATGCGACCGGTCGCAGCCCCTGGGCCCGCCGGTAGGCCTTTGCCTATCATTGTGGCTTCTTTCTGCGAGCGTGCATCGAAGATCGGGACCAGCAGGGTATCTACAGATTCCGCTGGTATCTTCAGCAAGGCGGTGCGCTGATCCATTAGCTTCTCTTTCACCATCTCTACCGCGATACGAATCGCCGCAAGGCCGGTGCGCTTACCGTTGCGGGTCTGTAGCATAAAGAGTCGACCGCCTTCGATAGTGAACTCGAAGTCCTGCATATCTTTGAAATGGCTTTCCAGTTTCGTGCGCACTTTCTCAAGGGCTGCGAAACTCTTAGGCATTTCCTTCTCCATGACAGAGATCGCCTTAGGGGTGCGCACACCCGCTACTACGTCTTCGCCTTGGGCATTGATCAAATATTCGCCATAGAAGCGCTTCTCGCCATTGGCTGGGTCGCGGGTAAACGCCACGCCCGTGGCGCAGTCGTCGCCAGCATTGCCGAATACCATCGCCTGAATGTTGACGGCTGTGCCCCACTCTGCGGGGATGCCATATTGCTGGCGGTATAGAATCGCGCGGTCGTTTCTCCAAGACCCGAACACGGCGCCAGTCGCACCCCATAATTGTTCGTACACGTCTTGTGGAAAGGCTGTGCCGGTGCGCTTGCGAATAAGCTCTTTATACTGCCCGACCAACAGCTGCAGGTCTTCGGCGGTTAATTCGCTGTCTAGTTTCTTGTTCAGCGACTTCTTCAATGCATCTAATAGTTCGTGAAATGGGTCGTCAGACTCTTCGTCAACCGCTTGCACGCCCATCACCACATCGCCATACATCTGAATGAAGCGGCGGTAGCAGTCCCACGCAAAGCTAGGCTTGCCGGAGATCTTTGCTAGGCCTTCAACTGTGACATCGTTGAGGCCGAGGTTAAGAATGGTATCCATCATGCCTGGCATAGAGTCGCGGGCACCGGAGCGCACGGACACTAACAAGGGGTTGTCCTTGCCGCCGAACACTTTCTTCATCTGTTTCTCGATGAGCCCGACTGCAGTTTTCACATCCGAAGTTAAGCTCTTTGGATAGCTGCGGCCGTGTGCGTAGAAATAGGTACACACCTCTGTGCTGATGGTAAAGCCAGGGGGAACTGGCAAGCCAATCGCCGCCATCTCTGCAAGGTTTGCACCCTTGCCGCCCAATAGCTCGCGCATGGTCGCGTTACCATCGGTCTGCTGACCGAAATTGTAAACGTACTGAGATGATTTAGTGGTCTTGACGGACTTTGCCGCTTTTTTAGTGGTGGTTTTTTTAGTGGCGTTCATAGCGGTTTGTTTCATAGTCCCAGGTCTGCTCATGACAAGTGGAGCGGAAGGATAAAACAACTCCTCTTTAAAATCCATAGCGGAGCAGAGTCCGCAAGGCTTGTAGGCTTTGCATTCGCTAACAAAAACAACAATCTAAATGCATATTTTGTTTGTGCGGTGCCTGCTGTATTCTTGCTGGCTCAGTCAAAACCCTTGGAAGCGCCCCGTGTCTTTGCAGAACAAGCCAGTTCCGAGTGCCGTAATAACCCCTTGGATATTGTTTTGCGCAGCCGTCGATAATTACGGCGATATCGGTGTGTGTTGGCGACTTGCGCGGCAGCTGCGACAAGAGTACGGCATCGCCGTAGAGCTGTGGGTAGATGACTGGGCTGCGCTTGCGCGCTTCCTGTCGGAGCCATCCATCGCATCGCAAGATAGCCATGTAGTGCAAGGCGTGCACTTTCGTCATTGGCACTCGCCTTGGGTAGTCAGTGCGCAGTCGCTTGAGCGTATCGCAGGCTCCGCCGTCATCATCGAAGCCTTTGCCTGCTCTTTACCCCCCATACTCGTCAGCGCCATGGCCAATAGCGCAACACCTGCGCTGTGGCTGAATCTAGAGTACCTGAGCGCAGAAGACTGGGTGAAGGAGTGTCATGCTCTGCCTTCTCCGCAGAGTGTTCCTAATGCCGCTGGCGCACCTATAGGGCTGAATAAATACTTTTTCTTTCCTGGGTTTGTTGAGGGTACTGGGGGGGTGCTGCGCGAAGCCGGCTTGCTGGAAAGGCATGCCAGTTTGCAGTCGGCCTTGCCCCTTGCCCGCAGCGCTTTCTTGGCGCCCTTTACGCTGTCTAAAGAGCTACTCGACGATCGGCGTTGCCTCGTGATGTCCCTGTTTTGCTACGAAGGGCTTGCCTTGCGTAGTCTTTTGGCGGCTTTGGCAGAGGCGGAGGAGCGTACGCTCTGTCTCGTTCCCGAAGGTCGCAGCCTGCGCAGCGTACAGTCTTTCTTCGAGCTAGATGAGGAGCCAGCGCCTGGCACCGTACTGGGGCGTGGCTCACTCACACTTGTCGTGCTGCCTTTCTCGAGTCAAGACGACTACGATCGGCTGCTGAGTATTTGCGACTTCAATATTGTACGAGGCGAGGATTCCTTTGTGAGGGCGCAGTTCGCAGGCAGGCCAATGTTATGGCATCTGTATCCGCAGCATCAGAACGCCCATCTGCCCAAAATGGAAGCCTTCTTCTCCTTATACAGCGAGGAAAGTGAGCCGGAGGCCGCATTGCACAGCTTTTGGGGCAGCTGGAATCAAGGTGAAGATTGTCGCGATCTATGGCATCATCTGCGGCCACAACTTCCGGCCCTGCAAAGACAGGCTCGGAGCTGGCAGCAAAAACTGGCCCAGAGGCCTGATCTAGCCGCTAACCTAGTGCAGTTTTATCGCGATAGAGTCGAGATAAACGGTACGGAAGGCGCCTGTTAAAGGTCAGAAGACCCAAGCCCAAACGAAAGTTTTACAAAACATGAAATCGAGACTTTATCAATGAAAACAGCGCAAGAAATCCGTGCCGGACAGGTCATGATGATCGACGGTTCACCTTGGAAGGTGCAGAAGACTGAGTTTAACAAATCCGGCCGTAACTCCGCCGTTTGTAAAATGAAGCTGAAGAACCTACTCAATGGCGTCGCAACCGAGACTGTCTATAAGGCCGACGACAAATTCGAAATGGTCATTCTCGAGCAGAAAGAAGTGACCTACTCTTACTTTGCAGATCCTATGTATGTCTTCGTAGATGCCGATTATGAGCAGATCGAGATCGCCAAAGATGATCTCGATAACGTGATCGACTACATCGAAGATGGCATGGAAGATATTTGTGCGGCGGTGTTCTACAACGGCAAGGTGATCTCCATCGACCTGCCCAACACCATCGTTCGAGAAATCGAATACACAGAGCCTTCTGCACGCGGAGATACCTCCGGCAAAGTGATGAAGACAGCGCGCCTAAAAAGTGGACACGAGATGAGTGTTTCTGCTTTCTGTGAGATCGGCGATTCTGTCGAGCTCGATACCCGTACTGGCGAGTATAAGTCGCGCATTAAGGGCTAGTATTTAGGGCTCGATTTGCATAGTTCCGACACGAAGCAGCTTGCCTCGTGTCGGATATTGTGCCCGCAATAATGACGTTTGAAAATATTCCTTCTCACGACATTGATGATGTATTGAAAAGCCTCAGAAGGAAGGGTTAAAGTATCCGCTCCGGTGCCACCTTCGTGGTCTCCAATCCTGATGTTAAGGTGATTCATCATGTCCAAAGAGCGCAATGCCAAGAAAGAAGTAAAGAAGAAACCTGCCTTATCTTCGAAAGAGAAAAAAGTCGCTAAGAAGGTAAAGAAAGAGTCCCGAGTCGATTGACCCTAAGCTCGTAGATCCTTGGCTGTGTTATTGATGAAAGACTATCGTGTACTAGTAATCGGACCACGCCGTGGACTCATAGACGAGTTGCGAGAGCGACACATTCCTTTCTCAATCTGGCAGAATCGACACGTATTCAACGTCAGCGCCGGGCAGAAGAGTGTGATCGCTCCCTTTTGGAACTCCGCAGAAAAAAACCGAGAGCAGGTCCGCAAGTCTTTTCCAGGTCAGCGCTTCACCCATGTGATCGCTGGTACTGAAGCCTCCGTTCTCCCTGCAACCGTTGCTCGTCGCCAAGTCGGCGCACGCCTTGCGAATGCCGCAACGGGCACGCGTTGTCGCGACAAACTCCACATGAAGCAACACCTCGCCGGCTTCGGCATTCCCATGACACGTTTTCTCGAAGACTCTCCAAGCCAAGATCCTAAGCAGGTGTTCGCCGAGCTTGGGGCGCCCGTGGTGCGCAAATACCGCAAATCCTCGGGTGGTAGGGGATTAACGTTATTGGAGCGTCCACAGGATTACCTGCCAGGGGATCATGGTGATTGCATCCTAGAGCGCTATATCAACGCGCCAGAAGCAAGTGTTGAGTCCTTTATCAACAATGGTGCTATTCAGTTTGCAAATATCACGTCGTATCACAGCAAGGGATACTGCAATTTTGTACCGGCAGTTCTTGATAAGGCGCTAAGCGATACGCTGCTCGCAATGAACGAGCGAGTGATCTCCGCGCTCGGTATCGTCTGGGGCATGACCCACCTAGAGGTCTACCTCACCGAGAATGGTCCCTTGTTTGGTGAGGTTGCGCTACGCCCACCCGGTGGCTATATCATGAATGCGATCAGCCATGCGTGGGACTTTAATCCTTGGGCCGCTTTCGTAGCGATGGAGCTCGGAGAGGCTTTTAACTTTCCTGAGCATGCTAGTCAATTCGCAGCTTCTGAAGTGCTCTATCCCGGTGCCGGGGTTGTGAGTGCGGTGAGAGGGAAGTCTCGAGTGCTTGATGAGCAAGGTGTTCGCGAGTTTCGCTTGAAGGTAAAAGTGGGGGAGCTGCTGCCGGCCCGCACGGGATTTGGGCATGACACCGGCTATGTTGTACATGCCAGTGCCAGCCCGGAAGAAAGGCTAGCATTACACGAGCTCATCAAGCGCGAGCTCATCATCGAGTTGGCAGCTCCAGAGGTGGCCGACTAATCCTTTACGAAAAGAGTGACTAGTGGCACGTCGCCGACTTGGCGGCTCCAGTGTCCGTGAATGGCTGGATCGAAAACAGTCTTCGCGGGTAATAGGTCCGCTGAATAAAAATGCTCGCCTGCCTTAAAAATACGGGTGCTCCCGTCAGCCAAGCCAATCTCCATCGCGCCACTTAGAACGAATAGCCATTGCGGGGAGGTGGTGCAGTGCATCTCGCTACGAAAGCCAACTGGGCTTTCGCGTAATTGCAATTCTTGTGCGGCGAATTCGCGTGACAGGCGTACTTCGGGGGTGCCTTCGGTTAGGGGAACATCTTCGTTGCGGAATTTCGCGTGACCGTCCGCATCGGTGAATAACACAGTCTTGGTAAATGTTTGCATGGGATCTCCGTCAGAACAACCGACGGGCGCAGGGCCCGCCGAACACAAACTGACTCAACTTAGGAAAAGCGCAACGATTACATCGCGCGTCGGGCTTCGTTGATGACTAATTCTACAGGCACGGAGCCCATGTTCTTAATCTGATAAGCGCCGTTGGGTTCACGCCATGCCCAGTCACCATTCGCCGTGAGCTCGGCAGTTATGCCGTCGGTGCGAGTGACGTGGGTCAAACCTTCGGAAACCTGCACTACTACGCTGGGGTTCTTGTGGGTCTGCGGAGCCGAAGTCTCGCCTGGGGCGAGCGTGACGCGGTAAGAGCGGAAATACAGATTCTCTAATTCTGGCTCACCTGCGAGACCTGTTGGTCGATCACTCGTCAATGAGCCCATAGCAGGGCCGTAATTAGTCAATGCGATGATGCGGAACAGTCCAGGGCCTTGGTTGGCTACTTGGTGAGTAAAATTCTCCTGCACATAATCGGTGTTGCTGGAGATCCGTCCCTCTGACGGGCCAGTGCCCGAGCTGATGAACGTGTACATGATCGCCGCATCATGGGTATGGAATAAGGTCATGTCGCCCGGATTGATCTGCACGTCGAGCAGGCGAATGTCGCCATCCTTATGCATGGTGCGATGACGTGGTTCTTGCAGGATAGGAACTACACGGTCGTTTGGGCCGGGGGTTTCCGCAGCTTCGGCAGCAATGCTAACGGGGCTGTTGGAGAGGTAGAACATCAGGCCGCAAACGGCGAGACTGGATTGGGTCAAAATTGTTCGTATACGCATTGGGATATCCCTTATTGTTATTAGGGTAAACGGTTTTTTGCGGGGCCTTGCAGTGCTCGAAAAGCGCGTCGCATTGCCCAAGATTAAACAGCCTGAGCACACGACGCAATCATCGATTGCATAATTACGCAGTTTCTTCGCGGTGGCGTATGAACCAAGTGCGATGAATCTTGGGGTTGCGGGCAAAATCCTTATCGATACTGGCCGGCGAGCAGTCCTGGACTAGGTAATGCTCACTGACCGCCTCATCGAGCAAGAAGCGGCGGTGATTATTGGAAAATATCAGCAGGCCGTTAGGTGCTAGCACCCGCATGCAGTGACCGATGAGCTCCTGATGATCCCGCTGAATATCCAGCACGTTCTCGGTGCTCTTGGAGTTTGAGAAGGTAGGTGGGTCTAGGAAGATTAGGTCAAACTCCTCCTGAGCTTCCTGCAGGTAGCTCAGGCAGTCGGTCTGCACCAAGGCATGCTCACGCATGTCGATATTGTTGAGCTCAAAATTGCGCTGCGCCCACTGCAAATAGGTGCGCGATAAATCCACGCTTGTGGTGGACACTGCCCCGCCTAAGGCTGCGTGCACGCTGGCAGTGGCAGTGTAGCAATACAGGTTCAGGAAGCGGCAATTGCGGCTGTGTTGGTAGATCCATTGGCGGATGGGGCGGTGGTCGAGAAATAGCCCGGTGTCTAAGTAGCGCTCCAAATTCACGATGAAACGCGCCTGGCCTTCCTGCACCTCGAAGTCTTCGCCTTTCTTATGGGTGGGGCGGTACTGCTCGCTACCCTTTTGTTTCTCGCGCACTTTCAGGCTTATCTGTTGCGGCGGGATCTGCAAAGTATCTTGCATCACCACGCATAGGGCCTGATAGGCCTGGCGGCGGCGCTCGGCGGCATCCTCCTCGCTGATTGTGGCGGGCGCTTTGTACTCCTGCATATGAATATGAGTGCCATAGCAGTCGATTGCGAACGCGTATTCGGGCATGTCAGCATCGTAGAGGCGGTAGCATTCGTGGCCTTGCGTGCGTGCCCACTTGCCAAGACTGCGCAGGTTCTTGCGCAGTCGATTCGCGAACATCTGCGCGCCGTTATCTAACTCAATTTGAGGCTGAGCTATGCGAGATGCTCTCTCGGCATAGGGCGCAGGTGTTGCCTGTTGGCGTTTGCTGTAGATGCTGTCCTCATTAACGTGCATCAGCAGGAGCTTAGCCGGCAAAGCGCCATTGAAGAGTGCGTACTGCTTGTGGCTATGAATGCCGAGCAGTTTGCCCCACTCGGGTTTGGCGGTGAAGATGGCTGCGGTGGCGCCCAAGGCATTTTCGTGCAACCAGTTGCCGAGCTCCGTGTAGAGGAGTTCGACCTCGGTCTGCTCGCCTAGGCGTTCTGCGTAGGGTGGGTTGCAGATAACGAGGCTGGGGGGCTCGGTCAAGTGTGTCTGTGCGAGTCCGCCCTCGGTCAGTTGTACAAAGGCTTCCACGCCTGCGCGCTGTGCGTTGCGGCGAGCCTTGTCTATAGCGCGCGGGTCTAAATCGCTGCCCATAGTCATGCCTTGCCAGCCTTGCGCGGCAGCCTTGCGAGCCTCGGCCTCGTGCTGTACTTCTTGCCAAATCTGCACCTGATGATGAGGCCAGCGCGTCAAGACACTCTCGCGTACTAGGCCCGGAGCAATATCGAGCGCCATCAGCGCGCCTTCAATCAATAGAGTGCCGGAACCACACATTGGATCGTAGAGTGTGGGCTTTGGATTCTCGCGTTGTGGCCAGCCGGCGCGCATGAGCAATGCGGCAGCAAGCGTCTCTTTCAGAGGTGCTTCGCCCTGCTCCAGACGGTAGTTGCGACGGTGGAGGCTTGCGCCAGCCAAGTCGATACCAAGGCTCAAGCGATCCTTTTTTATTACCGCGTGAATCAGCAAGTCCGGTGCGTCGCGAGACACATTGGGTCGCTCTAGGCCCTTGTTGCGGAACTGATCGACAATCGCATCTTTTATGCGCTGCGCGACGAACTGGGTGTGGATTAGCTGCTCCGTGCTGCCGGCAGCGCTGATTAACAGTGTGTGACTGGGGAGTAAGTGATCGCTCCAATCCACGACGCTGGCGCTGTCATATAGGTCATCCGCGTTCGTCACTGGGCCTTCGGCGAGCAGCAAAATTACGCGATTACATAAGCGCGAGAACATGATCAAGCGATAAGCAACGCGCAGGTCCGCTGTGCAATAGACTCCCGCAACGCTCTGGCGCACTTGCTGTGCCCCGCATTCGCGTAGTTCGTTCTCGAGAAGGCCTTCGAGGCCCTTGGAGCAGGTGACAAATAAGGACAGGGCGCTAGCTTGCTGCGCGTTTTTCTGAGATGAGCTCATGGATTTAGATCTGTAAATATTGCATGAGGGCAGCAAGGGTAGCCGAGCCGCCGAAAATATAGATAGCGCAGATTATACCCTCTCCGATGGACACGCCCATCAAAGTTTTCCAAACACTGATACGCAGCACACTGCAGATACATACAATCATGTCGGTGGGGATGAAGGGCGCAAAGCCCCATAGGCTGATTACAGGTAGCTCGCGCTTTCGTAATAGATTGATCAAGCGTTCGACTTGCTCTGGATAATGGGTGAAGAAAAAATTATCGAAGCGCATGGATCTGGTCATGTAATAGAGTACGGCAGAGGAGCTATAGACTGCCAATTGATTGACGAGAAATAGAGGCAGTGGCGGAAAAACGAGTATGCCCGCCAGCACGAAAGGCGTTGAAGGGATTAGCGTGAAGCCGCGCAGAGTACAAATGACCAGATACACAGCAAGACCGCTGTAGAGGTTGTCCGAGAAGAAGCTGCGAATATTATCTGGTTCGAAGAGGTCGGGCCGCATTGTATAGAGGCAGAGGCAAGTAGCGATCAGGGCCAGCCATAGGTAGAGGCCGAAGGACCCGACGGTTTCGAATTTGTCTTTATTCACGGTCTTAGAATCACTTGGTCATGCTGTAGACAAATGCGGGCAAAATATTCAAAGGCACGAAATCGATGTGATCCATCTCTTTGCCGAATACCGCTTCTATATCGCCCTTATTACTCCTGAAGTATTGATATTGCAGATAGATGCCCCCGTCGCTCAAGGCGAATTTAAAGCCTTCGATCAGGCGATAGAGGAAAGCGTTTTGATCATTCATGCGCGAGAAGTTCTTCAGGGGTAGGGACGAGACGATTACGTCGTAGTGCTCTGGTCTTGTCAAAAGCTCTGTGACACAGCCGTTGAAAAGCTGCACTTTTTTCAGTGGATTGGCCTGTATCATGCCCTCAATCCACGGGTTGTATTCGCTCTTTATTTCGGAAACATCGAGGGTGGAGTCGATGGACATGCGCCGAATTATCTCGCGCGTGAAGGGACCTTTGCCGCTGCCTATTTCAAGAATGCGCAAGGGTTTTGTGAAGTCGATCTTGCCAACCATGGAGTTGACCAAGAAGCCAGAGCTGCCTACTAGTAGGCCGTCTTCACTAATGTTGCGTTTGATTTTCTTGTAGAAATTTATGGCCACAAAATACTCAGCTTTGATCTCAAAACGCGACTATGGGTAGCGCCTCGTCAAGAGCGGCTACACTAGCACAGAAAGGCATATGGAACACGGCATCGGTCGAATATTGTTGCTTGTGCAGCCCGGCAATACTCTCATTTGACCGGTCTTCGCCAGCGTTGCTGACAGATTGTTGTCAAAATCGCGCAGACACGCGCTGGAGTTAGGCGGGAAATTGCGAAATTCCACTATCTAAACAGTAGGTTAAACGAGGTTGATACAGCCTAAAAAAAGCTTTTTTTTGTGGAGTGTTTTTCTATATTATGCCGAAGAGCGGCAAAACTGCTGACCCCGCGTGGGTCGATAGCCGGTCAACCTACGCGAACCTCAGATCCATTGGGAAACATTATGCTGCTTGCTATCGTCATTTTTTATCTCGTCATTTCGATCGCCATTGGTCTTTACGCCGCCCGCAAGGTGCATTCGGCGAGTGATTACATTACTGCCGGGCGTAGCCTGCCCATGCCAATGGTAATGGCCATGGTCTTCGCCACTTGGTTTGGTGCCGAAACCGTTCTAGGAATCTCGGCTACCTTCCTAGATGAAGGCTTTCGCGGCCTGATCTCAGACCCCCTTGGCGCTGCAATCTGTTTGGTGCTCTTCGGCCTGGTGTTCGCACTGCCTCTGTATCGGCTGAAGTTGATGACGCTCGGTGACTTTTTCCACATTCGATACAACAAGAATACCGAGTTAGTGCTCTCCGCGTGCATCGTCCTATCCTATCTCGGCTGGGTGTCTGCACAGGTCACTGCGCTCGGGCTAGTCTTCAATGTGTTGTCCGAGGGTGGTGTTTCGATGACGCAAGGGATGCTCATCGGGTCTGCGGTAGTGCTCGCCTATACCCTGTTTGGGGGCATGTGGTCCGTTGCGGTGACCACCTGTGTGCAGATGGTCATCATTGTGATTGGTCTAGTTCTAGTAACCAGCACCGCGAGCGATATGGCCGGAGGAATGTCGGGGGTACTGAGCAAGGCCGCTGCGGAAGGCAAGTTCGAGTGGCTGCCTTCCTTGGACTTGGTCGACATGCTCAGCTGGTTGGCGGCGCTGTTTACTATGGCGCTTGGGTCCATTCCGCAGCAAGACGTTTTCCAGCGTGTGAATACTTCTAAGAACGAGAGCGTGGCGGTGTGGGCGACTACTTTCGGGGGCATCGCCTATTTCTTGTTCGCGGCAGTGCCGCTCTATCTTGCTTACAGCGCTAGCATGATCGATCCGGCGCAGACGGATTTATTGATGCAGCAAGACTCCCAGCTCGTATTGCCGACTTTCGTGCTCACGCATATGCCTTTCTGGTTGCAGGCTGTGTTCTTTGGTGCCTTGTTGTCCGTCATTATGAGTACCGCATCCAGCACGCTGTTGGCACCTTCAGTAACTTTTACCGAGAACGTGTTGAAGAATTTTCGGCCGAATATGAGTGATGCAGAGCTTCTGAAGGCTACTCGAATTACCGTGTTTATTTTCACCTTGCTAGTAGTTGCCAATGCGACTTTGTCCAATGAAAGTATCCATGGCATGGTCGAGAACGCCTATAGGATCACCTTAGCCGGTGTGTTTGTGCCGTTGACGGCGGGCCTGTTCTGGTCCAGAGCGAGCAATCTAGGCGCGGCCCTCTCTATGGCTCTAGGGCTAGGTAGTTGGCTGGTGTTGGAAGTCTTCTTCGCAGACCTGCCTTTCGAGCCGCAGTTGCTCGGTCTGCTGCTCAGTTTCATCGGTATGGTGCTAGGCTCTATTATTTCCCCGAATCCGCATTCTGCGAATCGCCACGGTCTGGCGCAAGTTACTACCGTATGATGTTATTGCGACCCTGTCGAATAGCCTCAGAATGCGGCCAACATAAGGTGCGGCTATGCTGAGCTATCGTCACAGTTTTCACGCTGGGAATCACGCCGATGTGTTGAAACATATCGTCTTATTAGGTGTGCTTAAAAAGCTGTGCGCCAAGGACAAAGCGTTTAGCTATATCGACTCCCACAGTGGCGCAGGCATGTACGACCTGCTTAGCAGCAATGCCTTGATGAATGCAGAATACGAAAGTGGCATTAGCCGTCTGTGGAAACACGACTTCAAGAACGCGCTGCTGCAGGATTATCTGGCCTGTGTAAGGTCATTTAACGAAGACGGCGAACTTCGCTTCTATCCCGGTTCCCCTGCCTTTGCGCTGTGGTCGGCCCGAACTCAAGACCGACTGCAGCTGCTCGATTTGCAGCCCGAAGAGCTCGGGGTGCTGCAATATTATCTAGGGCGCGACGAGCGAGTGAGTATCCATCAACGCGACGCCTTTGAGGGCCTGCTCGCCTTGACGCCACCAGAGCCGCGGCGTGGTTTGGCATTAATCGATCCCTCCTTCGAGCAGAAAGAGGACTACCAGCGTGTGGTCAATGTGGCGAAGAAGGTCATGCGCCGTTGGCCCGTCGGCATTATGGCTATCTGGTATCCCATCCTCGCTTCCGATCGAGACCGCAGCCCTTGGCTCAAGGCAGCGCTGCAACGCGAGAAATTGAGCTCGGTGATGAGTATCGAGCTGCGCGTCGCCGAGCAGGCTCAGGAATATGGGATGCACGGATCCGGTATGCTTCTTATCAACACTCCTTGGCAGTTTTCAGCCCTCATGCAGGACGTGTTCGAAGAGGTCGTGCCACTACTAGGCGATAACGCTTCTTTCCTGATCGAGACCCTTACCGAAGCTGAGTAAACTGGGGCTTAGGAGCGCTGCAAATCTTTGTTGGACTTGCCAATTTCGCTGCGCTAGTCTTGCTTGGGGGAAAGGCTCGAGCCGCACAGGATGATGCGGCGGGAATCGAAAATAATAAATACAGATTCAGTCCTATGTAGCATTGTCTGACCCTGTCTGTGTTTTCGTATCCTATGCGCTTCGGCGCCCTGCCAAATGATTAGCATTTACCGTTCGCGTTAAACCGAAGCGGCTGAATGGTCGGTTTGCGTTCGAATGGCAAATCGTAGGTTCGCAGTTTATTCATTTGCTCAGAGAGGAAAAAACAATGAGAGAAGAGCATGAAGTGTCGGGATTTTCCCGGTCGTCGACGCACAGTCGTTGGCGTTCAATTAGTCGAGTATTGACCAAGGCGTTGCCCTTAGGGCTTCTGGTGTCTGTAGCAAGCACAGCCTTTGCCCAAGATGAAGTCGAATGGACCCATCTTGGTGGCAATCCTGAGCACACGCGCTACACCCCCGCAGATAATATTACCCCTAGCAACATCGGCGAGCTGAAAGAGGCTTGGGTGTGGGATGGTGCTAGTTTCGATGCGCAGAGTGGTCGTTCTACGCCTAGCTACGTCGAAGGTAAGCTGTTTACAGTGGCCGGTCCACGCCGTCATGTCATCGCTATGGATCCCGTGAGCGGTGAGACGCTATGGTCTTATCGCGAGCCCAATACCTTTCGCTGGGAATACTCCATGCGCAAGGACTACGGTAAGGGTGTTGCTTACGCGCAAGTCGACGGTAAAGGCGTGATCTACATCATCAGCCCTGCCTTCTTCCTTACAGCGCTAGACGCCGACACCGGCGCGCCGCTTGAGGGCTTCGGAAAGCCCGTGCCAATCGATGGCTTCCCGCAGACTGGTGTGGTCGATCTGCTGGGCGATCTTGGGCACGATTTTGATCCCTATTTCGGCATTCCCAAGGAAGTTGGTTATGTCACGTCCTCCTCGCCACCCATCGTGGTCAACGGAGTGGTGGTAGTCGGTAACTCTGCGGAGCAGGGCTACAACCAATCCCGTATGGAAAATATTCCTGGCGATATCCTCGCCTATGACGCTAAGACTGGCGCATTTAAGTGGAAATTTAACGTGATTCCTCGCCCGGGTGAGTTCGGTCACGACACCTGGGAGAACGATGCATGGCAGTTCACAGGAGATGTCTCTCCCTGGGCGCCGCTCTCGGCTGACCCAGAGTTGGGGCTAGTTTATATCCCCACGAATCCTCCTACAGTTGACTATTACGGTGGTTTCAGCCCTGGCGACAATCTGTTCGGCACTAGCCTCATTGCGCTAGACGTCGAAACTGGAGAGCGTCGTTGGCACTTCCAGTTAGTGCACCATGATATATGGAACTACGATGTGCCTACGGCGCCCGTGCTCCTAGATGTGATGCACAATGGGCAGAAGATACCTGCGGTGGCCCAGGCGACAAAGCAGACATTGCTGTTCGCGTTCAATCGTGAGACTGGCGAGCCATTGTGGCCGATCGAAGAGCGTCCAGTGCCCGTATCTCACGTGCCTGGCGAGCATGCATCGCCTACGCAGCCATTCCCTACTAAGCCAGTGGCCTATGACCTGAACGGCCTGACGGTAAACGACTTGATCGACTTCACTCCAGAGCTGCGCCAGCAAGCGATTGCGGCACTAGCGGATTGGCAGATAGGGCCTTTGTATAACCCGCCTCTGCATCGTGATAACGATCTCGGTAAGCGTGGCGCTTACTGGTGTCCAGGTGGCGGCGGCGGTTCCAATATTACAGGCCCAGCTGCGGGTGATCCCGAAACCGGCATCCTGTTCGTTACGTCGCAGTCGGCCTGCAGTGCGGTTCAGCTGCTGCCAGGCGAAGAGGCGGATCTGCGCTATATGACGGACAATGGCACCACTACTACTGGTGTTACGCCTGCGCAGTATGCCAATGGTCCTGGCGCTGGAGCACCGCGTCATCCAACAGGCCTGCCATTGTGGAAGCCTCCGTATAGCCGCATTACCGCTATCGATCTGAACACTGGCGAGCACCTGTGGATGATCCCAGTGGGTGAGACTCCTGATCGCATCAAGAACAATCCTGCGCTAGCGGGGATAGACATCGGCAACACCGGTACAGGCGCTATGGCACCGATGATGGTGACGCCTTCGATGCTGGTCTATGCCTCTGAGACGAGCGATGGCACGCCTACACTGTTTGCGGTGGACAAATCCACTGGTCAGCAGTTAGGCAAAGTCACCGTTCCGGCGACTAGTCGCTATGGCATGATGAGCTATGTTCATGCTGGCGAACAGTACATCATTCTGCAAACTGGCAGTAAGTTAACAGCTATGTCTTTGCACGGTCCTGTTGCCAGTGGGGCTGGCGGGCACTAAGTAGGTCCAAATGATGCCTTGTGGGCATGCACACGAAAAAACCCGGTTGTTGTGAAGCTGCCGGGTTTTTTTGTTTCGGGCATGCGTATAGGCGCCGATGATTGTAGAGTTATGCTTGCTTTGGTAAATGTAAGGAGTCAATACAATAAATTTAATCGTTTTTACTGAGTAATCGATCCGCTCAACGAGGTAAACAATAATGGAAAGAAATATTGTTGAATCAGGAACGCCCCGAAAGTCAGCGAATAGTCGCTGGCGTGTGATTGGAAATATTTTAACGAGAGCGCTGCCTCTAGGGCTGCTGGTCGGTACGGCGGCTCCTGCCCTCGCTCAAGACACTATTGAGTGGACTCATCTCGGTGGCGATGCTCACCACACCCGCTATACACCGGCCAACAACATCAATCCCAATAATTTCGGCGAGCTTAAAGAAGCTTGGGTTTGGAATGGTTCTAGCTTCGATGCGCAGAGCGGCCGTTCCACCCCTAGCTACGTCAATGGCAAGCTGTATACCGTTGCTGGACCGCGTCGCCATGTTATTGCAATGGACCCGGAGACGGGCGAGACGCTATGGTCATACCGCGAGCCGAATACCTTCCGCTGGGAATACTCTATGCGCAAGGACTACGGTAAGGGCGTTGCCTATGCCGAAGTCGATGGCAAAGGTGTGATTTACATTATTAGTCCAGCATTCTTCCTCACGGCACTCGACGCAGATACTGGCGCACCCCTGCAAGGTTTTGGTAAGCCAGTGCCTATCGACGGGTTCGCGCAGACTGGTGTGGTCGATTTGCTCGCAGACTTGGGGCATCCTTTTGACCCTTACTATGGCATCGATAAAGAAATTGGCTATCTGACATCCTCGTCTCCTCCCATAGTCGTCAACGGCGTCGTGGTAGTGGGTAACTCTGCCGAGCAGGGTTATAACCAATCTCGAATAGAGAACGTGCCGGGCGATATTCTTGCTTATGACGCCAAAACCGGCGACTTCAAGTGGAAGTTTAATGTAATTCCGCGCCCTGGTGAGTTCGGTCACGATACCTGGGAGAGTGATGCATGGCAGTATACGGGTGATGTTTCCCCATGGGCGCCACTATCGGCGGATCCGGAATTGGGTCTAGTCTATGTCGCGACCAATCCGCCGACGATCGACTACTACGGCGGTTTCAGCCCTGGCGATAATCTTTTCGGCACGAGCTTGATTGCATTAGATGTCGCGACTGGCGAGCGTAAATGGCACTTTCAACTGGTGCATCATGATGTGTGGAACTACGACATTCCGACTGCGCCAGTGTTGCTCGACGTGCAACAAAATGGTCGCACTATCAAGGCAGTGGCACAGCCTACTAAGCAAACTCTGTTGTTCGTTTTCAATCGCGAAACGGGTGAACCTTTGTGGCCAATCGAAGAGCGTCCTGTGCCACAGTCCGTTGTGCCGGGCGAGCAACTTTCTGCGACTCAACCATTCCCTAGCAAACCATTGCCATACGATATGCAAGGCCTGAGTGTCGATACAATGATCGACTTCACGCCAGAGTTGCGGCAGCAGGCGATCGCCGCTCTTGCCGATTGGCAGATTGGCCCTATGTATAACCCACCTCTGCATCGAGACAACGCTTTAGGTAAGCGCGGTGTTTACTGGTGTCCAAGCGATGCGGGCGGTTCAAACATCACCGGCCCTGCTGCTGCAGATCCAGAGACTGGCATCATCTACGTAAGCTCGCAGAGTGCGTGCGCGCCACACACCCTTGTGCCCGGCGACGAGGCAGACTTGCGTTATATGACAGACAATGGCACGACAACCACTGGAATAACTCCGGCACGTTACGCCAATGGCGCTGGCGGGGGCGCGCCTCGCGCACCTAGTGGATTGCCTTTGATGAAACCTCCTTATAGCCGCATTACCGCTATCGATTTAAACAGCGGAGAGCATCTGTGGATGATCCCAATTGGTGAGACGCCTGATCGCATCAAGAATAACCCTGCATTGGCAGGGGTGGATATCGGTAATACCGGCACAGGCGCGCAGGCATTGATGATGGTAACGCCCTCGATGCTGCTGTATGCCGGTGAAGTGAGTGATGGCACGCCGCACTTGTTCGCCATCGATAAAGCGACAGGGCGAGAGTTGGCGCGTTTGCCAGTGCCGGCACAAACTCGCTATGGCATGATGAGCTATGTGCACCAGGGCGAGCAGTACATTGTTCTGCAAACTGGTAGCACATTAACAGCGATGTCTTTGCACGGCCCGGTAGCTAATAGTGCTGGCGGCCACTAAATGGCCCCTATCAGTTTCCTTTAGAAGCGCTAAAAAAGAAAACCCGGTCGTTGCGAAACGGTCGGGTTTTTTACTTCGAACTTGCTTGCAAACGCCGGAGGCTGTGGACTTAGGGCTTACCCTGCGTTATGCTCGACGCCTCATTTCAGCGAGGTTCAAGACTCGATTTTGTGGTGCTGAAGGGGCCTGACGACTAGCTGTGCAAGGTACGGCAGATCTCAGGCGGCGATACAATAATACTAATCGTCTAGCTGAGTGATACATCTGCTCAACGAGGAAATAACAATGAGAAAAAAGACTGTTGAGTCGGGCTCTGCCCGACAGTCGGTGAGCAATCGCTGGCGTTCACTAAGAAAGACTTTGACGAGAGCACTGCCGCTAGGCTTATTAGTTAGTGTAGCAACTCCCGCCTTAGCGCAAGATACTGTTGAGTGGACCCATCTCGGTGGCAACGCTCACCACACGCGTTACACCCCCGCAACTAACATCACCCCTGAAAATTTCGGCGAGCTCCAAGAGGCTTGGGTTTGGAACGGCGCGAGCTTCGATGCTCAAAGCGGCCGCTCAACGCCTAGCTATGTCAATGGCAAGCTCTATACCGTCGCCGGTCCACGTCGCCACGTGATCGCGATGGATCCAGAAACGGGCGAGACTCTGTGGTCGTACCGCGAGCCGAACACCTTCCGCTGGGAATACTCCATGCGTAAGGATTACGGTAAGGGCGTTGCCTATGCCGAAGTCGATGGCAAAGGTGTTATCTACATAATTAGCCCAGCTTTCTTCCTGACCGCACTCGATGCGGACACCGGTGCGCCACTTCCTGGTTTCGGCAAGCCTGTCCCAATTGACGGCTTCGCACAGACCGGTGTTGTAGATATGCTCGAAGACCTCGGCCATCCCTACGATCCCTACTATGGTATCGACAAAGAAGTTGGCTATCTGACCTCCTCCTCGCCACCCATCGTGGTCAATGGTGTAGTAGTGGTCGGTAACTCTGCAGAGCAGGGTTATAACCAGTCTCGTATTGAAAACGTTCCTGGCGATATTCTTGCCTATGACGCTAAGACGGGCGACTTCAAGTGGAAGTTCAACGTGATTCCGCGTCCAGGCGAGTTCGGTCACGACACTTGGGAAAGTGATGCATGGCAATATACGGGCGATGTCTCGCCATGGGCACCATTGTCCGCTGACCCTGAATTGGGCCTAGTTTATATTGCGACTAACCCACCGACGATCGACTACTACGGTGGCTTCAGCCCAGGCGATGGCCTCTTCGGTACGAGCTTGATTGCGATAGACGTCGCAACCGGTGAGCGCAAGTGGCACTTCCAGCTAGTACACCACGATGTGTGGAACTACGACATTCCAACTGCGCCTGTGTTGCTCGATGTGCAGCAAAATGGCCGCATCATTAAGGCGGTTGCACAGCCCACTAAGCAGACTCTATTGTTCGCATTTAACCGCGAAACGGGTGAGCCGTTGTGGCCAATCGAAGAGCGCCCGGTGCCTCAGTCGGTAGTGCCAGGGGAGCAGCTCTCTGCTACTCAGCCATTCCCTACTAAGCCTCTGCCTTACGATTTGCAAGGCCTGAGTGTCGATACGATGATCGACTTCACTCCCGAGCTGCGTCAGCAGGCGATAGCCACTCTTGCCGATTGGCAGATTGGCCCCTTGTACAACCCACCGCTGCATCGTGACAACGATCTCGGTAAGCGTGGTTCGTACTGGTGTCCAGGCGATGGCGGTGGTTCCAATATCACTGGGCCGGCTGCGGGCGATCCCGAGACTGGCATCATCTATCTCACGTCGCAAAGCGCCTGTAGCGCCAATATCCTGGTACCAGGAGATGAGGCCGACCTACGCTATATGACGGACAATGGCACGACTACGACGGGAAGAACCCCTGCACGCTATGCCAATGGTGCTGGTGGCGGCGCGCCACGCGCTCCAAGTGGTCTGCCTTTGATGAAGCCTCCATATAGCCGCATTACTGCAATCGACCTGAACACCGGTGAGCACCTGTGGATGATCCCGATTGGTGAAACGCCAGATCGCATTAAGAACAATCCGGCATTGGCTGGGGTGGATATCGGCAATACCGGCACTGGTGCACAAGCGCCGATGCTGGTAACAGCTAACATGTTGATCTATGCGGGCGATGTTAGCGATGGCACGCCACACCTGTTCGCGATCGATAAGGCTACGGGCCGTGAGTTAGCCCGGATCCCTGTCTCTGCGGGTAGTCGCTACGGCATGATGAGCTATGTGCATCATGGTGAGCAGTACATCGTGCTGCAAACTGGCAGCACGCTGACTGCAATGAACTTGCATGGTCCTAAGGCTGCAGTAGGCGGACATTGATCTAGCCGCATCCGCGCTCTCACGTTGACGAGTGCTAAAGAAGGTCGAACCCTCGCGGGTTCGGCCTTTTTTTATGGGGTTGTTCAGGTTGAGAAAATGCGCCTGCATGGGGTGGATTCCATTCGGTCTCGAAAACCACTCTGATTGTAGGAGCCCATGCCCTCGTAAGGGGGTGCCCTGCAGGCGATCGGTCAAACTCCTCCACAGATTTTCTTCAATCGCACCCATTCGCTTGCAGGGCACCCCCTTACGAGGGCATGAGCTCCTACAGTCAGTGGTTCTACATGGTTTGGAGCAACGCCCCCTCCATATGAGCGGCAAATCTCGAAGCTCGAAATGTAACAATCCTTAGCAAGCTGTGATTTAGTGAAATTTCTGCGTGTAGACCGAAAAACCTAGCTTCGCGAGGAATCAACTTGGACCGATTGCCGGTCTTGGCTTGTATGGAAGTGTGAAGGAGTCTGCATTCGTTAAGTGGACTTTAGCAACCTGTAGGGCGCATGTCCCCTAATGGACTTGATAATTCAGCTAGGGTATTCTTCGTCCTCTTTTTTATGTTCGGTACTATCCAAAAAGTGTTTGCTGAGTCTGCGTGATCGGCAAGTCTTCATTGCGAACGAATCGCCCGCGGGGGATTTGGGTTTTGAATCGCAAGCTGTATAGCTACAACTATTACTCAACGAGGAAATGATAATGACAAAGTTGCGTGTTGAGTCGGGTTTAGCCCGACAGCCAGCTAAGAATAGCTGGCGATCGCTAACAAAGACCTTGGCTCTAGGTCTGCTCTTGACGGCTACTGCCTCTGTGCAAGCCCAAGAAGAAGTAGAGTGGGTACATCTGGGTGGTGACTTCGATCACACTCGCTATTCGCCTGCCACAAACATTACTGAATCGAACTTCGGTGAATTGAAAGAAGCATGGGTTTGGGATGGCGCGAGCTTCGACGCTCAGAGCGGCCGTGCAACTCCTAGCTTCATCGATGGTCTGCTGTACACTGTTGCTGGCCCTCGTCGTCACGTTGTAGCGATCGACCCAGTGACAGGTGAGACTGTATGGTCTTACCGCGAGCCAAACACTTTCCGCTACGAATACTCAATGCGAGCTGACTACGGTAAAGGCGTTGCCTACAATGTAGTAGACGGCAAAGGCGTTATTTACATTAGTACGCCAGCCTTCTTCCTTGTAGCACTCGACGCTAAGACCGGTGCGCCTCTGGAAGGCTTTGGTAAGAAAGTGCCAGTTGAGGGTTTCCCTGAAACAGGTGTGGTCGACATGCTGGCCGATCTAGGTCACGATTACGATCCTTTCTACGGTATCCCTAAAGAAACTGGCTATATCACCACTTCTTCGCCACCCATCGTGGTTAATGACGTGATCGTGGTGGGCAACTCTGCAGAGCAGGGTTACAACCAATCTCGTATCGAGAACGTGCCAGGCGACATCCTTGCCTATGACTCTAAGACTGGCGAATTCCTATGGAAATTCAATGTGATCCCACAGCCAGGCGAGTTCGGTCATGACACTTGGGAAAACGATGCATGGCAATACACAGGTGACGTGTCTTCATGGGCACCTATGTCTGCCGACCCAGAACTTGGTCTTGTGTACATTCCTACTAATGGCGCAACAATCGACTTCTACGGTGGTTTCCGTCCTGGTGACAACCTCTTCGGCACTAGCCTTATCGCGCTTGACGTTAAGACAGGTGAGCGTAAGTGGCACTTCCAGATGGTTCACCATGACATCTGGAACTACGACACGCCAACGGCCCCAGTATTGCTAGACGTTATGCACGACGGCCAGAAAATCCCCGCTATCGCGCAAGTAACCAAGCAAGCGTTTACTTATGCATTTAACCGCGAAACTGGTGAGCCACTGTGGCCTATCGAAGAGCGTCCAGTGCCACAATCACACGTTCCCGGTGAGATGCTGTCTGCTACTCAGCCTTTCCCAACCAAGCCAGCTCCTTTTGATCGCCAAGGCTTGAATGACGAGAATATGATCGACTTCACTCCAGAGCTTCGTGCTCAGGCGCTGGAGATTCTCTCTGAGTGGGAATACGGTCCAATGTTCACGCCTCCTCTGCATAGAGATAACGACATGGGCAAGCGCGGTGCGCTGTGGTGTCCAGGTGATGTCGGTGGTGTCAACATCTCCGGCCCAGCGGCAGGTGATCCCGAGACTGGTATTCTTTATGTGACTTCTTTGAGTGGCTGTACGACTCGCCAGATCGTTCCTGGTGAAGAAGCTGACCTACGTTATATGACTGACAGTGGCACTACTACTACTGGTACTACTACTGCTCAGTACGCTGTAGGCGCTGGCGGCGGTGGTCCACGTGGTCCAAGTGGTCTGTCTCTGTTCAAGCCACCTTACAGCCGTATCACTGCTATCGACCTGAACACTGGCGATCATTTATGGATGATCCCTGTCGGTGAGACGCCTGATCGCATTAAGAACAACCCAGCACTTGCAGGGATTGATATTGGCAACACTGGTACTGGTGCACACGCTCCAATGACAGTGACTAAGAACATGCTGATCTATGCATCGCAAGCTAGCGATGGCACGCCACACTTGTTCGCAGTTGATAAGGCGACTGGTCGTCAAATCGGCAAAGTACAAGTACCGGCAAACAGCCGCTACGGCATGATGACCTACGTCCACAAAGGCGAGCAGTACATCATTCTGCAAACTGGTAGCACGCTGACTGCAATGAACTTGCATGGTCCTGTTAGCTCAGGAGCGGGCGGCCACTAAGCTGCTAGCTTGCTAGATTAAAAGGCCCGATTGCTTGACGCAATCGGGCCTTTTTTATTTCTGGGCAGTGTAGACTGAGTTCAATCCATCAATGTTTTCTAGGAGGATTAATGGCTATTCCAAGAATTGCGATCAATGGCTTTGGGCGAATAGGGCGCACGGTAATGCGTATTGCGAAACTGCGTGGTCACTACAATGTAGTCGCCGTAAATGATCTGTCCAGTGCTGATCAATTGGCCTATGCTTTCCGTTTCGACAGCAATCATGGTGTCTATCCAGGTGAGGTATCGGTGTCTGGTAACCGCATGGAGATCGATGGTGATCCTTTTGATGTGCTCTGTGAGCGCGACCCAGCGAAACTACCCTGGAAAAAGCTAGGCGTGGACTATGTGGTCGAGGCGAGTGGCGCGTTTCGCAAAATTGCGGACTTGAATAAGCATCTGGAGGCAGGCGCAAAGCGAGTAATTGTCACAGTGCCCACTAAAGAGCCCTTGGATGCAACACTGGTGATGGGGGTCAACGATCAAGTGGTGACCAAGGAAACTCGTATCATCAGCAATGCCAGCTGCACCACGAACTGCGCAGCGCCACTAGCGAAAGTTCTCCACGATGCCTTCGGCATTCGCTATGGTCTATTGACCACCGTGCATGCGTATACCTCTGACCAACGCTTAATCGATGCTCCCCATGCCGACAAGCGCCGCTCGCGCAATGCCGCTACCAATATTGTGCCGACCTCCACGGGTGCGGCGCGCACCATCGGAGTCATTCTGCCCGAGCTAAAAGGGCTCTTGGATGGCGTGGCGATGCGAGTGCCAGTGCCAGATGGGAGCCTCGTAGACCTCACGGTGGAGGTAGACATGGATGTGACGGTTGCGCAGGTCAATGCGGCGATGAAGGCTGCGGCAGACGGCCCTCTGCGGGGTATTTTGTCCTACTGCACAGATCCAATTGTCTCAAGTGATATCATTGGCAACTCGCACTCGAGCATTTTCGATGCAGAGCTGACCCAGGTCATGCAAAAACGTATGGTTAAAGTCATCGCGTGGTATGACAACGAGTGGGGCTATAGCACTCGCGTAGAGAATTTAATTGAACGCCTGGCACGCATGGATGGCATGCTGCCGCGCTAAAAACAGGAGAGACACGCCCATGGTCGCTGAACCAGTCCGCAAACGTTCCAAGCGCATTCTCTGGTGGCTTGGGGGACTTGTGGCCGTCTATGCGCTCCTAGGTTTTGTACTCGTGCCAATGTTCGCGAAGGCGCAACTTGCGCCCTTCGCCCAGGAACGCCTCGGGCTCGATGCCAGTGTCGCGCGCGTCGCCCTCAATCCATTCACGTTTTCAGTATCGGTGGCCGATCTCGACTTTCTTGATCAGAGTGGCGAGCGGGTACTCGCGCTCGATTCCGCAACAGTCAATCTACAGGCAATGCAATTCTTGCGCGGTGTCGTTTCATTGCGCGAGCTCACGCTAGAGGGGCTGTATATAGGTGTGCATCGCTATGCCGATGGCAGCCTTAACCTCGCCAGCATCGCGGAGAGTTTCGCTGCCAGCGCGCCTCCTGCGTCAACCGATACGAGCGCAGATGAAGGTGGGCAGGCGCTTATGTTTGAGATCGCTCAGCTGAATGTTAATGGTGCTAGTGTTGGGGTTAATGATGAGGTGCCAGAAGTCCCATTTATTACACTCGTGGAGTCGATCGATTTTTCCTTGCGAGATCTAAGCACGAGACCTGAAGCTTTGGCGGCCCAAAGTTTTACATTGGCATTGGGTGAAGGTTCGCAATTGCGCTGGCGTGGCGACTTGTCTTTGACGCCATTTAGCTCGGCAGGAGAGTTGCAACTTTTTGGTCCCATTACCCATATGGCTTACCGTTATTTTCAATCGCAGATACCAGTGGGCATAGAGAGAGCTTGGTTCGATGCCACGCTCAATTATGAATTAGGCTTGGCCCCAGAGGGGGGCTTTAATGTTCAAGTACACGATCTTCAGGCTAGCCTGCGCAATCTCGATATTGTCACGCTCGAGGACCGCACGCGCTTAGCCTTGTTGCCTAGTGTTGTAATCAGTGGTGGGGAATTTAATCTCTTAGAGCGGCGCGTGCAGTTGGCAAGAGTTCAACTAGACGACTTCGACATTCTGCCAACACGGTTTGCCGACGGCAGCATTAACTTTCTCTCACTCATTCCAGAGGGTGATCCCGGTGATGACGTGCTCGGCGATCCCGAGCAGAGCGCAGCGCCAAGTGAGCCTTGGGATATAGAGGTCAGTGAATTGGTACTGGAGCGTTGGCAGATTAGGGCGCGGGATGAGGTGCCGGCGCAAGGCGTCGAAGTTGTGATCGATCTCGCCGCGCGTGCTACGAATATCAGTAATCGCGCCAACTCGCCCATTAACATCGATACGGATATCAGTTTGCAATCGGGAGGCGCGTTGCGCGCAGGAGGTGCGCTAACACTGCTTCCATCCCTACTGTTCGACGGTGAGTTTGCGTTGGATGAGTTCAGTTTGCCGGTGCTGCAACCCTATCTCGCGAGCGTCGCGAATATTGGCCTAGAGAGCGGCCGCTTCGCACTCTCTGGTACCGTACAAGCAACTGCGCAGCAGAGCGATTTTAGTGGGGCTATGAGCCTAGACGATCTAGCGATCATCGATCGCATTCAGAACGAGGCGCTGTTCGGCATTAGCGCCCTAGAGGTCAACTCCGCCACTGTTGCAGTTGGGGAGCGCAATAATATTGAGGTAGGCGTAGTGCGCCTGCGGGAGCCCTATGCTCGCGTGGAGATCGAGGCGGATGGCTCGACCAACATCGGCCGAGTAATTATCGAGAGTGAGCCGCAAGAGGCCCCTGTGGAGGCTGCCGCTCCTGCGCAGAGCGAAGAGATGATCGCCGCGATGCTGGAGAGTATCGTGATAGAGAATGCCAGCGCCGATTTCAGTGATAGCAGCCTGCCGCTGCCTTTCGCGGTGCATATGGACGCGTTGGGAGGCAGTATCTCTGCGCTCTCCACACGGTCTCTAGAGCCTGCGAGGGTTGATCTTGAGGGACAGGTCGATGAATACGGCCAAGTCAGTATCGATGGGCGCCTGCGTCCGTTGGATTATGCCTCGCTTACGGAGATCGACATGTTCTTCCGCAACCTCGATATTCCATCATTATCGCCCTATGTCATCAAGTTCGCCGGGCGCAGGATCGCTGAGGGCGACTTGGATGTGGATCTCTCCTATCGAATCAATGAGGGGCAGCTCAATGGTGCCAACTCGATGGTCATGCGTGACCTTGTGCTAGGCGAGCGCGTGCCTCACCCCGATGCGCTCGATCTTCCACTGGGACTGGCGATAGCGTTACTCAAGGACCGCAATGGTGTCATCGACCTCGACGTTCCGGTCACCGGAGAACTAGATAACCCACAGTTTAGTTTCGGCAGTGTCGTTAGCCGCGCCTTGGGCAACATCATCAGTAATATTGTGAGTTCTCCCTTTCGCTTCCTAGCCAATCTTGTAGGGGGCGAGGAAGATGCCGATATCGGTTTGATCGAGTTCGCGCCAGGGCGCGCCGATCTCTTGCCGCCCGAGCGTGAGAAGTTAGCCAAGCTAGGCTCGGCACTTCTCGAGAGGCCGCAGTTGCAATTAGGGCTTACCGGAGTCTATGCCAGCGCTGCCGACAGTGCCGCGTTGCAGGAGCAGAGATTCGATACTCGCCTGAGCACCGCCGTGGAGGTCGCCTCAGCCCAGCCGGACGCGCTCCAGTCTCCCTCCGCGCTGCGCATGCAGGTACTGGAGGGGCTCTATTTAGCTAATGCACAAGATGCTGCACAATTGGTCGCGGCACAGGCGATGTTAGTGGAGATGCAGCAGCAATACAGTCAAGACAGCAGCTCACCACAGGGGCAATTGGACACATTGGCCTACAGCGAAGCGCTGCGCCGCACCCTAATCGAGCTAGAGCCTGTAAGTGCGGGGGACCTTGCAAAGCTTGGGCAGGAGCGCAGCAATTCGATCGAAGAAACCCTTGCGGGAATAGAGCCGCAGTTAGCGCAGAGACTTCAGCGAGACGGCGCTGCACAGGAGGTTGCGCTAAGTGAGGGGCGTGTCCCAATGACTTTGAGCCTGTCTGCACTGAGCAATTGAACAAAGATGCGCATGGGTTTGCACCGAGGGGCTGTGTTAGGATTGCCGCAGAATTTAAGATAATCACGTTGGCCCCTCGTGCCACCTAGGTTTAGCATGCAGTCCTCGCTCGTACCGGAACGTCCACTCATAATTTCGCCAACGCTAGCCGCTACAATCGGGCTGGAGGAAGCGGTGCTACTGCACGTATTGACCGAGTTGATGGCGCATCGTCCAATTCGTGAGAAGGACCGGCTGCGCTGGGTAGAGCTCTCTCAACAAGACCTATGCGATGCATTGCCTTTCTGGGCCTTCATCGATATCAAGCGAGTGCAGAAGAGTCTATTAGATCTCGGCTTGATTCTGCTAGACCCCAGCACGAGCGACGCACAGACCAATTATTTCGCTGTAAATCAACCGCGCGAGCAGGAGCCAGATTCCCGTGCTTCTGATAGGCATAGTACAGGGCCGCGGGTCAATCCGCAGGCGGCAGCAGAGATGGCCGCCCCCGCGCAAGGTGCTAGTTTTATTCCCGCCAACTGGCAGCCGAGCCAAGACTGGATTAAACAGTGCAAGCAGCAGAATATTCCCGAAGAGTTCGTGCAGCAGTTGGTGTCTGGCTTCGTGATGTACTGGCGAGACCGCAAACAGGCGCGCTTCTCATGGGGCAATGCGTTCTACAAACACGTCTTAAGGGAGTGGCGCTCAGAACAGACGCGACGAGGTTTGAGCGAGCTAGACACGGAGATGTCGGCGCAGTGGTGGCCTAGTGATGACGCATTGAGCATCCTAGAGAACGCCGGCATTAGCAGCACATTCATCGAGGACGCGATTCCTGAGTTTGTTCTATATTGGCGTGAGCGCGGAGCGAGTAATGGGGCGTGGAACACTCGATTCATCGAGCATATTCGTCGCCAGTGGGGCAAGTATTCAGCCTCGATTCAACACGACACGCAGCCTCGCCGTATAGCCGAGGACTGGCAGCCAGCGCCAGAATGCTTCGATATACTGAACATGGCCGAGATCGACGAAGAGTTTGCGCGGCAGAAGGTCAGTGAGTTTGTGCTCTATTGGCGCGATACTAATCAGGTGCACGCCTCGTGGAACACGCGCTACCTACAGTTCATCAAATACCAATGGGCAAGGCGACTAGAAGAGTCGCGAAACATGAGTGTTATTCATGCAGAAGATAAATCCTTTACTGGAAAGGGCAAGCAAGACCTTGGCGCGTCCTTCCAGAGATTCACAGACAGAAGCTGGGCAGACTAAGCACGAGCCTAAGGGCGACAGCGGCCCGGACCGAGTCGACGCGATCAATCAATTGTTTGCGGAGTTCGAGATTGCCTATCACAACCAATATTACAAGGCCTACAGCAACGAAGAGCGTCTTGTGCTGGCTAAGAAGTATTGGCTGAGTTGTCTCGCTAATTATGCCCCGGCGCAGATAGTCGCGGCCGCACGTCATGTGGTGAAAACCCATGATTTTTTACCGACCGTTTCGGTGGTGGTGCGTGCCTGCGAAGATGGCGCGAGTGTGTTCGGCCTGCCTTCCCCGCGGGAAGCCTATGTCGAGGCCTGCCGTGCGCCCTCGCCTAAGAGTGCTGCGAAGTGGAGCCACGAGGCGGTCTATTTCGCCGGTAAATCTACTGGCTGGTTCTTCTTGGCCTCGGAGCCAGAGGATAAGGTGTATCCGCTTTTCCAATACTATTATCACGCGCTTTGTCAGCGAGTGATGCGTGGCGAGGAGCTTGTAAGTCCACCGCCGCCTGCGCTGAGCCAGCATATTCCTAAGCCACTTTCTGCTCAGGAAAATCAGGCGCGCATGAAAAAATTGCGTGCGGAGCTAGGCATCTAGTCAGGCCCTTATTCTCCCGGTTTTGGGACCTCGTTTCTGTGTACATCTTGGGCCTGGGTGATCGTTTCAGCCCATTTCCGATCTTCTTTCTCGGCATCGAGGCCTTCTCCCAGCGTGCCCCTTTCCGGATTAAAGTTCAAAACCGCAAATAACGCATAATGATCTGAGCCGATCGGTGGTAGTCGTTCAATCTTGCGCAGGCAGAAATGTTGACTGTGGAATAAATGATCCAGAGGCCAGCGCAAGAATGGCAGCTGGGCATGATATGTGTTGAACATGCCACGACCCACCCGTGGGTCTAGAAGCCCACTAATCTTTCGGAATAAGCGTGTTGTGGCAGACCAAGCCACATCGTTCAGATCGCCTGTCACGATCACCGGCTGATCGCTTTTCTCAACGCTGCGGGCCACTACTATCAGCTCCGCATCGCGCTGTGCAGACTCCTCGTTCTCAGTAGGGCTTGGCGGTGCGGGGTGTAGGAAATGCATGCGCACCTTGCTGCCTGATCGTAGCTCTACGCAGGCGTGCATAGAGGGAACATCGTCTTCCACTAGATAAGAGATCTCGCTGTCGGTCAGTGCTAGTTGAGAGTAAACGTGCATGCCATAGAGATTGTCGAGAGGGCACTTAATGCTGTAAGGCATCCTTTGACTTAATGCATCGAGATGCTCCTGCCACCATTGGTCGGACTCCAGAGTCACTAGGATATCTGGGCTATGGGTCCGCACCAGTTTAAGTAAGGCATCGGCATTGCGATTCGTGGTTAACACATTCGCAGTCATGATGCTGATCTCATTGGGGTGGTCTTGAGTCGCTGCCGCTGCTACCTCTGTGCGCCAGAGTCTCGTATAGGGCAGAATCCACCACAATTGCCATGCGAGACTAGCCATGGTTGCTACGATGTATAGCCAGCTACTACTCTCGCTCAGGTCCAGTAGGCTCCACTGTAGTAGCAGCAGTACGACGGCGATGAAGGCGAACTGTAGGCGCGGAAAGTCTAGCCCCCGCACTAGCCAATGTGGGTGGCGCGACATAGGCAGCAAGGTGACGAGGACAATGAAGGCCGTGGCGAGAGCTAGTGCGATTGTCATGCTGCTCCGAGTATCGTTGAACGATTATCTGGGAACATGGAAAGGATTCTCTAATCCCGAGTAATGCACGCCAGAGAGCAGCGCCATTTCGCGATGCCAAGTGGCGAGATCGTTTTTGTTGAATTTATGGAGGCTGTCGTGGCCACATGCGCGCGCCATGACCTGCATCAACTCGACAGACGCGCTGAAGAAATTGTGTAATTGCCGCGCCGACTTCTCGACGTTGAGTCTTTGTCGTAGGTCGGCTTTCTGCGTGGCAATCCCTGCAGGGCAGTTATTGGTATTGCAAATGCGCGCCGCTACACAGCCGATCGCCTGCATCGCACTATTGGAGATTGCGACGCCATCGGCACCCAAGGCTAAGGCCTTGACGAAATCGATGGGCACGCGCAATCCGCCGGTGATTATGAGTGTAACGCGGCCGCTAGCACCCTGTGCATCGAGATAGCGTCTGGCTCTGGCGAGCGCAGGTATGGTGGGCACGCTGATGTGATCACGGAACATGGCAGGGGCGGCGCCGGTGGCTCCACCTCGTCCATCTAGAATGATGTAGTCGGCGCTAGCGTCGAGCGCAAACTGGATGTCTTTCTCGATATGGTTGGCGCTAAGCTTGAAGCCAATAGGAATACCGCCGCTAATCTCGCGCACGCGGTCGGCAAAACGTTTGAAGTCTTGCGGCGTATGCAGGTCTTTGAAGGTAGGGGGCGATATCGCGGGTTCGCCTTCTGGAATATTGCGCACCTGGGATATCTTGCCGACATTCTTGCTACCGGGAAGGTGTCCGCCGGTGCCAGTCTTGGCGCCTTGTCCGCCCTTAAAGTGAAAGGCTTGGACGCGACTCAATAGTTCTTCTTTATAGCCGAACTGTGCGCTGGCTAGCTCGTAAAAATAGCGGGAGTTAGCGGCCTGTTCTTCGGGTAGCATTCCGCCCTCGCCCGAACAGATGCCAGTGCCCGCCAATTGCGCGCCAGTCGCTAACGATATCTTGGCCTCCTGCGAGAGTGCGCCGAAGCTCATGTCGGAGACAAACAAGGGAATGTTCAGTAGCAAGGGTTTCTTGGCTTCAGGTCCAATAATGAGTCCTGTCGCCACTTCGTGATCCTCGAGCAGGGGCTGGGTGGCCATCTGCGCGGTCATTATCTGTAAGTCGTCCCAATGTGGAAGTGTGTGACGCGGCACTCCCATCGCAGTCATGGGGCCGTGATGGCCCATCTTAGATAAGCCCTCTCTGGCAAGCTGATGGATGAATGCGACAGTAGGCTCCTCCTCGGTAGCTTGAGCTACTGGCGCGCCAGTGTGCTCTGCAATGACACCAGGCCCTTCCGTGCCGATCTGCTGCGCAGAGAATTGTTTGTGGGTGCCATCGCAAAAAGGAGCGTTGCCCGTGTGCTTGCATTGACATAGATACGCATCGCCAGTTTCCTCGGCGGTAAAGCCGAGGGGAGTAAACGAGGTGTCCCGATGGGAGCCATCACAGAAGGGCTGCTTCTTCGAGCGGCCACAGCGGCAAAAATAATACTCCTGCCCCTTCTCCAGCGAGACTTTCGCGGGATGGTTGTTGGCTATGATCGGGTTGCTCATCGTTACTCTCCCTTTAACTAGGCAAGTTTCTTATATTTCATCCTTGTTGGCTGGGCTTGATCTCCCAAACGCTTCTTGCGGTCCACTTCGTAGTCGCTGTAATTGCCCTCATGCCAGACCACCTGGCTATTACCCTCGAAGGCGAGGATGTGGGTGCATAGGCGGTCGAGGAACCAGCGATCGTGCGATACAACGATGACGTTGCCGGGGAAGTTTAAAAGCCCCTCTTCGAGGGCGCGTAGGGTTTCTACGTCGAGGTCGTTGGTCGGTTCGTCAAGTAGCAAGACATTGGCGCCGCGTTTAAGCAGTTTGGCTAAGTGGAGTCTGTTGCGCTCGCCGCCGGAGAGATCTTTTACGAATTTTTGTTGATCGCTGCCCCTAAAATTGAAGCGGCTGGCATAGGAGCGTGATTGCACCTCATAGCGGCCGATCTGCAGAACCTCCTGCCCCCCGGATATCTCCTCCCACACTGTCACCTTGTCATCGAGCGAGTCACGGCTTTGATCGACATAAGCTAACTCCACGGTGTCGCCTAGGCTAATGCTACCGCTATCGGGTTGTTCTTGACCGACCAGCATGCGTAGGAAGGTGGTCTTGCCCGCGCCATTGCCGCCGATAATACCCACGATGCTGCCCTTGGGAATGCTAAAGCTAAGATTGTCGATGAGGGTGCGATCGCCGAAGCTTTTACAGAGGTTCTTCACCTCGATTACCTTGTCGCCGAGGCGTTGGCCCGGGGGGATATAGAGCTCACTGGTCTCGTTGCGCTTCTGGAAGTCTTGCGAATTTAGTTCCTCGAAACGGGCGAGTCGCGCCTTGCTTTTAGCCTGGCGGCCCTTAGGGTTAGCACGTACCCACTCCAACTCGGACTTGATGGTGCGCTCGCGAGCGGCCTCTTGCTTAGACTCGGTGGCCAGGCGCTGCTCCTTGGTCTCAAGCCAATTGGTGTAATTGCCCTCATAGGGAATACCATGGCCGCGGTCGAGTTCGAGGATCCAGCCGGCGGCATTATCGAGGAAGTAGCGATCGTGGGTAATGGCGACCACGGTGCCGGGATAATCCTGCAGGAAACGCTCGAGCCAGGCTACGCTCTCGGCGTCCAAATGGTTGGTGGGCTCGTCCAGAAGCAACATGTCTGGCTTGGAAAGAAGTAGTCGACACAGAGCTACGCGGCGCTTCTCACCGCCGGAGAGTTTGCTCACATCGGCGTCCCAAGGTGGCAGGCGCAGGGCGTCCGCGGCAATATCTAGCTTTCGCTCAAGATCCCAGCCCTCAGCTGCATCGATGGCATTTTGCAGTTCACCCTGTTGCTCGAGCAGGTCATTCATCTCGTCGTCGCTCATGGGCTCGGCGAAGCGATCGCTTATGGCATTGAATTTATCCACTAGTGCGACGATCTCGCCGATGCCCTCCTCGACGTTGCCCCGCACATCTTTGTCGAGATTCAGCGCGGGTTCCTGTGGCAGATAGCCGATATTGATGCCGGTCTGTGCGCGGGCTTCGCCATGATGCTCCGTGTCGAGCCCCGCCATGATGCGGAGCAGCGATGACTTGCCCGAGCCATTGAGGCCGAGTACGCCAATCTTGGCGCCAGGGAAGAAGGACAGGGAGATGTCTTTAAGAATCTCGCGCTTAGGAGGGACGATTTTGCCGACTTGATGCATGGTGTAAACGAATTGAGCCATAGAGGATAAATCCTAATGTTGACGCTGTTGCTTGGGGGCCGCTGGGGGCCTCATTTCGAGGAACATTATGGCATAAATTTGCAGCGGATTTGTGTACTGCAATCTGCATGGGGCAACTGACTGTAGGAGCCTGCCTCGCAGGCGCAAAGGTGTGATTAACACAGATCTGTGGCAGATTCTGGCCAATCGCCTGCAGGGCAGGCTCCTACATATCGGTGCTCGTTTTTCGGATTCGGTTGGAACTAAGATCTGTAGGAGCCTGCCTCGCAGGCGATTCCACCGTATTTTGACAATATGCAGTCAATTCATAGTGCGGATGCAAAAATATCAGGCCGAAAAGGCGGATTTAGCGAACTTATAGGATGCTCAGGCTAGGGTCATGCTGTAAAATGGCGCTCCACTGAAACTTAGCCAGACTATGGGGAACTGAATGTTTAGTCGTGACATGAAAATCGCGGGATTTGATCCTGAACTCGATGCCGCCATCAATGCCGAGCGCGTGCGACAGGAAGAGCATATCGAACTGATCGCCTCTGAGAACTACACCAGTCCTCGCGTCATGGAAGCACAAGGCACCGTACTCACCAATAAGTACGCGGAAGGCTACCCCGGTAAGCGCTACTACGGCGGTTGCGAGCACGTCGATGTTGTCGAAACCCTAGCAATAGAGCGTGCGAAGAAGCTCTTCGGCGCTGATTACGCCAATGTGCAGCCGCACTCGGGCTCCCAGGCCAATGCCGCCGTGTATATGGCGCTCATGAAGCCGGGCGAAACAGTTTTGGGCATGAGCTTGGCCGATGGCGGTCATTTGACCCATGGTGCTAGCGTAAGTTTCTCGGGCCGTATCTACAATGCAGTGCAATATGGGCTGAACAGTGCAACAGGCGAGATCGATTACGAGCAAGTAGAAGCACTAGCGCTGGAGCACAAGCCGCGCATGATTATGGCTGGCTTCTCTGCCTATTCCCGTATTGTTGACTGGAAGCGCTTCCGCGATATCGCCGACAAAGTTGGCGCTTATCTCGTCGTAGACATGGCCCACATCGCAGGCCTCGTTGCGGCGGGCGTATACCCAAGTCCTGTCAATATCGCCGACGTGACGACCTCGACCACGCACAAGACCTTGGGCGGCCCTCGCGGCGGCATCATCCTTGCGCGCGCTAACCCAGAGCTAGAGAAGAAGCTCAATTTCGCCGTGTTCCCCGAGAGTCAGGGCGGCCCGCTAATGCATGTTATTGCAGCGAAAGCGGTGTGCTTCAAAGAGGCAATGAGCCCTGAGTTTAAGGCCTATCAAGAGCAAGTGGTCAAGAACGCACAGGCCATGGCGAAAGGTTTCATCGATCGTGGCTACGATATTGTTTCCGGTGGCACCGACGATCACCTATTCCTGCTCAGCTTAGTGAAGCAAGAGATCACGGGCAAAGACGCCGATGCAGCATTGGGTCGCGCTAATATCACCGTGAATAAGAATGCCGTACCGAATGACCCACGTCCGCCGTTCGTTACGAGTGGTCTGCGCATCGGGTCGCCTGCGGTTACGCGTCGCGGCTTCAAAGAAGCAGAAGTGAGCGAGCTGACTACGTGGATATGCGATGTTCTGGACAATATCGAAGACGAGAGCGTCATCGAGTCCGTCAAGGCGAAAGTACTGGCGCTCTGCGCACGCTTTCCTGTCTATGGTTCTACCCAGCCGCTATAGCGGCAAAGGGAGCGCGAATGCATTGTCCGTTCTGTAATGCCTTGGATACCAAGGTGATCGATTCGCGCCTCGTCTCCGAAGGGAATCAGGTACGACGTCGGCGTGAGTGCATCACTTGCGCCGAACGTTTCACCACCTATGAGACGGCGGAGCTGGTGATGCCTCGCATCATCAAGCAGAACGGCAATCGCGAGCCCTTCGATGAGAGCAAACTGCATTCCGGTTTGATCAAGGCGTTGGAAAAACGCCCGGTGAGCATCGAGAAAATCGAAGAATCGATCAACCGTATCAAGCATCATCTTCGGGCAACAGGGGAGCGGGAAATCCCTTCGCGCATCGTAGGAGAGCAAGTTATGCAAGAGCTGCGACAGCTAGACGAGGTTGCCTTCGTGCGCTTCGCTTCGGTCTATCGCAGCTTCAAAGACTTGAACGAGTTTCGTGCCGAGATCGACCGTCTGGCAAACGATAACTAAATGCCCGGACCCCTCTAATGGACAGTACCGCACAGTCTTTCATGCAGCTCGCAATCACTGCGGCTCAACGCGTTTATAGCACTGCGCCGAATCCGCGCGTTGGCTGTGTGATCGTGCGCGACGGAAAGATAGTGGGCACCGGTTTGCACGAAAAGCCCGGTGAGCACCATGCAGAGGTCAATGCCTTGCTTGCCGCCGGCGAGGCAGCCAAAGGTGCCACGGCTTATGTTTCGCTAGAGCCCTGCTGTCATTTCGGCCGCACACCGCCATGCACTCAGGCGCTAATTAGTGCTGGAGTCAGCGAGGTGGTGTTTGCAATGCTGGACCCAAATCCCCTGGTGGCGGGCAAGGGTGTGCAAGCATTGCGCGATGCGGGAATAAAAGTCACCGGTCCCCTTCTTGAGTCAGAAGCTAAAACGATTAACCGCGGCTTCATAAAGCGCATGACTGCAGGGCTCCCATTCGTAAGCTGCAAGATGGCGATGAGCCTAGACGGCCGTACAGCGATGGCTTCCGGAGAGAGTCAGTGGATTACAGGGCCTAAGGCGCGCGCCGATGTACAGCGTTTACGTGCGCAGTCCTGTGCTGTGCTCACCGGTGTAAACACGATTCTCAGTGACAACCCTTCGCTCAATGTCCGTGCCGAACAGCTCGAACATGAGCAGGCTGCCCAGATCGCACAGCGTCAACCACTGCGAGTGATCGTCGACTCTTCACTGCGCACTCCACCCGAGTCTAAGGTTGTGCAGCTTCCGGGCGACGTCCTATTCCTAGTAGGCAATCCCCACGCGCAGCAGAAGCAGCGCTTTGCGAACAGCAGCGCGCAGATTTGTCAGGTCGACACCATTCCTGGCGGGCGGCTCGATTTGCGTGCCGCCATGGCCGTTCTAGCGCAGGATTACAATTGCAACGAAGTCATGCTCGAAGCAGGCCCAACCTTAGGTGGGGCGATGATTCAAGCTGGGCTCGTGGACGAAGTGATCATCTATATCGGCGCTAAATTTTTAGGCAGTGACGCGTTGCCACTGCTCAATCTACCTGGCTTGCGTCATATGGCCGATCATATCAGCCTCAAGATTGTCGATGTGGCAGAGCTCGACGGCGACTGTCGCATCATAGCCCAACTCATCAATAGCTGACATTCTCGGAGAGATCATGTTTACAGGAATTATTGAAGCCCTGGGATCCGTCGCCGATCTACAATTGCGCAGCGGCGAGTGGCGCATGAACATTCACAGTGCGGCCCTAGACTTCGGCGATGTCATTCTCGGCGACAGCATCGCAATTAACGGTGTCTGCCTTACGGTCACTAAGCTCGGCAACGCCAGCTTCGAAGTGGATGTCTCCAACGAGACCATGGAGCACACTACGCTTCGTGGTTTCGATAAAGGCTCGAAAGTGAACTTAGAGAAAGCCCTGACCCCGAATAAGCGTCTCGGTGGGCACATCGTCAGTGGCCATGTGGACGGTGTGGGGGAGTTGCTTGCATTACGAGGCGACGGCGCTAGCATCCGCATGGATTTTCGCGCCCCGAAAGAGTTAGCGAAATACATCGCTCAGAAAGGCTCCATCTGCATCGATGGTACTAGTCTTACGGTGAATACGGTCAGCGGTGCTACCTTTAGCGTGAATATCATTCCGCACACGCAAGCTGAAACGATAATTCAGAATTACAAGGTCGGCAGTAAAGTGAACCTGGAGGTCGACCTGATTGCGCGCTATCTAGAGCGCCTCATGCAGGGCGATAGCGCGGCAGAAGAACAGCAAGACTCGGCAGGCAAGTTAACTAAGAGCCTGCTCGCAGAAAATGGCTTTATCTAAAGAGGCCCGCAGAAGGCCAAGAAAAGGATAGTACTCAGAAGGACGCATTCAACAGATAAAACGGCAACAACCGTTGGTGAAATAAGCAAATGAAATTGAATACTGTAGAAGAGATTATCGAAGACATTCGCCAGGGCAAAATGGTCATTCTTATGGATGACGAAGACCGCGAAAACGAAGGTGATCTGGTCATTGCCGCCGAGCGTGTGCGTACAGAAGACATCAATTTCATGGCCAAGAACGCTAGGGGCTTAATCTGCCTTACCCTTGGTCGCGAGCGCTGTGATTTTCTAAATCTGCGTCCCATGGTGAATAAGAATGCCACCGCGTTCCATACCAATTTCACCGCCTCTATCGAGGCCGCTACCGGCGTCACCACAGGTATCTCAGCTGCCGATCGCGCCCGCACCATTCAGGTGGCCGTGGCTCGCGACTCTAAGCCAGAGGACATCGTTCAGCCTGGTCACGTGTTCCCGATCATGGCGCAGCCTGGCGGTGTCTTGCAGCGTGCAGGTCATACAGAGGCAGGCTGTGACCTCGCCCGACTAGCCGGCTTTAGCCCCGCCGCTGCAATCGTCGAGATTATGAACGAGGACGGCACCATGGCGCGGCGCCCCGACCTCGAGAAGTTTGCCGAGCAGCACGGATTAAAGATTGGCACCATTGTCGACCTGATCCACTACCGCATCGCTAATGAGCGCACAGTATCCCGTAAAGACTCCCATCCGGTGCATACAGAGCACGGGGAGTTTACGTTGCACACCTTCTCCGATCACATCATGGGCGGCACTCATATCGCCTTGACGATGGGAGAGGTCAGTGCCGAGGAGCCTACGCTCGTGCGTGTGCACATCGCCAATACGCTGCGTGATGTCTGTGATGTTGTGAATCCTGTGTGGCCAAGCTGGTCATTCAGTACCGCATTGGCGCGAATCGCTAAGGAAGGCCGTGGCGTCGCTGTGTTACTATCCGGTGACGAATATGCCGAGAATTTCAACGAAACTCTGGTCGCCGCGTTTGGCGATGAGGCTGGCGCGCCGCGTCAGAACCGCAAAGGCAATGACCTGACTATCGGCACAGGCTCGCAGATCCTACGCGATCTAGGCGTGGGCAAGATGCGCCTGTTGAGCTACCCGGCCAGATTCCACGCGATCTCTGGATTCGACTTAGAAGTAGTCGACTTCGTGCCGTTTGATGAGAAGTTCGGGCAGGACCTGCCCGTAGTCGAGTAAAGGCCGTCAACCGGCACCCAAAATATTGAACTATAGGTGATTAGAGATGAGTAATATCAAGACCATTGAAGGCGATTTTCAGGGTGGCTCGGCGCGCTACGCCATCGTCGTGGCCCGCTTCAACAGCTTTGTAGTCGACAAGCTGCAGGAAGGAGCTCTAGATGTTCTGCGCCGTCATGGCGTGAAGGATGCGGATATCACTATCGTGAAGGCTCCCGGCGCGTTCGAACTGCCAGTGCTGACTCGTATAGTCCTCGATACTGGTAGTTACGATGCAGTAATAGCCCTAGGTGCGGTGATTCGTGGTGGCACACCGCATTTCGAATATGTCGCTGGCGAATGCGTAAAGGGTCTTAGTGTTGTGAGTCTTGAGAGTAAGATTCCTGTCGCCTTCGGTGTGCTGACAGTGGACAGCATAGAACAGGCAATCGAACGTGCAGGCACTAAGGCCGGCAATAAAGGCGCGGAAGCGGCCTTAAGCGCCATGGAAATGGTCAGTGTCATCAAGAAGTTGAGCGCGTAGGTGAAATCAGTGACAGACTCAACAATCATACGTAACAAGCTGCCGCCGGCAACCGAGGCTAAGATCGAAAGCCCGAAGAAGAAGCTTTCGGAGCGCCAGAAGGCGCGGCGTATGGTGTTACAAGCACTCTACCAATGGCAGCTTGCAGGCGCCACGGTCAGTGATATTCAAGCCGAGTTTCGCAGTTATTACCTCGGCAAGATCGACTGGACGTATTTCAACGAAGTGTTCCCAGCGATTCCCCCACTGGTTAAGGAGTTGGACGAGGCGATGTCACAATGGCTAGATCGTGACATCAAAGATCTCGACCCAATCGAATTATGTTTGCTGCGCTTTGGTATGTACGAGTTAATGCAGCGCATCGACGTTCCCTACAAAGTAGTAATAAATGAGCACGTGGAGTTGGCGCGTGTCTTCGGTGCCACCGATGGTCATAAATACGTCAATGGCATTCTCGACAAAGCCGCTCGTCAGATTCGCACTCTCGAGATTGAGTAATATCCACTCATACGAGTGCGTGGTCATAGGAAACAGCGCAGCATAAAATCAACAATAGTCCCTGAGGTCTGCCACATTGGCGTCCGATGAATTCGACATAATCCGCCGTTTCTTTAATTCAGGCGAGATCGCGTTTCCGATCCCCGAAGTCGGTTTGGGGATTGGTGACGACTGTGCGTTGCTGCGCCCCGCAACTGGCATGCAGCTAGCAATGTCGATGGATATTCTACAAGAGGGCGTGCACTTTCTTCCCGACGCAGATCCGTATTTACTCGGTAAGCGTACTCTCTTAGTGAATTTGAGCGATCTTGCTGCCATGGGGGCGAGGCCACTGTGTTTTACTCTAGGGCTATGTTTGCCGGCGGCAGACGAGGTTTGGTTAGGCAGCTTTAGCAAAGGACTCGCGCAAGTTGCGCGCGAACACAATTGTCCACTCATTGGCGGAGACTTAAGTGCCTCTAGCCCAGTGCATGGAAGTAAAACCCTTTGTGTGCAGGTGCATGGCGAATTGCCGGTGGACTCTGGCCTGCGTCGCAGTGGCGCTAAAGTCGGTGACCTTATCTATGTTACTGGCAGCTTGGGAGATGCAGCGGCAGGTTTGCAGGTGCTGAGCAATACCTGCAAAGAGTCTTTGAACGAGGAACATCGTGCCGCATTGGTTGACGCATTCTTCGTACCCGAGTCGCGCATTGAGGCCGGACTAATGCTGCGCAGCCTAGCAACTTCGTGCATCGATTTGTCGGATGGACTGGCATCGGATCTCGTTCACATATTGCGTGCAAGCGCTGTTGGCGCGAGTATCGCGCTCGATGCGCTGCCTCTCTCTGTCGCGGTTCGTGCCGCACACAATGAGGCGGAGCAGCGACAGCTAGCGATAAGCGGCGGAGACGACTACGAGCTGTGCTTCACCGTGGGCTCAAAGAATGAAGAGGCTATGCAGAGGGCTCTCGGCAGCATTGGGGTGCCAGTTACGAGAATTGGAATTATTACCGAAGGCACACAAGTTCAATGGTGTGAGTTCGGCGAACCGATCGCCCTAGAGGCATCGGGCTACAAGCATTTTCATGCCGCGTCTGAAGATTTAGTGCAGGTGACACACTGATGGCCCATACGCCTAAATCCGTTTGGCGCAACCCAGTACACTTTGCTGCCTTCGGTTTTGGCAGTGGCGCGGTACCTGTTGCGCCTGGCACCTTTGGTACTGCGCTTGGTGTGTTGATCTATATGTTTATGCCCCCCATGTCATGGCCGGTGTATGGGTTGTTCCTGTTGCTAAGCTTCGCCGTAGGAGTGTGGTTATGCGGCAAGACTGCGAAGGATATCGGCGTGCATGATCACGGTGGTATCGTCTGGGACGAATTTGTAGGGTATTGGATTACGATGTTTTTGGCGCCCCCTGGGTGGCTGTGGATATTAATAGGCTTTGTGCTTTTTCGTATCTTTGACATAGTAAAACCATGGCCAATTCGCTGGCTCGACAAGAATGTCAGTGGCGGTTTTGGCGTGATGATCGATGATGTATTGGCTGGACTGATGGCATTGGGCTGTCTGCAATTGGCCGCTATATTTATACTTTGAAGAGGGATGTGTGAGTGCAAGTTAACTTTGTAGCTGGAGCCGCATTACCAACCGAGTGGGGCGACTTCACGATCCACGGGTTTGAAGATCCGTCGACGGGAAAAGAACACGTGGCGCTGGCCATGGGAGAATTCACCGGTGACGAGCCTGTCTTGTGCCGCGTGCACTCCGAGTGCCTAACCGGTGACGCCTTGTTTAGTCTGCGATGTGATTGCGGACCACAACTGCGTTATGCCATGCAGCAGATCGCCACCGAAGGTAAAGGGATCATCCTATATTTGCGTCAAGAAGGGAGAGGGATAGGTCTGCTCAATAAGATTCGTGCCTACGCCCTGCAAGACAAGGGTGCTGACACTGTGGAGGCTAACGAGCAACTCGGTTTCTTAGCCGACGGCCGTCAATACGCGATTTGTAAGCCGATGCTGGATCATTTCGGGGTAAAGCAACTGCGCTTGTTGACGAATAATCCCCGTAAAGTATTGGCTCTCGAAGAGTTGAATTACGTCGTGACAGAACGTGTACCAATACACACGGGCTACAACTCTCATAACGAGAACTATCTTGCCGTTAAAGCTAAGAAGTTAGGGCATATGCCTAGACTGGAGTGACAAGACTCTTAGGCATTGCTGGCCGCGGCGCGGCTCGCTTTGCGCAGTTTACGCAAGGCATCCTCCATCTCCTCAAGTGAGATGGGGAGGCCTAAGAAATAGCCCTGAATGAAATCACAATCGTAAGTGCTCAAAAGGTCGATGTCCTCCTGTGACTCGGCTCCCTCCATCGTGACCAACAAACCATTGGAATGACACAGCTCCACCAAGGGCTTGAGAATCTGCCGATTGCCACGCTTGAGAGTCTGCTGAATAAAGCTCTTATCGAATTTCACCATGGTGATCGGATATTCGACAATGCGTAACAGCGATGTAAAGCCTGCACCAAAATCATCTAGCGCCAAAACATAGCCAGCTTCCGATAGGCGGCGCAGGAAAGTGTGCGAGTGCTTAGTTAACTCGATGTTGACGGTTTCAGTGATCTCTAGCTGGATGTTCTGAGGGGCAATATTGAAACGCTTGGTGTAGCGGTCTAGCACCTCGGTTAGGTTAGAGACTTGTAGCTGCGCGCTCGAGATGTTCAAAGACATCTTGAAGTCTCGCGCTAGTAGCTTGCGGATAGCAGGGTAGCTAGAAAGCCCTTTGCTGATTACCCATTCATCGATCATTGCAAAGACGCCACAGGACTCTGCGATGGGCACGAACTCGTCGGGATCCACTACACCGAATCTGCGTGAGTTCCAGCGCAGCAAAGCCTCGAAGCCGTCTAGCTCTCCCGTCCTTACATTGAGCAAAGGCATATAGACAAGCTTGAACTCGAGGTCGGGGTTGACGACTTTTAATGCGCTCTCTATTTCTTGGCGGCGGCGTAGTTTTTCTGCCAACTCTTGAGAGTAGAAGGCAACCTGATTCTTACCTTGCAGCTTGGCTTGAGCCATTGCGGTGTCGGCATTGGAGATCAGCTGGCTAAAGGAGTCACCGTCCTGTGGGTACAACGCGATCCCAATGCTCGTCGTGATCGGGAAGCGAGCCTTAGCGAAGTGTAGACCTTCATCCATCTGCTGCAGGATCATCGCGGATATCTCCTGTGCGGCAGCGGTGGCGTCTTTTTGGCGAATGAGAAGGCAAAACTGGTCTCCGGCCACTCGTCCAGGTGTGATCACGGTGCCGCCTTGGTCTGAGTTCGACGAACGAATCACCGAGATGTCTGACAGGCTTAAGCCGAACGCCGTGAGTAGTTCATCGCCGAAGCGGTGGCCATATTTGTCGTTTACAAACTTGAAATTGTCCAAGTCTAAGTACATTAAAGCGAGTTGTTCAGAACGCTCGTTGGCTTTGTTCAGGGCCTGTTGTCCCACTTTGCTAATGAAGTTTAGGTTGTACAAACCGGTCAAGGAGTCTCGCTCCATCAATCGCCGCGTCTCTTCGTGGGAATGGGACAGGTTTTCGTAGAGCGAGCGGAAGGTCTTCGCGAGGCTGCCTATCTCATCCTCTACTAGGTGTCTGTCGGGTATCGCGTCGCGTCGATTCGCGAGCACATCGGCTAGGTCGCGCTCTAATTCCAGCACCGGTCTCGTGATGTAGCGCGTAGTGAGGCCATAGAGGCAAATAGACGCAGTAGTGGAGAAGATTAGACTGATCAACAGCAACCAACCAGCCATGGGGAGAAGTTGCTCCTGGAGATGATTGAAGGGCAGGGAAATGCTGAGGAATTGCCCGTCTATCAGCTCTATTGAGGCGGACAGGTTCGGCAAGCTCTCCATGGGAGCACCAATGACAAAAGAGGCTCCGAGCTCCTGTTCAATCTGTGCGCGCAGAGCATTGAACTCCGTGGGCTCAATGGCGAGCGCAATAACAAGCGCGTTCTCGGTCTGGGATGGCAGTGGTCGCACCATGGTCAGAGGGTCGATTAGCTCTGCCTTGATGAGGAGGTTTTGCGCACCTGGCTCTTCTAAGTAGCTCCAGCGTAGCATCTCCGCGTCCACCAGCATGCTAGTCACGAAGCTCTCTAGCGCTGGGCTGATTACGCTAAACGGGTCCTCACTAAACTCGATGTGGGTACGGATGACAGGAGCCACGCTATTCATTCCCACTGTCACGCTCAGGTAGTCGGTTTCCTGCGCGTTGGTGGCTCTTAGGGTGTCTTCGAGGTTGCGAGCAAGTCCAAGGTCACTGGTCTCGTCCTCTAAGAAGAGGAGGTATTGATGCAGTGCATGGCTCTGCGTGATTGACATCAAATAACTTTCTGTAAAAGTGGTATAGCGCCCGAAGGTGGCCTCCAGCCGACTCACTGCGCTGTTGATGCGGGACTGTTCTTGTCGTTCTAAGAAATTGCGGGCGATCTCGTACACCACCATCGAAGCTACGATGAAGCTTAACAGCACCACTGGTGTAATGACGAGAAGTGCGCGTTTATTGAGATTCATGAAGTTCCACTAAAGTACTGGTGATGCGATCACGTAGTAGTATATTGCGCACGCTAAACTCTGCATCGTAATGTATTAGTTTTTCTAGCTGCTCTTCGCTCAGCGTAAAGGCTGGATTATTGCGAACAGCCTCGCTCTGCAAGGCTGCCGCGGCAGCATTACTGCTGGGTATTAATATCGCCTCGGAATTGGCCGCCGCAACCTCTGGAGTGTTGATGAAATTAATAAAGTCCATCGCCAGAGCTTGCTTCTCCGAGTGTTGAAGCACGGCTAAACATTCGGTCCAAACCATGCTGCCTTCCTCGGGCACTACATATTCCCACTGATCTGAGTTACTTAGTTTATTCAACTCCTGCTGATCGCCCGAATAGGCCAGAGCTATGTGGAGGTCATCGCTATCAGGGTACTCGCCCAGATAGGAGATTGCATACTCGAAGGTAAGGATATTGGGTAGCAAGCCTTTCATTTGTTCAAAGACCTCTTTGAGCAAATCCTCATCATCAGTAACCACGGATTGATTGCGCAGGATGAACGCCGGGGCAAGTGTGTCTACATAGTTCTCTACCCAGCCAATATGGCCTATTAACTCTTCGCTAGGCTCCAGCAGATCTCGCCAAGAATTAGGCACTTTGCCGACGCGATCTTTGCGGTAGACGATGCCAAGGGTTCCCCACAGATAAGGTGCTGCATAGGGCGCGCAGCTGCCAGCCCACAGTGGGTCGAAATGACGGAAGTTGGCAGTATTCTGATATTGCTCTACGGGCACAAATATATCTCGCTCGCCGGCATACTCTGCGGTACTCGGATCGATGGTGACTATATCGATGTCGCTGACTTCCGACGAGAGTAGGATCGTATTGCGGACCTCTTCCTGGTCGAAGTAGATCTGATTCACGCGGACGCCGCTGCGCTCCTCCCACTGCCTAATGGTTTCATCGGCAAACTCGGCTTGCCAAGTAAGGATATTGAGTGTCTGGGCAGTGCAGGTAGAGCCGATAAAGCAGGCGGCTATCCATAGGGCATGTGTTGAGTTGCGCATACGGTTCATATCGATTAGAGAGTCGATAGATTATAAACCCTAAGCCTTGGAAAATTCGCAGGAATTCTGAAAACCGGCCAAAGATGTCCCTTTTTCTTCCACCACTTGCTGAAAAGTTGCTGTCTCAGCAAAAAACCTAAGTAAATCAAAAGAGAGATGCTGAAGTTGAGCGGTGGCACAGAATGCGTAAACCTAGCAAAAATCCGCCAAGCTCATGCTTTTGAGGGCCTATTGAGGCGGTGCGCTACGCACGCTTTCGATCTGACTGCACATTTGTAGCGCTCCGCTGATTACCCTGAGGCTATGGCGCTGTATGAGGTCGGGCGGGATGAAAAACAGTGCATCGTTGGCAACGGCACGTAGTTGGGGCCAGCGTCGCCATTCGTCGAGCCACTCAGGGCGCGCGATATCCATGCCCGAGGCGATGATCAGCGCCGGGTCACGCTGCAATACGGACTCTACGCTGACTTTGGGTGCAAGGCCGAGGTCATCGAATATATTGCGACCGCCACACAGTTCGATGACGTCGTTGATCAACTCATCGCCACCTACGCTGATCAGCGGCTCATTCCAGACTTGATAGAACACAGGCACCTTTGCGCTGTTTTCATACCGGCTGCGTAGCATTTGCAGTTGTTCGCGAAAATACTGAGAAGCAGCCTGACCAGTTTCCTGCGTCCCGGCGAGCGTGGCGAATTTCTCGATTTGATCGGGAATGCTGAGCAGCGTTCGAGGCTCCGCGATATAGACATTGAAACCAAGGTCGATAAGGCGTTGCACCGCAGCCTGAGGGTTGCCACTGCGCCAAGCGACAATCAAGTCGGGGTTGTAGCCAACGATCGCTTCCATGTCGAGTAGGTCATAGCGCCCGACGACGGGTAAGCCTTGTGCCTGAGGTGGATGGTCGCTGTACTCGCTGACACCTTTGATGCGATTGCCCGCACCCGCCACGAAGAGTAATTCGGTGAGGGATGGGGCTAGGCTGATGATGCGCTGCGCCGGGCCATCTAGTGTCACTGTACGCTGCTCGTCGTCGACCACCGTGATGCTCTGCGCGCTCGTCGCGGCACAGAGAATAGTGGACAGGATCAGTAGGCTTGCTCGCCAGTAGTGCATCAGTAATCTATGCCTTTTTGTACGCGTACGCCGCTGTTAAAGGCGTGTTTGATATCTTTTACCTCACTGACAGTGTCGGCGATCTCTACTAGCGCCTGATTGGCATTGCGACCGGTGATGATCACATGTTGATCTGCAGGGCGCTCACGCAGCGCATCTAAAACCTCGGTAGGATCAAGGTAGCCGTAAGTCAGCATATAGGTGAGCTCGTCGAGTACAATCACTTTGACAGCCGGATCCCGAAGTAAGTCGACAGCATGTGCCCATGTTGCCACGGCCGCCTCGATGTCTTTTTCACGGTCCTGTGTCTCCCAGGTAAATCCGGTGTTCATAACATGGAATTCCACCAGGGGGTGGTCGTTGAATAGCATTTGCTCTCCACACTCCCATTGCCCCTTGATGAATTGGACCACGCCACAGCGCAAGCCGTGACCCACGCTGCGAGCCAACATGCCGAAGGCGGAAGAGCTCTTGCCCTTGCCGTCGCCGGTTAGCAGCACTAGCAATCCCTTATCGACATCTGCAGCGGCGATGCGCTTATCGATATGGGCCTTCTTGCGTTGCATGGCGCGCTTGTGTCTTAGCTTGCGTCCTGTGTCGTGATCCATATTTTCACCCGCTTAGGTTTTAGAAGTTTACTCTTACGCCGACATAGGCCGCTCTACCCGCCGCGTAATAGCCCAGAACCTCCTGGTAGTCTTCGTCGAGTAGGTTCTCGATACGGCCATAGAGTTCGATAGAGGGGCGCAGCGCGAAACTAGCCGTAAGATCCGCGGTGCCAGTATCCTCGAGTGCCACCGCCTGACCGCCCAATGCGTCTTTGCTGTTCTGTGAAAGTCGGTAGAAGCCAGTAAGGCGTAAGCGCTCATCCGCACTGTGCCATGCTAGTTGCACATTGCCAAGATTGCGAGGCCGCAACTGTCGCTGGCTACCGTCTGGACGCTCGGTGTGGTTGTAGGTGTAGTTGCCCTGCAAACGCCACTGCTGCCCTAGCGGCAAACTCGCGGAAAGCTCTACGCCTTCGGATACGCTCTCGCCAATGTCTTGCAAGTAACCGCTATAAGCTACCGAGTCGAAGTAGATGGCGTCCTCGATGCGCTGATCGAAGTACACAGCCTCTAAGTGCAGGCCTGTGTCGTTGAAGTATTCCAACGCAATCTCATAGCCCTTACTTAGCTCTTCTTTTAAGGAGGTAGTGGACGCCGGAGCTGACGCGTAAGGTCCTTTGTTATAACTAGCTTCGTAGGGACTCGGCGCGCGGAAACCAGTGCCATAGCTGCCGCGTAGTTTGATGGTCTTATCGTCGCTTAGATCAAAAAGACGTGCGGCACTGACGCGGTAGCTCGTGTGTTCACCGAAGTCGTCATTGTCGTCGCGGCGCGCACCAGCGGTGAAATAAAGCTGGTCCGAGAAATCGCTTAGATACTCGACATAGTAGCCAATTTGGTCCCGTGACTCACCGTTGTTGTCTTCTGTCTCACTGTCTACGCCGTATACCAAGCGGAAACTCTCTGCGCTTTGCAGCTCGCCAATGTACTCCAAGCGCTGTAGTTCGCCCTCGGAGGCAAAGCTAGATAAGCCTAGCGAGAAATACTCGCGGTCGGTTTGCGTGCTCGAATAGGCTAAAGAGTGGGAACCATAATCAGTACCTAGAACTGCAGAGACTAGCGAGGCCTGTTGATCGAAACTGGCATCGCAGTCGTGCACTGTAGAGAAGTCTGCGGAGTTAAAGCAGCCATCGTACTCAGAGTCGCCCTCGGTATCGCGGTGAACTAACTCAAAGCGGAGGCTCTCTGTAGCATTCACCCCAAGACGCGCATGAAGTGATGTGTTGTCATAGCCGTCATCGTCGGCGAGCACTTTGTCTGATACGCGAGTATTGAAACCATCCGTCTTGAATTTAACGCCGGAGATGAATGCGTCAGCGAGAGCATTGCCAGCACTAATATTGCCAGATAGTTGAGTAGTGCCAAATGCTCCAGACGATGCGTCGATGTGGGAGCGTAAGGCTTGGCTGCTTTGCAGTGTGCGGATGTTCAACACGCCGCCGGCGTCCGCGCCGTAGTGTAAGCCCTGGGGTCCGCGCAGTACTTCTACACGTTCGATGCCGCTGCTCATCAAGTGCTCTAGTTGTGGCTGGACTTGGGTCACACTCGGGTCGGAGATTTTTATCCCGTCGATCAGAGTAAGGGTGCGGTATCCCTCTTCCCCTCGAATGCGCAGATTACTAACTTGACCAGCTCCGCCGGTATTAGTCACGCTAATAGAGGGTAGGGTGCGCAGGACGTCGATAAGGGATGTGCTGCCATTGGCCGCTATCTCTTGGGCGTTGAGTACCGATACAGAGGTGCCAATCTGACGTAGGGGTGTCTCGATGCGGCTAGAGGTGACGATGATCTCCTCGAGCTCGGAGTGGGACTCAGCTTGGGCATTCGCAAGTTGGATACTAAGAGGTAAAAGATTCACGCTAAAAGCGCAGGCAAGTTTAAGTAAGTGACGGTGTTGCATGGTAAATCCTCAATGAAAAAGTTTCATGAGGGAGGGGGAGCGGAAGGAAAGAATCGACAATAGACGACTGAACCGACCACCGATGGAGCCCTCCGCTTCATCTCAGGTGCAATCTATTGTCTGGCTGGTATCGGGCTTTGGGATCGATTGTTAGATCGAGCTCCATTACCGTTGCGGGGGCAGCGCTGGCCTTGAACCAGCTTCCCATTTAACCCGGAAAACGCTCTGTTAATTTATCGAAAACACAGAGCAATCATCCCGGGCACCAAACAATGCAATCAGTATCTTCAACGCAGGCTCGCAAAAGAGCCCAGTTCAAGATGCGCGCAGTCTACTCACCTGCATCGCTGTAGTCAATTCTGACGCAGCCCCTAAATGACCGGCACATGACATTTGGATGAATTTATTGCAAAGACGTGACTAGTGCATGTCACCGAAATGAAGCTTTCGTGACAGTTTGGCGAAACGCGTGTGTAAGTTCGCTTAAGCAAAAAAACTGTCACATTTCGTCGGTATCGTGGGCGCCAGTTTGAATAAACCAATACGCAGTGCTGCAACACGCCGACAAGTGCGTGCCAGCTATTTATGAAAGATCATCAAGGGGTATACACGCAATGAGTCACAAACTTTCAAACAAGAAATTGAGCTGGCTGGCACTCGGTGCCGTCCACACACTACTATTTAGCAGCATCTGCGCAGCCCAGAGCAACGCGGCAGAGGAAGTCGATACAATCATCGTTACAGGCTCTAGAGCTAGCCTGACATCCGCACTGTCCAAGCAACGCAATGCTGATCGTGTTCTCTCCGTTGCCGATTCCGATGCCCTAGGCAACTTCCCCGACACTACTGCGGCAGAAGCGATGCGCCGACTCTCTGGCATCTCGGTTGAAAACGACCAAGGCGAGGGGCGCTATGTCGTAGTGCGGGGCTTCGCTCCTGAGCTCAACTCCATATATTTGAACGGGTCTTCCATTGTGGCGCCGGAAGCGGGCCGCGCGGTATTGCTCGACGGCTTGCCAACTGACCTGCTTGATTCTATCGAGGTATCCAAGTCTCTTACTCCGGATCAGGATGCCGACTCGATAGGTGGCCGCGTAGACTTCCGTACTCTGTCTTCCCTCGATCTTAACGAATCAATGGTGCGTATCAAATTGGATACCGCATACAACGATCAGGCCGAAAGCAATTCTCCAAAAGGCTCGCTGACATGGGCAAACAAGATGACCGAGAACAGCGGCTTCGTCTTGGGCTTTACCTACGCCTCTAAGAACGTGATCTCGCAGAACAATGAAACCGGCTTCGGCTGGGATGTAGACGCGAACGGCAATGATTACATGAATGACGACTTCGAACGTCGTTACTATGATCTGGACCGTGAGCGCGTTGGTTTGACTTTGAATTTCGACTACGCCCCATCGGATACTACGACTCTATTCGCCCGCACGCTTTTCAATGAATACACCGATGACGAAGTGCGTTACAAGGGTGAGTATAAAACGCTAGACGTCATGGACGTGCAGGCTAACTCCGCCACTTATGGGCGTTTCGACAACGATCAGGAAACGCGTGACCGTGTCGAAGTGCGCAAGATCAATGCCTTCTCTGTGGGTGGTGACACTTTCTTCAACAGCGGCTGGAATGCGAACTACGAGCTTGCCTATTCCTTTGCCGAAGAGGATGACAGTGACAACGTGGATGTCGCCTTCCGCCATAAATACCGTTCCGACACGAGCCCAACCGGCATCGTGTCTTGGGCGAATGTGCAAAAGCCTGAGACCACTCTAATAGGGGGTTTCGCGCCACTGTCGGATTACGGTCTAGATGAAGTAGAGTTCGAGAAGTCTCTCGTGCAGGACAAGGAAGTATCGCTGCATGCCGACTTTGAGAAAGAGATGGCGCTTCTCGATATGCCCTCTACCGTCAAGTTCGGCTTTAAATACCGAGCCCGTCAGAAGGATGCGGATTTCAACATCTATACTGCGGCGCCGGATGTCAGCTTGGCAGACTTCCAGACTATTTCTCCGAACCATGCCTTCTCCAATAACTTCGGACTATTCATAGAGCGCAGAGCGTCGCGTCAACTGGAACAGTATTTCAGTCTTGCGGGCATAGATGAAGAAGCCTCTACAGCGGGAGATTTCGTCACCGATGAGAACATCCTCGCGGTTTACGGCATGGCGACGATGGACTACACGGACAAGCTGCGTATCGTGGGCGGTATCCGCGTTGAGCAGACCGATGTGAAGTCTAAGGCAACCCAGATGGTCAACGGTGTATGGACACCGGTAAGCCCTTCTAAGGACTATACCTTCGTCTCTCCAAGCTTAAACCTGAAGTATGATGCGAACGATAATACGGTGTACCGCTTCGGCTACTCGCGTTCATTGGCACGCCCAGGCTTCAGCGAGTTTGCACCGAATGCGGAGATAAACTCGCTTGGTGATGAGCGCAGTATCAGCTACGGTAACTTTGACCTAGAGCATTATGAGTCTGATAATCTAGACTTCACTGCAGAGTATTATCTGGATCAGTTCTCCTATGTGAGCCTAGGTATGTTCTACAAGCGCATCGACAATGCGATCTATCAGGTAGCGAGCAACAACCGTGAGATCGATGGGGTGTTCTACAATGATGGTATCACTACTTGGGAAAACCTAGATACTTCGACAATCCTAGGCTATGAGTTGAACGCGCAGCGCCAGTTGAATTTCTTACCGGGTGCGTTAGCGAATATGTATGCGTCATTGAACTACACGTACAACGATGCGGAATCAGATCTGCCAACGGGTCAAACGATTCCGTTCCGTAAAATGGCGAAGAACGTGGCGAACTTCATGCTGGGCTATCAGGATGACAAGTGGGATGTGCGCTTGTCATCGAACTACCGCGATAGCTATCTAGATTCTTTGTTCGACGGTGAGGCTGCAGAAGAGGGCCTGACTAACGATCAGATTCGCTATACAGATTCACACACGCAGTGGGATTTCACGGCGAAGTACAATATGACTGATGACTTGGTTATTAACTTCGAAATCATCAACATGAACGATGAGCCTGAGTTTTACTACTGGGGCAACAAGAGCCGTCTGTCACAGTACGATGAATACGGCACTACCTACGCGATCGGTGTGCGTTACGCTTTGTAATCACCACATAGCTGTTTAGTACTAAAAAAGCGGACTTCGGTCCGCTTTTTTTTCATCATGATTAGTGATTAGTGATTAGTGATTAGTGATTAGTGATTAGTGATTAGCGATTAGCGATTAGCGATTAGCGATTAGTGAGTAGTGCTTCGTAGGTCGCGTTGAGGGGCGGGTATAGGATTTCTGGAACCGCCAAACTGCGCACATCCATGTGCAGGCTTGACGTGCGCCGTCCAGGCGCCCGACATTCCTGAACTCCTATACCCGCCCCTCAACGCTGGCGTTGTGCGATCGTTAATGTTTGGTTCTTCATCGCACCGTATGGAAAGTGATTGCGCTGACAGAATTAGTTTGTTTGTTCGCAAAACGAAGAGATGAGTTTTCAGCATCCTACTGTAGAGAGCTGCGGAGTGGGGTGGGGGTTGCGGAATGTCGGGCGCCAGGACGGCGCACGTCAAGCCTGTACATGGATGTACGCAGTTTGGCGGTTCCGGCGACTCCACCCCACTGCGCAGTTCGACCTGCGAAGTGCAAGACTATGGCTTTGTATTAATGGAAGTGGCCGAAAAACTAAACCGCCTGAGACTGGATCTTGCACTTCTGTAGTTTGGCGCGGATTGAGGCGATGATGCTGTCTTTGTCTAGGCCTACTGCCGCTAGCATGTCGGGTACTTTGCCGTGGTGTAGGAACTCGTCTGGTAGGCCCAGGTTTAGGACTGGGACTCGGTAGTCTTGGCGTAGTAGGAATTCGTTCACTGCCGAGCCCGCACCGCCCATGACAGTGTTCTCCTCAATAGTCACGATCAGCTGATGGCGCGTCGCCATCTCTCCGATCAATGCCTCGTCTAGAGGTTTAACGAAACGCATGTCTACTACTGTTGCGTCTAGGCTCTCTGCTGCCTCTAGTGCCGTGTTGACCAAGCTGCCGAAGCCTAAAATGGCTACTGTGTGCCCCTTGCGGCGCACTACGCCTTTGCCGATCGGCAGTGCTTCCATCTTCTCTTCGATCTTTGCGCCTGGTCCCTTGCCGCGTGGGTAACGCACGGTGGCGGGCCCAAGGTGTTGGTAGCCCGTGTAGAGGAGTTGGCGTGTCTCGTTTTCGTTACTAGGTGCCATGACTAGCATATTGGGCACGCTGCGTAGGAAGCTCATGTCGAAGCTGCCTGCGTGGGTGGGGCCGTCCTCACCTACTAGTCCTGCGCGGTCGATCGCGAAGAGCACGTTTAGGTTCTGGATCGCAACGTCGTGGATGAGTTGATCGTAGGCGCGTTGCAAGAATGTCGAATAGATCGCGACTACGGGTTTGAGTCCGTCACAGGCCATGCCTGCGGCGAGAGTGACCGAGTGCTGCTCGGCGATGGCAACATCGTGGAACTGGTTAGGAAATTGTTCGGCGAATTTGTCCATACCCGAGCCGGCGCCCATCGCTGGCGTGATGGCTGCAAGTAGAGGATCTTGTGCGGCCGTGTCGCATAGCCATTGGCCGAATACGGCGGAATAGCTGGGGGACTCAGCCTTGCGAATGGCCGGCTTGCTCTGCTTGGGCTCTATCTTGTTCATCGCGTGCATGCCGAAAGGGTCATTCTCGGAGGCTAAGTAGCCCTTGCCCTTCTGCGTCACGATGTGCAGCAACTGGGGGCCGCGCAGCTTCTTGATGTTGTTCAGTATCTCGATCAACTCTAGGGTGTCGTGTCCGTCTACTAGGCCGATGTAATTGAAGCCGATCTCTTCGAACAGCGTGCCGGGAGACACCATGCCCTTCATGTACTCTTCGGCGCGATGGGCGACTTTCAGAGCGGGGGGGATGTGCGAGAGTACCTTCTTGCCGCCGGTGCGAATGGCGTTATAGGGGCGGCTTGCCCACATGCGGGCGAAGTAGCTTGATAGGCCTCCTACGTTCTTGGATATCGACATATTATTGTCGTTGAGGATGACCAAGAAATTCTCGTCGATATCGCCAGCGTGATTTAGGGCCTCGAAGGCCATGCCCGCTGTCATCGCGCCGTCGCCTATGATGGCAACGGTATGGCGATCAATCTTCTGCTCGCGGGCGGCAATCATCATGCCTAGCGCGGCGCTAATAGAGGTGCTGGAGTGGCCGACGCCGAAGCTGTCGTACTCACTCTCCTCTCTGTGGGGGAATGCGGCTAGCCCGCCTTCCTGACGCATGCTCAACATGCGCTCGCGGCGCCCGGTCAATATCTTGTGGGGGTAGGTCTGATGGCCGACGTCCCACACTAAGCGGTCGTTAGGGGTGTCGAAGGCATAATGAAGCGCAATAGTGAGTTCCACCACGCCGAGTCCCGCGCCGAAATGTCCGCCGGTTTGGCCTACGGAATAGAGTAGGAATTGGCGCAACTCCCGTGCAAGGCCGAGCAATTGCTCTGGCTCTAAGGTCTTTAGGTCAGCCGGGCTAGAAATAGTGTCTAGTAGGGGCGTATCCGGCCTAGTGAGTGGAATTTCGTCAAGCATTTGAAAAGCTTACTCTTTTATTGTAGAGATAGGGCGTATTTAGAGGTCGAGTCGAGGGCAGACTGCCTTGTCGCGTGCTGCGAACGGCCTGAAAATTTAAACAAGTGGCTAACTTAATGGAATGCCTTGGAATCGTCAATTTATAGGCTCCTAGCTGCTGCGGACGACAATAAAGCGGGCTATGCCGCGTAGGGCCTCGGCACGCTCGTCGAAACCGAGCAGCGCAGTCAGGGCTTCCTCACATAGGGACTTTGCTTTCGCGTTTGCGCCTTCTAGGCCCAGCAGGCTGACGTAGGTGGGCTTGTTAAGAGCCTGATCTGCGCCTTGGGTTTTGCCTAGAGTGGCGGTGTCGCTGGTGACATCGAGAATATCGTCCTGCACTTGAAACGCTAGGCCAACGCATTCGGCATAAACGCGCAGGCTATTGAGCTGCGAAGGGCTGGCTCGTTCACTGCTCAAGGCACCCATAAGCACGCTGGCCGTGATCAATGCGCCAGTCTTCAGGCTATGCATAGTCTGCAATTGCGTCACATCGAGTGTCTTGCCGACGGCGTCGAAGTCGATGGATTGGCCCGACACCATGCCCTCGAAGCCGGCAGCGGCCGAGAGTAAATGAATCATCTGCAAGCGGGCCTGTGCATCTATCGCGAGGCTTGGCTCGCTTAGGAGACGAAAGGCCATGGCTTGTAGGGCATCGCCAGCGAGGATCGCAGTCGCCTCGTCGAAGGCGATGTGGACGGTGGGCTTGCCGCGGCGCAGGGCATCGTCATCCATTGAGGGTAGGTCGTCGTGTACGAGCGAATAGCAGTGAATCAACTCCACCGCGCAGGCTGGGATATCGGCGCGCTCAAGCGGGCCACCGAGGGCTGCAGCGGACGCGTAGACTAGGGTGGGGCGTACTCGCTTGCCGCCCTGAAGGCATGCATATAGCATCGCCTCGCGTAGTCGTGGTGCGCGGGCGGGTAAGGCTTCTAGTTGCTTGCGCAGCACGGCTTCGAGGCGTGTACGCGTCTGCAGCATATAGGGCTCTGTCGCAAAAACGGTGCTATCTACCATGGATACTAAGACTCGCTGTCCATGTCGATCTGTTCAGGATCGCCATTCTCGTTGATCAAGACCTGCACCTTCTGCTCGGCCTTTTGCAGGGCAGATTGACACTCTCTAGTCAGGCGAATGCCCTTCTCGAAGGCCTGTAAAGACTCCTCAAGGCTCAGGTCGCCATCTTCCATTGCCGTGACCAGGCTCTCTAGGCTGGCTAGGGATTCCTCGAAATTAAATACGCTGTCTTTCTTCTTTGTCATTGAAGCGTTCCGGATGGGTTTTTGGGGGCGGACAATTATCTATTTTCTGCAGGGCAATAGCAAAGCGACAGTCGTCCCGTTTCCCGTAATTGTCATATTTGCTCACTATACTCTGCGACGAACTGAATGAAGATAGCTTAGAGCGCACTTAAACAAGGAGTCCAATGCGAATCATCTATGCGGTGTCCGGCGAAGGTTCGGGGCACTCTTCTCGAGCGAAGGAGATGGCCACGCATTTGCTTGGGGCCGGCCACGAGATTTTGTTTGTCAGCTATGATCGTGGTTACGCGGTATTGCACACCCAGTTCCCCTGCCGGCGCATCGATGGGCTTCGCATTATCAGCGTGGATAATAAAGTCTCTATGCTGCGGACCTTAATCTACAACCTCCGCATGTTGCCAGCTTACTACCGCAGCCTACAGGCCCTGCGACGGGTCTTCGATGAGTTCCAACCGGAAGTGGTGATTAGCGACTTCGAGCCGATGTGCGCCCGCCTTGCCACGGCACGTGGCCTACCGCTTATCAGTCTCGACAATCAGCACCGCATGCGCTTCATGGATTACGACTCGCCCGCTCGTTTGCGCCGTGATCGCTGGGTGACCGAACAAGTCATTCGGGCCATGGTGCCAAAGCCCAATGTGGCCCTCGCCACTACCTTCCTGCAGGGCCCTGTGAAGAACTCTCATACCTTTCTATTTCCGCCCATATTGCGCTCAGAGGTGGGCCGATTACGCCCGAGTAGTCAGGGTTATCATCTTGTCTATGTCACCAGCGAGTACGACACACTGATCGATACGCTGCGTGAATTCCCAGAGCAACGTTTCGTTGTCTATGGCTACAACCGCAACGAGAGCCGTGACAATCAACAGTTCAAGGAGTTCAGTACCGCAGGCTTCCTAGACGATTTGGCGGGGTGCGAGTCTGTTATTGCCACTGCCGGCTTCACCCTGATGAGTGAGGCGATGTTCCTGCAGAAGCCCTATTTAGCCTTCCCTATGGGAGGGCAGTTTGAGCAGCAACTCAATGCTCACTGTCTTGAGCAGCTGAGGTTTGGGCTCTACGGGAAGCGGGCAGATCGGGGGACGGTGCAGCACTTTTTCGAAGAGCTACCGCAATATCGAGAGGCACTGAGCCACTATCCCGATGGCTATACTAATAATCCGGATGCGCCGCGGAATCTGCAAATCTGTAATAAGCTCGATGACTTGCTCACCAACGACGGGGCATTGCTACGCCACTTCCAAGAAGCAAAGCAATATGCCTAGCTAAAGGCCCGCTATCTTCTTATACGTTGACCCGCCCCAGAGCAGGCAGTAACCTAGCCAGCGTTTGCCGCTTCGTGCTGATGCCAGCGCGATTGAACGCTAGGAAGCTGCCCAGATGGAAAACCAGAAGAATAATATCGAAACTATCTCGCCGCCCAAGGATATGCGCATTGTTTACGGAATTGTGCTGACCCTAATATGGTTATTGCTGGGCATGCTCTATATCTCCTATAACGTCGGTTGGAGCCATTTCATCTCCCTGCCTATTGGTGATATGGGCACTTTCCTTGAGGGCGCCTTCGCTCCACTCGCCTTTCTGTGGCTAGTCATCGGCTTATTCATCCAGCAGAGTGTCTTAGCGGAGAATAACCGCGAGCTGCGTGACAATAATATTCAGTCCGAGAAGCAGACCATGGCGATTGCCGCCACTGAACTGAATGCGCGTCAGGAGACTTTCTTTAAGATCGCTGATAATACTCGCCGTCAACTTGGTGGCATTACCGGCTTGCTGCTGCAATCGAGTAAGGGGCCACAGGGTGACAAGACCTTCACCGAGGCGGAGTTCATGGAGAAGTGGCATCTTTTCGCCACTGGCGATTTCGAGATATTCTCCCGTAACTTCCTCGTTCTGGCAGGCAAGGGTGAAAACCTAACGAACCTGTTCTACGGCACTCAGATTCGCTGCACCCACTCCGACAATTTCATTATGAATTTCGATCGCCTGCTACGCTTAGCGCGTGATTGCGATACCAATGGCATCATCTCAGATGCTCAGTTGCACTCGGCGCATGGTTTGTTGAGTTCGCGCATGCGCGAGCTGCACCCGCGTATCAAGTTCAAACGCTACGAGGTGACACGCTCCAGCTCGTATCTAGATCAGATTATTAAGAGCGCGCAAGAACAAAATTAAACGCTGGTTTTCGCAGTAACAAAAGGGGGTTGGAAAATGGAATTTGTAGCGATTGTGATAGTGTTGGCGCTCGTGCAGTATTTTGTATTCGGTATGTTAGTGGGCAAAGCGCGGGGCACTTACGAGGTGCATGCGCCGGCGATCAGCGGTCACCCTGTGTTTGAGCGTTACTACCGCGTACATCAGAACACGCTCGAGATGATAGTGATGTTCATCCCATCAATCGTCCTGTTCTCCTATTTGGTGCGTCCCGATATCGCGGCGGCGATCGGCGCTATATACCTGGTCGGCAGAGTCATCTATCTGCGCGCCTATGTCGCAGACCCAGCCAAACGCGGTTTGGGCTTCATGGTCAGTATGTTGCCGGTATTAGTATTATTGCTTGGCAGCGGCGTCGCCGCTGTGATCTCACTGCTCTAGCTTAGAATGCGGGCTGCCCAGTCGCGAGACGGGCAGCCCATAGGTTCAATCTTCCTCACGCCGATAATTACGGGCGAACACCTCTTCTCCCATGTGGGCAATCTGCTCATCGACTAAGCGATCCATCTGCTCTAGAAGTGGCTGGTAGCGCTTAGCGTCACCCTCTAGTAAGCCAAGACAATGCACGATGGCCTCGAGAGTCGATATGGCCTCTGGCTTCGGCTCGCGTCGAATGCGATAACGGCTGGGTGGGGGAGTGGGCAATTCATAGCGCGGTAGTGCTTCGAGCCACGCGTTCTCCATGAGCATGCGTCGACTCTTGCGCCAGGTAGCATCGATAAAAAGTAAGGGGCGGCGAGGCTCAGGCGCAAGTTTTTGCAGTGGCAGGCTAGTAGGGCCAGGGTAAATCAACACGGGGGAGTCTGCTGCACTGGCGAAGGGCTGAGTTAAATCTTGCGATTGGCTGCTCTTAAGGAGGCAGTCCCTCAAACCAAGTGCCGCGATACGCGCAGTGCCTAGGGCATGGCGCGCCTCCGCGGGGTGTTGGAGTATCCATACTGGCCATGCATTTTCGACCGGGCTTAGCCGCGCGCAATAACATAGCGCTTGTGGGCGTTGGCAGCGTTCGCAGCGCTCTCTCTTGGCCATGCCAAACCCCTCTACTTCAGCACTTTGTCAGTAGCGCGCACGTCCTGTTCGCGAGGCGATAGTGTGCAGGCGCCGTACCTTAAATTTCTGCCCCTTGATGCGCCGTGCCTCTAACTGCGCGATAGCGGCCTCGATCTGGTCGATGTCGATCGCGACGAAACTAGCGAACTCTAGAATGTCGATACGGCCAATCGCGGTGCCAGCAATGCCACCCTCTGCTGTCAATGTGCCAAGGATATCGCCCGGTCGAATCTTATTCTTACGGCCGCCGGCAATGCTCAGGGTTTGCTTGCTGCAAGTGGCGGGCGTGTCGCGTGCTTGGGGCACTGACTCTATAGTCTTGATCTGTGCAGCGCCGGCATTATCGCTGCGCTCGAGCAGAGCATCTACTCTAAACCTTTCGTTCTCGAAAAACAGACTAAGCGCTGCGCCCTCATTACCCGCGCGGCCAGTTCGCCCGATGCGGTGTGTGTACACCTCGAGGTCACGTGGTAGGTCGGCGTTGATCACCATCGGTAGCTGCTCGATATCGAGGCCGCGTGCAGCAACGTCGGTGGCCACAAGTACTTGGCAGCTGCCATTGCGGAACTGAATCAAAACCTGATCGCGCTCGCGCTGTTCCATCTCGCCGTGCAGCGCCATGGCGACTAGGCCGGCGTCGCTAAGGACTTGCGCTATCTCTGTGGTGCTCTGGCGAGTGTTGCAGAACACGGCACAGGACTCTGGGCTGAAATGGTAGAGCAGACGAAGTACCGCCTCGGCGCGTTGCGTGCCCTCTTCCTTCTTGCCGCATAGATAATAGGTCTGGTCGATGGTCGTCTCGGAGGCGACAGTCTCGACAGTAATGCGTTGTGCGTCGCGCTGATACTGCGCACTTAGTGAGTCGATGTGTGCGGGAAAAGTCGCGGAGAACATCAGGGTCTGTCGATCCGCGGGAGTCTCGCCGATAATGTATTCGATGTCTTCGGAGAAGCCCATGTCGAGCATGCGATCGGCCTCGTCCAAGACTAGAGTGTTGATGCGCTCAAGCTTCAGCGTCTCTTTCAGCAGGTGATCTTTGATGCGCCCGGGAGTGCCCACAACGACGTGAGCGCCGTGTGCTAAAGAGCCAATCTGTGGTCCTATAGATTGGCCACCACACAGCACTACAACCTTGATGTTAGGAAGATAGCGCGCGAGGCGACGAATCTCGGTGGCGACCTGCGTACACAACTCGCGGGTTGGACACAGAATGAGCGACTGGGTGCCGAAGTCACGGGGGTTGAGATGGCAGAGCAGGGCTATGCCGAATGCTGCAGTCTTGCCGCTGCCAGTGCGCGCCTGTGCGATCAAGTCTTTCCTCGCCAATGCCAGTGGCAGAGCTTGCGCCTGCACCGCCGTCATGTGCTCGTAGCCCAGCGCCGTTAGGTTCTCAATCTGCGCAGGTGGCAGGTTGAGGCCAAGAAATGAGTCCTGACCCTTTGCTTCGCTCATTGCGAACACTCCTGCGTCTTCATCTTAATCCACTCCAATTTTGTGTAGATATTCGTTGTAGTCGCCCTTGAAGTTGGTGATATTACCTTCGGTGATCTCGAGGATGCGCGTCGCCAGGGAGGAGACGAACTCGCGGTCATGGCTGACGAATATCAGCGTGCCTGGATAGTTCTCGAGGGCCAAGTTGAGCGCCTCGATGGATTCCATGTCCAAGTGGTTGGTGGGCTCGTCCATCACCAGTACATTGGGGTTCTGCAGCATCATCTTGCCGAATAGCATGCGGCCTTGCTCACCACCGGAGATCACATTCACTTTCTTCAGGCTGTCGTCTTTGGAGAACAGCAATTTGCCTAGGACGCCGCGAATCGACTGTTCGTCGTCGCTCGGGCTGCCCCACTGGCTCATCCAGTCGAATAGATTGATGTCTTGTTCGAACTCGTGGCTATGGTCCTGCGCGTAGTAACCGATCTTGGCGTTCTCTGCCCACTTGATGTTGCCACTCTTCACCTCATCTTTGTCCCCGCCGAAGTGTCCGGTAAGTGCTTGCAGCAGCGTGGTCTTACCGATGCCGTTCGGGCCGATGATCGCGACGCGTTCACCGGCCTCTACCATCATGCTGAGCTTGGAGATCAGGGTATTGTCGTCGAAGCCAAGGCTGAGGTCTTTCACCTCCACCGCTAGGCGGTGCAGTTTCTTGTCTTGGTCGAAACGGATGAACGGGCTGATGCGGCTAGAAGGCTTCATCTCTTCAATTTTTATCTTGTCGATCTGCTTAGCGCGTGAGGTCGCCTGTTTCGCCTTAGAGGCGTTTGCAGAGAAGCGGCTAACAAAGGACTGCAGCTCGGCGATCTGGGTTTTCTTCTTGGCGTTGTCCAGCTGGATACGCTCGCGCGCCTGGGTGGAGGCGATCATGAAGTCGTCGTAGTTACCTGGGAATAGGCGTAGCGCCTGATAATCCAAGTCCACCATGTGCGTGCACACACTGTTCAAGAAGTGGCGGTCGTGGGAGATGATGATCATGGTGCATTCGCGCTGGCTAAGGATGCCCTCGAGCCAGCGAATCGCGTTGATGTCGAGGTTGTTGGTGGGCTCGTCCAGCAACATGATGTCGGGGTCAGCGAACAGCGCTTGTGCCAACAGTACGCGCAGCTTCCAGCCCGGCGCCACGGCGCTCATGGGTCCATTGTGCTGCTCTATCGCAATGCCAAGCCCTAGTAGGAGCTCGCCGGCGCTGGCCTCGGCCGAATAACCGTCGAGCTCTGCGAACTCAACCTCTAGTTCCGCAACCCGCATGCCATCGTCCTCGGTCATCTCGGGAAGGTCGTAGATCGCGTCTTTCTCTTTCTTGATCGACCACAGTTTTTCGTGACCCATGATTACCGTGTCGAGCACGGAGTACTCTTCGTAGGCAAACTGATCCTGGCGCAGGACACCGACGCGCTCGCCGGAGTCAACGCTGACATTGCCCGCGGTGGGTTCGAGATCGCCACTGAGAATTTTCATGAAGGTAGACTTGCCGGAGCCGTTAGCACCGATCAGACCATAGCGGTTGCCGCTGCCAAAGCGCAGAGACACGTTCTCGAATAGAGGTTTTGCACCAAATTGAATGGTGATGTTAGCGGCATTAATCAAAGCGATATCCGTAATATAAAGAGGTAACAAAGTGTCGCTGCGTGTTTACAGCGCGATGGTCTGGGCCGATGCTGCCATTAAAGGCGCGGAATTGGCTCAGTGCGAAAGGGGCGCATTATAGAGGAGCGCAGCACAGGCGACTACTGCTTATTTATCTGCGGACTTGTTAGACTAGCGCGACGTTTTGCCGTATCTTCCGCCCGCATTGAGCGTGCACCTGCCAAACGACACCTGTCGTCGATTGCGGTGCAGCGCACGACAAGGAGTTCCATTGAAAATACTCGTTCGCAATCTATCCCGAGACGTCACCGAAGCAGAGCTTCTGGCGCTATTCGAAGCCCATGGGCGCGTGCAGTCGTGCACCGTCGTGATGGATCAGGCGACTGGCGGCTCCAAGGGCTTCGGCTTCGCCAATATGCCAGTTCCCCACGAGGCAAAGAAAGCCATGCACGCATTGAACGGTATGTCAGTGAACGGCAGCAAAATGCGCGTCAAGAAGGCCGATCCAGCAGCTAAGAAAGACGCAAGCCCTGAGGAAAATGCATCAGCTGTTCCTAGCGCGGTCGACTCGGCAGCGCAGGCAACGGAAGAGGCGGCTGCACGGGCCAAATTCAAGAAGGACGGCTCTGCCCTGGGCATGAAGAAACCGCGTACCTTCCGTAAAACCACCAAATAGGGAACGATGTTTCCTCGCTCTGAGAGCCTCTAAGATGCAACTGGCATTCGACCCGCGCTTTGGCGACTTTGATGGCGAGGACCCGCTTTTCTCGCAGATCGCCGATGACCTTCAGAGCAAAGCCTGGAGTGTGATTCCCAGTGCATTGCCTCCTGCGCTGGCCGCCGCGCTGCACCAACAGCTGATGAGTTTGGACGAGGAGCAATTCGCCCGTGCCGGTGTTGGTCGCAGCAATGACTTTACCCTGAACAGTTTCGTGCGCCGCGATGAGATTCGTTGGATAGAGGGCGGTACTGACGCCGAGAAAGACTGGCTGCAATGGTCGAATCGCTTACGCCTGTTCTTGAACCGGCGGTTGTTTTTAGGCTTGTTTAGTTTTGAGAGTCATTTCGCGCACTACCCTCCCGGGGCGTTCTATAAAAAACACGTCGATGCCTTCAAGGGCAATCCGCGTCAAGACACTAGCAACCGAGTTCTTTCGGTTGTGGCCTATTTCAATCCAGGCTGGCTGCCGGAGGACGGCGGCGAATTGGCACTTTATGACGAGCATCAGGTGGAACCCTTCTTAAGCGTTACCCCCGCTTTCGCCACGCTAGTGGTCTTCCTCAGTGAGGAGGTCCCCCACGAGGTGCGCCCAGCAAGGCGCGATCGCTACAGCATTGCGGGCTGGTACCGCGTCAATAATTCCCTTAACGATCAGATCGACCCGCCGCGCTAGAGTGCTATTATCGATTCTATGGCACCCTATTTTGTAGGGGCGCTTGCCCTATTTATGGGGGGCTTGCCCGCGAATAGATTTGATGTGGCACCGATCTATTCGTGGGCAAGCCCCCCCTCCTACGTACAAAAACCGTGCTATAAGTGTCAAGAATCTGCAATACAGTGGTGCTAATCTCTGCTTCAAATAAATGGGGTGTCTCAGCGCCCCACGGATATGTTAATAAAGGTTGTAGCAATGGCAGACATAGGGGCTCAGCGTAGAGAGTTTATTCGTTTAGGGGTGAAGGGCTTGGCGGCCTTCGCCGGTGGTTCTTTGCTATCCGGAGGGTCCTTGGTTATGCCTTCCGGTCGCCTCGTCGCGCAGACAGCGCTGCGTGAAACTGAATTTGCGGGCCTTGCCTCACTAGGTCCACTGCTTCCTCCCGATGCCAACGGCATCATGTTGCCAGCGGGCTATACTTCTCGCGTGGTTGCAGTAACTGGCAAAACTCCCTTGTCCGATGGCGACTATGTTTGGCATGCAGAGCCCGATGGTGGGGCCACCTATGCGGCGCCCGATGGCGGCTGGATCTATGTCTCCAATAGCGAAGTGCCTGCAAAAGGCGGTGGAGTTGGCGCACTGCGCTTTAACTCTCGAGGCGAGCTCGTAGACGCCTATTCCATTCTTAGTGCTTCCAGCAGCAACTGTGCCGGGGGCAAGACGCCTTGGCACACATGGCTGTCCTGCGAAGAGATGGACCGTGGCCTAGTATTCGAATGCGACCCGTTCGGAGAAAAGCGCGCCGAGGTACGGCCCGCCCTAGGGGCGTTCCGGCACGAGGCTGTGGCGGTCGATACCGTACATGATCACTTATATCTTACCGAAGACGAGCCCGATGGCTGTTTCTACCGTTTTCGTCCTAGCAAGCCTCTGCCGGATCTGAGCAGTGGCACGCTGGAAGTGGCGCAGGTGATTGAGAAGCAAGGCAAGCGCTCTGTGGTTTGGCATAAGGTCGATGACCCTCTAGCCACCTCTACCTTGACTCGCAAGCAGGTCTCCAGTGCCACCACTTTCAATGGCGGCGAAGGCATCGGATTCTTCGATACGCGGATCTATTTCACGACTAAAGGCGATAACCGTGTCTGGGTGTATGACGTCAATAGCACCGAGATCGACGTTCTTTACGATATCAAGACCAGCGCAAACCCAATCCTAAAGGGAGTCGACAATGTCGTGATCACGCCTGCCGGCGATGTAATCGTGGCCGAAGATGGCGGTGATAATCAGCTCGTCGCACTGACACCCGATGGCGGGGTAGTGCCACTGTTACAAGTGCTAGGCCAAGATGAGTCGGAGCTATGCGGCCCGGCCTTCGACCCAAGCTATTCGCGTTTGTATTTCAGCTCCCAGAGTGGCTTTAGTAAAGGCGGCCCTGGCATTACATATGAGATTAGCGGCCCTTTTGCTTGAGTCGCTCCCCGCACAGCGCCTAACGCGCTCCGCGGGGCTTGAATGTTCCCCTCTACGAAGCCCCATTTCGCAAGCCTTGTAGCGCCTCTATTGCTCGAGGCGCGACCCCTTCCACTCGCCGTGTTTATCTTGACACTCCAAAATGTAAGTGTTTATATCGGCCGTTAAAGGGGGAGTCCAAATGGGGTCAAAACAAGAAAAAATAGGCTACCTGAGCGCTGCGATCATTGTGTCATTGATGGCCTGCTCGCCAGCACAGGAGCAAGCCTCAACAGCAGTGCAAGCGGCGCCAGCGCCTGCTGCCAACACAATTCCTCGTGGCCCAGACGGCAAGCCAGACCTCAACGGTATCTGGCAAGTCCTCAGCAATGCTAATTACAATCTCGAGGCCGCGGCTCCGAAAGCAGCCCTGGCCTTAGTGCCCGGGGATTTCGTCCCCGTACCTGCCCCCGAAGTCGTTGCTCTAGGGGCGATAGGCGCAGTCCCCGCGACCTTCGGCGTTGTCGAGGGTGGTGCTATCCCTTATAAGCCTGAAGCTCTCGCCCGACGCGATTCGAATCGCGAGAATTGGCTAACGAGTGACCCAGAAATAAAGTGCTATATGCCGGGTGTTCCCCGAGCCACCTATTTGCCCCATCCGTTCCAGATATTTCACAGCGACAAGGCCGTGTTCTTCGCATACTCCTTCGCGGGCGCTGTTCGTAACATCTACTTAGAAGACCCGGGTGAGGCGCCGTTAGATGCTTGGATGGGGCAGTCCTTTGGTCATTGGGAGGGCGACACCTTCGTAATTGAAGTGACAGGGCTAGACGACAGAACGTGGTTTGATAGGGCGGGTAACTATCATAGCTATAAACTTAAGGTGACTGAGCGTTATACTCTGGTCAGCGCCAACGTCATCGAGTATGAGGCGACCATAGAGGATCCCGATATCTTCGAGCGTCCATGGACTATCAAGATGCCGATTTATCGAAGGCTCGAAGCGGGTTTTGAGTTGCCGCAGTTTAAGTGTGTAGAATTTGTCGAAGAGTTGATGTACGGAAAGTACAGGAAGGGACGCGAAGCTGAGCTTTTCGGCGCGGATGCCAACGACTAGAATAGTCATTATGATTTAACGTAAAGGGGTGGAAATATGAAGTTGAAGAATTTATTGCTTGTTACAGCCGTCGCGGGGTCGCTAGCGGCTATCGCCTCGCCTGCCTCGGCGCACCATGCGTTCTCAGCGGAGTTCGATGCGGACCTGCCGATAGCCTTGCGCGGGCCGATCATTCGTGTGGAATGGATCAATCCGCATTCGTGGATTCACCTGATGCACACTAATGATGATGGCACTGAGCAGGCCTGGATGGTGGAGGGCGGCACGCCTAATACCTTGCTGCGTCGGGGTATCAATCGCGACTCTCTGCAGCTAGGGACTGAGATCATCGTAACTGGTTACCAAAGCAAAGATCGCCTGTGCTCACCCGAGTGCCGTGGCAATGGCCGCGACATCACGTTCCCGGATGGCCGCAAGCTGTTCATGGGTTCTTCGGGCACTGGCGCGCCGTCCGATGGTTCCGATCCAGTAGAGCGTTAATTTTTTAAGCGCTTGAAGATTGCAAAATAGAACGCCCGCGCTGATATCAGAACGGGCGTTTTTTATGGGGCGTCTACTGGATGGCAGGGTTCAGTTCGCGATCGAAACTGCCCCCGTCGCGAAAGACGATGGAGCTGTCGTAGAAGCCCGCGCTGTTCAGTTGCACATGGACCTGCTCAAAGCTGCGGTTCTCCCAGAACCAGCCATGAATGCCAGTGAACGGTGCGTGATAAACGCCTGCTCCGCTAAGCGCATTGCCCTTGTCGAAACTCTCTACGCCTTCCTCGCCCTCCATACCCTCTGGGTCCGCATGCATGTCGAAGACCAACTCTCCTGTGGCCACCCACGAGAAGATCATGGTGCTAGCTTCGCTAAGCTGATACTTGTATTCGACAGACTGGAAGGGCTCGAGGATAAATTCGGTACGGTCCACCTTGTGAACTTGCTCTACTTTCTCGTAGGGGCTTTCACTGGCATCGGCTAAGTCCATTAGTCCTAATGCGCGCCCGGTGCCGAGTGGGTCCACGCCGAACTCGGCGGGCAGCACGGCGACGAGAAACACTATCGCTGCGAGTAAGACGGCGATGAGCGTTGCACCTAAGATGCGTGACATCGACGGGCTTTGTGCGTTTGGCGGTGTGCTGTTCATAGTAAAGCTTCCTGTTCTATTAGACCTTACCGCTGAAAAAGGCGGTTAACTGGTAGGCGGTGAGGATGAAACCGCCGCCCATTAAGAGTGTGTTGCTCACAAGCGCGTAGCGTGTGTAGCTGGCTCTAGTACGCCATAGGCTTAGCAACAATAGAATCGCCGATAGGGCTAACAGCTGGCCAAGTTCGACTCCTATATTGAAACTAATGATATTGGTCACTAAGCCATTGGAGCTGAGTTCGAAGGCCTGCAACTTGGTGGCGAGCCCAAGACCATGGAAGAGACCGAAGATGAATACCGCTGCTTTCGGATTGGGGCGCATATTGCCGAGCTTGTCGAAGCCCCCGATGTTCTCGAATGCCTTATAAACGATCGAGAAACCGATGATCGCATCGATCAGATAGGCATTGACCTGTAGGTTCGCTAGGACGCCGGTAAGGAGGGTGATGCTATGACCGAGGGCGAACAGCGAGACATATTGCAGGACATGGATGGGGCGATACAGGAAGAAGACCACGCCTAGCAAATACAATAAGTGGTCGTAGCCCGTCACCATATGCTTGGCGCCAAGATAGATGAAAGGAGCGATGGCAGGCCCATCGATCCCCTGCACGTAATTGGCGTCATTGCCAGTGATAGTGTGGGCTATGGCCGCGTTGCCAAGCAGCAACGCGAGTGCGCCAATGACAGTCATTGCCCCAGATCCAAGGCCAAGCTTGGGGCTATCGTGAAGCAGCATTAGATGCTCGCCTTCAATTACTGGCGAATCTGGAGATCTCAGGATTATAGCCCTGATGGCAGGCGGTGCACACGCTGTAGATTTGTGCGCCCGCTTGGAAGAAGTCTTCCCGGTTCTGCGTTTGCGCAGAATCGTAAGCGAAGGCCGCTGCCGTGCTCAGCGCATTGGAGTAAGTGATCCAGGCATCGTTATCCACGGCGCGCCCTGGCAGTGCGAGGGCGTTACCCGCTTCGATCAGCTGCGCCGCTTTTTGCTTAACCAGTAGCCATTCTTCGTCGGTCTTCGGATAGAGGTCTTCGTAGCCAGTATTGATGTCGTCGACCCAGCCGGCGTAGTCCCAGAGCACGTCCGAGACAGGCTCTAATACGTTGTTCATGAAATCTTGCATATCGAGCCTAAGGTCGTAAGAGCTGTCGGCGGGAGCTGCACTCGGACTGACGGTGTTACTAGCACTTGGAGCGCTTTGCTCGCTGCAGCTGATGCAAAGACCTGCGGCGAATATGATTAGGGCGCTGCGCACTAGGGTTCTCGAGGCTGTATTCATCTTATTATGTCTCCGCGTACGAAAAGGATACGACTTGTCTCGTGGCCTTTGCGCTATGGCACGGCACGAATAGGGGTTTATTTTACAGCAATGTGGGGCAGAAAGAATCGTTTACGCATTGTCATCTATCGGCGCTAAAGCGACGTTGAGCGCGGGGCTGGTTTGGCACGGATTCCCCGCATTGTAGTGGTATGGCCTCCTTAAAGTTTTAGCCAAAGATGTTAGAGTGTGTTTTGTGCGCAGCACACCACCCAACTTAAAGAGGAAGTTTAGACGCCCGACTCGCCTGTGTGAGCTCGTCTGATTGTTAAAATGCGAAGAATGTTAATACCCGTTGCGGCGCTGCTGTTCTCAGATGCGTTGTTACTTATTGGTCACGGACTACAACTTACACTGCTGCCAGTCAGCGCAGAGCTGCTGGGCTTTAGCGCTGGACAGATCGGTCTGATGGGATCGACCTACTATGTCGGCTTCGTGTCGGGCTGCCTGCTTACACCGTTTCTAGTGAGGCGGGTAGGGCATATTCGTACCTTCGCCATCCTAACCTCCACTTACTCCGCCTTGGTGCTGCTGTTCTATTCGCTACCCTATGCCTTCGTGTGGCTGATTCTGCGCTTTACCGTCGGCTTCGCCATCTCGGGCCTGTATATGACCATCGAGAGCTGGCTCAGCGAGCGCTCCAACTCCCAGACTCGCGGCACCATTCTCTCGGTATACGTCGTGATCAATATGAGCATGACCATGGTGGGGCAGCAGTTGCTGAACCTTGCCGACCCCCTTGGGCAGACACTGTTCATCGTCGTGGCGATTTTACTCTCCCTCGCTCTCATTCCCGTTTGCCTTACTACGGCGATGGCGCCGGGGCCTATCAGTAATGTGCAGATCGACCTGCGCAAAGTGCTGCAGTTGTCTCCGGCAGGCGTGGCCGGAGCGGTGGCTACGGGCTTGGTCACCGGTGCGTTCTGGTCGCTAGGTCCTCTCTATGCCCGTGGCATCGGCATGGACACGCAGTCCCTAACCCTATTCCTGAGTGTTGTAGTGCTTGGTGGCGCAGTCTTTCAGCTGCCCTTAGGCCGTCTCTCGGACCACTACGACCGGCGCATAGTCTTGCTCTACACCGCGGTTGCAGGCGCGCTAATCTCTGCCTTGCTGGTGGTCTTAGGTGACTTGCCTAGCTGGGCCCTGGCCCTATTAGCCTTCCTCTGGGGTGGATGCGTAATGACGCAGTACGCGATAAGTCTCGCCCACGCCAATGACAGGGCCGCGCCCGAGGACTTTGTAATGGTCGGCAGCGTCATGCTGCTGTCGATGGGCCTGTTTTCCGCAGTTGGCTCCTTTATCGCCTCCGCCTTCATGCAGTGGTTTGGGCCCAACGGCCTGTTCGTATTCAGCGCCATCTGTCTATCGGGCTTTGTCGCTGTACTTGCGGCGCGCAGACGAATTCATGTGCTCCCAGTGCTGGACGAGACCGAACCCTTCCGTGCGGTAGCCCCAACTACGACGCCAATGTCCTTCGAGCTAGACCCTCGGACAGAAGAGCATCCAGACTTCCCCTACGAGGGCGAAGAGGGCGCACCCTGAGTGTGCCGCTGGACTGCCTCGTTAGCATGAACTAATGCGGACTCCGATTGTAAAGCTAAATAAGATGTATTATCATTTGGGCAACAGTAGGGCGAGAGTATCTCACGCCCGCAAGCCAAGTTTTTAGGAGTACAGCACCATGCGAAGAGTCCTCACAACCATTGCCACCGTGCTCTGTGCAAGCCTTGTACAAGCAGACGAAGTAAACATCTATTCGGCTCGAGAAGAGAATCTGATCAAGCCCATTCTCGACATCTACTCAAGGGAAACCGGAGTCACAGTGAATCTGGTGACTGGCGGTGCAGACGAGCTCATCCAACGCCTTTCTCTCGAGGGGGCAAACTCTCCCGCGGATCTGCTACTTACTGTGGATGTTGGCCGACTTTATCGAGCCAAAGAGGCTGGAGTTTTGCAGAGCGTGCAGTCACCGCTTCTGGATGCGGAAGTTCCGGCAAACTATCGCGATAGCGAAGGTTATTGGTATGCCTTGTCATTGCGCTCACGCGTAATCGTGTACGACAAAGAGCGCGTGAATCCTGCCGACTTATCTACTTATGCGGATCTTGCAGACCCGAAATGGAGGGGCAAGATATGTGTGCGTTCGTCCTCAAATATTTACAATCAGTCGATGGTGGCGTCGATGGTTAGCCGCAATGGTGTTGCGCAAACCGAAGAATGGGCCGAAGGCCTAGTTGCGAATTTCGCGCGTAGCCCACAGGGTGGAGACCGAGAGCAGATCAGTGCGATTGCAGCTGGTCAGTGTCAGGTCGCCCTCGTTAACACTTATTATCTTGCTGGCTTACTGAGCTCTTCAAACCCAGCCGATCGCGCCAATGGTGAGGCGGTGGCAGTGTTCTGGCCAGACCAGAATAGCAACGGTGCGCACATTAATATCAGTGGCGCGGCAGTGACCAAGGCGGCGAAGAACAAGGACGCAGCGGTGAAGCTGATGGAGTATCTTGTAGGCGACGAGGCCCAACATTGGTATGCGGAAACTAACAATGAATTCCCAGTACGTGATGACGTGCAAAGCAGTGAGTTGCTCAAGTCATGGGGCGAATTCAAGGCAGATGACATTGCTCTAGATCAATTAGGCATTCACAATGCCGAAGCTGTGCGCCTTATGGATCGCGCGGGATGGAAATAAACGCTACATAGAATAAGACTCGCGTTAGATGTCGCAATTAACTACTGTCACAAATGAGGCCCCGCGAGGGGCCTTGTCGTCTTTGAGAACCCGGCTCAGTGAGCGGTGGCTCACGCTCGGAATTTTAGCGCTCTGCATCCTCCTTAGCGTTCCTACTATAACCGTCTTCTCCTCTATTTTCGGAGACAGTGAGGGCGTTTGGTCTCATCTAGCTTCCACCGTGCTTGGCGACTATGTTTCGCAGTCCGCTATGCTCATGGTGGGAGTTGGTCTAGCGGTGTTGGTGCTTGGCATTGGCCCGGCTTGGCTGGTGACCATGACGCGCTTCCCGGGTAGTCGTCACTTGGAGTGGGCCTTGGTGCTACCACTGGCAATGCCGGCCTATATTATCGCCTACACCTATACCGGCATGCTGGATGTCGGTGGCCCGCTGCAGAGCTGGATTAGGACAACCTTCGAGGTACGCTACGGCGACTATTGGTTTCCGCAGATACGCTCCATCGGTGGCGCTATCACCATGCTCTCCTTGGTACTCTACCCCTATGTCTATTTGCTAACTCGCACCGCTTTCATCGAGCAGTCCGTGTGCGTGCTAGAGGTGTCGCGTACCCTCGGCGCAAGCCCTTTTAAGGCCTTCAGTCGTGTCGCGCTCCCGCTGGCACGCCCCGCTATCATGGCGGCGCTCTCCCTAGTGTTGATGGAGACTCTGGCTGACTATGGCACCGTGCAATACTTCGGTGTGTCAGCATTTACTACCGGCATTTACCGCACCTGGTTTGGCTTGGGCAGTCCAATCGCGGCTGCGCAGTTAGCCGCCGTACTAATGGTCTTTATCTTGGGTCTCGTGCTGGCGGAGCACTGGTCTCGCTCGAAGGCGCGCTATCACCACACCAGCAATAAATATACTCGGCTGCCGCGCATCGAATTACACGGCTGGAAACGAGCTGCTGCAATGTTCTACTGCTTCTTCCCTGTTGTGTTTGGTTTTTTGATTCCATTCATTCAGCTCTCTCTATGGGCATTCGATACCTGGGAACTGTTGGATCGTTCCAATTTTCTGGGCCTGTTCGGCAATAGTCTTAAGCTTGCCTCTATCACCGCGGTGATCGCCCTGTTCCTTTCCCTGTTCATTACCTATAGCAAGCGCCTGCGTCCGGGTATCTTTCTGCGGGGCATCGTAAGAGTGCTCGGCCTTGGTTACGCGATACCTGGCACCGTAGTCGCGGTAGGCGTGTTGATTCCCTTCGCGTGGTTCGACAATACCCTAGACGCCTGGATGCGTGAGCAATTCGATATTTCCACCGGACTGCTGTTTAGCGGCACTCTGGTGGCAGTAGTGTTCGCCTATCTGGTGCGCTTCCTGCCTGTGTCCATGAATACGCTCGATGCGGGGCTAGGTAAGATCAAACCGACAATGGATGACGTGGGGCGCTCCCTAGGTCTCAAGCCATTGCAAATTTTGCGGCGGGTGCATATTCCAGTGATGAAGGGCAGCCTGCTCACGGCGAGTCTCTTGGTGTTCGTGGATGTGCTCAAGGAGCTACCTGCCACGCTGATCCTGCGCCCCTTCAATTTCAATACCCTCGCCATTCGAACTTACGAGCTGGCGAATCAAGAGCGCCTCGCCGAGGCTTCCAGCACCGCCCTGATGATTGTGTTGGCAGGGATTATCCCTGTTATTATCCTCAGCCAAACTATTTCCAAGTCGCGACCAGGTTATGAACCCAGTACTCGAACTCAATAATGTTGCCGTCGCCCTAGAGGGCACTGTGATAGTCCGTGATATCTCTCTGCAACTGCGTGAGGGCATGATCGGCTGCCTGCTAGGTCCTAGTGGCTGCGGCAAGACCACGCTGCTGCGCGCCATCGCAGGTTTCGAGAAGGCCTTGGAGGGAGAGATTCGCATTGCCGGTGCCGCGGTTAGTAATCAGGCGCTTTGCCTGCCCGTCGAGAAGCGTCAGGTCGGCATGGTATTTCAAGACTATGCGTTGTTTCCCCATCTTAGTGTTGCAGAGAATATTGCCTTCGGTCTCTCTGGCAAGAGTAGTAGTGAGAAGACGGCGCGGGTGCAGGAGCTAGCGCAGATGTTGAAAATAAGTGAGTACCTGCATACCTATCCCCACCGGCTATCCGGGGGGCAACAGCAGCGCGTTGCCGTCGCACGCGCCATGGCGCCTAAGCCGCGCATCCTGTTACTAGACGAGCCTTTCGCAAGCCTCGATGTGGAGCTGCGCGAGGAGCTCGCTAGGGAGATTCGCTATGTGCTCAAGAAAGACGGCATCACGGCTATCCTCGTAAGTCACAATCAGTACGAGGCCTTTGCAATGGCCGATGAGATAGGGGTGATGCGTGCGGGGGAATTAATGCAGTGGAGCTCGCCCTTCGAACTTTACCACAAGCCCAGCTGTCCCTATGTGGCTGACTTCGTGGGGGAGGGAGTGTTTCTCAATGGGACGGTAAGCGATGCTTACTCCGTACAGACAGCCTTAGGGGTATTGTCCGAGGCAGAGCCCCACGGCTATGAGCTCGGCAACACGGTGATGGTGTTGATTCGGCCCGACGATGTAATTCACGACGATGACAGCACGACCACGGCAAAGGTGATCGACAAGGCATTTAGGGGGTCGCAGTATTTATACACGCTGGAGTTGGCGGATGGGACTCATGTCTTGAGCCTCGTACCAAGCCATCATCGTCATGCGCAGGGAGAGATGATTGGCATCCACATCGAAATGGATCACCTAGTCGCGTTCAATCTAGCCCAGTGACCTAATCGCCTAAGTCTTATCTTGATCGACTAGAAAGGTCTCCAGGCTCTCGCCCGTTAGTTTTTTAATCTGTGAGAACACAAACCAGATCGCCAACATCAGAATGACCATGCTTGGCAGGGCGATGACAGGGTAGCTAAGCGCTGTCATCTTGCCCAACTCTTCACTGAACTCTGTGGTGCCCGGTGGGCTGACGAGGATGATCTTCGCCAGCACATAGTTGAGTACAGAGGAGACAAAGAAAGAACCCGCCACGATGAACGAGGCCTGTCCCATGCGTCTCTCAAACATCGCCGTCTTACCCTTCTGGGCAAGCGCTTCATAGAGCGCTTCAACCCGCACTAATTGTGCATTCAAAATGAGTGTTTTCACCAAAGGAAAGCGAGTGCGCTGCGTAAATAGTACTGCGATACCGATAATCGCGGGGATAGCGGCTTCTTTGATCGCGATGTATTTCGGGTCGAGCTCCAGAAGGCTGATGCCCCCTGTGAGGAACACGCTGACCACCCCCAGAACAGAGAACGGATTGATCTTGCCGGATTGGCGTAGATCCCAAAGGCCATAGCCAATCGGGAAAATTAACGCGAATACGATGCTCAGCGATGGGCCGAGGCTGTCATCACCGCTGAGCTTGCTCAGGATAAAGACGGGCAGGACTATATTGAACGCTAAATTCGCAAGAAAGCTGCCCTTAGGAGGCTGGCTCTGCGCGGCGCTGCTAGGCGTTTCTGTAGTTTTCTCTTCGCTCATTGCGTAACTCGACAAGGGCATTGTGTTGGTGCGGGCCAGTGAGTATACGAAATTTCACCGCGCTGTCCCACGCTTAGTTTGCCGGAGCGCAGGTGACTGGCAACTTGTCCCCGGCACCCCATTCGGACCATGACCCGTCATACACGCTGATGTCTCTATAGCCTACTAGGTAGGCGGCAAAAGCGATGACACAGGAGGTGACGCCGGAGCCGCAGGTCGCGATAAGGCGATGTACGTCTTTATGTAGCAAAGACTGTAGCGCCGCTTGTAACTCCTGCGCCGGGCGCATATGGCCATCGACTATCAAGCGGTCGAAGGGCAGGCTAAGCGCCCCAGGCATGTGACCGCTGCGAAGCCCAGCACGGGGCTCTGGAGCGCGTCCATAGAAGCGGTCGGCCGAGCGAGCGTCGAGGATGCGGGTATTCTCGGAGCTCGTCGCGAGTAGTACTTCGCGCCAATCGCAGAACATGGAGGCGTGGAAATTGGCGGTAAAATTCCCATTAAAGGGCTTCTCGCTCGGCTCCTCGATGTCGATGTCGAAGCCCGCAGCCTGCCACGCTGGTAAGCCGCCATCGAGCACTGCGCATTGCTCTAAGCCCATGGATTTGAGCATCCACCAAGCGCGTGGACTCGTCTGTATGCCAAGGCTGTCGTAGATCACGACGACACTGTCTTTATCGATGCCGAGGCGCTGCATCTCCGAGGTGAACACAGAGGCGTCTGGCATCATATGCGGCAGCGTTGCGTCGCGGTCGCAAATACGGCGATCGAAATCGAAGAAACGCGAACCGCGGATACGCACTTGACGCCATTCCGCCTCACCATCGCGCTGCGCCGCAGGCATATGCCAGCTAGCATCGAGGACGATAAGCTCGCTGGGCTTATTGGCAAGGGCGTCGGCTAGCCATTGCACGCTAACGAGTGAAGATGGGAGTTCTAAGTTGGGCATCGGGGGCTCCATTGTGTTCTAAAGACTGCTCGCATTGTAGCAGGCCTCGTGTGCTTTGCTGTGTTGTCACAGGCAATTTTGAGATTGCCGTGGACAGGCATACAATTACGAACAGGGTTAAAGGGAGATAGACAATGAAGATATTGTTCTGGAGTGCCGGCATCTTAATCGGACTCTTCTTGTTGGGCTTGGGTGTCGTGCAAGTAGCCTCGGAACGAGTCGAGGTAGTCGAGATGCATACGCTCGACGATCAGGGTGAGCCCATGGTCACTCGTCTATGGGTGGTCGACGACGAAGGACAACAATATCTACGTAGTGGCAATGGCACTTCGCTGTGGTTCGAACGCATTCAAGAGAACGGTAACTTCGAGGTCACTCGCAACGGGAAGACTGCGGTCTATACTGGCGTTCTGCGGCGCGACAAACGAGATCATATCAATGCCCTGATGCACCAGAAATACACCTGGGGAGATTCCTTGATTAGCGCTGTAACTGGAGCTCGCGATAAGGCAATTCCAGTAGAGCTACACCCCTCCCTGTAGCTTGCTCTCGTCCTTTGCCTGCATTTGCTCCACGATCTCCCCGAGGCGACGCACGGCGGTGATGGACTCATTCGGGTCTAGGTTCTCCGCGTCGTTGTTGAAATCGCCTTCGGCCTGCGCCTGCACCAGCATACCGTCGCGGCGGGGGTACACAGATACGTGGCGGCTATTAAAGTAGAAGCCATAGTCCACCTCCGGTTGGGGCATTAGCTTGGCGGTTTGTCCGCGCACAGGAATGATCGAGTCATCGGCCAACAAGGCTCTTGCCCCATAGCCAGTGCAATTGATGATGGTCCGTTCATCTATGGCAGAAAAATCGCTCTTATCCTGCATTGAAAAAGTTTCCATCACGCCGCCATTGGCTAGGAAGTCCGCCATAAGCAAGCGCGTGTACTCTGCGATGTTAAACAGCATGGTCGAGCGTCGCTGCACATGGGAGACAGGAAAGGGGTGAGAGCTGATGGGGACTGCTTGGGGGGTGATGTCCCGGATTAGCTCTGCCTCGAAATGAGGGTAGGCAGGTTCGCCGGATTCTGCGCTAGGCTGCGGCCTACCAAACGGAATATCGGAAAGGCTATACATGTCGCGCCACTCTATGGGGTTGCCTGCAACGCCAAGCAAGGATTGGTAACGGCGGAACGAATAACGCGCCATGGTTTCCCATTGCTTAGCGAAATTAGGCGCAAATTGCGCGCTGCAGATGCGCGAGTCGGGAGTCCATGCCCCAGTCGCGCGGTGCGAGCGCACATAGGGCGGGCGCTCCTTCGCGTAGATGGTGACCCTCAACCCTGCCTGTTGTGCAACTAGTGCCGTGGTTAGGCCTATCGCGCCGCAACCGATGACCGCGATCTCTTTATGACCAGTTGCCCTAGCCATCTCCACGGCGATTTGCCCGCTGCCCCAGGACAGAGACCAGCCACTGCCGCCGTGCCCGTAGTTGTGCACCACGCTCTTGCGCCCAATACGTTCGGATTCGATGCGTGGCCCCTGCGCTCTAAACGGGCGGGTGCAGACATTCATCTCGATAATTCGATCCGGAGTGGCAATGATTGGGGCGAGTTGCTTGGCGCCGTCCAGCATCTGTGCGGTGTTTGTAGATGCTGAGTTCGCAAGCCTAGTTGTGGGTTCTGCAGCGAGAGCGGCATTGATTGGGAGTGCGCTTAGAAGTGCGGCAGAGCCTTTGAGGAAATTGCGGCGTTGCATGGGCTAAGCTCCAGTTGTTCGGTGCAACAGGCAGTATGCCATGGACTATAGGAGTATTATAGATAGATAAAAACTATCGAAAACCATTAAAAAACAAGTTTAAACTATCGCGCATCCTTGCTGTATAGTCGATATTAGTTTCACACATCCACCCGATTACGATTGGAGAGAGAGCTATGTCCGATAACAATGGCAACACAGCAGGCAAGTGCCCAGTAATGCACGGGTCGCGCACAAAAATGGGCGATAAAGGCACCGCTAACCACGATTGGTGGCCCAATCAACTCAATCTGAAAATTTTGCATCAGAATTCGCCTCAGAGTAGCCCAATGGGGGCTGACTTTAATTATGCCGAGGAATTCAAGAAGCTCGACTACAAGGCGTTGAAGAACGATCTTCTGGCCTTAATGACCGATTCTCAAGACTGGTGGCCAGCCGACTACGGGCACTACGGTCCCTTCTTTATCCGCATGGCCTGGCACAGTGCAGGCACCTATCGTATTGGCGATGGTAGAGGCGGCGCAGGAACTGGAGCACAACGCTTCGCGCCCGTGAACAGCTGGCCGGATAACGGCAACCTCGATAAGGCGCGCAGGCTGCTCTGGCCAATCAAGCAGAAGTATGGCAATAAGATCTCTTGGGCGGACCTGATGGTACTTACCGGAAACGTCGCGCTGGAATCGATGGGTTTCAAAACCTTCGGCTTCGCCGGTGGCCGTGCAGACATCTGGGAGCCAGAGGAAGATATCTATTGGGGTGCTGAGAAGGAATGGCTAGGTGATGAACGCTACACCGGAGAACGCGACTTAGAGAACCCACTCGCTGCGGTACAAATGGGTCTGATCTATGTGAATCCCGAGGGCCCGAATGGAGTGCCCGATCCGTTAGGATCGGCTCGCGACATCCGCGAAACATTTGCCCGCATGGCGATGAATGACTATGAGACAGTTGCATTAACCGCTGGTGGCCACACTTTCGGTAAGACTCACGGAGCAGGCGATCCCGCCCACGTGGGTCCGGAGCCAGAAGCTGCGCCATTAGAGGCGCAGGGCTTCGGTTGGCTGAACAGCATGGGCACTGGCAAGGGCGAAGACACGATCACTAGCGGCCTAGAGGGCGCATGGACCAACACGCCCACGCAATGGGATAACAGCTATTTCGATATCCTGTTCGGCTTCGAGTGGGAGCTGACCAAGAGCCCGGCCGGCGCCAATCAGTGGACGCCTAAGGACGCGAAGGCGAAGGACATGGTGCCTGACGCACACAACCCGAACAAACGCCACGCGCCGATGATGTCGACTGCAGATATGGCAATGCGCGAGGACCCGGAGTACCGCAAGATATCCAAGCACTTCCACGAGAATCCTGCGGAGTTTGCGGATGCCTTCGCCCGTGCTTGGTATAAGCTGACTCACCGCGATATGGGACCCGTCACGCGCTACCTCGGGCCGGAAGTTCCCAGCGAAGAGCTGATCTGGCAAGACCCAGTGCCGGCAGTGGATTTCGGGTTGATCGATGAAGATGACATCGCCACTCTGAAAACGACTCTCTTAGGTTCTGGCCTATCCGTCTCAGAATTGGTATCGACTGCGTGGGCATCGGCATCGACCTTCCGTGGCTCGGACATGCGTGGTGGCGCAAATGGCGCGCGCATTCGCCTCGCTCCGCAGAAGGATTGGGCGGTTAACCAACCAGCCAAGCTCGCCAAGATATTGCAAACACTCGAGGGTGTACAGAGTGAGTTTAACTCCGCGCAGTCAGGGGGCAAGAAGGTGTCCTTGGCCGACGTAATTGTGCTGGGAGGCTGCGCAGCTGTTGAGAAGGCCGCGCAAGATGCGGGTTATCAACTCGACGTGCCGTTCTCGCCAGGGCGCACCGATGCCACGCAGGAGCAGACCGATGCGGAGGCATTCGAACCATTAGAGCCAGGTGCCGATGGTTTCCGCAACTACTTGAAGACTCAGTACACCGTGCCTGCAGAAGAGTTGTTGATCGATAAGGCGCAACTGCTGAAGCTAACAGCGCCAGAGATGACGGTGTTGGTAGGTGGTATGAGGGCGCTAGGCGCGAACTTCGATGGCTCTGAGCACGGAGTATTTACCAAGCGGCCCGGGACTTTGAGCAATGATTTCTTCGTGAACTTGCTCGCGCATGGGACAACTTGGAAACCGGTTGGTGCTGATGCCGCTGTGTTCGAAGGGCGTGACAGTAAGACAGGTAGTGTGAAGTGGACTGGCACTCGAGTAGATTTGGTGTTCGGGTCTAATTCACAGCTGCGTGCGCTTGCCGAGGTATATGCAAGCGAAGATAGCAAAGAGGTTTTTGTAAGAGACTTCATTGCAGCTTGGAACAAGGTGATGAACGCGGATCGCTTCGATCTAGCCTAAACCTTTGACCTTAGACAAACGAGCGCAGCCTATGTAGGCCGCGCTCGTTTTTTTAGGCACACTAAACGCTAACGGATTTTCGGTAGAGATGCCACGTGGCATGTCCGAGTATTGGAACGACCACGGCGAGCCCTAGGAATAGAGGTAAGGACCCTAGCAAGACCATTGCGACGACTATGCAGTACCAAGTCGCCATTGCGCGCCAATTGTTTTGAACAACGCGCACAGACGTGAGTACCGCTTTGCCGAGTCCAATCTTGTGATGCAGCATCATCGGCAATGACACCACGGTCGCGGCATAGACAATCGCACTATAGACAAAGCCTATTGCAGTACCAGCGATCAATAAGCTCCAGCCAGCACTCGTCGAGAACACCTGCTCCCACATCAAGATCAAAGTATCGGGATGCTCGCCTGTAAAAAATGCGTTATAGAGCAATTGCGCCGTCACTAGCCAAGCCACGAAAAGAACGGCCAGTATTAGGCCCATTGCGGCTATTCCCCAGCGCGAAGGCGCATGGATAACGTCGAAGACGTGGTGCCATGAATAGTCTAGGCCCTGTTCGCGTCGCCGGCTTAGCTCATACAGGCCGCTGGCGGCAAGAGGCCCAATTATCGCCGTGCCCGCAAGAAGCGGAAACAGCAGTGGTAGGAAATTCTCACCTAAGCCCATTAGCGCCGTAAACAGCGCGATCAGGCCGTAGATCAAGGTGATGAACACCCCGTGGGTAGGTTTAGCTTCGAAGTCGGCTGCGCCTAGTTTTAGAACGCCGAGTAGGTCAGCCGCATGTACGGGGTGTATGGAGGGGTTAAGATTTTCTTCTACGTCTGTTGATACATCGGTTCGCGCACTCATTGGCATTCTCCTCAGATCACAGCTATGGGTTTTCTTGTACACGGTTAGTGTAGAACAACACCCATGTAAAAGGCTATTTTTTGAGCCAGGGTGATGCTGTAGCGAAAGTCGATACATAGAGGGCTTCTACTTTCGTTCTGGCCCATTGGGTCTTGCGCAGAAACTTTAGTGAGGATTTTACACTGGGGTCGCTCTTGAAGCAGTTGACGTCGATGCGCTGCGCTAAGCCATCCCAGCCATAGTGCTCTTCTAGCCGGGTGACGATAGTCTCGAGTGTTAGTCCGTGCAGTGGGTTGTTAGCTTGCTCTGTACTCATAATCTGTATCCATGCTCGTCGAGCATTGTTTTGTTAAGTTTCGCTGTTCTGCAGCTTCATGCGCAGGCGATTGTTGATGTCGCGATTATTGACTATGTGTTCTTGGCAGTTATGCGCCGCCGGAGACTTGGCTAGCCTGTCATAAAGCAGGACATTGACCGTGGCGGCGAGATTCATGCAGCCGATGGTCGGTATATAGACGACGTGATCGGCCCTATCGATGAGCTCTTGAGGTACAGACCCATCCTCTGGCCCGAATATATAGATCGCCTGCTCCGGGTGGACAAATTCCGGCAGCGGTGAGGCACCTTCCACTAGTTCTACACACACTATCTTAGTTGCAGTGGGCAGGCCATCTAGGAGAGATTCGACGTTGAGTAGTGGAATTCGCCCGAAAATATCCTTCGTGTCCGTATGATACTTCACGGCATAGCCAAAACGTTCGCCGGTATAGCGCACGCACGCTACCTGATAACAGCCCGCGGCTCTCATGATCGCCCCCATATTGGTCGGCGTCTTAGGGTTCACAAGTCCGATGGTCGTACTATTCGAATTTGCCATAAGCTTCTTAGACCGACACGCCAAAAAGTGTTCCTACGCCCGCCGTTGCCAGCATCGCCAATGCTCCCCAAAAGGTCACTCTTCTTGCAGCTAATAGCATAGGCGCCCCGCCGGCTCGGGCAGATAAGGCTCCGAGTAGGCCTAGAAATAGGAGTGAGCTAAGCGACACGGAAAGCATCATACGCGACATGGGGACGAGTACGGATACCAGTATCGGCAGTGCTGCTCCTACTGTGAAGCTGAGTGCCGATGCGAGAGCGGCCTGAATGGGACGAGCTGTGGTCGAATCAGAAATACCTAGTTCGTCGCGCGCGTGGGCGCCAAGAGCGTCATGGGCGGTCAGCTGGACTGCTACCTGTTTTGCGAGGTCCTTATCTAGGCCGCGCTGTTCGTAGATGGCGCTTAATTCGGCAAGCTCCTGCTTTGGGGTTTCCTCTAGTTCTTGTTTCTCGCGTGCTAGGTCTGCCCGTTCCGTGTCGGCCTGTGAGCTGACTGATACGTATTCTCCTGCCGCCATGGACATCGCCCCAGCGACTAAGCCCGCTATGCCCGCGACAAGTATTGCGGCACTACTGGCACCCGATGCCGCGACACCGAGTATCAGGCTCGCGGTAGAGACAATGCCGTCGTTGGCTCCCAGCACCGCGGCGCGCAGCCAGCCAACGCGATGAGTTAAATGTCCTTCTCGATGCTTCATGATCTCTGGTCCTGTGCGAACTTGCCTGCGGCCTGTGCTAACTCGAAATCTTCTGGCAATGCTAAGGCTTTCTCCGCTCGTTTAAGCGCTAAGCGACTGTGCCTCTGCGCGGCTTCGCGCATGTCGTCGTCTCCCAACAGCGCTAAGGAGTGTAGTGCCTTTTGTAGGCGCACGGACACCTCGATGACCCCCGCGCCATCGCGCGCGATGGCGGTAAAGGCATCGTCGAATAGATCGCTGGCAGATATCTCGGGCACTTCAATGCGTGAACATTGCTTAGCGGAGTTCTCGCTCTCCTGTGCGGGCTGCTGCCATTGGACAAGGAGGCGCACTACTGTGCCGATGATGTCGATAGCTGTGCCGTGATCATTCACGGCGGGTGAAAGGGCGCGCGCCGCGATCTCCGAAAGGACTACGAGCCCGAAGCGTGGGTCGTCATCGAATAAACGATCACGCCCAATTTGAAAGGCTTCTTTTACGCAGTGGAAGTCTTCGTCGCTTTTAGCCTTGCCACTCGTAGCAACATAGGCGATCGCTAGGTCTGGTGTTACGAAGGTGCCTGGTAACGCATTTACGATAATCTTCGCTTCATTCTCTTGTGCCCAGCTCTCTAGGTCATCCATATCGATCTGTTGCACATAGCCCACGGTGTCGCTGTACACGGCCTTAGCATCTTCCCTCTTTGTGCGAATAGGCAATCCGCGAAGTGTAGGCGCGTCACGGCGTCGTCTTAAGGCCTTAGCGCTGGCTTTCTCAACTTTCTCGATTGTGGAGCCCATGCGGCCAAGGCGTGCGATACGGTCTACCCAGCGAACAAATGTGATGATGACAGAGCCGAATACGAAACCCGTTAACACGAAGAGTACAAACAGACCCGCAGTTTCGAAGTAGTCGTTATTGAGCGCCGTGAGCGCAACGATGCTGAAGATGAACGCACCTACGAAAGTTGAAAGCGCATTCTGCGAAGCGTCATCGGCCACTACTACCGAGAATGAGCGTGGGGTTGCGGTATTGCTCGCCGAGGCATAGGCCGAGACCATAGAGCCGACGGAGAAGGTGGCAATCACCAGCATACTGGAGGCCATCACGGTCAGGAGCGCGTCTAGTGACTCAGGGGCGAGCTCGGGAACATACTGTGCTAAGGACGTGCTATCGGCATACTTGGCTAGGAATACAGCGCCAATCGATAAAAGGCAGAGGAATAAGGGGCGAACCCATAATCGTTCCTGGATGCGGTTGATGATAAACCGCATGCGGTCTGCCGAGAGAAGGGCCTGCATTTCTTACTCCTTTGAGCCATTGCTCGCTATCTTATGGCGATATATGCCTATTGGGCACTCTCAAAGGATTTTATTCAACTCGCTTTAGACTATTGCTAAGTAAATTCCAGGCTCATCACTTGCGCATCCGCTCCGTAACTCGCGCTGGCCCTAGGGCCCGAAACTTGCGCGAAGCCAAACTTCTGCCAGAAAGGCACAGAGTTCTGCACGGCAACTAACAGGGCGCTACGAAAGCCTTGCGCTTCGGCATTCTCAAGTAAGAGCTTCACCATCTGTTTGCCGACACCCATGCCTGCGGCTCGATTGGAGACGGCAAGATCGTGAATGAACAGCACATCGCCTAGTGGTGCGACTGGCGCTGGCTCATAGAGTTTGGGAGGCGAGTTGCTATGCCATGCATGGGCCAGCAAGTATGCGCACACGCCTTGCTCGGTATTGCATAGGAAGCAGCACTGCGGGGAGTTGTGCCATTTACTTCTAAGAGTCTCGACAGACTCGGGTTCGATATCGGCATAGACCTCGGCTTGAATTCGCACGATATGGGGCCAAGAGTCTTCGTCAATTGCCGTGATCGTAAAAGTAGACATAAGTCAGATTGTCGTTTGCACGGGGCTAGGAAAGCATTCTAGACGGCAATCGGCCACATGGGGGCTTTGCCATCGGGATCTTCCGGTTCGGACTTGCTGGCGAGGTAGGCGAGGATGGCATCCTTGAGGATGTGTGCGCCGCCAAGTCCCTGATTGCCGAACAGGCGATTGAATTCCAACACATAGGGGTGGGAGCCGACAAGTGCTATGTCGAACCCCGCATGGTCTACACCAAGTTCGTTGGCAAGTTTCAGCGCTAAATCTGTGACCACCGCAGGCACTGGGCTATAGTCAATTCCGCCGCCCTGGGCCACGTTGTTGTAGAAGCCGCGCTCGGACTGTGTGCGCCAATAGGCGGTGACGACTTTGTCGCCGACTATCACCACGCGTACATCGCGATCGATCGGTAAGTACTCTTGTACATAGAGCACCGAACTCTTCGCGCAGTAGCGATGCCAGTCTTGCCTATTCTCGATCAGCCACACGCCCTGGCCCATGCTCGCCTTGGGCAGTTTTGCCACGAAGGGCAGTGCCATTTGTTCCCACACCTGCTGCGCGGACTCTGGAGTATTCGGCTCTATGAGGGTGAGGGGGATGTGGGCTGGTGCCACCATCTCAAAGGCACGGGTCATCTCAACTTTGTCGTGGCCGATACGGTAGCTGGCCTCGCTGGGAAATACTCGACAATTCAAGCCATAGATCAAGGCGTTGAGCTGCCAATACTCCGGAAACAGTACCCAGTCGGCCTCGCGCAATAGCTCCTTATGACGCAGCGTGTGTTCGGGCTTAAGGATTGTGGTTTCAGGGAAGCCAAGGGTGCGGAAAACATCAAATGAGACAAGCTGCATAATCGATATCGCGCTGGAAAAAGTGTGCGCATTCTATGCTAATTTTTGTTTTCGGCAAGAGAAGTTTTACTGCCGCTCTTGTGCCTATCGCTAGTTCTAATAGAGGCCGAGAATGAATGCTAAGTTTACTCAGCATTCACGGAGGTGCTTCTGCTCGATCTAGGCTGAAAACCTCATCGAATCCTATAGTCTCGGCTAGTGTGTCGCTGTGTGTCACCATGACGATGGTGCCCGCAAAGGCGCGCAGTGTGTCGGCCAGCAAGTTTTGGCTCTCCAAGTCTAGATGATTGTCTGGTTCGTCTAGCAGTAGTAGGTCGGCAGCTTGTGGTCCCATGGTGAGTATTGCCAGCGCGACTTTCAGGCGCTCGCCACCACTAAGCGAAGCCACCGGTAGTAATGCCTTTTCCCGTCTTAGTCTGATCTGGGCCAGCTTGTCGCGATAGCTTTGCTCTGCCCAACCCGAGTTAAGACTTTGAAAGTTTTCTAGAGCGCTGCGCTCATTGTCGAGTAGGGACAGGTGTTGGTCTAGTAGTGCGATGTGCCCCTTAAGTTGGCACTGGCCAACAACAGGCTTTAGTTTTCCTGCCAGCACTCGTAACAAGAGACTCTTGCCACTGCCGTTGGGCCCGAAAATGCGCCAGCGTTGTCCTGCGCGGATCTGCATGCGAATGGCTTTATTTTGAACATAAGGTAAGAAAACCCCTGTGAGCTGCGCGACTGTGCCGCTGCGGATTGAGGGCTTAGTAAGCGAGAAATCCATAGGGTCGATTCTCTCGAGTCTTGCAGCTGCGTTACTTGCGCGCTCCTGCTCGTGTAGCAATGCGTCCCGGTGCTTGTCGTGTATCTTACCCGTGGTGCCCTCACTTCGGGCTTTCATAGCTCCCAACAGAATTTTCGGAATGCCTCCTTGTGCGGCTCTGGCACTGCCTTGACTGCTCCTGCGCGCCTGTCGCTCCTTCTCCCGCTGGCATTGATCTTGCTCTTTGCGCATGGTGAGTCTTGCATGTTTCAGCTCGGCTTGTGCGCTGGCGATCTCGTTCTCGCGTTGGGCTTCATAGTCAGTCAGGCCGCCTCCATAGGAGAAGAGTGAGCCGCCGCGTAGTTCGAAAATGTGCTGATACTGGCGCAGTAGATCTTGGTCGTGGGTAATGCACAGGGAGCCGCCAGGATGGGCGAAAAGCCAATCTCGCAGCCAGCGTCGGCTGGCTTGGTCTAGGTGATTGCTCGGCTCATCTAAGAGCAGGAAACTGTTTGCACTTGGCGCTAAACGTAACAGAGCGAGCCTGCTGCGCTGCCCTCCGCTTAGTGTCGTGAGATGACGTTGCAGGCAATCGGTAGGAAGTGAGAACTCGACGAAGCGCTTAGTTAGGGACTCCCTTAGAAGCCACTGTTCGCCAACAGTCTCGACGTCGCCGGCACTGCCTTGGCCGGCGTCAAGACGCTCTAGTGCAGCCACCACTTTGTCGATCTCTAGGTATTGCGCCACAGTTATCCCTGATGGCACATCCGCGGCGAGTTGTGGGAGCCAGCAAACAGCTTTGTGGCGTTCTACTTTACCCATAAGTGGCGCACGGACACCGGCAAGCACGCTCAATATGAGCGACTTACCAGCGCCATTACGCCCCAATAGGGCATAGTGCGCGGCATCTAGATGCAAGGACACATTAGCAAAAATAGGGGGATGGCCAGGAAAAGCAAAACTCAGCCCTTGGGCTGATAAAACTGGGTTCGACATGAGTGCACTCTCAATGGCCCGACTACAGGAGCACGGAGTGTGCCTAGGCAGTGGGGCGATTCATCCAAAATAGTTTGGTGACAATGGGAGAGTGCTTACTTCATTGGCCTGACTCGATTGAAATGTTTAGAAGGAGGGCTGCAATGTTAACTATTTTCTATCGGCTTGAAAAGGCCAGCGAAGTCAGCGATTACTCTGCGTTAGATCAACATATAGAGTTCCTCGCATTGAATTGCAGCGACTATGCGCTCAGTATTTAAGATAACTTGAATTCAGATCTACTCACTAAGTAAGGAAACTCTCGATATGAATAGCGCTACTCTAAAAATTCTGTGCCGTTCGACCCTAGCTGTTATCGCACTTGCTGCAGTTGCAGCCTGTAGCAGTGGTAGCGGCGGCTTCCCTCAGATTGCCAATCCTCCCCCCTTCGATTTTGTCGACGGTGCGCAGCTACGTTCGCGCATGCACCAGCTCGCATTCGAGGTGCAGCGCTTGGATGTTGCTTTGTTGGCAGGGGAGGAGAATGACAGCTATATGCAATCGGCGATCGTTGATTCCTTGCGCAATATAGAGCGGCTCGCGGATGTCATTCGCGAGGACGAATTGAGCGTTCGCCATACATTCCTACAAGATGACATGGCGAGATTCATCTCTACAGTGAGCAGGGCGCGCATGAGTGCCGAGGGTAGTTCGCCTCGCTATGCGGAGGCCGCTCGTGTTACAGGTGCCTGCGTTAACTGCCATCAAGTAAACTCTTGAGTAATTTGGCAAAGCGCGTGTCATGATTTGTCAAAAATGGCAGAGCCTGTAAGCAAAGGGCTCTGCCATTTTCTGTTATAGCTATGCAATACTTTAATTATCAGTCACTTACCCCTATCTTTCGAAGCTGGCATAGCATGTGCAATATCATGCTAGTAGGGTAGGCTAGGCATGTGGACTTAGCGTCTCCTTCCTAAATTCTAGGAGCTTAATCATGACTCATATTCGATACATGTTCGCGATGATGTTGGTGCCGTTAGTGACTGCATTGCTTTGCTGGGCGGTTTGGTTTTACTTATTGTAGGAATTCGCAGCCATAGGCGAGGCGGCCTTGGCGACTTAAGGAGTGAGCTATGCGACTAATGACTCTCAGTGACACGTTAACCGTGTCTGCCCAAGTGCAGCCTTTGGATTTAGAGCAACTACGCATCAAGGGTGTGACCATTCTAGTGTGTAATCGCCCCGACGCAGAGTCTCAAGACCAGCCTACGGTCGAGGAGCTCGCGTTAACAGCGCAGCGGTTAGGTATCGATATCGTCTCCATCCCGTTTCGATCCGGCGAACAGACGGCTGAGCAGGTGACAGAGTTCGCCGAACTTCTCAACAGCGCTCAGGCTGCAGGCAAAAAAGTGCACGCCTATTGCCGCACAGGAAACCGCTCAACCTGCCTATGGGCAGCGGCCAGTGTTAGCAACGGCGCCCCGGTTGGGCAGGTGGTGGCGAAGGCGAAAGAGTGTGGCTTCGATGTTGCCGAGTCAATCAAACCTTATAGTGGAGATTTCCCCTTGAATGCGACTGTAAAAACGATTGTAGATAGTGCAAAGCCAAGCTACGACATAGTGATCGTCGGCGCGGGCTCCGGTGGTATTGCAGTTGCCTCTAGTTTGCTAAAGCGTCAGCGTGGCTTGCGTATCGCGCTCGTCGATCCTGCGCAGGAGCACTACTATCAACCGGGCTGGACAATGGTTGGCGGCGGCGTGTTTAGCGCTGCACAGACGCAACGTAATATGCGCGATCTAATTCCTCAGGGAGTCTCTTGGATCCAGCAATCAGTTGTGGGTTTTATGCCGCAAGAGAATACGGTGCAGCTGGATAACGGACAGTCTCTGCACTATCAACAGCTGATAGTAGCGCCAGGGCTTGTGCTGGACTGGGATGGCGTAAAGGGACTGAAAGAGAGTCTTGGAAAAAATGGCGTCACATCTAACTACTCTTATAAACATGCGCCCTATACCTGGGAGTTGGTGAAAGGTCTGAAGAAAGGCCGCGCGATTTTCACGCAGCCGCCGATGCCTATAAAGTGTGCTGGTGCGCCTCAGAAGGCTCTCTATCTCTCGGCCGATCATTGGTATCGAAGTGGTGCTTTGCAAAATATTAACATCGACTTCTACAACGCCGGGGCCGTCCTGTTTGGGGTTGCCGCCTACGTGCCGGCCTTGCAGAGTTATATCGATAAGTATCGCGCCAAGCTCCATTTCAAGTACACGCTAGTGGAGGTGGATGGCGAGAAGCAGCGCGCGTATTTTAAGTCGAGCGATCCTGCGAGTGAGGGAGAGGTGATCTGTGAAGAGTTCGACATGCTCCACGTTTGCCCGCCGCAGAAGGCGCCCGATTTCGTGGCAAAGAGTGTATTGGCCGACGCGGCCGGCTGGCTCGATGTTGATCAATTCACCTTGCAGCAGAAGCAATTCGCGAATGTGTGGGGCCTTGGGGATGTAACCAACGCGCCTAATGCGAAGACGATGGCGGCGGTGCGAAAGCAGGCACCTGTAGTCGCGGAGAATGTGATTAGTGCGATGCAACAGCGTACGCTCGAGGCAGGGTATGATGGCTATGGCTCATGTCCACTGACGGTGGAGCGAGGCAAGATCGTGCTCGCTGAGTTCGGCTACGGAGGCAAATTGCTCCCGTCTTTTCCTGTATCGTTGCTCAATGGAGCGAAGGCCACACGCACGGCGTGGATACTGAAGAAAGACATACTGCCGGGGGTATACTGGCATGCCATGTTGAAGGGGCGCGAATGGCTAGCGAAACCGAAGTCATTGAAGTCACTGCGCCCCTAATGCGGGCACACATTGGAGTAGGATTATTGAGTAATAGGACGAGGCGGCAAGGCTTAGGCCGAAGGGACAGCAATTGATGAGTAGAGGTGAGAAACTGCTACCTGCATTACGCTGGATGCGGCGCTACGACAGTGCTGCCTTCGGCAGCGATGCGATCGCCGCCACCATCGTGACGATCATGCTCATCCCGCAATCCCTCGCCTATGCCCTTCTCGCTGGGCTGCCTGCGGAAGTTGGCCTGTATGCGAGCATTCTACCTTTGGCCGTATATAGCTTGTTTGGAAGTAGCAGCACTTTGTCTGTCGGACCTGTTGCGATCGCTGCGCTCATGACGGCTGCTGCTGTAGGGGAGGTCACCGCAAGCGGGGATGTCAGTGCCACCTCCGCGGCGATTACACTGGCAGCCCTTTCGGGCGCTATGTTGATGCTTTTCGGTTTCCTGCGCTTAGGCTTCCTCGCCAACTTTCTTTCCCACACGGTAGTCTCCGCCTTCATCACTGCGTCGGCGATTATAATCGCGCTAAGCCAGTTTCGACATTTGCTCGGCATACAGGCCGGTGGCGACACTCTGGGTGAATTATTACGCTCCCTCTGGGAGCATCTACCGCAGACCAATTACCTAACCTTATTGCTCGGTAGCAGCGTCCTTGCCCTGTTGTATTTCGTGCGGCTCAAAGGCGTGAAAGTGCTGACGGGTTTCGGCGTGAGCCGGCGCCGCGCTGCGTTGGCGACGAAAGTCACGCCCGTTATTGCCGTCATTCTCACGATAGTTTTGGTCAAACTCTTCTCCTTAGAAGCGCAGGGGGTTGCCGTGGTTGGTGCGATCCCGAAAGGGCTTCCTCCCCTGCAGATGCCAGACTTCTCTGTTGATCTTGTCAATGCGCTTTGGCTACCGGCATTGTTGATCTCTATCATCGGTTATGTGGAATCGGTTTCAGTAGGCAGAACCCTTGGTGCTAAGAGGCAAGAGCGTATCGATGCCGACCAAGAGTTGATTGGGCTCGGCGCCGCCAACCTCGCCTCTGCATTCTCTAGCGGCTTGCCTGTCACTGGTGGTTTCTCGCGCTCAGTCGTGAACTTCGATGCCGGCGCGGTAAGCCAAGCGGCCAGCCTGATGACGGCAGCCATGATCGCCTTGGTCTCGCTCTTTCTTACGCCTCTGTTGTATTCACTCCCAACGGCCACACTGGCCGCCACCATCATCGTAGCGGTCATGGCGTTGGTAGACTTCTCGGTAATCCGTAAGACTTGGAAGATATCGAAAGGAGACTCCTTCGCGATACTCGTCACCATGCTGCTAACGCTGAGCTTCGGCGTCGAGGCTGGCGTCTCTGCCGGGATACTAGTGTCGATCAGTTTGCATCTATACCGCACCTCGAAGCCCCATATAGCCGAGGTAGGACTAATACCCGGTAGCGAGCACTTTCGCAATGTGCGCCGCTACGAAGTCGAGCGTGATCCGCAGATTCTTACTCTTCGTCTAGACGAGAGCCTGTTCTTCGCCAATGCGTCCTTCCTAGAAGAGTATGTGCAGGTGGCGACCTTCAAGAACGGCGAGATCGCTCATGTCATCCTCATGTGCACTGCCATGAACGAGATCGACTACACGGCGCTGGAGACTCTCGAGGCGATCAATCTGCAACTCAAGCAACAGGGCATCACGCTTAATCTTTCTGAGATCAAGGGACCTGTGATGGACATGCTCGTCAAATCCGATTTCCTGACACATCTTAGCGGTCAGGTCTATCTGAGCCAGTTCGACGCATTCAATGACGTGAAAGCGAAGCTGGGCCTCGCCTAGTTTTAGTCACTCATGGCACGGCCAGTGCCAACTCATCCGCCTTCCGGGCAATGCCAGCTGAATCTCCAGGAGTTATTGTCATGACGATAGAAAGCCCCTACGTAATGCAGTTCGCGGCAACGCGCAACACCGACGTCGGCCGTGTGGGTGGCAAGAACGCCTCGCTCGGCGAAATGATCAGCCAGCTAAAGAAACAAGGCATTCGTGTTCCCGACGGCTTCGCAATCACTGCTCAGGCCTACTGGGCATTCTTAGAACATAATGCTCTGAAGGAGAGGATCGAGAAGGCGCTGGCAAAGCTCAAACAAGATAAGAGCAATCTGGGGGCAGTGGGCAAGGCGATAAGGGACTTGTTCAAGGCAACTGAATTTCCAGAGCAGATCCGACAAGAGTTGTTCGCGGCATATCGTGCGCTGGGCAAGGGCAAGCGGACTGTTGCAGTGGCGGTGCGCAGTAGCGCCACCGCCGAGGACCTTCCGGATGCTAGCTTCGCCGGTCAGCAGGAGAGCTTCCTGAATATCACTGGCGAGACCTCCCTAATCGAAGCCTGTAGGCGTTGCTACGCCTCTTTGTTCACCGATCGTGCTATCGCCTATCGCGAGAACAATGGCTTTAAACATATGGATGTCGCATTGTCAGTGGGTGTGCAGACGATGGTGCGTTCGGATAAGGCAGGGGCAGGTGTCATGTTTTCCATCGATACCGAAACCGGCTTCCCGGATGCGGTGCTGATCAATGCGGCTTGGGGCTTGGGCGAGGCGGTAGTGCAGGGCACGGTCGATCCCGATGAGTACATGGTCTACAAACCCTTTCTCGCAAATAAGCGCCGCGTGCCAATCATCGAGAAGAGCTGCGGCAAAAAAGCGGAGAAGGTCATTTACTCAAAGGGCAACGCGAGCCCTATTGCGACTCGGCGAACGACAAAGAAAGAACAGAGCAGTTTTGTATTGGACGACAAAGACATTCTGCAGCTAGCACGCTGGGCATGCAGTATTGAGAAGCACTATGGTCGCGCTATGGATATGGAGTGGGCGAAGGATGGCATCTCTGGCGAGCTATTCATCGTGCAGGCGCGCCCAGAGACCGTGCAGTCCCGCAAAGAGGCCAGTGGCCTGCAACGCTTTAGTCTCAAGAGCAAAGGTAAGTTGCTGGCGCAGGGCTACAGCGTTGGCGATGCCATCGCGGTAGGAAAAGTATTCCGACTTGATAGCCCCGACGAGATAGAGCGCTTTCCCAAAGGCGCGATTCTAGTGACGAGTAATACTGACCCGGACTGGGTGCCCTTGATGAAGCGTGCCGCCGCTATTATTACCGACCACGGCGGCAGGACCTCCCACGCCGCGATCGTGAGTCGTGAGCTAGGCCTACCCGCAATTGTCGGTTGCAGCGACGCCACACAAGTGTTGAAAACAGGACAAGAGATTACCGTGTCCTGCGCCGAGGGGGAGGAGGGCTTCGTCTACAGTGGTATAGGGGAGTTCTCGGTCGCCTCAATCGACGCGCAGAAGATTCCGCAGACTCGTACTAAGGTCATGCTCAACCTCGCCAACCCTGCGGCGGCTTTGCGCTGGTGGCGATTGCCCGCTGACGGCATTGGACTCGCGCGCATGGAGTTCATGATCAACAACATCATTAAGATTCACCCACTGGCATTGACTAGGGCCGCAGAGGTCCGCAGTGCGAAAGTGCGCAAGCAGATCGCAGACTTGACTGCGTCCTATGCCGATAAAGAGCAGTATTTTGTCGATACGCTGGCCCATGGTGTGGCTAAGATCGCCGCTGCCTCTTATCCGCACCCTGTGATCCTGCGGATGAGTGACTTCAAGAGTAATGAGTATGCCAACCTCATTGGCGGGCAGCAGTTCGAGCCGCAGGAAGCGAACCCCATGATCGGCTGGCGCGGGGCAAGCCGCTACTATAGCGAGGACTACCGCGATGGCTTCGCACTCGAGTGTCGCGCAGTGCGTAAAGTGCGCGAGGAGATCGGTTTCGATAATGTGATCGTCATGATCCCATTCTGCCGGACCTTGGACGAGGCAGACAAGGTGTTGAAGGAGATGGGGCGCAACGGCTTGAAGCGAGGTAAAAGCGGCCTAGAGGTCTATGTGATGTGCGAGGTCCCATCGAATGTCATTCTAGCGCGGGAGTTTGCCCAACGCTTCGACGGTTTCTCTATCGGCAGCAACGATCTTACCCAACTCACCTTGGGCATCGATCGCGATTCGGAGCGTCTGGCTAGCCTATTTAGCGAAGAAGACGGGGCCGTGATCGCAAGCATTGAGCAGGTGATTGCCAAAGTTCATCGCGCTGGGCGCAAGATTGGACTGTGTGGGCAGGCGCCCAGCAACAGACCCGCTTTCGCACGACTATTGGTGAAGGCGGACATCGACTCGGTCTCCGTGACGCCCGATAGTTTTGTCGGAGTGAAACAAAGTATCGCTAAACAAGAGCGTAAGTAAGCATTCGCGAAACTAGCAAGCTCCACTAGTCGAGCAGTGGTAGTGCTACACTGTCCCCTCTCGAAGTCTTTATGGGATGAAGAACCCTTCTGATGACCGCCCAATTTACAGTGGAAGCTGGCGCTTCGCCTTGCTTGTTTTTGCAGGGTGACTGGACGCTGCCAAACTACGACAATTTGACTCGTACCGCCGCGCCTGTGGAAACACAGGTAGCGGCCCTAGACGCTAGCCAGCTAACCGCATTGGACACGGCGGGGGCAACCTTCTTAGTGAGACTATTGGGTGCGGACAAACTGGGTGAGCTGACGCCTACTGCAATTGGTTTGTCAGAAGAGCGTAAGGCGCTGCTGTTGGCTGTGGCTCGCGCTATGGCCGCGCAAGAGGGGGAGCCTGCCGATCCCGTGTGGCGCCTAGGCGACGGGCTCGCCAAGCTCGGCAAGAATGTGCACGATACTTGGCAGCTAACGCTGGAGTTTCTGAGTTTCCTAGGGCTGACCCTAGTGACACTAGTTCGTGTTCTGTTTACACCCCATCGCTGGCGTTTCACTGCATTGATCGCGCAGATGCATCAGACCGGACTTAATGCTGTGCCTATCGTCGTGCTGTTGAATTTTCTCGTCGGTGCGGTCGTGGCATTCCTAGGGGCGACGGTACTAAGCGATTTCGGCGCCAGTGTTTATACCGTCGACCTAGTCGGCTATGCCTTCATGAGGGAGATGGGCGCCTTGCTCGCCGCTATTCTGCTAGCTGGCAGAACTGCGAGTGCCTTTACCGCGCAGATCGGCTCTATGAAGATCAATGAGGAGCTGGATGCGTTGAAGGTGCTGGGACTCGATGCTATCGAGCTGCTGGTGCTGCCTCGCATGATCGCTTTGCTGATTATCCTGCCGCTGCTCACCTTCCTCGCGATCATCGCGGGCATGGTCGGTGGGGCCGTTGTGGCGGTGGCCACGCTGGATATCTCGGTAGTGCGGTTCATCGGTATCGTACAAGAGATTCCTCTTAGGCATCTGCTACTTGGTATGAGTAAGGCGCCATTCTTCGCGGTCATGATTGCCTTGATTGGCTGCCTAGAAGGATTCAAGGTCGGCGGTAGTGCACAGTCCGTTGGCGAGCACACCACGAGCAGTGTGGTGCAATCTATATTCGTCGTGATTCTGCTCGACGCAGTGTTTGCGCTGTTCTTTATGGAGATGGGATGGTGAACGTCGATCTCAGCCAAGAACCAGTCATCCGTGTGCGTGGGCTATGCAATAGCTTCGGAAGTCATGTCGTGCATGAGAACCTCGATCTCGATGTTTATCGCGGTGAGATTCTTGGCGTAGTAGGAGGCTCTGGCAGTGGTAAGTCGGTGATGCTGCGCTCTATCGCCGGTCTGCTCCAACCCAAGGCGGGAGAGGTGACTATATTGGGCAAGAGCACCGGAGTTGCGCGCAATATCGGCGTGTTGTTTCAGCGCGGTGCCCTGTTCTCGTCGTTAACAGTGCAAGAGAATATCGCACTGCCGATCATCGAGTTGCTGGGTATCTCTCGCAAGAAGGCCAATCAGATCGCGGCGGTCAAGATAGCGCTCACTGGCCTACCGGCCCAGGCGGGCGAGTTATACCCCGCCGACCTTTCCGGCGGAATGATTAAGCGCGCGGCGCTGGCACGGGCACTAGCCTTAGACCCAGAGATTCTTTTCCTAGACGAACCGACGGCTGGCCTAGACCCAATCGGCGCGGCGGACTTCGATAAATTATTGATGACCCTGCGCGATGCGTTTCATCTAACTGTATTTTTGATTACACACGACCTTGATACGCTCTATACCGCCTGTGATAGGGTGGCGGTATTGTCGCAGAAGAAGGTGCTAGTGGTAGATACCCTCGACGTGGTTGCGGCCACGCAGGATGAGTGGATTAAAGAGTATTTTCATGGGCCGCGCGGTCGCGCCGCCTCGTTGAGTGCTGCTAAGGCCTGAGACAATGGCGCCATTGGTGGCTACTGGAAAATTGCATATGGAAACACGCGCACACTATATTTTGGTTGGTTTATTCACCCTAGTTGCTGGCGCCTCCGCGCTGCTGTTCGCGCTGTGGTTGACGAACGCGGGTATTGACCGTGAGGTCAATTACTATGATGTGCTTTTTCGCGAGCCAGTGTCAGGTCTCTCGGTTGGAAGCGCGGTGCAATATAGCGGCATTCGGGTGGGTGAAGTCGAGCAGCTAACGCTGGATCCTCAGGATCCGCGCATTGTGCGAGCGCGGATTCGGGTGACATCCGATGTGCCGGTAAAGGTAGACACGAAGGCGCGTCTAACTCTGCTCAATATCACTGGCGCCTCGGCAATCGAGCTCAGTGAAGGTTTGCCGACGAGCGCACGCTTGGCAGCGGCTAGTGGCGTACCTGTGATCGAGGCGACGCCCTCCTCATTAGCCCAATTGCGCGTAACGAGTGAGGAGCTGTTGCTCAATGCCTCCACCCTTTTGGAGCGTGCCAACAAGTTACTGTCGGACGAGAACGGCCAGCGCGTCGCCAATATGCTGGAGAATGTGGAGGTGTTCACCGCGGCTCTAGCGGGTCAGCAAGATACGCTGCGTGAGGGCTTAGAGGGACTCGCCCAGAGTACCCACACCGCGAATGAGGTGTTGGACCGAGTAAACACGCTCTTGATGCGTTACGAAGAACCCGTACTGAGCGGAGTTAGCACTGCGGTCGCGGATCTGCAGCAGTTCACGCAAAGTTTGAATGCGATGCTTGAGGAGAGCACCCCCGCGGTAAGCTCGGGTCTACAAGGCTTCGCCGAACTCGCCCCAGCCATGCGTGATCTACGTGAGATTTTAAACACTGTCGATGTCATGACTAGGAGGATTGCAGATAATCCAGCTAGTTTCGTGTTGGGCAATGACAATATTCGGGAATACAAACCATGATTAAAGCCCTCGCCCCTTTCGCCGTGCTCCTAGTCTCGGCCTGTAGTGTCTTGCCGGAGCAGGTGCCAGTTGACCTTTTTCAGTTGCCGGCCCCGAACGTACAGGCCGCAAGAGCTGGGCCGCGCTTGTCGACGCTGCGGATAGATCGGGCACTTAGTAGTGAGGCGCTAAGCGGTAGTCGCCTCTTGATCATGACTGCTGATAATCAGCTTCAAGCCTTTCCCAATATGCGGCTCGCCGCCCCCGTGCCATTGCTATGGCGCGACTGGTTACTAGACGCTTTCTGGCGCGATGGTCGGGTCGGTGGTTTAAGTGCTGCGAGCGAGGGTCTGCAATCCGAATTGGAACTGGGTGGTACGCTGCGGGCATTTCAGGTGGATTACACCGGTCCTCAAGCTGCCGCCGTCATCCAGTATGACGCCACATTGATCGGCACCGATGGGCGTCAGATCGTGGCCAGCCAGCGCTTCGAGGCACGACAGGCTCTCGACACTGTAGAGGTTGCGAGTGCTATCGCGGCAATGGGCCTTGCCGCCGATCGCGTAGCGGGCGAGCTCATCGAGTGGGTCGTCCAGCAAGGCCAGGCACCTTCGCCCTAAGCTCCAGCACCCCTGTTTAGGGGGAGGTTAGTACTTCCTCCTACATTTAAACTTTTCCCTGATCTGTCACGGCGGCAGCGTGTTTTCTAATCACGAATGGGGTAAGACTATGAGAAAAATAATATCGGGCATGGTGGCAGGGGCATGGATGATCGTCGGCGCGGCGGTGTATGCGGCGGATATGGGCAGTATCGTGCACGCGCAAGTTATCTTAGGCCAGATCGGCCAGCTCGCCGATAAGTATCAGGATGTGCAGGACATGCTTGCTGCAGGCACAGCGGAACTAGATGTGCCAGAGCCGGCGGAGGGCAACAGTGGCGAATTCTATTTTCCCTATAACCGCAGTGGTAATCTGACTGCCTGGGCGGAGAAGGCATTGAGCGCCCAGATTGGTGCCGAGGTAAGTGGGCGCGCCGCCGATGGTGCAATCAACTCCTTGGCGAGTAAGGTGCCGCTAGGTGGTCTTCTCGCTCGTCGCGCCAAGAGCAAAGCTAAGGAAACCGGTGCGGTCATAGCGATCGGCGGCTGGGATTTCATTCGCGAAAATACCGATACCTCCTTCAATAGTCTGGCGGACTTGTCTGTATACATGCATAGCGAGTTTAACAGGGAGGCGGGCTATGAACAGGCATTAGCAGCTGCGATGGCGCTATACCCGGAGTTGGAGAGTGGTCACGAGCGTGCTATCGATAACGCTTACAAAGAAGCGCGGCGTAAGGCTCGCGGTTAATGTCCAATATATGTAGCATTAACCGAGGATATCTTAGTTAATATGCGCTATATGGAACATTAAAATTATCGATGAAAGTATTAATATAGTGTGCTATTTTGTGCTCATTATTGTCTATAAGACTTCTAATATTCCTATAATAGGCCTCTATGGAAGCTAGCATAAAATCACCGACAGCACTTGCTGAGGAATTGGGCGAACGCTTGCGTCAGGCGCGTCTTAACAGCGACCTGACCCAGGCGGATGTTGCCGAGCGCGCTGGCGTGTCGAGAAAGATTGTCTTGAATGCAGAGAAGGGCAAGGCGCAGCTAGAGAGCTTCTTGGCCATCATGCTGGCATTGAACCTAACCGAGCAAATCGACCTCTTCCTGCCTAAGCCGCAGGTCTCGCCCGTGCAATTAATGAAGCTGCAGGGTAAGAAGCGACAACGCGCCTCCGGTCTGCGGAAAGGCTCCGATGAGGAAACCTCGCAATGGTGATGGAGGCGATTAAGGTCACCTACCAAGCCAGTGATGTTGGGGCGCTAAGCTTCGACACCGACACCGGATTGGGCGCATTCGAATACAGCTCTGGCTTCATCTCTAAAGGACTAGAACTCTCGCCATTGAAAATGCCCTTGGCAAAACGAATCTATAGTTTCCCAGAGCTCGACTTTCTAAGTTTCAAAGGCCTGCCCGGCACGATCGCAGACTCACTGCCAGATGACTTCGGTAATGCCGTTCTCAATGCTTGGGTAGCGGCGCAAGGAAGATCGCCCAATGACATCACGCCACTACAAAGGCTGCAGTACATCGGCAAGCGCGGCATGGGGGCTTTAGAGTATGCGCCCGCGACCAAACTGAAGACCCTCAATGCCTCGATGCAGGTGGAGATCGAATCTTTGGTGTCGATCGCCCAAGAGATCCTCGACTCCCGCGACAGCTTCGCTATCGAGCTGAACAAAGACGGCGGTGAGAATCGCGAGGCCATGATGTCACTCCTCTCGGTGGGCACTAGTGCAGGCGGCGCCAGACCAAAGTCGGTGCTAGCCTTCAATGAGGACTTCACGCAAGTGCGCTCCGGGCAGGTAGATGTGCCCGAGGGCTTCACGCATTATCTGATGAAGTTCGACGGAGTTAGTGAGCACAGCAGGAACAAGGAAATCTTCGGAGACCCAATGGGTTTTGGCGCGATGGAATACGTCTACTATCGCCTAGCAACGAGCTGCGGCATCGACATGATGCCCAGTCGTTTATTGGAAGAGGACAGGCGCCGCCACTTCGTCACCCAGCGTTTCGATCGTGAGGGCAACGACAAAGTCCACGTGCAAACCTTGAATGCACTCGCCCATGTCGACTACAAAAAACCCGGCTCGTTCTCCTACGCGGAGTTGTTCGCTGTAGCTAGGCAGATGAAGTTATCGGCGACGGATGCCGAGCAACTACTACGGCGAATGATCTTCAATATAGTCGCGCGCAACCACGACGATCACTCCAAGAATTTCGCGTTTATGTTCAAGGCAGGCAAGTGGTCATTGGCGCCTGCCTATGACTTAGCCTATAGCTATAAGCCCGGCAGCAAATGGGTCAATAGTCATTGGATGAGCCTGAATGGTAAGCGTGAAAACTTCAGCAGAGAAGATATCTATTCCCTCGAGAAACTAAGCCCACTTTTCAGTCGCCACAAAATTAAGGCAATTGTCGAGGAGACCATCGCCCATGTGTCGACTTGGCGGGAGCTGGCCACGCAGATGGCCGTGCCGAAGTCATTGATCGAGGAGGTCGAGTCGAACTTGAGGCTCGATATATGATTCGAGCGAGAATGCGGAGCTCTGCATTGCAAAAATTGTTAACAATTAATTAATTAAGAGTTTTTGAAAAGCAGAACAAGCTATAACGATTGGAGTAAATAAGCTCGCGAGTGAATCGTCGGCCTTTGCAGAGTTGCTATGGGCTTTCATATTACGGCATGGCTCTGTAGCTTTGCTCAACCGGCCATAGAACCGGCCAAAATACAGTTTTAATAAGTGCGAGAAGCGATTTTTAGGTTTTTATTAAATCTCTATAAAAAATATATATATATCAATACGTTAATGAATAGTAAGTGCTGTAAGAAAAGTGGTCATTGAATCGGCCATTGAATCGGCCAAAAAATTAGCCATTATAGCTCTCTGCATATAAACGAACGGGGCATTCTTTGTTGGGACTTCAATCATTGCTGTGGCACCCTTTATTCCCAGCGATAAAGCATTAGGTCAGTCAGATTTGCCGGATAAAGCGGTGGCTTTGAGTGTGGCTTCGATGGCATTGGCTGCGCAGTTGTCGCCGTTGACGCTGGCAACGCTTGAACGTTATATGCGGGTGATTAATTCCTATTACTCGAATCTGATAGAAGGCAATACTACGCAGCCCCATGAGATTAGGGCGGCTCAGCGTGGCAATTATAGTAATGATGAGGCTAAACGAGACCTGCAACAGGAGTCCCTTGCGCATATGGCGGTGCAGGCCTGGGTGCGGGAGCAAAAGCTGACGCTCGAGCAGATCTTCGATCCAGCGTTTATCAAAGCGCTGCATCTACAGTTTTACCAGCGTATTCCCGAGAGTCTTTGGGTGATTAAAGACAAACAGGGTAAAGAGCTCGATAAAGTGGTGCCGGGGCAATGGCGCACGCGTCAGCTAGAAGTAGGGCGGCATTTGCCACCCCTTGGTGACGATCTACCCTCCTTAATGACAAGCTTTTGCGCAAGCTATAATCCCAATCACTATAGGGGCGACCGCAAGCTGGTGGCTGTTATGGCGGCTCACCACCGTTTTACCTGGATTCACCCTTTTCTAGATGGCAATGGCCGAGTGGGTCGTTTGTTCACCGATGCGGCCTTGACTGCGGCGGGTTTAAGCAGCTGTGGCGCTTGGAGCTTAAGCCGTGGTTTGGCAAAAACCTCTGCACAATATAAAGCCTTATTAGCTGCAGCCGATGCTCCGCGACAGGGGAATCTCGATGGCCGTGGCGAGCTCAGCGAAAAGGGTTTACTGAATTTTTGTGCCTATATGCTGGACACCGGCAATGATCAGGTGGCGTATATAAGTGAGCTGCTCAATCTCGTAGAGCTGCGTAAACGCATCAACGGCTATGTGCAGGCGCGCAATGATAATCGCGTGGCGGGGATGAGCGATTCATTGAAACCGACAGCAGCGTTATTGTTATTCACCGCATTTACTCACGGAGAAATTGAGCGAGCGCAGGCATTGGAATTATGCGCCATGCCAGAGCGCAGCGCGCGTCGTCTATTGGGTCAGTTAAAAGCGGAGGGTTTGCTGAGTGAAACCAGTAGTAAGTCACCGCTGCGCTGGGAGATCCCAGAGCATGCAGAACCTTGGTATTTTCCACAGCTAGCACCACAGGCGTAAAGACAAGAATCAAAGGCTAGCGCGATGAGATATAGATTGGCGGCCTTCTAGACAAGTCCCAAAATGGGGGTTGTAGTACCCAAATTGGGACTTCTCCGGGTGGGCGAAGACTTAAGCTACAGTGCCATCATGGCGATGCTCGAGCCGGTCGAGCGGCAGTTGCAACGTAAGGTGAACCCTACTCTGTATTCACCGGCAGAGTTCGCCGAGCGCTTGGCTGCGGGGCAGAATTTTCTAAGCAAAGTGATCAGTCGGTTACGGTATTTGTCGGTGGACTTCAAAATATTCCTGTCTTATTACTTTGTTGTGAAGGCGTCGCGCACTAGCGCCTCTGCCTGTTCTAATTCTTTATCCTGTAGCCATA
>CAJXUA010000001.1 GCA_913060695.1 uncultured Gammaproteobacteria bacterium | reverse complement strand
AGGAGCGGACGGCTTCCCCGGTAACTGCCTCAAAGCTTATCAAGTACTGCAGCGTCAACATACAAGGAGCGGGCTTGCCCGCGAATAGCTTGGAGCAACTCAAAGTTTTTCGCGGGCAAGCCCCCCATAAATAGGGCCGGCGCTCCTACAGCTTTCCCAAAAGCTTAAGGACTCGGGCTGTTATAGATTTCCTGCCAATTAATGATGCGATCGTGCATACGATATTGCCCGAATTCGATCTGACCGGTTGGATCATCGTTGTAATCATCACCCGCATCATCCCACTCGAAGCTCAGATAACTCAGGCCCGCCGCATCAAGATCCACCGTAATATTCACGGTGCCGGTATTGGGGTTGCCGAGAATATCCTCTCCCGGTGCAGACGTCTCCAATGGACTATCGGAAGGCAATGCAATGTTCTCGTAGCCTTGCGTCTGGCCGTTCAAGAATTTCACCGTATCTGGCGCTATTAACTCTGTCTCTCCTGAATCCAGATCACCCGTGTAGGTGCCTGTCACGAAGCTTACGTCAGCGATATCGAGCACCGAACAATTATCGAGCATATTGCGTACGAACTCTGAGCCGTTGTAATACTCCACCAAGAAAGTCAGCGCGAGATCTTCGGTCTCGGGGCCATAGGCATTGTTGACGACCAACCTGCCATAGCGGAACTCATGCTCGTCGATCAAGTAATATGCTGCAGTACCTGGCTCTGTTGGGAATATGTCGAGATCAACATCGAGCACTCCGAGCGAAGTCAGCACATCGATCCTAGCAGGGTCGATGGTAACGCCATCGTTGTCCGTTGGCTTAAACGCGATCTGCATTGCAGGGAACGGACCATCAGGAGTCGCCGCGGCATTGCGTTGGAATATCATATCCCCCGACAGGGTGAGCACGCCGCTACTCCACGTGCCTGCGAAACTAGAAGGCACACTGCTGTTCGCTAGCCGCGCAGTGTAATCGACATCGCTCGCCCCGCTAATATCATTCAAAGCCACTAGAGAAAGTTCACCAAAGCTATCTAGTTTCGCGTAGTTGCCGCGGTAGTTCACCGTCGTGTAATTGCCACTGTCGGTCAAACCTTTCGCGCTTAACTCGAACTCAACTTGGAAGGGCTCGTTCATATAGGTAAAGCCTGAATCGGGCGTACAGACCAGATCGGAGCGACCAGTGAGTGTCTTTTGAGTAACCGCGAACAGGTTCGGATAGAAGCGCCCAACGTTGAGCACTTTCCCCTCCACATTGGCGGTGCCAAGATAAGGAATCACTGTATTGCTGCCATTGACTATGTCTGCCCGCAAATCAATTATGCCGACCTCGTTATAGTTAATACTGTGTGTGTTTGCACCGAAAGCAAATCCATCGAAGTCGTCATTCGTTAGTAGACCAGCAATTCCACCTGGCACCTTATTCTCGATAACACTCAGTTGCACTGAGTAGTTGCCCGCGTCGCTATCCTGGTCGAAGTTAGGTGTGACATGATTATTCGATAGATCCGCGCCGCTATCAGGGATGCCGTCGTTGTTGGTGTCGTCACCAGACTCCCACGCCACAGCCGATACTGTAGTATCGAAAGACTCTCCCGCGATGCGCCATCGGGAACCCGTATGGTCTGTCGCATAGGAAGTATCTCCGCTGCCATTATTGGCTCGCCCATCACTGAAATCGATATCGAAACCGAAGGGACGCACGATGAACTGATTACTCGTGGCAGTAATGGTGTCGCCAGATTTGGTCGCCAACAGAGGATTCACGTTGTCGCCGAATGGAATATCAAAGCGCGAGTGCAGGCGCATCTTGCCGACATCGGAATAGTTAATCACGATTGGCGCTCCGGGTACCCCGCCCCCCACATCGGTAAGAGTTATCGGCACATTGGTGTAGTTCACAGGGCCTGGCAAATCAATCAAGGGTACCGATGTCCCGTTCACTTGAAACGTCTCTGTCGCCGTCACACACTGTGTTGGGTCGTCACACTGCGCCGCGAATTGAATATCTAGAGTTTCACCAACCGAGAACAGCGGTTCGCATACTCCAGGGTTCGTGCCCGAAGAGTTCACCACTTGCACATACAAAATTGACGCAATCGGATTCACGTTCGACGGTTTCCCCGCGATCTGCAATGGAATCGGCGTGACCGCATCCCCTGTACCGGAGTTTAGTACCCGCAACCCTACCTGTGATACCGAGTAGTTAGGGTCCTCGGTACCCAGCTCCGTGTTGGTATTGTCCGTAACATTGATATTCACGATTTCGGGATTAGTGGCTGGCCCAGTGTAGTCGAAGCGTAACGTTACGCTCGTCTCGGTAGCAGGGAAGGTATAGGTCGCCGCACCGTTATTGACGGTGCCATTGTTCAGCACCCCACCCCCCGTAATCACGCGCGACCAGTTACCCTTGTTAGTGCTACTAGTGAGATAGATAGGGATCGCACCAGGGGCTATAGGCGAGTGAGCGCCATCGTGCCCCGTAATCGTAACTTCAGCTCCGACACAGGCAACCCCGTTGTAAGTACCACTATTGACCCCATTGATCGAGATTTTGTAATGGCTGACTCCGAGCGGGCTGACATTGCAGTTGTTAGTTTCGGCCGTTAACTTCACATCATCGATTGAGAATGTTGCAGTTGTATTGAAACCCTGCACTACGCGGAAACGAATCTGTGTGCTCGCGCTTGGAGTTCCTGTGAATACCGCCGACAAATTGAGATTGCCCGATAAAGCATTACCCGACGCAACATTCGGCAAAGTCGTACCTCGCTTATAGAGTGCCACCTGCTGCCAGGCTGCAGCACTACTATGCCGCGCCTCAACAACGAACTCTTCGAATGTGCCAAGGTTGGCATAGCTGTAACTAAAGCTGAGCAATAGATTAGATTGCAGTGTAGCACCGCTGAGGTCGATACTGCGCATTAGGCTGGGCTGCGTTGTGCCACCGGTGCGTCTAAACACAGCCTTACCGCCTGTAACTCTTACGTCACCAGCAGTTGGGCCAGCCGGGGTCACCACATCATTCTCCGTCCAGTTGGCTCCCCAGGCATGGGTGCCATTCTGATTGGCGTACGATATCGTGCTGAAACTATCCAGATAATTAAGTGTGACACCTGCGCTATAGGTAAAGAGTGGCGCCTCAGAACCAACGCCTGCAGGAATTCCTTCCCGCGCTATGCCGTTCGTCACATCGATGTTCACGGTACCCGCGACAGACTGATTGAGACTCAAGATGACTGTGCCGCCATCACTTGGAACGTAGGTGTAGATTGCAACACCATCATCGGCTGTACCGTTATTGAGCGTGCCATTGCCACTCACGATCGCCCAATCGCCGATACCTGTGTCAGTAGTAAGTCGTACAGATCCGTAGTAGTCAGTATCTCGCGAATGCGTCAGACCTTCGTGTTTACTGATACGCAGTTGCAAGCCTGCTGGCGAACATACGGTGGCGCTGCCACCGTATTCCGAGATACGGAAGTGACCTACATAAGGATCTTCGAGAACATGTATAGCATCGATTAAGAGGTTGCTGAGATTGCCAGTGGATTCGAATATACCAATTTCTACGTCCCCGAGGAACAGATTGGACGTCGTCGTAGCGCCCGTTTGATCGATCTGAGTGATGTCATCCTGAGTGACCACTGTACCGGTCGATGGATCATAGCCGATGCCTGTCGTAATGATGCCGTCATTCGGATCTTGTATAGTGAGAATGTAATTTTGTAGAGTCGAGTTAGTATTGTTGGGGTCTACTCGTCTATAAAAACCAGTAATAATAGCGCCCGTGTCGGAGGTATCCAAAAGACTATCTAGCTCGATTATATTCACAGCTGTACCAGCTAAGGCACCTCCCACTCCAGGCGGGTAATAACGGATGATGTTCGTATTCACGACTGACAAATTATTGCTTCCGATCGTCGAGCCAGGACCGCTTCGCTCAACTGCAATATCTATAGAGCCGTCGTTATTCACATAAACCGCAGTAATATTGTTATCCCCGGGATTCGGGCCACCAAAAATCGCGGATCCGTCAAACAGTAGCGATGCAGTACCAAGGATCGGATCGTAGACAACTAAGTCGCCCGGCCCGAAATTAATCAGACCTGCACCCGAACCAATAGAACCAGCGGTTTTCGCCGATATCACGATGTGACCATTCTTGAGCAGGTGCACGGCGTCGGCATCATTCACGTTGAAACCAAGTGCGCTATTGTCGAAAAACATCGTTGCCGTATCGGTAACGGGGTCGTAAATAATGTAGTCGTCATCGGTGAAATTGGAGAGACCACCGATGCTCGTTAGCGCACCAAGCGAGCTGACTGACAACAGGAACTTCTCTTGTGAGGCAACAGGAGGGCCTTCGATCTCTGTTATGTCCTGATCGGAATTATTGGTATTGTTCACGTCAAAGTTGAAGGCGCCTGCAGAAACAGACGCCGTGTTGGTGACGAAGGATCCATCTGCCCCTGTCACATCTACTGTAAGTAAAATATCAGTAGTTTGGCCTACTCCTAGCGATCCAGAGTACGTGCACACTAAGTTGCCTGGTGGGCTGGGGCACACCCAACCTGTTCCCGCCGCGGACTGAAAAGTAACTCCTACAGGCTGAGTATCATTGACTGTGACTGTGGCAGTTGTTGCATCAGGGCCATTATTAGTGATTCTCAAGGTATAGATACCCGAGCTACCTGCCTCTAAAATATCTTCAACAAACTTATCCATAGTCAGGTCGACTTCAACACCTTTAACAACAGTGGTCACACTATCAACGTTGTTATTATTGGTCTGCTTATCGTCAAGGTCGTTGATATCAATATTTCCGCCCTCGAGATCATTGAAGTTGTCGAACTGGGGTGAGCGATTACAATCCTCGGGCGCAGGAATTACACCAACTGCAGTCACAGCACAGCTACCACCAGAATGTATCAAGCGCGCAACATTCTTCGCATTATTGTTTTGCAGAGGGAAGAAACTGCTATCGCCAATCGTAACAGTGGCGTTGATAGGAGGCAGTGACTCACCCGAGGCAAGCTGTCCAGTAGTCGCGCCTCCTGTCCACGTTGTGGCAATATTGTAAGTACAAGAGTAAGCGCCGGGGTTAGTAGTAACGCTACAACTCCAGCCCGTGCCACCAATGGAGCTGCCACTCGCAAACGTCATTCCCTCTGGCAGTATGCCGGCCACCAACACTTCTCCGTTCGCATAGCCACCATCGAATCCACCGTCGCCGTTGTTTTTCACAACGAATTGATAGCTGCCTTCACTATTCACTTTGAACGTGCTGGTTTCGGTAGTAGTCACCTCGAGATCAGCTACAGGAAAGTTTGTGACGCTGATGACTTCTGAAATCAGCATTACGAGGTCTTGTTCCGCGCTGTAACGGGTAGTTATTTGCTCAGCTTCGGCACCATCTATTGCAAAATTATAGAGGAGCGTGCCTGAGTTACCGCCAGCGATATAGTGAGTGTCGACATCTAAACCCCAAGAGTTACCGATGCGAGGGCCACCAGAACTCACTTGCGGGCCGGGTACGTCGATCTCATAGCCATCACTGTTGACGCCTGCAGTGTTATCGAATACATAGTAGCCACTACCGGCATCGTAGACATAAACAGGGCGCGTCACTGTCGAGTTAAACTCTTGCCCAAGCGGGTTAAGGCTAGAGACGATACTCGTATAGCTTGTTGAACCTGGCGCAGTTTGTATTCCCAAGCCTTCTTTGTTATCTGGAGAGTTTAAGGTTTCGTCCCCTTCCACCGTAATGTGCGTAACTTGGCCATTAGGAAGGTTCTGCGCAACGTCGTTGGTCGCCATACGGAAATTACGCGGCACCAAGGTAAAAGCAGAGTTCTGGAACGGCTGAAAGCCTTGGAACACATTCACAACGCGCAAGTGCTCGTCGGGGTGATCATAAATGGCGACCAAGCCCCATATTCCCGCACAGGCCTGCGTGCCATTCCAAGGAGCGCCAGATTGCACAGTAAGGTTTTTCAGTGTGTAATTGCCACTCGCAGTCACGAGACTAGTCACATCCTTGAAGCCTGTGAAATAGTCGAGGTTGTTACTTAGGCCCGTGTCTTCTATCAAGAATATCTCATCTGCAGTGATGGGTACTTCACTGCCCGTTACACCAAAATTTACATCAGCGTCTACTTGTCCAAGAGCATTATCACCCGACCCCGCCCAATATAAGTACGCCGCGCGCACAGTAGAGCCAACGGGCAGCGTAAGTGGCGCCTGAGCTCCAGTTGCAAAGTTCACGAAGTTACAGCCCAATGGCGTAGGAGAATCTTCGTTATAGGTTGAACGGAGGGTTGCACCGATTGCGCGGTAGCTTAAATTCCCAGCGAAAGTCTGCTCTAACAGCACTGGCACGTAACCCGAGGCCAATGGCGCACCCCCGATGAGCGGTTTGAACGCTGCTACCACTTGAGTGCCCGCAGGCGTATCTGCGAATCCGCCGAACTCTATAGTTTCCACAATATCAGACAAGCCCGCGGTCGGTAATCGTCCAGCCGCACCAACGAAGCGCGCTTCATCTTCAGCCGGATCTGAGCCATTGTCAGGATTGGCAGCTCTAGGGCCAGTCACACCAAAAATACGAGCCAGATAGTCTGGCGACGGGTCCGCAAAGTTCCAATAATTATTGGTATCGATGCTCGTACCCACAACAACTAACGAGTTGTTCTCTTGAGTAGTGATAGACGTGGTCTTAGTGAAACCTGCACCGGCAACGCTATTCAGCGGGCCAGAATCCGCAGGTGACAGTGCTGTTGGGAATACCTGTTCAACTTCATTTACTGCGAGTAAACACATGGCAGCACCTAGAGGCCCTGCTGTGAAGCTACCCGTATACGTGCCGGCTGCGGTAGGCAGATTACTGTCGAGTATGCCCCACAATTCGGTAATATTGCCGCCGTCGTTAGGATCTTGCTGCCTACGTATCAAGGTCATCGATGCCGAGTTAAAACTGGCCGAGGTAACATTGGTGGTATTTGCGCCAAAGACAAACATCAGCACCATGCGACTGCGTTGCGCTGCCACTGCTGAGCGAGCGGGAATTGCTAGTGTCGTGCTTGAGCCCACCACGCAAGACGCAGAACCTACAAGACCAGGTAAACACGAACTGACGACTAAGTTAGGATCAAGTGTTACATCAACAATAATGGCGTTATCGATGGCATCGAAGTTCACTATCTCAGCATGTGGGGTGCTGAAATCCAATATCACTTGCCCATCGTCGCTTGCCCCAAATTTGTAGGTGGCCACTCCATTGTCGTCACCTGCGACATCGGTCAATACGCCACTACCCGTATTCACTAACCAATTGCCGTGATTGCTGCTCGTTGCAAGCGTCATTGTGCCTTCATAATCAACGGCAAGCCCACCAACGCTATCGCGTACAGTTATTGTGACCGCTTCTATCTCACACGCTGTAGCACTTGCACTATGGCTGATCTCAAATTGACAAAGGCCGACAGTAATATTTTGGTCGTAGGTGCTAGCGGAATTACGGGGATCAAGCGTTGCCCCATCGCTAACATTAATATTCACCACTCCAGAGGCGCCGGGGTGGACAAACTTCAACGTAATAGTGCCCGCATCCGCTAGAACAAATTGATAGGTCGCGCCGCCATCACCTTGGATCGGGTCGGTCAATGTTCCTTCGGCATTTGTAGGGGGTGTAGTCTTAGCCCAACTACCGCGCCCGGTTGTGGTAGTGAGGTTGATAGTGCCTGTGTAATTGGTAACTGGAACACCCAGATTATTGACCAGTGTGATGGTGATCTCTTCGGGCGAGCACACATCCATGCTCCCACTATGGGTGATACGGAATGAACAGGCGGTTACGACGAAATTGGGATCATAGGGGCCAGCTGGTGCACTTACGCCAGCAGCGGTAATATTGAAGTTCACCGTCTCTACAGTATTGTCTTGAAAATTCAAGATTATATCGCCCGCATCTGCAGCAACGAATGTGTAAGTGGCCGCACCATCGTTTGCCGCACCATTGTCGAGCGTACCGTTAGCATCCGCCGGCGTGCTGGTTTTTATCCAGTTACCACCGGTAACCCCTGCGGTACTCAGATTGATATTGCCCGCATAATTGACTTTAGTTCCCAGCGAGTCGACGACACTGATTGTAATAGGGTCGATGGAACAAACACTGCCATTGCCATCGTGACTGATGCGGAAAGCACATGCTCCCATTACCATAGAAAGTGCGTAATTTTGTGTTTGTGCAGTCTCGGTTACGACTTGGGCAGATTGCCCTGGTGCGGGAGAGACGGGAGTGACGGTTCTTTGATATTGGCCAACCGCATCGAATGTTATGGTACCGATAGTTGAACTCGAGAAATCCAATACGATCTGCCCGCCATCACTAGGATCGAAGGTATAAGTAGCGACTCCATCGTTAGACGTGCCATTGCTGAAATTTGCAGGAGTACCTGTATTCGGAAGTGTGGTGTTAAGCGTAAAATTACCGGCTCCACCACTACTAGTAAGTGTCATCGTGCCCGCGAAATTTGTAACTTGAACCCCATAACTATCATAGGCTGTGATGGTAATGGGGGTGGTTGCAGAACACGTACCGTGGGAGGCGCCATGTGAAATTTCAAAATGATAAGCTGACGCAGGCTCCACACCTATGGTTTGAGCCACCCAACGATTGCTGGAATTGGTAAAGTTTGCGGTAGCCACAGTCGTGACGCTTGTTTCATTGTAATACGCCGCTGCGCCGTCAGAGTTGTTTGCACTATCTTGAGTGATGTTCCTATGACCTGAAACTATCCCACCACTCGCAGGATTCGGGACGAGGTTGTTACGTACTGACGCTAGTCGCACAATTAGCGTATCTGCCAAGCTCGTAGTTAATGTTGGCGCTTGGGCGGTAGAGTTATTGCCAGTATTGGCGGTGCTCACCAACACGTTTCCACTACCACCGGTATAGCGCATCATCGTGCCATATATAAACCGGGTATTAGAAGAGCCTTCCGTAAACGTATAAGAAGCGGGCTCACTCGAAGTGGCTACACGTGTGAATACCGATAGTGTCTGACTGCCTCCAGAACCGTCCTCCGAGAGTTTAGTCCAACCCGCTACATTGTAAACAGATGACTGATGTGCGGCGATGAAAGTGACTAGTACATCACCCGCGACAGTGCCACCGGGTACGTCTATGCTGATGCTATCCGCTGCTGGATTAACTTGCGCAGTGGTACACCCCAACAGCCTCACTAGTTGCGACCCTATGACGCCACCTTCGAACGCGCACGTCCCCGGCCCACCTGCAATATCGATAGTGGCAGATTCAACGCTGCCCCACCCTGAGGCGCTAAATTGTAAAGTCCTTCCTCCCGGTGCCCCTGCGATGGCAAGATCGGTGAAGGTGGCAAGTCCGCTACCATTTGTAGTTTCCGTTGTAGTGCCCGACAGTACGCCAGTTCCTGTGAACAAAGAGGCACTAACCTCAACACCACTTATCAGCGCATTCGATCCATCGCGGGCCTCAACGACTGGTTGCTGTGCGAATACTGCGCCGCTGGTCGTCAAGGCGCTCGCTTGCGTCATAATACCGAGCTTGGCGAATATCGTGATCGCATTGCTGTCGACAAACTGCCAATTAGTCGCCGTAAAACGCAGTACGCGCTCGCCATTTGCGCCTGTAATTTGCAGGTTTGTAAACGTTGCCTGTCCGCTGGCGTCGGTCGTCGCAGTTAGCGTGCCACCTAGTGTACCGCCACCCGAAAAAATACTGGCAGTGACTACTACGCCGCTGATCGGGCTGTCATTTCCATCTCGCGCCTCGATGATGGGTTGCTGAGAGAATACGACGCCACTCTCCTCAGGTGTCGAGGCTTGCTGCAGTACCACAAGAGGCGAAGGAATTACACTGACCGGGCTTGAATCTACTGAATTCCAACCAGACGTTGTAAAACGTAGCACGCGATCACCTAGTGTACCGGTAATGCTTAGGTTCGAAAAATTGGCTAAGCCAGAACCATCAGTAATAGCGGTTAATGTGCCGCCTAAGGTTCCCCCGCCAGATTGAATCGTCGCTGCAATGCTAAGCCCGCTGATCGGATTTCCAGAGGCATCTAATGCCCTTACAATCGGCTGAGTTGCAAATACTTCGGCACTCTCTACTGTCGCACTCGCTTGCTGAGTGATAGTTAAAGTAGAGGGCAGTATGTTAATCGTATTGGAGATAGCCTGACTCCAAGTGGGCGAGGTAAAACGCAGCGTATGGCTGCCAGAGACTCCGGTGATATACAGACTGCTGAAACTCGCCAAGCCACTCGCATTCGTCGTAGCTGTCAGTGTTCCCCCAAGAGTACCTGGCCCAGAGTTGATAGCTGCTGTCACTACGACACCGGCTACTGGACTACCGTCGTTTGCCAAAATGATAGGCTGGACTGGAAGCACTTGCCCTAGGTTAGCGCTCGTGGAAGGCTGAGTATTGACGGTTAGAAATTTCGTAGGGGCGTTGACAGTGATATTGCTAGAGACTACTTGGTTCCAGTTTGTCGCTGTGAACCGCAGAGTGTGCACTCCCGTACTACCCCCTATCAAGAGGTTCGTGAAAGTAGCATAGCCACTGGCATCCGTAGTCCTGGTTACCGTTCCGCTAATGGCACCTGAGCCTGAGGCTATGGCCGCGGTAACATCAACACCGCTAATCGGGTTCCCGCCACCATCTAACGCTCTCACTATGGGCTGCTGAGGAAAAACCACTCCCTGCGTCACGGTACTCGATGCTTGTTGGGTAATAGCTAATGTGGAAGCTGTTACCGTGACGTTGGAAGTACTGACAGAACGCCAATTGGTGGCCGTGAACTGAAGAACACGTACGCCGGGCGCACCTGATATCGACAGGTTACTGAACGTGGCGATGCCGCTAGAGGTGTTTTGCGTTAGTGTGCCGTTGAGCGTGCCTCCGCCTGATAAAATGGACACAGTCACAGCGACACCATTCTGCGCGACCGAAGCATTATTAAACGCGCGCGCCGCAGTGGAGAACGTGGCACCCCGTTGCACACTTGCCGGAGGCTGAGTTTGCACCGTCAATGTCGATTGCAGCGTCACCACATTAGACACTACTTGCCCAGTGGCGTTTGCGGCAGTGAAGGCAATAGTCTTCGCGCCTTCTGCTCCCGACAGGCTTAGATTGGTGAAAGTGGCGTAACCGCCGCCTGCAGTTACGGCAGTTAGAGTGCCTCCTAAAGTACCGCCACCGGAGGCCAAAGAAGCCGTAATGGTGACACCATTGATGCCAGTAACCCCGTCGCCTTGCGTTAGGCGGATTTGCGGCTGCTGCGCGAAACTCACGCCTGCACCAGCAGTAGTAGAGGGCTGGGTATTAACAGTCAATTGGGGCGCTAAATAGCGCACAATTACTACACCGGCACTGCCATTACCACCATTGTTGCCACGACGCCCAGCCCCGCCACCACTGCCGAAACCGCTGCCATTTCCTGCGGATGTGTTGTTTGTCGACCCGGCCCCGCCCAATCCACCACTGCCGCCAGCGCCACCACTCACAAACCCTGCGCCACCACCACCAGCAGCATAAGTCACAGTGTTACCGCTTATGGTAGAAGATGCCCCTGTGCCACCATTTCCGCCATTTTGGCTGGTCGCATTGAAGCCCGCTTGCCCGGCGCCGCCACCGCCACCACCAGCGCGTTGATTATTCGTATTACTACCAAAACTATTACCACCAACATTTCCTCCCGCTGTCGCGCTTCCACCAGCGGGTGATCCAGAACCGCTTGCGCCGCCGCCGCCACCACTACCACCAGATAAGCCTGGCGAACCACCAGTGCCACCTCCGCCACCACCGTTCGCATCCCGACTTGTTTGTGCGATGAATCGCGACTGACCACCTGAGGTACCGTTGCTACCATTGCTGGTAGCCCCTGCACCCCCAGCACCAACCACAACCGCTGTCGCAGACGCTGAGTTAATCGCAACACCGGTGAGATTGAGAAAGCTACCAGCACCACCACCGCCACCACCTTCGTTATTGCCGGTTCTAGACCCGCCGCCGCCGCCACCGACAACAAGCACATCGACAGACGTAATACCGGGAGGAGGAATAAAATTACCGCCGGCCGTAAAGGTATGAACGCGGTATAGACCATCGCTAGTGATCGTGCCACCACTACCCTGCAGTGAGACTGGCCCAGGCACTTGTGCCAACGCAAGCCCGAAAAGAAAGACGGTAGCCAATGCCACAAGAGAGACGATATGCCGCCGCGCCCTAGACAAAAGCTTGGCAAGGCGAGAAAAGTGGGGCGAATGATCGGAGTTGTGTCTTGGAGCACTCATGACAAGAAAAACCAAAAATCGAAATGAACAACTTAATGCAGTTGCCTTAGCCCTAGTGACCAAAGCTCGAAAACTTTAATACTTTTAAAAGCTTAGCCATTTTATCGAATAAATACTGTGATTACTCTCAAAGTAGGAAAAATGCACAGTATTTCGACCCTAAATCGCCCACCCCATTGCGCCTTAAACGTTGCAAAAGCTTGAATGAACACACAAAATACCGTTCATACGATGAGCGCACTCCCAAATTCGCAAACGCACTGGAGCATAAGATGGAACTCGAATATAAAGTCATACAGGCAACCACTCCCCATTTCGCGAAATCACCTAATATCGCTGCGGTGATGGCAGAGGAAGAGAAGGCCGGTTGGCGCCTGCTTGAGAAGTGCGACAACTACAAACTGCGCCTACAACGAGATATTAGCCACCGCGCTAACGATAAGAACCTCAGCATCGACCCCTACCGAACCCAGGTAGGCATCAATAATGCCATCGTTTACGGCATTACTACTGTTGTGACTCTCGGCGTGGTTTATGCCATTTTCAATTTGGTAGGTGCGCTCTAAGAGCAAACTACGGGTTGGGTAGAGGCGCCGCACAGCTGGTGCGGCAAGCCTCTACTGCTTACTACTCCTGATCTGTACCTTGCGGTTCACCCCGTTACAACTTCCCTCACTAACGATGGTGTAATACTCCACACTGGAAACTGTGGCATCCACGCTGCAAGTAACCGTCGCAGTACACTCATTTAGCCCTGGAATAGTAAACACATACTCACGTGGCCCCGCCGCGCATTCGGCATCTGCGTTGTACTGCGGAAACTCCTCGGGGGGAAATATCGAATTCATCGCGATACCTGCACCGGACTCTGCCGCGTAGAAGGCGCGCGTAAGATTCACCTGCTCCTCATAGGTCTCTGCGTTCTGCTCTTGCAGCAAATTGATAGCAACAGCCAAAAGCGCGAATAATGTGATCACGAATATTGCGGCCGGTATGCCGATGCCTCGCTGGGATTTCGGCGAAGTTACTAAGCTATCTCTGCGCTTAAGGGACATTGTGGGTTAATACCTCGTGGTTCAGCCGCACTATATCGCCCTGGCTCGTCATCAAGATATCGAAAGAGACAATCGCATTGCGCCGCGTCGTGGCCGCGCCGAGGCTGAATGCAGTGGCAGCTGCATTGTCGATGCTATCGGCAAGTAATGCACGATCGGGCAAGGTGCTAGGCAGGCAAGTGTCGGGCGTGCATTGCGTCGCTTCCACCCCGTAATTGCTATAGCGATACAATTTGTCCTCTACCACACAGAAGCTCACAGGATCGTCGACGAGAAAGATCCGATTATTCGGCGAGCGTTTATCGAAACGGTGAGACTCATCTAGCGTGATGGTCATCTTGCCGTCTACCCCACCCGTATCGCTTATGGAGTCGATCAATGCCAACGGGCCTAGATTGTCATCGTAGTCATAAAGCTCTTCCGTATCGATCGGATAGATTGCCGCGTATATACCTGCAGGGGAAGGATGGGCAGTAAGCGAGTCGAAATTGATGACTTCGAAACTAGTCGCACCTGATCCACGGATCGGAGGGTTTATATAGGTAGTAGCCTTTAATGCGGGCATGAACTCGATGCATTGATCGCCGTTTGGGGCGGCAGCAGTCACGCGCACGCTATTGGGCAAGGCGTTGTGAATCTCGAATGTCATGCGATCTAGGGCTGCACGCCCGCTGCCCGCTAAGCGACTACGATTGGAACTTGTTGAAAAGCCCTCTACGCTGTCTGCAATAAAGCTCACAATACCCATCGCAAGAATCGAAGAGATGATGATGGTGGTTACCATCTCGATCAGCGTGAAACCGCGGCTAGAAGTTGGTCTTATATGCACTGTAGGCAATCCCCTCCGTGCCACTATTGAGGTAATTCACCCTTACAGTGATCACTTTCGCATCTTCATTCTCATCCAGATCGTTTAGATCCACGGCAAGATTCTCCTCTGTGCCGCTGACAGCAATATCCATATAGCGCACCGACACGCGTACCCGAAAATTCTCGTAGCCTTCTCTTTCCGCGCCGGTGGAGTCTTGCAAGGGGTTCACCTGCCCCTCTCCCTCGTCGAGCTCATGGTAGTCGTCGACATCGTCAAAGTCAGCCCGATCATCTTCGCCGCTGTCTGGCCCAAAATTGGCGAAAGTCGTGCAGTTAGCTCTGCACGGCGGTATTCCGCGGGGATGGGACCTCTCGTCGAAGCGTTTGCTGAGGATTTCGTCGAGATAGCTCTGCGCGAGGGCGGCCGATCTTATCTCTAATGTGGTGTCAGAGCTGCGGCCGACGCCGCTTGAGAGGATACCTGTGATAATAATCAGGGAGATCGCCAATATCACTATGGTGAGCACCATTTCGATCAGGGTTAAGCCTTTCTGCCCTATTTGCATTTTCACTCGCAATCTCCTGCGAATGCAAACCCAGCTGGGGAGAAACAAACCGAGACAAAGGACTCGTTGTTGACACACAGGCGGATGGCGGTAGTCGCTGAAAATGGATAGCCGACCGCACTAGTCACGCCACCACGATAAAGATCGCCAAGCTCATCATATTGAATCACCATTGGCGCAGCATTACTCAGCTGGTCAGTACCTGGAGTAGTAGTACAGCTATCAGTGATGTTGACATCGCCCGACACAGTAACGGAGCGAGCATCGATAGTAGCTGTTTGCAGAGCGGTAAAGTCATTCGCATCGACGAAGTCTTCGGCGGTAATGACTTCCAAATTATTGCCGTTAGGTCGAATTACTAACGCGACATCCGTACGCCCAAGTGAACGATGGTGTCCGGAGCGTGCAAGGGAGATGATTTGATCGCGGACTACGGAGGCGTTGTAGGCATCGCCTTCCAAAAGTCGACTCATGGCCACAGCCGCAATAATGCCAATGATCAGGATAGCTACTACTAATTCGATGACAGAGAATCCCCTGAACTTAATCTGAGATCTCCGCATAAAGAGCACACTCGTAATTGAAAGTATTTATTAAATCAATACCCCCCTGCATGATCGCTCATACAGAGGGGTAGAGGATTGTGGTTCCTGGCAAGAAAACTACACAGCCAACCTACACTAGCCAATACTAAAATGGACTAGCAATATTACTCAGTAGTTTCGAAAGTGTGAACGCCTCTAGTGACATCACCCGTTACGAAATTATAAGTGATGATTGGAATGTCACGCTCAACTGTTGCGTTACCTTCTTGGTACTGGCCAACATAATAATAAATACACGTGTTAGTGTTGGCTGGAGTAGTGCTATCCAACACTAATACGGGAAGGATATCGCCAGTAGTGTTAGCAGTTTCAAGTTGAGCTTCAATTGCGGCTTCACGGGCTACAGCGTTATTGGCTGTAGTAACAGTCAATCCGGTTACTACATTGCTAACTTTATTGACTTCTGGACGTCCAGATTGTAGAACTTTCTCATAAGTATCTGCACACAACAAAGTACCAGTAGTTGTAGAGAATTCGGTCGAGTCAATAGTACTGCTTAGCGGATAGCCTGTTGCACTTGCAAACAAGTTATATTCTGACACTAGCCCTGTGGTGTTATTGGCGCCTGTGCCTAGTGGCTGCCCTTCAGCGACCCATTGTGCACGGAACAATGCAGTTCCCGTCGCAAATCCGCCAACTACAGCGTCCACAACAGCATCATGTGCCTCATCCGTAACATCCATAAAGCGCGGTAGTGCCGTAGCAGTAAGAATGCCCAACAGAAGGATAACCACGACCAATTCAATGATCGTGAAACCAGTTTGTTTGCGTTTTGCGTTCATCGCAGTCATGTTTTTCATATTGTTACCTTTAGTCGTTATCTGATTAATTCGTTAATCCCAAGCGAGCTTCTTTTTAAGATTTGAAGAAGCAGCTCGCGAACTTCACACCTCGATCAACAGGTTAGGCCAGACTTTACACCTAACTTATTAGATTCATTGGTAGCTATGCTAGCACCGAGAATTCACCCTCGCTAGGTGAAAGCCACCAAACTGAGCCCTATTAGGCCTTTTTGACCCGTTTTTGTCCCAATCAGCCCCTTTCCCACTAACTATCTGGGTGACGCAGTTCACACTATTCCGGTATCTCTACGCCCGGCAAGGACATGCCGCCCCTCGCCCAATTGAATGGGACGACCTCTTCGAGCACCAATCCTTGCCAATTTCGACCCCGGCCTCCACTACTGTTACCGCTAGAGGCACGTAAAGAGGGATCGTTTAGGCCAGTAACAGTACCTGCATCGATACCCAATCCCTCATCGCTCCTCGCCTCCTCACCGGCGTATTTTTGGACAATACGGTAACGAATTTCCGAAATCGTCGAGGTCCCATCGCCAAGGGTAGAGAACAGGTTGCTGTTATCGTTCACTAAGTACACAAGCTGCCCATTGAAGCTGTCAAAATACCATGTGCGCCTCGGCATAGTCTGCTCGTCCACGAGGTTAAAAGCACCTGCGTAATTGGATGGCGTCTCTAACATCAGGTCCATTGGATTGGTATTTTCGATTGGTCCAAGGTTTTCCCAATTGCCTGCCGCAATGGCTTTCATCATCTGCAGGCTCACTGCAGCTTTCAGCTGCATGCTTATAGCCAAAAAATTCGCCCGTTCCGCCTCCCCCGGGAACTCGTTAAAACGACGCATCGAGGCGGAGAAAACGATCGAAACCAGCAAGATATACACAATCAACTCGAACAAGGAGAAACCTTTGCTCTTGCGTGCTGTAGATGTCATCTGTGTTAGCTGTGTTTTGAACACGAATATCTCTTTTATCTGCATTTAATTGATTAAGCCCCCGCATGGAGGCTACGACAAAGCAATTATCGTATCGCGGAGTTCAAGTCCCAAATCGGCAGGAACACGCCCAAGGCCAATACAAGAACTATGCCCGCGATAAAAATGATGAGAATTGGCTCTATGGCGTCGCCCAGCTTCTTGAGGTCGTATTCCACCTCCGAGTCATAGAAATCGGCGACCTCTGCCATCAATTCATCAATGGCTCCACTTTCTTCGCCTACAGAGATCATCTGCAGGACCAAGGGCGAGAACATATTGCTTTGCACAGCCGTGTTATAGAGAGATTCACCCCGTGAAATCCCCTCTCTCATCCTCAGTACGCGACTGCCAACGAATTTATTGCCCACCGCGCCAGCCACAACGCCTAAACCCTGCACAATCGGGACGCCCGCACGCATTACCATGCCGAATGTACGCGCGAAGCGCCCCAACGCTATGCGCTCGAATACCGCACCAATAATAGGCAGACGCATTTTAACGCGGTCCCAAATATAGCGACCCGGCGGGCTATTGATCCAAGCGCGCCAGGCGACCACAACACCCACGAATATGGCGAGCATATAGGCCCAATACGCCACTACGAAATCGGAGACCGCAATGAGAATGCGGGTCTCTAAAGGAAGTTGAGCCCCCAGCCTAGCGAAAGTCGACGCGAAAGCAGGGATTACATAATAAGAAATAAGTCCCAAAGCGATCACGATAGCGGTCATGACGAAGGTGGGATAGCGGGTCGCGCTCTTCATCTGCTTGCGGGTGTTCTTCTCAAGCTCCAAATAGCGCCCCACTTCTCGAAACGCGAGGTCTAGTTGACCAGTACTCTCACCTACGCTCACCAATGCCAAGTACAGCGGCGAGAATACTTTGGGGTGCCGACCTAGAGAGGACGAAAGATTCATACCACTCTCAAGTCCGAGTACAACGTCTTTCAAGACCTTCTTAAAGGCTTTGTTCTTCAAGGAAGATTGCAGACCGGTAATAGCGCGGTCCAGCGGCAAACCCGCTTTGGTAAGGCTATACATCTGCCGAGAGAAAATAATGAGTTCGCTAATCTCGATTTTGCGCCCGGCAAGAAAGGTATTAACAGCCTCAGTTGTCGTAATAGGCTCTTTTTTCTTCGCGCTATGATCGTTAGCGGCCTTGGTGTTCTTGGGCTTAACCTTTACTTGCCGAATCTCGATCGGGGTAATGGCGCGATCCACTAACACTGACGCTACCTCGTCTGCAGAGCTCCCATCCATGTCGCCGGTGACTAAGTCTCCGCTCGGGTCACGCCCCTTATAGTGGAAGTTCGCCATGCTCAGATGACCTCTTCGGCAGTTACGTCGAAGTCGCCCGACTCATCGATCTGCTCGGCGACACGGAAAACTTCATCCAAACTAGTAATGCCACTTGCGGCGTCGGACAAGGCGCTCATAACCAAAGGTACGTAACCCTTGCTGCTCTTCGCCGCACGCACGAAGTCCGAAGAACTGCCACGACGTAACGCGTCGGACATCTTGTCATCCAGGATAAGCAGCTCGAAAATACCAATACGCCCACGATAACCTGTGTTATTGCAGCGATGGCAGCCACTTTGCCGTTTCAGGTTCATTGTGCTGGCCTTCTCATGCCCAATCAGGCCCGATAGCCAGCCTAGTTCCTGTGCTGTGGGGGTGTAGTCGATGTAGCAGTTATCGCAGAGCCGACGCACGAGTCTTTGAGCAACCACGGCACGCAGCGCGGTAGCGGCCAAGAAACTCTCGGCCCCCATATCGACTAGGCGCATCGCACTAGAGACCGCATCATTGGTGTGCAAGGTCGAAAGCACCAAGTGGCCAGTCATCGCGGCACGCAAAGCGATCTCTGCAGTTTCCGTATCTCGAATCTCACCTACTAGAAGAATATCAGGGTCCTGGCGCAACGCGGCGCGCAACACCTTCGCGAAGGTGAGATTGATCTTCGGGTTCACCTGCACCTGATTGACACGCTGTAAGCGGTACTCGACAGGATCTTCTACCGTAATGATCTTCTTGCCAACCTCGTTGAGCTCTTGCAGCGCGCCATATAGCGTCGTGGTCTTACCGCTACCGGTTGGCCCAGTAACCAAAATCAAGCCATGGGGCATATGGATAAGGCGCCGGAAACGATGCAGCATCTCTTCGGGCATGCCCACGTTCTCTAGCTTCGCGGCACCGTCGGTCTGGTCGAGTAGACGCATAACGACGGACTCGCCATGCTCGATAGGCATAGTGGAGAGACGAATATCGAGCTTGCGGTCTTTTACTTTTAGACTAAAACGGCCGTCCTGAGGCATGCGGCGTTCGGAGATATCCAAGCCGGATAGTAGCTTCAAGCGCAGCACCAACGCGGGCGCAATGCGGCGCTCCTTCATGACCTGCTCTTGTAAGACGCCATCCACACGCTGCCTGATGCGCAATACCGATTCGTCCGGTTCGATATGGATGTCGGATGCGCGTACTTGCACCGCATCCTGGAAAATAGATTGCAACAGCTTCACCACCGGGGCATCGCTGTCATCGGCCGCCGGCGTGAGCGACGCAAGATCGAATTGAGACTCGACTAGCTCGTCGTCGAGCTCTTCTGCGAAACTCGCGATGTCTTCGGTACGCCGATAAACAAGATCTAAGGTACTGAGCAATTCACTCTCGCGAACCACCGCCTGATGAATTGGCTGCTGTAGCGCGCGCTCGAGAGCATCGAATGCATAGATGTCTGTCGGGTCAGCCATACCGACCAACAAGTCACCCTTATTGTCTGATAACACGATTGCACGGTAGCGCCGCGCCAGTGTCTCGGATAAACGCTGCACGAGGGTGATATCGAACTTATAGCGGCGCAAATCGACGAACGGGATCTGTAATTGTGACGAGAGGAACTCCAGGAACTGATCCTCGCCAACATAACCGAGCGAGATTAGGGTACGCCCTAGCCTGAGCCCCGTGCTCTTCTGCTTCTCAAGCGCAGAGTGCAACTGGTGCTCATCAATCACCTGGTTTTTAACCAAGAGATCGCCAATGCGGATTTTCTGCTTGAATGCGCCCATTAGAGGCCCAGATCCGTGACGCGCTGCTGGCTGCGTTGCCGCAACGCTGCGCTCAAATTTGGTAGCTTCAACGCTTCCTGATAGGCAAGCCCTGCATCACGAGTGCGCCCTAAACTGTCCCATGCCGAGGCCAAGCCATACCACCAGCGACCCTCGCCACGATTCTGCTGCACCAAAGCTTCGTAGCTCAGCGCCGCTTTTCCGTAATCCTGCACTGACAGATAGGCCGTAGCTAAAATATCGTGGTATTCCACATCATCTTGGATAGTGGGGATATTGACACTTAACAACTGCATCGCCTGCTGCGCCTGCCCAGCTCCCAGCATCATGCGCGCCTGCAGCTTGCGATAGCCTGCCCGATTCACGTCGAGCGAGAAACCATTTTGCAATAGTTGCTCCGCAGTAGCTGTATCCCCTTTCTGTAAGGCTAGCTTAATCATCGTCTCGCGGGAATTGTGAGCATTGGGGTTGGCATTGACGAATTCGCGTAGCTGCTGCATTGCCATCTCGTTCTGATTGCCACTGGCTAGGCGCAAGGCCTCTTGAACTTGTAGCTGATCTTGTTCAAGAAAACTGAGGCTGCGCGGGCTACGAATTGGTGCGCTCGGTGCCGGCGCTTCAGTAGCAGGTACCGCAGGTATTTCGGCAATCTGGGCTGGCTCTAGACTCGCGGCTTGTTGAGGAAGCGGAGCAGGCATTGCATCAGCTGCTACTGAAAATGATTCGATTGCTGCAACGTTTATCGGCTCCGGAAATGGCTCAGGCATCGCCGGTTGTGCTATCTCTTCTTCTAGCTGCGTTTGTGTCGCGCTTGCTTGTTCAGCGATAGCAGACTGCGCCTCTAAGAGCGCTCGGTTCTGCGCTTCTAAGGCCTGCATGCGCAAAGTGATCTCCTCGAACTCACGCTGCTCAACATTAGGAGCGACGCTGGCGACAGGTGCTGGGGCAGCGGTCGGCTGCACAAGAATCGGCTGAGGCGCGCTAGAGGTCAGAGATTGCCAAAAATATAAACCTCCTATTATTAGGCCGAGCGTAATCGCGATGCTAAGTACGAAACCCAGCAATGAGCGGCTACCCTTTCTGTCGCTAGTATCGGAGGCAACTGGCACTAGGCGTTCGGCGCCAAACTTTGGTTGAGTAGATTCTTGGCGACGTTGATCCAAGTCTCGCAACATGTCATTCACTAAACTCATATGCGTGACCTCAGAGGTAATAGCTCGCGATATAAAACAAGAGGGCCGCACCGGCGATCACGCCAATGCTCGCAGCCATCATCGGTTTATATGAGACACTAGGCTCCATTACTCCTTCCGTATCCTCGACAGCGCGGCGCACATGCTCGAGTTCGATAGAACGATCGCCCTTACCATATGCGGCCATCATTGCCTTATGAGAGAGAATATTAACGAGGCGTGGAGTGCCTTTGCTGCTCGCGAATAAATAATCGAGTGCACGCTTGGAAAAAACAGCGGGCCCATTGTAACCGGCAGTCGCCATGCGGTGCGTGACGTAGCGCTCTACGCCGTCGCGGTCGAGCGACTCTAGCCGATAAGAAAAAGTGATGCGCTGCTGAAGCTGTCGAAGCGATTGTTTCTGCAGCTGCTCATCTAGCTCTGGCTGGGCAAACAGAACGACTTGGAAAAGCTTGACCTTCTCGGTCTCCAAGTTCGTTAGTAGGCGCAATGCCTCGAGAGTCTTCTCTGGCATGGCATGGGCTTCGTCGATAAAGAGAATGACTTGCTTGCCCTCTGCAGAGAGCTGCATCAGCTTCCGGGTAATATGCTTAAGTAGACTATGATGCCCCGTGTCGGCATCGGCATCCAAACCCAGCTCCTCAGCGAATGCTAGGAACAAGCCTTTCGGACTCAATACCGGGTTCGCGATATAGGAGGTTACATAAGTCTCTTTATTCTCTTCAAGCGTGTTTAATACTTTGCGGCACAGCATTGTCTTGCCAGTGCCCACTTCGCCGACCACTTTGATGAAGCCTTCTCTATTAGCGATAGACACCATAAGCATATTGTAAGCTTTGTGGTAGCTCGCCATATTTAGAAAGAACTGCGTATTCGGTGTTAACGAAAACGGGAGTTCTTTTAGGCCGAAATGTTCGAGATACATAATTGTCACCGCTTCTACGTGTTGCGCTAGAAGACCTTCGTTCCTTTAGAATGAATTAATGTCTTGGTTAATCTGCATAAATCGATCGCTGCTATCACGAATAAACTTCGCCTCGTTGCCTGGGTTGGCAATCATAGGGCGCAATAGAATGATGAATTCGCTCTTTACCGTCGATCGGCGACGTTGGTCGAATGCCGCACCCACCACCGGTATGTCATTCGCAAATGGAATGCCAGCTAGATCGTCAGTGCTGCGCTCGTAGGCCAAGCCCCCTAGCACCACAATCTTGCCATCTTCGCCGCGAATCACACTGTCGAGCTCGCGTACCGATGTGCGCGCCAATGGAATCTGCTCACCAGAGATTGTCTTACTTTGCTCAACCACGGTGCTAATGGTGGGATGTACGTGTAGGGTGATCTTTCCATCCGCACTAATCTGTGGCGTGATATCCATCGAGATGCCGGAGAAGAAAGACTCCAGCGATGCGCTAGCATTAGTCGTCGTGTTATTGCCGCCAGCTATCGTGGTCGAGCTTGCACCGGTCTGAAAATACTCTTCGTCGCCGTCTTGGAATACGGCCTTCTGATTGTTCAAAACCTTCAGGCTTGGGCTAGACAATACTTGAGTCGTGCCACGTGACTCTAGAATCTTAAACACCGCGTCGAAGTCGGTGAAATTCGTGACGATGGACAGCGGGCTTGAGTTGCCAGAAATAGTGAAGTCACCGGCTGACCCATAGGCTGCTGTCACTTGATTGTCGCCATTGACTGCGCCGCCGGGGCCGAAAGTATCGAAATCGATTGCCGACTGGAAGCCCTTGTTGAGGATCACCTCCAGGAACTGCACCTGAATCGTGACCTCACGACTTAAAATATTCTGTGCACGCTCGATATACTGCGCTACGCGATCCAATTCATGGGGGTATGCCGTAACCATAACCAAGCCGACCTGAGGCTGCACTACAACACTCTTGCCATCGTTATTTCCAGAACCCCCACGCGCTCCGGAAAAACCAGATAAAATTCCTCTTCCATTATCAACACTAGCGCCGTCGTCGCCATCGCGGCGAACTTCTGTGCCAACTAATGCGGCAATTACCTCTTCGAAATCTTCCCAGAAGTTTGACTCTGTCTGAGTAGAGACTTGACCACCCTGTCCGCCACCGCCACCGATGCCACCATTAGCATTACCATTCTGGCCATTATTCTGGTTGTTGTTCTGATTGTTGTTCTGATTACCACCATTGCTGAAGTTGCCGTTCTGGTTGTTGTTATTATTATTGTTATTGCCGTTTTGCCCGCCGCTCTGCCCAGAAGAGCTCACTTGCACAGAAGAAGTGCCTGTTCGACTTACATTCAGGTAGTCCACCGTAAACAAACGGGTTTGCAAACCACCAGGCTGAACGTGATAAATATTGCCCCGGCGCGAAATTTGATAACCATAGGTCTGCTGTACGGCTTGCATCACATCATCGATAGTCACGTTTGGTAAAGAGAGACTAATTTCCCCCTCAAGCTCAGGGCTAACTGCCACACCGAAGTCAGTACCCGCCACAACATTCGCGAAGAAGTTCTGCGCGTTCTCGCGATTGGCGACGATATTGAAACGCTCTTCAACTGGCGCTGCAATCTCGCCTGCCAAGAAAACAGCAGGCAGAATGGCGTCGATCTCAGCTTGAGAGGGGGCAGTCGGCGTTGTGTCTAAAGTCGCCATGGCCTCCTCGAGATTGCCCTGAATGCTCTCCAATACTTCGGTATCGGCGTTGCGTTGTTGGCTCGTGTTGCAGGCAGCAAGGAACAGAAAAAGACTCACCAAAGCTACCTTGGGAATCGATCTCATTCTCTGTGCTGTCATGGAAGATCTAATTAACATCCATACTCCGATCAATCTTAAGTCTTTCGTAAGGGCGCAGTTGCGAGGCGCCAAAAAAATTCATTACCCAGCAAACCTTATTGGGGTTGTGCCGGAGTCTTCACTGTATCTCTATAAGTAGCTACGCGCTGGACGGCGCCGTCGACTCGCAAGGACACGCTCTGCGCATCAATCGAGATAACCTCGGCCTGACCAATCATATCGCCTGCCTTTACTAGTCTTTCGTTGATCATTGCCACGGGCTCCGCACCACCCGCACGAATAAACGTGACCTTGTAATTGCTATTGAGCAGACCAGTAGCATTGCCAAACAAGCCCTCAAGAAAACCCTCACCGCCTTCAGCGGCAAGTGGAGCACCAGCTGGGCGCGTTGGATCTTTCAATTCTTCGCCGCCGAAGACCTCTGCCTGTACGTCTAAACTAGGTAGCGCCAATGCCACTAGCATTGCGCAAGAGAGCCAGCCGCGATGCCATCGAGGAGAAAGAACCAAGCTTGTCTGTTCTATTACGCTATACACCGATAAACCCCTCTTCCGAGCTGAGTGTATGGAGCTCGAGACGCACTCTCGCCTCTGGCCAGAGGGTCTGCTCGAACTGGAAGCTGTCCCAGAAGAAGCTTTGATCCATCGCCTCTAGATACATCAAATATCGCAGGGTACTGAAATAATCTCCCTGAAACTCCAGAATCAGACCATGCCGAAACACTTGAAAGCCAACTGAGCGCAATGCGGTGGTAGCGGTTGTCACAGTCGCAGGCGTAGCAGCTCTCGCAGCAGCCGTCGCACCGCCCCTTGCCAGCCCATTGGTCAAAGCTCGTGGCGCTATATTCTCTACTTTTATAAGGGTTAGTCCCTCTTGGCTATCCAAAACCCCCGTCAACATCTGCGTCATGCCATTGGGGGAAACGAGATTGCCTGCTAACAATTCAATGTCGTTTTGCACTTCGGACTGATCATCGATCAGGGCGGCCAAGCGCTCGCGGATAAAACTATCGGGATCTTCCACTCCAGTCAGCTGTAGCTCGGCGGCGTTCGTTTGCTGCTCGATCAAACGTCTTTGCACCGTACTTAATTGACGGTCAAGACTCGCAATTTCTTGCTTAGCGGGGTCGTTGATCATTATTACAAATAGATATATGAGCCCACCGAAGCCAATAAAAGCGAGAATGAAACGCTCGGCCTGCGGCCTGACATCGAACCATTCGGTGAACTTTTTGAGCCAATTCTTCGGGTTCATTCGCTCGTCTCCAATTCAAACTGATAGAGACGAGTGCGCTCTAAACCTTCTACTGGAGTCGTATTGATAAGATTACCCAAGAAACGGGAGAAATCTCGCTCGACTAGAGGGCTCTTACCCGCTGCTAAACGGTTAATAAACTCGGGCACCATCGCGCTTTGCTGTGCGATGCCCTTCAAATAAACACTCTGTCCACCATTCATGAAGTTGAACTGAGTAAGCCAGAGCCCATCGGAGGCCGCCCTTGACATATCCTTCACGTACTCCGAGAAGCCAGTGATGTTGCCCAAGTTCGAGCCGCGCAAGAACTCCAGCATCTCTCTACTTTCGGCCAGCTCTTGCTCGCGTTCGTTTAGTTCAACGACCAAAGCCGGGTCGCTGGCACGGCGCGCTAAATTCTGCTGTAACTGGTTCGTGATCTCTGTCTGCGCAGTGAGCTGCGACTGCGTTGTTTGAATATCGGAGCGCAAAGTGCTGGTTTTGAGAAAACTATTCGCCCACATCACCGCCATCACGAATATGACGAAGCCAGCTAACTGTAACACTCGAATTGCATTGACGAACTCACGACTTGGCCTAAACTCGGGCAAATACAGATTGACCTGCTGAATCATGCCGCCACCGCCTTGTCGTTTCGCAACGCCGCACCGATCGCCACCATACAAGAACGCTTCACGTCCCTATCGATATCCTCTGCAATGTCGATTTTCTCGGAAATATCCAAGACTGACACAGGAATCGACATGACCTCGCTTAGGCTTGCAGCCATCTCGTGAGAGTCTGACGCACGTGGCGCCATCACCAGCTGTGAGATCGGATCCTGGGCCATCTGGCTCTCGTAGTAATCCAAGGAACGCTGCACCTCCAGAACCAGCCTGTCGCGCTGCGTCTCCCAGTCTCGCGAGCTCATCACATCGGCGTCTAACTGCGTATTGATCTTTCGAGTCAGATACAGCTCTCCGTTCCTGCTCAAGTTCATCGTGCTGCCGGTCTTGCGCAGGTCGATAAAGGCAAGGCCATTAGTGTCATCCAAGAACTGCTGGGTAATATTGCGAATTGCCAGCTCAGGCACATCGATCGACTGCAGCTTTAAATCCGCACGGCCAACTAGGTCGATAATTGCTTCGACCCGAGTTTTCGGCGTCGCGACCACATAAAGCATCTTTGCACGACCACGGAACGCATCATCTGGTACGGGAAAGATGTCTATCGCGGCATCCTCTACCGGCATATCTAGCAAATCTTTGATTTTCCAGCGTATCGCAGAGCGCAACTCGGAATCTTCGACTGCAGGGGCCTCGATCATGTAGAGGTTGTAGTCACGTGGTGAGAGCACATAATTGCAGTTTGCGCCGCCCAGCTCCATGGAATCCACTAGAGCCGTGATCACTTCGCGTGCCTGTGAACTAGACTCCAGATTCTGCCGGCTGCATTTCTCCAAAAGGGGCGCACCGCTGCCACGAGAGTTATCCCGCAAGACCTGCGCAATCAACACGCGGTCATCGGCAACACTCAAGCCCACCAGACCGGCGGATTGCTTATTCTTGGAAAACAATTTCAGCACAAATAAACCTATAGATTGGACGAGCTTAGCGCCTAAGCACTTAACTGCCTGATAATAAAGAGAGCCGATAATGAAAGCTCAAAACGAACAAGCACAGAACGGAAACTCTACATTAATTAAAGTTCTTGAATTATAAAGGATAAGTGCATAAATTCTATATGGAAAAAGCGGATTTCGGGTACATTTAGGGTAGGTTTCTTGCGCAAAGAGTGTACAAATCTTAATTCCGCCCCCCCTTGCTGCGATACGGCACAAACGATAGCCTGCCCGCCTAACGCTGGCCGCGCCCCCTACATTCCATCTTGGCGCCAACTTACCCACTGAGAAAACGCCATGCTGCACATCGCCCTATACCAACCTGAGATCCCCCCAAACACCGGCAACATCATCCGCCTAGCGGCTAATACCGGCGCAATTCTCCATCTGATCAAACCCTTGGGCTTTTCACTCGACGAGAAACAAGTGCGCCGCGCTGGCCTAGACTACTACGAGGTTGAGAGGGTGCATGTGCACGAATCTTGGGAGGCATTTCAGGCCGAGGGGCCAAAGGGCCGCCTTTTTGCCCTTAGCACGAAAGGCTCTACTGGCCATTGCGAGGCGCAGTTCAGAGATGGCGATGTTTTATTGTTCGGCCCGGAAACACGCGGTCTGCCTGCCGATATTCGCGAGGCGCTGCCCCAGGAGCAGGTATTACGGATACCGATGCGAGCGCAAAGCCGGAGCCTGAATCTTTCTAATTCTGTCGCTATCGTTCTTTATGAGGCACTTCGGCAACTAGACTTCGATTTCGAGGAATGAGGCGAGCGAGCTCGACTTCGTCGCACTGAAAGCCGCGCGAGCCTGATTTCCTGCAAGCCAGGCTTCTTGCATGTTGAGAAATAGGTAGGAGCGGGCTTGCCCGCGAAATGGGGTGCAATTGATCGAGATCCGCGCACGAGTCAGGTTATTCGCGGGCAAGCCCGCTCCTACATTAGATTTTTTTAGTTCTAATGCAGGAGTGCCTTAACTGCGAGAAGTCTTAGTTTGTGGCATCACCGGCAGGCGCTTCGCCCGCGGCTTTCGCTGCTTGCTGCTGCTTGCTCTGTGCGTACAGTGCATCGAAGTTCACTGGAGCGAGATTCACAGGCGGGAAGCTGCCCTTTACGATCAAGGAGTCGATTGCTTCACGCGCGTAAGGGAACAGGATGTTAGGACAAACAGCCGAGAGTACCTGCTCTAGGTCTGCATCTGCCAAACCTGTGCAGGTAAAGATGCCTGCCTGGTGTACTTCCGAGAGGAAGGCTGCATTTTCTTCGACTTTAGCTTCAACTGTAATCGTTAACACGACCTCGAACACGCCTTCAGAGATGCGCGCACTCTTGCTGCCAAGATTGAAAGAAATCTTTGGTGCCCACTGCCCTTGGAATACCGCGGGGCTGCGTGGCGACTCGAACGAGGAGTCTTTCACATAGATGCGCTGCAGAGCGAAAGATGGCCCAGTGGCTTCTTGCCCATTTGCTGCGCCAGCCGCTGGGGCTGTAGTTTCAGTGCTTTGGTTTTGATCGTCTTTGTTGTCTGCCATGTTTGTTCCTGCATCACTCTTGGGTTGTTGTGAAAAGGGGCCTGTAAACCATTCCCCCAAAGGGAATATCTATTTTTGCACTAGTGGCAAATTGTCAGATCGCCATTCGGTGATCCCGCCACTCAAACGCACTACATTTTCGAATCCAGCGCTTTTCAATATCTTCACAGCATCTGTCGACTGCTGCCCTAGACGGCAGGCAACGATAATCGGCTTCGCCTTATATTTTTCCAACTCGGAGACTCGGCTGCCCAACTTATTCATGGGAATATGGACGGAATCCACAATATGGCCGGCGTCGAAGTCTTTTTTCTCGCGGATGTCGAGCAAAACTGCGTCGGAGCGATTAATTAACATCACTGCCTGCTGGCAACTGAGCGCCTCACCGGCGGTTCTGGAGCGATGGAGTACTAATGCGATAACCAGCCCGACCCAAAGCGTGGCAAGAATCCAATGATTCCCAACAAATTCAATAAATTGCGCCATAATTCGAATCGATCTCCACCGCGCTAAGTAGCAACGGCATGGTGATGCTGCAACATCCCAACGCGCAGGACGATTGCAAAAAAGGGGGGCAGTATACACGCCAATGCCCGCTATAAGAAAGTTCCAAACCCGCCTGTGGCAAATAGACGCCCATACTTTTAGCCTAATTGCCCCACTCTACAGTCTCGCTATGAGGCGGCGTTTCCGAGATAATATCGCCGCTGCACCTTGTTGAACGTACTAAGAATTGGAATCCCTATCGCTATGAGCGCAAGCACTGCTAATCCCACAGCTAACATCCCTGCTAAGAAATCCGCCCTTCTCCTCATTCTAGATGGCTGGGGTTACCGAGAAGAGACCGAATACAACGCCATCAGCGCCGCAAACACACCAGTTTGGGACAGGCTCTGGAGCACTTGCCCCCATACGCTGATCAAAACATCGGGGGTTGAAGTAGGCTTGCCTACGGGGCAGATGGGCAATTCAGAAGTTGGGCATATGAACCTGGGCGCTGGCCGCGTGGTGTATCAGAACCTGACTCGAATCGACAAGGCTATCGAAGATGGCACCTTCTACCTGAACGAGCCACTGGTGGACGCCGTCGACAAGGCCATCATGGTAGACAAGGCCGTGCACATTCTGGGACTTCTGTCGCCTGGCGGCATCCACAGTAGCGAAGAACAGATTCTCGCGATGATCGAGCTAGCCGAGCAGCGTGGCGCAGAACACATCTACCTGCATGCGTTTCTCGATGGCCGCGACACTCCACCGCGCAGCGCATTAGCGTCCCTGCAACGGGCAGAGAAAGCCTTACAGGACACCGGCTGTGGCCGCATCGTGTCTATAGTCGGCCGCTATTTCGCGATGGACCGCGACAATCGCTGGGACCGCGTAGAGCAGGCTTATAATCTCATCATGGGGGCAGAGGCAGAGCATCGCTACGGGACTGTCGAAGAGGCTCTGGCTGCCGCGTATGCGCGCGACGAAGACGATGAGTTCGTTAAAGCTACGGTGATTGCGCCGGAACAAGAGTCTCCCGTTCATATCCAAGATGGCGACACGCTGATCTACATGAACTTTCGCTCGGATCGCGCTAGAGAGTTAACTCGCGCCATCAACGACAAAGAGTTCAGTGGTTTTAAACGCAATTACCAGCGCGAACTGGGCGACTTCGTGACTCTTACCGAATATGCCGCGGATATCGACGTAGTCTGCGCATACCCGCCACAGCCTATGAATAACGTCTTAGGCGAGTATTTGGCTAACGAGCATAAGACGCAGCTACGCATCGCCGAGACCGAGAAATACGCTCACGTCACCTTCTTCTTTAGCGGCGGCAGAGAGAAAGAGTTCGAAGGCGAAACTCGCGAGCTAATCCCCTCGCCCCAGGTCGCGACCTACGATTTGCAGCCAGAGATGAGCGCCGTAGAGGTCACCGACAAACTCGTCGCGGCGATTCGCTCCGGCAGCTACGATGCCATCGTATGCAACTATGCTAACGGTGACATGGTGGGCCACACCGGCAGCTTCGAGGCCGCAATCAAGGCCGTCGAAACACTAGACGCTTGCTTAGGCCGCATCGAAGAAGCGATTCTCGAGACCGATGGGCAGTGCCTCATCACTGCCGATCACGGCAATGTCGAGCAGATGGTGGACCCTAGTTCTGGCCAGGCCCTGACCTCCCACACTAACGGCCCGGTACCTTTGGTCTATGTGGGCAACAAGCCTTGGCAATTTGTGGCACCTGGCAGCCTGTGCGACATAGCCCCTACACTCCTAGAATTGATGGAGATGCCGGTGCCAGCAGAGATGACCGGCACCCCTTTGATGCGCAAAGAAGGCTAAGTGAACACGAGCAGGACGAGGCGGCACACATCACGAAGAGTACGCCGCGATTTCTTCGCGGCGCTACTGTGCGTCCTACTCGCCCTATGTACCCAGCCCGCATTGCTTGCCCAGGAGCCTCCTCCCGAGGAACAGCTCGCCCAACTCAATTCCGCGATCTCCGACATCGAGGCTTGGCTAAACTCCGCCGCCAACAACCGCAGTGCGCTCGAAACACAGCTGCGGGAGAACACACAGCAAATCGACAGAATTCGGGAGCAAGTGGCAGAGAATCGTAATGTCATTGCTAGCCTGCAAGCACAACTTAGCAACCTAAACGAGCGCAGTGCCGCACTAGAGTTGGAGAAGGCAACGCAGGAAACGCTAGTCAAGCAGGCCGTTCGGGCCGCGTATGTGTCTGGACAAGAGCCCTATCTTAAACTCCTCCTAAACCAGCAGGACCCGGCGCGAAGCGCACGCATGCTCAATTACTACGAGCGTTTCAATCGCGAGCGCCTAGCGAGGGTGCAAGAGTTTCGCGAGACACTAAGCGAGCTGCTGGCCACACGCGCGCAGATAGAGGCTTCTACCGTCGAACGCGATGCTACCCAGGCGCAGCTGCAGGTACAGCTGGACTCGCTCGATACAGAGCAGGCTCAACGCAATACTCTCCTAGCCGCTTTGAAGGATGACATCGCGACGCGCAGCGGCGAGTTGCAACAACTCAGCGAGGATCGCGGTCGTTTAGAGGCATTGATCGCGAAAATCCAGGAAGCCATTGCTAGTATTCCACCACCAGAACAGCTAACCCCTTTCGCACAGTCCCGCGGCAAACTGCCCTGGCCTGTGGCTGGCACAGCATTGAATCGCTTCGGCGCGGCTTATAGCGACGGCAACTTACATAGAGCGGGCATCGTCATGGGGGCCGAGATCGGCTCGCCTGTGCGGGCAGTACACCCAGGCCGGGTCGTCTTCGCCGACTGGCTCAGGGGCTCTGGCTTGCTAGTGGTAGTCGACCATGGCGAAGGCTATCTAAGCCTGTACGCAAACAATCAGAGCCTTGTAAAACGCAAAGGCGATTGGGTCAACCGCGGCGAGGCCTTGGCAACCTCGGGCGAAAATGGCGGCACGGGAAGTCCCGGCATTTATTTCGAGATAAGACACAATGGCCAGGCTCAAGATCCAGCACTATGGTGCGAGTCTTAAAAACCGCGCCCAGCAGGAATATCACTAGGCCATTGTAGGCGCAGGACCGTTGCATGCTATGCTCGGTGCATTGGAATTATTGCCCTTCGGGGTTGATTGAGTTCGGAGGCTTGTCATGAACATGTTTTTGCAGAAATTCCCAAGCAAGCGCTTTTGTGCTGGGCTGCTCTGCAGCGCTCTGGCCGTCACTAGCTATGCGCAAAACCCCAACCAAGAAGAGGCACTACCCTTGCCCTTCGAGGAAGTGCGCATCTTCGCCGAGGCTCTCGACAATATCCGCAGCTCCTATGTGCGCGAGATCGATGACAAGACCTTGCTCGAGTACGCCATCAAGGGGATGCTCTCGGGGCTCGACCCACACTCGGCCTATCTGGCAGGAGAAGAATACGACTCCCTGCAGGAGAATACTCAGGGGCAGTTTGGCGGCCTAGGCATCGAGATCGGCGAGCAAGACGGCTATATCAAAATCATCTCCCCCATCGACGACTCGCCCGCGTCCCGTGCAGGCATCCTGCCCGGCGATTTGATTATCGAGCTCGACGGCAAGCCACTGCGCGAGATGCCCATCAACGACGCGATCAATATGATGCGCGGCGAGATTGGCACCACCATCGATATCGGCATCATGCGAGAGGGTGTTCCTGAACCCTTAGAATTCACGCTAACACGCGATGTGATCGCCGTGGCCAGCGTACGCCACCGCGAACTAGAGCCCGGCTATGAGTACCTGCGCATCTCACAGTTTAAGGTGAATACCGGCACTGAGGTAGACGAAGCTTTAGCGGAGATTCGTGAAGCGACCCCCGATTTGAAGGGCCTAGTATTGGACCTTCGCAATAACCCCGGCGGCATCCTGCAGGCCTCAGTGCAAGTCGTAGACGCCTTCATCACCGAAGGCAAGATCGTCTATACACAGGGCCGTGACAACGAAGTGCAGATGGAATTCTTTGCTGACGCACAAGACCCAAGTGGCGGCGTGCCATTGGTGGTACTGATTAACTCTGGCACCGCCTCTGCCGCCGAGATCGTATCGGGCGCCCTCCAGGACCACGGCCGCGCCGTGATCATGGGTACGCGCAGCTTCGGCAAAGGCTCTGTTCAAAGCGTAATGCCAATCGCGGAGAACCGCGCCATAAAACTCACCACCTCCCTTTACTTCACACCCGATGGCCGCTCTATTCAGGCACAGGGCATTAAGCCCGACATCGAGGTAGAAGAGGCACTGGTTACGCGCGCCACTGGCCGCGGGGGTTACACCGAGGCGGATCTCGAAGGACACCTACGCAACGGCAACGACCTAGACGATATCGTGCGCGAGCCAACCGTGACTACCGAGCGAGTAGTGCTCAACGACTATCAGTTGCAAGAGGCACTTACACTATTGCGCGGCCTGAACATTCTCGACTCTGCGCGCAATAGGAAGAGCAATCTTAGTACGCGCATTACCGATGCTAGAGCCCAATAACGGAAAAGCAGAACGAAAAGTGAAGCAGAACGACACAGGGCCTCTACCCTTTAAGAAAGAACCAAAATACAAGGACCCTTTCTTAGAGGCTATCAAGAAGAATCCGCGCCCTCTTTCTATGGTTGTGATCGGCATGATCGGCATGCCTCTCATTCTATTGTTGAGTGGGCCAGATCGCGCACAGACGCCCGAGCAGTCTCCTATTATTGAGAACACAATTGAAAGAGTGACGCCTGCCCCTCTAGAGCCAGAAATAGATACCACGCCCGAGAGCTCGGACAACAACACTACAGCCCCAGAGCCCGAACTGAGCAACGCCTCAACAGACTTGATAGGCCCCCTACCCTTCCACGAAGACACCGCCGCCCTAGCCCCCAGCCCTACCGTCACCACTCCAGTGGTGAAACCACAGCGACCGAGCATTGCCCTTATTATTGACGATATCGGCTACAACGCCGCACTTGGCGAGCAGGCAATTGCCTTGCAAGGCGCCGTAACATTCGCGGTTCTACCACACACGCCACATGGTAAAGAATTGGCCGAGCTTGCCAACAGCCAAGGCAAAGAGGTCATGCTACACGCGCCGATGAGCAATCTTGCCAACATGCCACTGGGGCCCGGAGCTCTTACTGCAGAACTGAGTAAAGACGTATTCATCGCGACACTAAATGAAGACATCGACGCCATCCCACACCTTCAAGGCGTCAATAATCATATGGGCAGCGCACTCACCGAAATGGCCATGCCGATGCAGTGGGTGATGGAAGTACTAAAAGCCCGTGATTTATATTTCGTAGATAGCTACACCACCGCCAAGAGCGTGGCGGGCAAGATGGCTATGGAACAGAACATCCCCACGGTGACACGCAATATCTTCCTCGACAATGTGCAAACCCATGAGGATATAGATCGTGAATTCAAGAAACTGCTGAAGATGGCGCGAGAGAAAGGTGTGGCCGTAGGTATCGGCCACCCTTACAAAGAGACTCTGGCTTATTTGGAGCAGGCCCTGCCTCTACTAGAGGAACAGGGCATAGAATTGATTACGGCATCGCAGATGATTGAGTTGCAGCACAACGCTACAGCCGCATGGTAATGCCTTGTTCGGCCATGTACTGCTTGGCCTGTTCAATAGTAAATTCCCCGAAGTGAAATATACTCGCCGCTAGCACCGCATCGGCATGACCTTCGACCACACCATCGACGAGATCTTGCAGAGAGCCCACGCCGCCCGAGGCGATAATGGGCACACTGACGCTGTCGCTTATCGCGCGATTGAGCTCAAGATCGAAGCCGCTCTTGGTGCCATCACGATCCATGCTGGTTAACAGCAACTCACCCGCACCGAATGCCACCATGCGTTTGGCCCATTCGATGGCGTCGATACCCGTAGCCTTGCGACCACCGTGAGTGAAAATCTCCCAACGATTGCTCTCGCCCTGCGCGCTGACTTTTTTCGCATCCATCGCCAAGACGATACATTGCGAACCGAAACGCGCCGCCGCCTCTCGCACGAACTCAGGGTTGAAGACCGCCGCAGTATTGATGGCGACTTTGTCCGCACCCGCATTCAGCATGGTGCGAATATCTTCTAGTGTGCGAATGCCGCCCCCAACGGTAAGCGGAATGAACACCTGCCCCGCGATAGATTCTACCGTGTGCACGGTGGTCTCACGACCCTCGTGGCTGGCGGTAATATCGAGGAAGGTAATCTCGTCGGCACCGGCATCGCTGTAGCGCTTCGATATCTCCACGGGGTCGCCCGCGTCACGAATGTCGAGGAATTTTACGCCCTTTACTACTCGTCCCTTGTCGCAATCCAAACAGGGAATGATGCGTTTGGCCAGTGCCATTGTTTAGCTCCCGCTCTCGTCGCAGTAACGTTGTGCTTGCGCCAAATCTAGCGCGCCTTCGTAGATCGCGCGGCCAGTGATAGCGCCCATGATGCCACCACCGCTCGCAGTCTTGGCGACAGCCGTTAAGGCATGGATATCTTCGATACGGCTAACGCCGCCGGAGGCGATCACCGGGATGCGTGTAGCCTCGGCCAGCGCGACAGTGGCGGGCACGTTGACGCCCTGCATCATGCCGTCGCGCGCGATGTCGGTATAAATAATTGCCTCGACACCATCGTCCGCGAAACGCTTGGCCAGATCGATCACATGAACATCAGAAACCTTCGCCCAGCCTTCGGTTGCCACCATGCCCTCTGCGGCATCCAGCCCTACGATAATCTTGCCCGGAAATGCTTTGCAAGCCTGCGCGACAAACGCCGGGTCCTTCACCGCTTGCGTGCCGATGATAACGAAGCTCACGCCCACTTTTAGATAGCGCTCGATGGTCGCGAGATCGCGTATGCCACCGCCGATCTGTAGTGGCAAATGCGGATAGGCTTTCGCAATCGCCTGCACCACCTCGCCGTTGACGGGCGTGCCCGCGAAGGCGCCGTTCAAGTCGACCAGATGCAATCTGCGAGCGCCTTGCTCCAACCAGTGACCAGCCGTTTTAACGGGATCATCGGAGAACACCGTGGAGTCTTCCATGCGGCCTTGCTTGAGGCGTACGCATTGTCCGTCTTTTAAGTCGATTGCGGGGATTACCAACATGAAACTAAACCTTATCGTCTAAAACTAAGAATTTTTAACTCTCGCCATTCCAGGCGAGGAAGTTACTCAATAATTGCAGGCCACCGTGCTGGCTCTTCTCAGGGTGGAACTGCACGGCGAACACATTGCCCTTGCTTAAGGCTGCCGCGAAGTCGACGCCGTAGTGGGTCATGCCCGCCGCGGTCTCGCTGGGGTCGAGCGTAATATAATAGCTATGCACGAAGTAGAAACGCGTGCCGTCTGCGATGCCAGCCCACAACGGATGGGGTTGTGTCTGCTGCACGATATTCCACCCCATATGGGGCACCTTCAGCGCCTCGCCATCGCTCTCAAGCAATACGGGCTTTCCATCCGCCTGACCATTCGTAAACAGTTTGACCTGCCCCTTTACTAGCCCAAGGCAATCCACGCCGCCATTCTCTTGGCTACTCTCCATCAGGGCCTGCATGCCCACGCAGATGCCAAGGAGAGGTTTGGTCTGAATGACCTCTGCGACGATCTCATCGATGCCGAGGCGACGAATCTCTGCCATGCAATCGCGAATAGCGCCTACGCCCGGGAAGATCACGCGGTCGGCCGCGAGGATCGTCTTGGCGTCGCTGCTCACAGTCACAGAGACGTTCTTACCGCAATGTTCCAAGGCTTTCGCCACGGAGTGCAGATTGCCCATCCCATAGTCAATGACGGCCACTTTATTCATAGTACTAACCTGAGAATGCGCTAACGAAGACGCTCTTTAGAGAGCGCCCTTAGTCGAAGGAATGACGTTGCTAGCGCGGGGATCGATCTCGATCGCCATGCGCAGCGCGCGCCCGAATGCTTTGAATACGGTTTCGATCTGATGATGCGAGTTGATGCCACGCAGATTATCGATATGCAGCGTAACGAGGGCATGATTCACGAAGCCTTGAAAGAATTCATGAAACAGATCCACGTCGAAGCCACCCACCGCACCGCGCGTAAAGGGGATGTGGTACTCGAGCCCTGGGCGACCGGAGAAATCGATCACAACCCGGGACAGCGCCTCGTCCAAAGGCACATAGGCGTGCCCATAGCGGCGGATACCCGTGCGGTCTAGTGCCTTATTGAAGGCCATGCCGAGGGTAATGCCAAGGTCTTCCACCGTGTGGTGCGCATCAATATGCAAGTCACCAACCGCCTTGACGCTGATGTCGATCAGGCCATGACGAGCCACCTGGTCTAACATGTGGTCGAGGAAAGGCAGCCCTGTATCTGTGTGGAGCTCGCCGCTACCGTCGAGATTCACAGAGACCTTGATCTGGGTTTCCTTAGTGTTTCGTTCTACTGTTGCTGCACGTGATGACATCGAAATTCCCCGCATAGTCCTGTTTCGCGGCCAACGCCGCCAATATCAGGTGCTGCGCATTATACGGGCAGCGCAGAGGCTTTGAAAGCAAAGATGACCGCTTTTGCCCCTGCCGGGCAATCACTAATAGCGTGATTTCCCCAGCATTTTTGCTACTTTTGCAATGTGCCACTGCACTGCTTTCAGGTACACTGATTGCCATAGAACGCTCTGGAATTCTCCTTGGCATTCGTCGCCGCCACGCCGCGACCACCCGAATTAGCCCGAGACTGACAATAAAATGATGAAACTGATCAAAATTCTACTTCTGTCTGCAGTCAGCCTAGCCTTGATGGCTGTAATTGCCCTGGCACTCGCGTTTTACCTGATTGACCCATCGCGCTATCGCCCCGCCATAGAGTCTGTTTTCAAGGAACAGACAGGGCTGGAGCTACATATCGCGGGCGATATCGACTGGGCATTCAATCCCGTCTTCGGTCTTAGCATCAGCGATCTGCGCCTGACCAACCCGAACTCTCCTGCTGAGCTCGCCTCACTTTCTAACATCGCCATCAAGATCGAACCAAGAGCCTTGCTCGACGGGCGCCTGCAGATGCAAGAGTTTATCGCGCGGGACCTACACATCAACTGGATCGTCGATGCCCAGGGCAATGGCAACTGGCCCTCAACGACGGACGCAGAGCAACAGAGCAGCTCCAGCCCTAGCGCAGGTGAGAGTTACGACATCTCTGCCGCTATCGCCCAGATCACTGTAAGCAACGCCAGCATAGCCATACAAGATGCGCAGATGGGCGTGAACAGTAACTTCGAGAATCTCAATTTCAGCAGCTGGGACAGTAATGTCGACAACCGCCCCTTTCCTTTCGAGCTAAGCTTTGAGCTAACCGACAATATCGCGGAGCGTAACTCCAACGTCAGCATCGCCAGCACCGCAACCGTCGACCTAAACCGCGGCAACGCCCGCCTGGATGACCTGCGCATCAAGCTCAACCCGCTGCAACTGACCGGCAACATCGCCATCGATGACTTCAACAACGCCCTTGCCTGGCGTGGCGAGCTGGCGAGCAATACCTTCGCGCTAAGCGACTTTTTGGACCTCTACGTGCGCAGCGAGGAACAGGTCAGCCAAGCCGCCCTGGGCGAGTACAACACCGAAGAAGATCAGTTCAGCATGAACGTGGAATTCAACGGCAACGACCGTCAGATCAACGTCCCTGCTCTAGCAATCGCCCTCGACGATATGCGCGTCACCATCGACGCAGGCTATACCTTCGCCACTGCGAATACTCTTGCCAACCTGCGCTACAACCTCAATACCAATGCGCTGGACCTGAATCGCTACACCGCTAGCTTAGAACCCGAAGTGATCGAGGAAGACCCAGATGCGCCTTCAGCGCCAACGCCTCCGAGCGCCCCGGCACAAGACACCGAGCTGCCCATAGAGCTGCTGCAGAGCACGAACATTCAGGCAAGCCATGTCATTCAGTCTCTAGCGATCGGCGGTCTGCAATTCGGTGCTCTCGACGCGGGCCTAACCGTGCAGGGTGGTGTGCTGAATTTCGAGCTTCGCCCCGTGCCCTTCTATTCCGGCCGACTCAACACTACCATCAACTACAATACCCAAACTAACCCGCCCACACTGAACTCCATCAGTTCGATTCGGAACGTGAATGTGGGACAACTCGCCGAAGCACTGCCTTTCGCCGAATTTGCTCAGGGCAGGCTGAACGTTGAGTCTGTCCATACTCTGTACGGACGCACAGTCAATCAATTGGTCGACAGCGTAAGCGGCAGCACCAGCTTCAGCCTAGATGACAATGCGATCGATATCGGCATCGTTAAACAGCTGTTCTCCTCGATATCCGTGTTGAGCCCTGCCGGCACTGGCGACCTCGCCCAGAGCTGGCCCGATGTCGTGCGCTTCAGCAGTTTCGCAGGAAACCTTACGCTGACCGATGGCGTGGACGGCAATCAACAACTCAATGTAAGCATGGACAACTTCGAGATTGCTGCCACAGGAGGCCTGGATCTCGCAGAAGAGAGCTTTAATTACAACGCCACATTGACCGTGTTTGGGCCACCAGCCACACAGACAATCCCCGTCGCCCCCCTGTATCAAGGCGTAGGCTGGCCAGTAGTGTGCAACGCGCGCTTCGACGCGTCTTTCAGTGAGTACTGCGGCCCAGACTTCGGCCGCGTGCGCGAACTGTTTGTCGATATCTCGCGCAATGAGGTACAACGCCGCGTACAAGACGCTGTTACAGAGCGCGTGCCAAACGAGTTGCAGGACGCGGCGCGCGGCCTACTCGACCGCCTCCGCCGTTAGGCCCCATGGCCAAGCTTACATTCGCTCAACGGGTGCTGGAGTGGTTCGCCCATAGCGGCCGCCATCACCTGCCCTGGCAAGATCATCCAGACGCCTACCGGGTGTGGATATCCGAGATCATGCTGCAGCAGACGCAGGTGAACACGGTAATCCCCTATTTTCAGACCTTCATGGCGCAATACCCCAATGTTGCTGCACTAGCCAAGGCCCCCCAGGACGAAGTACTACACCTATGGACAGGCCTCGGCTACTACGCTCGCGCCCGTAACCTGCATCGCTGCGCGCAGATCGTGCAGGAGCAACACCACGGTGAATTTCCAGACACTGTAGAAGGACTTCTAGCACTGCCCGGCATCGGCCGCTCCACCGCCGGAGCCATCCTGTCCTTGGGCATGGGCATCCGCGCCCCAATCCTCGATGGCAACGTTAAACGCGTGCTGTGCCGCTACCACGCCATAGAAGGCTGGCCAGACCAACCCAGTGTGCAAAAGCTACTCTGGCCCATCGCCGAGGCCGCCACACCCAAGATTCACGTCGCCGACTACACCCAAGCCATGATGGACCTAGGCGCCACACTGTGCACCCGCAGCAAACCCGCCTGCGAGCGCTGCCCGCTAAGCCGCAGCTGCCAAGCCCTAGTGAGCAACCGTGTGGAAGAGTTGCCCCACCGCAAACCCAAAAAAAAGCTGCCAAGGCGCAGTACCTATATGCTGATGTGTTGCAACGCGAAGGGTGAGGTATTGCTAGAGCAACGCCCAGCTGCCGGAATTTGGGGAGGTTTGTGGAGCTTCAAGGAGTTCGAAGCACAAGAAGACTTGGACACCTATACTCGCAACGCCTTCGGAGCTGACATACCCCAGATGGAGATTTGGCCCGTGGTAAAGCATACCTTCAGCCACTTCCACCTCGACATCACCCCAGTATTCATCATGGCGCATCCAAGCCCAGTGGCAGTCATGGAGCCTAAGCCCCAGCTCTGCTACCCTCTGCACTCTATGCACAGCGACAGCGAGCATGCAGTCGGCCTAGCCGCCCCTGTTAAAGCGCTGCTAGCACAACTGCAGCGCAGGCTCGCCAACACCCCTGCCAGCCCCATATAAAGGAATAAGCATGTCCCGCACCGTATTTTGCCGCAAATACCAAGAACAGCTACCAGGCCTGCCTAACCCGCCCTACCCTGGCGCAAAAGGGCAGGATATATTCGAGAATGTCTCCCAAAAGGCCTGGCAGGAATGGCAGAAGCAGCAGACCATGCTGATCAACGAAAAACAGCTGAGCATGATGAACCCAGAGCACAGAAAGTATCTGCAGACAGAGATGGATAAATTCCTCTCCAACCAAGATCACGACAAAGCAGAGGGATTTGTACCCCAAGAGTGACACCTTGCTCTTGACTCGACATAGCCACTGCGGGTTTAATACGCGCCTTGTCGAAAAGTCGACATTTGTAAGACGCACAAAGTAAGTAGAAATACAGATTTGCCCAGATAGCTCAGTCGGTAGAGCAGAGGATTGAAAATCCTCGTGTCGGTGGTTCGATTCCGCCTCTGGGCACCATTTAAGCGTCCAGCACAGTCCACTCAAGTCTACCCAAACCTTTAAATCTCTTGCTCAACAAAGGTTTTGCGTCTGTAGTCGTCTCATGAGGTCTAGCACCGGCCAGGAATCTTTGTAACACCCCTAGTAACACTATTGAATAAATAAAGGGGAATGTTACAACGGAGAACTGGTATGCCCAGAATAACTACCCTTACAGATACTAGAATTAAGCACGCAAAATCCAAAACAAAAGAGTACAACCTCTCTGCGGGGAATGGCCTACACCTCAGAGTAAAGCCAAATGGTTCAAAGCTCTGGTTATTTAACTATACGAAGCCATATACCGGAAGAAGGACCAATCTGAGTATTGGCTCATACCCCTCTGTTAGCCTCAAGTCCGCCATCACCCAAAGGAATCAATATCTGGAGTGTCTCGCGTGTGGGAATGATCCACGGGACATTAAAGAGGGCACGGAAGACAAAGCAAGAGAATTAATGTCACTCACTTTTGCTATTGTTTATGATCGTTGGCTCGAAGTTAAACGGGTCACAATATCTGACTCTTACCTGAAAAGAATGGTGAACTCTATTGACCTGCACGTACTCCCGACACTTGCAGCGGTTCCGATCTCCGAAATATCAGCCCCAGAAGTTATTAAGATATTAAAGCCTGTTGCCGAAAATGGATTTCTCGAATCCATCAGAAAGTTATGTAGATGGCTCAACGAAATCATGGATTATGCAGTCAATACTGGCCTGATAGCTGGCAACTGCCTATTTGGAATCAGAAAAGCATTCCCGCCCCCCTCATCCAAAAATCATCCCACATTAAAGCCTGAAGAACTTCCAGCATTCTTTGACCGCCTTGAGCGATCAAAAATATCCGTGGAAACGAAGAGTTTGATCCACTGGATGCTCCAAACTCTAGTTCGTCCAGGTGAAGCAGCGTCAACTGAATGGAAGGAGATAGATTTCGATTTGGCGGCTTGGACCATTCCAAAGGAAAAGATGAAGATGAGACGAGATCACATAGTTCCACTAACTCGACAAGCTTTACAGATTCTACAGATCATGAAACCCATGAGTGGACATAGAAAATACGTGTTTCCAGGCAGGAATGATACAAGTGGACATATCAACTCTGAAACTGCGAATGTTGCTTTTAAACGAATGGGATACAAATCAAAATTTGTCTCTCATGGTATCAGGTCCCTAGGCAGCACAATACTGCATGAACAGGGGTATAAATCAGAATTGATTGAGCTTTCTTTAGCCCATGTAGATAAGAATCAAATTCGTGCAGCTTACAATCGCGCTGAACATCTTCCCGAACGCCGTAAAATGATGCAATGGTGGTCCACCTATTTGGACTCAGCTACTCAAGGATACGTAACGAGGTCAAACTAAGATAATTCTATCCTGACTAGCATGTAAAACTCAGGCATCCCCCGTTTCGGCGTGATAGCAATCCGGAAATATAGTAGTCGTTGCTGCGAATGCCTTTGTTAGCAGAACCATAGCAGCAAAAGTATAGCTCAGTTTGACAGTACTGACGAAACCCAATCAATGGGACTTACTCAAAAGGCTGGAAAAATTCGCCATAACAATATGACGTCGTTTATGAACTCAACTCGGAAACTACACCCAACGATATCCCTCAGTTTCCACCTAATTTTCTGATTAAGAGGTCTAATTCAATCACATTGCCTCATCACCAGTATATCGTGAACATATTATGAGATGAACGTGACTCACGGTCTAGCCCATAGCTCTCAAACAGTATTCTTTTAATTGGATATGGCAATAGACTACCGCGATATAGACGGGGATGCGCAGTAGAGTTACCATCTCAGTATATTCATATACGACACTTAAATTGTGCAAGTAAATATCAAAGAGAATAACCATGAGCGCTCAAGAGCTACCAGAAGGAATTGGTCCCAGGTCAGGGTTACTAAACGACAAACAAATTAGGGAATCAATTGAGGCAGGATTTTTGTTTTCAAAGTCTTCGTATGACTTATCTAATGTTAAATATGCAACTTACGAAATCCGGGTAAGTGATGACTACCATTTAGTCGCGTATAAAGATGGTGAAACCACATACACGCCTAAAACTATCGATGCAACTGGGAAAATAGTAATTGAACCAGGACAAACTGTAAAAGTACTCGCAAAGGAATGTTTCAGTATACCAAGCAATATCTATACGAAAATCAATACCGTGGGACAAATATTCTCAGCTGGACTCGCTGCAGAGAATACTTATGCTGATCCTGGATTTATAGGTCAGATATACATTACATTAAGCAATATTTCATCAAGAAGACTATCCATAAAACCGAACGATCCATTAGCCAGAGTTGAATTTCACAAACTCGAATCTAGCGTAGAAGTTCCACATTCTGGCCAAACCGGTATTAGAAAGAACTTTGTTACAGTGGAAAGCGAAGGCAACATACGTGAGCTACTAAACAATAAAACAATCAGCGAGCTTATGCAGGAAATGATTGCCCAGTCTTTAGACGAAGCTCTTCAAAATAGATATGTAAGGTCTGAAGTGTTAATTCAGAAAGCGCATAGCGAGATTAGTCGGCTCAATAAATTACGTTGGCTTTTTATATTTGTGGTTTTTCTGCTATCTATGGCATTATTCTTTTGGCTTGAAATAGGAAGCTATTTTTCTTCTAACTTTTGGACCTCAATCTCAACCAATATAATAAGCTCTCTACTTTCCACATATATAATTTATCTAGCACAGAGAAGGTACATTTAGTATGTTCGAAAGCGTAAGACGGCAAGAATTTCGAGAATATTTTCAACCATCAAGAATATCAATAGCTATAATTAAATCTGACAAAGAAAATGAATACAATTTAATTACTTTATGCTTTTCAATGTACTGTTCATACAAGCCAAACATGATTTCTTTTTCGGTACAGAACACTAACTATTCCTATAAATTATTAGATAAAGTAGACCATTGCGTACTGGCAATTCCCGGGGAAAAATTGGCAGAAGAAACTCTTTTTTGTGGGGATATGTCGGGGAAAAATGTCGATAAAATAAGAAAATGCGGTTTCACTTTATACAAGTCTTCAAAAATTGAAACACCAAGCATTCTTGAAATGAAGTCTAATATCGAGTTAAAAATTGTCAATAAAATCATAACTGGCGATCATTTAACTGTTTTTGGAGAAGTATTAAGCTTCAATGTCAACAAAAAAAATGTTGAGCGAAATTTGGTTTCTGTAGGAAAAATTCATGAAGGATATGAAATTTTGGCTGCAAAAGGAATTCACAGAATAGCTACCATACGCTGAAATATGAAAATATCCAAATTGTTAAAAATAAAAGTTAACTCATAGATATTATTTAAATATTCACAATACAATTGTTTTGCAAGCGAATTTGTTTTCCCGACAAAAAATAAACTTTACTAAATTTCTCCTTCACTTAATTAACACCTGAGATCGCCTATTTAGGCTTTGTATGGAACTTTCCTACTATCCAATATAATTATGTTCGATCTACCAACTAATGAAGGTTTTTTGACATTTGACTTAATTAACGCGACCACCAAGCTTACTTCGGCTTGAGAATTAAGCCAGCCTTCAATTAGCGGGATTTTCAGCTTCATAGAGTTTTCTGAATTAACCATACCTGTTAACTCATCACCAAAAACTAACTCTTTGATTTCGATAAATTCGTTAGATACACGAAATTTTGTAGTTCCATCTGAAGACTTCACGATCGCTTTTAGCCACACCCTTAAGTTAGATGGCTTTTCGTTTTGACTAAGATACGCCTGAGTTTCAACAGCAATCTCCTTAATATCGCCAGGAGAAATTTTTCTAAATCCTGCAGTGAATTTCAATTTATTTTTATTCTTCCTTTGCTTAAGAACGGTTATGCAATCTTTGCCGATATTACTAGCTGGTGAATTTAGCAAAATACATGATAATTCATCAGATATGTCCTCCCACTTGTACGGCAAGTGAATGATATCACCATTTGTAGCTTGTCTTGCCGGGGGAAGGTCTTTCTTAATTATTGTTGGGTAATTTGGATCAACTACGATAATTCTGAAATCGCCCTGTCTCTTTCTCTCGATGATAGCTGCTCTTAGGTAATCATCGCGTAAACTATGGCCAGCAATTACAATTAATTTCGCTTTTGAAAGAGAGACTAAAAAATGAGAATAAAGAGCGAAGAAGTTCTGACTATAAATATCCTTAAATCTAGTTGGTACGATTGTAATATTTTTTACTTCGACCCCTAAGGGATTGATGCTAGTTCGATAGTCTATTTTCTCAACTGAGTGTTGTGCATCTTCATACCATGTAACAGAACCATGTAGCTTAATTAATTTGAAACCTTCCTTTCCATCAAAGTTAATGTTGTCATTCCATATGGTTCTTTGACCGACTTTGATAAAATTATCTAGAACATCTATGTTGTTCTCTCTTGCAACATGTTCAAAAGCAGAATCATAATTAGTTGAATAAACAGAGTATCCAAGTTTTGCAATTGAGCTAACGAAACCAGAATTTATTTTCTCGGCCTTTACTCTATCAAACTTAAAGCAAGTAATGGCTAGAAAATCCAGAATTGAATCCTTTACCGCCTCAACAATCTCTAGATTTAACTTCAAATTCTTATTGAAATCTTTAACTTTCCCTGAAGATTTAACCTTAGATATACTACTTTCCACGAATCTGTTCAAACCGGAATTTCTAAATTCAATAATTCTATTAGAAGCTAGAAGAAATTCCTCTAAATCCGCTTCAACTCCCATTTCATCTACAAAAAAATTGCACATCTTTTTATGAGCTTCCGGCAATTCGGACTTTGTCTTGCTCATGAAGCTTCTATAGATGCCAGCCATGGCAGGAATCCCTATAGGTATTGAAATTCCAGCACCAAATAGAAAGATAATTTCTTCTTCAGAGATGTTTTTCATATTTTGTTATGTCCTCTTTTTTTATTCTGTATAGCCTAAAGTTTTAATGAGGTAGGAAATACTTTGTTGTAATGCACCTCAGCATTCATAAGTCGAGAATTTCTAACAACAGGCGTTATAGATTTTGGTGGGAGCTCATTCCTAGCCACTTCCATTCATCTTCCTTTGATACGTTGTAGCCATAGCCAGCGATAACCAATCCTTTAACATCGAACTCATTTGCTGGGAATATCTAAGAATGCTTTCTGATCCTTGGTCAACTTACTCACGTCAATGCCCATTTTTTTGAATAGCTTGGAGAGGACGACAACCCTGTGGTCTTGAATTGCTTGAATCACTTTATCGACGTTCTGGCAATCGGAATAGACTTCACTGTACCCCCCAATCATTGCATCGAGTTTCTGGATCAGTTTGCCAATTGTTATACGTTTCTCTGAAAGAAACTTAAAGTCCCCGTATTGCGAGATTCTGCTCTTAATATTCTCAACCTGCGGCTTATTAACAGTAAGGTAGTATTCGTGATCGCTTCTAGCAATTCCTTGACCTAAAAATTCTGCGGTTGTATCTGGAGGGTATATTTCAGTCTTCCCACCGGGTTCGATTGAGTGAATATGCAACCCCAACCGGGCGATTGCATTTGAACAAATATCGTGAATATCTAGACATTCTTCTTGAGAACTGCCAAAGGCGATGATGTCATCGGCATAGCGAATCGCACGAATGCCTTTCTCAATGAGAAAATGGTCGAAGTCCCACAAGAAAAGGTTTGAAAGATAGGGCGACAGTGGCATTCCTTGACGCAAACCACGTCCATTGCGTATTCCCATTGCACTGATTTTCTTTCTATCGGAGGGGATAGAGAGATTCACTTCGGTGTTTATTGCGCTATCAAGTACAGAGTGCAATGTCTTCAATCTTACTTTTGCCCTGAGTTTTTCTTTAAGTAAGTCGCGATCGATGCTATCGAAGAAGGACGATATATCAGCCTTGTAAACCCAAGCGAATTTTTTCCTCTCACGAAGCGCCGCGCTTAATGCACATTTAGTAGATTTGCCGCTGATAAATCCGTAGCTAATGGCATTGTCGAAAGAATATTTTCCTTTGGATAAATGACGATAAATTGTCCTCTGCACCAATCGGTCCTGAATCGTGGGGACACAGATCAGGCGCTCTTTTCCGTTGGGCTTGGGGGCAAAAAAGGGGGTTAATAGGGAGAATTTATAATCGTGTAGGTTTAGCTGATTTGCAATCTGCCCAACCCGTTGGCTGACGGAAGCGTGAAACGAGTCAAAGCTCTCGCCATTTCCATCCCGGTTTCGTCGCAAGCTAGGCTTGGACGAACGATACATCTCCTTCCACTCAAATCGGAGAGACGCTGGTGACGCGATTGTCTTCAACGCTGTCGTTGCCAAGAAGCTACTCTCTCCTTTACCGTCAGTGCAATAAAGCCCCAGACCGACGAATCCTTGAGTGTATCGCCAAACGCGCAAACACGATGACCTCCGTGATTCGCGTAACATCTTCGGCGACATGGCTGTAGCGAGAGCGGTCGCTCTTTGGACAGCGCCAATGTTTCAGCTTGATCGCAACCAGCGTTACAACAAATTGGTATGCGAAACACTCCGACCGAATATATGTGGGGAATCACCCCCTCGATTTCAAGGGGCCGTTCAATTCTTTTTGCTTAGCTCTCTAGACGATGTGGGCGAAGCTAAATCAGTGGACAATTCTGACCGAAGTTTCTGTACTTTAACGTACCTCATAATCAGCCAAACCGCCCCATCCTTCCGGATGAGTTACGGCACGATAGATATTCCCATCGGCACGAATCTCATAGTCCGGTAAGCCACCCCATCCGTCTGGATGGGTAATCGCTCTGTAGATTTTTCCGTCACCGCGTATTTCGTAGTCAGGCAAGCCTCCCCAACCATCAGGGTGTGAGACGGTTCGATAGATTTTACGGTCTTGTCTGATTTCATAGTCCGCGAGACCGCTCCATCCGGAAGGGTGGGTTACTGCACGGTAAATTTTCTTCATGAGGACTCCTTGAGGCACCTAAGGCTTGTATAGAGTAAATGCCCAAATTTAAGTCGAAACAAAATACGCGTGAATTGATAGTTTGCGAGGGAGTATCCCACCGAATTCGTGGAATGCCAATAGAGTGTTAATCTCAATGTAGAAGAGTGCGCCGGAAAGTACGGTTGATTGTGATTCAACTTATGGGAGAAAGATCACTTTGATAGCAAGCGGGCTGGGTTCGATGAGCAACTTGTTTACTGCACTAGTTGTAGTTACTTACTCGCACGATCTGTAATTCACGTCTACACCTAAAACCATAAGGGAAGCACCCTGGTCCATTAATTTGAAACTTATCTATATTATTGCTTTGCTAGGTTCTAGTGCCGCCTTCGCTCAGGTCGACTATGATCGAAGCGACTGGCGACACTGGGAGGACTTTTACAGCGATTGCCAGAACACTAGGCAAGAGCTATTGATTAGCGCCAGCCTTGCCCCTGTGAGCTTCACAAGCGTCAGAAAGTATACTGTCGCAACAGGGATATGGGTTGGACCCTATACAGGGCAAAGGTTCACAATCGCAAGTGACGTGGACATCGATCACATCATTCCGCTTAAGTACGCCCATGACCATGGTGGCGCTCTATGGTCGCCCCTGCTGAAGAAAGTCTTCGCCAATGACCCAGACAACCTATTAGTGACCGAAGACAATGCAAGCCAGTCTAAGGGGGCTAAAGGGCCTAGCGAATACATGCCACCACTGGTTACCTATCACTGTGAGTATATGAGGCGCTGGCGGTTCTTGGTTTCAAAGTATGAGTTAGAGACTGATCGACGAGATGCAGATTTTATTACTACAACCTTTAGATCGTGTCGCTAATCTTTCCCCAAAACACTTATGGCAATAATTCCCCAAGTTATTCCGAAAAGCATGAATGCCCCACAGAACCAACTATCAATCCACCATCCAACTAAAATTAGTGATGCAGGCACTCCAAAAGCAAAAACTAGACATGAACTTAAAATATGAGGAATTTTTGATGAGAGAAATAGTTCTCGAAACAGAGACATCAGGGATTACCCCTGGGAAAGATGGCTATTTGGTAGAGATCGTTTGTATGGAAATTGTGGATGGAATTGCTACAGGGAATGTATTCCACAGACTGATAAAACCTCGAGAGCCAATTAGTCCCGACGTGGCTGATTTTATAGGAATAAGTAATGAAAGCGTATCGGATAAGCCAACATTCGAACAAATTGCAGATGATCTGGTTGAATTTTTATCCACCTCAAGAATTGTGTCCCATAATGCTCCATTCGATATTCCGTTTATAAATTACGAGTTAGAGCTACTCAATCGGCCGAAGATTGAAGATGATCATGACATTGTCGATACGCTTGCAATTGTAAGAAGTAGGTTCCCGAATGAGCGTGGTACGATAGAGGCTCTAGCGGAGCGATTTGGAATAGTGCTCGAACAAGGAGCTATGTCGAATGCAATGTACTCAGCGCGCCAAGTTTATGAAATTTATAAATACCTCGTTCCGCAGAAGGTTTAATTAACTTTACGCTTAGATTGATGGCCTAGGGTGACCTAACCCCCTAAGTTTACACCAAGCGTTAGCCACTCGTTAAGTTGTGAAAAATCTAACTAATTATCTCCATTCTTTCCAGCTACGAGAGACATAATACCATTCTCAGTTGCGCAGGAGGCGTCACCCGCAAAACATTGTTCTATGAAATTTACGAATGCACTTGGCCATTAAACTCGTTGAAGAGAAATGTACCAGAATCCCAACTCCAACAACAAAAAAGAAAAATTGATTCCAGTTTATGGTTATAGGACTCCGACCGAAGCCTAAAGCGGTTAAAAAGATGCTCGGCTTGTACTTTAGTTTGCTGCTGAAACACAAATATCTTGTATTCGGAGTCAGATTGCAGGAGCTTATCGAAATCATATACTAGCCCCCTCTCTGCCATATCAGAGAGCTCGATTTCCATTGCAAGCATTACACTTACAAAGTTATTCTCAGAGTCAAATTCTCTCCATATAAGGTCATAAAGCCACTCTCCAGCTTTTTTATCAGCACTTGATCTTGGCTTTACCCCCTCTATACGCAGTCCTTCACGTGAGAACTTTTCCTTAATTTCCTTGTTCTTTACTGGATTTGTCCATTTTTGTCTTGTTCCTGTCTCTAGGGAACTAGCGATTTTCCTTGCTTTTGCATCGTCGCTTAACTCAACAAACCACCTTTTAAAATCTTCAATCAAAGTCAAAACTCCGTTAGCTCATATAGCATTTATATAGTGCGTATTCTGGACTTTTCAGATATGTGTGCATGCGCACATATCCCGTAACTTGACGGAAGTCTAATAGTATATAGGGATGAGTCACAACAACTTATTCCACAAAGACTCGAATATTTTCTGGGGGGATTACAATAACATTTCGAGTTGGCCAAAGTACTGTGTAGAGAACCGCTGGAGTTATTGAGTTTAAATCAGGCACTGAGAAGTAAAAAGAGTAAGGTTAAATCGTATTGGCGTAAGATTCATGCCTTGAATAGAGCCTAGTAAACTGAATTGCAAAACATCATGTGATTTGACTCTAAAATTTCCAGATTTGGTGAGATAGACGTGTAGCAAGGCTGAAATGTCGTTTTAGTGTTTTTTTGTTGTCGGATGTCGTTTTCGTGTCGTTTTTCAAAAAACAGCAACAATACTGGCGTTGTATGCTTGAGTTTCGTTGTTCACCATAAAACGACATGTGACATCCGTTAACTAGACTGAATGAGTTACAAGCTTCATGTTTCGTAAAGGTGAGCTGTCAACAGTTTCATTGTTACTATCCCTTAATCAGTCTATCGATATGACCTTTATCGTATCTCAATCTTGATGATTACATCATGTGAAACTTAACGTTTTGAGTATTCATTTGGGGAAGATTAGAGAGGGTGAGTTTGCAATGTAGCATGACAATTGTGAGACTATAACTTTGAATTTCACTTAGATTTGCTAAAATTTTGCAATATGAGAATCAAGGCCTCTGTAACGGGAAACCTTTATTAAACGTCTTCTATGGCATCCAATTTTGACGCTTCCGATTAGATCGTGAAACACCGTTGCAGCTGGACTTCTGCTAATTCGAATAAAGTTCTATGGACTATTTATAATTATTTTCAAAATGCTTTTTAATGCTGCGCAAACGAGTCGAAATATACTCTATCGTCTCGCCCATAGGTTCTTTTTAAACAGTATTCAATCTTCGCTCGGTTAGTAGTTGCATCGTCTATGGACTTCTCATCGATCTGTTGAGCACCAGTAATTTTGTTCCAAAGCGAGTGTACAGTGGGCTCCAATTTATCTGGAGATAATTTCAGTTTACAGAACTCTGTGTCTCGTGGGGCTTGAAATAGAGTGTGTATATGTAGCCCGCCTGTAGCATGCTCTTCGAATACTGCAATGAAACTTACGGTATTGTCTGGATACTTCGCAGCGGCCTGTTGCCCAAAGAATTTTTTGTTCAAACGCTTAGTGAGTATGCTCAGCTTTTTTTCAAGAGCTAATTGGTTTCTAGCGCTCCCGTCTGGAAGTGTCAATGTGATCATGGAGCAGAATACGTATTTTAAGAGCCAATCTCTATATTTTTCTTTTACGACCGTTTTCGATATCGGGTAAAGCAGTTTGAGCTTAGCTTCTATTGTGTTTAGCTTGGCATTTTGTCGGCAGTGATCAGCATGCAGTTTGTCTTGAACCTCTTTTTGAAGCAATTCCGCTACGATATTAGGTTTAAGGGGGGGGATTCTTGATAGATTCTTCTTTCTTAAAGTCATTGTTCCATACCTTATGAGGCTACATATATTTAGTGCATACGCGAAAGGCAGTAATTGCTTCGATGCGCATTGCGGATTCAGCTATACTTCTATTTATGTTTGAGGTGGTGTAAGACCGTAGAGGGCTTAATGAAGCTGAATAGAAGTACTGCGAATGCAACCAAGGCAAGGTCGCTTAAGGCGAAACAGAACCGCCTAGACTTGCAACAATTGATAAGAACAACGGTGCTACCTGAATTTTGTTGTCCTGATGAAGGCTGTCCAGTTGTTCCAGGGCAACAAGGCTGTAGCTCTAGTAGAGTTCGTGACTGCATGTCGTATAAGGGCATAGCAGGTACATTGAACGCGTTAAAAGTGAAAACTCTACGAGGAAAAGTAGGTTCTTGGGACGTGACAATGGTTAAAAACCTATTCAAAGATGAGATATGAAGAGGGAAAACATTACGAGGTCAATAAGGAGATTTGCTACCCATCACCAGATGGCTTGACGTTAAGCAGAATGGGGTAGCTATATTTCCTCATTTCTTGCATATCCATTACAATCTTTTTCACCTCTTCATTGCTGGCCCCAGCAATAATCGTGTGCTGAAGTCTAACCACCTCATGTTCTGGAAACACTGATGTTCTAGCTCCCATTTTCACAGGAACTGGGAAGGTTCCTTCATTGATCATGTTATATATTGTTGCTTTCGAGCCCCCCATTCGCTTAATCACGTCAGGCAGTCTCAACAGGTTTATTGGGTTTGTTTGGCTCATATTGCTCTTCCTCAAACCTTTATTTATTCAAGGAGACAATTGTTAGTTTCAGGCGATATTGATTTGTGACCAGAATTTGGTAAGACGATTAAAAAGGAGGGTTTATAGAGGCAACAGACTTGTGGGATAATACTGGTGTTCAGCGCAGCGTATGCGGGGCTGGATTTATCTGATGTAACACTATGTGTAACATCGAAAAGCTTGCAATTTAATTAATCCTTTAAAATTCAATTTGTTACGTGGTTAACACGATTCCGCCTCTGGGCACCAAATCCAAAAGCCTCGCTTAAGCGGGGCTTTTTGCATTTGGTGGTGAGAGGCGGATGAGAGCCACCGATGTGGTTCGACTGATTGCGCAGCAATCTGCAACGAGCGCCTCGGCGCGAAGCCCGCAGGGGACAAACAGTCCCAAGGACTGTTTGGATTATTCCGCCTCTGGGCACCTACTTTAGCCATAGCTCCATTCTACTTATTCAAATCGCTGCTAATCCTCCCAGAACCACGTGGTTAGATTCACTCGCGCATCCATGCGCTCGGGCTACGCCTAGCCTACGGCTATGTTAATTCGCTCCCGGCGAATTAATCCGCCTCTGGGCATTAACCAGCAAATAGCCAAATCAGAATTCAATGTCATCCCCCCATTACCAACCGACTTTTTACTAGAGTAATTTTCAAAATCGCACCATATCGAATCCAAAATATGGGTATTGCTTACTTATAGTGCAGCCAATAACGCATGAACGGTTTCAAAAAAGCGTAATCATGCGCTTTCAAGCCCATTTAACAAATACCATTCCCATTGGCACCTTCCTTGCTATGCAGTAGAGCTTTTGAGATGAACTATCTAGCGAGGGACGAATGAATAAAAAGGAAAAACAAAAGCTTGTCGTAATCGGAAACGGCATGGTTGGTCACCAGTTTATCGAATATCTTCTCGCTAGCGACAACGCTGATGATTATGAAATTACCACCTTTTCGGAAGAGCCGAGGCTGGCCTACGACAGGGTCCATCTCAGCACCTATTTTTCAGGTTCTACTGCTGCCGATCTGGCACTCACCGAGCAAGAATATTATCGCAACAAGGGTGTGAATTTCATTCTTGACGATAAAGTGGTTGATATTAATAAGTCAGAAAAATGGATTATTACGCAAAGTGGTCATTTGCAATCCTATGACAAGCTGGTGTTAGCCACCGGTTCCTATCCGTTTGTTCCCCCGGTTCCAGGTAGTGATCAGGAACATTGTCATGTGTATAGAACAATAGAAGATCTTGAGAAGATTAAGGTCTCCGGCTCTCAAAGCAAAGTTGGGGTAGTGCTTGGTGGTGGCTTGCTAGGGCTGGAGGCAGCCTACGCTATAAAGGGCATGGGCCTTGAAACCCATGTAGTAGAGTTTGCAGCAAAACTGATGTCAGTGCAGCTGGACGACGGTGGCTCCAAGCTTTTACGTGACAAAATTGAAAGGCTTGGCGTGAACGTTCACACCCATAAAAGCACCCTAGAAATTAGTGATGGAAAACGTTGCCGATACCGCCTGAATTTCACCGATGGCTCCCATCTTGAAACCGATATGATTATTTTCTCTGCGGGAATTCGCCCTCATGATGAATTAGCCAAAAAGTGCGAAATAAACCTAGGTCCTCGTGGTGGAATTGCGATTGATGATCAATGCCAAACATCCGAGAAAAATATTTATGCCATTGGGGAGTGCGCCGCCTGGGAAGGTCGGATTTTTGGATTAGTAGCCCCTGGATATCAAATGGCAAAAGTGGCCGTATCACAGATAACTGGAGGACAAGCTAAATTCAAAGGTTCCGACATGAGCACCAAGCTTAAATTGTTGGGTGTGGATGTGGCGAGTATTGGCGACTCTATTGCCAGCACGCCAGGTGCCAAAATTTATTCTTACAGTGATATCTCGGGCGATATATACAAAAGCCTAGTGGTTTCCGAGAATGGAAAAACCTTGCTCGGCGCGGTGCTTGTCGGTGATGTTGGTGACTACGAAAATTTTCTGAAAATAGCGTTAAATAGAAATGAGCTTCCGGAAAATCCTCAAGAGATGATTTTGCCCGGCACAGAAAGTGACGGAACTTTTGACGATGACTTCGCCGACACCGATACGATTTGCTACTGCAACGATGTATGCAAGTTGGTCATTGCAAGTGCAGTGAAAAATGGCGCAACTACTTTGGCCGAAATTAAGAATCAGACCTTGGCATCCACAGGCTGCGGCGGCTGTACCGATGTGGTGCAACAGTTGCTAGATTCAGAACTGAATAAGTTTGGCGCGTTAGTGATCAAGGATGTCGGTCAACTCTCCCCGGATTCCATGCAGGAGCTAGTCGAGGATTTGGCGGACTCATTTTAAATGTTTTACTACTCAACTTAACCTTTCGGTACGCATGACGCCGTAACTAACCATCAATTAAATCGGAGAATTTTCTATGTATAGGTCATTAAAGAAACGAGCTGCAGTTTCTACACTCTGTTTGTTTGGTCTGGCCGCTTATTCCAATGCGGCGGAGGTGACCACAGAGATGGCAACAGAACCTGAGAATACAGAACTGGCCGCAAACCTTGAAAAGGCCGAAGGAATGATCGATGCGTTCTATTCCTTCGATGCGAGCCGCTTGGAGTCATTTCTCACTGAGGCGGGTGATTCCAAGGCGGGTCTCCTTGGTTATCAGGCCTCGGCTGAAGGGGGCAATTACAAGGTATTGGTTCGTCCACCTTGTGCTCTTGAAGAAGAAGGGGGCACGATAGTCTGCCCAGTCACAGTGCAGGATGATCGAGTGCAGGCTCTTAAGACAGGGTTCGATGTGACCGATACCTTTCACCTGACATTTGAAGATGGCGTTCTTGTGAATGTCGATACCAGCTCCAATGATCAACCCATTTACCGCGATGCATCAGTGTGGGTTCGGGAGAATATGCCTGAGGTGAATGAGGGACCCTGCAAGCGTACCGATGGTGTGCGTGATACACCCCAGGACTGTTCTCGGGCCATGACTGAAGGTTACAGACAGTACAAACTGTACCTAGATGATATTAAGGCACAAGCAGCTCTTGATGACGCGTTTGTTCCGGAAGTGTTCGAGCCTTCGGTACTTGTCGGGGGCTGGGGCTTCAAGCTGGTACCGCTTGGTCCGGAAATTGTGGATCTCGACTACGCTGCTTACATGTCATCGATTGATCATCTACAAAAGACTTTTTCCCGCTCTGGGAACTGGCCCCGTGAAGGCATCACTGATGAAGACGCTATGCAGGACATGTTGAATGAGCAAGGTCGTTTCGAGCGACGTGAATCTTTCGCCTATGGTGTACTCACACAGGATGGTGAACGAGAAATGGGCAGTGTCTATGTCAGACCAAGCAGCAAACCGGGATATGACGCCCAGGTGACAATGTGGGTCACGCACGCCGATTTTGATGCAGGATTTGATGAGCTACTTTTCGAATGGACAGAGATGTGGATAGAGCAGAGCTGGCCATTTTCGAACGTGGCCTATCCAGGTAGAACAATTGACTGGGCTACCTGGGACGAGCTCTAATTTTTACTGTTTAATTTACTGGCCAGATGACGAAACTGCCTAGATAGGTTCTTTCTGGCTCCTCCAGCGACATGAGAGTTTCATGCAACTTGAGGATATCAGAAGGCGCCAAAGGGAGTGAGCGCTCATCTGGCTGGTAGGTAGTGCGAATTGGATAGTCGACGTTTGCATCCGCAGTCATTTCAATATGTGTTCCCAAAACGTAAGACACTGACTTTTCCTGTATCCAGGCGTTAAGCCTAGCAATGCTAGCTCGATAGGCTGACCAATTTCTGACATATAATCTGCCAGGGTAAAGGGTGTCACCAGTAACAACAAACTGAGACACCGGATCGTAATAAGCGAGGTCGTCGTCTGTATGACCGGGGGTCGGCAAAAGACTTATTGTGCGCCCCCCTAGTTCAAGCTCAGCCTGCTCCTGTGGCCAGTTGTCAAAACCGAAGAATGATTGCACAGCATCAGCTCCCACTCCGACAAGACTCGTACCCTCCTGGCCTGAAAAGGCGCCATCTCCCTTAATATGATCGCCGTGACCATGGGAGTGGGCAACAATAAGCGGTAAGTCGGTGATCTCTCTGATAGCAGCAAGTAAGCTAGCACCTCCCTCTTCGGTGGCACCCGTGTCTATCAACAGGGACCTTTGCGCACCGATAAAAAGATAGACGAATGGCGCTTCATAATTGGAACACTTATTCTGTCTAAAAATTATGGTGTTGCTCTGGTAGCGCACTTCCTGCCACTGCACATATCCTGGTTCTGTCCGAGCAGTTTCGCAGTTCTGCGCCCCATGAATCCAGCTGACACTAGTAAGATCGGTATCGGCTTGAGCATGGCCACCCTGAAGAAGGAGCAAAGTGAAGGCCAGTGAAGAACACCTGGCCACGCTTAAGGACTGCAATTTGTTATTGATAGTGTGAATCATTGATAGTTCCTTTTGTGCAGTTTTATTTTGCTGCCAGATAGGCTCTCCACCCACCAAAATGGGATATGTCTTTAGCATCAGCAATCCCACCTTCTTCACAAATAAAACCCGGAAGACATTCTCCTGTTTCCAGAGCTACCTTGCCGATCCCAAGTGGCGACGGAATACCTGCTACAAAACTGCCAAACTCTGCCATCGGCAATTGCCAGACTTCCACTTCAATGGCCGAGCCAGCTTCCTTTGGAACAAGCGCGGGGCGCTTTCCGTCCGGAAGTGCGAACAAGGCATAGGCCTGGGTTGTACGGGTTTTCGTTTTGAGTGTGGCACCGCGGTCCTGTAATTGCCAATTTAGCGGCTGCCCCGATAAATGCGCACCACACACAACAACTGCCACTGACTCCTCAGGGGCAGTACGGGCAGATTGTGCTGATTGCGAGGGCAAGGTGTGTGGTGTGGCGCCTAATGGAAGATTGAGTTGCCTCTGAAATGCTCCGGCAAAACTCAATAAACGAATATCGGTAAAGGCTCGGCTAAAGAAAGTCACGCCCCAACTGACTTGTGAACTCAATCGTCCAACCGGAATAGCAGTGGCAGCGTAGTCGAGCAGATTCATAAAATTCGTGTAGGTGCCAAGTTTCGAATTTAGTGCAACGGGTTGTTCTGCTATCTCAGACCTGAGGTAGCAAGTGGGGGTTGTTGGCGTCACTACAAAGTCAACTTTATCCAGTTCGCGATCGCAGATTCGTTTTAATGCTTGCAGTTTATACTGGGCGTCAAAGGCATCGGTCACCGCAAAGTTTTGCGTTGTCGCCAGGATGTCCTGAATTACCGGTAACATAACGTTGGGGCTGACATCCTGTGTTGCCCAAGCACGCTCAGCGACCCACGGACCCTCGTATAGCAGACGCGCTGTTTTCATGAAAGGCTCAAAATCAAGCGTAACGGATTGGCCTCCAAGTGCATCGAGCTGCTGGCAAGCAATATGAAACAATTCTTCTGCCCGCACATCATCAAATTCAAGTTGGGCAGGAATTCCGTAGTTAAAGGCTCTCGGTTTTTTATCACTCCAGTAGGGTTGCGTATTGAACGCGATGTTTTTTCGGGAGTAGGGATCGTTGTCATCTGCGAGCGTTGCGACGTCGAACACCCGCACGGCGTCCTCTGTGGTTAGCGCAAAAATAGACACACAGTCTAAAGACTTACATGCAGGCACTACTCCGCAGGTACTCAGTAGGCCTTTAGTCGGTTTATGACCGATCAAATTGTTAAAAGCAGCAGGTACTCGCCCTGACCCAGCAGTATCAGTACCAAGAGCAAAAGAGACTTGACCTAGCGCTGTTGCAATTGCGGAACCCGCACTGCTGCCGCCACTGATATAGTCCGGGTTAAAGACGTTCTTGCCTTCACCAAACGGAGAACGAGTGCCCACAAGGCCAGTAGCAAATTGATCAAGGTTGGTTTTGCCCAGTGGTATAGCACCAGCGTCAATCAACAGATCAACCACCGTTGCCGATTGCTCTGGTATGTAAGTAAATGCTTCGCAGCCGGCGCTGGTTGGGACATTTTTAAGGTCGATATTGTCTTTGATCGCAAAAGGGATGCCCCAAAGTGGAGACTCTTCCATGGGCTTGAGTTTGAGGGCATCCAAATAAACTTGGAGCTCCTCTTCACTTAACAAGTGAATCCATGCATTAAACTGACCTTGGCTCAGAGCCTGGGTGCGAAGCTTGGCAATTAAGGATTCTGGCGTTTCCCTTCCATCGGCATAAGCGTCGTGCACTTGCGCTATGCACAAATTTACTATGTCAGTCATCGTTAGCCTCTTAGTTTTGTTCAAGCCATATCAGGCACTGGCCGGCATGGACGTCATGTCCTTCGCTAACTAGGACCTTGGTTATTTTTCCTGCTTGTTGAGCATGAATCTCGATTTCCATCTTCATGGACTCTAAGATCATCAGCGTTTGTCCTGCGCTGACACTCTCACCCTCGGCCACCTCAACTTTCCAGACATTGCCAGATACTGAGCTATCGATCGCTAATACTCCTGCTGGGATTTCACTAATATCGGCGCTACTTTCATTCGCTTCTGGGGGAGTGAAGGTAAACTGGCCGTTATCGCGCCAACGCTGTAACTCTTCCTCAAAAGCCTGTTCTCGCATTTCCATGAATGTCGCTATGCTGTCTTTATTCTCCGTCAGCCCGCTTTCGTAATGAGATAGTGAAAACTCGGTCTCTTCGATACGCAGAGCGACCTGGCCTTTGGGTAGGTCGCGCCGGAACTGCGCGAGCTCATCGGCACTGACTTCGTAGAAGCGAATCTGATCGAAGAAACGCAGCAGCCAAGGCTGCGAGAACTCGGCAGTCTTTCTGTAGCGATTCCACATCTGCGAGGTTCTGCCGACAAATTGATAGCCTCCCGGACCTTCCATTCCGTACACACACATGTAGGCACCACCAATCCCGACGGAATTTTCTGCCGTCCAAGTTCGGGCCGGATTGTATTTGGTTGTAATCAATCGATGTCTTGGGTCAATGGGAGTTGCAACGGGAGCCCCTAGGTAAACATCACCAAGACCCATAACAAGGTATGAGGCATTGAAGACAATATCTTTCACATCGTCGATTGAATCTAAGCCATTCATGCGCCGGATAAATTCCAGATTACTCGGGCACCATGGCGCATCAGCGCGCACTGATTGCATGTATTTTTTTATGGCCAACTTGCAGGCATCGTCATCCCAGCTCAGAGGGAGATAAACCACGCGGCTGGGGACTGTCAGGTCGCCAGTGGTCAGCGATTGGGCCGTTTTCTCGATGATATTGAGTAATTGAGACAGCTGGATTTTCTGGCTGTCGTAATGGATCTGCAGAGATCTAATGCCGGGAGTGAGTTCTCTTACACCGGCAATACCAAGTTCTTCGAGTGCCAGCATAAGGGCATGCACGCGAAAGCGGCGCGGAATATCCAGCACCATGGGGCCTACTTCAATTAGCAGAAAGTGGTCGCCGGCCAGACGACACACCAGTTCGTCGTCTTCCCATTGCATACGTTTGACAATGGGAGTGCCAAGTTCATCAGGTTTAGGGTCGCTGTCAGCGGGAGGAAGCCGCCTTTGCTCAATGGCTGCAGTTTGCGCAGCCTCTGCAGCCACCGCGGCCTCATAGCTAACAGGAACGAATTTTAGGCTTTGTCCGGCAGAAAGCTGTCCGATTTTCCATAGGTCTGCAGTGATGACCGTGGCTGGACACACAAAGCCGCCAAGAGAAGGCCCGTCCGGTCCGAGTATCACTGGCATATCGCCAGTAAAATCGACCGTCCCAAAAGCATAGGCGTTGTCATGAATATTGGAAGGGTGCATGCCGGCTTCGCCACCGGAGGGTCTGGCCCAGGCAGGCTTTGGTCCAATCAGGCGCACACCCGTACGGCTTGAGTTGTAATGTACTTTCCATTCGCTGGCAAAGAACTCACTAATGTCGGCATCAGTGAAAAAGTCCGGAGCGCCATGTGGACCATATATGACGCGCAACTCCATCACCTCTGGGATTTCCGGAATCGCAAGTGCAGCAGAGGCAACAGCATCAGGTGAAGACAAGTGCAGTACATCACCTGTTCTCAAGGCGCGACCAGCATGCCCGCCAAACTGGCCGAGCGTGAAAGTGGCCTTTGACTCCAGATAAGTGGGAACTTGAATCCCTCTGGCTATGGCAAGGTATGCTCGGGTACCTTGGCCAAGCACTTTGCCAAAGACCAAGACCTGACCTGCAGACACGGGGATAGTTTGATAGCGCGCTACCGGCAGCCCATCGAGCGTAGCCTGCATGTCAGCGCCGGTGATCGCAATAACGGAATCGGATTGAAACTGTAACGTAGGCCCGCTCAATGTCATTTCCAGAGCAGCGGCATCGGCCGGATTATTCAACAGCCTGTTAGCGAGACGAAACGACACGGAGTCCATGGGACCTGAAGGCGGTACGCCTACATGCCAATAACCCAGACGGCCGGGATAGTCTTGAATAGTGGTTTGAGTGCCCGCGCTCAGGACACGCAATGAGTGAGACTGTAGCGCATGGGAAGCCAAAGTCTTTGTCAGCAATTGTCCTTTGCTGGCCAGATCTGTCGAAAGCACTGAAGCGACATAAGCCAGATTCGTTTCTATACCGTACACTCGAGATTGCTGGAGCACCTCGATCAATTTGATCAATGCGTCCTCGCGGGTGCCGCTGCAAACAATCAACTTGCCCAGCATCGGATCAAACAGGGAGGGGACTTCAATGCCTGATTCCACCCAAGTGTCCACTCGCAAATAGTCAGCTGTTGGAAAGAACACGTCCGACAGCAAGCCGGCACTGGGTAGAAAATCCTGCGCAGCATCTTCAGCATACAGACGCACCTGAATCGCGTGACCCGAGGGGGCCAGGTTCGGCCCAATTGAATCCAAGGGCTCCATCTCATTGGCCGCCAGCTTGAGCATCCACTCTACTAAGTCAATATTGAAGACTTCCTCGGTGACTCCATGCTCAACCTGCAGGCGAGTATTGACCTCCAAAAAATAAAATGATTGCGCATCAATATCGAAAATGAACTCCACGGTGCCAGCGTTTCGATACTGGACAGACGCCATCAACGTCTCGGCCGTGCGATGCATGGCTTCGCGCAATTCCTGAGTTAGATTGGGTGCGGGGCATTCTTCTATAACTTTCTGGTTTCTGCGCTGAGCGGAGCAATCACGCTCACCGAGGGCGATTGCATTGCCTCTGCCATCGCCAAATATTTGCACTTCAATATGGCGAGCGTTAACGATGTATTTTTCGAGAAACACGGTGTCGTTCGAAAAATAATTCGCACTCATGCGTTTCACACTATCCCAGGCACCTTTGAGAGCATTGGCGTCCCGACATACCTGCATACCGATACCGCCCCCTCCGGCACTGCTTTTCAGCATGACGGGAAAGCCGACTTTCTCGGCCCAAGTGACGGCGCTTTCTATATTTTCAAGTACAGGTGAACCCGGCAACATGGGCACTTCGGCACTTTGTGCGGCTTCTCGAGCGAGATGCTTGAGGCCAAATACATTCATTTGATCCGGTGTCGGCCCTATAAAAACTAGGCCATGGGACTCACATTTTTCAACAAATGTTGTGTTTTCGCTGAGGAAGCCATAACCAGGATGTATCGCCTCGGCTTGGCTTTCTTTGGCGATTTGTATGATTTTCTCTTGGTTCAGGTAGGTCTCCGCAACAGAGCCTCCTCCCAGATTGACGGAAATATCAGCATGCTGAACATGCAAACTGTCCTGATCTTTTTCGTGATAAACAACAACAGATTCGATATTCAGCTTCTTAAGCGTGCGAATAATGCGCGTGGCTATAGCGCCACGATTGGCAACAAGTACTCGTTTGAACATGATTATTCTCTGTCTGACGTGGGTCGTCCCAGGATTACTGAAAACGCCAGCAGGTCGTCCTGCGCGTTATTGGATTTGTATTTTATCTACGGCCTATGCCGCGTCCCACACAGCTATTTCAATTGGTGTAGGGTTGTATGCATTACAAGGATTGTTTAATTGCGGGCAATTTGAAATTAAAACGATAGTATCCATTTTCGCTGTCAGCTCGACATACTTACCCGGTCCTGATACGCCATCGGCAAACTGTAGCTGACCATCCGGTGTAACAGGCACATTCATGAAGAAATTTATATTGTGACCAATGTCTTCCTTGGCTAATCCGTATTCTTCGTGTTCAGCGATGGCTAGCAACCAACTGTCGCGACATGCATGCATGCAGCGTTTTTCCAGATCGTAGCGCACCGTGTTTGATTCTGTAGAACAGGCACCGCCCACGGTATCGTGTCGCCCACACGTGTCGGCCACTATCTCAAGAAAATCCCTGTTAAGATTGGTTTTTAAAATGGTGCCTGCGGTGAGATAAAGTGCCGCGCCTTCCCTGACAGTATCGCTGGCACTGTAACGTTCACTTGGGTCCTGTGCGTTATAAAAAAGAGTGTCTGCTGCCTGATTGCCTTCCAGATCAATGATGCGAATTGTTTCACCCATTTTGATGATCTGAATATAGTAATCACCTGCATTTACCGTCGCGCGCAATTTCGCGTCAGCCAGAACTAAGTTGCTTTCTTTAATCATGGTAATGCCTCAATTATTTCTTTCACATACCCAGGTGATACAACGCATTGTTGTGGAGCCCGCGGCGGTTTTCGTCACATAGATTCAAACAGTAGTCATCCGGCTGCATGGGACTGGCTTTCCCCAGACAAACCTCAACAGCTTTGTGCGGATAGACCGATGCCGTATTCAGCGGGTGTGGGCAGGTGTGCATGATTACCAGTGTGTCCATTTCAAATCTTAGCGTAATGCTGTCGCCCGCCTGACTTTGCCGGGATAAGCGCAACTTGCCTTCATCGTCAGCAGAGACTTCTGAAAATAGATTCAGGTTAGACGCTAGATCCTGCTTCTTCATTCGGTATTTCGCAAGTTCAACTAAAAAGGCATCAAAGCCATTTTGCAGCCACGCATTGCGCTGGGTTTGATAACTTTTCTCGCCCCATCGGCTTTCAACATGATGTGAGTGGCAGTTGCCACAGATTGTGTCGTGCCAGCCAAACGAATCTTGAGTGATGGAAGCGAAAACACGTCCCATGTCAGAATATAGACAATGACCTCGAGTCAGCTTGAATGTGTGTTGGCATTTCAAGGTGTCGGGAGCGTTGTATTTCTCGCTCATGAGGCTTGGGTTATAAAAAAGCATGCCAACGTTTGCGCCGCCTTCTAGGTCCGTCAGCGTCATCTCTATTCCTTTGCGTACAAGCAACGACCAATGGGCGCCGGGTGCGATGACAGTTTTATATTCACTTGGAAAAATTTCTTGGTTTTTCATCTTTTCTGGATTCCGGGTTAACTCAGTGTCAAGTCAATTAATTTATTCCACCGCTTGTAGTTGGGCGTTGATTTCATCTATGGCGGCGATTGTTAACGCTTTATCCTTGGATTGAAGCGATAAGTCATAGGTGATAGTGCTCCCGAAGCGGTTCGGCGCATGCGGGTCGTGACGGACTTTATCGAACACCCACAGACGCGTGCCGAGGTGGAAGCCTTCTTTTAAGTCATGCGTGACCATGAAGATAGTCAGGCCATACTGACGCCAAAGCCCCATTACCAGGTCGTGCATCTCTTTGCGAATACCTGGATCCAGAGCACCAAAAGGCTCGTCCAAAAGTAGCACCTTCGGTTTCTTGATGAGCGCCTGTGCTAGTGCGAGTCGTTGCTGCATGCCGCCGGACAACTCGTGGGGATATTTATATCGTGCCTGCTCAAGTCCAACTGCCGAAAGTAATTCATCAGCCTTTTCCAAAGCTTCTTTACGACCCTTGCCGAACAGGCGCCCTAGCCATTTGCTCTCTACAAACTCTATCCCGAGCACGACATTCTCACGAACGTTCAAATGCGGAAAGACCGAATACCTCTGAAACACGATGCCGCGATCGGGACTGGGCTCCTGTTCGATAGGTTTCCCAGCCATCAACAACTGTCCTGAACTGACGCTTTCCGTGCCCAGTAGCAACCTAAGAAAGGTGCTTTTCCCACAGCCGGATGCGCCAACAAGAGTAACGAATTCGCCTTCAGCAACTTTGCAGCTCAAGTTTTCGAGCACCACATTATCGCGATAGTGCTTTGACAAACGGTCTAATTGAATAAATGCAGTCATACCTCTTCCTACTTCTCTGCGTGGTACCAGGGAAATACCACCCGGCTGAACTTCAGAAGACACCAGTCTAATGTGAACGCCAAGAAGGTAATCCAAACGACATAAGGCAGAATGATGTCCATCGACATGTAGCGCCTTACCAGAAATATCCGGTACCCAAGCCCGTCTGTAGCGGCGATGGCTTCGGCGGCAATCAAAAACAGCCATGCGGCACCTAGGCTGAGCCGGACGGCATCAAGCAGGCGAGGAACGATCTGTGGAAAAATCACCCGAAGAATTATTTGCCAACTGTTACCGCCTAGGGTCTGCGCCTTGACCAGTTGTTCCCGTGGCAACTCCTGGGTACGCTGTAGAATGTCACGGATCAGGAAAGGAGAAACCCCGATGACAATCAGCATTACCTTGGACAACTCTCCCAAGCCAAAGACTATAAACAGCACGGGCAGGATGGCCATGGGAGGAATCAAGGATATGGCGGTGATCAGGGGGCTCAATGGCGCTGCAATCATAGGGATTGCCCCCGCCGCCAGACCAACAACTAGGCCTATAACAGCCGAAATAGCGATCCCTATCGACAGGCGCTTGACACTACTTTTTGTGTCTTCCCAAAATTCATAGTCACCAGTGCGCTGGCTGGGTTCGAACGCCATTCGATTTATGCCGGCTGCGATTTCAGCAAAGCTTGGCAACAGTTTGTCTTGCTCATTCTCGGCCTTGCGGATATCAGAACCAATCTGGTAAACCAATAGAATGAGCAAGAAAGGAATGATACCAAGCGCGATTTTGAGAACGCGATTGGGTTGTAAATTAATAAGCCTTCGCATGGGAATACCCTTTCACGGAAATTATCACGGGGATGTAATGCCAGATCTATGACATTAAAGGCTGCCGTCGGCAGCCATTTCCATATATGAAGGATTAAAGCGGAGCTTGATATTGCGACTGTTGCCGAAGACACCACTAGGGGTTTGAATGCCAATGAAGCCAGCATCGGCAGCACCTTCGCCCAACAAACCGTGATCAAATGAAAAGTTGGCAACGTATTCCATTGTCGTCATCAACTGGGGGCTATTCACAAAGGCAACAGCATCGCTTGCTGAATAGAACATCTGAGTGGTTTCGAGTTGTGCCTCGTATCCAGCCTGGTCTGTACCCGAAGCGTCCCCCATGTGGGCACGAACTTCGGGCTGGCTCTCCATCGCAGACATAATTTCATACCAAGCACCGACCAAGGCTTTGCCTAGGTCAGGATTAGCTTCAAGAACCTCTGTCTTGACCATCAAGGTATCGATAATTTCGCCAGGAATTTGCGCGCTATCGAAAACTTTTGTAGCCCCTGGCACTTTCAGTATTTCATTAACAAGCGGATTCCACGTCGTTATCGCCATGACATCACGCGTCGAGTATGCTGCGACCATATCGGCGTCTGATGTATTCACGACAGTGACATCACGTTCGCTCAAACCTACGGATTCTAAACCCCGCGCCAAAAGATAGTGCGATACGCTCAATTCAACTAGGTTTACGCGCTGCCCCTCTATATCACTTAGCGTCGCCCCTTCTTTCAAGATGACCGCGTCGTTGCCATTGGAGAAATCGCCAACGATAAGGGCGGTAGAATCCACACCTCCAGCAGCGGGAATCGTTAGCGCATCCATGCTAGTCATGGAACAGGCGTCAAACTGGCCTGCCGTGTACTGGTTAATAGATTCGATGTAATCGTTGATTTGCACGACATCGATCTCTATGCCGTATTTATCAGCCCATTTATCGATGATGCCGGTGGCATCGCCATACTCCCACGGCATCCATCCGACATAGATTGACCAACATAGGCTGAATCGATCTTGCGCAAAAGTAAGCGGCGAGACAAACGTCGCAGCGGTTGCAAATAAAAGGGTGATAAGGCTCTTTGATAGGTTTCGTCTCATTTCATCTCTCCAAGTATGTTATTCACGTATTGAAATACTGACACTAACCGCTGTCAGCGAATCCTCCCGGGCTTTTGTCCCGCCGTGTAACCTTACAAAGATTAATACTGAAGTTCGTTTACTCTGAGAGAACCCAGCTTGAAAGGTCGAGTGCTCTCGGACCAGTCGCATCTTCTATAATGCCGGAACCCTAGCACTCCATTTTTATCGTAGTCATCATCTTTAAGTGGATTGTTTACACCCCTGCGGCAAAGCCGGAATTACTCTGCACTTCGCCGAGAGGCATGGTCGGTGCCAGTCTCCGATGCATGCTCTGTGCCAACTGCTAAACTCCGTAGATAGTAGCCTTATATGGGGAACCGAGATTAATACTCGTCTCTTTGCACTCTTTTGGTCGCACTAGATTGGTGCGCGCGCACACAATCGGAGCACGGATGTCAGGTATTGGTGCTTTTTTGAATCAGAAGCAGAGATGACGACTGCTGTTTCCAAGCATCAAAGTGATTCGAATTTCTGCAGCGATTGAAGACCAAAGGGCAAACTGGGCTATAGCCACTGAACGACTACTGTCCTGTTGCTAACTAGGAAAAATGTTTTTTCGAACAAAAGATAAGTATGAGTATGCTTTTTGCATACAGAGACAGGGCAGAACCTACGCCATCAATGCTCGAACACGCTCTATGATTGAGATCGATCAGACATATAACAATCAAAAGAAGCAAAGACAAGACATGTATTATATGTTATGTGTCATGCCTATAGTTTGAGGTGCTTTTTAAACTATTAAGTAAGGAAATTAGAATATGAGTAATCCTAATAGAGCGGCAGATACACCCTTTGCAATTGAAGTTGAATCGGGAAAGTCCTATTTCTGGTGTTCATGTGGCCTCAGCCAAAAACAACCTTTTTGTGATGGCTCTCACAAAGGGTCCGAATTTTCACCAGTGAAATATCAGGCGACGGAATCGAAAAAAGTATTTTTCTGTGGTTGTAAAATTACTGCATCGCAGCCGCTCTGTGACGGCAGTCATAATAAACCTGTATAACCTCAGTAATGGGGCGGTTCTGGTCTAATTGAATTGGTGACTGAAGATCCCCTAAGAAACATCCAAAGGAGTGAGGGTAGAGGTGCTTATTAGCTTGCCAATAACGCGCGGTTTTTGACGACTGAAAGCTACTTCTACCCTCTGTTTTGTGAAATTTTCCTTCAATCAATAGCATACGCTTCAAAAAGCCATCTATCTCATTGAGATTAATAGAGCTTTCTTAATGCGTTACTTTAGATATTCTCGTGTCGGTGGTTCGACTAATTGCGAAGCAATTTACAACGGGAACCTTGGCGCGAAGCCCCATCGGGAAAAGGAGCAAGTTACTCTTACCCCGTTAATTTATTTTACACTGACCCCATTTATTACTAGCCACCCCAGGTCGATCCATTGAATGGACCGCCTGGGATCGGCTCTAGTCGATTACCTACAAATCCTTGAGGCGTTTGTCGGAATAGAAGCACAGCATAAGCTGGTCTTTGATGGAAAGGCGAACGCGCTTGCCTGCGCCAGTGGCTCCCACCTCAGCATCGCCGCAGTAAGTGCCGAAGACGCGGTCCCAGAAAATGATGTCACAACCGTAGTTGGAATCTGCCTGACGGCGCTCATGTGCATGGTGGCAATGATGCTGCTGTGCGGTAGCAAAGAACCAGTCCCACACAGGCATTGAAACCATAGGCAGATTGGCATGGTTAAATCTGCCGTTCCACATGCCGAAGGCTGCTGAAACGACAAAAACTTCATCGCTTGCACCCATCAGGGCTGCAGCAATTGGACCAGCGAGGCCAAGCGACAGACGTTCGAATGGATGGGTACGGCCGCCGCGCATGGCGCTCATCTTGGTGATGTGATGATGCGTCGCGTGCATACGCCACCAGAACAGTGACTCGTGCTGAATCCGATGCAGCCAGTAGTAGAAGAAGCTGGAAGTGAATCGGATAATCAGCCCGGCGCCAATCAGCCCGAGTACTGTAGTGGGTTGAAATTCGATATGCAGCGGAGCCATATCACGCAGGGCACGGAAGCCCTCAGAAACTGGCGTGCGATACAAGCCGGTAACGAGGGGCCCAAAAAGCAAGGCCCCCGAAGCCAGCCAGAACACGTCTTCTAGCATTTCGTCGGGCTTGAGCAGCCAGGATTTCTTCTTGTACCAAAAACGTTCGGCGATCAGCAGAAGTGGCGTGGAAAAGATCGAAACGATCAGTGCCCATATTCCGTAGTACTCCCCACCCCATTCGTTTACCACAATGGCGGCGACCAATAGCGTTGAGCCCGCCACCAGAACCGGCTGGGGCAGCGCCCAAAGAATTGACTTCATATTCCATGTCACCTTACTGCCTTCGGTGATGATGCCTTCTTCGGTGCGCACTAATGGCTTGCCGGAGGGGCCTGTCTCGGGCGATGAGCGGTCTACCAAGTCAAGCGGCGTGTTAGCTATATCGAAAGGATCTACGGTACTCATTGCTGCTGCTCCTGAGCTTTTTCGCTAATGGTTAATGTAAATTGATTAGTCATAAATTGGTTTGCTGAAAATCTAACAGGCATTTTTGCCACCACAAGTGCCAGTGGTTGCCCACTCAACTTCTCCGTCTTCGATCTTTGGGGTAAGAATGTAGGTCACCCCATCCAGCTTGGACTCATCCGTCATCCACGTGGCAATGATCTGGCCGTCGATGACGGAAATGCCGTGGGCCTCTTCAGAAACAAGCACCTCATCGGGCAATCCTGCTACGCCGCTATCGAGAGAATCCATGTCGGAGACGCTCCCGGATAGCAGAGCAGCCTCTATCGTGTCTTGGATAGGCTCCACCATCTCGACCAGTTCGCTATAGGTAAACTCAGTGTTCATATCTTCTATACTGTCAATATTCCTCATCTGATAAATGAGGAATAATGCGACAATCACACCCCCGAATGCGAATAGGGCCAGCCGCTCCTTATTGTCGAACTGAGTTTCACTTGCGTCAGTTGAATGCTCGGTTGAGTTGGAGTTTTCGGTAGATTTGGACATGGTGCGAGCTGCTAAGGTCTCTTCGTATGTGGAACCGGCCGCGTGCTCGCCGATACCGTCACCCCAACCCATAGCGCTCAACTGGGCAACGCCCCAAGCCATCAGAACAGAGACCAGCGCACCGATGAGTTTGTTATTGCCTTCGAATTCCAGGTAGCCCCAGATGGCAATGCAGACAACGATCAATGCAAAGCCCATAACTAAAGGAGGAATTTCTCTCCCAGCGATTTTCACAGTACTGTCAAACTTGACCTTCGTTAACAGGAGATCAAACTTGTCGACCAGATTATTCCAAGTTTCCATATTAGCCCCCGCCTCTTTTTGAGACATAAAACAAAATAGTGCGCCGAATTTGTGCGCGTTATGCGACGAATTTGTGCGTTCTGGCGCTATTCGCCGCCAAAAGCATCCAAATGTAAATATAGTTAGCAATTACTGTGCCTAGCTTGGCTAATCGCGCTTTTGCACTCCGGACCTGCTGGGAAAGACACTCGTGGAACTCGAAGGCATCGGCACTGAACAGGAAGCCGAAAGAAATAAAATAGCGCTTGGGTGCGAAAATTGCATGATGGTGTGCGCACTGCAATAGTGCAGGACATCACTATCTGAAAAATTGGAGTTCAGCGCGATGATAGAAGTACGAACACGGTACCGACAGAGAGGGTTCACAGTCACCGAGATGATTGTTTATCCCATGATAGCAGTAACGCTTATAGCAGTTGCCTATGGTTATCTGCACAATTCAAGAATCGACGTCGCAGTGGCCGCTGCCGTTGATCTGGGGCTGGAGCAACAGGTAATTATTGAAGAGTACTTCGATACCCACGGCGAGATGCCGCAGTCAGAAGTGGACATCGACCTAAGCTCTTTTACTCCGGAAGGCATTCTCACCGGTATGGACTATCGAGCAGGCGAGTTGGGAATACCTGCTGCCGACAAATCACGCATCGGAACGCTCAGGGCCTTGGTAGATATGGATGAATTTGGTCTGCGATTCGAAGACATTGAATCTGGCTTTCTGCTCATTGCGCGAGCTCAGGACGATGACACCATCAAATGGGACTGCGTGGCAGACGGGGTCACAGCAGACGCCTTAGGCAGCCGCTACTTGCCAGAGACCTGTAAAAAAGCGAAAGACGACGAAGATGAGGGGGATGGCGAAGACGAAGGCGAAGAACTGGAAGAGTTGTAAATGTGATGGACACCTTAGCAGCACGCCAATGAGGAACACGCTTTTGTATTTTTACACTGACCCCATTTATTAGCATTTATTCCCGATATACGGAGATACTATGAACACTTTTCGCCGCTCCATCACAATCACCTCTGTGGCTTGCCTCACCGCCTGGCTGGGTGCCAGCTCGGCCATCGCGCAGCCCGAAGCCGCCGATCCGGATCTGGTGATCGCCGAGTCCTTCATCGACGCCTTCTACTCCTTCGAACCCGACCGTCTGGCACCAATCATGGCGGCGGCGCCGGAGAGCGCACCGCGTCTGCTCTACTACCAGGGCTCGGCGAAGGGCGGGAACTACGAGGTGCTGCTGCGCACGCCCTGCGCCCGAGACGAAGAGGGGATAGTGGCCTGCCCCGTGAAGGTCAAGGACGATCGCGTGCAAGCGCTCGGCACGGGTTTCGACGTCACCGACACCTTCCACCTCACCTTCGATGACGGTGTGCTCGTAAAGGTCACGACAAGTTCGAACGATCAGGACATCTATCGCCAGGCCTCGGTGTGGGTGCGCGAAAACATGCCCGAGGTGGCGGAAGGCCCCTGCAAGAATCGGGGGACGATGGAGGGCACGCCCGTGGAGTGCTCGCGCGCCATGACCGCCGGTTACAAGGCCTTCGTCGCGAGCCCGGACTTCCCCGGCGTGCCGCCTCTTCCGGACGAGGCTCAGTGATCAGTCCGACTTCCGCGGCCTGATCGCGATCGGGACCGGAGCGACCCCGGCCAATGCCGGGGTCGTGCATTTCAGGCCAACGAGAAGGCGTTCATCGAGGATGATGAACGTTAAGGGGCAGGTGCAACTTAATAACGCGAAGCGCCACACTGTCCAATGTGAACCTATTGGATTCACAAATCTCGATTCCTTTCTTTCTCCTCTGTGTGGCGGCTTGTTATCTATTCTGCAATTGGGTCGCTTTTTCTCGCACGGTTATACCCAGCTCATCTTTGCCTCAACAACAGATCAATGTCATCGGTCTCTACCAACACCGGCTGTTCGAGTTCTGAAAGAATAGAACTGTAAAGACAAACAGCGGCAAAGTAGTCCCGGTAAAAATATGGTGGTCAAAATAAAATCAAGAATAAATTTCCTAACAACAATTGATCAAAGTTAGGTGGTACACAAAATTTTCTTATACCGATTGCCCCAAAAAGATTCTCTAGGCTCTATTTTGGCGCAGCAAACCTACCCCTTTGCTGCCTTTTGGCGCAGCTACTAGTCTTTTTAGCCATTTTTCTGCAGCGTTGACGTAATAATTTGTCTGGCATTGTAATTGCATAATGATGAATAAGTGCAATCCTCCGCACGCTAAACATTTGAGCAGGCGTAGCAGATGGAGCGTTGAACTGAAATTTGGATCGTTGCTTTATCGTGACAACCGGCAATCTGCAATGAGGGGTACAAAATGACTTTCTACTACAAGGGAAACACCATGAAGAAAAAGATATTAGTTCAAGCTATAGGTGCAATCTGCGCCACCACACTGCTCAGCACCGAGGCAATGGCACAATCTGAAGCAATTGAAGAGGTAGTGGTTACCGGTTCGCGCATCTCCAGAAACAACGCAACTGAAGCGGCTAGCCCAATTGCCGTTCTTGGCGGCGGCGACATTCGCACCTCAGGTCAGGCTGACCTGGGCGAACTGCTTCGCGAATCGCCAGCACTTAACAACTCGCTGCCGGCCAGCTTCTCCGCTATTCAAGGTGCTGGCACAACCGATACCGACGTCGGTCTGGGTCTGCTCGACCTGCGTGGACTGGGTGCCCAGCGAACCTTGACTCTGGTTAACGGCCGCCGCCACGTGGCTGGTGGTCAAGGCACCGCGGCTGTAGACGTAAACTCCATTCCCACAGTGATGGTGGAACGCGTTGAAACCCTGACCGGCGGCGCTTCTGCGGTTTACGGTGCCGACGCCGTATCCGGTGTTGTCAACTTCGTGTTGCGGGATGGCGGTGACTTCGACGGTATCGAAGTAACTGCCCAAACTGGTCTGTCCGCCGAAAATGATTCTAACGAAAACTATTTTGCTGCCGCGACCGGTTTCGAGTTTGCTGATGGCCGGGGCGAAATGGTATTTGCCATTGAAGGGCAATCAAACGATGCAGTTCGCTCCTACGACCGTGCATCATTTGCTGGACCTTACACGGGTAGAGGCATCAATCAGACTGATCAGATTGCGGCGCTTACCGGCACTAATCCGGATGCAACCCGTGCCTACGTGCGCCCCACAACGAATCCGATTTCCTCACCTTATGGGGTGTTCAATCTGTCCTCTGCTGACGGCTTCGGCGCGGTGTCTGCCGCTGCCAACAATGCCAAAAACGGCCTGCCACAGCAGTATATTCCCGGCACCAGTGTTCCTCTGGTGCAGGTGATAACAGACCCTGTGAATGGTATCCCGCGGCCCTATAACCCAGGCTACGTGTCTAACGTAAACCAGGCCTACGGTATCGGTGACGGCTTGCAAAACGTGAAGGACGCAATCCTGCCGAAGCAGGAGCGATACAACATCAACCTGAACGGCAGCTTCGAAGTCAGTGAAGCGCTTACATTCTTTGTTGAGTCAAAGTACGCCCACTCGAACAGTGTTGACGACCTCGCCGGCGTGAACTTCAACGACGCTATTCCAATTCAGTATGACAACCCCTATATCCCGCCCGCGCTGCAGCTACAGATTGCTGAACTGGCTGCTGCAGGCGTAATTCCTGCAAGCAACCCCAACGACGGCAGCTTCTGGGGCTTTGGGTCAAGCCGCGACAGTAACGACACTATCGTGCTTACCGGCGACGACGTTGACCGGGAAACCATCCGTTTTGTGGCCGGTATTGAAGGCACGTTGGATATAGGCAGCGGTATCGACTATGAATTGTCTTACAACTACGGTGAGACAACGGTCGAGAGCCTGAACCTCAACAAGCGTATCGAAGACCGCTTCTACGCTGCAATGGACTCGGTGGTTGATCCTGCAACCGGGGATATCGTCTGTCGCTCTACCCTAGACCCCACCGCCCAGCCACCGCTGTCCACAAACATAAGCAGCACTGGAAGACTGCGTACACAAACCTACCCAGTGCCTGAGTTCGCTATGACGAATGCCACCGGTAACGGACGATACGTGCAAATTTCTTCGTTCACGCCTGGTGCGGGTAGCCCCTGCGCACCGTTCAACCCATTCGGTTCGAACTCAACCTCCCAGGCCAACGCCGACTTTGTTTACCCGGACCTACTCGATGTTTCTGAGCTTGAGCAAAACATTATCTTCGGCAACATCTCTGGCGACACGGCCAGCTTCTTCGAACTGCCTGGCGGCGCAATCGGTTGGTCTGCTGGTATGGAATACCGGGAAGAGAAGAGTGCATTCATCGTGAACCAGCTCGACCTTGATCTGGTGACATGGGACGCCTCCAACGGTAACGCGAACCTGCCGATCGCTGGCGAATTCGACGTGTTCGAATACTTCTTCGAAGTCCAGGCCCCGATCCTTGCCGATCTGCCTGGAATCGAATTGCTGGAAGTTACCGGTGCGTACCGTGCTGCGGATTACAGCACCGTGGGTAACAATGATGCCTGGTCAACCGGCCTGCGCTACTCACCGGGCTTCGGTTTGACTATTCGTGGAACCTTCGGTGAAGCGGTGCGAGCACCGAACATCACCGAGCTGTACTCACCCCAGCAGCCTGCGTCCTACGGATTCCAGAACGATCCATGCTCCGTCGACAACATCAACAACGGCACGTCGAATCGTGTCAGTAACTGTGCGGCTCTCGGTGTACCGGCTGGCTACGATGTGAACAACTACATCACAGCAGGTATTCCGGGTGTGTCGGGTGGTAACCCCGGCCTGAGCCAGGAAGAGGCGACAACTTTTACAACTGGCATCGTCTATGAGCCTACCTTCGTCGAAAACCTGACCTTTATCGTTGACTACTACTCAATCGAGATCGAAGGTGCGATCGATAGCTTGTCCGCGGTGGCTGTATCCGAGCTTTGTGTTGACCTGCCGTCCATCAATAACGATTACTGCGGGCTAATCAAGCGTGCGCCTGAAGGTTTCATTACCTATCACCAGTCTGGTCAGGTAAACCTGGCTGCGTTCGAATTGGAAGGTATCGACTTCGGTGTTGATTATGGCTTCGAGCTATCGTCTCTGGGTCTGGACAACTGGGGCGGTCTGGACTTCAGCTTGCAAGGTACGCATATGCTTGGCTTCGATGAGTTTCAGGACCCTCTGGATGCCTCTATCTTCGAAAGCCGCATGGGTGAATTTTCCTATCCCGAGTGGATTATTAACGCCCGTGCCAGCTGGACAATCAGTGATCTGAGACTGAGCTGGGCTGGTCGTTACGAAGATAGTCAGCTTCTGTCTGGTATCTCCAACCAGCAGATCGATGCAAACCCGCTGTTCGCCGATCCTTCGCAGACTGGCGATTCATGGGTGCATGACATCAACTTCGCCTACACCTTCAGCGACAACATCAATGTCTACGGTGGTCTGAACAACGTCCTCGACGAGGAACCGTACCTAGGCACGCTGTCTCGCCCAGCCGGTCCTCGCGGTCGTTACGGCTTCGTAGCAGTAAACTTCAAAATCTAAGACGATGTAGAAGTTAGTAACCCCGCTGCTATAGAAGCGGGGTTTGAAAAACAAAAAGGGCGCTCTTCGGAGCGCCCTTTTTTGTTGCGGGGATGGCGAAGGCGAAGAATTGAAAGAAGAGTAAAGGTGATGGACACCTAACAACCATCTCAGGGATTTCCCCAGCCACCCTAGCAGCACGCCAATCAGGAACACGCTCAAATAAAGGGATCGGAGTAAAAACACAGTAGTTTTGAGTAGCCTTTTCCAGCAAACTCCATCGGACATCCCATCTTCATGCCTGTAACATATTGATATAAGTATAGATTTTTCGGGCACGTCAATCGATAAACCTCGTATCAGCGGTTAGACCGATTGCGCAGCAATCTGCAACGAGCGCCTCGACAACTCACAAACACTAACGAAATCCCTTCCCTTCAACCTATGAGTACCCTAGGATCAATCCTGATTTAGAAGCTTTAAGAAAGGGGCGTTTTTAATGTTTGCGAATTTTCTTCGTCCAAGCAATTTATCCAAAAAAATGATGCGCGTTATCTTCACCATCTATTTGGCCGTTACGTGTGTGATTACAAGCCTTCAGTTCGCTTCTGAATACCTGAAAACCCAAGATTCGATCGTCAATGAGCTGAAGCAACTGGAAGAGACCGTCCTCGGTCCTATATCTACTAGCTTATGGCAGTACGACCAGAATCAGATTGAGGTGCTCGTCGATGGGCTTATTAAAATGCCCATTATCGCGGGTGTCGACATTCTCGATCAGCATGGTGAGAATTTAATCTCTAGTAGGTCTTACCCCACCGGCTCAACTCCCCTGTCGGTCTTCAATACCAAGTCAGACCTAAACTGGGAGCTAAATGGTGAGGAAATATTCCTAGGCTCTGTAACCCTGTATTCATCTTCAGAAGTAGTCCTAGATCGAGTCTTGTTCGGGTTCGCCTTGATTGCGATTACAGCATTTATAAAGCTGACTATTCTTTTCTGGCTCTTCATCTGGGCTTTCAACCGATACTTGGCGAGCCCTCTTAAGGAACTGATGACTCAGGTTGATGAGGTACAAGCCAGCCAGAATATTAGCAAGCGGATTAATCTTACGAACATCGAGAACAATGAACTGCGGCAACTTCAAGAACATATGAACGACATGCTTTCCTCCATGGAGAGAGATCGAAATCGCCTGCTAGAAGATGAACAAAGCAAACGTGATAATTTAGAGCATGCAGTTGCGCAGCGTACAAAAGAGCTACAGGTTTTGAATGAAAAACTGAAAGATCTAGCCGCAAGAGATTCCTTAACTGGAGTTTTGAATAGAGGAAGTTTCTTCGAAACTGCTCAACACCTGCTCATACTTTCTCAGCGCCAAAAGTCTACAGCATCTTTTGTCCTAATGGATTTAGACCATTTCAAAATAGTCAACGACACCTACGGTCACTTCATCGGTGACAAAGTCCTCATTCATTTTACCAAGACGATTCGCAATTTCTTAAGGAAATCTGACCTCTTTGGAAGAGTTGGAGGAGAAGAGTTTGCTATATTTTTACCAGATACAGACAGTGATATTGCATTCAAGCTTGCCGAGAAAATTAGAAAGGTGATTAGCGATTCAACTCTGGAGATTGATGGCATCGTCGTCAACTACACAGTCAGCCTCGGTATCGAATCGTCGGATCCAACTGATGCTTCGATTATCGAGTTATTCAAACGCGCCGATGTGAAACTCTATGGCGCCAAAGACAAAGGTCGCGATCATGTCGAAAGATAAAAAACATTTTCGTCTATTTTTTCTTACTGCCCTTTTGACAGGCACTAGTCTAACGAATACGAGCCAGGCTGAGACATTGAAAGTTTGCTACGACCAATGGGCGCCTATGACAATATTTCCGACCGCAGATTCCTCCGAGCGGGGCGTCGTCATAGACATGCTGGAGCAGATATACACAGAAAAAGGTTACACCTTGGAATACTATGAGGTTCCTCTGGCTAGAGGCTTAGAGATGGTCGCCGATGGCCACTGCGATATGCTGCCAGAATACCTACTTTCAGAGAACACCGAACAAGACTTTGTATTCGCGTCGCAAGAGACATTCGCCTACAGCACAGCGTTTGTCGTCCGGCGAGGCGATCCCTGGCGCTATAATGGCATTGAGTCTATAAACGGTAAACGCATCGCGACCGGCCCAGGCTGGGATTACAGCTCAATGAGTAGCGGTTATCAGAATTATATCGATGACCCGGAAAACTCTAGTCAAGTTGAGGTGATCGCCGGGCTCGACGATGTGATCGATCGAATCTTCCACATGATTAGCGAAGGTAGAGTCGATTTATATGCGGATAACGAACTCGTCCTGCAGCACGTATTGAACAAATTGGAGCTTCATGAAGAGCTCGAGATCGTGCGCCCCGGCTTAGAGAACAAGCTTCGTGAGATGCCAATTTTCTCAAAAAATATAGCAGCCGAGAAAAGACAAGAACTTATCAAGATCTGGAATGAGGGACGCCTATCTCTCAAAGGCGAAAAAGAAAGCATGCTGCTTAGAAAGTATAAGGTTACATTTGAACAATAGTGTTAACTTGATTCAATATCCCCAATGAACACTCGGAGCAAGAATGAATAATAAAATTATTGGAATAGTGCTAGTCGTTGTAGGGGCTGCCTTAGCTATTTGGGGTTTCAATGTTTACGACTCAGCTGGCTCGCAGATTACTCGTGCAGTGAGTGGAGATACTCCTATCGAAGCGTGGGTTGGAATGGTTGGCGGCGTTATAGCTCTGCTGATTGGCATCACCAAGCTGAGGTAGATTGAAGTTAGCAACTTAATAGCCGCTTTAAGATTCACATCTGGACTTTTCTTAGCACAGACGCTCTAAGCCATTAGTCTTAACTTGACTCTCGATTGAGCCATTGAGCTTAATTTGGATAATTGAATACGGCGACGCAAGCTCTGCGAACGCCGTATTCAGCACTAGGATATTCTAGTTTTAACGTCGTTTAGAACTGGTAAGCAAGCTTACCGAACCAACGCGCTCCGAAGAAACCTATGGGGCTTCCACTTTGATACGGATGCCCGGTGTTGGTATAACGCTCTTCGCCGCGCTCCCAAATAGCGTACGGTATCTTAGTAGGGTACTCATTGAAGACGTTATCCATGCCGGCTGAAAGCCGTATCGAGTCAGTCGGCGTCCAAGTCAACTCGATACTTGTCAACTGCAAGACATCGATTTGGTTCTTGTAGTAGAGCGTATTCGAACCTGCCACCATTTCGGTGTCCAGTGTCGAAATTATCGCATCAGTCAGGCCGTTCGTGCTGCTCAAGGTGTACTCCGGCCCATAGATGGACTGGCGCAGACTCAAAGAGAAGTCATCCCACACAATGCGAGCACTCAGGTTGATACGGTACTTAGGGTCGCCGGTCTCCTGGTTTGATAGCCCCACGGGACTGTACATGATCGCTCCCCCCAGACTTGCTGGTGCAGCCTTCGCACTCAGTACTTCCGTCTTGTTGTAGTTGGCTGCCCCAGTCCAGTTGATGCTGCCCCAACCGAAGCGGCTAGTGTAGGTGCTGACCCAATCTACGCCGGTGGTCTTTGTATCCAATGAGTTGTTGAATACCGCCACGCCAATGCTGGCGCGTTGTGCCGAGTCCAGCGAACCGCCCGGCGCCATTGGGTCGTTCCAAACACCGATGTAACCGAAGTCCACGAGTGCGCGACCAAGCGGCTCGTTGTAGGTGTTATCCGCCACGCCGTCACTATCGGTGTCTGCTGGATCGGGAAGCGTACTGTTATACTTACCCGTAGTACGACCCGTGACGGTGTTATTGGACTGGCCCGTAGAGAAGCCGAACGAGCCCCGCTGAATGCGGTCAGAGATCTCGATCTGATAGGCATCGAGCGTAGTGGTTAAACCAGGTAGCAGCTCGAATACGACACCTGCGCTGATGCTCTCTGCGGTTTCAGCCTGCAAGCCGGCGCCGAAGCCCAGAGATGCTGCTGCAGGATCGTTAGCCGCCACTTGAATTGTGGCACTGGTAGGGGCCACGATAACCGCCGAGTAGAAACCTTCACCCAGTGTCGGCGCCCGGAAGCCCGTACTAACTGTGCCACGCACTGCGAACGTATCCGTAACATCGTAACGCGTTGTAAGTTTACTCACCGTTTGATCGCCGAAGTCGCTGTAGTCTTCATAACGAATTGCAGCGTCTATCAACCATCTATCAGTTGGAACGAAGATGAAGTTCACAAAGGTAGCGACGTTGCTACGGTCATAGTCGCCCGTGTTCACATCCGGCTGGTAGCCCGGGAAAGCAGATGCGCCGGCGCCGTAGTATGAAGCAGGTTCGCCCGCACCAATTCCATAAGTATCTTTGCGATATTCCAGACCAGTCGCGAAAGTCATCGGTTCGGCCATGCCGATATCGAACTCCCTGCTCAGATCAATACTGCTAGTCCACTGCGAAGCCTTAAAGGTACCAATGTCGAAATCTTCCTGCGACTTCCCGGTTTCATTCCAGATCGCGAAATTCATGGATTCGATATTCTCGATGTCCATTCTGTTGCGGCCATAGGTAGAGGCGACATCCCATCTCCAATCACCAGTCGTGCCATCTAGGCCAACGGTGAGTGAAAGGTCTTTTTCTTCATTATAAAGTTTGGGAACAAAGCCTTGCGGATACTTGTTAATGGACCATTCCGGAACTCCGGCGGCATTGGTATCCCTGAGATCACCGTCCCCGTTCTCATCGAAGCCACCGTCCTGGGAAGGTCTACGGTAGATCTCGAACGATGTTGGAGTCTTCTCTCCGTAACTACCAAATGCGTAGAGATTAAGGTCCTGACCTAGCTCATATCCCGCATTGAAAAACGTAGCAAAACGCTCCACGGCGGGTGGATTACTCTGATTGTTCAGGTAAGGAAATCCCTTGGCTTGCAACATACCCTGGTCGCGTTGTAAGTAGGTTCTGTAGGACGAGCTGACAGTGTGGCCACTTGGGGTGCCATTGTTAATGCGATTCAGACATTCCACTGGATCTGCCACACAAGCCGCTGGACCGTAGGATTCCGCGCGGCTAACAGTTTCGCGATCCTCGGTCTCAAAACTCAAGTTTAAATACGCCTCTTGTGAGCCGAAGCCGACAGAGCCATTGAAGCCGGTAGTGAAACCACCACCGTCGTTGTATTCGGAGACAGTGGTACCGAAAGAGCCGCCTTCGTAATCATCGTTAAGAATAATATTAATAACACCGGCGATGGCATCGGACCCGTAAATGGCCGCTGCGCCATCGGTAAGCACTTCTAGCCGGCTAATCGCAGAGGTTGGAATAAAGGATAGGTCTGCCGCTGATGACCCGGAGACGGGATTCACGTTAGACGTGGTGTGACGACGCTTGCCATTTACTAGTACAAGGGCATGATTGGTTCCAAGTGCACGCATACTGGCAGTCAAAGTCTGACTCGCCATGTCCGTACCTCTTTGTTCGGCATTATATGATGGTACCTGTGTCGCAATGGCATTCATCAAGTCGGGAGAGCCACTCTCTTTGAGCACATCGGCATTGATCAACTGCACAGGCGAGGCACTGTCAGAGACTGCCATGCCAGAGCGACGGGAACCTGTAACCATTATCTCACTTACTTCGTCGACGCCTTGACTGGAGCCCTGCGCCAAAACTCCTGGGGAGAGACCGCCAGAGATAAGACAAATCGCTAAAAAACATTCAGTCCGCTTAAAAGGTTTTTGCACTTTCATTATGTGAATTACTCCAAATTATTTAGTTATTGGTTTATAAGAGCAATCACCTAGAAGCGAATATTGACTAAATTTTTACAGCACTCTAACTGTTTACACACGATCGACAGCCAAGTTCACAACACTCTTATTTTCTAGGTTTTTGGATTGAATCAGCAGTTACGAATCTCGTCAAGAGCTTAAAACCTAGAATAGATTGCCCGTTCTATAATTATTCATAATGTCTTGTTAGTTATATTTACTTTTCCCTCATTTATCTAATATTTTACTTTTAGATAACAAAGCATAAAATATTCTCGCCATCTCAAATTTCTCAGTGAGAGCACATAATATAGTCATAAACAGACAGCCAACACCTTGCAAACATTAAGATGCCAAAATAAAAACCAACAACAAGAAGACAAGCAGGGAGGGACTCTTAGATAAATCTGAGACAAGTAGGTAGAGGACTATAAAGATAGATAGAAATAGGATTATTTGTAGAAATTGAATTTGGCAAATTGAGGTTATTTTTCCACCTGCTAATTCGACGAAAATAGGAGAACGAGCAGAACTATTTAGCTCTGCTTTCGGGCGATGTATCGAGATTGTTTCTAATTCTATTATATTCTGCTCAGCAGATTAAAAATCTCCCAAGTAATTACTGTTAGTAATTCTATTTTTAATTCGATTCAAATAGGCAATTAGGTTTTTAAAAGTACATTCGATTTACTTCTAAACAAACACAAATGAAGGTCTAATATTTCATCACTACGCGTCACCTAGCTAAATCGGAAGCATGTTTTAAGTAAGTGAGAATACGGCGCGCCAATTTCTGCGAACGCCGTATACAACACTGAACTACTCCAGCTGCAGCCTCACTTAAAACTGGTAAGCTAGCTTACCGAACCAACGGGCTCCGAAGAAACCTACGGGGCTACCACTTTGATACGGGTGCCCAGTGTTAGAGTATCGCTCTTGGCCACGCTGCCAAACAGCATCTGGTATCTTGGTTGGATATTCATTGAAGAGGTTATCTACACCGGCACTGAGACGTAACGCATCAGTTGGCGTCCAGGTCAACTCGACATTGGTCATCTGCAACACATCGATTTGATTCTTATAGTAAAGATTACCTGCAACCGTTTCTGTATCAAGTGTTGCGATTACTGCGTCGGTGTATGCACTCGTGCCGCTTAACGTATACTGCGGCCCGTAGATGGACTGGCGCAGACTCAATGAGAAATCATTCCACACAATACGAGCACTCAAGTTGATACGGTATTCGGGATCGCCGGTCTCTTGGTTCCTGAGACCCACGGGACTATACATGGTCGCCCCACCAAGACTCGCAGGCGCCGCATCGACACCCAACACTTCGGTCTTGTTGTAGTTCGCGGCCCCAGTCCAGTTAATGCTGCCCCATCCGAATCGGGAAGTGTAGGTGCTGACCCAGTCGATACCCGAGGTTTTTGTATCCAGTGAGTTGTTGAATACCGCCACTGAAACACTAGCGCGCTGTGCCGAGTCAAGCGAACCACCGGGCGCCAATGGATCATTCCACACACCGATGTAGCCGAAGTCCACGAGCGCGCGACCTAGCGGTTCGTTGTAGGTCTCATCTCGTATGCTGTCATCATTGGTGTCAGCGGGATCGGGAAGATCACTATTGTAACTACCCGTATTGCGACCAGTAACAGAGTCGTTGGACTGACTTGAAGAGTAGCCGAACGTACCTCGCTGAATACGGTCAGAAATTTCGATCTGGTAGGCGTCAAGCGTTGTGGTAAGCCCAGGCAATAACTCGAACACTACACCAACGCTGACGCTCTCTGCTGTCTCCGCCTGCAAGCCTGCGCCAAAACCCAGAGATGCCGCCGCAGGATCGTTAGCCGCCACTTGAATGGTGGCGCTAGTGGGAGCCACAATTACCGCTGAATAGAAACCTTCACCCAGCGTTGGTGCCCGGAAGCCCGTGCTGACTGTGCCACGCACCGCGAACGTATCCGTAACATCGTATCGGGCTGTCAGTTTGCTCACTGTTTGGTCGCCGAAATCACTGTAGTCTTCGTAACGAATTGCTGCGTCTATCAACCATCGATCAGTCGGCACGAAAATGAAGTTCGCGAAGGTAGCGACGTTGCTACGATCATAATCTCCGGTGTTCACATCCGGCTGATAGCCAGGGAAAGCAGAGGCGCCCGCGCCGTAGTATGAAGCTGGTTCGCCTGCGCTAATCGCATACGTATCTTTGCGATACTCTAGACCAGTCGCGAATGTCATTGGCTCGGCCATGCCGATATCGAAATCCCTGCTCAGGTCAATACTCGTAGTCCATTGCGAGGCCTCGAAGGAACCGATATCGAAATCTTCTTGAGATTGACCTGTCTCATTCCAGATCGCAAAGTTCATAGATTCGATATTTTCGATATCCATGCTATTGCGACCATAGCCAGTCGTGGCATCCCATCGCCATTCACCAGTAACTCCGTCTATACCAAGTGTAAGTGAGTAATCCTTCTCTTCATTGTAGAGTTTGGGAACGAAGCCATTCGGGTATTTATTAATGGACCATTCCGGCACCCCGGCGGCAGTCATATCGTTCATATCGCCGTCCCCGTTCTCATCAAATCCACCGTCCTGAGAGGGACGGCGGTAGATTTCAAACGACGTTGGCGTCTTTTCACCATAGTTACCGTAAGCGTAAAGATTCATATCGCGGTTCAGCTCATAACCCGCATTGAAGAAAGTCGCGAAGCGCTCTACAGCTGGGGGATTACTCTGATTGTTCAGTGCAGGGAAGCCCTTCGCTTGAAGCATCCCCTGATCGCGCTCCAGAATTCTTCTATAGGAAGAACTCACGGAGTAGCCACTCTCCGTGCCATTTTCTATGCGATTCAGACATTCCACTGGGTCTGCCACACATAATGCGGGACCGTAGGCGATCGACCGACTAACCGTCTCGCGATCTTCCGTTTCAAAGCTCAAGTTGAGATAAGCTTCTGGGGATCCGAAACCGATATTGCCATTAATGCTTGTATTCTTCGCGCCGCCATCGACGTATTCCGAGACTGAGGTGCCAATAGAGCCGCCTTCGTAATCGTCGTTTAGAATGATATTAATAACACCGGCGATTGCATCGGAACCGTAAATGGCAGCAGCGCCATCAGTCAGGACTTCTAGACGACTAATCGCAGAGGTTGGAATAAAGGATAAGTCTGCAGCATTAGAGCCGGAGACAGGGTTCACATTCGACGTGACATGACGCCGTTTACCATTCACCAGTATGAGAGCGTGATTTGTTCCTAGGGCGCGCATGCTGGCGGTCAAAGTTTGACTCGCCATGTCCGTGCCTCTTTGTTCCGCGTTGTAGGATGGCACTTGATTCGCAATGGCATTCATCAAGTCCGGAGAGCCGCTTTCCTTCAATACCTCAGAGTTAATCAATTGTACTGGTGATGCACTATCCGAGACCGCCATACCCGAACGGCGCGAACCCGTTACCATAATCTCACTTACCTCACCGACTCCAGAAGCGGCATCTTGTGCCATTGCCTCTGGAGTAAGGCCGCTTGAGATGACACACATTGCTAGAAAGCATTCCGTTCGTTTAAAAGTTTTTTTTATTCTCATTTTCTGAGTTACTCCCAAGTTTCTAATTATTGGTATAGAAGAACAATCGCAATAGAAATGACGGCAAATTGACATCAATCTCGCTCGCTTCTCGACCTCCACGAGATAAGTGAATTGCTTAGTGATGTGGTTGGAAATAAACAGATGGAGAATTCCTCCTCCACCTGTTTATTGCTCTGATTGAAAAGGAGAGAACAATTCAGAGTGTAGCCTTGTACCAGACTGCTAAATGTAGGACCTAGCACCTAACTTCAACAAACCTATGTACAAGTGTGTCGCGATAAAGGACCACCCACATGATCCCCTCTCGCACCTGTGATAGAACAAATTCCTAAATGGAATTATCACGAGGACGAAACAAGAGTGCTTGAGATACCACATCAATTCCTCCCAAAAATGTTCAAAATACCTCCTCGCTAGATACCTAGCGCATTGATTCGCTATAGCATTAACCCACTTCGATGAATGCGAAAGTTAGAGAAGGTGTTATAGGGAGATTCTAGAGTTAATTAAGAATTTGAAGACAAACTACTGCAGGCTAATGAGGGACTGGGGAAGCTATTTGGACTATCACTCACGCTTTGACCCCATAAATTGTTGTGGACAAGCCTATTATTCGAAATGAAAGCTGACTTTGATTGCTCGTGCAGTGCGACACCAGTGATGTTCGACATTTCACTGACACCTTGCATTAATTGTCGTTGCCAGCTTTTTCCAATACCTAGGCTTTCAAGCAAATTCCCATAACGAAGATCCTGTAGAACTTCATTGGGAAAAAATGGCTCAACGTTGCTGAGCCAACTAAACAAGAGCCGCGTCTCCGATGGATTAAGATTACTCCACCTCTCAATGCCGCCATTGACATTCCCAAGAATAAATTGTTTTGCACCAAGGCTGAAATTGAAATCCGGATTGTTTGAGTTCACTGCTTCGAAAGTATCGCCCTCTGGAAAAGAGCTACAATAAAGCGCACTTACAATCACTTGAGTGAACATCGTGAAGGGCCCTTCCGCATCCAGTTTGAACATTCTTTCTAGATAGAAGTTTGCTTTCTCTAGATTCCCAGTGAATGCGTAACTCCGAGATAACGCCGCTAAAACACCAAGATGATCGGGACGTTCCAGTAGTTCTCTTTTCTTAATTGAAATTAGGCTTTCCGGTGTCTCCACATAACTTCGGTAATCCCAAGTTGAATCTGGCGAGACCTTAAATGCCACTTCATTCGGAATTTTCACTAAGAATTGCGCAGCTTCTTGAAATAGTTTGGAGCTGTGCAGCAAAGTTGAATATAGCGACATTGAGAAGCTTGGAGGATTACCCGCCAGAATCAGCTCACGCAATCTTTCCTCGATTAGATGGTGATTATTGCCTTCGACACGCAGCGCAAGCAGTTGCGTTGCTATTGTACTTTGTGAGTTCGGGTCTAGCCGCAGTAGTTCACGCAAGGCAAAGTTTACTAACTCACGCATTTCCAAGTTTGTTTCCGAAAGGCTATATAAAGCCATTTTAGTGGCTACTGTGGCTAAGCCAAGATAAGCGTTCGTAAAATCCGGATCCTGCTCAATAGCGAGTTGGTAGTTTTCTATCGACGCTCTGAAGCTAACGTGATTGGATTCTTTCGCAAAGTGTTCGGCCTTGACGAACGCATCGTATGCCTGCGTACTGGCCGTACCCCAATCCAGCATACTACGGCGAAGATTGTCATCGAGAAAAATGCGTAGCGCCGATGCGACGTGTTGGACCATTTCGTCCTGGATCTCAAAAATGCCACCAGACGAGAGAGTGAATCGGTCTGAGAATAGAATTGCATCACTTCTTGCATCGCTAAGATTCACTTGTACACGATACTGACTATTGTCCTGCTGAATATTACCTGCGAGTACGTAATCGGTATTTTGATGTTCACTTAGCTCCCCCTGAACCACCATAATCTGGGCATTCGGAAGCCTAGACAACTGGGAGACGAGGCTTCCTAGCATTTGGTTCGATAAATACAGCTCACCCTGCTCTACGTTGACGGATTCAAAGGGAAGCACTAGTAGCTTCTTTTGAATCGCGTCTCCAGGTTCGGTAGCTGGGAAATAGAACATACCCAGCAGGAAGGCAGCCACCGTGGAACATACAAGGGCAGATGTTGCGGCAAAATACTTGGCGAAATAGCCTTTTTCTTGCGTAGTTGGAGATTCGGTACGAGATTCTATAACTGGGGTTATGTACTGGGGCTTCGCAATCAATGCATAGCCACGCTTTGGGTAGGTTTTAATGTAGAAGGGGTGGCAAGGTTTATCTTGTAGCGCGGAACGCAACTCCGCTATTATTTTGTGGACAGCATGGTCAGCTTGAACAGAACGACTCCAAAACAGATCGAGCAACTCATTGGCGCTGACTACCCGTGCGGGGTGATTGATGAGGTACATCAATACCTCCATCCCTCGCGGAGTGATATTGACTACTTTTTTCGAAATTCGGTGCTTCAGCGTACAGGTGTCACCATCCACTAGCCAATCGAGCAATCTCAATACTGGTATGGGTTCAGTGGAATTGTCTGTCCTATTGCTATCTTTGGGTAACATGGCGTCCAACCTTATTATTAGTATTGGGAGCGGACTCTCAAATAACTGTTTTTCTTCGACGCCCCCCAGCCACCGAACAAGTCTTTGTATAAATTACCTAAATCTAAAACCAAGTCCTAATTAATTTGAAAAAAGTAGGTTTTAAGGACAATTTCGGTAGCTATTTCAGCAGCCGCGTTACACTTAGACACAATGATCGGACTGCATACATAGCACGCGCCGCCACACTTTCTATGCTTTTCGCTAACCGTAACAAGACAACTCTATCAAACCCGCTCTAGGTCTATATTAAAGACGCAGTTAACTGACTTTTTCGTTCACTCTGCGGACGGTCTCAACGAATCTCAAATACCACGAAAAAACTGCTGCCCGGAGTTGTTATTGGCGCCAGTCGAGGTCAATTGAAACTTCAACTCAAACGACTCGTCGCCAGTCTTTAGAATCGTGAGGGTTCCAATAAGGTCTGTGCCCGGCTCGGGACTGCGCGTCCAATTCCCTATTGCACTAGAAGTGCCCATATTTCGAGTATCAAGCACCCAGCCCTGTGTCACAATTTGCCCTGCGAAGTGGTCAAACAACGCGTCGATGTTCAAATCTACGTTTACGTTCGCTTTAACTTCGATTGAGTTACTGGAGCCTGACATTCCACCCAACCCAAAGTAGGGTCCAGATCTTCGAACCTCCGTTACTGGCAGCTCCATCCTTGGCAAATATTGCTGAAGTCCAGCCGGACCGCCAACCCTTCGCCCCAGTTGTTGCTGCTGCTCTGCCAGTTGATCTGCGCAGCTACGGTTATCATTAGGGGGAGTGGACGAAAGAGTTACAACCGCGTTCTGAGCGCTTGAATTGAAGGTAGATGTGAGGAAGCCAAAACTATCATGGCAATAACGCTTATACCGAAAAGGCGCATTCACCAATGCGCTTACAAAGCCATTTTCCGAACTTGCCAAGCTAGGCAATTCGAACTCTATATACTCAGCTTGTAGAAACGCATCGTGCAGCACTGCTTCGGTTCGATTGACTGAAAGTTCAGTGCGGTAAACCGCCGCCACGCCAAAGCCGCGCTCGATACTACCCATTAGCTCTAGGTCGTTTGGGATATCAAGGCGGGGAAAGCTGCTGGCCAAGTCGGAGAAGATTCTAGACTCGCCATAAGGGGTATTGCCAACTAAGGCTTTGACGAGGTCTAGCGGGACACTATCTTCGAATTCCGTGTCCGCGAATGCTGATGGGGCGAGTGCAGTTACAATAATCGGCAATAGAATTTTGCGAATCATTCTCTACTCCTTGATCGAAAAACCACGAGTTTCGTGGTATTAGATACTACGCCCTCGACAATAAGGAAGTAAAGTAAGGACTAAACTTGCGTTGAACTTACTGATTACAGCCCAGCCAACTCCTGCAACACTTCTTTGTATGTGGCTTGGGGTTGCGCACCAGTCATAGCGCTACGGCGGTTGAAGATTACCGTTGGCACCCCCGAGACGCCCTGTCGCTGCCATTGCTGCTCTTGGCTCACCACGCGGCTGCGGCGCTCGCTGTCATCTAAGGCTAATGTCGCAGCGGCAGTATCTAGGCCTAGGTTTTGCGCCTCTGCCAGCAGAACGGCGCGATCAGAGACATCTTTATGCTCCGTAAAGAAAGCCGCAAACAGGCGTTGCTTTAGCTGATTCTGCAAGCCTTGCTCGTGAGCGTAATCCAGCAATACATGGGCGTCGCGGGTGTTCACTATCTTCATTCCGTCGAAGTAGTCGAACTCGAACCCATATTCTGCCCCGAGGGCACTAATGTGGGCTCGGGCTTTATCGCTGTCTTCGCGCTGGGCGCCGTATTTGCGCAACACGTGGGCGCGCAGCTCTTCGCCTTCCGGCGGCATGTCGGAGTTCAGCTCGAAGGGTTGCCATTCGATCTCCACCCTGTCTTGCAGGCCTAGCTCATTGATGGCGGCCTCTAAGTGCTTGTAACCAACGATGCACCAGGGGCACACCACGTCGGATATGATATCCAGCTTAATCTTGTCGCTCATGGAGGGTTCCTCGTGAAGCCTTACAATCAAGGGGCAGACCGCTCAATTGGGCAGAAAAATATAAATCAAATTACTCTGACCCCTTTGATCAGAAGGCGGTCATGCCGGTCACTGGGATGAAGCTCGCTACCAGAATCAGGTAGGCTAGGTTGAACCACATAAGTGCGTAATGTACGGCTCGATTATTGGTAAACAGTAGCCAGATAACCGACAGGGTGACAAGCAATGTGCCCGCCGAGCGGCCCATCCAGGTCTCAGCAAAATCGGGCAGCAATGGGTCTGATGCTCGCGACAGAATTAGGAAGATGATCACCATGCAGAAAAACCAGTTCTTAGTCTCGAAATAATGCTCCTCAAGATCCATCTTCTGGTAGTAACGCAGGTCTGGAGTTAGCACGAAGGTCAGCAGCACCATCATTACCGGCGCCGCCAGGAATAACACCATGGGCGCTACTTTAGTGAAGTTGTAAGCCTGATACTCCCAGAACCCTAAGTAGTGGTAGGTGATAATAATCAACAGCCAGAACGACCAGCCAGCTAGTAGCCAGGGGTGCTTGACGCGACTGCGTGCTCGGATGATCTTGCCCCAGCCCATCAGCAACTCCGCCATGGCGAAAGCGACCACAACGGAGACAAACATCATTATGAATTCGAACTTCGACAAAAGCGCTTACTCCAGTTCCTGTTAGCCGATTAAAGCGGCCGTCGCCGTGACCCTACTCTACGGCACGCTCTAGTGCACGCACATACGCGGGCCTAGCCAGATTGCGAGCGAGGTAGGCTTGCAGGGTGGGCCAAGACTTAAGCTGCCCGAGACGCTCGGCGAGCGAGACGACATAAGTTACGCCAAAGTCGGCGGCGGTGAAGTCATTGCCTAGGATATAGGGTGAGTCTCCGAGCTGGTTCGCAATGTACTCGAAATGCAGCGGGATCTCCTTCTGGCTATAGCCCTCGAAAGTGGCGTGTGCTTGATCCGAGCGCATGAGCAACATTTTCACGAGCAAGGGCAAAAATACGGAGCCCTCGGGATAGTGCAACCACTGTGTAAACTTCGCCCAGTCCGCAATTTCAGAGCGTGGTGGCGCAAAGCGGTTATCTGTATCGAACTTCTCTAATAGATAGCTTGTTATAGCGCTAGATTCCGAGAGAATTAGTCCTTCATCATCAATGACCGGCGATTTTCCAAGGGGATGAACTGCCTGCAGCGATTCCGGGGCCCGCATGGTTTTGGGATCACGAATGTAAACCTCCAAATCATACTCTGCGCCTAGCTCTTCGAGCTGCCATACAGTAAATATAGAACGTCCAATACGCAGGTGATGTAATTTGATCATTGCTCTCGTTTCTCCAATTTAGTTCGCGTTCGCATGTTAGCAGTGCATAGGCTACAGTTCACTGTTTTCCCTCTAACCGCTCTTAACTATGACGAACACTGAATCCATCAGTTACGGCTTTATCCTTCGCAAGTCTTGGCCGATTATTTTAGCTAATGCCGCGGTTCCCCTGCTGGGATTGGTGGATACCGCTGTGATCGGCAATGTGGGCACCGTCGCCGACCTTGGTGCGATTGCGCTTGGCGCGCTGATATTCTCTTTTGTGTATTGGAGCTTTGGCTTCCTGCGCATGGGCACTACGGGGTTCACCGCCCAGGCAGTAGGAGCTGGCAATGAAGAGGAAGTGCGAGCGGTATTAGGCCGCTCTCTCCTACTCGGCGGTACGCTCGGCATTCTCCTGATTCTGCTGCAATGGCCAATCTCTAGCACTGCATTCTCACTGCTCAGTGGCGGCGAGCAGATGGAAGCTCTGGCGCAGCAATACTTCTCGATCAGGATCTGGGGCGCGCCTGCCACACTGGCCAATTTCGCCTTGATGGGCTTATTGATAGGCATGGGCAACAGCAAGGCTCTGTTAATTGTGCAACTCGCAATGAACGGATTGAACATCACCCTAGATGTGCTCTTCGCTGGCGTGCTGGGATGGGGCGTCGAGGGCATTGCCTTTGGCACCGTGATTGCGGAGTGGAGTGCGCTGCTTTTCGCCGGCACGCTTATCTATCGCGAGCTGGTAAGACGCAATACTCTTGGCGCTAGCTTCTGGCCCAAAGCGCGCATACTCGATGCTGTAGCGCTGAAGAAAACACTAGCGGCGAATGCAGACATCATGATTCGCACATTACTGATGATCTTCTCGTTTAGCTTCTTCATCAATCAGAGCGCTATCTATAGCGGCGTGGTACTCGCGGCCAACCATATTCTGATGCAACTCATCTCCTTCGCCGCGTTTTTTCTCGATGGCTATGCTTTTGTCGTCGAGGCCCTGGTGGGCAAAGCGGTTGGCGCAAGGGACCGCCTGCACTTCGACCTCGCCATCAAACGCTCCACCGTCTTGGCGGGGGTATCCGCGACGATCCTCGCACTGTTGATTTGGCTGTTCGGCGAGTATGCCGTGGCGCTACTGACCGATCTCGAGTCGGTGCGCGCGGCCGCCGGCGACATGCTATTCCTCGCCGCCATCTACATCTTCTGCTCGTTTGGGGCATTCCAACTCGATGGCATCTTTATAGGCGTTTCGCGCACCGGGCAGATGCGCAATGCCGCATTCATGTCGGTCGCGGTCTTCTTGTGTGCATGGTGGTGGCTGGCAGAACGATACGGAGTAAGTGGCCTGTGGTGGGCGATGATTATTTACGTAGTGGCAAGAGCCTTCGCGTTGCTCGTCTACTACCCAGCGCTAAGGTCGTCGGTCGCTAAAGAACAGAACTAGTGCAGACGGTCCTGAGTGTCTGGCATTAGATGCGGCTCAAGCTCGATGCGCTGCAGCCGACGCCCACTTAGTTCGATCATGCCCTTATAGCGCTCTTCCCCTGTGGAGGTGAATTCGAACCGATAGCGTCTACGCAGTTGCAGAGAACCAGAATCGCCGCGGCGTGGCCACACGCCTTTAAGCACAATAGTCTGATCTAACAGCTGCAGGTCCTGTTGACGAAAATGCTGGTCAAGATACTGTAGGGCAAGAGTCTTAATCATATCCCCCTGCCACCAGAAGCTTATGAGAGAGACGGCAATTGCAGTCCAGATGATAGATGAAAGTGTTAGCATGATCTCCAGCGTGTGAGACTATTTCGGGTAAGGACAACTTAACTAGTTCCATCCGCAAAATCTACAGCTAGCCCTCTTACTAAGGCTTACTTGGATAACAGCGACTTTAGAAAAGGCTTCGTCTATGCTGTCATTCACGCGATGATAAGGGCTTATATATTGCGCACTCGGGGGAGATACAAAATCAATAAGCAATCAACGACACCGCCAAACTCGGTAGAAATTTCTGCGATCGAGCGCAAAATTCGGGCGCGCCTGCCTATAATCCGACTGATGCAGGTCTATACGCCATTGTCGATTATGTATCCTTTACTCAAGAAGGCAGTTAGCAGAGTTCAGCTACCCGCCGATATCAAACGCAGCTCCATAGCGGCGAACGGAGTCGCTTGCGACTGGCTAATTCCAGATGGCGCATCAACCGATCGCGTACTGCTTTATTTGCACGGCGGTGGCTTCGTGATTCCGCAAACGCCCAACCACCTCCTTATGGGTGCCTACTTGGCGCGCAAGACAGAAATGCAAACGCTAATGGTCGATTATAGGGTGGCACCACGCCACCCATTCCCTGCCCCTCTCGATGACTGTGTCACGGCATATCGTTGGTTGCTGCAACAAGGTTATGCCGCTAACAATATCGTCATCGCAGGTGACTCGGCAGGCGGCAATCTTACTCTGTCTACTCTGATGTCCCTACGCGATAGCGGCGACCCCATGCCGTGCGCGGCTGCCTGTCTCTCCCCAAGTGGCGATCTCACAGTGCGCGACAACACGGCGCAAGACATCCTCCTGCATCCCAAGGCTCGCAAATTCTACCGAGAGTCCTATGTGGGACAAAGCGATCCTCACAACCCTCTCGTCTCGCCCCTATGTGGTGACTGGCATGGACTGCCGCCACTGTTGATTCATGCCGGTGAAGACGAAGTTCTCAAAGACGATGCCATACGCATCAATGCAATCGCCGCTGCCGCTGGGGTTGATGTCAGTCTCGAAATATACCCAAGAATGTGGCATGTATGGCAGATAAATCTAAAGCTAGAACAGGCGATCGACTCACTGAATAAAATCGCTGTGTTTCTCAAGTCGCACTGTAAATAATAAAAACTTTAAATGCCGCAAGATGCTTGATTCTTACAACTCGCTAAGAAAAAGGAGCCAGCTCTAATGAAACTAAGCTGTGCAAACTGCTTCACTAGAACCGCTGTGCTGATGTCAACGTTGATGTTCGGCCTCGGTGCGATGGCACAAAGTGCCTCTGAAGAATACTTACTACTTGAACATCTTCGAGTGATCGTCGGCGACGGCCCGGTGCTCTCTGACGCGTCGTTATTATTGCGCGGCGATACGATAGCGGCGGTCGGGCAGAGTGCAGAGATGGCTATTCCCATTGGCACCCGACGAGTTGATCTCACTGGGAAAACAATTATGCCCGCCATGATTGATGCGCACGCTCATTTGGGCTATGAGGGAGCTAATAGTTGGGGCGCGCAAAATTACAACCTCGACAACCTTGTTGATCATTTGAATCGTTATGCCTACTACGGGTTTGGTGCTGTTTTTTCTGCCGGCAGCGACCCAGACGCTTTTGCTCTAGAGTTACAAAGATTACAGGCCAGCGGCGAAGTGGGTGGAGCGCGGTTTGTGTTCGCAGCCGGAATGGCACCTCCCGGACAAGGGCCTAACAATCAGTTTCTGGTAGAGGCGCTCGAAGTAGAAAGGCAAACCGGCAATACCATCTTGCGCGGGCTAGAGAGTCCCGAACAAGCCCGCGAAGCGGTGCAAGAGGTCGCGGCACTGCATATCCCTTTTATCAAGCTCTGGGTCGATGATCGCGGCGGTTCGCAGGAAAAACTGCGACCAGAGATCTACCGAGCCGCCATAGCAGAGGCCAATCGACTTGGCTTAGGTGCTGTCGTGCATCAACAATTTGCAGAAGATATGCTCGACCTGATTGACGCGGGAACACGCGGATTTCTGCATGGGAGATTAGAAGAGGGGTTTACTGAACAGATCGCGAATGCCGTTAAGCAGCACGATGTGTTCATCGTCCCAAACCTAGGCTTGTCTGAACTACGCAGAGAGGCAATAGGTGACGACGAATTTCTAGCGCAGTCCCTACAAGCAAATGTTGCGGAACGACTTTCGGCTTCAGCACAACGCCAAGCTCTGCCAGAGAGAAACCCGCAGCTAGAGCAAACCCTACATAACAGTTTTGACTATATGCGCAATGCAAACGTCGATGTCGTGCTTGGCACCGATGCCGGCGCTGTTCCCTACCACCCCTTCGGCTATACAGGGCATAAAGAATTGGAGATATTCGTAAGACACGGAATGAGCACTGCACAAGCCATTGCCGCGGCTACCAGCGTGGCTGCCAGAGTGCTAGGCTTGGAAGACGCAGGACAAATTAAGCCAGGGTTTAGTGCAGACTTGTTGATACTCGACGAGAATCCTCTGGATGACATCCGTAACACACAAAAAATTCACCAAGTATACTTGCGCGGCGAGCTACTAGATCGAGATGCCATGGCTGCAATATTTACTGCGAACTGATTTAGCAAATCACGGGTGGCTTTGATGTATCGACTTCCGTTATCTTGAGGCACAAACGAATATCACTCTAACGAGATAAGTACCGTGGGGCTTGTCACTACTAAACAGACACTGATGCGAATTCTACGGGTCCACTTGTGGGCCTTGGTAGTAGTTTCGATCACCTCAAATGCGCAACCATTGGATACCGCGCTACCGAGCGAGCTGGTGGGAGTTAAGCACTATCTAGACGCTTTCGAGATCGTACAAAGCACGATCTTTGAAGAAGTGCTCTTTACTAATTCTTCGCCCGATTCGATCTCGGGAAAGGGTCTTCTTCGCGAGTCTTTACTCGAACTGGCTCAGGCACCAGCCTCCCACTATCACTCCCCGGGTAATCATTTGGCAATGCTCGGCCCTTTCCGGGTATTCGAGAGCAGAGCAACACCGGGGCTTGTGGCCACGCTGTATCGCGAACGAGCACCTCAGACGAGCAACACAGCATTGGGCGATAGCGGCATTCTTCCCCCGCTAACAATTGCAGTCCTAGAAAAGGGACGCCAGTTCAATGAAAAGCTATTAGCGATTTACACTAACGAAGCGTTCGCAGATAAAAGTGCAGAGGTCGACAAGGCCGTGCAAGACTACTTAAGTGAACACGAGCACTCCGTTGCAGCACACCCGAAATCGTCCAATTTATTATCGAAGCATCAGTTTGCCTATGCTTTTCGTGTGGGCTTTCCACAGTTCAGCGGTTTGCTATGGTCGTCGCAATGGCTGTATTTGGCTACACTGGAAACCCTCTTGCTCACTGACACAGATGCAGAGTTACGCCATCAAGCGCTGGAAAGTCTGCTAACACGCTTCGCCGATAAGATTCAGCGCGCTCACGGCAGCTTTGTGAACTTACCTACTGACATCCCTACCATGCCCGCAATCGCACCCACTGTATTCTCGCGCCATCCTGCTGCGGCGATGATAGTGGATAATATCGCCATGCTCCGCATTGTCATTGGGGATATTCTGGCCCACCCAGATGCGATCGATAGAATGGCTAGCATCGAAGCCATCACCGCGCAATTTATAGACAAGGAAAACGAACTAGAAGACCAGATGCGCTATACCATCTTTGCCCTGCGTGGAGGCATCTTCAATCAGGGTGGTCCGGCCATGTCCGAGATGGAACAATCGGAGCGGTTCCAGTCCAGAGAATCACTACAGGCTCCTCCTGCGGCTGGCCGCCCCATGATTATTCGTTGAAGGCACTCAGAGCTGCGCGCTCGCATGTAGTGCAAAGGCTAATAGCGTAGTGCCAGATGCAATCAACACATATTGCCTACCTTCGAGCATATAGGTCATCGCTGCGGCTCCCCAGATTCTCGACCCAGTCTGGTAATGCCAGAGGTTTTCACCAGTCGCAGACCTGAAAGCCATGAAGTTGCCTTCGTGGTCGCCCGCAAAGACTATGCCAGAGGCTGTGCTCATGACCCCACCAAAGGTCGCGGAAGGGTAGCGAAACTCCCATTGTGCCTCTCCGGTTTTCACGTTCAATGCTCGCAGCGCTCCGTACTCCTCGCTCCGATCGACAGAGACTATTCCACCGAAAGAGGCCTGCCCTGAAATCAGCTCTGGCGCCTGAGGAACATAGGTTGCACAGGTCTCCCTCACGTTAAGAAATAGCCATTCCAGTTTCGGATCGAAAGAAGGCGGGAAGAAGTTAGTGCCGCCCCACGGGTCTGGAACACAACCCTTACTCCCGTCGTTTAGCACAATAGGGCGGCCATCACTGCCAATCTCTCGGGCCCAGCTAGTGCCTGTAAAAGGCTTCCCAAGCAAGAACTCGCCGCTCACTCTATCGAGCACGTAGAAGAAACCATTGCGATTCGCCACCATCACCACTTTACGTGGCGAACCTTGCCAGTCGATATCGGCCAGCACTGGCACATGATTCGAATCCCAGTCGTTGAGATCGTGTGGGGTAAATTGATAATGCCAACGCAGCTCGCCGCTTTGGGCATCCAGCGCCACAATAGAGTTAGTGTAGAGGTTATCGCCAGGCCTCTCATCTCCATAGTAGTCCGGGTTCGGATTACCGGTGCCCCAGTACAGCAAGTCCAACTCTGGATCATAACTACCCGTCATCCAAGTACCGCCGCCGCCACGGGCCAACACATCCGGGTCATCGGGCCAAGTCTCACTGCCGGGCTCACCCGGGTTCGGCACCGTATTGAATCGCCATAGCCGCTCACCTGTTTCGGGGTTATAGGCGTCGATAAAGCCTCGGGTCGCATACTCGCCGCCGGAGATGCCGACAATCACTTTGCCATCGATAACAAGCGGGGCCAAGGTTGCAGAATAACCAATACGGTAATCGGCCAGTTCGATATCCCATAGCACCTCGCCTGTGCGCCGATCCAAGGACAGTAAATGAGCGTCGAGCGTAACCATGAACAGACTCTCACCGAGCATTCCGAAACCACGGTTGACCGGCACTGTGGCACCATAGGTAAGATTGTCAGGCAAGTCGCGACGGTACTCCCAAAAAGATCGCCCAGTTTTAGCATCGATAGCCCACGCATAGTTATTGGAACCAGTGACATAGAGGTTACCGTCTATCAGCAAGGGCGTGGTTTCGAAGCCGCGTCCACGCGTGGTCGTGCCGGTCTGAAAGGTCCAAGTAGACACCAGGTTCTCTACGTTTTCTGGCGTTATCTGCGTGAGGGGGCTGTGACGCTGGCCAGTGTAATCGCCGGAGAACGTGGGCCACTGATCCGGCTTAGTTAATCCCGCGAAGATGTCCGGATAACTAACGCCACTGCTGGCGTTCTGTGCATGCCCAATATTGGAGTGCAATACGAGGAGTGTTGATGCCACTACTAGATTGCGTAGAAATACAGCTGACATAGATAAGCGCTTCCCTTTAGTTGGCTGTCGCGACATTCACCAAGTATCCCAAAATATTGTGCAGATCTTCTTCACTTAAAGCGCCAGCGTCATATACCGGCATAAGCGATTGCGTTTCTCGAACGAGCTCGCGCACCTGGGATAGGCGGTAAGCACGCAGTTGTTGCTCCGTGTTCATGATCTGAATAGAAAAGGCGTCCTCGCTTTTTATAGTGCCGCGAACTTCGGTGCCATCATTTAAGACTAAGGCTACGGTTTTATAGCGCGAGCCTATCAACGCACTTGGATCGCGCATGGCACTAGTGAGCAAATCTTGCGAGCGAATGGCTGCGATGCGGCTTAAGTCAGGCCCCATACTGCCGCCTTGTCCATTCACGCGGTGACAAGTGGCGCACTCGGATTTAAAGAGGCTCTCCCCGCGCGCTAGGTCCGCATTGGGGTCTATCTCTACCGCGACGGTACTGATACTACGCAGGTAGGCCACTATCGCCCACAGCTCATTGTCCGGCGCAGGACTCGACGGCATGATGCTGCCCGGAACACCTTCTTTCACAATTTGGAACACGCGATAGTCTTCGACGCCTGCGGCCCACAGCTGGGTCAAGTCTGGCGCTACAATCCCTTTCGCGTCGGCACCATGGCAGGTGGCACAGCGCGCACCAAATAATGCGCCGCCCACGCGAATAGAGCCAATATCACCGATGAACGGATTGGCGTTCTGCGCGGACACCACGATAGGCGCGAAGAGAGAGAAAATAAAACAGAGTAATCTTAAGCAGAGCGGATGAAGTCGCAACATTATTGATTCTGCGTTCTTATTATTTGCCAAGACTGTAGCAGAATATGAGGGGAGCTGTCTAAATTTTGCAGAATCAAAAATTAAAGAAATTTAGTAATGCTGAATGGCCAGAGGATGAATTCTAGTTAAGACTCTTGCTACACTGGTGAGGATTGGTGGAGATTCTAAAAAATTAAAATCACAAAGGAAGGCACCCTCAATGATTAGCAATAAAAACAAAGCAACGAAGAAAGAAATATTCATTGGCATTGCGTCGACAATAGCCTTTGGCTGGATCCTCGTGGGGTCAGACTCAAGCAACACTTTTGCACAGCAACAGAGCCGCTTCATGGGAGGCAACCCACAAGTGCATGATAGCGAGGCAGTGCAGACAGCGCGCTTGTTATTTCCAGCGGGCGTAAGATCCAACTGGCATTCGCACTCGTGGGGTCAACTGCTCATGATTGAAGAGGGCAGAGGCTTGGCGCAAGACCGTGGCGGCGTGGTGCGCCAATACGGCCCAGGCAAACCCTTCTGGACGCCAGAGGGTGTGGAGCACTGGCACGGAGCCCACCCGGACGAAGATGCCTTACAACTAACAATTTATGAGGGCGAGGTGAATTGGCTTGAGCCTGTCACTGATGCGGAGTATCGCGCCACTCCTGTAGTGCAGTAGCGTTAAGCCAAAGCGATTCAACCGCAGGACTAAGCAGTTGCCACACGCAATAGGTGGCAACTGCTTACTTTCCTCTACTCCACTACAGTGATGTAGATATTCTCATACGTGAACATAGAACCATCACTGGCGATGCCACGCAAGACATACTCCCCCGGTTCAGCGAACGTTACCTCGGTTTCCCAGCGATTATCCGCAGGTATCTCGGGTATCTGATAGGGCGGAGACCATGGCGAGTTGCTGTAGACTCGGGTATCTGTCCAAGTCTTGAACTGCTCGGGCATAAAGCTCACTTTCTGCGCAGGCCCTCTATACACTGACCACGAAAACCGCAGACCGGGACCGCTAATGGCCACGATAGAGGATGGCGGCCTATACAGTTGATCTGGTGTACTCGGCAAACGGTTGCCCCTGTGAGCTGGCAAATTATCCGGATCGTTGGCAACCGCCGCTAAGGAAAGTGTTTGCCCTGCGCGCACTGTGCGGCGAGTCTCCCCTTCCACTTTTAACTCCGGCGAAATATTCGTACGCAATGAATCTGCGAGACTGCCATAGTCGCCACCAACCTCGGTAGAGATTACCTGCGGATCGATCATGTAATCGTACTTCAAGGTGGCATATGCACGGTGCACTTTGCCTTTGCTAGTTAAGGTCCACACCAGCTCTTGCTTGCCAAAGTCGGCAGGCACGTCAACAGTGAACAGGAAAGGATTGCGACGCGGATAAAAATGCGTCGGTTGCCCATAGTCGGCGTTGGCGAAACTGTAGAAGTCTTTACTCAGATCATCTTGTTCCCCAGGCCCCGACAACGCGAAGTAATTATCAGGGCCTATCGGAATATCGAGCTCCTGTGCCCAATTGGCATTCATATAACCGAAGAACAGTTTGTAGGATCCATCCTCATTCTCCCACCAGCCTTCGAAGGCCGGCGAGATGTTCTGATCCCGCAGCTGCATGAACACCACTTGTGCCTGAGCCATCGTCGAGAACAAAAGGCTCGCAACGAACATCAACAGCAAGGACAACGCAGTTACTTTTTTTACATTACTTCTAACAACCATTATGGGTTCGCCTCCTGTGCAACCGTATTAGTCGGAGCTGTAACGACGGGAGCCCAGCATAAAGGGCAGGCAATGTCGTAATCATTCTTGTCTTTCAAGCGTTCACGACGGGTTGCCATCTCAGCCTGAAACTGCTCTTCGGTTAGCGATACCGAGTAACCCAGATCGATAAACATATTCGACACGGAGCGTCGGCCACCACCTGCCCAGTTGCGCGGATCGGCGAGATTCGGGTTGGCAGCAGTCGTGTCAAGATACCCAATGGTATGCAATATGGTGCCCTTTGGCAGCAGAGGCGCATAGTCGTCTTCGTACACGTACTGTTTTACCCAATTGTGGTCATAGCCCACACAGTTCAGTGTGAACTGATTATGCCCCCAGATGGCCTCCATACACATTCTTACGCCAGGCGCATGAAGGTGAGGCTCGAACGCAATTATCTTAGTGTGCTCTTGCAACACCACGTAGTTGTGCACTTCTTGGTTGGCTTTGTTGGGCACGATGTCTATGTCGATACCATTGCCTGTTCTGGGGCCACGTCGACTATATTGTGGCTTATAGTCACGCGGGAAGAACACAATGCCGAATTCCAGATAACCAGTAGTTTCTCGACCATTGGAATGCAGGTGTGCTGCTTCAAGATGCAGTGCAGAGTTGGCATGTAGCAAGCGGCCTGCCTTCTCTGGAAAAATATCAGGATTACGCCCTACTTCATGGATGGGCCAGCTGACCACGTCATCCGCTAGGATAGCTGTTCCCTCTTCACTCAACACGCCGCTGGTATAGGTCAGGTGATGGAAAATATAACGCCCACCAACAGTGGTATTGCTCGCATCCACTGGGATGTCGTTCACTTCGCGCACCTGAATTGCCGCAACGTAGCGATCTTCAGTTAGCCCAGTGGGTATTAGGCCAACATCGCCCCACCAATCTGAGCCCACCGCAGGGCGAGTTAAATCTGCGGAACGCAGCACAAGATCCGGCGTGCCAATAGTCCAATCATTGGATTCATTGAACACTAGCGCAGGCGGCGCATCGGCAGGGTTGCCCTCCACCGACTCGTTGTCCACCCATGCCTGAATTAAGGCGAGATCCAAGTCGGTGAGAGAATAATCATTCTTAAATTGAATAATGCCGATATCTTTCTCGGCGAAGAAAGGAGGCATAGCGCCAAGGCGATCTCTAATGGCCGTTCGATAACGAATCACTGGAGCCCAGGGTTTAACCTCATCGTAGGAAATGAGGGACATGGGACCACCGCCACCAGCGCGATGACAATTCTGGCAGCTCTTTTGCAGAATCGGCTGAATGTCTTTATGAAAGGTCACGTTCTTGGGGTCAATCCCAAATTCCTGCGCGTCATAATAATGCGGTTGATGGTTCGCGATACTGGCATCGTGCGACTGCGCAATCACAGACGCCGAGTACATTAACGGAACGGTTACTACTGCAATCAGCAGATGACGGATGTTCATCTTGTACTCCTCTAGTTTATTCTTGTTATTAGCCACCAGCATGCTTACCTTGTGAGTAAGCGCTGGCGATCAAAAAGCAATCACAATCGGGATAGTGCTACTCACCCCATGTCTTACGGCACCTCTGCTGCGCCTGCTTCTCTCAACAAACGCTGCACGGATTCATAGCGCCGACTCTTTGCAGTACTCAGCGCACTTTGTTGCGACGCGTCAGTCAGATCTAGCTCTGCACCAGCCGCAATCGCGAGCTTAGCAGTGCTGTAGATCAGCGCCTCGATGTCTTTGTCGATGCGACCAGCCCGACGCTCTTCGGTCCCCCAACTAACAGCCAGACGACGGTTACCCATGCCAAGTGCTGCCATCAAAATGGAGATATCGCCTTCACTGACCACTGTGGGCTGCCCATCGCGCGTCAACGCGGGGTAGCGAACATTGTTCACTACCTTAGGATCTGCCCCGTGTGCCAACAAGGTGGCCATAATGTCTGGCTCTTGGAAACGAGCGGCAAGCCATAGCGGAGTAGCGCCGACAAAGGTCTCGTGGAAATGGTAATCCTCGGACTGACGCCGCGTCGGAGATGCGCGTTCGACTTTCGCGTTAACTGTGGCGCCATGATCGAGGAGCGCCTTGACGGCATCGTTATTGCCGCGCAGGACGGCCACGTGCAAGGCTGTGTGGCCACTGACGTCAGAATTTGGATTTGCACCCGCCTCCAGTAGTGCAGACAAGGTAGCGACATTGCCAGAGTGTGTCGCCATAATGGCTGGGCTTGTGCCGAACGCGGAAACCTCATTCACATCACTGCCGGCGTTTATCAGCGATTGCACAGAGTGCAAGTCACCTGACCTGGCCGCGAACATCAAGGGTGTGTTGCCACCATCTTCCACCCAGACCTTGTAGTCCGGTGGGCTGTCTTGGGGCTTTTCGGTCTTTACGTAATGGGTTCGGGATTCGGAACTGGCATGGACATCGGCGCCATGGTCTATGAGGGCGGCCACAACATCGCCATAGCCTCGGCCCGCCGCCCACATCAACGCACTCTGGCCGCGAGCAACCCTGTGATTGGGTTGCGCACCCGCCTCCAGCAACTGTCGTACTACCGCCGCATTTCCAGCTAGCGTAGCCGTCATGAGGATTGTTTCGCCACTATGCAGTGCCACGTTGGCGTCAGCGCCTGCAGCCAGCAATGTCTCGACCAAAGCCGCGTTGGCGTTCTCTGCCGCCAACCACAGTGGCGTGACGCCAAGATCGGTGCTGGCGTTCACATTCGCCCCAGCGTTAAGTAATTGCTCTACAGCTTCTACATTATTGTGATAGCTCGCCCAATGCAGTGCGGTACTACCGTCCCCGTACACCGCGTTTACAGGGGCACTCTCGCCTAATAATTGCGCTAGATGGGACCAGTCGCCTTCTTTTGCGGCTCCAACTAGTTCCGGCATACCGCGCTGCGCTACCGCCCCTGAACAAAGGGTTGCAGTGCCAATCAGAACTAAAAAGTGCCATCGTTTCAACATGGGTTCACCGTCGCTACGCGGACGCTCCGTCAAGAGACAGGCGACCAGAACTGCCACCAATACGATCTAAAGGTAATTGGTACTGATCCATGAGCGTTAACAAAAGATCCGCCATGGTCGGCTCATTGGGGAAGTGTAAATGCTGTCCACCCTTCATCCAGCCGTTTCCTCCTCCGAGAAGAAGGATTGGCAGATTGTCTCCGGAGTGATTGGTGCTGTTGGAAATACCGCTGCCGTAAAGAATCGTCATATGATCGAGTAATGAGCCGTCGCCATCTGGGGTGGCGGCGAGCTTGCTGAGGTAGTTCGCAAATAACTGCGTGTGGTAAGTGTTGATTCTCGACATCCGCTCGATCAGTTCGGGGTTATTGTTGTGATGGGACAAGGGGTGATGCGCGTCGGGCACGCCAATCTGTGGGTAAGGCCGCGCACTCTGCTCTTTGCTCATCATGAAGGTAATCACACGAGTGAGGTCTGTTTGTAGCGCTAGCACTTGTAGATCTTGCATCAAGGCCAAATGATCTTCGAACACCGGAGGCACGCCGGCTGGTTGCATCAGTTCGGGTAGCTCCATGTCGCTCTGTTCTTCCGCTTTTTGAATGCGCTGCTCAATACTGCGTATCGATTCCGTATAGCCGTCGACGAGATGACGGTCCTGCGCGCCTAGTTTGCTCTGCAGCCCATTGAGTTTGCCTAATACCGCATCCAGGATGCTGGTTTGCTCACTGAAACGTGCTTCCCTTGCCGCCTGGCCAGTACTGCCACTATCGCCAAAGAGGCGTTCGAACACGGCCCGCGGGTTATGCTCCATGGGCAGAGGCTCTCGCTGCCCGCGCCATGACAGCGTATGGGTATACACACAGCTAAGATTGACCGTGCATGCACCCGCATGGGCTGGCGCATCCATGGATAACTCTAGGGATGATAGCTGTGTCTGCTTGCCTAACTCTCTGGCAAGCATTTGGTCGACTGACACATCCGCCAGAATATCGACTTCGTTCTTGCCGCCTTCCGTAACACCGGTCAGAAATGATCCGCCGGCACCTGCGTGGGCAATATTCCAATTGGCCTTCAACCCCGACAACACCAGCATTTGCTGCCTGAACTGAGCAAGCGGTTTGAGAATGGGCGTCAACTCGAAGTTTCTGCCCACCGTGGGCGGTGTCCAGTATTCCATGGCCATGCCGTTAGGTACGTAGAAGGTCTGAAAACGATGCACGGGCGCGATAACCGACCTAGGCTGCGCGAACGCCGGGGTCATGGCATCAAGCAAGGGCAGTGCTAGCGTGGCGCCCAAGCCGCGCAGGACCGCTCGCCGAGAGATAGACTTGCCGGTCACGATGTTGACCGTCCGTACTTTAGTGTTCATTGAACTGTTCTCCATGGCCAAACACTTTGCTCAATATTTTGGACAATACGACTTCATGCTTACTGTGTTCCACTCGCTAGCTCGGCAGAGTCCGCGGTAATACTCATTAGGAATGGCGGGCTCTCCACTATGCCTATAATGAGTGACGACCAGCTGTAGTTCTCTGCTGCCGCCGTGCGCACAATCTGCCGAATCGCGGGTTGATCGTAATACTCAACTCTGCGGCCCAGCGCATAGGTCATCAGTTTCTCGGTCAAGGTGTGGGCGAAACGCTCGGGGCGCTCCAGCATCCACTCACGCAGATCCGCAAAACCCGTGAACTCCACGCCTCCCGGATAGGTACCGTTAGGATCTACCGCGTTACCCCCTTCATCGTACTCTCGCCAAGCCCCAATGACGTCAAAATTCTCCAACGCGAAACCCAGCGGATCGATTACGTTATGGCACGATGAACAAATGGGATCTATGCGATGCTGGGCTAGGCGTTCGCGAATCGAAGTCGCTAGCTGTCCGTCCTCTGCATCCGGAAGAATCGGTACATTCGCAGGCGGTGGCGGTGGCGGCGTGCCGAGGATATTGTCGAGCAGCCATTTACCTCGCAACACCGGCGATGTGCGACCCGGGTAGGACGTGACCGTTAGCAGCGCGCCGTGTGCCAACAAGCCGCCACGTTGATTGGCATTGGGCAAGGCCACCTTGCGGAAGCGGCTACCGTAGACGTCGGGCACTGCGTAATGTCTTGCTAGACGCTCGTTCAAATAGGTATACCGTGCCCCCAGCAACTCCATCACGCTGGCATCGCTGCGCAAGGTGTCCGCGACAAACAATTGTGTTTCCTGTTCGAAGGCTTCCATTAAGGCCAGATCGTATTCCGGGAATACCACCGTATTGATCTGCACTTCCTCAATCCGCCGCAGGTTCAACCATTGTGCTGCGAAATCATCGACTAGAGTCTCTACACCACGTGGGTCTTCGAGGAGACGGCGTACTTGCGCCCTCAGGACCTCTGGCTCCGTCAGGCGGCCTTCCTCTGCAAGATGCAACAGGGTGTCATCAGGACCGCTACTCCACAGGAAGAAGGCCAAGCGCGAGGCCAGTTCATTGTCGGTTAACGCGAAGGTTTGGCGTGGCCCTAGGCCTTGAGGGTCTTCATGGAAGCGCACTAAGAAATCGGGATCACTTAGTAAGAATTCGATCGCGAACTGTATGCCGGCGTCAAAACTTCCTCCACGCTCGCGCCCGTCATTGAAGAAGCTAGTGAGCAGTGCCAGATCGTCCGCTGTCACTGGCCGCCGATAGGCCTTGCGTGCCATATCGCTAAGAATCGTCGTCGCACAGGCGTTCTCGGGACTGCCTTGCTCCGGGTGGCAGCTGAATATCGCGTCACGGCTCGCAGTATTGCGAGCAGGCTTTACCTCTCCGAATGGTCCGCCAATCTCTATTGAATGCACCTTCTGATAGGCCATGTACGCCTCGTCATTGGCGTAGAGACGGCCTTGCTGAGCCGGTTGTGGAATACTCTCGGGTTCGAGCATCTGCCGAACATAGGTGACAGACACGACTCCGGGACCCGCGCTCACTGGAACCCGCACCTCTAGCCCCTGCTCTGCTGTGACGAGCATATAGGTTTCCCAGTCGCTGCTCCCTAGCTCCCCAGTGCCGCTAAAGCTCAACGGTGCCGGCGTTCCTGGTGCCTCACCCCCAATAGTAAAGCGTTGCAATAACACGCCATCCAAACGAATCTCTAGCTGTTGCGGCCACCCCATGCCCTTCAGGTAATCCTGATAGTTACGCTCGAGGCTGACTTTGATGACATAGTCGCCATCTACTGGGAAATAATGCGACACCCCTAGCCCACCACGGCTTGCGAACGGAACGTTCTCGCTCTGGCGCCAGTCCTGTGCCATATACAGTGGAATCTCGTAAGTGCTAACACTGGGGCTCAGCGGCGGCATGCCTACGGCCAATCGTGTTAATTGCCGCGCCACCGACATGTAGCGTTCCATATGTGCCGTCGAAAACGGCAATGCCGAGGCCATATTATCGAAACCGCCATCGGCTGTGGGGTCGCCGGGTAATAGACTCGTGACATCCATATCGAGCCCAAGCAGATCGTTTACCGCATTATTGTATTCGTAACGATTCATGCGCTGAATGGGGCTTATGCGCCCAGGATTTGGATTCGCTACCCACGCTTTGTCTAACTCGGTTTCTAACCAAGTGGTCATGACTTCATAGGTTTCGAATGCTGGGCGAGGCATGCCTGCCGGCGGCATCATATGAGCACGCAGCTTTTTGACGATCATTTCCAGAATTTCGGCATGATTAGCGGGACTGTTAAAATCCACACGCTGCAGGGAAAGCCCGGAGGAGCTCAAAACATCATTGTGGCAAGCAAGGCAGTATGTGTTCACAACCTCTTGCATCTGCACTGCAGAGAAGTCCTCCGCAACGGCTGCTGCGGCGTGCGCAGGTGGCAGAACGAGCCCTTGTGACAGCGTGAAGACGAGCAGCGCAGGGCTAGAGAGACTCTTTATTCTATAAGTTGACGGAAATAGGGAGAGGATACCAAAGGTATTGGAAAGACAGCGATACAAGCAGCTTGCAATTCGCATCATTAACGACCGTTCTAGGCTTTTATTATTTTATCGACTGAGACTACATTAATGCCATGTACAGCGCAATTCGCGATCAAAGGGATCAAAGGGGTCAGATCAAAGGGGTCAGAGTAGTTTGCTTAAGCAAACTACTCTGACCCCTTTGATCCGTTTGATAGTTGAGACGCAGCTTCCTAAATCACCTATGATTCAAAACACTGATGCCTTGGAGGCTAGCGCGTGAAAATTATCAAGATTGTTTTGCAGATAGTGGGCTTCGTTGTGCTGATTAGTGCAGTTGCGATCGGCACATTGCGCATACAGCGCAGTGGTGCAGACGGCGCAACGGTGGTGTTCCCCGGCGGCGAGATGGTGTCCGGAGAATTGCATATGGGGCCGGAGCCAGACTGGAGCTTCACCGACGATATCTTCACCATCGAGCTACAACTCAACGACCCCATGTCCACCCGCCGCATCTTCATCTTGGAGAGCGAGGGCAAGATCTACGTAGTCTCTGGCTATATGAAGTCCTTCCTCGGCAAAATCTGGAAACAATGGGCTTTCGACGCAGACGCGGGTAACGACCAAGGCGTATTGCGTGTGAATAATGTGCGCTACCCAAGACAGCTAGTGCGTGTTAAGCAAGGGGATGTGCTCGATGGTGTCGCTGCTAAGCTTCTGGCTAAATACAGCGGCGTGCCTACGCCAGTGTCGGCCCAGGACATTGCCACAGCGAGAGCAGACATTGAAGACGGCAATAGCTGGGTGTTTGAACTCGTCCCACGTTAGGTCAAAGGAAAACCATTATGTCATTACGAAATTATCTTATTCTTTGCGCCGCGGGTTCATTGCTCACTGTGCTCGTTTTATTGCTTTCGCCAAGTATCGGAGAGGCCATTGAGGGCGCACTTATCGCGTTTCTCTCTGCCAACGCCACCTAATTCGCCGATGGCGCACGCTGGGTCCCGCTACTGCTGAGAACCCAGTTTGAACGCATAGATATAGTCTCCTCGCGGCATCCCCAGACCATCGTGGCCACCTACCGCTACGACAATATACTGATCCCCCTCAGCCTCGTAGCTCATGGGTGTAGAATTTGCCGATGTTGGCAGATCATATTGCCAGAGCACCTCGCCAGAGTTGGTGTCGAAAATGCGCAACACATGCTCCGCAGCAGCTCCTAGCACGATCAAGCCGGACTTGGTGGTCAATGGCCCACCCATATTCGGTACGCCCCATGCGTAGTTCGGCACCAAGGCTGGCGCCAAATCCCGAATCGTACCTAATGGCATCTCCCATAGTATTTTCTCGTTAACCAGATCCAACGCTACTAATTTTCCCCATGGTGGATTGACACAGGGCAGGCCTAGCGCGGACAAAAATACCTTGCGTGCCATGTAGTAAGGGGTGCCGGCCTGACGGCTAATTTGCCAATCGCTCAAGTCTTCTGCTTCGCGCAAAGCGTCAAGTTCATCGCGGGGAATGAGGCGCACTAAGGCCGGAATCTGGTTAACATTAACGATCGCAATCTGCCTTGCCGTGTCCACCGCGACTCCTCCCCAGTTGGCGCCGCCAACGTAGCTAGGATTCATTATTGAACCCTTGAGGCTGGGAGGCGTAAAGATGCCCTCTGAGCGGTACTCTTTGAGAATGCGGGTGCAACTGCGCTTATCGAACCACGTCAGGCCGAAGGCATCGGCTTCACCCAATGCGGACTGATCTGCGAAGGCTGGAAAACTGGATATTGGCTGAGTTGGTGAGAGTCTTTCACCTGGCACGTCTGTAGCCGGCACTGGCCGCTCGATGATGGGATAGACTGCTTCGCCGCTAACGCGATCAAACGCATAGAGCATGCCGGTCTTTGTCACCACCATGACAGCAGGGATACTCTGGCCATCTTTCACAATCGCTACCAAGGTTGGCTGCGAGGGGATGTCATAGTCCCATACGTCGTGATGGATCAATTGCTGGGACCACTCAATTGCGCCAGTTGCTCCATTCAACGCTACCAAGGAATTCGCGTAGTTGTTGTCTCCTAGTCGTTCACCACCGTAAAAGTCTGGGCTAGGTGAACCAGTTGAGACAAACACCAGATCTCGTTCTGTATCCACCGAAATAGGCGGCCATACATTGGCGGCACCGGTGCGTTGCGCGCTGTCATTCTCCCAAGTGGAGTAAGCCGGCTGCAGCGGCGAGGTGGGGATCGGATCCCACAACCAGTTGATGCTTCCGCTACGCACATCGAGTGCCCGCACAATGCCACGCTCCAGTTGGGTCGCCCTGTTATCTCCAATAGCAGAACCCACAATGAGTTGATCACCCATTACAGCCGGAGGCGAAGTAATACCATAATCGCCGTAGCTCACCTCGCCAACGCCTTCAGTCATATCCACCCGCCCGTTGCTTCCAAAATCGGCACAACGCTCCCCTGTCCGGGCGTCCAACGCGTACACCTCTCCCACTAGCGTGCCGATGAATACTCGGTCTGGACACAATGCGGCGGCTCCGTGCCACAGGCTAACCCCACGAGAAGCACTTTCCGAATAACCGATGTCCTTGGGAAGGCCCGGATCAAAGCGCCACAATTGCTCTCCGCTTTTTGCATCAAGTGCCAACACCCAATTAGAAGAAGTACTAAGGAAAAGCATGCCGTCCCAGAAAACTGCCTGAGTCTGCAATGAGTGTCCTTTGTGGGCGAAACCCAGATTCAGATCGCCTGTCTGCGTGCGCCAGGCCAACTGCAAGTCTTCAACATTACTTGGATTGATCTGATCAAGCTCGGTATGCTGGCGACCACCGTCGCCTCCATAAGCATCCCACGTTTGCGCCTGCAAACTGTAAGTGTAGAGACACATGGCAAGCCATAACAAACATTTGGGGGTTGTGCGTTTTGCATTCATCGTGTGGTTTCCTTCTGGCAAGTACCGAAGCAAACTAACATAGCTAGCTGCCCTATCTGCAGATTGGGAGCCAAGGGACGAATTTTGGGACGAAGCTTATCGATATTGTGACGAAACTAAGTGTAATGTCGTGCTGCATTATTGGGACGTGTTGAGCGCAGCGCGTAACTCCGGCAAATGCGTCTTGCTAACCGGCACGCTCTTTCCTGTTAGCAGTTCGAGTGACAACTCTCCTTTAGAATTCAGACTCCGCACTCGCTCTAAGTTCACAATGGCAGTACGGTGCACCTGTTTGAACTGAACAGGATCTAGCTGCTCATAGAGACTCTTTAAGGTCTGCCGCATGGGGTAATGCCGCTCGCCACAGTGCAGCACAACGTAATTGCTGGCGGATTGAATCCAATCAATGTCGTCGACTTTTACTAGATATTCCCTATCCAACATCTTCACTAGAAACTGCACACTGGTAGTTCTCTGGGATTGCGCATTTTCTTGATCAAGAAAGCGCGCCTCCCCTTGTAGGCGATTGATGATGAATTGATACCCATAAAAAATAGCAACATAGAGTAAAAATGCTAGCAAGTCTTTGCGCATTTCATATACGAGGTTTAGCAGCAATGGACCGTATCTATAGTCCTCTCCTACTGCGGCCCACAGCAACTCACGTAGCATTACAAACCCCGCAACATGCAAGAACGAGAAGACGACAAACATTGCTAGCAAACCTATTACACGCCAGCGCATATTCGTTATCGATAGGTTGAGTCTCACAAGGGCAGCGAATAGGAATGGCAATAAGATTCCGGTTATCAATAAGGAAGTAAACTCGGTCGCCCATGCCTCCGCCCAACCCTGGCCGGTTCCGTCACGCATATGCTCTATACCTAGTGTCGTGACGTTCACTACAAGCACAAGACTCAGGATTAATACTAAGGCGAGAGTTTCATAGCGAGTACGATGCTGCAGGTAATGCTCAAGAGTCATGAAAATTTCAACCGTAGAGTTAAGCGCTTTATACCCGCCCCTCACTCGGCGGGCGCTATCAACCCTGACACTTGTTGTCAGTTCCTTTGCATTATTCTCTACTAACTCTCACACCACAATACATGGCGGCCTCAGAAAATGACCAAGAATAGCAACGGCAACATTGGCAACTTCTAGAAGAGTTAAGTGGAGTTTCGAGTTCCTGCTACAGCACCGCACAATTCGAAGGCTCGCCTTCGCGGGGCTACTCTTATTTAGCTTGCCCATCGCGTTCAAGCGTCTGTTGCATGCTTAGAAAGAGGGAGCAAGCTCGCCAACAGTGCTAGCTGCGTCATTGCGCACTAGCAATGCAAGCACTATCGCAATTGCAAGATAGGGGAACGCAGTTGCGATATACCAACGCTCGGAGCCTGCGAGATTGCTAAGCAAAGCCACACTCGCAGTGACGTTGAATAATAGGTGTAACAAAACAGCTGGCACAAGAGAGTGTGGCGCCACTGACTGGGCTAAAGCCATCAACAAGCCATAAGCTAAAACGTGAACACAGAAAATAAAATAGGGTATCTCACTTTGTGGAGATGCGATAAACCATAAGGGGGCGTGCCAGATCGCCCAGATAACACATACTAGTAATGTAGCTGATAGCCAACCTACTTTAGCCTCTAAACTTGGTTGCAGAAATCCTCGCCAACCGAGCTCTTCCCCTAGTGGCCCAAGAAACAAGTTCAAGCCGATCAGTAACAACACGAACCTAGGAGTGAAATCATCAAAACGCACTTCACGCCAGCTAATTATTAAGCCTGCCGTTAGAATCAGAAGGGGTATGGCGATTATTACCCAGCTCATGCCTAGGCCTTTGAACGCGATTAGGCGACCTAGTAATGAAGACAAATGACCATTGTTATAGGCCAGTATCATTGCCATCACACTCGGACTCCAGATGGCGATTAACCAGATAGGCAGTCCCGGCATGCCTTCGGGGCTTTGTGCACTTGGAATAGCAAACATTAACGCGAATGCAATACTCGATAAGGCAAAGGTACCGAGTAAGAATACTAATACAGGGTGGGATTGCATCATGTCGCTCTCCTACTGATGTCTTACTGTGAATTGCCGAGAGTCGTCAATAGATCGCCAAGCTGACTCTCAATGCCTAGGTATTTGCCCAATGCTTCAATAGCGGTGCGATTATAGGCGCGAAGCTGCTGCGAGTTGAGGTTCCCAAGCACTGCACAGCGATTGCCGTGGTCATTAACTGCGAGCACTATTTCTGCAGTCGCACTGCTATCAACGACATTGAAAACTTCTTCGAAAATTCCCTTTTCAATGACCTGCACAATGTAAGGCTTCAGCTGCAGCGCTAACTGTCGCTCGAGTTCGTCAAGATAAACAGATCGGGCTGCGAACGAGCCTAAACTGCCAAGCACTCCAACTTCCGCTCCAAGATTTGTTGAGCCCTCTAGAAACAATCGAGTTATTGCGCTAATAGGGTCGTCATCCAACAACGAGTCATTGAGTCGCTGGGCAATGCCATTGGTTTCATCCACAACAATCTGCCGTAAAATATCCTCGCGCGATTTGAAGTGATGGTAGAAACCGCCCTTGGACAATCCTATTGCCTTCAGGATGTCGTCGACTCGAACCGAGTCGAAGCCATCGCGCTGAAACAACGCCAACGCGGTACGGGTGATTGCTTGGCGACGCAGTTCTGGATCGATTCTAGGCACGGGCTTGGTTCCTCTCGGGAATGCACTGTCACAATTAGGTTGGACATCTGCATACTTACAAACCGACGTCGGTCTGTCAACTCCTCTCAGCTTACACGCCAAAGCCGTCCTCCCATCGCTAGAGTTAAAGATATGCTTGGTGCGGAAGGAAAATAGGGGTAGTTTACGATTAGATTTGCCTTGCTCAGCCTAGACTCCAATCCAAAAGAGAGCGTAAAAATGCTAACGAAACTTTCAATTCCTCACGCACCTACGCTGCCCCTCGCATTGAAACACTATCTACAATTCACGCTAATAAGCCTAGGCTTGGCTCTAAGCGCCAATAGCGTCGCCCAGACTAGCGCTAGCCCTGAGTCCGTAGGCCTCTCATCGGAGCGTCTCAAGCGCATCGACGACGTGATGACCCGGTATATGGACAACGACTATATAAGCGGCTCCATCACCGCGGTGGCCAGACACGGCGAGACTGTGCATTTCTCTGCGCAGGGCTATATGGACAGGGAGAACGCGATCGACATGCGTGACGATGCCATTTTCCGCATGGCATCGATGTCCAAGCCAGTCACAGGGGTTGCCATTCTGATGATGTTAGAGGAAGGCAAATTAAGACTAGAAGACCCAGTCTCCAAGTTTATTCCCGAGTTTACCAACACCACCGTCGCCATGCTTACCGACCCGAATGCAGAGCCTTCACGTGACCCAGACATCTATAGGACACCAGCTTCTAGAGAAATCACTGTCCGCGACCTACTGACACACACCTCCGGGCTTGCCTCCAGTGGTATTGCCTCGCGCACCACGGCGCGCATGGCACCTCGCTCAACATCTGCGGACCTTGCAAGCTACATCCCAACACTTGGCGCCGTGCCCCTAGACTTTCAGCCTGGTACGAAATGGCAGTACAGCCTACTTGCTGGCATAGAAACACTGGGCCGCATCGTCGAGGTCACATCCGGCATGAGCTTCGATCAATTCCTGCAGGAACGCCTTTTTGGCCCCCTGCAGATGAACGACACAAGCTTTGTGGTACCTGACGATAAGCTGCCACGTCTAGTCACTTTGTATGAGCGCACAGAAGAAGGACAATTGGTGCGCCAAGACGAGACCCCATCATGGCTGGATACCGAGACTCTATTCTCCGGAGGCGGCGGACTCTACTCCACCACTTCCGACTATATGCGTTTCGCGCAGATGCTCTTGAACCGAGGCGAGCTCGATGGGGAACGCATTCTAGGCACCCGTACAGTTGAGCTAATGGCCTCGAATCACGTCGGCGAACTTTACGGACCGGCTGCCAATCGTGCGGAGGGCTTAGGCTTTGGCCTAACGGTCGAGGTCGTATTAGACCCAGTACTTGCCAATACCCGTAGAGGCCAAGGCAGCTTTAGCTGGGGCGGCGCATTCGGCACTTATTTTTGGGTTGATCCCTACAATGACCTAGTCGGAGTAATGATGATTCAGACCCCCAACGGCGACCTGCGAACCGACTTTATCAACGCGGTCATTCAAGCAATCGTAGAAGATTGATTTAGAAATAGTAGGAGCGTAATTACGTGCAGAAAATAATGACGAAGACAAAGTTCAGGAATCTATTTCTAGCGCTCCTACTGCTCGGCACAACGGCTTGCTCCGAGCCTTTTCTGTATTTCTCCGGCGGGCGCCTAAGCGGTGCGGAGGCTCCATTGACCGAGCTGCCAACATCTAGCGGCGTGATGCAGATTGAGACACTGCCTTCCGACCCTTATTCGGTCAATATTGGTTTTGTCCTTCTCGATGGTGAACTCTATATCGACCCTGCGCTAGACCGCCAGTGGTATCAGAATATTCTAGTCGACCCAGCGGTCCGAATTCGATTTAGCGACAGCGAACTAATTCACCCAATGATGACTGTTAGAGAAACAGACGCGGATATTATCGCGCAGTTCGATCCTCAGAGAATTGTCTTAAGACTGGAGCCACGCTGAACCTACTTCAGCAGCTGATCGAATAGTTCGATAATGCTTCTTTGCCGATCTCTTACAGATTTAAGTTCGTTGAATACCTGCGCATTGCCAACACGCGCTAGTATTTCGCTAATCTTCTGCAGCACTTCATCTTGGTCGTTTCTTATATTTTGCATGCGTGGCATGAAGCCTTGAACCGCCATGTATTTTTTGAAATTGCTGCTTATTGCTCCCGTCACTTCCATGCCCAATATCTCTATACATTGTTCCAGGGCTTCGCAATTTTTAGTATCTTCGAAATGAATCCGCAGAAGTAAATCGTGTCTGTGGCTATTGCCTGCCTGTCCCATCGAGAATCCGCATACTTTCGCAACTGCACGTTCGACTTCTAGAAGCTCCACAATGAATGCATAGAGTTCCTCGTCACTGCAATGTCCAGAGTAATCGCCATTAAACTCACTCGCCATGCAAGGGCTAGAACTCACCTCATTGTCACATAGGATCTCCGAGTCAAACTCCTCTGGGCTCGCTATGCGCCGCATCGACACTCTCGCCTCCTTGACCAACTGCTGCACGCGATCAGCCGCGCTGCACAAGCCGTGAATGTCGTCACAGGAGCGACCAGCATAAAGAGCCATTTTCTCCAGCTCACCTGTTGCGCCCTTCAAGGGAGAGTCTGTCGCGAATAGAAAAACATCCTGTCCATCTTGCTCGCCTATCTTCACACGCTCCGCGCTATTGCATTGCTCAGGCGTGCTGGCCTCAGTAACGCTGTTACGCAACACTCTCACAGGGGCATCGTCCGGCCAGTTGATATGGAATTTTGTCGTGTACAGCGTGTCATCTGCCTTCGCGTCTATCACTCTTTGCTTGTGATAGCTGTGGGCATTGGACTCGAATGTCGCGAGGAATGCAGTACCGCAACTAACCCCTTGGGCGCCTAGCATCATGGCGGCGGCGATCGCCTGCCCAGTGGCTATACCTCCTGCTGCAATGACTGGCACCGCGCTGATCCGGCATATCTCTGGTAATAGGGTGTACACACTTTGCGTAGCCCAAACATGACCACCGGCATCTACGCCCTGCACTATCAAAATGTCGACGCCAGCGGCAAGAGCCCTATGGGCATCCGCAAGACTGCCTACCTGATGAATTACCGTGATACCTTCGCCCTTGAAGCGCTGCACGGTCTCGGGCATCACATCCCAGAATAGGCATACCGCTGCAACGTTCATCTCGATTAGCGTTGCGACTTGTTGTTCTAACAAGTCTGGGGCAGTTGCAGCGGGAACAATATTAACCGCGAAGGGTTTGTCGCTAAGCGTACGATACTGCTTGATTTGAGCGCGAATGAACTGCGGGCTTTCCCGCACCATTCCCATGCAACCGAAGCCGCCAGCCTCACTGACCGCTGCAGCAAGCTCTGCACGCGCCACTCCGCCCATGCCCGCACAGAGAATTGGATACTCACAACCTAGCAGATCGACCAGTGGGGTATGCAAGGTAAGAGAAACTGAGACAATGTTAGGTAAATCGTGAATAGACATAGTAGCGAAACCGAAGGGCAGTGAAAATTTCAAAGAGCATTCTAACCCCACTCACAATTCTGAACTTAATCTTTTGACCTAAGAATGGGGAATAGGGTTAAGCTCTGTGCTTATTGTGTAGTGGCTAATGGCCCACCGACTATTCGATTGGTCTATCAGAGTCTAGCAAGTCTGTTTCTACAGACTTACTACGCTCGCTATTCACAATATTCTCGATATGTTCATCTGGCGCAATGTCGTTTTCCGCTGCATTCTCTAGGGACACAGAGGTCGACGAACCTCTCCTTCTCGAATCTCGGCGCTGTTCACTTTCAGGACTCACTGTATCGGAAGGACCCTTTGCCCCTATCGTGTCTATAAGCCCCAAAGCTTGTTGATCGAAGCGGAGCCTATAAATCGGCTCTGGCAATGTAAAGCCATTCTCCTCTAACGCGATCTTCGCAGAGCGAATCGCTAAACTACGCGCCTTATTAAAGTCACTTTGCTCTTGGTCAACCCAACCGGCGAAGGTAATCAAAATATTAGAGTCGCCCACAGCATTGATGACGGCATCTGGTTTTGGGGATTTGAGAATAAAGTCGAGTTTTCTAATCGCCAATAGTCCGGTTTCCATAGCCGCCAATGGATCGTCGTCGGCATCAACACCTAGCTCGAATTGAAAACGGCGCTCCGGATTTCGTGAGTAGTTCAGAATAACTGCCTTGAATACTGTTGCGTTAGGAACACGCAGATGATTGCCATCCAAAGTCATCAGTACCGTAGCTCTCGAGGTTAGCCTAATCACCCTGCCCTCATACTCGTTGATGACAACGTGCTCATTCGCACGAAATGGCTGGCGTATGCTGAGCATAATGCTAGAGATGTAATTTTCCATAGTGTCTCTAACGGCAAAACCTATCGCGAGGCCTATTACACCCGCCCCCCCTAGAATCGTTCCCATCAGCGTGGTAGCCCCTAGAAGATTAAGCGCAACGACTAGCCCGAGTATTATGGCCACTACTCGAATGACCTGAGTCACAATCTCTATGAGAAAAGGGTTCCGCGTCACGCGACGCCACAGCGTGGCCCAGTTGGCGATTAAATGACCACTCAGCGATATCGCAATGAAAACGCCAAGTGCCAGCAGAAAAAGAGGCAGAGCACGAATCCATTGCCTAAAATCTTCTTTGAATTGATCTACTAGAGGTGCGACATTGCCTTGCACATCTCTAACACGCTCTATGCGATCTTCTACCGTAACCACACCCTCTACCCGTCCAGCGAGACTTAAGGCACGCTCAGCTTGCGCCTCGTTAGACACGCCGCCTCCAACTGTCACCACACCTGCAGCGACGTTTACCTCAATACCGGCAAATTGCTCGAGTTGTTCGTAAATACTCGAAATACGGTCGAGAATCTGTTGGTCTGAAGGGCTATCTCGCGTAACCGCTATCAGCGCTGTCTCTGCCGCAAGATCACCCCCACCGTCTTGAGCAAAAACAGCGCTCCCCAGCAATAAGCTAAACAAGCCTAGCAACATTTTTTTGCCTACTCTGTCCTGCGCAAGCATTGAAAAGGTCAACATGGCCATGAAGAAATACCTTTGTGGATAATCTGCTCTGATTGGATTGCGAAAATACAACTTAGCGTTTCGACACTTAGACTGTCAATTTGCAGCCTGCAGCTTTACAGCCGGTTCAAACAAAAACTGTAGGTAATTAGTGACGGATTGTCATTTCTTGTGACTTCGCGTTGACAGTGGCTGTGCATGCACTCATATTGCGTGCATATACACCTATATTCCGGAGTTTTAACTTGAGCGCTCTCGAAATTCCTTGTTATTCCTTTACCGCCAGACACGCAAGTCGGCATCTTGCGCAGTTCTATGAGCACATGATTATTGGTAGCGGCATTCACATCCAACAGTTCACCATTCTTGCAATTATCAAGCACAAGGGACCCTTGAGCATTATCGAACTCGCACAAGCGTTGGCTATGGATAGAACCACCCTCGCTCGAAGCTTAAACCCAATTGAAAGGGATTCTTATATCTCGATAGCGAGCAGCAAAGAGGATCGGCGGATTCGCATTGTTTCGATCACCCCAAAGGGCAAAGAGAAACTCGAAGTCGCGATCAAACTATGGCGCAAGGCACAAGCGGAGTTCGAGTCTCGCTTCGGAGTCGAGCGGGCGGCAAAGCTGCGCGAAGAATTGCGCGCTGCGGCAGAAGCGGTAGCTGCTTAGCAAACTAAATCAATCAATTACAATAAATTGGTATAACAATATGCATAGAAAAATAGCCAGACCACTCTCCCTACTCTATATCTCAATCCTTTCTGCACATGCCTTTGCGCAGAGCTCTGAGGAGAACTCGAACGTCACTTACCCGAGCGCCTATTTCGCCGAGTATGCACCAATTACGGTGAACGACATGCTCAATAGAATTCCTGGCATCAACTTGGTCTTGACCACTAGCAGCTCCTCTTCCTCTTCCGATCGTGGCCTAGGATCTAGTGCGCAGATTCTCATCGATGGCAAACGCCTAGCAGGCAAGGCTAACGAGGCCAGCAGCCAGCTCGACAGGATCGCGGCAAACGAGGTGAACTACATCGAGATCATCAGGGGCAGCTCCAGCGATCTTGATGTGCAGAACAGCGGTCAGCTCGTGAACATCGTTTTACTAGAGTCTCTTTCACGCTCAAGTATATCTACAGAAGTGAATGCTACCCATTTTGCCGATGGCAGCGTAGAGCCAGGTGGTTCTCTCGCGTGGAGTGGACAATCGGGGAAATTAACTTATTTGTTGAGCGGCACTATCGCTAGCGCTTACGAACATACCGAAAGCTTTGAGCACAGCCTCAACGCCGACTTCTCGCCCAACGACACCGTGGCCTATGATCGCTATAAAGAGCAGACCAACTACTCGCTAAACTCCAACGTATCCTATGCGCTGACAGACAATGACAGAATTGCATTCAACGTGCTCTACAATGAGAGCAATCCCCCCGTTGAGCTCTTTCGTGTCGTTACCGACCTCAACGGCGCTACGCCTGTGCCGAGCTATGAGCGAGAAGATATTCCCGCTACATCTGACAATTGGGAGTTCGGCGGCGATTATGAACACAGCTTCGCCGGCGGCAATCGCTTCAAGGCACTGTTCATCGTCAATGAGAAGAATACCGATACCTTGCGCGAGCGCTTCGTCTCTACCTCATTAGGCGGCGCAGAGACCAAGAACCTCTTCCTCTCCTCCCAGAGTCGTTATAGCGAACGCATCGCTCGTAGCTCCTACACTATGAACCTGCGCGAGGGCCAAGGCTTGGAGCTTGGTATCGAAGCGGCGCAGACCACACAGGACTCAGCGCTCAAACAAGGCGTACTGCGCGCTACGGGTGCTAACCCGGCCTACGGTGGCCTTTCGCCAGTAGCCTTGCCGAACGCCGACTCTACAGTAGAGGAGATTCGCTACGAGCCCTTTGCCATTCACAACTGGCAACTGTCCCCTCGCATGTCACTCGAGAGCTCTCTCGTCGCTGAGTTCTCCGAGATCGAGCAGAATGCAGACGGTCATATCAAGCGCGACTTCCAGTATCTAAAACCCAAACTCGATTTCCGCTTCAACATCAGCGGCTCTCTGCAATTGCGAACGACACTAGAGCGCAATGTCTCACAGCTAAGCTTTGCCGATTTCTCCCGCGCCACCAACGAGCGGGACGACGATCAGGACACCGTTGCGGGTAATACCCAGCTTGAGCCCGAAGAGAGTTTGCGTGGCGAGGTCACACTAGACTATCGCCTGCCCAATGACGGCGGCGCACTCAATGCGAAATATTTCCACTACGAGTACGACAACAAGATCGGCAAAGTGGATATCTCCACACCAACGGTATTGCAGTCCACGAATGGAAATATCGGCTCAGCTGCAACCTACGGCATCATTCTAAACGGCAGCGTTAAGCTTGGCTTCGTCGGGCTTCCACAGGCACTGCTAACGGCATCGGCTACCATACAGGAATCCGAGTTCCACAATGACCCTTTGATCACCACAGAGCACGGCTTTCCTCCCTACGACAGAGGCAATTATCGTGTCAGTTACCGACACGATCTTCCCGAGTACCAACTTAACTATGGGTTGACCTACGTTGGCCGCTGGCAAGGCGGTCGCATCCTCTACGACGTAGACAACCGATATAATCTCGCACTTCCCCACGACCTCACCCTCTACGTCGAGAAGGTTGGATTCGCAGGTCTAACCTATCGCTTCGAGGCGATTAACATGACCGACCATGAGACCTGCCCTAAACGGGTTCGCTACGATGGCAATATTCTCAATGGAATAGCCAAGGAATACGAATATGGCTGCTCTACCACCGGTAGGCGCTTCGCGTTTAAAGTACGAGGAAATTTCTAACGGGGTCTTTCGGGCCCCAACATATAAAGCCTAATGGTGATGATGCCTTGATCTATTCCAACGCATTGTACGTTTAACTGTTTGAAGATATAGGTTCACTTAGTTATTAATGGATGATCACGATGATGCTAGGCAAAGCCGTTCTGGGTATCTCAGCGTTGGCGTTTATTAGCTATGGACTCCTTAGCCTCCTTTCACCTGGGATTCCCGCTAGCTTTGCTGGCATCCAATTGAGCAATGGGGATGCCTACGCTGAGGTGGGCGCGATGTATGGCGGGCTGCAAACGGGGATCGGTCTGTTCTGTGCTCTGGCCATGTTCAAACCAGAGTTCTACCGCTCAGGCCTGATGCTGCTCGTTCTAGCCATTGGCGCCCTAACACTCGCGCGCCTTATTTCCTTACTTGCAGCACCCGATCCTGTTAGTGTTTATAGCTATGGCGCATTCGGATATGAACTCGTCACAACCCTAGTCGCACTAACGGCACTACTAAAAAAATAATATGACTCAACACGAATACATCTTCATTGCCGTCTCGATCATTCTAGGCCTAGCTATAACGCGCCTGCTGCACAATGCGGCGATGCTTACTCGCGCCCACGATCGGCTCGTTTTTCATTGGTCCTCTGCGATTTGGTCGGGCAGTATCATGCTCTATATCTTGCAGCTTTGGTGGGTGGGGTGGGGCCTGCGGTCGATCGAGGAATGGTCCTTTCTAGATTTCATCATTCTAGTGTTCGGCTCCTCTTGCATCTACGGCGCGGCGGAGATGTCGTTGACAGTGCCCGAAGACGGTACGGTGGACATGCTCAAGGAGAGCCAGCAATTGGGGCGCCTTTCCGCACTATCGATGTTGCTGTATTTCCTAGTAGGCCCCTATGTCAACATCGTGATGTATAACAACGAAGTGCTTCCCTCTATAGCGGTCCCTGCTATTGGTATGTTGCTCATGGTGTTGGTGATCAGCATTCCTGCTCACTTCAAACTATGGTCGCTACTGTTTGCGATTTACTCACTCGGTGTCTTGCTTGTGACTGTGTGATTGTATTTGGGCGCAAAACCTAGCAATACCCCCTCCCTACTATGAACGACCTAGCTTAGGACAGGAACGTGGCGCCTACTTGAACAAAAGTTTCTTGTTTCAATTACGGGGATTTTTCGCTCCACAGCGCCTGCTGCGCCGACTTTTCTTACACACATATTCGTTTCTCAAAGTTTCGAATGCTCTATACAAAGCTATAGCTCAAATATCGTATGGCTTATCGCCTCAAAGAAGTGACTGTTTGTTTATTGAGCATATTGAACAATTAACAAACAAATATACGAGAAATTACGGCCTTTTTCGTTAATCGACCACTTCTTCCTCCTCTAGGTTTGATCACACACTACTATGCTGCTACCTTTAACTATTGTTAGGTTTTTTGCGGCTTTCCGCGCTCATTCCAATACAAGCCATAAGGATTTTGTTATGCCAAAAAAAGTAAAAATAACCGGCGACAAGGGGGCATCCGATGATCAGTTGTATATTCTTGACCCCTCCTCTGCAAGCGTAAAATCAGGCAAGGGTAATGACTATATTAGCGATCTAGGGGGCGATGTAGACAAAGTCAGTACCGGCGCTGGAGATGATACGGTCGCATTTTTCTACTCTGGCAATGAGAACGGTGAGAATGCCTACGATGGCGACAAGGACGAAGATACACTGGAGTTGTATTTCACACGAGCTCAATGGATGCAGCTAAATCCAAATATTCAAACAGATCTTGATGGTTTCATAACTCATCTCGCGAGCGGTAGTAAGAAGGCTTTCGCGTTTCAAAGCGTCGGAGTCGAGGCCCAGGAATTTGAACACGTGCGCCTGTTTGTCGATGGCCTCGAACTAACGCCCAGCGACGATAGTGTGATCGCTACTGACGATATCGCATTATTGAACGAGAACACCGCAATCAGCGGCAGTGTGTTGCTCAATGACACGGTGCCCGATTTAGTACGCCAAGTCGATTTAAGCGGCCCCACGGTGCAGCGAGGGACACTAACACTGAACTCAAACGGCAGCTTCGATTTTGCTACAGGCGACGAATTCGAGGAGCTCGCGCTGAATCAGACCACTACCGTTAGCTTCAACTACCGAGTAGTCGATGCGACCGGTGACACTGACAACGCTTTGATGACGATCACCATCAACGGCCAGAATGATGCCCCCCTGATGGAAGGCGCGCAATCCAGTATCGTCGAGGATGGCCCTAGCGTCACTGTGGACCTTTCAGCACTCGGGAGTGATATCGACAGCGACAATGACGGCACAAGCCTTGAGTACACCATCACCACGGACCCCGAAGAAGGGGTGGCCAGCATCGAAGACACCTCCCTCGTAGTGCAGGGCGGAAGCGATTTCCAGTACCTCGCCGTGAATGAGACGACTACCGTCACTATCGGCGTGACCGCGACCGACCGCCACGGCGCCTCGGCAAGTAATACCATCGAGGTAACGGTCACCGGTACTAACGACCTGCCGGTGCTTATCGCCGACCAGGCCGACGCTATCGAGGACGGCTACGTCACCATCGACGCCCTAGCCAACGACAGCGACGTAGACGCGAGCGATATACTGCGAATTAGCGCGGTGGATGACCCGACTCACGGCAATGTAGTCATTGTCGATGGCGACGACGCGGACGACGTAGCCAACGACCTGCTGGTCTATACACCCGATCCCGATTTCAGCGGCGAAGATAGCTTTAACTACACCGTGAGCGATGGGCGAGGTGGGGTAGTTACCCAGACTGCGACTGTCAATGTGGCCGCAAGGGCCGACGCGCCCAGCATTTCACACCAGGTTATAGCGGGCGGCACTGCGAGCCAATTCACCGTGCGGGTTACCGCGCATCAGACCGATCTCGATGGCTCCGAGTTCATCGATCGCATCGAGCTGACCGCAACGGCGCCCGATGGCAGCCCCATCGACCTGACACCCTATGTCGACACGGTACAATGGTCGCCCCCTCAGGCCAGCGGCGATGTGACAGCGGACTTCCATTTCACCCTGCCCACAGGCACCAACAGCGACTTCGAAGTAACCGCGACGGCGGTCTCTAAGGAGCCCTCCAATGGCGACGAGGCGGCTAGCGCTAGCAGCGTGCATATAGAGGCCACCGGGTCTTCGGCCTCTAATCGCTACACCTTCAACGCGGAGAATCAGAGCATCTGGGCTAACGGCGACGCCTTCAGTTACAACGCCGTAGTCAATACAGGTGGGTCGCTAGACGAAGCCGCAGAATTTGGCACATCGGTCATAGGCCCCATCGATATTCGGGTGGCTGGAACCGGAGCGACCACTCACTTCTCTACAGTCGTGCGCACCGAGGTCGAGCTGGATCTGGGCATGCAGAGCCGCTTCGGCATCAGTGGTGGCGAGGTCGACGCCGTGCTGAACTACGACACCAATGTCACCTCAACCCTCAACAAGACCACCGATGTCCTGTCCATACAGACTCAGGCGAGCAACTTCCTGCCTAATAATGGCTTCAATGCCACCACTCCGAATATTAGCTTCGAGCAGGCCCTGACCGAGTTCGACCTCGACATGGACTTCGCGCTGTTCTTCTGGGGTTATCTGCATATTCACTACACCGCAGGCACTTCTCGAGTCGTGCACATGCCCGATATCAACGGCGGGCTCAAGATTGGCGCGCCCGTGGGGATCGACCTAGGCGGCGCATTCGGAGCCGATGGCCTTAGCCTAGTTCGTTACGACGGCAACGCGCTGCATCTATTAGAGGGGGCTTACACGCAGAGCGAATACACTGGCAGCAAGAACGACTCCTGGGGCAATGAGCTGTTCTCGTGGATACTAAACTCTCATCAGGTCGAGAATCGATCAACCTACGTCGACTCTTGGAACAATCAGGTAGCAGGCTCGACCTCTCGCGAATTTGCCAGCATCAGATTCGACCTCGACGGCATCGTTGCCTCTATGCGTAACCAGCCGAACCCGGTACATCAGCAATTGGATGCTGTGGACATAGGGCCACTCCACGTAGGCGCTGGAGCCGAGCTTCTGGACATTGATCTCGTTCTCGCCAGTAGTTATCGACAAGACAACTTCTTACAGCCGGGCCGTTTGAATGGAACTGTAGTGTTCGAGGATGACAGCCGCATTGACTTCGTCTTCGGTGATGAGATCAACATCAGCAACGCCTCCGCGAAGGACGCTAATGGCGACGGCAAGATCGACTACTACTTCCAGATGAAGCCCGACGCCCAGTTCCAGACCAATGCCTTTATCGATCTTAGCCTGCGGGATGAGGTGGATATCTTATCCGTCAACGTCGACGCGTCGGTTGAGGGTTTCGGTGGCATCGGCATCAACGAAGGGCCACTGGAGCAGTGGAACGGCACTGTCATCAATCAACATGTGCCGATACAGTTAGTGGGCAGCAGCTTCCCTCTAGATGTTGGTGCAACCGACTCTCAGATGTGGATAGCCTAAGTTTACTTGTCCAATACAATGGCGCACGGCGAAAGACCATGCGCCATTTTTATTTTCCCTCAACGAAGATTAACGCATCACTTCGAATTGCAATTAATTGTCTCGCTTCCGGAAATTACTCACGTATTAGCGTATATTGCGCCCCTTTTGTCGTCGGCACCGACTTCGTTCGTCACGCGAACGGTGCCAGTAAAGCATACCTAGTGAGTAATTCTAAATGCGCCTCTATATCTCCCGCCTTCTCGTTGGCATTCGCAAACTTTGTTTCGTTGTATCAACAAGCCTAACTATTAGCTCACCTCTTTGGGCTCAAGACTCAGTTCCGCAATTGACGCAAGCCGATGAGAACGGCATCGATTTCGTGCTCGATGGCAAACTCGATGAGTCTATATGGCGGCAAGTGCCTTATTTTGATGGAATGCGCGTCATCACTCCAGACACCCTGGCCCAAGCTAGTTACGAGACTCATATCAAGCTGTTCTATACCGAGCGCGGCATTTATGTTGGCGTGATGAACTACCAGCCCGACGGCTCGATTGTTGCGCGAATGACCTCGCGAGATACGCAGATTGTGCGCGATGGCTTCGTGTTGATGATCGACCCCTCGGGTGAAGGCCTATACGGCTATGGGATGCGCGTGAATGTCGGCGGCTCCATGAACGACATCACCATCCTGCCCGAGCGCCAATACAATACACAATGGGACGGCGCGTGGGATGGCAAGGCATCGATCGTCGAAGACGGCTGGGTCGCCGAGATGTTTATTCCATGGTCCATGATGGCCCTGCCGCAAGTTACGGGGGAGTCTCGTCGAATCGGCATCTATGCCGAACGCCAGATTGGCGCAACCGGAGAGACATGGTCCTCCCCTGCACTGCCCGGTACCGGCTCTCAGTTCCTATCGGCATTCGACCTTTATGAACTCAGAGACATCGAGCCGCGTCGTCAGATCACCTACTACCCCTATGTTTCGACTACACACGACAGCGTGCGCGATGAATCGGAGATGCGTGCCGGGGCGGAAGTCTTCTGGCGCCCGTCTTCCAACACGCAAGTGTCTGCAAGCTTGAATCCCGATTTCGGCAATGTGGAGTCCGATGACGTCGTCGTCAATCTAACTGCCTTCGAGACCTTCTTCTCCGAGAAACGCTCCTTCTTCTTAGAGGGGCAAGACGTGTTTATTACTTCTCCGCGCGCACGTGGCAGTAGTGGCCCGAGTGGTCCTACAACCCTTCTTAATACTCGACGCATAGGCGGGTCACCGCGCTTCAGTGTACCCACTGGTGTTAGCGTGGCAGCCACGGATCTCAGCCAGCCTAGCGACCTACTCGGGGCCGTTAAGCTCACCGGTCAGAACGGTAACTGGCGCTATGGCACCCTGTTCGCTTCAGAAGACGACATGGAGCTACGCGGCAAAGACGCCAATGGCAATCGAGTCGATATTGCGAGCGAAGGCAGGGACTATAGCGTTGGCAGGCTTCTGTATGAGGACACCTCCAACGGCGGACGTCGATCCATCGGCTGGATGGGGACAGATGTCTCTCATTCTGACATCGAGGCGGTTGTGAACGGTATAGACATGCATTACTTTTCTGCCGATTCACATTGGCTGGTGGACGCACAGCTCGTACACAGCGATGTCGATGGCATCACCGGCGCGGGTGGCTTCGGTGATATCACCTACCAGCCAGAGCGTGGACGCCAGCACTCGCTGTCACTTTCTTATCTAGACGATACTCTAGACATCAATGATCTCGGTTTCGTCAGCCGCAACGACTATGTGCAGGCGGACTACGATTTCTCAATCGACCGCTCCGACGTACCGGGCCTGCGCGCGCTAAGCACCAGTGTGCAGATCTTCAATCAATGGAACACCGACCTGCAGCCTACACGTGTCGGCGGCTTCCTGAATCGCAAATACACCTACTTAGACAACAGCTCTTTCAACGCCAGTGTGCGTTACTTCAATCCACGCATCGACGATCGCCTAGGCCGTGGTAGTGGTACTTTCCGTATCCCCGAGCGCTTTGGTGCGAATTTCAGCTGGAGTGATGACCCTAGTAAGAAGCTCTCGTTTGAGGCTGGGATTAACGCGGGGCAGGAAGACTTGGGTAGCAAAATACTGACTGTGTCGAGCGGCTTCACCTATCGCCCGATCGATAACTTCTCCATGCTCTTCGATGTCAGCTATACGGACCGCGAGTCCTTATTGGTTTACCAAGGAAATGGGCAGTACACCAGTTTCGAAGCGACTCAATGGGCGCCAAAACTTAGCGTCGACTACTTCCTCTCAGCGAAGCAGCAACTGCGCTTTAGTATGCAATGGACAGGACTCAAGGCCTTCGAAGATCGCTTCCTTGAGGTGAACCCCAACAAGGTCGACTTTCTGGAGGTCGTGGCTAAACCAGACGCGACCCCAGATGACTTTGTAATCAGCCGCATGACGTTTCAGGCGCGCTATCGCTGGGAGATCGCACCATTGTCGGATCTATTTGTGGTCTATACACGAGGCGGGAATGTGCCGGGTTCGCAGTTCGATGACTATAGCGGCTTGCTCGTAGAGGCTTGGCAAGAACCAGTCGTAGATACGATAGTCATTAAACTACGCTATCGCTTCGGCTCTTAGTTTTAGGGAAGTCAAAATACGAAAGGGGCGGCGTGACCCAAGCTGGGATCACGCCGCCCCTTTTTCCGTTCTTAGTTGCGGTAGCTACTGACTGGAGGTAGCTGCGAACCAGACAGATCGGCTGGAACACTCGTCTCTCTGCGCACAGTATGAGTCAGCGTGCCTATCCCTTCGATGCTGGCACGAATGGTCTCACCATCTTCTAGGTAGCCTGAGCCAGACGCGCGCTCTACGCGACCGTCGCCTGTACCACCGGAAGTACCACTCTGCATAACATCACCCGGGAATACGGTGATCAGCGAAGAGGCATACTCGATCAACTCTGGGATGTTGTGGATCATGTCTCCGGCGTGAGCCTCCTGTACCGTAACCCCGTCGATTACCAAGGTCTGATGCAGACGCTGCATGGGGTCGCCATAGAACTCCTTTGGCACAATCCAAGGACCCTGTGGTGCAAAGGTATCGTGGCCCTTGCCAACGAACCAATCCGAGCCTGAGCCATAGCCACCTGGTGGACGGCCACCGCGGTCGGAGATATCCATGGCCACCATATAGCCGAAGACGTGGTCATAGGCCCGATCTGCAGAGATGTACTTACCAGTGCGGCCGAATACAATCGCCATTTCCACTTCCCACTCTATTCGGTCGCGCCCGTAAGGCATGATAACGTCGTCGCCGTCACCGATAACGGCACCGCGAGTTGGTTTCAGGAATAGATAGGGAACACCGCGATTCTCTTGGCGCTCACGTACCCTGCGGGCCAATTCGTCGTCGTTACAGCCCTCACAGGCGTGAGTGTAGAAGTTTACGGCGGCATTCATGATTTTGCTGGGGTACTGAATCGGCGCCATGATGTCCACGGAATCGACAGGATGCACGAAGCTGCGGAGGTCGTTCGAACTAAGCAGATTCTTCTCTACAAGCCAGTTCACGACCTCGTAGATACGAAACTTCAAGCCGTACTCATACTGCTCGATGAGCCCAAGCATATCGCCGGGTATCGCCACATGGCTGTACTGGGGTAGAAGCTCCATAGCGCGGTTAGCGGCGGCCAAGTCGACGATCAAAGTATCATTGCGCAGCACTAGGCCAACCGTGGGAACATCGTTGATTGCGAATGTGCCAACCTTGAACGGCTCGGCTGACTCCATTGCTTGAGCGTAGAGGCTAGCAGGGCTGAAAACCATCAGCACAGCCGCTAACATCAGGGTATACAGGGAATTTCTTATCATATTTCTCTCCCTTACAGGGTACAAACAGGATGGATAGGGTTTATTACTATTGTTGCTCTTACCTCACCAGCTTATAAGACACCCAAAAGGTATCAGTTTTTGGGGGTCAGAGTAAAATTTTCGCTACTTCACCGACAATGAACCGGAGATTCCAATGCTTCGGTGCAACTCATTCCAATAAACTAGCAAATCTGAGCAAACAACTAGCGCTGTATAACGCTGCCTGCTATCTAAAGTTCGACTCTATTCACTCAAAACCAGTTGCACCTTGTGTGTGCCAGCAAACAGTCGGATCGGTTCTTCCTCGATATAGTCCACTTGTCCTTCAAGAAAGCCCAAGGCGGCAGCGTCCAATCTGTGCGCGCTAGGCCTTCATCCGATCATTCTGAATTAAACGGAGTTACGCATGACAAGTTTTCAAACAATCGTGAGGCAAAAAGCACGGTTAGCCCTGTTTCTTATAAGCGCATTGCTAATGGGCACCGCTCAGGCTGCCCCTACGGCGAGTTTCTCCGCCTCGGGAGTTGGCACTACACAGAGCCTTACCCTAAGCGCTACCGTCAATGTGGCGGATGCCGATCTTGGCAAAACCGGCAATTACTATGCGGGTTTCAGTTTCGAGAACAGCTGGTACTTCTTAACCCCTCAAGGCTGGACTAGCTACAGCACGGGTACCGTACCTGTCTTGGCGACAACCACTCTATACAGCGGTTCCGCAGTGTTGTTTGCAAACGGAGACCTCACAAATTATGTGGGCGCGCAGCTCTACATTGGTTACGGATTGACCGAAAGTGACATGCTGGCTAACGCCAAGTATTCGATGGTCTACACCGTCACAGCAGACTCTGTGAAATTAGGACCAGCAGCCGTACTGCTAGGCTCATCGGCAAACTTCGCCATTCTAGCAAAGTCCGCGGTCTCGACAGTACCAGCCTCCGCTATCACCGGCGACATAGGCTTGAGCCCCGCGGCCACTTCGTTCTTAACCGGCTTCTCATTGACGATGGTAGGCACCACTTCGGCAACATCTCCTCAAGTGACGGGAACGCTCTACGGCGCCGACATGTCGCCCCCTACCAACTCAAACCTTACCACTGCCGTGTTAGACATGCAGAATGCCTACACAGATGCGGCCGGCCGTCCAACGCCTGATTTCCTCAACTTGGGCACCGGTAATATAGGTGGCAGAACACTTACAGGCGGTCTCTATAACTGGGGCACTTCAGTCACTATTCCAGGCGACCTCGTTATATCTGGCGCAGCCAATGATGTGTGGATACTCCAAATCTCCGGCGACCTGACAATCAGCGCCAACAAGCGTATTACTCTAGCTGGCGGCGCACAGGCCAAGAATATCTTCTGGCAAGTTGCGGGCGAAGTCATCATCGAAGCTGGTGCTCATTTCGAAGGCAACATCCTGTCCCAGACAGCAATCACTATGCAGACTGGCGCGTCCTTGACGGGCAGAGCATTAGCGCAGACTATGGTGGCCTTAGACAGCGCCACCGTTGCAAAGCCTGCGCCTTAAGATTTTTAACTGTTTAGTGGATGAAGTGCCCGAATGCGTTTGTGATCGGGCACTTCTGACATATCGTGATAGGCGCAGTGCGCATTGCGTAATAGCGAATACGTGATACTCTGCCCCACGCGTTTTACCTTCTGTGAATACCTAGGTCCTGCAGGCTTGCGTTAAATTTTCACAACACGCCAAGACTCTCCTCCTCCGTACTTTCGAATCGCAACAACCACGTGTTATGAAAGGAAGTCGAAAGATGAATCCAGTCGATGTTCATGGTGCCAGCATACTGCTAGTAGACGATCAGCAAAAAAACTTAGATCTTCTAGAAAAAAGTTTGTCAAAGGCAGGCTATTCAAACATTCAACAAACCAACGATCCTGCCAAGGTAATAGAGCTACACCTTAGTGGTCGCTGCGACCTAATACTACTCGATATGGATTTCCTAGGAACCGGCGGCTTCGCTTTGATGAAGAGTCTGCGCAAACACATTGCCTCTCCTTATCTGTGCGTCATCGTGCTAACCGATAATCTCAATCTTAAACTGCGTTCTCTGCAAGCTGGCGCAAAAGATGCGCTCGGTAAACCATTCGAGATGGTTGAGCTTTTAGCGCGCATACACAACGTGCTCGAGGCGCGACTGTCTTATAGGTCCCTAGAGGAACATATTGGAAAACTGGAACAGCAGTTTAACGAACGCACTACCGAGCTTCAGGAAAGCGAAGCGCGCTTCCGAGGCTTTACCGATCTAGTATCGGACTGGTATTGGGAGCAAGACACTACCGGCAGCTTCACTAAGGTATCAGGTCCTGTTCCCGAGATACTCGGCATCGCAGTCGATTCTACTGCCGAGTCTACAAACACACTTCTAGGCACTGGCTGGAATGCGCAAGAGCAGTCGATACTGCGCGGAAAGATTACGGCTCGCGAACCCTTTCTCGACTTCGAGTTCTCGCGCAATACTCCTGAGGGCGGTCAACAAACCTACCTTGTAAGCGGTCAGCCTATGTTCGACAGAACTTGTAATTTCCTCGGTTATCGTGGCATTGGCGTGGAGATCAGCGCGGTGAAAAACAATTAAGGCAATCACGTCCTGTACAAGCAAAGATCAGAAACCAATTCATAATTATCTTCTCTCGGCCCTGCATGCAGAAGATTATGAGCGCCTAAGCGCACATTTGGTTCTTGAACTTTTACCACTAGGCCAGATGCTTTATCGACCCGGCGAGCAACTGACTCACGCCTACTTTCCTACGACTGCAATTGTCTCTCTACACTACGTCACCGAATCGGGGGCGGTTGCCGAGACTGCCGGAGTGGGCAACGAGGGATTGGTTGGCGTTGCCTTGTTTCTGGGCGGAGGTCGCATGCCTGGTTCGGCAGTAGTGCAGACAGCGGGCTATGCCTACAGATTGGATGCACGCATCTTACAGACGGAGTTTGCGCGGGGCGGCAACATGCATGCGCTACTACTACGTTACACCCAAGCACTCATGACGCAGATCGCCCAGACTGCAGTGTGTAATTGCCACCACTCTCTCGAACAAAGACTATGTCGCTGGCTTCTACTAACGCTCGATCGCTGCGCTTCCGAAGACTTGGTGATCACTCAGGAACTTGTTGCCAGTATTCTTGGGGTGCGCCGGGAGAGCATAACTGATGCAGCCGGATGCCTAGAAGACGCCGGCTATATTAGTTCTCGTCGTGGGCATATTGCCGTTATCAACCGCAGCGGATTAGAGGCTACGGCTTGCGAATGCTACGCGATGGTCAAGAAAGAGGTTATGCGATTACGCAAAGTGAACGTATAACTTTATTACTTGGCTGCCTCTATCTTCGCTAGTGTCTCACGATAGATATCAACGAAAGGACCGTCTAGCGCGATAGCCCGGTCTACCGCGGTGCGAGCCTGCGCTACATCACCATCCTCTAATAAAATCTGCGCCAGATTATTCCACGCGGGCGCGAAGTTACTGTGATACTTAATCACCTCCCTGAACCTCGTCGCGGCCTCTGCTGAGTTACCTTCTTGATAGAGTAAATTCCCATAGCCCATCAGTAGGTTCTGATTACTTGGCCAGGCCTGCAAGCCGCTGCGATATGCCGCCGAGATGTTGGCCTGAGGCTGAGTCTCTTCCAGTGCCGCAAGCGCTAAATAGTAGGATTCAGGTTCTGCGCTAATCGGCATTACCCCCGGCTCGAGAGATAACATGGCCCAATACTCGGCACGCGCCCAGGTAAGCTCAAAAGTAGTGAGCGGCATCTCATAATTCTCGAAAGTGCCAGAGTTCAATATGATCTTCTCTCGACCTAGATCGAAGCCTTTTACAACGGCAAAGTGCCAGCGCGGATACCAAGATAAACCGAGGTTTTGAAGTACCAGAACAGGATGTCCCGCCTTGATCTCTTCGAACACTGCATTGAGGCTAGGCTCAAGATGATAGGCAAGTCGCTCATAACTGCGCGTTGCAGCCACCATCTCAAACTGGAATGAACCCTTACGCGCAGGCACATAGACTAGCGGCACGAGATCCTCAGGGCTGACATCTACCTCACTGTAAACCAACATTGTCGCCAAGGCCGCAGGCCCGCATTGATAGGCGGATTGCGAGAAAAATGGGAGTGATTCTAAGACTTCCGGATTGGGGAATTTGAAGTCAGCCTGCTGCACCAAGGCAGCAGACTGTGGAGCGGAAAGACAGGCACTCAGAAGCGATGCAAACGCCAGAAGTAGAAGCAGCTTGAATCTCATCTTGTACCTATCCTTTAGATGCGCGGGAACACGTCTGTCGCGCCGAGCACGTCGAGAAGTACGAAGATCAAGATCAGGGTCAGTACTACGCCTAGCACGCCATCAGCGCCCGCTGGAAGAACGCCCAGCTGATTCTGAATCTGTAGTAACTCGCTTGTCGTTAGGCTGTCGATACGCTTGTCGATATCGGCAGGATTCACACCGTAGCCAAGAAGTCCTGCACGAACATCTTCACGAGCGATCAAGTCACGCACATCGTTGCGCTGCACTTGCAGTTGCGCCTGCATCGTCAACTCTTTGGTACCAACAACATCAGCCAATGCGGGAGCCTGAACGCTGACAAACAACATAGAAGCGATGATCGAGTATGCAGCAGGGGTTCTTAAAAGTTTAGTTATTCTCATAGTTCTGGTCTCTTAGTGGGTGATTCAAAGAAGCGCCTAGTACACAAAATGTGCATCAGTTCACTTCATTTGATGAAAATAGCAGTATTGTAGAATCGTTCCGTGCGGTGGCGCACCGAGCAGGGGGTACTGTTGATTTACAATGATTCAACAGTTACTGATAAATCTATCGGAAGACTGTTCCAACCCTGCCGCGTCGGCAGAGCTGGCAATCAGTCAGAGTAGGGAAATATGAAAACTATATTCGTTCTTCGTGCAGTAAGTGTCTCAATTTTGTTCGCAGGCCTTGCGGCCTGTTCTCCACCAGAGGCCGCCTCATCCTCAACCCCTGGCCCAGTTTCGACCACAGTGATCGAATCTTGTAGCTCCTGCGGTGTGGTCCGCTCTGTGACACCAGTCTCGCAGCAAGGTACCTCAACCGGTACTGGCGCGGTGATCGGCGCAGTTGTGGGCGGCGTTGCTGGCAATCAGGTAGGCGGCGGTAACGGTAAGAAAGTAGCGACCGCTGCGGGCGTAATTGGCGGGGCTTTGCTTGGCAACAACATAGAGCAGAATCGCAATGCTTCTACTTGGTACAACGTAGTGGTCGAGATGGATGACGGCGGACAACAAACTATCGCCGTACAAGACCCGATGAACATCAGCCCTGGCGCTGCAGTAAATGTGTATGGTGACAATATTACTTTGCGCTAAATCTCTGTGAGGGCATGCGCGACTTGCGTATGCCCTCTACAATTCAGAGTCTTCTGCCTTGAATAATTCGAATTAGTACAACTATCACGGCGATGACCAAGAGAATGTGAATGAACCCGCCTATGCTGGAAGACGTCACCAGACCCAGCACCCAGAGAATCAATAGAACCACTGCAATCGTTTCTAACATGTCATTCATCCTAATAAGACAGCCAATTTAGATTTCATAATGAGGCTTTAGGCAATTCTGGTCTGTACGCAAACACACTTAAAAAACTGCTCTTTACGCTTCTAATCGCTCACTACCAAGAAGTAACTTACTTACTCCCCCAATTTGACTTATTACTGGCGCATACTGCTGTCAGAGAATGCTAGACCTGTGTAAAAAATATTTGTGCACATGGCCACTCCTCAAAAAGAGAAACTAACATGCAAATGCGAATAGGTTACGAGCTAACTTACTCTTGCCCGAACCCCACTCCAATGATACTTGCGCTCAATGTACATTACTCACGCGCCTCGGACCTCCACCAACCCGATCATATTATTGCCAAGCCATCGGTATTGATTCGGGGCTACCGCGATGCGATGGGAAACTGGATAAGTCGTATCACAGCACCCACTGGAGAGACCACCATCTCCACTATCGCGATAATTAATGATAACGGCTTGCCAGACCCAGAGAGTCTGTTTGCTCACCAACACAATGTGGAAGACCTACCAGAGGAAACGCTTCAGTATCTGTTAGGCAGCCGCTACTGCGAGACAGACATACTCTCGAGCACCGCGTGGAATCTGTTTGGCAACACGCCGTTAGGTTGGGCACGAGTGCAGGCTATTTGCGACTACGTGCACAATCATATCGAGTTTGGCTATGCCTATTCCCGCTCTACTAAGACGGCCGCCGAAGCCTTCAACGAGGGCAAAGGCGTATGCCGCGACTACACTCATTTAGCGGTCGCGTTCTGTCGCTGCATGAATATTCCCGCGCGCTACTGCACCGGCTATCTTAGCGACATTGGCATTCCGCCACCCTACGGCACCATGGATTTCGCTGCATGGTTTGAAGCCTATTTAGACGGACAATGGCATATTTTCGACCCTCGCAATAACGAGCGCCGCATAGGAAGGGTGTTAATCGCACAGGGCCGCGATGCAGCAGACGTCGCGATCAGTAATACCTTTGGCGAGAATCAACTGAAGAGCTTTAAGGTAATTGCGGATGAAATCGTTTAGTAGCACAGCAAGTATTACCGCAACTATATCGCTTGAGAATGATGAACCCGCAGCGTTTGAGCTAATCAATGCACAGGGGCGCAACACACTCCTACTAATTGCGGACCACGCCTCTAACCGTGTTCCGCGTTGCCTGCAGCAGCTAGGGCTTAGCGAGGAGATACTCGCCAGCCACATCGCCTGGGATGCAGGCACTGCGGATGTTGCACGGCATCTCTCCAAGCTACTGGATGCCCCCTTGCTGCTGTCCAACTACTCCCGTCTCGTGATCGACTGCAACCGCGCAGCTACAAGCCCTGAGTCCATACTGCAGGAGAGTGACGGAACCCGGATACCAGGAAATAAGGACTTGAGTGAGGAACATATCGCTAGCCGTATTAGCGCTGTCTTCGCTCCCTATCACGCTGCGATAACTGCGTTGCTGGAAGCACGCAAAGACGAGAACATGACCATGCTTTCGATACACAGTTTCAGCCCCTCTTTGCAGGGCAAGGAACGCCCGTGGAGCATTGGGGTGTGCTACGGAGGCGACCCACGACTGGCCCATGCCTTGTTACCTCAACTAAGCAAGGTGACGCCCGGCCTTGTTGGCGATAATGAACCCTATTCGATAGAAGACGATGTCGACTACTCTCTTCCATGCCATGCGGCGAGCCGAGGGCTGTCCCACGTGATGCTAGAGATCCGCCGCGACAAGATCGAGACCACTCAGGGTGCCCAGTGCTTCGCCCAACTGATTCACACAGCCTGGCTTAACACTGAGGCTAGCTAGTAAACGTAGACTGCGCGAGCTGCGCTCGATCCCAGAATAGGCATTCGTGTGTAAAATATTTAGCAATTCAGCCGATACCCTGTAGAGACGCTAACACGCTATAATTTCGCTAATGTCTTGCACGCAATACTTCAATGCACCGAAGGGGTCGATAAGTGATAGATCTACAACGCACTACTACCCGCGGCAAGGGTCTTGCCTTGGCTTTACTGGCCTCCGCGCTGCTCGGCTGCGCCTCCCACCCCGACAAGATCGATGCCGCATACGTCTCCAATTTGAAGTATGAATCCTATAGCTGTGCCCAAATCGCCACCGAGATGGAGAACGTTGAGCTGCGCACCGACGCACTCTACCAGCAGCTGCGCAGAACGCGCCGTGGCGACAACTGGCAGGCAGGCGTTGGCCTTTTGCTGCTACCCACACTGTTTGCACTGGAGGGTGGTGACGGCGTGGAGGCGTCCGAGTATGCCTTCCTTAAGGGTGACTATGAGGCTTTGCGCTATGCGTCACAGCAAAAGCTATGCGGCCAGCAGTCACGCTCACCAGACGAGCAGATCGAAGACTCCTTGATTGAAGACACCCTGATAGCGCTGCCCAATAATATGCGGGTCTCACTCTCTCAGATGATCGGCATGCTGGAGCGTGCCCATAGCCAAGGCGTCATCACCGACGCAGAGCTGATCGAGGCGCAAGACACCGCGTTTAGATTGCTCGGCAGCAACACTCAGCAACCTACCGCGCAAGAGCTCGATAGCCTCTATGCCATCATCAACAAGACCGATCTAGGCATCGTAGTCGCGCGCGTCGACAACCCCATAGAGGCACCCGCGAGTCGCGCCGTAGCAAGGCAGGAGAATCTTGCACCGACCGCAGTGGCCGAACGTCCCGTAATGCCAGTCGCCTCTGCAGGAGTGACTTCGAACAACTCGACGCGCACAAGCGAAGGCGATATTAGCCCAACAGCAATCGCCGAATCACACGCCGTAACGGAACCGCTCAAACTTGATTCAATGCAGGCTATTCTTCAGCACTATGTGCATCTTGAGGGTCTGTATGTCGACGAGCTGCCGCAGTGGAAGATCATTCGCTTTCTAGAGAAAGCCAACTTGCCCAGCGACACGCCCGTACTTGGGTTTATCGATACCAGTGTATGGAGAAGCGGCAAGAATGGTGTGTTGTTTTCCGAGGACGGCCTCTATTACACGAACGATTTCGTGGCCGGCGCCGGTGGCAGTTACTTTGTTAGTTATAACGATATCGTGATGCACGGGGCGCCAATTTATAGGAGCCGCTACTTCTACTTAGGCCTCGTCACATTGCCCAACCGAGGCCTTATCGATTTCGTCGGCGCGGACACCGATCTCGAGGAGTTCTCCGAATTGATATTGACGATTAAGGCAAACTATCAAGAACCTCAAGAGGCACTAGAAGAGAAAACCGAGTACATGTTCTAGCAAACACTCTAATACGCGTTCTTCTGCGTAAGTGCGAAAGTACCCGAATTGTTTTTCGTTAGCACTTCGTCATTCACCGTGTAGGAATAGACCCCGGCATCGAGCCCGTACACAGGCAAGGGCATGTAGGTGGAAAAATCTACCTCAGCTTGTGTGCAGACAACTGTTCCATCAAACTCAGGCTGAGGTCTATAGTACACCACAACATTAAAATCACTCCCCGCAAGGGCGTGACTCATCTTCCCGAGCTTCGGGCATCCATTAGAAAACCTTCCGCTTATCTTGAGAAATATTTGCACAGGAAAAGTTTGTGTCTGCACGAGCTCCACGTTCGTGATCTCACGAATTTGGCGCCCCTCCTTTGCCCTAATCATTCGCCAATCATTGCCCTGCATGAGCTCGAACTCTAACTCTTGATATAAACCCGGGCTGTCACCCGCATCGACGGAAGGAATGGTGAGGGTTTGTGACTCTTCCGAGTAGCGAGGATTCTCCTCAGAGAAGGCGTAACTAGGCGCAATGAAAACAGTCAAAACCGCTAAAACTATTTTAGATAGTGTCATCGATACTCATCCTTTTGTGGTGAAACATTCGCATTACGAAGTAGCGCGAAGCTACTTAGTGTTCAACTAGACGCCAAGCCTATTACGATCCAATGCTATGGATAGTATGGCAACAAAAACTCCACGTAAGTGACGGGAATCACAAGGTCGCTGCGTTTCGTGAGGAAACGCGGTCGACACCGTTGAACCCATTTCCCACCAAAACATTGCGATAGCGCAGAGAAGTGATCGGTACTGGCTGTGATAATAGCCAGCGCGGTGCGTTGTTGTGAGTTTCGCCTCCCCACTTAGCACTAAATCTATTCACGAAGGCCTTCTCCCGAATGGCAATGAATTCGGGCCTGCAATGGAAATTTCGCATGACAGAACACCCTTTTTACAACTACAAGGTAGTTCACCAATTCGCCATCATGACCGTAGTTTGGGGCATCGTGGGCATGTTGGTGGGCGTATTCATCGCGGCCCAGCTAGCCTGGCCAGCCTTGAACTTCGATACAGCGTGGTTGAGCTTCGGAAGACTGCGCCCCCTGCATACCAACGCGGTCATTTTCGCGTTCGGCGGCAGCGCGCTAATGTCGACCTCGCTATTCATCGTGCAACGCACCTGTCATGCACGCTTGATCTCCGACCGCCTCGCGGCGTTCGTGTTCTGGGGCTGGCAGGTCGTCATCGTAGCGGCGGCGATAACGCTGCCCATGGGCTTTACAAGCTCTAAGGAATACGCCGAGCTCGAATGGCCAATCGATATTCTGATCGCAGTAGTGTGGATCTGTTATGCAATCCTGTTCTTCGGCACCATCACCAAGCGCAAGGATAAGCACATTTACGTCGCCAACTGGTTCTTCGGCGCGTTTATCATCGCCGTAGCCATTCTGCACATCATCAATAGTCTGGCCCTCCCAGTGACCATGACGAAGTCCTATTCCGTGTACTCCGGCACCATCGATGCGATGGTGCAATGGTGGTACGGGCACAATGCGGTGGGCTTCTTCCTCACCGCCGGCTTCCTCGGCATTATGTATTACTTCGTGCCTAAGCAGGCCGAGCGTCCCGTGTATTCATATCGGCTCTCGGTCGTGCATTTCTGGGCGCTTATCGCCATCTACGTTTGGGCGGGCCCACACCACCTGCACTACACCTCGCTCCCAGACTGGACTCAGAGCGTCGGCATGGCGATGTCACTGGTGCTCTTGGCGCCCTCTTGGGGTGGCATGATCAACGGCATCATGACCCTGTCTGGCGCCTGGGACAAACTGCGTACCGACCCGATCCTGAAGTTCCTCGTGGTGTCCCTATCCTTCTATGGCATGTCGACCTTCGAAGGACCAATGATGTCGATCAAGTCCGTGAATGCGCTGTCTCATTACACCGACTGGACGATTGGTCACGTGCACTCCGGCGCACTGGGTTGGGTGGCGATGATCTCCATCGGCGCCATCTATCATCTGATTCCCTTGATGTATGGCCGCAAGGCGGGCGCGATGTATAGCGTAAAGCTGATCGACTTACACTTCTGGCTGTCCACCATCGGCACCGTACTCTATATCGTCTCCATGTGGGTCAACGGCCTGATGCAGGGACTGATGTGGCGTGCTGTCAACAGTGACGGCACGCTTACCTACAGCTTCATCGAGTCCGTAGAGGCAAGTTACGCCGGTTACGTGGTGCGCTTCATCGGCGGGGCGATCTTCTTCTCGGGCATGATAGTCATGGCGTGGAACATCTGGAAAACAAGACAGTTGGCGCTTGCTAATCCCACGCAGGCTGAAGAAGAACAGCACCCCGACGCGCAGGAGGTGCTCGCATGAACCAGTTTATTGAGAGAAATATCGGCCTGATGATAGTGTTGATTCTGATAGCTGTGAGCTTTGGCGGCATCGTCGAGATCGTCCCGTTGATGTCCCAGAAGATGGTGACTGAACCTATAGATGGCCTAGAGCCGCTAACTCCCTTGCAATTGGAAGGGCGCGACATCTATATCCGCGAAGGCTGCACCGTCTGTCATTCGCAGATGATTCGGCCACTTCGCGCCGAGGTAGAGCGTTACGGACATTATTCCGTCGCGGGCGAGTTGGTTTATGACCACCCCTTCGTGTTCGGCTCCAAGCGCACCGGTCCAGACCTCGCGCGCGTGGGCGGGCTGTACAGCGACGACTGGCACCGCGCTCATTTACTAGACCCACGCTCGGTTGTTCCGGGCTCGATCATGCCTTCCTACCCTTGGTTGTTCGAAGAGAGCATCGACCTAGAGGTGCTGGCTAAGAAAGTGGCGGTTTTGCAGACACTAGGCGTGCCCTACTCGGACGAAGATATTGCCAACGCTGCAAACGGGCTGGAGAACAGCACCGAAGCCGATGCCGTCATCGCCTATCTACAGCAACTCGGCACATTAATTACGGAGCGACGTTGATTATGGACATTACAGATTTCCGCAGCTTAGCCACCGTGCTGTGTGCAATCGCCTTTACCGCGGTTGTGTGGTGGGCATATGGCCCGAGTCGTAAAGCACAGTTCGACGAGGCAGCTAAGCTCCCTTTTCTAGAAGACGATGAGACTGCTGGTCGACGCACTAGTGACGAGCACGCGGATGCGAGGGGGAGCAATGAGTAACGCGTTTAGTTGGTTTGTCATCATAGGTACCTTGGGTTCCCTATTGGCCTTTTTCTTGATTCTGTATATGAATCGCCACACCAGCAATCCAGGCAAGACCACTGGCCATAGCTACGACGGCATTGAAGAGTACGACAACCCCATGCCCGCATGGTGGTTCTGGGGCTTCGTGATCAGCATCCTCTTCGGGATTGGCTACCTTCTCTATTTTCCTGGCTTAGGAAATTTTGCAGGCTTCGGTGGCTGGACCCAGGTAGGCGCATTAGAGAGCGCTCAGGACGACGCGGATGAACGCTATGGTCCGCTGTTCGCTCAGTATGCCGCCATTCCCGTCGACGAGTTGCGACAAGACGCCGCCGCTATGCGCATGGGGCGCAGACTCTTCGCAACGAACTGTTCGGTGTGTCACGGCAGCGCGGGCACGGGCAGCGAGGGTTTTCCCAATCTGACCGACCATGAATGGCTATGGGGCAGCGATGCCGAACAGATTAAAACCACGATCATGAACGGACGCGTGGCGATGATGCCCGCATGGGGTCCTGCCCTACAGGAGCAGGGGGTGCAAGAGGTTGCCGAATACGTGATGCAACTGTCCGGTCGCGAGGTGAATGCCGAACTCGCCAGCGCCGGCAAGTCGCGCTATGACATGTTCTGTGTCGCCTGCCACGGACCAGAAGGTGCTGGGCAGCCGATGATGGGCGCACCCGCACTCAATAATGAAATTTGGTTATACGGTAACTCGAGACTGCGTATCGAGGACGCCATTCGCAATGGACGCAGTGGGCAAATGCCAGCCTTTGCCGAGCGACTTGGCGAAGATAAAGTGCATATCCTTAGTGCGTACGTGAAGAGTCTGCAGCAGCAATAAGCCTATGGAGCGCATACCAGTTCAGCAGATCATTCCAGAGGACGCGGACTCCCGCGTCTTCAATCTCTATGAGAAAAAGGAAAAGATCTATATCCGCTCGATGGAGGGCGTATTCCAACGTCTACGTCTGTACACCGGATGGCCGCTCCTGCTCGGTTATTTTCTATTGCCGTGGTTTCAGATCGAAGGACGGCAAGCGGTATTCTTTAACTTACCAGAACAGCAGTTCAATATATTCTGGCTGACTCTATGGCCACAGGATTTCATCCTACTAATGTGGACGCTCGCCATTGCCGCGTTCGCCTTATTCTTCGTCACCACACTTTGGGGGCGAGTCTGGTGTGGTTACACCTGCCCCCAAACGGTATGGACCGCGATTTTTTCCTGGGTTGAACAGATCACCGAAGGGGAACGACATCAGCGCATCAACCTAGACAAGATTCCCTCGTTCTTCTCCCGCGGCGGTCGCAATCGTGCTGGCGCGATGAAGGTGCTGAAAAGAGGACTGAAACACGGCATGTGGCTAGGCTTCGCCGCACTCACCGGCATTACCTTTGTCGGTTATTTTTACGGCATACGCGACTTAGTTAGCGAAGCTTTAGTTTGGCAACTTTCGCTCACCGCGGTCTCTTGGTCGGTGTTCTTTACCCTAGCTACCTACATCAATGCGGGCTGGTTGCGAGAGCACGTGTGCATCTATATGTGTCCTTATGCGCGTTTCCAGTCGGCCATGTTCGACAAGGACACGCTCATAATCTCCTACGACAAATACCGAGGCGAGCGACGCGGGTCGCGTAAACGCAATATCAGCTATAAGGAAACAGGACTAGGCGATTGCATCGACTGCACCTTGTGCGTGCAAGTCTGCCCTACCGGCATCGACATCCGCGACGGTTTGCAATACGAGTGCATCGGCTGCGCGCATTGCATAGATGCCTGTGACTCGATCATGGAAAAGATGGATTACCCTAAGGGGCTGATCTCCTACACCACAGAACATAAGTTAGCCGGTGGCAGCTGGACCTGGCGCCGCCCAAAGCTCATAGGTTATGGCGTGGTGCTATTGATTCTGTGCTTACTCTTTAGCAGCATTTTATTTATGCGCACGCCAGTGCGCCTAGACGTTTTACGTGACCGCGGTCAACTCTATCAAGAAGTTGCTGGGGGTCTAATTGAGAACGTGTACATCCTTAAGATCATCAATATGTCCGACGACGTACAAAGCTATGCGCTCAGTCTCGACGGCCTCACTAACGTCCAAATATTGCCGCAGACAGTCTTCGAAGTGGCCCCGCGCGAGATGCAAGAACAGATCGTCAGGGTCCGTGCGAATCCCGATGAGTTAGTCGATTTCAACACCGAGTTCGAATTCACAATCGAAGCAGTAGGTGAGAGCGCAAATGCGAGAATACGAACCAGCGCGGAGAGCCGATTCTTTGGTCCGCGCCCCTTAGTCCAGTCTCGATAGTCACAGGAACTATTATGAATAATGGAATTGAATCGAACACAACGCTGCCGTGGTATCACTACCGCTGGCCCTGGGTGCTTATGTTAATACCCTTCGCCGCCGTATTGTTCGGTATCTTCATGGTAACCACAGCACTGTTGTATCCCGACGATGTTGTCGTCGATACCTATTACAAGGACGGGCAAGGCATCAATCAATTGCGCGACCTCGACGAGGCCGCCCTAGCGCTTAATATTGAGGCGACATTGCGTGTGGGAGATAACAGTGGGCAAAGCCACATCCAACTCGCGGGCAGCGACGAGCCCTACTTACAACTTTCTGTGTTTCATGTCACCGATAGCTCGCAAGACTTTAGTCTGCGTTTCACGGCCCAAGGTGGCGAGTTCGTAAGCAGCCATGACAGCCTGCGCAGTCTCTTTGCCGAAGCCGGAGTCTGGTATATGGAATTGCGCGGCGCGGATAACGATTGGCGACTACGCCAGCGCATCGTCACCCCCTTAACGCTAATGGAGTTTTAATGCTCGATAAAGTCCGCAATTGCACCTGTTATCACTGTCAGGACAGCATTCCTGCAGCGGCAGCGTATGCGGCAATTATTGACGGGCAAGAGCGCCAGTTCTGTTGTAATGGTTGTGTGGGCGCCGCGCAGCTAATTGGAGCGTTGAGTCTCGAGAATTTTTACACGTATCGCGAGCAATGTGCCAGCGAAGGACCGTGGCCTCAGAACAAGAAGCACAAGCCAGCCGAAGATTTCACTAGCGCCACTACTGCGCTGGAGGATGGCAAGTTGGAGCTGCGCCTGTTGATCCCAGATATACGCTGCGTTGCCTGTGTGTGGCTGCTAGAACAAGTACTAGCCAAGCAAACCGGCATAGTCGAGGTGTCTGTGCACTTCGCCAAGCGTCGCCTGCGTGTGGTTTTTAACTCGGCGATATCGAGCAGCAAGATTGCGGAGCTTGTGCAACGCTTAGGCTATACCGCCATGGCAGACAAACCCGATCTTGCACGGATTAATCTCGAGCAGCAGCGCCGCTCACTTCTCATGCGCCTTGGGGTTGCGGGTATCGGCATGATGCCCGTGATGATGTTCGCGCTCGCCTCCTATTTCGCCGGCCCGGCTACTGCACAGAACCCGGCCAGCGGCATGGACCCTGTGTACGAAACACTCCTGCGCTGGGGTGCGCTCGCGCTGAGCATCCCTGTTGTATTCTACAGCGCTATGCCATTTCATCGCGGCGCATGGCTGGCCCTGCGCCATCGCAGCCTCAGCATGGACCTGCCCGTATCCATCGCCATTCTCGCCGCGTGGTCGCTGAGTGTTTACAACACGCTTAGGTTCGGTAGTACGGTGTATTTTGACACCGCTTGCATGTTCGCCTTCTTCCTTCTGCTAGGCCGCTACATCGAGCTGCTCTCGCGGCAGCGCTTTCACGACAACGAAGACTCTCTTCTGCGGCTGTTGCCCGCCACCGTTACCCGCGTGCTCGGGCAGGCAAACACAATAGAGAGCATTAGCCGCAAAGAATGCGTAGCCTCCGAACGAATACGCGAGGCGGACCTGTTGCTAGTGCAAGCTCAGGAGGCGATCCCCGCTGATGGCATAGTAGTGGACGGCACGAGCAGCGTAAGCGACACCGCATTCACGGGCGAACCCCTCCCCAGTTTGCGCTGCGCTGGCGCAAGAGTACTAGCCGGCGCGATGAACCACGACGGCACACTACTAATACGTGCCACGAGTAACCCACAGGATTTCTTAATCGCGCAGATCGGACGCCTATTCGAACAGGCTAGTGCGTATCGACCACGCTGGTCGCTCTTCGCGGATCGCGCAGCCGCCTGGTTTATTGGCTTAGTGCTAGGCCTCTCGGCCGGTGCCGGAGCATATTGGTATAGCGTGGGTTCGCCAGAGTTCATCGTTATAGCACTTACTGTGCTCGTCGTGGCATGCCCCTGTGCATTGTCTTTGGCAACTCCCGTGGCCAGCACAGTGGCAACTACTGCGCTTAGAAAGCAAGGGCTTCTCATTCGTAACGGCGCCTTTCTGGAACGACTAGCCAATACAAGCGCAGTGGTGTTCGATAAGACCGGCACGCTCACCGAGGCACAACTAACGCTTAACTCAGTACAAACGCTAGCGCTGCTAGACGACACTCAAGCCATCCATATCGCCACAGCATTGGAGCGCAGCAGTACTCACCCGATAGCCCATGCCTTTATAGCCGACACCGAGCTTCACGCGGACCAAGTCCAAGTTTTTGGCGCAGGCGTACAGGGCCTTATAAACGGCACACAGTATCGACTCGGAAAACCCGAATTTGCACTCCCCAACTCTCCAGGCTTAGCACCGCCTAATGTGGATGGTTTGTGGATACTACTCGCCTCCGATCAAGCCTTGGCGTGGTTTCAACTACAAGACACGGTCCGCCCGGACGCCCAGCAATTAATTCAAACTCTCAGAAGCGCTGGCTTAAAGACGGCGATTTTCACTGGAGATGATTCCCAGTCGGGAATAAACCTGGCGCAGTCTCTACAAGTGGATCTGCTGCGCACCGGCATGAACCCCGAGGACAAGATCGAGGCAGTAAGACAGCTTGCACAGAACGAGACAGTTTTGATGATTGGAGACGGTGTAAACGACGCGGGCGCGATGGCCGCCGCATCCAGCTCCATCGCGATCGCCCCTAGAGACGTGCTTGTGCAACGCAGTGCCGATGCCACGCTGCTCTCACCCTCGCTCAGTGCTCTGCCTGCGACGTTGAAATTCGCCAAGCGATGCAGGCGCGTGATCCGCCAGAATGTCGCCTGGTCCTTGCTTTATAATTTCACCGCGATCCCACTCGCACTCGCGGGCATGTTGCCACCATGGCTTGCGGCAATAGGGATGAGCCTCTCCTCAGTACTCGTCGTACTCAATGCGAGCCGACTGCGCAAAGTGAGGGGCTAGACGATGGAACTGTTTCTTATACTCATACCCGTGACCATCGTCCTTGTAGGTATTTCCATTTGGGCTTTCCTATGGTCTGCACGCAACGATCAATTTGAAGACTTAGACAAACAGGCCTATAGCATCTTGTTCGACGAAGATGAGAAGGTCGCGGCGAAGAAATCGCCTGACTCAAGCGCAAAGGAGGATGCCCCTCGATGAGCGACCTGTTTATAGCCTTCAGCCTAGGCTTGCTAAGCGCCCCACACTGCATCGGCATGTGCGGCAGCATTGCGACCGCACTGCTCATGAGTGCGCAGCGCAGCAAGCAGGCTCTCAGCCAAGCCCAGCCCATCCGCATGGTCTCGGCAGGAGGCCCAGCACAGAGCTCAGCAAGCCCCGTTTCGGTTGGGGCAGTAAACGATGCCTTCTTATTTGGCAGCGGTAAGCTTCTTGCTTATGTCCTACTAGGAGCTAGCGCGGGAGGCATTGGCATGGTCATAGGTTCTTTCGGTCCATTGCCAGGAGTGTTGCTGCGCGGCCTCAGCGCTATGCTGATGGTTGCGATTGGACTGTACATAGCGGGCTGGTGGCGAGGCTTGGCACAACTTGAAGCCTTAGGGGCGCGCCTGTGGCATCCAGCGCTGCGCATGTTCGGACGCATCGACATGGGTAGCGGCCCGAACAAACTCTTCGCCGGGGCTTTATGGGGCTTTTTGCCCTGCGGCATCGTTTACAGCGTGCTGGGCTTAGCGCTCGCCTCCGGCAGCGTTGGCAAGGCAGCGGCGATGATGGCCAGTTTCGGGCTCGGCACGATGCCATTCGTATTGAGCGCAGGAGGCTTGCTGCAAGTTGCCGGAAAGGCTCTGGCACAACCCTTAGTAAAGAGGTGTGCTGGTGCCGCGATGATACTACTCGGCTTAGTCACTCTCTATATGCTGCTAGGCATAAGCCCAGCTCTACATAGCCACTAACATTGAAACGTGCGGGCAAACCCCGGCATGTCGTTTTACCGTAAACATAGAATTAGAAATCTTAGCTGAGTTTAGGAGAAAGCAATGAAACACATTCTCGGATTATTGAGCAAACCCCATCAAGAGTGGTCGCGGATTCGTGACGAGTCCCATTCTATAGTGGGGCAATATTTGCGCTTCCTCATTTGGATCGCGATTCTCCCGCCGCTTGCGTGGTGGTATGGCGCCTCGCAGATCGGCTGGGTGCTAGGCGGTCGCACGATTCTCTTAACCTCGAGCTCCGCGGCGCAGATCATGGGCCTGTTCTACATCGCCATTCTCCTTAGCATCGGCTTTCTAGGCTATATGATCTATTGGATGGCGAAGACTTACGACGGCAAGAACAACGACATCTCCCGGGCAATTGGTGTCGCCGCCTATATGTGCACTCCCATGTTTCTTGTCGGAATCACGGGTTTATACCCCGTGCTTTGGCTGGACATGATCGTCGGCACTGCCGCAGCGGCCTATACGCTGTATCTACTGTATATCGGCATCCCAATCGTCTATGACATGCCGAAAGAGAGGGGTTTCCTTTTCGCCAGCGCAACAGTTGCGGTAGGCCTAGTGCTGATGGTCGCGCTACTCGGAGCAACCGTTATTCTGTGGGAGATGGGTGCGATGCCAGTCTTTACCGATGGCAACTAGATGAGCACTCCAATACAGACAATTTTAGTTAATTTAGTGGATGAACTTACTACTCGAATCTGGCAGATTAACGACTAAATCCCAATCATAGCCATACACTAAAGGAAATATTATGCACACGATCAGAAACGCGCGCGCAGCTAGCCATATTGGCCGCGGCAGGACCTTCAGCACACTTTTCGTATCCGCCGTATTTGCACTGCTGACATCTTTCGCAAGCGCGCAACAGGTCGACAACACCGCTATCAGCAATGCGGAGATACTCAATCTAACCAACCCCGAAGCGAACGTGTTTGCGAGCGGACAACCCACGCAGGAGCAGCTGCAGTTACTCGCCAACTCTGGCGTCAAACACATCATCAATCTGCGCCCTACTAGTGAGCAAGACTGGGACGAAGCGGCCTACGTGAAATCTTTGGGCATGGAGTATCACAATATTCCAGTAGCGGGTGCCGAGGGTGTCAGTAGCGAGAATGCGCAGCAACTGAACGAATTGCTGAGCAGCCTCAACGGTCAGCCATTGCTGGTGCATTGCGCAAGCAGTAACCGCGTAGGCGCTTTGCGAGCACTAACTGCTGGCGAGACTAATGGTGCGCCTCTGGAGTCTGCGATCGCCACGGGTAAGTCCTGGGGCCTAAGCAGCTTAGAACCAGCAGTTCGCGCAAAACTAAGCGACTGAAACACAGTTCACTTATGCACAAAGTAATTTGGAGACCGAGCATTATGAACAATTCAAGCAGAGGATTACGCAAGCATTTACTCGTGGCAGTCGCGTTGAGCGCAGGTCTAGTGGGCAATGCCAGCCAAGCCGCAGATGATAGTTGGGTCGATCTTGCCGTTCATAATTTCGGGGCCCCAATCAACACGATGTGGGCAGAGGGAGAGCTGAGCTTCGCCGATGACGGCACCATGGTCTATTGCAGCGCAAGAGAAGACATGGCCGTTGCCCCCGGCGACCCTAAGGACCTTTACATTGCCACTTTCAATGAGGAAACAGGTAGCTGGAACACACCAGTGAACATGGGTCTGCCTGTGAATGCGGCTCCGGCAACCGACGTCGACCCATTGCGGCTTGGCGACGATCGCGAACCTTGGATTAGCGCCGACGGCAACACCATCTACTTCAAGTCCGACCGCAGCGCCACTACCAGTCCTCGCAATAACAACGATCTGTTTATCACCCGCAAGGTGAACGGCAATTGGACCACGCCAGAGCTGATAGGCTTCCCTATCAGTACGAACGAGGGAGACGAGCACTGCCCCGCGATCCTGCAAGACGGGCAGACTCTGTGTTTCGCCTCGAAACGTGCTGGCGGCTATGGCGGCTCGGACATCTATTGCTCGAACCAAGACGCGAACGGAGAGTGGATGACCCCGGTCAACCAAGGCCCCAACATCAATACCGCAGCAGAAGAGTTTCACTTCTCTCAAGACAAGGACGGCATGGTGTACTTCAGCTCTGCCCGCCCGGGTGGTTACGGCGGTATGGATATCTGGGGCGCAATGCAGCAGGGCAAAAATGCCTGGGGCGAGGCGCACAATCTAGGCCCTAAGATCAACACGGCGGGCGCAGACATGTGCCCGGCCCTCCCGCCAGGGGGCGACTCCATCACTTGGTTCTCTACCCGCAGCGACAACAGCCTTGGCAATATCGACATTTTCTGGACCAATAAAGCCAATTTGCCGGGCCGTTGAGCGAGGCAATACGCAGGGTCGCGAAATCCGCAGCCTCTCTAGCGCTGTTGTATCACCCTCAAACTAGCTTTCCGGCTGTGTCCGGGAAGCTGGTATTGATCTCACTCACGCAGATACAATACGCGCCCTCGAAACCATGGGTCTAAGGAGAAAACTGGCGTGAAGGAAATAGTTCTGATCAATATCACCGGGCCTGACCGCCCAGGGCTTACGGCGGCGATTACAGGCATTTTGTCGCGCTCAGAGGTCTCAATTCTGGATATTGGCCAGGCAGTGATTCACGACACGCTCTCCTTCGGCATACTCGCAGAGATGAGCGGCGGTGTTGAAAAAACCGATGTCCTCAAGGATGTATTGTTTCGTGCCTCCGAGCTCGACCAGCAGGTTAAGTTCACACCTATCAGTGCAGAGGACTACGCCCACTGGGTCAGTGGTCAGGGCAAATCCCGCCACATCGTAACCCTCTTGGCCCGGCGCGTGACTGCCGAGCATATCGCGCGGGTCAGCACCATCACCGCTCGGCACAATCTCAATATCGACCACATCGACCGACTATCTGGCCGCATACCCGACGACCTGCCCGCCGATAAGGGCAAGGCCTGCATCGAGTTCTCGGTGCGCGGCGAACCCGCCGACCCGGAGCAATTGCGCGGCGATTTCCTCTCGATAGCGCAGGAGCTCAATGTCGACATCGCCTTCCAATTAGACACTCTCTACCGTCGCAACCGCCGCTTGGTAGTCTTTGATATGGACTCTACCTTGATCGATGCCGAGGTGATCGACGAGCTCGCGAAGGCCGCAGGAGTAGGCGCACAGGTGGCGGAAATCACCGAGCGCGCGATGCGCGGCGAGCTGGATTTCCAGAGCAGCTTCCGCGAACGCATGGCGCTGCTTAAGGGCCTACCGGAGTCCACACTAGAAGAGGTCTCCCAAACCCTGCGCCTGACCGAAGGGGCGGAAACCCTGATCGTGCAGCTGCGCCGCCTAGGTTATAAGACCGCCATCCTCTCCGGCGGCTTCACCTATTTCGCCGAGCGCCTGCAGAAGCGGCTCGGTATCGACTACGTCTACGCAAATACCCTGCCTATCAAGGATGGGTTGGTCACGGGCGAGGTCGAATTACCCATCGTGGATGGCCAACGCAAGGCAGACCTACTGCGCGAGATTGCCGAGCGTGAAGGCATCAGCCTAGAACAGACCATTGCGGTGGGCGACGGGGCGAACGACCTGCCGATGCTGTCCATTGCAGGCCTAGGCATCGCCTTCCGTGCCAAGCCACTCGTCAAACAGTCGGCCAAGCAAGCGATCTCGAATCTCGGCCTAGACGGCATTCTCTACCTTCTAGGATTCCGTGATCGCGAGGGGTATTAACAGATATGGGCAGCTCATATGAATAGACCTCTACGCAATGTGGCAATCAGCACACTATTCCTACTTAGCGCTTCTGCCCTAGCACAAGACATAGCCCGCACTCCCAATGGGCGGCCCGATTTCCAGGGCATCTGGACCAACGCCACGCAGACACCACTGGAGCGACCTGAGACGCTTGGCGAAAAACGCGCCTTCTCGGTCGAGGAGGCCCAACAGAGAGTGCAGGATTCCATTGCGCGCTTCGAGCGAGACTCGGCTGCAATTGACCCTAAGCGAGCAGCGCCGCCCGCCGGTGCCCCGATTGGATTGGAGGCGGACTGGCGCTTTCCAGACTCGAACGTCGTAACGGTTAATGGAGAGGCTCGCACCTCACTAGTAATCGACCCGCCCAATGGCCGCATTCCCGTGAAGGAAGGCTCGCCTCAGGATTGGCGCGCGTTGATGCTTGCGCGGCCTGGTGTGGACGAGTTCGATGGCCCGGAGGTGCGCACGGTAGGTGAGCGCTGCCTACTCTCAGTTCTTTCTACCGCTGGCCCGCCCATGATCCCCATGATCTACAACAGCGTTTACCAGATCGTGCAGACTGAGCACTACATGATGATCATGACCGAGATGGTCAACGACGCGCGCATTATCCGCATTGACGGGGAAGCATTGCCTGCAAACATGCTGCGCTGGATGGGCGACTCGGTAGGGCATTGGGAGGGCGATACACTCGTAGTGAATACCGATAAGATTCATCCTCAGCAGAGCTTCCGCGGCTCCACCTCCGCGATGACGACTACCGAGTGGTTTAGCATAGAGTCGGGCCAGCAGATTAATTACCGAGTGACGATCAACGACCCTAAGGCCTACTCCCAGAGCTGGACAGCCGAGATACCTCTACGTGCCCTGCCAGCAGGAGAGAAAATCTACGAGTATGCCTGCCATGAAGGTAATCATTCCGTGACAGGCAGCCTAGGAGGCGCCAGACGTCACGATTATGATGCCATGATCGAAAATGCACAGGAAAACAATCCGGAATAACTTTGCACATTACGTTTACTTAAGGCTTCGCAATGCATACCCGCGGCGACCGACTAAAGCTCCACAAAAATAATTAAGGGGAATGACGCAGTGAACCAAGCAATAGCTCAAGAAACCAATCGATCGGCTAAGGTCGAAGTAGATAGCTTGCTGATACGCGCACATGCCTACGCAGCACTCTTCGCGCTACTCATCGCTGTTACTTTCGGCATCATTATTTCCCTGCAGTTTATCTACCCCAATTTCACTGCCGATTGGCTGCCAGGCTGGGGGCGCATGCGTTACGCCCACACACAAGGCATCATGCTGGGCTGGCTAGGCAATGCCTTCCTCGCCTTTATGTACCATGCGGTACCAGTGCTAAGCGGCCGCCCCGTCACGAGTCGAAAATTAGGGCTATGGCTGTTCGGCATCTGGAACTTCGCAGTCATGATTCCCGGCTGGATACTCGTATTGTCCGGCGTTAGTCAGCCACTGGAATGGGCCGAGTTCCCCATGGCAGTCGACGTCTTCGTTATCGTAGGCTTAGCGCTGGCGGCGTTTCAGTTCTTACCGCCCTTCATCCGCCGCGGCGTCACCGATCTCTATGTTTCAAGCTGGTATCTTATTGGGGGTCTAGTATTCACCCTCCTCTCTTATCCTATGGGCAACTTCGCCCCTGAGTTCGTACCCGGTGCCGCTGGCGCCGCGTTCAGTGGCCTGTGGATTCATGACGCGGTTGGTCTATTCGTCACCCCAATGGCGCTCGCGATTCTTTATTTCGTTATTCCTGCCTCCACAGGCAAACCGATCTTCAGCCATTTCCTTTCCATGTTGGGCTTCTGGGGATTGTTCTTCCTCTACCCCCTCAATGGCACCCATCACTACATCTTCTCCGTGATCCCTATGGAAGCGCAGATGACGGCAATCCTCGCCTCTTTCCTATTGGGCGTAGTGGTAATCATAGTCGTCAGCAACCTCATGCTCTCCCAACGTGGGGCGGGGCTAATTCCTAAGGATATTGGCCTGCGTTTCGTTTCGATGGCGGTCGTGTTCTATTTGATCGTGAGTATCCAGGGTTCCATGCAAGCCAATATGAGTCTGAACCAAGCGGTACATTTTACCGACTGGGTAATCGGCCACTCGCATTTGGCCATGCTCGGCTTCGCTACCTTCGCCGCTATCGGCGGCATATTACATGCATGGCAGCGCATGCCGCAGGCGCGCTATAACGCGAAGGCTTTCGAGTGGGCCTATTGGCTGCTCGTAGTCGGCATAAGCATCATGGTCATCGATCTCACGCTCGCCGGGATCGTGCAGGGACAGCTATGGCAAGACGGCTCTCCTTGGATCGAATCCCTGCAGGCCTCTCGCCCCTACTGGATCGTGCGTTCTATTTCGGCCATCCCCGTCGCCACTGGCTTTATCGTCTTATTGATTGGCATGGTGACAGGAGAGCGAGGCGCGGGCGCACAAGCCCTTGCGGCTTCACACATAACGCAGAAAACAGATTCACTAGCGTCCCATTCCGAGCTGCACACCTCTTCCCGTGGCCTGACAATGTCCTATGTGGTCGCCTGCGCTGCGGGCATTGTGTTCTTCGTGCTCTCCGTATCACTACTAGGCCTCTTACCGAGACAGGTGTTGGAGCAGCAGAGTGTGGCGATGGCGCCAGGCAGCCCTCTACCCTACACCGCCGCCGAGGCTCGTGGCCGCGACGTCTACGGCCGTGAAGGCTGCTCCTATTGTCATAGCCAGCAGGTCCGCTACACCGAGGCAGACATCGCTCGCTTCGGCGCTCCCACCCTCGCTTGGGAAGGTCGCTTGGAGTTTCCGCACATGCTTGGTACCCGTCGCATAGGCCCAGACCTGAGTCGCGCGGGGGGCACGCGTACAGCAGACTGGCAATATGCGCACCTATATGATCCCCGCGCACTTGTGCCCGCCTCGATAATGCCCGCCTATACACAGTTATTCGACGGCAGTGCTACACGTCCTAAGCGAGACGCACAGGATCTCGTGGCTTACATCGACTCATTAGGGCGAGCCCGAGAGCTTGCTTACCCCGAGGGCGACGAGGCTGCACGCGCCGCTGCTCCGGACAATCGTTGGGCACAGATGTCCTTCGACGCCCCCTTGCTAAATGCACACCCGGCCCGCACTCGAATGCGGGGCAACGCCCCTTCTTTAGCGGATAGCGGAGATCTGGCATTAGGCCAAAGCCTTTGGCTGAACAACTGCGCCGGCTGTCACGGCGACCAAGCGCAAGGAGACGGTGTTGCGGCGCAGTGGCTGGAACCTCAGCCTAAGAATCTTGCGGTACGCGAGTACACCCGCAGCATGTTGGCGGATGTCCTGTGGAACGGCGTACACGGTTCTGCGATGCCGGCATGGCGCGACCTGAGCACTGCCGAGCGCAGTGCACTGGCAAGTGTCGTGCAAAGTTTCTCTGCGCTTGAGCAAGAAGCAGCGAACACCGGTCTTGTTGCTAGCGGAGCTGTAATCTATGCGACGCACTGTGCCGAATGCCACGGCGACAACGGGGCAGGCAACGGCTTCGCGGCAGCACAGCTGCCCATCGCACCTACTGACATGCGAGGTGTGCGCGCTAGCCTAGCCGAGCGGATTAAGATATTAGAGAACGGCGTTGCGGGGACATCTATGGCGCCTTGGACGGACCGACTAAGTAGCGACGAAATTAACGCCGTGGCACACTATGTTGGCGAGTTCTTTGCCGATATTAGCGATAGGAGCGCACCATGATCACATCTATTATAGTTTGGGGCTCACTATTCGCAGCCGTTGCGTTTACGGTGGTGTATCTACTTAGTCCGCGCATAAGAGCGCAAGTGGAACAGCCCAAACACCAGTTTCAACGCCAATTGGAAAGCTTCGACAATAGCGCTGCGCAAGAACCTAAGAGGGGTCAGCAATGAGTAATCAACGTGGGAGTCTAATGATGAGCGTGCTGGCCAGTGGCGTTCTCGGCGTTGGCATAGTGCTCGGCTCCATGTGGCTTTTACAAGAAACCCCAGACCTAGACGCCAATGGCACCGAAGTCTCTGTAGAGTATGGTCGCGCCTTGATACGGGAAACATCTGTACTGATGGGTCCGAATCACGAAGACCCATCGATGCGTTTTAGTGGAAGCAATCTCGATTGCTCTTCTTGCCACCTAGACAGCGGCACCAAGCCGGGCACCTTATCTTTACTCGGGGCCTCTTCTCGCTACCCTCGCTTCTCAGGGCGTGACGGCGTCGAAGGCGACTTGTTAGATCGTATCAATGGCTGCATGGAGCGCAGCATGAACGGAACTATGCTCTCCCGCGATAGTGCCGAATTGCGCTCGATGGCCGCCTATATAGAGAGTCTTGGTGATCAGTTTGCCGCGATGGGGGCAACGCGAAGAGAGGCAAACGAACCCGAGGCCTTCAACGAGCCACCACGAGCAGCGAACCCAGAGGCCGGACAATTGGTTTATGAGCAACGCTGCCAAGTGTGCCATGGCGATGATGGTTTGGGTTTACAGGCCACTCTAGACATTCGCGAGGGCTATTTATTCCCGCCGCTATGGGGGCCAGACAGTTTCAATGATGGCGCGGGTATGCACAGGGTGCTGACAGCCGCTAATTTCATCAAGGCACGCATGCCACTAGGGCAGCCCGACCTGACCGACGACCAGGCATTCGATGTGGCCGCGTATATAAACTCTAAGGAACGGCCCCACATGGAGAACCTAGAAGTTGATTATCCAGATCGCGCGACTAAACCTGTGGATGGACCTTATGGCCCCTATGTCGATTCGTTCCCGATTGAACAGCACCGAATAGGTCCTTTCGGACCTATACGGGAGTTCTATCGCAATTTGGAATAGAGGCTTCAGCCCGCGTACAAGAAGCTGTAACCGTATTCTTGCGCACGGGTAGCCGCCATCACACCGGCGGGCACCATGCGAGCGTGCTCGATAAGATTAGCGGCAAGCTCTTCATAGATGGCATCGGCATTGCCGCCTGTGGAACGCGCAAGGAAACCAGAAACAGAGTGCGTCGCACGATTGCAGACCGCATAACGCGCGCCCCTGCCAGCCATCTCGCTAAGCGTGTGGCCGCGGCTCGCAAGGTCTGAACGTCCTGGTATATCTAAGGGATTCACCATAAAGGCTTGCTCAGTTCTAGAGTCAGTAAGGCCCATGAAGGCGCTGAAGGCGGCGCTATATTTTGCCCACATCGCGTCGTTGAACCCTAAAGGTGTCGACTGGTGACGATAGCAAACCACTAGCGCGTAATCTAACTCACTGCCACCGTAATCATCGACGTGCACTAGCAGAATATTATGCGCATAGTTGAGCGCAGTAATGCCGCCATTGGATGTTGAGGAATCTAAAAATGCCCGATGGACACCCGGCATCTCACCCATCCAAGAGTCCAGAGTATGGCGCGCAGGCATGAAGCCCGTTGCCGGCGTAGACGATTGTGCTGCGTTGCTCGATGCAGACACCACTGCGGCACCTGCCGCCACCGCGCCAAGGCTACCGAGCAACCAACGACGACGTCCCTGTAGGGCCTTATCTTGTTCGTTCATAGCATTCTCCCTTTCTTGAATTCTCTAGGCCGCCCATGCGGCTGAGTTAATATACTCGAGCTGAATCACTGCCAGCCTTAGCTTAAGTGTAGGAATGACTGGCCTAGTCTACTACTGCGCGCCTAGCAGTTCGATCTGCACCACGCCAGTACGACTAAACAGAATCACGTTATTAGAAAGACTAGATAGTAAGCTTGCCGCGATATGGACAACACTACCAAGAGTAGCTTGATGAAATTAACTACGCATATCAACTCTAAGGAGCGGTACCGCATGGAGGAACCAGAGTTAGATTATCCGGATATTGCGTCTGCAGCTGTGAAAGAATCTTGCGTCGATTCATTTCCAGGAAAGTGAGACAGGATAGGTCCGTTCGAACCTATCCTGGAGCTTTATGCTACTCGGGAGTAACGCGGATTAGCCCGAGTATAGGAGGCTATACCCGTACTCTTGCGAGCGGGTAAGCGCCATTACGCCAGCCGGCACCATACGGGCATTCTCGGCGATATTCCCTACTAGCTCTTCATAAACGGCATTGGCATCGCCCCCGGTCGCGCGTGCAATCATTCCCGAGATTCCGCGCGTGGCGCGATTACAAATTGCAAACTGTACGCCTCTGCCCGCCATCTCGGTCAAGGTGCGACCGCGATTCGCCATATCGGATCGAGACATACTCAAGGGATTCACCATGAAGGCTTGATCTGTTTTAGGGTCATTGAACGACATGAAAGCGCTCAATGACGTACCGTATTTCGCCCACATCGCGTCGTTAAAGCCTAGCGGCGTTGAAACGTGTCGAAAGCATACGACTACTGAGAAGTCTGACTCACTGCCAGCATAATCCTCCGCCTGAACCGATAGGAGATTGTTGGCATAATGCATAGCCGTTAGTCCCCCCTCGGTAGAGGCGGAATCTAAGAATGCACGGTGCCCCCCTGTCACCTCATTAAGCCATGCATCCTGCGCATGCTTCACAGGTACGAAGCCTGCAGTGGGCGCAGAAGACTGGGCTGCATTACTCGATGCAGACACAACAGCGGCACCTGCCGCCACAGCGCCAAGGCTACCGAGCAACCAACGACGACGTCCCTGTAGGGCCTTATCTTGTTCGTTCATAGCATTCTCCCTTTCTTGAATTCTCTAGGCCGCCCATGCGGCTGAGTTAATATACTCGAGCTGAATCACTGCCAGCCTTAGCTTAAGTGTAGGAATGACTGGCCTAGTCTACTACTGCGCGCCTAGCAGTACGATCTGCACCACGCCTATAAGACTAAACAGAATCACAAAAGTCAGCGTTATTCCTGAAATCACAAACTTCTTAACATCGCCATGCTCGAAATCCCGCATGCGATTCTTATGGCTCTGCACTCCGAACGCGGCGGCAACACTACTCGCCATAGAGGCAGCCCAACCCACCTGCGCAGCCGCTTCAACTCTGCCTGAATCCTGCTTGCTTGCGTCTTGCTTCGCCATGAAATTACTCCTGTGAAACCGAAGATGATGACAATGATTATGTCGACTCTATCAACAGAGCAAGGGTCGCGCCAATATTGCCGTGCCCGCCACCGCCCTACACCTCTTTGTTTTTATTGCCTATTTCAATTCTCGATCGCCCTGATAGCGATCTGGCGCGCCATATTTGACAATATGCCCGCCAGAAATGTCAGCGCGATTCTAGATCGTGACCGAAAACTCCACACGCAACACCGCCACCTCGCTGCTTCGGTCACGCAACGTTACATACCCCTACTTGCTTGTTTCGAACTCCCGGCTCTATGATGATGTAAAATTCAATCAAAATAATAAGGAGACAACACAATGAAGCATCGCTTGCTGATAGTGATAGCAACTTTCGCCACCCTTCTAGGATTTAGCGCAGCAGCGTTTGCTCAGCAAATGCCAGATGCCATTATCAATAACGATGGGATTGGCTTCTCGCGCATGGCCGACGGCAATCTAGTTGCCTACGATCTAGTCGCTGCCTATGACGAGCATATGATCGTGGAGGCCAATTGTGGCGCCTTCAAGGCCACGGCAAAAGGAGTTAGCTGGTGTTTCTCGAGTGCTGCGAACAAGACCACGTTTGAGGCCGCTACACAGGACAATGGCAGCAATCAATATCTACCTTTTGTTGGCGGGCACTGCGCCCTAGGCATGAGCTTTGGCAATCTTACCGCCCGAGGCGACCCCCGCACTGCGGTTCGCATAGGCAATCTGTTAGTGCTCAATGGACGCCTCGATGTACGCACAACTTTCCTACAAGACACAGCGCGCAATATAGACAATGCACGCCTACGTTATGACCTCGCTATTGCCGCGGGCAATCTGAAGATAAATGATTGATTTGATATAAGACGTTCTCCACGCTTAATCGATCGGCTAGAACGAAAAAAGCGAAGAGTGCACATTGCGCTCTTCGCTTTTTTTATATCTACATTCTAATCAAGAACAATATTAGATCGGGTCGCCAGAAGGCATCTCCAACGCTGGACCTGGAATCGCGCCCTCAGAGCGCCCTTGCCAGCGGCGGATATCGGCCGCGGCGCTAGCCTGATAAGGACTAGGATTGCGCATGCTTTCCAGTTCCCCTGCCAATTTATTTAAACGATCAGCAAGCACTGCTTTGACCTCACCCGAACTTTCATCACTACTTGCCTGCACCATCATCTCATTCACTGTCACGCGTTGGGCAACGTGCAACACCGCAGTTTTATACTCACTATCTGGCACATCAGCGCCCCATGTCACTTCTAATAGGCGATCAACTACTTCTTCTAGGCTTGGATAGTCACCCATGCTGCCGTAGGCGATTAGTCGCGCCATTCTCTCCGGATGCAGAACAGATTGGACTGTTAGGTTCGCTGAGCCTTCTACGGCGCCCAGCGCATCGAATAACAAACCGGTGTTACCTGGGAATACTTCGCCCTGACTGTGCCGGAATGCAGATGGTGGCAGCAGTGCGAGTATGCTCTGCGGAAGCGTGAGGAAGTCTACATCTAAAGTGGACAACACTGTCTCCAATGCATCTCTTTGCTCCTCGCCATCGATAATCGTAAACGGCACTTGTCCGTCGCCCCTAAGCGAGTAGAGATAGTCTGCGCCGCCTATGCTCTGCGCTGCAGAATTGAGCTGAAAGCGATGATGCATGTACAAAGGCAACAGCACATACTCTAGTTCTGAGATTGGCTCGCCATTGCGAATCATCGCCTCACTAAAATTGGCCAAGCCTATGCGACGCACTTCGATCTCGTGCTTAAGTTGATCGACTAAGTTGTCGCCATTGTCCCAGACGCCTGCGAACTGATGCCCAGCACCCACAAAACTATTGTTGTTATGGTCCATGAACAATAGACCTCGATCCAGACTCTCGCGCACAATCTTCGCTAACTCTTCAGCCTCGTCTGCGCCTGGTGCGAACTGTTCGTAAGCATAGCGAACCGCCAACTTATCGTATTCGCCAATTCTTTGGGGATAGGCATTAGAAAGATCCAGCTTTCCGTCATCCCTTATCTCGACCAAAGGTGCCGGGTAGTCCATTACACTCTCTCGACCAGTAGCGCTGCCCAAATAATTGTGCGGAAAACCCAAGGTATGCCCTACTTCATGCGCGGAGAGCTGACGTACTCTGTCCAGCGCCATGTTTACGGACGCCTCATTATTGTCCGCAACCACTTCAAGATATTCGAATCCGGGAACTAGGCCCTGTCCATGGAGATAGTCTTGGCGTAGACGAAGGCTGCCAAGATTCACATTGCCCTTAATGATCTCTCCGGTGCGCGGATCCATCACGGACGCACCATAGGAGTAGCCGCGAGTCTGACGATGAGTCCAGTGGATCATGTGATAGCGCACATCCTGCGGGTCGGCACCCGCGGGTAACTCCCGAACTTGAAAGGCATCGATGAATCCTGCGGCCTCGTAAGCCTGATTCCACCAACTTGCGCCCGCAATCAGCGCACTCTTGACAGGCTCCGGCGTACCCGAGTCGACATAATAGACAATAGGCTCAACGGCCTCTGAGCGCGCAGCGTTAGGGTCTTTCTTCTCGAGGCGATGACGACCAACCAGACGTACCATCATGTCGTCGCCGATCGCCGTGCTGTAGTCGTAAACAGTCGGGCCATTGGTGCCGATACGAGGGTCTGAGACTCGAGTCTTGTAGTTGTCATCCGGAAGCTTCACAAAGGAATGATGCTGCCTCAAGGTGACAGACTCGCCCGAGGCAGCGACCTGATTTACCAAATTACCAGGATTATTGCTGCCAAAGGTGAGCATCGTTTCGATCTCGATATTCTCTGGGAATGTCTTGGTGTTCTCGAGATAGAAAGCGCTGCGACCTTTGTCCAAGGTATAGTTGCCTTGATTGCGGCGCGAAATATTGCCAATCACGTTACGGGCATCGCGCAGGAAGAAGTCAGTGGCATCAACTAGAATGCTGCTGCCGCTGGTAGCTGCTATGTCGAAGCCCCACAGCACCGAGGGCGCAAAGGCGTCGACGACTGCCTGTCGCTCCAATGGGTTCGCACTATCTGCACGGTAGCGGTAATTGGGCTCGACCAGAAGCACTCTCGGACCCACTCGCTTAGCACTCAATATATAAGTACCGCCTAGCTGGCCGCGGTCGATGCCGACAGGGTTGGAGCCTAGGCCGGATGCCATGGAGATAGCATAGAGAAACTCGGTATCGAGCTTGTCGATCTCCCAGTACATCTTGCCGTTAGCTTCGTCCCAAAAAATGTTGAAGAAGCCTTCCATGCGTGTCGTATTCGCAACTTTGTCTTCGATAGAGGGCAAACTCTGTGCACTGGACAGTGATGTGAACGATAACAGTGCAAGAGCCACTACGGCGCGAGAGCAATTTATGCGCGAATAACGCAATGCCCGTCCTAGAGAATTCCTAAAATTCATTCCAATTACCTCGGTCTGGTTGAGACCATCTTTGAAAAGAGTGGAGTTTGTTAGATTTATAGGGAAGCGCAATGAGATTAACATCGCCTCTACTACTTTTGTAGAAGCAAAGCAGCACAAAACCCAGAGTCCAAGAGGCAATGTTCGCGCCAAGAGGCTTTGCGCCAACGGGAGTATCTAATTTGCTGCGTAATTTATTACTTTCGCGCGTGCTGCTGAAGTGCCGCCCTGCACTGCTAACGAAGTGCGCGAGTCATTGCTGCGAAGAAGTCCGCTTCAGCGATTACCGTTGTGGCTTCTGGTTTTGAGCGCGCACTCCACACCACGATTACTACGTTCTCTCGCGGATTGACGTAGATGAACTGCCCGAAGATACCGACGGCCTCGTAAGCCTCCTCATGTATGCTGCCCTGAGCATTCATCTCGGGCCATAGCATGAAGCCATATTCCACCTCTTCGCCGTTGATTATATTGGGCTGAGAGGCGCGTTTCACCCAGCCGTCCGGTAGCACTGGCGCGCCATTGACGACGCCTTCGTCGAGTAGAAATTGACCAAAACGACCGTAGTCTCTTAGTGTCGCCGAAAAGCCACTGCCCCCGACTTCGATCCCCCCTGGAGACTCTAGCCACCAGTTTGCTTGCGACTCCATCCCCATATTCCCCCAGATCTTCTCGGTGAGGTATTCGGAGATCGGGCGCTCAATGGCGGCGTGCAGTAGTTCTGCCGCTACTTGCGTTTCGCCGGTGCTGTAGTTCCAGCGCGAGCCAGGTTCGGCCACGCGCTCTAGGTTCGCCATCACTCTCAGCATGCCACCCTCTTCCTGGGCGATCTGCGCCTCGAGTAGCTCGCGCCTATCGGAGCTGCGATCGGTATAAGTCTCGTTCCAACCAGCCCCCGAGGTCATCTGCAGCACTTGCTGCACGGTGACTCCGTCATAAGCACTACCTTCGAGCGCGGGAATATAGTCAACTAACTGGGAGTCTAAGCCTGCAATGTAACCATCCTTGATCGCCGCACCAATTAGTGTTGCCGTGATGGACTTGGCAATCGACATCGACATCCACCGAGTCCTTGGTGTGTTTCCTAACTGATAGGTCTCGTACGCCACCTCGCCATCTTTAATCGCAAGCAAGCCACTAACACGATTTACCGCTAAGTAGTCATAAAGATCGTAACTACGACCGTTAGACTCGATACTGATATTGGCGATGGGTTTTTCTCTAGTGGGTAAAGGATAGACATGGCTCCCAGTCTCTACAATACGTGTGGAGAATAGGCGATCGATATTGCGAAAGGTATTGGCGCCAATGTCTGGCAAGAATGTGCCATCGTAGACTTCCCGCACAGTAGCGATAGTCTCGTCAGAATGAGGATTATCGACTTGGGCTTGGGATTGGGCTACTTGCATTGAAAACGCAATAATAATCCAGAAAGCGGCCTGTATTTTCATGTTAACTCCTGCACATAGAGTGCCACGGAATGATCGGATATTAATTCTGTGAATAGACTAGCACAATTCGTATTGGCTCATGGCCAGGCTTAATGCCCTCAGGTATAGAATGTCCTAAACTAGCGATTTGACGCCGCAATTTTGCAATGTTTTCATGATTTGTGATTCGAAGTCTTGCTTATTATGGCTTCGCAATTTGGCAGACCGTGCCAGCGATTCACGCGCCTTCTGCTTACACAATTTATTTATCAACAACTCTAAAAGGAGCTCGATCATGAGATTTGAGGAATTATTGCAAGATCCACGTGCCAGTTTCGACTCCCCTGCACAGATAGTGAACTCTAAGGACCTCAACAAGGCACAAAAGATTGAATTACTACGGCGCTGGGAATATGACGTGGAACAGTTGCAAGCGGCAGAGGGAGAAGGAATGGACAGCAATCGCAACGAGGGCGAGATGCTTCAAAAGCTTATAGACGCGCTGCATTGCCTAGGCGAACGACCAGGACCTAAATAATAAGGGCCATGGAAGTGTCGAGCCCACGAAGTTCGTGACTTAAGTCTAAAAGTACTCGGAGACATGGCTGTCCCAGATAATAACGGCAAGTGTGCTTGCACGGCTTGAAATCAAAGACTTTGCCAACGCGATTGTCGGGCGCGCAATACCGCAGCCCTTGAACGCCGGCGACTATGCATGAAGCTATTGGTCGCAAGTGGCACTCGTTGAGGAGCTAAAATAGCGCCTTAACCGCTTCAAATCGTCACTTTTGCCAACTAATTCATAGCAGTTTGTAACAAAATCAGGGCTTTCACGGTATTTACCAGTACAATTCGTGACCCATTATTGACGGTTCGCATTCGGCGGCTCATTTTTCAAAGGCTTCAGTTGATGGTTTTTCTCTCTACCCGGCGCTCAAAGGCATTCATTCTTCAGACGGCAATCGCAGCCCTACTCTTTTCACCAACCCTCGTAAACGCTCAACAGACCGATGGGGAAGACTCGACCGTAGTCTATCCGGCGGACTATTTTGTTGAATACGCCCCTACTTCTGCACAGGATATGCTCGACCGAATTCCCGGTTTGAGTGGCGGCGGTGGCCCGCCCGGTGGTTTTGGTGGTGGTAATGCTAGTTCCGGTGGCCGCGGCTTTGGTGGTGGCAGTGGCGGCAACGAAGTCCTAATCAACGGCAAGCGTACTGCGGGTAAGAGTAACCAAACCAGCGATGTACTCCGACGCATCTCCGCCTCGCAGGTCAACGAGATTCAAATTATTCGTGGCACCTCTGGCGATCTCGACGTGCGCGGCAGTGGCCAAGTAATCAATGTAGTGCTAAGCGAAGAGCTTTCCTCCAATAGCGTTTCCTATGAGGCTAATTTCAGTCGCGCCTTCGATGCTGAGGTTCGCCCAGGTGGCTCCGCAGCATTAAGCGGTCAGAGTGGCGATTTCAATTACCTTTTTAGTGCCAATGCCTCGTCTCGCTATGTCCATTCATTGAGCCGCGAAGTCAGTACGCTTGGAGATTTTTCGCCGAATGACGCAATTAAGGAAAATCGCATACGCGACCAGATGAGCTATGAGTTGAGCACCAATTTGAGCTACGACATCACTGCCAATAGCAGCGCCCGTGTCAATGCACTGATCGGCATAACCGACGGTCCAACTGACGTTCGCCGCGCCATCACCGACCTAAAGGCTAATCCCAACACTCTCTCCATCGAGCTCGAAGATATTCCGAATGAGCAAGACAACTGGGAGCTAGGCGGCGACTATGAGTACCGAACGAGCTCAGGCAATCGTTTCAAACTACTCGCGATTGCGAACAAAGAGAACAACAACACAACTCGTGAGCGTTTCGTACTGCTCAACGATGACAGCGCACAGAAAAATCTCTTCATTGACACCAAAGCAGTTACGGATGAACGCATCGTGCGCAGCTCCTTCACGATGGGCTTTACAGAAACGCAGGATTTCGAATTTGGCGTGGAACGTGCGCAAACCATTTTAGACTCTGAGCTCATTTATGGACTACTCAGCAGCACCGGCACTCCCTCTGCTGCGGCGGGTGGCCTCGTGCCACAGAAAGTGAGCAATGCAAACTCGCAAGTAGAAGAGCTTCGCTACGAGCCCTTTGCCATTCACAATTGGCAGATCAATCCAAAAATGAGCCTCGAAACGACTCTGTTGTACGAGACATCGACCATTACTCAAACCGGCGATGTCCAGAACGAGCGTGACTTTAGTTTCGTGAAACCTAAAGTTGATTTCCGCTACGACATGACCTCAAATCTGCAGATACGCGGCACTATCGAGAAGGCCGTCAATCAACTCAGCTTCAGCGATTTCGTTGCCGCAAACGACGACCAGGACAACGATGCAGCAACGCAGGCTGGTAATGCAGAACTAAGACAGGAATGGCTGTGGAAGTACAACTTACGCACCGAGTACCGTATTCCTAATGACGTGGGCGTTTTGACCTCAGATTTCTTCTACTTCAAACATCACGATGTCATCGAGCGCATCGACGTTACGCGAGTAGAAAGTAGCTTGCAGTCGGCCAATGGCAATGCCGGTGACGGCTGGCAGTACGGCATGAACTTGAGTGCTAGTGTGCGCATGGGCATGATCAATTTGCCGAACCTATTGCTCACGAGCACTCTGAACGTGCAGGACTCGGAGATCACCGATCCTTTCCTCGGCATTGAGCGCCGCTTCCAGAACTACCAACGCGGTCGCTTCACCTTGGAATTCAGGCACGACTTGCCTTCGATACGCGCTAATTGGGGCATGCAATATTTCGATCGAATCGACGGCGGCATGTCTCGCTATGACATCGACGATATCGAGAAGTCTGTGGGTGAGCCCCGCGTGAATCTGTTCCTAGAACATGTCGATCGCCGTGGCATTACTTATCGTTTCGATGCGGGCGCTATCACTAACGGGCAACAATTCCGCGAACGCTTCCGCTACGTAGGAAGAGCTTCGGACAATGTGTTAGAAGAGTACGAAAGCTGGCATCAGGGCCAGGGCATTCAGTATAGCTTTAAGATTAACGGCAGTTTCTAATGCCTGCGGCGAGGCTTGAGGATTTTCTCAGGCCTCGCTCAAGCTTAGGCTAGGAGAATCGAGCAACTGTCCCGAGTTTTCGAAATACTTCTGCATTACCTGCAAACCGATTTGACGCTCCACCGCTGCATTGCGGAACTGAGCGACCCAGCGCTGCGCATTGTCAATTATCTCTAACGCTGCCTCCGGGTGCTTACTAAAGAAATCGATCTTCTCCTCAATATCCGAGAAGTCATCTTTTAGTAATACATAGTGTACACCCGCCTGCAACAGGCCCTCCATAAACCACGTTTCGTAGCGCGGCTTGCGCATGAAGCAAAGCGAGTTTGAAGACATTATCCACTTCAGGTTAGTCGCTACATCATTGCCTTCCACCGACAGGATAAACTTGTAGCGCAGCTGTTCCTCAATCGTGAGAAAGGTTTTGCGCATGCGAGAATTGGAGCCAATTGGCACCTTATTAGATTGGCCAATATCGCAGCGCGGATGTGCAAACCAGTTCTTAACCAACTGGGCGCGACAATGCTCGGGTTTGGCCTTGCCACGCCAAACCACCATATCTTTCTTGTCCAAGAATGCTAGCTTGTCTTTCGCAAACACATAGTGCCGCACACTATTGAGTTTAAGAATAATGGAGTTGCTGTTGTCACCGGCAATTGGGCGACTCTTCACGATGCTTGCCTGGGGCGGCACCTTAATCACGTCACCGAATTCATGATGAAACTTTAAGTTACTAGGAAAGTAACGCAGGACAGTGCGCAGATCGTAGTAATAGGCCGATTGCTGCTTGGGGCTCAGTTGCCCGAGCGTGTTGCTTGTAGCGCTCACAGCAAAGCTACTATTACGCTTATTGTAGTAACTGACCCGCGCCTCGATGGCATCGCGATCCGCCGCGCGTATCGAATTGAGATGGGCATGAAGATACATGCGATACAAGCCCATCGGTACGATTCGGCCGAGCAGGCATCGTAAGTAAAAATTAAACTTAGAGTTCTTCTGTGTACACTTCAAGATAGGAATTCTTCGCTGACCAAGAAATGCACTAGCCTAATGCTCAAACATTGCCGTTTCGCGACTTAGAGACTACAGATTCATGACAATGACTATTGGAACTGTTCGACGCGAACGAACGCTATTATGTACAATGGCACCATCACTTGCCTTTTATATGAGCACTCAATGTCCTCTCGCAAACCGCTGTACATAGCCTACGCTGGACCTACTCTCCTCGAAACGCCCCTATTGAACAAAGGCGCCGCCTTCACTGAGCGGGAAAGACGCACCTTTAATCTGCTGGGCCTATTGCCACCGCGCTACGAGAGTATCGAGGGTCAGGTCGAGCGCGCCTATATGCAATATCGCAGCTTCGACGAGCCGATTAATAAGCATATCTATCTGCGCGCCGTTCAAGACAACAACGAGACTCTCTTCTATCGCCTCATTAGCGAGCACTTGGTCGAGATGCTACCCATCATCTACACCCCGACCGTAGGCGATGCTTGCGAGCATTTCTCGGACATCTACCGCAGCGCCCGTGGCATCTTCGTCTCCTACGAGGAGCGCGAGTACATGAGCGACATCATGCACAGCGTGACCAAAGACAAAGTAAAGGTCATCGTCGTAACTGATGGTGAGCGCGTGTTAGGCCTAGGCGACCAGGGTATAGGTGGCATGGGCATCACCATCGGTAAACTCTCAATCTACACCGCAGGCGGAGGCATCAGCCCTGCCTATACGCTGCCAGTGGCCTTGGATGTCGGCACTAATAATCAAACACTGCTGGACGACCCCATGTATATGGGCATGCGCCACCCGCGCATTGGGCGGGAAGAGTATGACGCCTTCGTCGATCAGTTTATCGACGCCGCGCAGGAGCGCTGGCCGGGCGTACTCATTCAGTTCGAGGACTTCGCCCAACCCAATGCGATGCCAATTCTGCAGCGTCACCGCGATCGGGTGTGCTGTTTCAATGACGATATTCAGGGCACAGCTGCCGTTACCCTCGGCACTTTGCTTGCTGCATGCCGGAAGAAGGAAGAGAAGCTTAGCGAACAGAGGATAGTCTTTGTGGGCGCAGGCTCGGCCGGCTGCGGCATTGCGGAGCTGATCATCAGCGCGATGATCGCCGAGGGCCTAAGCGATGCACAGGCACGTGCTCAGATATTCATGGTAGACCGCTATGGGCTACTTACGGTGGGCATGGAGAGTCTCATGGATTTCCAAGAGAAGCTCATGCAGCCCACTGAGTCGCTCAGCGCGTGGACCTTGGAGGGTGACAGCCAGTACGCAACCCTATTCGATGTGGTCAATAATGTTGCGCCCAGCGTACTCATAGGAGTCTCAGGAAAGGCAGGGTTGTTCACGGAGCGTGTGGTGCGCCAGATGCACGGGAATTGCCCACGGCCCATCATTCTGCCATTGAGCAATCCCTCTCGCCACGTCGAGGCACATCCTGCGCAAGTGCTGGAATGGACTCAAGGGCGCGCGATTGTAGCCACAGGCAGCCCGTTCGGAAAAGTGGAATACAACGGCAAAACCTATGCAATCGCACAATGTAATAATAGTTATATTTTCCCGGGCATAGGGCTTGGTGTAATCGCCTGCAAATCGGCACGCGTCACTGACGAGATGCTCATGATCGCCAGTATCACCTTATCTGAGAACTCGCCACAGATCGAAGAGCCTTCGGCTTCGATTCTTCCGCCGCTAACAGACTTGCCGCAGATCAGCCGCAAGATCGCCTTCGCGGTTGCGAAAATGGCGATGAGCCAAGGGCATGCCCGTGAGATGTCAGACGATGAGTTACTAGAGGTCATCGAACGAAATTTCTGGACCCCCGCTTATCGCGAGTATCGCCGCATCGCGACGCGTGCACGCTAAAGTTAACACCCTTCGCTTGCCTAGGTTTTAGGCAAGCAAAGAGGCTAGAACACGCCGCTCCCCTTCGAAGGGTCGGCGGCCGTGCATGACCAAGAAGTTATCTATAAGCGCCACATCACCCGTTTTCCACGCCATATCGAAAGACAGTGCATCACCAATGCGAATGGCGCAATCCATGTCCTGCGCAGAGATTGGCGTGTCGTCACCGAAGCGAATGGTTTTCTCTGGGCTATTGCGCTTGTCCTGCCAGCCCCTGAACGCCGCTATCAATTGATTGAAGAACACTTTGCGACCATCGGCTAAAGTGCGCACCGCGGGCAGTACTGGCGTCGTTACCTTTAGACTATCGTCTTCTCGCCACTCCCAAGAATAAGCAAGGGATCTCAGCTTAGCCTCCGCAGCTTGTTTGTCTTCGGCTTGCAATGTACTGCACCAACTACGCCCCTGACCCGATTCGACGTCCTCTGCTGCAGGCATCACGTTCGTGTAGCGCACTCCGAGCCTCTCGCAGGCCTCCACAAATTCGGGACGCTCTTGCTCTAAAGCGAGCAGCAGTAGATCGGAACGACACAGTGGCGTAGCACCCCCGCTCTGCGCCGCTTTCTCACAGAAGAAGAACAAGCGTGATGGAAAGATGGGAGTCTGGGCCATCTCATGATGCAAATAAATAGACACCGAGGGCGGCGCCTCATTGGCGGTGAACACCCTCGGCGTGCGATTGCGCCGCACCGCATTAGACAGAGATTCTACAAAGGCAAAGTTTGGCAAGTCGAATGCCTGAATAAGGCGGTCGAAATCCAGATCGCTAACGACTGGAAAGCCGCGAAACAGGATTGTGCCATGCAGCGCAAGGCTGTCGAGAAGTTCCTGTTTATGCGCTGCGCACCAGTTGACTAAGTCATCCAAGCTCGCCCCTTGCGAACTCGCCCCATACACCAAAGGGAATACGTCCGGGGTGAACTGCTGCCCCGTAACGTCAATCGACTCTAATTTCAACGCTGTCATTTTAGCCCTCAATCGTAAATTGGATAGAATTTTCCAAACGCTAATTCGCAGAACAAACCGGGATCGTTGAAGCGACGATTGCAGTTCAGTGCCGATATCGCCTCCATCTCTTGGGAACTCAATTCGAAATCGAACAACGCAATATTCTCGGCTAAGCGTTCTACACGCGAGGTCTTAGGTATTATCGCCGTGCCGCGCTGCACGCCCCAGCGTAAGAGTACCTGAGCGGCGCTTCGGTTTAGACGCTGCGCTGCTGCCAGTACTACGGGCTGCTGTAACAATGACTCCTCCTGACGCGCCATGTCCAATTCGATGTAGGACAGCGAACCCAGTGGGGAGAATGTGGTTACAGCAATATCATACTCTGCAGCCAGCCTTAGCAATCGTTCTTGGGTAAGATGGGGATGAGACTCTATCTGCAATACCGCAGGCTTTATCTTCGCGTAGGCCATCAAGTCATGCATCAGCGCGCTATTGTAGTTACACACTCCGATCTGCTTCACCTTCCCCTTCGCCACCAAGGCCTCCATCGCACGCCAGGTTTCTGACAAAGGTACTGGCGCAATCTTCATCTCCGGCTCTTGTGCCTCTGGGTCGAAGATCCATTCCGGAGGATAGCGTGTGGCAATTGGAACGTATTGCAAGGAGATCGGGAAGTGAACGAGGTAGAGATCCAGATACTCGACGCCGAGATCCGCTAAGGTCTTGTCGCAGGCCTGCTCCACATGTTCTGCCGCGTGAAAGGTATTCCACAATTTGGAGGTAATCCAAAGATCCTCTCGCTTGCACAGGCCTTCGTCGAGCGCCTGCTTGATGCCATGGCCGACCTCTAGCTCGTTGCCGTAGTCCGCCGCGCTATCCAGATGACGATACCCTATCTGGATAGCCTGCTTCACCACATGAGCGACTCGTTCACGCTCAATTTTCCAAAGCCCTAATCCAACTGACGGCATCTTAGTGCTGCCCACCTTAATCGATTCTTCCATACTCACTCCTGTTTCCCCGCGAGCAAACTCGCTAGTTTTTCGCGTGTAATTAGTTCGCTAATAACGACCGGCTGGCCGCTTTGCATTGACTCTTGTGCGGCGCTAGCCACAATCATGGCCCACATCCCTTGTAGCGGTGTTGCGCAATCTGCCGCCTTGCCTTCCATCTGATCGAAGAAGGCTTGATGTTCGAAGAAAGTGGCCCCGTGGTGCCCGCTCTGCTCGACGACTCTTGGATAGCCCAAAGTCGTAGTCCTTGATGCGCCATTTTCGCCGAGCTCTAGACTTATCGAGGCGGTGGCGGGCTGCTGCTGGTGAAAGTCGAAACGCTCTGTCGCCAGCAGTCTTCCGAACTCTCCCGTCACAACCATCTCTTCAACGAAGTCTGGACAGAACATATTCAGCGTGAAATTGGCGCGTACACCATTCTCATAGTCGATGATTACGAATGCATGATCATCGATATCGGCTCGCCTACCCTTGTATTCGAGGTCAAGAAAATTGACTGCCCGCCCACCGCTCGCATACACGCGCTGTGGCGCTGCCTGCGCCATGAGATTAATGAGGTCGAAATAGTGACAGCACTTCTCCACCAAGGTGCCGCCGGAGTACTCGTTGAACTTGTTCCACTGCTTCACCTTGTCGAGAAACGGGGGACGGTACTCGCTCATGCTGATGGTCTTCACTTTGCCCAAAGATGCTCGCTCCAAGGTCTCGTGAAAAGCCTCCACATACTGCGCCTTATACCGATACTGCAGGCCTATCTGAATAAAGCTGCTGTATTCATTTGCAATCTGCACGATCGCCGCGGCATCGGCCAGCTTGGTCGCCATAGGTTTCTCAACGAAGATGGGCTTGCCCGATTGTACAGCAGTCTTCAATACCTCGAAGTGGGTGAAGTTTGGCGTGCATATGAAAAGCGCGTCCACCTCCGGGTCTTCGCAAGCCTGCGTTAAAGACTTATAACGGATCAACGTTCTTACACTATAGGTACTGTATTCGGCCTGCGCCGCGTCGAGGCTGTGTTGCTCGAGATCGTAGATACCATGGACATGCGCGCGCCCAAGCAGTGTTGCAACACGCATATGCTCCTGACCTATTGTGCCGGTGCCAATAATCGCAATATTGAACTTCGCCTCTGGAGCTCGGTATAGATACTGATCTTGGGTCGGAATATGACGCTGACTAGAGGCCTGCGCGAAGAAACGCAGGCGGGGTTGGCTCGACTTATTCATAGTAATCTCATTTAGAAGAGGTGCTCCTAGTGCGAAGATGTTAGCGCGCGAGCTCGCCAAATGGCTACGGCCCATACTGCAATATTGACTAGTACGATGAAGCTAATTATGGGCAAGAACGCGGGACTGATACCATCCACTAGCCCGATGGGTGAGAACAATAGATACAAAGCCACGACACAAGACATCAATGTAAATCCGCAAGGTTTCACGTACTGCCAAGGGGTCAGATCGACCTTTGCATTGACCTGGTAACTCCATTTCTCTGCTCGCGGTGCGATGCGCGCAAAATACAGCATGATGAGCACTTCAAGCACAAACAAGATGGCGTAAAGATGCAGGAAATGAATTCCGATCACATCGTTAAAAACAAATTGCAACAGGCCGTAGGCAATCACATGAAACACGATCGCAACTTTCGCTCCGCGTGCAGGAACTCGGGTAGTGAACAGCCCCACAATCACAATCGCGATTACCGGAATATTATAAAAGCCAGTGAATATTCTGATGATCTGCCACAAACCGTCCGGTGCGTACTGAAGAAGTGGCGCTACGATGAAGGAGAACAGTGCGATCACCATACTCGCTCGCTTCGCAACCTTTACCATCTGCGCGTCACTAACCTTGTCTTTTTTGAATGGACCGTATACATCAAGACAAAATAGTGTGGCGGCACTATTGAGCAAAGAATTGAAAGAGCTAAACACAGCTCCTAGCAAGACGGCGAGGAAGAAGCCTGCAGCATATACAGGTAGCACATCGCGAATCAGGCGAGGGTAAGCGAGGTCTATCGTCGTTAAACCATCGCCATAAAGATGAAAGGCGATAACGCCCGGTATCATCATCATGAAGGGCACTAGTACTTTGAAGAAGCCAGAGAAGAGCACGCCCTTCTGGCCTTCTGCTAAATTACGCGCCGCGAGTGTGCGCTGAATGACATATTGGTTTGTACACCAGTAAAACAGATTGGCGAAGATCATGCCGGTGAACAGTGTTCCGAACGGTGTAGGGTCAGTCTGCGAACCAATGGCATTCAGCTTGCCCGTATTGCTACTCGTGATAATCCTGACCCCTTCCCCTACGCTGCCGTCGCCCAAGGCGGATAAACCAAGAATAGGCACCGCGATGCCGATGATCAGTAAGCCCACGCCGTTAAGTGTGTCCGAAATCGCAACGGCACGCAGACCACCAAATATCGCATACAGAGCGCCGACGCAGCCGATAGAGACGATAGTGAGCAGCAAGGCCTGACTGTAGCCTAGACCGAAGAGAGCGGGCACATCGAACAATTGCATCACAGCAATAGAGCCGGAATAGAGAACTGAAGGGATAGTGACGAAGCCATAGCCCACCATGAACAGGACCACCGTCATGCGCCGCACACCGTCGTCATAACGACTACTGAGAAACTGCGGCAATGTCGTGAACGCACCGGCGAGATAGCGCGGCAAAAAAATGAAAGCCATACATAGTGTCGCGAAGGCCGCTGTCACCTCCCATCCCATGCTGCTCATATTGAATCCGTAGGCCGAGCCGTTGAGCCCAATCAATTGTTCCGCAGACAGATTAGTTAGCAACATAGAGCCGGCGATGAACACGGCACCGAGACCTCGCCCTGCTAGGAAATAGCCATCGCGAGTACTCACCTCGCCACGAGTCTTCAAATAGGAAACCCATGCAACCAGACCCATAAAGAAGGCGCAGCTTAATAGTGTTGAGACAATATAGCGGGAGTCCAAACGGATAATCCTTTGCTAACGCAGGCAGCTTAGAAATTCATGCTATTGACGGCACGGCACAAAAGACTACCTGAAACCACAAAGGAAGACGACCCTCATGGCGCGTAAACAGTGAGCTAGAAGGAATACCGGGCACGACAACCTCCGTGCCAATCCTCCCCATTTATGGCACTATCACAGCCTCAGTAGGATTTTTATCGAGACCCTCCAGATTATGAAACAGAGTTTCATTAGATCGCTGTCAATCAGCCTTCTTCTAGCTTCAACTCAAGTAGTTGCTCAAGATAGCGAGCTGATCGCACGCGCAGAGGCCGGAGCAGTAGCAGCCCAGACCGAGCTTGGCTATATCTACGCCGTTGGCGAAGGGGTTACACAGGACTTTGCAACGGCACTAAAGTGGTTCAAAAGCGCCGCCGATTTAGGCTATGCGGATGCACAATACAATTACGGCAACATGTATGCCAATGGCTTTGGCGTGGAACAGGACTATGCCGAGGCAATGCGCTGGTATCAACGAGCTGCCGCACAAGATCACATGCGCGCCCAATACAATCTAGGCTTCATGTTCGACAATGCACAGGGCGTAGCCCAGGACTACCGGGAAGCTGCCAAATGGTATCGTGCAGCGGCACTGCAGGGGCACGAGGCCGCACAGAATAATCTAGGGGTAATGTATAAATACGGCTATGGCTTAGAGCAAAGTTACCCGAATGCCTTGGAATGGTTGAAACTCTCAGCCGAAGGAGGCTACCCGATAGGGCAATTCAATTACGGCGCCATGTTCGTTAACGGCACTGGTGTAGAACGCGACTATGCCGAGGCTGCGAAGTGGTACCAACTCGCCGCGGACAGCGGCAATGTCTCCGCCCAGTTCGGGCTTGCGGACATGTATATTGCCGGCGAAGGGGTTGCACAAGATTATGCGAAGGCGGGCAGCCTATATCTCTCTGCCGCTAAACAAGGCAATCCCGAAGCCCAGTACAATATCGGCGAGATGTTTGCGGCGGGTTATGGCGTGGAACAAAATTTTATCTTAGCGTATCTGTGGAGCGATATATCCGCGCAGACCTCCACGGTGTTTCATCGCGGTAGAGCTACCCGCAATCGCGACCAAATCGCCGACCAGATGACCGAGGAGCAGATAGCCGAGGCCAAAGCGCTCAGCCAGCGCTGCGTTGACTCCGGGTATTTGGACTGCGAGAACTAGCTATCCAGAACGACTATTCACACTCCCGATAGCGAGACTCCAAGCAGCGATCCGACAGGGCATTCGCTTCAGTTAGTTGCGCAGCACTAAGCTGCGCCTCAACCTGATTCCTGTTGCCCTGAAAGCGAACTCTCTCGTCTCCTGTGGCCAAGGTAGAGGCTATCTTCAACCAGGCATAAGCACGTAGTGGATTCTGTGCGACCCCTTGGCCCGACTCATACATCAACCCTAGATTATTCTGGGAGCTCGGGTGGCCTTGTCCAGCAGCAAGACGATACCAGCGGAACGCTTGCTCATAGTCCTGCTCTATACCCTCGCCTGTCTCATACATCGCTGCCATACTGAACATCGCTGCGATATGGCCTTGATCCGCCGCCATACGATAAAAGTTAGCCGCCTCCTCGTAATTTTGCTCCACGCCGAGACCGTCTCGGTACATCAAGGCCATGCTAAATTGCGCGGCTACCTCACCCTTCTCTGCGGCCAGGAGATAATAGCGCGCGGCTTGTTCGTAATTTTGGTCTACGCCCTGTCCGCTTAGATACATCTCAGCGAGAGTCAATTGCGCGCCAACATCGCCTTGTTCGGCAGCCATCGCATAGTATTTTGCCGCCTCCGCATAATCCGTCTGCACTCCCTTACCATTGACATATAAGGCCGCCAGAGAGATCTGCGCCATTAACTGCCCCTGCTCTGCGGCTAAGGCAAACCAATGAGCTGCTTGCTCAAAATCTTGAGGCACGCCCATGCCGAAGTTATAGAGCACCCCTAGATTTAGTTGTGCGTTCGACCGACCTTGCTCGGCAGCCAGTGTGTACCACTTGATAGCCTCATTGAGATCCGGTGCTACGCCTTGGCCGGTGTGGTACATCACACCCAGATTATTCTGAGCTTCAGCATCTCCACCCTCGGCGAGCCGCCTCACCTCCTCTACCCCAAAGCTTTGCGCGAAGGCGGCCCCGCAGGCGAGGGACAGCAATAGAATGCCTATTTGAATCTTTTTTACCAACATGGCTCGGGTACCCTCGTTATTTATTTTAGGTTTCAAATCCTAGTACCAATACGGCGAAAAGGAAAGTTTGGTCAAGCGCGCGCACTGGTTTATGATGTTTCCTCATGAAAACTACCTTTGCAGCATTACTAATCTCGAGCAGTTTCCTACTGCCACATTGCCAATCTTCGGCTGCGCCATCGGGCGATGCCGCTGAGCTCGTAGAGCGCTATTGGCGAGCGGATGGCGCCACGGAGCAAGCCGCAGCGACGGAGGCACTCGCCGCCGCAACCGACGACGTCGGCGCCCTATATGGGTGGCTCAAGGCTGGCCCAACTTTCAGCGCGGATGTCCCTACCGGTTTGATCGAAATGTCCCGCAGCAGTGAGGATGGCACCAGCTTCCCTTTCGTTATATTAGTGCCCGAGGACTATAACGCAAAACGCGCCTACCCTGTTGAATTCAATCTTCATGGCGGCGTTAATCGACCCAAGATTCAGCCTGGCGAAACCGCATGGCGCAATGGCTATGAGAGCCTGGCTGACGCCAATAAAATAGTTGTGCTGCCCATAGCTTGGGACGATGCGTTCTGGTGGTTAGACAACCAAGCAGACAATCTGCCTGCCATTCTTAGACTAATAAAGCAGCGCTATAACGTAGACGACAACAGGGTCTACATGACTGGCGTTTCGGACGGTGGTACTGGCTCCTATTTCTTCGCCTTCATGCAACCGACCGAGTGGGCCGCATTCCTGCCCTATATCGGCCACCCCGGCGTCCTGCGCAACCCGCGTGGGCGCGTGAGCTATCCGCTGTCCTTCGACAACCTCAAGGGCAAGCGCCTGTTTATCGTCAATGGTGAGAACGACCGCCTGTATCCGGCTAGCGCCGTACAACCTTATATCGACCTGATGAGCGAGGCCGGCGCCGACTTCGAGTTTACGATAATCCCAAATGGGGGGCACAACACCGAATGGATGCCAGAGCAGCGCCCGAGAATCGAGAAGTTTAAGCGCGACAATGTGCGCGATCCATTGCCCGATACTGTGCATTGGGTGACAGGCAGGACCGATCGCTATAATCGCAACCATTGGCTACGCATCGATAAGCTTCGCAGCGAGGGCCAACCGGGCCGCATTGAGGTCTCCCGGGAGGGCAACCACTTCGAGGTCACGAACTTCTATGTCGATGGGTTCACTCTGCTGCTTAGCCCTGCGGAGGTAGACTTCTCCAAGCCCATTACCGTCACCCTCAACGGCACACCTGTATTCGCCGAGATCGTGCCGCAAAGCGCAACCACTCTCCTGAACTGGGCGAACAAGGACCGCGACCGCAGCATGTTATTCACCGCCGAGCTCTCACTGAGCGCCCCGCCAAAGTAAGCCCCTACGCTTGTTCCGCCTCGAGTACGCGACGCCAGTCGATGCGCGCGTCCCCGACGGCGAGGAAATGCGGGTTGAGTATATCGTCCTTACTGTTATAGCCCAGCGTGCTGAAATCCGTCTTCATTACCTTACCGCCGGCCGCCTCTAGAACGGCCTGCGCCGCCGCGGTGTCCCACTCACTGGTCGGGGCAAGGCGCGGATAGAAGTCCGCCTTCCCTTCGGCGAGCATGCAGAACTTCAAGGAACTGCCCACATTGAGCATCTCCACCGCCGCGAAGCGTTTGCCCAGTTGCTCGAGCATGGACTCGAGGGCAGTCGAACCGTGACGCCGGCTCGCTACTATTCTTATAGTGGACTGAATCAACTCGCCTTCGAAGGTCCGTGCGTTTATGTGCTCCAAGGTCCCACTCTCGCCGCGCTTCCACGCCCCGAGTCCGATTACTCCGAGCCAACTGATTCCCGTAGCCGGCGCGTGCACCACTCCAAGCACTGGCGCACCATCTCGAATTAGGGCGATATTGACTGTGAATTCGCCATTCCTGTCGATGAATTCCTTCGTACCATCCAGGGGATCGATTAGCCAGTACTCCTGCCATTGTTGGCGTTGCGCAAAGGGGGGCAGAGTAGTCTCTTCGGAAAGTATGGGTATATCGGGCGTTAGTTTTTGCAGCTGGGTACAGATAAGGGCATTCGCACGGGTGTCCGCCTCTGTCAGCGGTGAGTGATCTTCCTTATTGGTGACTGTAATGCCAGCCGCGTTTGTATAGACTGCCATAATCTCCTGACCCGCTAGGGTTGCGATATGACTGATCGAATTAATTAGTTCAGTATTCTCTAACATCCACAAACTCCTCATTAGCGCCAAGTCGGCACCGCGACAGGGTCTAACAGGTTGATCGACGCGGGCTTAGGGCAAATGCTAGCATGTTTCACGCTCTTGCCTGCGAACTGCCTCTAGAGGTAACGCTGGTCACTGCGCAGCACTAACATCACAATAAAAACAAAACGGAGAATCATCATGCGCGTAATTACTGGGCTCATTCTAATTCTGCTGACCATGGGCACTGCCCAGGCGCAGTTGGCAGTACCCAACGAGGCAGGGCTGACATATGGCCATGTGCATTTGAATGTAAGCGATATCGAGCTGCACAAGCGCTTGTGGGTCGACCACTTCGGCGGCACTGTCGTCCAGAAGGGTTCCTTGACCGCGGTGCGCATGCGGAATATGGCCGTCATTCTTACCGAGCGCGTCCCAACAGGCGGCTCGCAGGGCACGGTGATGGATCACTTTGGATTCAAGGTCCGCAACATCGCGACCTTCCTCGCGAAATGGCGTGCGGAGGGCCTACCTGTCGGCCGCGAGTTCATCGGCGCAGAGGGGCAACGTAATGCCTACATCATGATGCCGGATGATGTTTACGTGGAACTGCAAGAAGATCAGATGCTAGACCTTGAAGTTGAGCCTTATCACATCCATTTCTTCACTGCCGAGTATGAAAGCTTACTGCAGTGGTATACGCAGCTACTCAACATCGAGGCTCGACCACGAGGCTCTATCGAGAGCACCACGAATGTGCCCGGCATGAATTTAAGCTTCGGCAATGCTAGAGAAGAGCGCCTCCCCACCAAGGGACGCTCGATCGATCATATAGGCTTCGAAGTGGACGACTTAGAGGCCTTCTGCAAGTTACTGGAAGAGAAAGGCATAGCCTTCGACGTGGCTTATCGGGACATCCCTTCGATAGGTCTAAAAACTGCCTTCATCACAGACCCTACCGGGGTCTATATCGAATTTACTGAGGGCTTAGACGAGTATTAAATGGGCCAGCAATGACAGCATTGAATTGGGCACAAATCGACACTGTTCTATTCGACATGGATGGAACAGTGCTCGACCTACACTTCGATAATTATTTTTGGGAAGAATTTGTTCCGGCGCGCTATGGCGAGATGAATCGCCTGACGCCAACACAGGCCTCTGCGTTTCTAATGAGCCGCTATGCTAGCGTCAAAGGCACGCTAGACTGGTATTGCATGGATTTCTGGTCCGACAGCCTCGCGATGGACATCAAGGCGCTTAAGCACGAGGTGCGCCACAAGATCGCGCTGCGGCCCAACGCCCTGCCCTTCGTGCAGCAGTTGCGCCAGAATGGCAAACAGGTCGTACTGGTCACCAATGCGCACCCCCACAGCCTCGAGTTAAAAATGCAGCACACCGGCATCGCCGAACACTTTGACCATCGCATCAGCTCTCATTCACTACAATTGGCGAAAGAGAATATTGGCTTCTGGCCAGCTCTGCGCGCCGAGGTCGAACACGATCCGCAGCGCACACTACTGATAGACGACAGCCTTCCAGTTTTGCGTAGGGCGCAGGCCGAGGGCATCGGCCATCTGCGTGCCATCGCCCGCCCCGACAGCCAGAGGCTGGCCTTAGCGAAGCAGGAGGAATTCATCCAGATCGACGATTTCGCCGAGATCATGAAAGGTTTAGCCAAACAATGAGCAAGGACACCGAAACCACTAACTCAATCATAAGACTCGATAAATGGTTGTGGGCGGCACGCCTGTTCAAGACCCGCTCTATTGCCAAGCAGGCTGTGGAGACTGGCAAGGTGCAGAGCGCCGGCAATAAACTCAAGCCAGGCCGAGACGTCAGCATAGGCATGGAGCTCGATGTGCGCCAAGGTTGGGACACCCGCACTATTGTAGTCAAAGGCCTTTCCGAACACAGGCGTGGCGCGCCCGAGGCGGCACTGCTCTATGAGGAGACCCAGCAGAGTATCGACAAGCGCACACAGCTCGCAGAACAGCGGCGCTTACACGCCCAGTTGGAGCAACCTATTGCCAAACCAGACAAAAAAGATCGTCGCTTACGCACTGCGATGAAACATTATGCGGAGTAGCACACTCTAGTCTTGGGTAGTTAAACAGTTTTCGAAAATTGCCTGCGCATTATTCAGGCGCGCCTTCGTGGCCGAGATTCACTTTATTTGGCATAATCGCCGCTCTTAGAAAGACCACACGACAAGTCTCAAGATACCGACCTAGCCCCTGTGCTTTGAGCATGCTAAGCAAATCATGAGAACACAGAGGATGCAGCTTGACTAAGCCACTAGAAGAAAGTCTACGCCGGTTCGAACTTAGCGAGTTTCGCACCGAGTGGGGACAGATACACAGAGGGATCGAGAAAGAGAGCTTGCGTGTAACGAATGACGGTCACTTAGCGCAGACACCTCACCCAAGCGGCCTAGGAAAGGCGCTCACTCACCCGCATATTACAACCGACTATTCAGAAGCCTTGCTCGAGCTTATTACGCCGGTGAAAACCAGCATCGCCGAGACCCTCGACTTTCTCAATGATTTGCACATCTACACCTATAGCGTTTTGCCCCAAGACGAACGCCTCTGGGTATCGAGCATGCCCTGCCTAATGGAGAGTGACGACGATATTCCCCTCGCACTCTATGGTGACTCCAACATCGGCAAACTCAAGACTCTCTATCGGGAAGGTCTTGGACATCGTTACGGGCGAGCCATGCAGACTATCGCGGGCATACACTATAATTTCTCGATGCCAGAGAGCTTTTGGCCGGACTATCATAAAATCAAGCGCTCGCCCTTAGCGCTACAAGAGTTTCAAACTCAGCAATACCTGCACCTGATTCGTAACTTCCATCGTAACTCATGGTTGCTGCCTTATTTCTTCGGCGCCTCGCCAGCGGTATCCAAGTGCTTTACACAGGGACGCCCACACGAGCTGGAAGAGTTCGACGAATACACTCTCTATAAACCCCATGCCACTGCCCTGCGCATGGGCAATCTAGGCTATAAGAGTGAGGCGCAGAAATCGCTATTCGTTTGTTATAACAAACTCGATAATTATCTCGATAGCTTGCAAGAGGCAATGTCTACTCCCTATGCCCCTTACCAAGCAATCGGCATGAAAAAACACGGCAACTACCTGCAGATCAATACCAATCTATTGCAGTTAGAAAATGAGTTCTATGGCACCATTCGCCCAAAACGCGTAGGTCAATCCGGCGAGCGCCCATTGACTCTATTGCGCGAGAGCGGCATTCAATACATCGAAGTGCGCATCCTCGACCTGAATCCCTTCCTGCCCAATGGGCTCGACGCCGAACAGATTCGCTTCCTCGACTCATTCCTAATCTATTGCCTTCTCTCCCCTAGCCCCGAGTGTACGCAAGCCAGCTATGCAGAGATCGAAGAGAACCTATCTCGAGTGGTCAATGAAGGCAGGGCACCGGGTTTGATGCTAGAGCGCGATGGCAAGGCAGTAGCCTTCTCTGAATGGGCCAACGAGTTGATGGTCGATATCAGTCACGCCGCCACTATGCTGGACGACGTCCATAACACCGACGCCTACACTGCGGCATGTGCAGCTCAACAGAAGAAGATCGCGGATCCCTCGCTTACGCCATCGGCACGTCTCCTTGCTGCGATGCGAGAGTCTGGCCAGGCCTTCTGCCGCTTTACCATGTCCCAAGCAGCGGCCACAGACGCACATTTCCGTGCACAGAAATTATCAGCGCAGCGACTACAAGAGTTTCAAGAGGCGAGCCACCTGTCAGTTGCAAAACAGGCGGAGATTGAGGCGAGTGACGACATCGAGTTCGACGAATTTCTCAGTCAATTCAATGCTATTGCTGAATCACATACGACGTGAAGAACACCTCGAGGACGTCGGCAGAACCGCCGCCCTCGACATAGTCTAGTGAGGCTCGAATAGTGTCGAGTGCCTGTTCGCGCAGATGCTCCTTGCCCTGGGTAGAGGTTAAATTTTCCTCTAGCTGGCTAGCGAAGAGTTCGATCAATTTACTGCGGATATAGGGCATGTGATGTCTGATCATCTCGTCTGCTGGGCGCTTGGTGCGAACCGTGACATCGACTTTTAGGTAGCGTAGCCGACCACCGCCATCGTAATTTGTGACGAAGCTCGGACTAAGCTCTACATAAGGGAACTCGCTATTACTACCAGGCGCGGCAGGTGCAGCAGAAGCGGCCATTACCTGAGAGGTGAACGCAGTAATACTCAATAGGCTAAACAGGCCAAATAGAGACGAGATTCTTTTCAACATAGTGGTAACCCTTTGCGCGATTTGCCGGTTCAGTATGCCATATATCGGCACGGGCGACGATTATCTGAGTGCAGCCCAAAAGCTAATGGGTAGGTTCCACCGTATACTTCGCGGCAATTTTGTTTAAAATGGAGCGCATTACACATAATACGCCCCAATAAAATCTCTAAATATATAGAAATTTCATACAGTTAAGCCAGTAGTGGCAGTGAGTTAAACGATGGCAAATTCTCTCGACGCTTTAATCCCCCGCACGCGCAACCTCAATCTCATGATTTTCCTAGCCTGCACCTCCATAATCGGCGTTGCCTTGTATATGGAGCACGTAATGCTTCTGCAGCCCTGTGGATTGTGTATCACACAGCGCGTGTTCGTGATTCTAGTAGGCTTAATTTGCCTAGCCTCGGCCATTCATAACCCTTCGGAGAAGGGCGTGAAGAATTATGCCTTGGCGGCGGCTGCGATGTGTGTAGCGGGCGGCTATTTCGCGGGTCGTCAGATATGGCTGCAACACTTGCCCGCAGACTTAGTGCCCGCCTGTGGCCCAGGCCTGAGCTATATCATGGATAACTTCCCATTCATGGATATGCTCAACTTCTTGCTCAAGGGCGATGGCAATTGCGCAGAGGTCTCTTGGCGCTTTCTTGGCCTGCTCTCGATCGCCGAACTCTCAATGCTAGGCTTCATCGGCCTTATAGGCCTGTGCCTATTCCAAGCCTTCCGCAGGCGTTAAAGCTTAGCCCCTGCGCCAGCGAAAGAATCGCTCGGCCCAGGGCAATAGCTTCTTCGGTATGCGCGCGCTACGCCAAGCATTCGCTGTAAAGCGATTGGCCTCGGACAGCGTTGGATAGATATGGGTTGTCGCGGCAATCTTCTTCAAACCCAAACCGTGGGTCATCGCGAGCACAAACTCGGTTAGTAATTCCCCTGCGTGATAGCCAACAATCGTTGCGCCTAATATTCGATCGCCACCAGGCGCCGTTAGCACCTTCACAAAGCCATGTGCCTCGCCATCGGCGATCGCACGATCTAGGTCATCGATGCCATAACGGGTCAGGTCATACTCAATTCCCTGCTCCTTGGCCTCCTGCTCACTCAAGCCTACGCGCGCAACCTCCGGGTCTGTAAAGGTCGCCCAAGGCACTACCTTATAGTTGATACGGAATTTCTTCAGACCACCCAGCATCGCGTTCAATACCGCAAACCAAGCCTGATAAGAAGCCATATGCGTGAACTGATAGGGACCGGCCACATCGCCACAGGCATAGATGTTCGGATATATCGTCTGCAGGTATTCGTTCACCTCGATAGTGCCGCGCTGTGTTAGCGGTAACTGTAATTCCTCAAGACCGAAGCCTTCGACATTGGCCTTACGCCCTATCGCGATTAGCACCTTGTCAAATGGCAGCGCCAATCTCTCGTCCTCGCCTTGCACATGCAATACGCCGCCCTGCTCATCGCGCTCAAAAGAATCTGCTTTATACCCAGTCAACACGCGCACACCTTCTCGAGTAAAGCGCTCCATCACTAATTCGGCAACGTCCTCATCCTCGCGTGGCATGATGCGCGGTGCCTGATCCACTACGGTGACTTGTGCGCCTAGGCGCGCAAAACTCTGAGCGAGTTCGCAGCCGATTGGGCCCGCCCCCAACACTAGTAGGCGCTTGGGTAATTCACGCAGGTCCCAGAGCGAATCGGAGGTCAGATAATCCACCTTGTCTAGGCCGGGAATCGGTGGCACGAAGGGACGCGCACCCGTGGCCAATACGATCGAGCGAGTCGTGATCGTGCGCTCACCAACCTGCACCGTCCAAGGCGATGTGATCATGGCCTCACCCGCTACACATTCCACTCCGAGCGAGGTATAGCGCTCGACGGAGTCGTGGGGTTCGATAGCCTTCACGACAGACTGAATGCGCTCCATCACCTTCGGGAAATTCACCTGCCCCTTAGCGCCATCAATGCCGAACTCTGCGGCACGTTTAATATAGTCGGCTATACGCGCACTGCGGATAATGGCCTTGCTCGGCACGCACCCTGTATTGAGACAGTCACCGCCCATGCGATGCTTCTCAATAAGAATGACCTTAGCCTTGGCACCTGCTGCGATAATGGAGGAGACCAAACCAGCCGAACCCGCGCCAATCACTACGACATTGGCCTCGAAATGTTTAGGCTTCGCAAACTTCACTGGAGCTTTTTGCCGACGCACAAACCCGAGTATGCCCTTAGTGATCCAGGGCAAAATACCTAATAAGGCAAACGACAGGACGATTGGCAAACTAATCAATCCAGACAGAGATTCGATCTGCCCGAGCTCTGCTCCGGCATTCACATAGACAGCAGTCCCGAGCAACATCCCAATCTGCGAGACGAAGAAATAGGGAATGAGCTTTATAGGGGTAAGCCCCATTAGTAGATTAACGAGGAAAAACGGGAACACTGGCACCATGCGCAGGCTGAATAAATAGAAGGCTCCGTCTTTCTCGACACCCGCGTTGATGGCCTTCAAGGAGCTACCGAAACGACTCTGCACCCAGTCGCGCAACAATAGGCGTGAAGTCATGAACGCCAGTGTTGCCCCTATAGAGCTCGCGAAGGAGACGATTAGAGTGCCCCACCCTAGCCCGAAGATAGCGCCGCCCACCAAAGTCGCCACCGCCGCTCCCGGTATAGAGAGTGCTGTGATCGCAACGTATACGAGGAAATAGATGCCCGCGGCGCTCAGGAAATTTTCATCGGCATAGGTCTGAATCGCACTTAGCTGCGATTGCACATAACTCAGAGTTAGAAAGCGCCCAAGGTCAAGAGTGAAATACGCGGTGAGTGCGGCGGCGAAAACTAGTACCAATATTAATTTCAATTTGCTCATTTTTATCTCTATTGTCTAAATGCTTAAGCAGTGGACTCGCATTAGCTACCTAAGGTTACAGAGCTAAAGGTTTATTCTTGCTATCAGCGCTTGGTATGCTATAACGCATTGAATTTCCTGCTGACAGACTGAGAACTCAAAAAGTGCCAAACGATACCACAAAGCTCCCCAACAAGGCTGCTCGCCTGTTCCCTGCCACACGCATGCGCCGTATGCGCCGCGACGAATTTAGCCGCCGCCTAATGCGTGAGAATCACTTGAGCACCGATGATTTGATCTTCCCAATGTTTATCGTCGAGGGCAGCGGCCAGCGCCAAGAAATCCCCTCTATGCCCGATATATTCCGGCTCAGTATCGACGAACTCCTCAAAGAGGCAGCCGAGCTGGTAGCTCTCGATATTCCCGCTATCGCCCTGTTTCCGTCGCCCCACGCAGACACTAAGTCCCTCGATGGGCACGAAGCGTGGAACCCAGAAGGCCTAGTACAGCGCGCCATTCGCAGCTTGAAAAAGGCCTTCCCCGATCTTGGCATAATCACCGACGTGGCATTAGACCCTTATACGACCCATGGCCAAGATGGGATTATCGACGAACAGGGCTATGTCGTGAACGATGTCACGGTAGAGGCGCTCATCAAACAAGCGCTTTCCCACGCGCAGGCAGGTGCTGACGTGGTGGCCCCATCGGATATGATGGATGGGCGCATAGGCTCTATACGAGAAGCATTAGAGCAGGCCGGATATATCCATACGCGCATTTTGGCCTATTCAGCAAAATTCGCCTCGAGCTATTACGGCCCATTCCGCGACGCAGTCGGCTCCAGTGCTAACTTGGGCACAGGCAATAAACACACCTATCAGATGGACGTTAGCAATTCGGACGAGGCACTTCATGAAGTCGCACTTGATTTAGCCGAAGGTGCGGATATGGTCATGGTGAAGCCTGGTATGCCATATCTGGACATCGTTCGCCGCGTTAAAGACGAGTTCGGCGCCCCTACCTTGGTCTATCAAGTCAGTGGTGAATACGCGATGCATATGGCTGCCGCCCGCAATGGCTGGCTCGACGAGTCGGCCGTAGCGCTCGAGTCTCTAGTCTGCATCAAGCGTGCAGGGGCAGACGCAATCCTGACTTATTTCGCGAAAAAGGTGGCTGTTCTACTCAAATCCTAAGCCGTTTTGGACTAGGGTTACAATTTCACACTTGAAACCAGCAAATCAGGCCTTATCATAGTCTGACCCTGCTAGCGCAGAACCGAATCGTTTACGGACACCGTTTACCTAACTTAGAAGGAATGACTTTATGAGCGACAATATCGTTCAAATCTCCGATGCTAGTTTCGAGCAAGATGTATTAAAGGCTTCTGGCCCAGTGCTAGTGGACTTCTGGGCAGAGTGGTGTGGTCCGTGCAAAATGATTGCCCCCGTCTTAGAAGAGTTAGCGCAGGAATATGACGGCAAACTCACGATTGCCAAGCTGAATATTGATTCAAATATTGAAACCGCCCCTAAATACGGCGTTCGCGGCATCCCGACGTTGATGATTTTCAAGGATGGCGAAGTAGCGGGCACTAAAGTAGGCGCGCTTTCTCGCACGCAATTGGCCTCGTTTATCGACAGCGTTATCTGATTTAACACCGGCTACCCTGACAGCAAACATCGGGGTAGCCAGTTTGTTCAATCGGGAAACCATTCCCTCGATGTGCTACAAAGCCCCCGTCAGTGCCAACAAGCGTCACAAATAAAGACAAAATTTTTCTGGACAGCACGTTTTACACGTTCTATATTGCGTCCATCGTCTCGTTCGACTGACGACCTTATCTCTTATCTACACTGCTCCAGAACTACGCTTTAAACTAAAACCATTAAACTAATACACATTAAGAAAACAGCCAAACCACTCTGTTTAAAATCCTAACAAGCTCTCAGACCTATTTGCCGACCCATTGGCGTCGCGCTATGCGGGTGGTCTAAGTTTGTCCTTACCTCACAAACCTACGTATTAAATCATCATGAATCTAACCGACTTAAAGAAACAACCTATCGCCGAACTCTTGAACATGGCCCAAGAAATGGGGCTCGAGAATCTGTCAAGAACTCGCAAACAAGACATCATCTTCGCAATCCTGAAAAAACACGCTAAAAATGGAGAAGATATCTCCGGTGACGGCGTGCTGGAGATACTCCAGGACGGGTTCGGCTTCCTAAGATCAGCCGACTCCTCCTACCTCGCAGGCCCTGATGATATCTATGTTTCTCCCAGTCAGATTCGACGCTTTAATCTGCGTACCGGCGATACGATCGAAGGTAAGATCAGACCTCCAAAGGACGGCGAACGCTACTTCGCACTACTAAAGATCTCCGAAGTAAACTTCTCCAAGCCCGAAAATTCTAAGCAAAAAATCCTCTTCGAAAACCTCACCCCGCTGTTCCCAACCGAGCGCTTGCACCTGCAGATTGGCAACGGCAGCACAGAGGATTTGAGTGCGCGCACAATTGACCTATGTGCACCAATCGGAAAAGGACAACGCGGCTTGATCGTCTCCCCTCCTAAGGCGGGTAAGACATTTATTCTGCAGAACATCGCACAATCAATCGCCAAGAATAATCCAGAGTGTCGCCTCATCGTATTGCTTATCGACGAGCGTCCAGAGGAAGTAACCGAGATGCAGCGCTCCGTGCGCGGCGAAGTGGTTGCCAGTACATTCGACGAACCACCTGCTCGCCACGTACAAGTGGCAGAGATGGTTATCGAGAAGGCCAAGCGCCTTGTTGAACATAAAGAAGACGTTGTAATTCTGCTCGACTCGATCACTCGCCTAGCCCGTGCCTATAACACCATCGTACCCTCGTCAGGCAAAGTACTGACTGGTGGTGTGGACGCGCACGCCCTCGAGCGCCCGAAACGTTTCTTCGGTGCAGCACGTAATCTTGAAGAAGGCGGCAGCCTCACCATTATCGCCACAGCCCTTGTAGAAACCGGTTCCAAGATGGACGAAGTGATCTACGAAGAGTTCAAGGGTACCGGTAATATGGAATTGCATCTCGACCGCAAGATCGCCGAGAAGCGCATTTACCCTGCTATCAATGTGCGTCGTTCCGGCACACGTCGCGAAGAACTGTTGACCACCGAAGAAGAGCTACAGCGCATGTGGATTCTGCGTAAAATTCTCAGCTCGATGGAAGACGTTCAAGCAACAGAATTCATCCTCGACAAGCTCAAGGACACGAAGACCAACGACGAATTCTTCAATTCGATGAAACGCAAGTAAGCCTTGCCTGCGTATGGTGAGTGCCCATGCTCTCACCATACGCAAGACTCAATGGTCCCCACCCTGCGGAGCTTGACCCATGCCGTGCAAAGACCTACGTGAATTCATCGCACTCCTAGAGAAGGAAGGCGATCTAAAACGAATCACAGTGGAAGTCGACCCCAACCTCGAAGTCACTGAGATCAGCGATCGCACATTGCGAGCCGGTGGCCCAGCGTTGCTATTCGAGAACCTGAAAGGCTCCACGACTCCCATGCTAGCGAACCTCTTCGGTCATCCACGCCGAGTTGCCTTGGCTATGGGACAGAAAGATCTGCAAGGCCTTCGCGATGTTGGCCACCTGCTCGCATTCCTCAAGGAGCCAACGCCACCTAAAGGCTGGAAAGAACTGTGGCAGAATCTTCCTGCCTACAAGCAAGTGCTCAATATCGCTCCTGACGTAAAAAAGAATGCCCCCTGTCGAGATGTCATCATCGACGAGGCTGACATCGACCTGCGCAAACTGCCTATACAAACCTGCTGGCCGGGCGATGCAGCCCCACTCGTTACATGGCCGCTCGTAATCACTAAAGGTCCCGAGAAAGAACGTCAGAATCTCGGCATCTACCGCATGCAGTTGCTTGGCCCTAATAAACTCATTATGCGCTGGCTATCCCATCGCGGCGGTGCTCTGGACTTTCGGGAGTGGCAACTTAAGCACCCTGGCGAGCCCTTCCCCGTTGCGATCGCAATCGGCGCAGACCCAGCCACAATCCTGGCCACCGTCACCCCGATTCCAGACACTCTATCCGAGTATGCCTTTGCGGGATTACTGCGTGGATCAAAAACGGAAGTGATCAAGTGCCTAACAAACGATCTGCAGGTTCCCGCTAGCGCAGAGTATGTACTCGAGGGCGTGATCGAGGCAGGCGAGATGGCCGACGAAGGTCCCTACGGCGACCACACGGGCTATTACAATGAGGTGGAACGCTTCCCCGTCTTTACGGTGAAGAAGATGACTCATCGCAAAGACCCGATCTATCACAGCACCTATACGGGTCGCCCACCCGACGAACCCGCGATGCTTGGTGTGGCGCTTAATGAGGTGTTCATTCCCCTTATTCAGAAGCAGTATCCGGAGATCGTCGACTTCTATCTTCCTCCAGAAGGGTGCTCTTACCGCATGGCGATCATCAGCATCAAGAAGCAATATCCTGGGCATGCTAAACGCATCATGATGGGCGCTTGGTCATTCTTGCGGCAGTTCATGTATACGAAATTCGTGGTGATTGTCGACGATGATGTTAATTGCCGAGATTGGAACGATGTGATCTGGGCGATGACAACACGCATGGACCCAGCGCGGGATACCGTGATGATAGAGAACACCCCGATCGACTACCTCGATTTCGCCTCGCCAGTATCGGGTCTCGGCTCGAAGATGGGCATGGACGCGACCAGCAAATGGCCCGGCGAGACAACGCGCGAATGGGGCACACCAATCGCCATGGACGAGAGCGTGAAGAAGCGCGTCGACGAAATTTGGGAAGAACTTGGGATTGGCGAGTAGTTAACCTGGTTGCGGAAAATTCGGCAGAGACTCGCTAATCAATCTAGTCTCTTCTTCCAGAAATTGCGCGCTGCGCTGCTGTTCTTTTAGGCTATGAAGTAGTCGCGCTATCTCTGCAAACGCCTCGGTACTGGCTTGCTCGCGCAAGCTGCGCTCAAAATACTCCCGCGCCTTCCCCCACAACTGATTACGCAGCGATATCCTACCAAGCGCTAGAAGTAGCGGTGCATCCTTCGGACGTATTTTCAACCAGGCCTCTGCCAATTGCAATTGTGCAGCGGCATCGGCTTCGTTAAGTCGCAGCCCTAACAAACTATATTGGTGCAGCAGAATATCACTAGAAGCTTTCTGTAGCGCGCCCTCCAAAACCTTCATTGCCTCGTTTAACGCACCGCAATGCAGCAATGCATCCACATAGATGCTTATTAGCTTGTCGTCTGGGGCGAGTTGCTTAACGCGCTTCTTCCAGACCTTACGCAGCTCTGTAGAGGTGAGTGCTTTGTTATTTTCATCTGCAAGCTGCGCCGCTAGTTCTGCGTATAGCTCGTCTCTCAAGTGCTGCTCGTTCGCAGGTAGTGCGCGAGCCCGCGACCAATTGCGGCCAGCACTAAAAAGTCGCAGCGGGTTGATCCAATCTAAAATTAAAATGAGCAGACGCAGCAAAATTAGCAGTGCAATGGTCGCGACGAAAAGAGCGAACAGGCTCGTCTCGAATGTGAAGTCCGCGAATGATACCAGTAGGTAACCAGGCTCACGCGCAAGGAATAACGTCGTAAGAAGGCCAATTATTATGACGAACAAAGTGTAGATAAAAAATTTAATCATGCTCAACGGCCATCGTTCGAGAGCGATTGATTACGGCCGGCATTTACCTGCCTCAGTAATTCTAAAGAGCCAGAGATGTTAGGACGATTCACAGTGATCTTTGCCGCGGCGAGTTTTTCTATTTCTTCCTTGAGAGTGCGACCAGCTCCAGTATCGATCGCGAAGTAACGATCGATCCACTGCGTGCCCTTAGCGAGACTGTCGGTATATACTTGTGCCTCTGCCATCAATAGCGATAGTTGTGCCTGCTCTAACATTAAACGCAGGTTCTGCTTCAACACCGCTTCCTGTGGCGGCGGCAAAAGAGCCTCCGGCGCTACATCCCAATTTTGCCAAACGAATATAGATTGCAGCATCGCGAATGCGCTATCGAAAATTCCCGCATCGCTTTGCTCAATCTCATCACGTGTCTGTTCTAGCTGCGTATTGTAGTTATCGATCATCGCGTCACGTAGGGATAGCTGATCGATCATTGGTATAAGATTATTGATGCGCATGTAAAGACCACTGATGTCGACGTAGTCCATGCTGCGCAAGGCTAGCATTTCACTGCCGAGAATATCGCGCACGCCCAGCACCGAAATCTCCTCAGAGTCGCGAAGCATTTCATCCACGGCGCTAAGAATTAGGAGGGCCGAATCGCCATCGCCTTCTAGCTGTAGTTTTTGATTTGCCAAACGCAGGAGATACTCGGCCTCTGCCCACATCAATTCGTCATTCGCGCGCGCCTGTGGCAAAGCGCCGATACGCTCCTGCATATTGGCAGCGTTGCGTGCCAAGGCGTTGATGCGCGAGTCTAAGCTTGCGCTTAACTCATCGAGCATACGGGTGTCGGCAAGATTTTCGGGCAGACTCAATTCAGGTAGGGCTACTGGCTCGGGGATAAGAGTCGGGACTTGTGCGAGCGCCTGTTCTAGCGCAGTGTCCCTACTTTGAAGCTCAGCCAAGATGGCGTCGGTACGAGACTGCTCATAGAGTAGAAACGAGATAGCGACGATTACTGGAAGCAATAGAAGGATAAGGATAAGAAAACGGCGCAGCCCGCTACGTCTAGGGCGTACCTTGGCGGAATTACTTCTACTTAACTCTTCCAGCACTTTCGATGTATCGCCCCGAACATTGCTGCTCGCCTCTACATTGGGCTGTTGAGCATTAGGGTCCGTCACACATCCTCCGCTTGCACACCGCTGCGAGCGAGACTATCGAGTATCGATTCATCATCCGCACCGCTAGCCTGAATTACTCGTCTGAAACCCGCCGCCTTCGCTACATCTTGCACGCGGGCAGAGGGCACTACTATCCACAAGGTTTGCCGCAAGCTTAGCAGAGCCTCATCTAGCTTGTCCCGCGACTCTTCCGGCGCCCCTTCCACATGGAGAGGCAAGCCAAGTAGACGCAGGAAACTCTCAAGACTCTGTTGGCTTGTGAGAACGGCTATGTTGATTCGAAGGTCCTGCATTTGCGCAAGAGTTTTCTCGCGATCATAGCGGGGCTCTCTGCGCTGGTAGAGCTCGATGTAGTCCACCCGCGCACCACGCGCTCTTAGGGTTTCAGCTAGAAGTTCACGACCACCTTGGCCACGGAACAACGCGACACGTTTGCCAGCAATATCCTGCAAGCCAGGTAGCTCGAGTAGATGCTCGCTCGTAATCCCCGTCGAAGAGAAATGCACGGACCAGGGGAACTGCTGAAGCACCTCTGCGGTACTAGGACCTACCGCATAAGCGTCTAGCCCCACCGGAAGTTGTGGCCAATACCGACTAATCCACTCCATGCCCAAGCTCGCGGCATTGGTGCTAATAAACAGCGCGATATCGTATTGATCTAGCGCCATGATCTTGCTTTTTACGCGCTCTACACTTGGCTTGTCCAGTACGGGATCGATCTCTAGAAGAGGCACGCTCAACACCGTACCCCCTAAGCCTTCTATGCGCTTACTTAGCCTTACCGCCTGTAATGCTGGACGTGTAAGTAATACATTCACGCCATCGAGGGAATGTGCTGGCTCAGTAGACGTTAGTTTGCCTTCAGCACTCATCGCGTTTACTCATAAAGAGCGCTAAGTATTTCATCCGCACCTTGCGCGAGCAGGTTCTCCGCCACCGCAATGCCCAACTGCTCGGCTTCGGTTCGCGCGCCACGCATCTCGCAGCGTAACAGGCGCGTACCATCGGGCTCGCCTACAAGTGCGCGCAAAAACAGTTGCTCGCCTTCTAACTCGGCGTAACAGGCGATCGGCACTTGGCAGCCACCATTCAAACGCGTGTTTACGGCGCGCTCGGCGACTACACGGTCCGCGGTATCGGGATGATGAAGCTCTTGCAGCAGAGCAATCAATTCTGTGTCGCCGTTGCGACACTCTATGCCGACTGCGCCCTGTCCGCCGGCGGGCAAGGATACTAGGGGGCTCATGCGCTGCTGAATACGCGAAGACAACTCTAGGCGCAGTAGACCAGCAGTGGCGAGAATGATCGCGTCGAATTCGCCGCGATCCAGCTTAGATAGACGCGTCCCAACATTGCCACGCAGGTCTCCAATCTCTAGATCTGGGCGCAAGCTACGCAGCTGGCATTGACGCCTGAGACTGGAAGTCCCCACGCGAGCACCGCGAGGCAATTCATCGACGCTGCCATAGTTGTTAGAGACGAAGGCGTCGGTGGGGTCTTCGCGTTCGCAAATTACGACGAGTCCGAGGCCTTGGGGAAACTCCATTGGCACATCTTTCATGGAATGCACCGCGATATCGGCGCGGTTCTCCAACATTGCCACCTCGAGCTCCTTGACGAACAGAGCCTTGCCGCCGATTTTCGCCAAGGGGGTGTCCAAAATGATGTCGCCCTTCGTCGTCATGCCCACCAGCTCGATCGTGATTTCGGGGTGACGGCGCAATATCTCTGCCTTAACGAACTCTGCCTGCCATAAGGCTAATGGGCTTTCACGGGTTGCTATACGGATCAAATCGACTGGCATAAAGGGTCTCTTGCTTAACTAGTATTGAGGCGGGAATTCTACGTGAAACGGACTAAGATTTCCTGTTCTGCGCCGTGAGTAGGGACAACAGTATTAGGGCACTGAATTATATTGCTATAATCGCCGACCCTGAACAGCCAGACGAAACAACGGAAGAGCACTATGAGCGACAAGACACCCGATGCCATTAAGCCCTGGGGCGGACGTTTCAGCGAACCCACCGATGCTTTCGTGGAGCGATTCACCGCATCAGTCACCTTCGACAAGCGGCTATACCACCATGACATCAACGGCTCTGTTGCCCACGCCAGCATGCTTGGCAAGGCAGGTATTCTTACCGAGACCGAAGTTCAGGCCATCGTAGCAGGCCTCGAAGCGATTCGTGAAGACATCGTAGCAGGGCGTTTCGAATGGTCCGTAGCGCTTGAAGACGTGCACATGAACATCGAAGCCGAGCTTACCAAGCGCATCGGCATGACGGGCAAGAAGCTACACACCGGGCGCTCAAGAAACGACCAGGTCGCAACCGACATCCGTCTCTACGTGCGCGACGAGATCGAATCGTTATGTGGCACCCTTACTCGCCTGCAAGAAGCCTTGCTCGATCTCGCAGAGCGCGAAGCGGACACAATCATGCCTGGCTTCACACACCTGCAGAGTGCTCAACCCATCACCTTTGGCCACCATATGATGGCCTGGTACGAAATGTTAGAGCGCGACTATAGCCGCCTACAAGACTGTCGCACGCGTTTGAATGCCTGCCCACTAGGGGCTGCTGCTCTGGCCGGCACTAGTTACCCAATCCAGCGCGAGTACACAGCGCAGCTGCTTGGCTTCGACGGCCCCACACGCAATTCGCTGGACTCGGTGAGTGACCGCGACTTCGCGATCGAGCTCGCGGCCGCCGGCAGCTTAATCATGACTCATCTATCACGCTTCTCAGAGGAGTTGGTCCTGTGGACCTCGGCTCAGTTCGACTTCGTCGAGTTGCCCGATCGCTTCTGCACCGGCTCTTCCATTATGCCGCAGAAGAAAAACCCCGATGTGCCGGAGCTGGTGCGCGGCAAGACGGGCCGCGTAAACGGTCACTTAGTATCACTACTGACCCTGATGAAGTCCCAGCCGCTGGCCTACAACAAAGACAATCAAGAAGACAAAGAGCCGCTATTCGACATAATCGATACCCTGCGAGATTGCCTCAAGGCTTATGCGGATATGATGCCCGCCATCAAGCCCAAGAAGGACAATCTCTACAAGGCGGCTAGCAAGGGCTACGCGACCGCCACAGACCTCGCGGACTATCTGGTGCGCAAGGGCATCGCATTCCGCGATGCACACGAGATAGTGGGCAAGTCGGTGGCCTATGGCATTGAGCAGAAGAAGGACCTTAGCGAGCTGACTCTGAGCGAGTTACAGCAATTTTCCGATCAAATCGGCGAAGATGTATTCAAGGTGCTGACATTAGAGGGCTCTGTACAGTCTCGCAACCACATTGGCGGCACAGCTCCTGACCAGGTGCGGGCTGCAGTCGCCAACCGCCGTGCGGCAATGGCTGCGCGTTAAGAGGCTCGCCGGGCGTGAGCCCGGCCTAAGCTAGCGTGCTGGCGAATTAGAGGCCTGTAGCTCGATGCGATAGCTGCGCCTCTCGTTCTCGCGCAGTGTGCTAACGGTGACAGTATCCCCAGCGCGGTGATTCTCTAACGCATTCAGCAGATCGTCTTCGTTCAGCACCGGTTCTTCGTCGATTGCGACGATAACATCCCCTAACATGATGCCCCGCGCAGATTCCCGTAGCCCACGCATGCCTTCGCGCTCTGGGCTACCGCCCTCGATAACGTCCATGACAATCACGCCCTCTATGCGCGAGCTTCGTCGATAATAGTCCGCGTATTGTGGCGGCAACAGCGCAATGCCAAGGGTCGGGGTCTGGACCTTGCCGTAGGTGATCAGCTCGGGAACGATCTTCTTCACGATATTCACCGGAATGGCAAAACCGATACCAGAACTAGCACCAGAAGGGCTGTAGATGGCAGTGTTCACCCCGACGAGTTGACCCAAGGAGTTCAGAAGCGGGCCGCCGGAGTTGCCGGGGTTTATCGCGGCATCGGTTTGAATAACATCGCGTATCTTGCGACGGCTTACCGAGTCGATCTCGCGCCCAAGCGCACTAACTACCCCCACTGTAAGTGTCGTATCTAAGCCAAACGGGTTACCAATTGCGATGACCTTGCGGCCAACTTCTAATAAAGATGAATCTCCGATCGCGAGTGGCGCCAGCTTCTCGCGCGGCGCCTCAATGCGCAGGACCGCGACATCTTTGTCTGGCTCTACTCCCACTACCTCGGCGTCATAGGAGGTGCCATCTTGCAAAGTAACCGTTAAGCGTGAAGCCTGTTGGATCACGTGGAAATTCGTCACGACATAGCCGTCGCGGCTCCAAATGAAGCCAGAGCCACTACCCTGAGGGATCTCTTGCGGATTCAAGGAATAAAAGGAACGCCGCACGAGGCGGGAATTGGTGATATAGACCACCGAAGGGCTCGCCTGCTTGAATATCTCGATGTTATTAGCCTCATCGTTCGTCTTGAAGTTCTCATAAGACGGTTGTGCCACTGCAATAGCAGCAACAAATTGAAGCAAAGCCATAGTAAATAGCGTAAACAGGGGGCGCGCGTACTTCATGTATCCAGACTCCAAATCGATTGACTGTTCTCTTATGTGGTAAGCCTTCACCCATTATTCAAGGCACAGCGACATGAATTCGGGCATTTGTCATATTGGCACCCTATAATACTCTCCAATTATTTCTAGGGACCCCACATGAGCATCAAAATAGCGATAAATGGGTTTGGCCGCATGGGCCGCTTAGCCCTTCGTGCGGTCTGGCAGTGGCCGGAATTAGAGATTGTTCACATCAATGAGTGTGCTGGCAGCGCGCAGAGCGCGGCCCACCTACTCAAGTTCGACTCCCAGCATGGCACCTGGCCCGAGCAAGTAGAGGCCAGCGATGATGCAATCATCATCGGCGCCAAACGCATCCCGTTCACCCGCAATCGCGAGATTGCCGCTACAGACTGGGCAGGCAGTGGCGCACAAGTAGTAGTCGAGTGCACCGGCGCCTTTAAGAGCGCGGCAGCGCTAGCCCCCTACTTCGAGCAGGGCATCGCCAAGGTCGTCGTATCCGCCCCCTTAAAAGATGGCAGCCTCAATATCGTCATGGGGGTGAATCAGCACCTGTATGACCCGCAGTGTCACGACATCGTCACTGCCGCGTCCTGCACCACCAATTGCCTCGCTCCCGTGGTCGATGTCATCCACAAGGAGTTCGGCATTCGGCATGGCAGCATTACCACCATCCATGACATTACCAATACCCAAAGCGTGCTAGACGAGTATCACAAGGATCTACGCCGTGCGCGTGCCTGCGGTATCTCCTTGATTCCAACTAGCACCGGGTCTGCCACCGCAATCACCGAGATTTTCCCTGAGCTAACGGGACGCTTGGACGGAATAGCCGTACGCGTGCCCATTAGCAATGCCTCCCTAACTGACTGCGTGTTCGAACTCGAGCGCGCTGTGACCGTCGAGAAGGTGAACCAGGCATTGCAAAGTGCTGCGCAGGGCCGCCTACACGGCATCTTAGGCTATGAGGAACGACCACTAGTTTCAGTCGACTATCTGAACGACCCCCGCTCCAGCATTATCGATGCTCTCTCTACGCGCGTGACTAATGGCACACAGGTGAAGATTCTTGCTTGGTATGACAACGAGATCGGCTATGTGCATCGCATGATGGAACTCGCCCGCTTGGTAGGACAATCTCTAACATAGGAAGGTATTAGTGAGTCCGACCCTGCGGCATAACCCAGTCGCCCAATATATCGTTGTCACCGCGAGCTATTGGGCTTTCACCCTAAGTGATGGCGCACTGCGCATGCTCGTGGTGCTGTTCTTTCATGAGCTAGGCTATAGCCCGCTCGAAGTCGCTTCGCTGTTCATACTCTACGAATTCTTCGGCATGGTCACCAATCTGTTTGGTGGCTGGCTGGCGAGCCGAATCGGCTTGAACATGACAATGAGTGCAGGGCTTTTTCTGCAGATCGCAGCGCTAGCAATGCTTTTAGCAGAACCAAGTATGCTGACGATACCCTACGTTATGCTCGCTCAAGCTTTGTCCGGTATCGCGAAAGACCTGAATAAGATGAGCGCTAAGAGCAGCATCAAGGCATTAGTTAAAGACGATGGCGGCCTTTACCGCTGGGTGGCACTGCTCACTGGCTCCAAGAACACATTGAAAGGAGCGGGCTTCTTTCTAGGCGGAGCGCTGCTCGCAGCTTGGGGGTTTCGCGGCGCAATCACTACACTGCTAATACTCCTGATAACGGCATTTGTGCTCAGCGCCATCCTCTTAGAACAACGCGCAGGCGTCGCTAGCTTCAAGCCTAAGTTTCTCGATATTTTCTCGAAGAGCGCGGCTATCAACCGTCTCTCCGCGGCACGCTTCTTCTTGTTTGCCTCACGGGATATATGGTTCGTCGTTGCCCTGCCTGTATACCTACAAAGCCAGCTCGGCTGGACCTATCTCGCCGTTGGTAGCCTGCTGGCAGGCTGGATGATCGCCTATGGCGCTATACAGGCGCTTGCACCCCGCATTACAGGATCGAAGCCCGACGGGAGTATTGCCTATATTTGGGCAGCCATACTCACATTATTACCAACCGCTATTGGTTTAGCACTTCTGTTCGAATGGCATATACAAACGATGTTGGTACTTGGGCTGCTTGTCTTCGGCGCCGTCTTTGCAATTAACTCTTCGGTACACTCCTACCTCATCGTCGCTTGGGCAAGACAGGATGGGGTGTCATTGGATGTAGGTTTCTATTATATGGCGAACGCCGCCGGCCGCCTCGTTGCTACGATTCTTTCGGGTTTGATATATCAACAATGGGGGCTCGCCGCCTGCCTATTTGGCTCCGCTGTTTTCGTTTTATGTTCAGCCTTACTTGCACGAAAATTGTAAAGTGTGAGACTGTATTTAGCGTTGCTTCCGAGCAACGCTTACCCTTGTGCTTGGACGCTCACACTATTCTTTCCAGCCCTCTTCGCGTCGTACATCGCCCGATCAGCACGCTCTAACCATTGCTTGGCGGTCTCGTCCCGAACGAACTGCGCCACACCTATCGACACCGTAATCGAGTCGGCGAAACCTGACAGCTCCAACGCCACCAACTCGCGAATATCGTCTGCCAATTTGCGGGCTTTGTGTTCTGTAGAACTCATTGCGAGGACAATAAACTCATCGCCACCGTAGCGATAAAGATCGTCTGTAGCACGAATACGCGCCGCGGTTGCTGTGACGACGCGCTTCAACACCGTATCGCCTGCGATATGGCCTAGTTGATCATTCACATCTTTGAAATTATCAAGGTCTAGCAAAATGACCGACATAGGCTCGCCAGTGCGCTTATGGCTGGAGATCAAATGCTCGATGCGCTTGAACAAGGCGCGTCGATTGCCCGCACCGGTCAAGGGATCTTCGGAAGAGAGTTTTATCAATTCGTCGCGCTGCTTATTGCGTTGATTGGCGAAAACATAAGCGAACAATATGCAGGCGAGTAGTGATAGGAATAGTTTAGTAAATTCGAATAGATTCACGAACTGGATAAGCGCAATGGAGACTGCAAACAATGAGACGAGTGTGAAACCCAAGGCCAGACGAGAGGATGCTAGGAAGAAAGTTGCGATTATGACTGGGTATAAGAAATAGAGATCGGCCGGCCCTAGAACGAAAACATTCACCACCATACCGCTCAAGGCCAAGCTAGCCAGTAGCTGCCCTGCAAAGACCGTCTTTGCCGTGCGATATACGTAAATGAATACTGAGCTCGCGGCAATAAATCCACCGGCATCTATTGCGGCCACCAAGAGATCGCCGCGCACGAAACGCAATATCGCGAAGGGAAATAGGCCTAGCATGCAGATAATACTTAGAATTAATACAATGATCTCTTCGTTGGACCTAGTCTTCATACACTTCTCTACGGGGCTAGGGCATAAACCCATCATAGCAAAGGTCTACACTATATTGACGATCAGAAACGGTGGTTCAATTCAGTAGCATCTCACCTACCATGCCAAGCATAAAGCCTAGCACAGCTCCCATAGGAGGACCCCAATGTCTTTCTAATTTTACTTTTGGTGCGATATCTTGGAATACAGAGTAAAGAATACCGCCAGCGGCTGTCATCACCGTCATCGCTAGAACTGTTTTGTGATCGCTGAACCAATAGTAACCACCTACTGCGGACAACGGACCAAGAAATGCCATCGCAGTAAAACTCAAGATGATAGTGCGAGCGCGGAAGTTCGCAGAACTAGAAAGTTCACGAAAGGCATTAAAACCCTCGGGAATATTTTGCAGCGCAATGAGCGCCGCTAAAAGAAATGCCGTGCTATTGCCAATTGCGAATGCCGCACCTAAGGCCAGAGACTCGGGAACAAAATCCAATAACATCGCAGCAAGCTGACTCGCGGGTGTCGAGGATCGCACCATTAAGATATCGAGCCCCATGAAAACGAGCCCTCCCAGCAAAAAACAGACGGCCGCTGTGAGTGGATTTAGAGTATCCATGCCATCTGGCACCAATACTAGCGCAACAGCAGAGAGTAAGGCGCCACCACCAAAAGCCATTACCGTGTGGCTGAATTCTTTCTCGACAAGGCGATCGGCACTTCGACCAACGCTGCCGAGCAGAGCCCCGAAAGGCATCGCAAGCCCAGCGCCTAGTGTTAGCAAGAACAAGAGCAAAAGCTCATTCATTGTGTTGCCGGCGCCCACTTTGGGTAGCGAATTTTTCTAACATCAGGCCACCGATTGTTGCTGCGCAAGTTTATAGAGCAGGCCTTTGCGGACACTCGGCCATTCGCTTTCCAGAATCGAGAAGACTACGGTGTCGCGATACGCACCATCGGGCTCGATGCTGTGATTACGCAACACTCCATCTTGTTTAGCACCCAAACGAGCGATAGCAGCGCGCGACGCTTGATTGTGCCAGTGTGTACGAAACTCTACCGCAATTGCGCGCAGATTAGAAAAAGCATGCTCCAAGAGCAGGTGTTTACACTGCGTGTTAATGCTCGTTCTCTGGAATGACTTGCTGTACCAAGTGTAGCCAATCTCTACTCGACGATGCTGAGCTACAGCATTGCAATAACGCGTCGAGCCTATGATCTCGCCGCTCCCCTTATGCTCCACCACAAAAGGTAGCGCGAGCCCAAGGGCTTGGTCATTCAATGCGGTAGCGATATATTGATCGACCGTTTTCGTCGACGGTACACTAGTGAACCAAAGTCTCCAGAGTTCACCATCTCCCGCGGCCTTGAGCAAAGCCTCGCGATCAGTGCTCCGCAATGGGCGTAGACGCACCGACTCTCCTTCCAACTGTATCGCGTTCAACCAAGCTTCCATCGCACCTATTACACCTCGTCAATCTCGACACATTAATGCTTTTCGCGCGCCTAGGCTTTAAATAGAGGTCGCGCTCGCCATAGAGCAACTGTTGGAATAATGAATAGCGCGCTAACTAGAACTCCTAGATACGACGGAGTACCGTCACCCTCCAACAAACCATATACCAGCATGGCAATCACGATCTGGGCGCAATACACCGCGCCCCAGGGCCACATCCATGCCTTCATTTTCCAGATGCCATAACTTCCTGCGCCGTAAATTAGCCAATGCAAAGGCTCTGTCAGTTTTGCAGGCCAGCCTGTCAACCTATAGCCAAACCATACCTCTTCCCAGCTGGCGTAGGGCTTAGTGAACATATCGAATGGCATATAGATAAACGTCATATAGATGCAGAAAATCCAGATTAGACTTAACCACCAAGGCCGCTTGTTCAGTTCCTGCTTTAGCTTCTTCACCACAATGTCTTCCTAACTTAGTTGATTCAAAGTTTCGCAGAAACGATATTGAAGGACCACCAGTCGTCGGGACGCAGGGCATCCTCCGGGGGTGCCGGGTTGAGCTCGTCAGCAACAAGCTGAAGCTTAGCCACCCGTGCGGCCCATGCTCGGTCGAGCTCTGCATCGTCCATTACTCGCTTAAATAGTACTGGGTACACGAGCTCGTTTAGACGCAGCTGCCCCTTCTCGTCTGGACCAACATTGCCCGACCAATACTTGCTAGCGCAGAAGGAGCAGCTCAAATAGAGTTTTCCATCCGGGGCCGCCATGCAATTGAGATTGATCGAATGTGGACGGATGCCCGCCCATATCTGTATTTGACACAACGGCACCTCGTTCGCGAACGACCAATCGCGCACGGGAGCCTCCACTCGCTCACCAAACAAAAAACCTCCTGGCGTGCGATCGCAAGGGCATATGGACGAGTATAAGATAAACCCTGCTACGGCAAAGACACAGAGAGAGATCAGGAGGCCACCAACCACTAAACCTGTGTAGGATGGCGAGCTATTTGGCACTTCTTGGGTCATTTCAGCCTCTTTTATTCTTATAAATGTGCTCAAAAACCATGGGGACCCTTGTTGGGGCTCGCTCATACTAACGGCTTCGCACTGAAGGCGAAACTTCTATTAGCCGCCAACTGTAATACTATGAACAAGCCCACAGGCACTAAGCCATAGGGTGACTCGCGCTTATTCTCTAGCTAGCATCGTCGAGAATATTCGTCCACACAGCCAGCTCATTGCCACTAGGCTCTGTAAAGTGAAACCGGCGCCCCCCGGGAAACTCGAAGATGGCTTTCGTGATTGTACCGCCACACTCCTGCACTTTTGCGACAGATGCCTCTATCGAGTCGGTGAATAAGACAATCAATGCGCCGCCGCTCTGTGTCGTGGAGGCGAGATTCGCACGAAAGAAACCACCCTCAACTCCCGCATTGTTGAACGCTATATAGTCGGGGCCATAGTCCTGAAACTCCCAGTCGAACACGTCTTCAAAAAACTTCTTGGTCGAATCCAAGTCCGCAGCGGCAAATTCTATGTAATTTATATGTTTAGTCGTCATCATCGTTGCAATCCTCCTTGTAATGACACTGTCTCCGAAGGCTTAGGTTAGCACAAGTATTCGCTATGCAAAAAAAGGGGCAGGCTCTCGCCCACCCCCAAAACTGTATATCCATTTCCCTCGCGACCTATACGGCCGCGCCTGTAAATCTATTGACGTCGCATGCGAGACATCATTTGTTCCATGCGCGCTGCCTCTAGCTCGTGGTACTTAGTCATCTGTGCGCCATTGAGTACCGGCTCGAGTATCGCCTGAGTCTTCGCTTCCATCTCCGCACGTCTCTGGGCCATCATCTCCATGCCACGACCCGCCGCCTCTCCTGCATCTGCGTTGACCTGATCCCCTCCGGCATCATGCCCATCATGCGCGGCATCTGTGTCCTGTCCACGAGCTTGTCCTTGCCCACGACCCTGACCAGCTCGCATACCGCGCATCTGACCCATCTCTTCCATGCGCATCTCATTAACCTTCATCATCGCTTCGCGAAATGCTGGCTCTTGCTCGGCAGTGATGTCCAAGGCCGCGATCAACTCTATAAGCTGTTGTTCTGGGTCCATCTCCATTCCACGCCCCGGCTGGGCATAGGCGGACTGCGCTCCGAGAGCGATAAACATAGTTGTTAGTAAAGCAAAAATTGAGCGTGTCATAGTGTTCTCCGGTTACGTTAGATAATGCTATTACGTAGGCGCAGGAGGAACCGGTTGCTGTATTGGTGAAATAAGATCGGTTCGCAAGACTGCGCATACCTCAGTCTACGCCCGGGCAAACTCACTTTACCTTGCGCCAAGACAACACTTCGCGGCTTAGGTGAGGGAAACGGCTTCGAAATGGAGAACTTGTGGGAATGGATCGTAGAAATGGTGCAGCAAGGCTCGCCATTGCTGATACTGAGTAGATGATCGAAAACCAACTGTGTGGGCCTCTAGAGTAGTCCCGCGCACTAGCAATAGGTAATGGGACGCGTCCTCGATACAACACTGCAGCTCATGGGATAGATAGCCGTCCATTGCGGCGATAATCGCCTGCGCTTTCTTAAATGCAGCCTCGAACTCAAGCTCTTGCCCAGGGATGACTTGTAGGTGTGCAACCTCGAGTATCATGCTTACTCCCTCTTTTGGCTTTGGTTCGGGGCCGAAATTTTACTGACTCAACTCTTCGAAGGCCTCGCTCTTCTCGAGCCACTGCTCTTCTAGAGCATCGCTGCTAGCCTTAAGCTTCGCCTGCTTCAATAGCAGCTCAGAAAGTTGTGCTTTATGAGCATCATCATAGAGCGTTGCATCCGCCAGCGACTCCTCGACCTCTGCAAGTTGCTTGTGAGCCTTCTCCATTTGCTGTTCGAGTTTCTTAATTTCATTGCGCAGTGGTGCGAGCTGTTGGCGCTGCGCTGCTGCCTGCTGCCTTTGCTCTTTTCTATCTCCTTTCTTTTCGTCGGACGGCGCAGCAACCGTTCCCGTTGAGGACTTACTATTCTCCTGCATCCACTTCTCATAATCATGCAAGTCGCCCTCGAATTCTTCGCAACGCCCGTTGTGGATAGAGTAAAACTCGTCCACCGTATTGCTCAATAAATGGCGATCGTGTGAGACGACTACCAAGGCGCCTTCGAAGCCCTGTAGTGCTACCGTTAACGCGTGTCGCATCTCTAGATCGAGATGGTTGGTGGGCTCGTCAAGTAGAAGTAGATTGGGTTTCTGCCACACCACTATCGCCAGCGCGAGGCGTGCCTTTTCACCCCCGGAGAAGTTTGCGATTGTCTCGGTAATCCTGTCCCCCCGGAAATCGAAGCCACCGAGGAAATCGCGAACACTCTGCTCGCGGGCAGTGGGGTCCATACGTTGGATCAATAACATTGGGCTTGCCGTTTGGTCGAGCACGTCCACCTGGTGTTGAGCGAAATATCCCACCTGTAGGAATTTCGAATTACGAATCTCTCCACCCAAAGGGGCCAAATCACCCGCGATTGTGCGCAGCAGTGTCGACTTACCGCAGCCGTTGAAACCAAGTAAGCCAATACGCGTAGTGTCACGAATAGTGAGCCGAATATTGCTAAGCAAAGGATGATCATAGCCAACATTGACCTTGTCGAAAGCAATTAGTTCAGTGGGCAAACGTTCAGGTTTTGGAAACTCGAAATAGAATGGTGAGTCTATATGTGCAGGCGCGATCAGTTGCATACGATCCAACTCTTTCAAACGACTTTGAGCCTGTCTCGCTTTAGTTGCCTTAGCGCGAAATCGCCTCACGAAGTCTTCGATCTCTGCCACTCGACGCTGCTGCTTTTCCAACATGGCTTGTTCTTGCGCTAAGCGCTCCGCTCGCTGCGTCTCGAAACTACTATAGTTACCTCGATAAAGAGTCAGCTTCTGCTGCTCTACACTGACAACATAGGCGATCACATGATCGAGAAAGCTGCGGTCGTGGGAAATGATAAGCAAAGTGCCTTGGTAACGATTCAGCCACTGTTCCAACCAAAGGGTTGCCTCCAAGTCGAGGTGGTTGGTGGGCTCATCAAGTAGGAGAAGGTCCGAGGGCGCCATCAGGGCAGCGGCGAGATTGAGCCGGATACGCCAGCCGCCGGAGAAGCTACCCACCGGCCGCTCGAACTGGTCTGCGCTAAAACCCAAACCGGAGAGTAATTGCATCGCACGGAAACGAATGTCATAGCCACCGATCTTGTCCATCTCACTATGCCATTGCGCGATACTTGCCCCATCCTCTGCACGCTCCGCCTCCTCCAGTCGCGTTTCGATATGACGGAACTGCTTGTCGCCATCGATAACGAAGTCCAACGCGCTGGCGGATGAAGCTTCAGTTTCCTGGCGCATATGAGCGCAGCGCGTCCCATCCGGCATAGATAACTCGCCTTGATCGAGCGCCAGTTGCCCCAGAAGGGCCGCGAAAAGGCTCGATTTACCACTCCCATTGCGCCCAATGACCCCGATCTTCTGGCCATTGTGGATACTCAGGTTGGTATTATTCAGTAATACTAGCTCGCCACGCATCAGCGTGGCATTACTCAAGGAAATCATGACGTTCGCTCAATATGGGTCGTACCGGATGGTTCGGGCGCCATGATACTATCGCTACTGGGCATACTGCACTATCTGATCCTAGTACTCTTCTCTGCAGCCTCCCTTTAGAGTCACCATTTGTGGATTATGGCTCAGGTGTCGTGGCGATTGATTTCCACGGCTCGAATTCGTAAACTCAATCCACCTTTTATAGGCCTTTTTTAGGGATGCGCTAGCAAGACCTTATGAAACAAATTCTCCTGATCGACGATGATGAAAAACTAGGTCAATTGCTGACCCAGTACTTAGAGCGCTACGACATGACCGTCACGGCGGCACATACTCCGTCGAAAGGTTTCGAACACCTGAAGCGCAATAAGCCCGACCTCCTCATCCTAGACGTGATGTTGCCTGAGAAAGACGGCTTCGAGATTTGCCGTGAGATTCGCGCTAAATCATCTATCTACGGGCAATTGCCTATTCTTATGCTGACAGCCCACGGCGAGGTGACCGACCGCATTGTTGGTCTAGAGCTTGGTGCCGACGATTATCTGCCCAAGCCATTCGAGCCTCGCGAGCTGGTCGCCCGCATTAGCAATATCCTGCGTCGCACCAGTGACGAGGCACGTAGTCAGCAAGAGGTCCCGAAGATACAAGGCCTAGACGTGGACACTGTGCGCCGCACTGTGAAACTCGATGACGAGCTGATCGAGTTAACCACTATGGAGTACGAACTCTTAATTCTATTCATGCAGTCGCCGAATAAGACCTTCACACGCGATGAGCTGATGAATAGGCTGCGAGGCATCGATGCCGAGCTGTTCTCACGCGCAGTAGATACTCTTGTCTCGCGCCTGCGGCACAAGCTGAATGACACCTCGAAGACCCCACGTTTCATTAAGACCGTGTGGGGGCGTGGCTATACCTTCGTTGGCGAACCCGTCTAGCCCTCCGCTTGATTGGCAACCGCGCTAGCTAAAGCGGCACGACTAAGGACGCAAGCAGGCCTATGACTCTCGTCAACCGCATCAATAATTCGCTATTCCTGCGTTTGTTTCTGATCTTCAGTGCAACCGTCATAGTATTCTTCATCATCATTACGTTCTCTATTCGACAGATCGACCGTAATTGGCGCTCAGAGCGCCTAAGCCCCCTTCCCGACTTCTATCTCGACAACATCACGCTGATCGTCGACAACATCGGCGTACCACCCGATCTCGAACGCGCCTCGCAGCTTTCTCAGGAGTTGTCGCTAACCATCATCATTCGCAGCCCGCATATTAACTGGCAAAGCGATGATCAGAACGACCTAGATATCTCCGATGCCGAGTTCGTGCGCCGCCTGTCCGACGAAGCCCAAATGATGGAGGTAGGCGCCGAGGATGTGATTCGTGTCTCTCGCGGCGGCTATGAGTACTATCTGAATAGGCGCGTGCCGACCCTTAGCGAATATGACTACGTGGTCGTCTATCTCGGTCTCGCGATGGCCGCATTAGTCCTGTTGCTGAATTTCTGGCTAGTACGACGCCTCTTGGCGCCTGTGCAGCAATTACGTGAGGGTGCCGAGCGCATCTGTGACGGCGACTTGAGCTACCGCGTAAAATCTACTCGAACGGATGAACTCGGCGAGCTCACCGACAGCGTGAACCACATGGCGGACTCCCTGCAGTCGATGCTGGAGGCTAAGCGCCAGCTTTTGCTCGCCATTAGCCACGAATTGCGCACCCCTATTACGCGCGCGAAGTTGCAGCTCGAGTTCCTCGACGACGGCATGGTCAAAGAAGCCTTAGGCGACGATATTAACGAGATCGATCTGCTGATCACCGATCTAATCGAGGCCGAAAGGCTGAGCAATCAGCACCAAGCCCTACTGGCTGAGCATGTCGATTTCGCCGACTATATAAGCTTAGTCCTGCAGGCCTATCACGACTACAAAGGCGGCGTAATCTTCGAGCCGCCAGAGCAGGATGCCTCCGTCTCCATAGATAAACTGCGCACGCGTTTACTCTTGACCAATATCGTAAACAACGCGATTCGACATGGCCGCGACAAGCCAATCACCGTCAGAGTCTCTTTCTCCAATACTCACGTTTTACTCGAGGTGGAAGATCAAGGCGAGGGAATTTCAGCAGAGCATATGCAGCACCTAAGCGAGCCCTTCTATCGCGCCGACAGCGCAAGACAGCGTAATACTGGAGGCTTCGGACTAGGACTGTATCTGTGTCAATTGATTGCTCAGGCACATGGCGGACGCTTAGAGATTAGCAGCGAATTAGGGGTGGGCACCCATGTGAAGGTCTACCTGCCCTATGAGCAGGAACAGCAGGAACAGCGGGACGATGAGTAGAAGACAGACAGAGGGCTTATCCTAATAAACACCACTGACTGTAGGAGCCTGCCTTGCAGGCGATCGGGCCTGATTGGTGCATATCTGTGCAAGATTTAAGTCATTCGCCTGCAGGGCAGGCTCCTACATTCAGAGCATTCTCTGCACCTTTGAAAACGCCACTGCCTGTAGGGGCCTAACTCCTCAAGGTCTATGCCAACTGGCTCTCGCGGCGACGCCTACGCAGATAGCCCATCACCAATACAAACAATATCAATAGGATTGGCACTAGGGCCGTGTTGACGAACTTCAACGTGGCTCCTAAGCTCTCGATCTCACGATTAAGGGTCAGTTGTACCTCGCGCAAGCGACGGCGTGTTTCCAACTGCTGATCATAGAAGCGGTCAATCTCAGCTTGTTGCTCCGGGGACGGCCCACTGCCCTCGCGGCTAGCATTCAATGCAGTGATCTGCTGCTCGGTTTGACGCAGATTAGCCAACAATTCAGTTTCTTCCTGACGTAGTCGATCATCTGCATCACGCTGCAATTCAATTACGGCTAAGAAGGGTCGCGCATAGCGGCCACGACTACGGATCGTCACCAATTCGGAGTTACCCGCGAGGTTATCGAGCGCGTTCATGATGAAGTCGCCATTGCTAGCGAAGGGCTGTGGTATGCGCTGACCCAGGAAGTTTTGGATCTGTACCCATAGACGGTCACCCAACATATCCGTATCGGCCACTATCACCATATTCACCGTGCCGGTCGACTCGCTCAAGTGTGCGGGCAACACGACAGGCGCGGCAGCAGACTCCTCTGCCGGCGCTGCAGGTGGAGGTCCGTCTGGGAAAGCAGTGCGCACATTACCCGAGACACGGGCTGCGATCGTATAGCGCATGTCCGTAGGGACGAACTCGTCTAAGAGAATCGTAGGATCCGTAAGCGCCTTGAAAAAGCCACCTTCCATCAACATCGAGTCGGCGCTAGATTGTATCAAGGGCTCAAAGTTCGTCGTGGCACCCTCTTTCTGTGAGAGCGCACCTACGGAGGAAAAGTTCATGACCTGCAGACCATTGCTGATGATGTCATTGGCAAAACCTTCGCGCTGCACACCAACCATGCCGTAGTGCTGTATTGGACGCGTCGCATCACCTACGTTCACCATAAGTGCGAACTGGCGATCCGCGACCACTCGCTCTGGGTCATAGTCCACGCCCCATGCGTCAAACATCGCAGTGAGATCGGAGGCTTGATTCTCACGCGGCACCGGCACGCCGTCTGGACCAGGCTGAGCTTGAGTGTCCGCATTCGGATCGACGAAGACCAAAGCCTTGCCGCCACGCAATACGAATTGATCCACTGCGTATAGCGTCTGCTCGCTCAAATTCTGCGGATGCACCAATAGAAGAATGTCTATCTCTTCATCGATCAGCTCGACCTCTGGGTTCACTCGACGCACATCAAAGAGCTGTCGAATGGAATCCATGATCATCCAAGGCGATGTTGGCTGCATAGTCTGTGTGTTCACGCCTCCATCTATTGGTAGGCGCGACAGAAAGCCAAGTACTGGCGGTTCTGGATTAGCAACCTGAGTGATAAGTTTGGAGAACTCGTACTCTAGAAACTCTTCCTGATCGGGGCGAATCAAACCGATTGTTTTGAATACACCTGCCGCACCGGCCTCTTCACCTTCGGTAGGCAACGTAGTGGTATCCAACGCGACGAGCCCAAAGAATACTTGATCACCACCCTGACTGAGAGGAACACGTTGCACACCATATTCCACCGCCTCGTCTTCCTCTTCGGAGAAAGGTACAGGATCGATAACCCGTAAGCTTAATTGCCCCGCGCTGGCGATAACCATCTCTTCGAGCAATTCCTGCACACGGATACCATAACCGCGCAGCTGCGGCACATCGGCTGTAGCCTCTTCAGAGTAGAAGAATAATAATTCCACTGGCCGCTCTAAGTTACTCACAATGTTGCGAGTACCCTGCGCCAGTGTGTAGAGATTATCTTCCGTGAGATCGATACGCATGCGCGGAATCAAACTGATTACCGCTACGCTCACTATAAGGAACAGACCGGTTAACACTAGGCCTGTCGCAGAGAATAAAGTCTTGCTATTCATCATCAGACCCCTTTAGTTCGCTTTCTTAATTTCGATAACGATCGCCGAGGCGAACAACCATGAGGCGATAAACACCACGAAGAACAACACATCACGCACATCCAGCACTCCCTTACTGATGGAGTCGAAATGCGTCAAGAAGCTAAGTCCCGCAATCGCGTCAACAATAAACTGTGGCGCCCATGAGACAGTATCGAGAACTATCTCAGTGCCACATGCTACGAACACGAAACAGATGGCAACGGTTAGGATAAAGGCTACGACCGAGTTGCGCGTTATTGCGGACATACAGGAACCAATAGAGAGAAACCCGCCCGCCATCAAAGCACTACCAAGGTATGCAGCGACGATAACGCCATTGTCTGGGTTTCCTAAATAATTCACAGTTAGCCAAATCGGAAATGTAAGCGAGAGTGCAAGTACGCACAGCACCCAAGCCGCCAGAAACTTACCGAACACGACATCGGCCAGTTTTACAGGAAGGGTCATGAGCAACTCTATGGTCCCCGACTTACGCTCATCCGCCCACAACCCCATCGCGATTGCCGGAATCATGAACAAATATAGCCAGGGATGAAAACCAAAGAAGGGCATCAAGTCAGCTTGACCACGCTCGTAGAAAGCGCCCATGTCGAAGGTAAAGATACCTGACATCACGAGGAAGATCACAATAAACACATAGGCCAGTGGCGTGGCGAAATAGCCCGCTAACTCGCGCTGAAAAATAATGAGCATTTTATTCATGGCTTCAAACCTGTTGCTGTGTCGTGGTGGCGGAGGCTGCGTTTTGGGCATCGCGGCTCGCCAATGCGGAATCATGCGTGACGCTGCGGAAGTAGTCTTCCAGCAAACCCTCGACCAGGTGATACTCCGCCACTGGCCAATGACCACTCTGCGCCTTCTCTGACACCTTGCCAAAAATTTGCTTATTCGCACTGGGCAACAGAATGTAGTGACGGGCATTGTCTTCGGCTTGCTCTACAGCGCGAATGTCCTGGTCGCCAGCAAGTGCTGCCTGCAGATCGAAGTCTTGGGTCAACTGCACACTAATTGCGCCGGCATATGCGGAGCGTCCTTCCAGCTCTTTGGGAGTCCCATCCGCCAAGATACGCCCCCCTGCGATGATGATCGCGCGAGTACACACGGCGCTGACTTCTTCGAGGATATGGGTAGAGATGATGACGATCTTGTCCTTCGCGAGATTGCGGATTAGCTTGCGGACATGATGCTTCTGATTCGGGTCTAGACCGTCGGTGGGTTCGTCGAGAATTAACACCTTAGGGTCGTGAAGAATTGCTTGGGCCAAGCCTACTCTGCGCTTGAAGCCCTTGGACAGCGTATCGATCGTCTTGTGGCAGACGGAGCGCAGCTCAACGTCATTGATGACCTTCTCGATGCGTCGCCGCTTCTCTTCGTCGCTATAGCCGCGAATCTCCGCGATAAAGTCGAGAAACTCTAGCGTCGTCATATCGGGGTAACTCGGCGCGCCTTCGGGTAGGTAGCCAATAAGTGATTTTACGGCCATCGGGTCGGTGGCAATATCATGGCCATCGACGGTAACGCTGCCTTGGCTTGCCGAGAGGAAACCCGTGATCACCTTCATGGTCGTAGACTTGCCGGCGCCATTAGGGCCTAGAAAACCTAATACCTCTCCTTCTTCTACCTTAAAGCTAAGATCATCTACCGCGGTAAAATTGTCGAACTTCTTCGTTAAGTGACTAATTTCAATCATATTTACTTTTCCGAATGCATAGGCACGAAAATCAAGAATTGCTGATAACGAGCACTCTTACTCTAAGAAGCGCATGTCTAGTGACTGCGCCCTAAAGTGTCGCCAAAAAGTCGAGGGAGAACTATAGGGCTGAGCACTGCCTTTTTCAAGGACGGATCTTAGCAATCCCCGCGCCTGCGCCGTGGCTTTTGCGCGCCTAGTGCAGGTATAATCGCCGCACTGCGAAACTCAACAATTCGACTATAAGTGACTGTTTTCATGCGACTGATCCTGATTCTTCTCCTAAGCTGCAGCCTACTGTGCTGCGGTCAAAAGGGCCCTCTCCAGCGGCCGGACCAGACCGCTTCATTGGTGACTGCCGCCTAGGCAGCACCCTAACCCTTTCGACTCAGGTTAAATCATGGAACCCTTCCTCTACCGAGATAATGCTTTATTTGCCGAGAATCTGCCCATCGCGTCTATCGCGAAAGAGCACGGCACGCCTTGCTTCATCTACTCTCGCGCCGCTTTGGAGCATAATTTACTCGCCTACGAACGCGCTCTCGAAGGCGTGGATCACCTAACCTGCTTCGCAGTCAAAGCCAACTCCAATTTAGCAGTGCTCGGTGTACTTGCTCGCCTTGGCGCTGGCTTCGACATCGTCTCGGGCGGAGAGCTAGAGCGAGTAATCAGGGCGGGCGGAGACCCGCACAAAGTGATCTTCTCTGGCCTAGGCAAGACCGAGAGCGAGATCGCCAAGGCCTTAGAGCTAGGCATTCGCTGCTTCAATATCGAATCTGAGCCAGAACTAGACCGCATTAATAGCGTGGCAGCCCAGCTCGGAATGCGCGCGCCAATCTCTCTGCGCGTCAATCCCGATGTCGATGCGGGCACTCATCCCTATATCTCCACGGGCTTAAAAGAGAACAAGTTCGGCATCGCCATCGAAAGCGCGACCGAGGTCTATCTGCGCGCCGCAGCGATGAGCAACATCGACATCGTCGGCATCGACTGCCATATCGGCTCGCAGCTCACCACGATAGCTCCCTACCTCGATGCCATCGACCGTTTGTTGATGCTATTGGACGAGCTAAGCAGCCACGGGATCAAAATCAAGCATTTCGACATTGGTGGCGGCCTAGGCGTGAATTATCGCGACGAAACCCCTCCAGCCACCGCGGATTTCATCGCGGCAGTGTTGGCTAAAATCGCAGGCCGTGGCCTCGCCCTATTCCTCGAGCCTGGCCGTTCTATCTGCGCCAATGCCGGCGTGTTCGTGACCAAGGTAGAGTATTTAAAGCACACCTCACATAAGAATTTTGCTATTGTGGACGGTGCTATGAATGACCTGCTAAGACCCGCGCTGTATAGCGCATGGCAAGAAATAGTGCCCGTAAATAAGGCGGGTGCCGACAGGCCACTATTGAGTTTCGATGTCGTTGGACCAGTGTGTGAATCGGCAGATTTTTTGGGCAAGGATCGTCCCTTGGCCCTAGCTCAGGGCGATTTGCTGGCTGTGCGCACCGCAGGCGCCTACGGCTTTGTAATGAGTTCCAATTACAACACCCGCAATCGCGCTGCGGAGATCATGGTCGACGGCGACACGGCGACAGTTGTGCGCGAGCGCGAGACATTAGATTACCAGCTAGCACTAGAGCGAACGCTGTAGTCACACGCATTCCGATCGAGAGAATATGATTTTACCTTTTACGAAAATGCACGGCCTAGGCAATGACTTCATGGTGCTGGACCTTATCTCCCACCCAGTCAAACTCAGCGCCACTCAAGTTCAGAAGCTTGCCGATCGACACTTCGGCATCGGCTTCGACCAGCTATTGTTGATCGAAGCCCCCACGCAACCCGACGTCGATTTCAATTATCGTATCTTCAATTGCGATGGCACCGAGGTTGAACACTGCGGCAATGGCGCGCGCTGTTTTGCCCGCTTTGTATTAGACAAGGGCCTGACTACACTCAATACGATTCGCGTCAAGACGAGTCGCGGCATCATCGTTTTGCATGTGGAAGAGGACGGCTTCGTGACGGTCGACATGGGGCAGCCCGACTTCACCCCAAGCGCCTTACCTTTTAATGCCACGCAGGCGGCTAGCTACCAGCGAGAAATTACCTTGCATGGTCACTCCCAGACACTGCACTTCTATGCGGTCTCTGTAGGCAATCCGCACGCCGTTCTAGTCGTAGACGATGTTGCCAGCACCGCCGTTGCCGAAATAGGCACCGCACTTGGGGCACACCCGGATTTCCCGCAAGGGGTCAATATTGGTTTTATGCAAGTCATTGCACGCGGACAAATTAAACTGCGCGTATTCGAACGCGGCGTGGGTGAAACGCAAGCCTGCGGTACTGGCGCCTGTGCGGCGCTGGTATGCGGTCATGCGGCGGGATTGCTTGATAACGACGTACTCGCGCACCTTAACGGCGGCGATCTACGCCTGAGCTGGGAGGGATCTTCCAGCCCTATAATCATGCGCGGACCTGCTACTAGCGTGTTCGAAGGCAGCATCGAATTAGACACCGTTTCATAATCATCGTGACGAAAAGTGAAGAGAGCGTATGAATAGCGACACCTCTGCAAAGCAAGGCACCGACAAGAATGATGTGAGCGCCGACCAAGTCGCTCACTACCTGCAAAAACATCCCGATTTTTTCATAAATCGAGACAGCTTATTGGAGGAGATCACGCTTCCCCATGAGAGCGGCAAAGCAATCTCTCTACTGGAGCGTCAGGTAAAGATCTTGCGCGAGCGCAGCATAGAGTCGCGCCACACGCTCAACACATTGATGGAAACTGCCAAGTATAACGATCAACTTTTCAGCGTCACTCGGGCACTCATTCTGGCACTATTGATCGAAGACGATGTCTCCCAGATAGCCAGCGCCACAGAAGCCAACCTTAATACTCAGCCCGGCATAGACGTTAGTAGCGTCATCCTGTTCGACACCGACAATATCAACAATGTCGAGAACGCTAGGCTCGAGTCTGCTGACTTCCTGCAAGAGAGCTTCCCAACGCTACTGCGCGATCGTAAGACTATTTGCAAGAGTATCGACAAAGACACAGCCACCTTCCTCTTTCCCCATCGCGGTGGCGGCATTCGTTCCGTAGCGCTATGCCCTATAGGACGCGAGCGCATGCTAGGCGTGTTGGCGATTGGCAACAAAGCCCAAGACTATTTCCATCCTGATTTAGACACTCTCTTTCTGGACTTCATCGGCGAGGTGCTCGAGTCGATCATTATTCGCAAAATAAACTGAGAGTTAACCGATGGAATCGCGATTAACGCCCTATCAAGCCAGCGCCACAATACCTTGCCAGAAGGCGCTCGTGTTTGCCCCCCATCCCGATGACGAAACATTGGGTTGCGGCGGCCTACTAGCGGCGTATCAGGAAGCACATATTCCCACTCAAGCAATATTAGTAACCTCGGGGGATTTCGGCGAGCATGGCAAGCAAGGCAGCGCCGTGCGTGAACAAGAGACACGGGCTGCTGTAAAAATCCTAGGAGTCGAGAGCGTTGATTTTTGGCAAGAGAAAGATCGTAGCGTGCGCTGCGATGAGCGCTCAATCGAGGCAGCGCGCTTAGCCATCGTCAATAGCGGCGCAGACTTAATACTAACCACCTCGTTCAATGAGATTCACCCCGATCATCGCGCCACGGCATGGCTCGTAATAGAGGCCACTAGGCGCCTTGTCAATGAAGGGAGGGATTTGCGCATTGCCATGTATGAGGTTGGGGCCCCCCTAGCGCGCGTCGACATCTTGATCGACATTACCTCCTTCGAGGCAAAGAAGCGTGCAGCTATCGCGGTCTACCACTCACAGCTAAACATATCTCCCTACGACGAATACATATTCGCGTTGAACCATTTTAGGACCTATACACTGCCACCTCAGGTGAAGTATGCAGAAGCCTTTTGCCTGCTAACACCTGAGCTTTTGCGCCAACCCCATTTACTCAGCGAAGCTGAACTGATGCGGCAGGAACGCCTGCAACTTACTGACGTGCCAATGCCGAGCGCCTATCGCAGCGACAACGCAGGCACCGGCATCTTTTCCGCTTTGAAGAAACTGTTGCGAGGATCACAACATTAGTAACGCCACGACTAACACCAATGCCGCACCGAAACTTGCTTTCGAAGACGCCCCTCTAGTCTCCGTGCTTTGCCGTAGCATGAACCGCGCCGAACTCGCGGAGGCCTTGTTGTCTGTGGAGAAACAGACTTACAGCAACATCGAGATTATTCTAGTGGATGCCACAGGCAAGGGCCTCGACCGCCATAAGTCACTTGCTCTGCAAACTGCTCTTCGAGAAGTCAGCGAGGGCGTGCCTCTGAACCGCCCAGCGGCCGCGAATATTGCTCTGCGTGAAGCGCAAGGTAGTTACCTCATCTTCTTGGATGAGGACGACTGGATTGCGCCACGACATATTGAGATGTTGGTGGAGTGTTTAGAGCGAGATAAAACTCTGGGCGTGGCTTATAGCAGCACTCAGAAAACGACGCCCGCCGGCAATCTTAGTAACGCCACATTTCGGATTCCCTTCGATTCGGCGCGGCTACGTCGAGACAATTTTATTCCCATACATTCCGCGCTGTTTCGCCGCTCTCTAGTGACGCGCGGCTGCCTGTTCGATGAGAATCTGGACATCTTCGAGGACTGGGATTTCTGGCTGCAGATCGCTCAACTCATGCCTTTCCTCCATGTCGACGAGATCACAGCATTCTATCGCCAGGGTGGCGAGTCCAACACGGCCTCTACGGACCCTAGTAGCCGGTATCGCAGCGGAGATACTATTGCCGAGGCTCGCGTCCGCGTTTTCTCGAAATGGTTGCCGCTTTGGACCGGCGAGCAATTGAACCAAACCCTCGGGAGCCTCGATGAGACCACGCTCGTAGAGAGCCTGCACGGCGACATCAAGCGACTCAACGAACACGCCGTGGAAGCTGAGAATGAGAAACGCAAACTGGGACGCCAGTTGCAAGAGACCGAGGGCCGTCTCAATAACGAGTTACGCAGTCTGAATCACAAGCTCAATAAGTTTAGTCAGACCATCAATCGCCGCACGGCCGAATTGAACGATGCCAAGATGCATGCCAATCGACTAAGCCTCGATAATCAGCTGCTACTTAACTCCTTTTCTTGGAAGATCACCAAGCCTATTAGATTCGTGAAACGAAAGCTGCTCGCGCTTGGCGCTAGCCGCGCCAAGCCACACATTCAAGAGAAGCAGGAACAGCAAGAAGCATCTGCACAGCAGGAGTTCATGCACTGTAATCTCGATATTCCAAGTGCAGCACAGAATGAGTTTCCGGAGCAGCTGACGCTTCAGGGTTGGGCGTGCAGCGAAGCCGGAATGGCGCAGATTGACGCGCACGTCGACGGCAAGCTCTGTCTGAGTTTCAACACTGGCATTAGTCGACCCGATATCGCCGAGCAGTACCCCGAGATCAAGGATGCTTTTACGGCGGGTTTCTATCAAGAGATTCCATTGCCAGAGTTAGATGCCGGTAAGCACGAACTCGTCTTAACCTTGACGGATAAGGACCAGCACGTTCGCAATATCACGCAGACCTTTAGACTTTTTAAGAATAGTGATCTCTATAACACTTGGTATTGGCGCAATATGCCAGAGCCAGAAGAAATTGAGAGGCTTCGCGAGCAATCTCTTCACGATGAAAATGCAATTCTCTTCCATCTGATCGTTAGCCCCAATGGTGATGAGGAAGCCTTACTGCATACCCTCGCCAGCATCGCCGAGCAGGCGAGTACGCGCTGGATGGTGCACCTAATCGGTGATAAAGACACTGTTCTAGAGGACGCTGTAAGCCACGCAGGACTCGGCGCTTCGACACAGGTGAATTTCGAAGCCTCTATCGCCGCAGCACTACAAGATCTCGTAGATCGCGAGGGTTGGTCCCTGTTTCTCGAGGCCGGTGAAACACTTGCTCCCCACGCGCTTTGGGAAATGAACCAGAGCTTGGCCAGTGCCGACGCACAGCTTTTGTATTCTGACCACGACAAGTCCTCTTTAACAGGCGAACATTCTGAGCCTTGTTTTACGCCAAAATGGTCGCCCGATCACTTGCTTGCCAGCAACTATGTCGGACAGCTATTCGCAGTTGAGAATCCTCTCCTCGCGTCGGTTCAACATATTCGCCTCGACACTCCAGCTTGGCGCTTCGCTGCACTATTGGCGATCGTCGACAGCGCACCGGCTATCACTCGCATCCCTAAGATGTTGTGGAGCGCGAGCGACAAACTCGACGACGCGGTAATTATCGCCGCCGAAACACAAGTAGTCATAGAGCATCTACGTGGGCACAACGCCGAAGTCAAAACCCACACTCACGGAATCCGGCAAGTCTTCTGGCCTTTGGCCAGCGAAGCAAAAGTATCGATCATCATCCCTACTATGGGTAGACTCGATCTAGTAAAACCCTGCATGGAATCACTTTTAAGCCTAACCGCTTACAAAAATTACGAAGTCATTATTCTCGATAATGGCCGCGGAAAATATCCCGAGGGCATAGAGTATCTGCGCAGTAAAAACTTCAAGGTAGTCGAATGTAACGAGCCATTCAACTGGGCGCGTTTGAATAACATCGGCGTACGCAATGCCAGCGGCGAGCTGTACTTGTTCCTGAACGACGATATTGAGATCATCGACCCCGACTGGCTAGAAGTGCTAGTGCGCGAGGCGATGCGCCCGCAAGTCGGCGCAGTTGGGGCACTTCTTTATTACCCCAATGGAGCCTTGCAGCACACCGGTGTGCTTTTGGTCAATTATGGCGGCGGCGGCATACACCTTCTGCATAAGCGCATGCCTAGCGATACGATCTATCGCCACATCCATGAAACCACTCGCGAGGTCTCCGCAAATACTGGCGCCTGCTTAATGGTCAGTCGTGAGAAGTTCGAACAGATAGGCGGTTTCGACGAAGAGCTAGCGGTAGTCGGTAACGATGTAGATCTATGCCTGCGCTTGCTTGACAAGGGTTACCGTAATCTGTGGACTCCTTATTCCAAGCTGATCCACCACGAGAGCATAAGCCGCAAGACCAGCGTGCCTAAAGAAAATGAGAAGGCCATGTGGCAGCGTTGGAGCAAGCGCTTCATGGCTGGCGACGAGTACTACAATCCTAACTTGTCTGCGGAGAAGGGCGACTTTACGCTACTGGTCAATAGCGTGGCACAGGCGAGCCTTATCCCTGCTAGCAATGATGAGGCGGCGCAAGTTCGTGACGGCTTGCAATTCGGCGTGAATCTGATTGGCTATACTCGCGCAGAGATGGGTATCGGCGAGGGTGCGCGCAGTGACGCCAAGGCATTGGACGCCGCCAACGAGGCGTTCGGCATAATCTGCTTCCAGTCTGGAAACCCTTCTCGCATGACGGATCTGAGCTGGCAGCATAAAGAAATAGAGTCGGCACCTTATGATGTGACTCTTCTCCACATCAATCCGGACCACGCCTTTCAGGCGATCACGGAGTTGCCCTCAGAGTACTTCAACGGCCACTACCGCATTGGCTATTGGGCCTGGGAACTTCCAGAGATACCAGAGGCTTGGGCTGAGACTTTCGTACACTTCGATGAGATTTGGGTTCCGTCCAACTTCGTGCAGGACGCAGTAGCGATGCGCTCGCCAATTCCGGTGATCCGCATTCCACACGCAGTCGAAGTTAAGGTGGATACAAGCCTAAAACGCGCTGACTTCCAACTGCCAGAGGAACCCTTCTTGTTCCTGGCCATGTTCGATACCTATAGCATGCCCGCACGCAAGAACCCCTTCGGTGCAATCGACGCTTTCCGACGCGCCTTTGCCGCCGACGATCTCGACGCACGTCTTGTCTTAAAGGTGAATAATCCTACCGACGAGGCTATTCGTAGCATAAAGGACGCCATCGGCGAACATCAGAACATCCTGATTCTCGATAAGGTGTATTCGCGCGCGCAGGTTAACGCGCTAATCTCTAATACCGATTGCTTCGTATCCCTGCACCGTTCCGAAGGCTTCGGCTTTGGCCCCGCCGAGGCGATGGCGCTAGGTAAAGCGATTCTCGCGACAAACTGGTCGGGCAATACCGATTATATGCGCCCCGACAATTGCATGCCGATCGATTACAAATTAGTTAGCATCGAGGAAGACTTCGGACCGTACAAGAAGGGACAGATATGGGCAGAGCCCAATGTAGAGCAGGCAGCCGAAGCGATGCACACCCTCGCCAATGACCGGGAACTGACGAATAAGTTAGGACGCAAAGCGAAGGCAACAATCGAGTCGGAGTTCTCACCACTAGTTGTAGGCGAGATGATGCGTAAGCGCTTAGCGGCGATTCGAAAGAATCAGGTGACTTAGGCGAAAAGCCAAATGAAGCCTAGGTACACTCCATTGCGTATCCATCGATAGCGACTACTCAGCCACAGCGCAACACTGAGAACAAAGGTGTTGCGATTGCTCAAGTTGGCGTAATGACGCCCCGCGAAGTTCGCCGCTTGCTTGGCAAGTTGCACATTGAACTTATCGTATAGTGGGTCATTGAGTCTGCGCAGCTTGCGCATTGCAAAGCCAGTGCGAGTGATCTGTACCGCACCAAGGGTATTGTTCTGATGCTGCCGGTAGTCCATTAAGGGCTCATCGATAGGCTGAATATGACCAATTGAGGAAGTCACCAAAGCCAACCACCAGTCATGCATTATCGCCTGCGCAGGTATCGGGCAGGCTAGATGAGCGAGTTTCTCATTGATCATAGCGGTGCAGCCCGTAACCGAATTGCTAACTAGCAAGCGTGCGAAGCTATGCTTGTGGGGACGAATGCCCTGATAGGAAAAGAAAGACGGTGCGAGCTCTTGCCCCTGCTCATCGATGACACGCAAGTCGCTGTGCACCAAACAGGCTCGGTAGGGATGTTTGGCCTCTAAGGCCAGCATTGCCTGCACCGACTTAGCAATCTTATCTGAGTGCCAGACATCGTCTTGGTCGCAGCACATCATATAGGCCTGCTCTAAACCCAATGCGTCCTTCTGTGCAAGCACGTACTCTATGAGTGCCGAGAAGCTTGCGCTAGCGCCGAGATTCTCACCGCTCTCAAGCAGTCGAAATTTTTCCGGATGCATGCTGGCATAGTGTTGCAAAATGCTGGGGGTTGCATCCAGCGAAGCATCGTCCCGCGCAACAATTATAAAGTCTGTATATTCCTGGGCTAATAAAGAGTCGAGCTGCTGCTTAATAAACTTTTCGCCATTATAGGTGGCAAGTACTATGGCAATCTTAGGCAATGATGTCTGTGACTTACTCACTTATTCAGCCTCGCAGCGTCCGCAAACCCGCGGCGAATATTTTGTAAGTACTCCGCACGCCGTGAGCTAAACACTAGCAACCAGAGTGTCTTGAGTAAGAAGCGTGGAAAGTCCCGCAGCTTCCACCCTAGAGGCGCGTATGACTCCCGGTACAGTGCAAAGCGGTTGCGAGTCGAATAATAACTACGTAGTGGACTATGACTCACGATCAGCCCCGCTTTAACCCAGGCGCTGTCGTCCTCTACTCCGATACTATGCTCCAACACGGCCTTCCCCGAACCCACCACAACATACCCTTTTGCAATCGCACGGAAACACCACTCAAGATCGATATTGTCGATGAAATAAGATTCGCGCATGGGTCCAATTCTCGACAAATGGCCAAGATCAATCAGGCAGCCAGAGGAGATTAAAAATTCCGCATAGAAAAGCTGCGAGCTACCCGGTATTTCAACGTCGCTGCGCTTAAACACGCGGCTGAATAATTTGAACGACATTGCCTTGCTATTACGCGGGCTCACAATGCGCGGCCCGACTGCCGCGACTGGCGCACTGCAAACAAGCGTGGCCTCTTCGTAACTGGCTTGCATATCGGCAAAGAAAGATACCGGGACCTGGCTGTCCTGATCGAATAGCACAGCAAAGCCATACCCTGCCGCAGTGGCCTCGCCTAGCCCAATGTTCATTGCCGCGGCAAGACCGACATTGCACTCTAAACTATGGACGCCTAGGCAGCGCGGCGCGGCTTGCACATGCGCTATAAAGTCGCTGGCGTTGCTAGAGGCATTATCTACAAGTATGAAATCCGCCTGTGTACCGATCTGCTCCACTAGGGCAAGCAATACAGCGATATCAGGTTCGAAGCTTACGATGATGGCGCAGGAGCTACTCGGATTGGCTTGCTTGAACATTCTAGTCGCCCTTAAGCATGAAGAGTTTAGCCCTGCATTACTCCGGCAAATCGATCGCCACTTGCAGGCGGTCGGGGAAGCGCAGGCGCTGCAATAAGAAAAAACCAATCGAGGCGATGCCCAAGATGAGACCGGTGACGACACCAGCATCCACAATGCCTCGCCATGGCTGCGGCAGCATACGCACGATAAGCACGAAGCAAATTATCATGCTAGTTAGCCCGAAAGAGAGCAGCTTACGGCGGCGAGTCGCGTGGATATAACCCATGCAGAAAATGGGAGCAAACAGAACATGTAGCAAGCGCGGGTTGGCACCCAAATAACTTGCCCGGGCCACAACTCGCGGGGCAAAGGCTAGATGAAAGCCCTTATATCCTTCGGCGTAGGCCATATAGAGGATACTAACGGCGAGCATGAACCAGTGAATTTGCTCTAGATTATAGGAAGACAACTCCAAGGCCATTGGGGATAGGCGTAGCACTGCAAAAAGCAGAATCAATACTACACCCCCAACACCCCACGCGAACCCTAATGTTTTCAAAGTCTTGCTTACCCGAATAGATTACGAAAGCGGCATTATAGCGGCTTCGACGCAATATCCCAACGCACGCTTGCACAGTCGACAAGCACGCTTATCATGCTACCACTGCCTTCTTTACCTTCTAGGGACAAAGTGCATCCAAGCGCCTCCAACTCCTGAGCAACACTGTTGAGCTCACTACCTGTCAAACCGCTACCATCGTCCTGCAGGCAGAGCCGTAACTGGGTGCCAGAACGGGTAGCCAGAACACGCAGCTGCGCACTATCCGGCTTCCCAGCAGCACGACGCTGCGTCACTAGCTCGACGCTATGTTCGATCATTAGACATAGCAGCCTTTGGAGCGGCGACTGCAAGCCTTGTACCAGTGTGCGCGGAGCTTCAATCCCGTCGATCAAGAGCGCGAGACGGGCGAGCTTACCCAGCTCATTGCTATAACGCCCCACGGTATAATTGAATGCCGGCCCCCAACGGGCAACTGCGATCATCCCATTCGAACTCAAGTCTTCCTGCAAACTAGACGTTGCGGCTAGTAATGCCCGCAACTGATCCTGTGCTAGGTGAATACGCGCAGCTCGACCATGAGTTATAGCGCTCGTGAAGACATCGGCAAACACACGCATATCCGCTGCCAGAGAATTTACGGCACTTAGCGCCGCTTGTATGGAATCTGGCGCATGGGCGGGGGCACGATGCAGAAACTCTACAAAGCGGTAGAGACTAACTATAGTGGGACGCACCTCGCAAACGGCTTGTCTTGCTGCGGCCTGGTTCAAGGCAAGGCGAAGGCAGCAGTGCGCCCCCTGCAGATTTTCTCGAAGATTCTTTTCTGCGGGCAACACTGCCAAAGCATTGAGTGAGCGATAGGTCTCCAACAGCACCTCGCTTAGTGCCGCCACACGGTCGACTTGCAATGCGCGGGCGCCTCGCGCCAAGACAGTCAGCTCTAAGACTACCTCTCTACTTAGTTTCGCAAACTCTTGTGTTGATTGGCAGCCGCAAAATGCCACTGGGTCCGCGATCACGTAACGAATATTCTTCGCGAGAAAACTCGGCAACTGGGTAGTCGCAATTGTGCGCTCATCTCGGCTCTTACCCTGCCCCAAAGCAACTGGTAGATTTATCCTGCTGTCACGATTTGTGATTTTCGACAACGCCACTTGTCGATACGCACGCAGCGACTCGCTTAGTGAGGAGATCAAGCGCGTATCATAGCCCAACACTCGGCCGCCTTTGTGTAGAGAACGCAAGCAATACGCGGTGAGTCTCGGTAACAAGTTGAAGACAAACCTAGTGAGTATGAGTCTTCGCTCGATTGCTAAGACTAGCAGCTCGCGGATGCTAAAGAGCAGTTCATATAGAGCCATTTCTCCCATATAAAGAGCGATTGCCTTACAACGAATTACGCTATAGAAAAGCTCGTCATCTACAGACACTTTAGTTCGCGCTTTTATGTGAAGCTTGGAGCTTTCCCGAAGTTGCTGATGAATGTCTTGCACTTCTTTACAGGCAATTACTCTGACGCTACTAAACGGCGCTGAGTAAACCGAACGCAGTCGCCTCCTGTGAGTGCGTAGAAAATGTTGAACCTTGCGGCACAGGCGGATATCCGTGCGCTCACACGGGCGCTGCCCTTGTTGCACCGCAATTTCGATGTCGAGATGGCGCTCGAGAGCCAGCGCGCATAAGTACAGTAGAGTGTGCGCTTCGCACTCTTTACTCGCCCAACAACGAAGATGCAATGCGAGGTGTTGCGCACTAACACATATCTTCACGATGGCCCGCGCCTGACTAGGTTTTAGCAACGCACAACACACATTAGCCTTCTGGAAAATCCCCAGACTTAACTGTAGATTGACCCCTTCGCTTTGTTCTGCCTGCACGATTAGTTCGCGCATTTTACAGCGCAGAGCTCGTAATAAGTGCGCTATTGCTGTTTCTAGGTGCAGCTTGCGCATGCCCTTCAAGGTCTTCGGTGGCTCGCTCACACGCACTGGGTGGCAACACAGCTCCAAACGTAGAACTTGAACGCAAGTCTGCTGATTACTGCGCGCATTCTCAACATTCTCTAACAAGGTTCTGCCAAGACAAAGAGCCGCAACTCGATTCAAGCTGCGGAAACTATTCGACTGCGCAGGCGCATCACAGGGCGCGGAATAATTAGCACTATCCCCAAGTGCGTAATGCGCACTCAAGAGCTGCTTGCGCAACAAGGACTTCAGACCTGGAACCGCCCATATAGGATTCTTACTTTTGTTGATGTGGTCGACGACACTAGCCCCTCTCGCCCGACGCAACTCGTTGAGGTTGCCGCTGTCGATGAAACACTGCAACGGGCTCGCGAGCGATAACGGCACACGCACTGCCGCGCCCAACAGCAAAGACTCGAGCGAAGTACCGCGATTTCTCTGCTGAACATATAGCGCCAGCAACTTACTACACTCGCGACAGTACAACGCAAGCTGTGCGGCCTGAACAATACTGGCCAATGCCGCGAGTTGGCGCAGGCTAGCGTCTACGCGCGCACTTGCCAGTAAAGAATCATCTGATATGGCATCTTGCATAAGCATTGGGAGCCCGCTAGCGCGGCTCTTCATACCTTGCCATAACGCTAAGCTAGGAAGCCCAGCGCTGGCCATCTTCCCGCCCTTTCACAGTACGACTAATATTCTGTTTGATTTGCTGCAACAGCGAGTGTGCAGGAGCAGGCAATTGCAGCAGACCTTGCAGCCCTATCGCACGCGCCCAATCCGCGTCTGTATCTTCCGGGCAGTCGCTATACAGCAAGATATTGAGAAAGCCGAGTTCGCGTAGCTGCAAACCACATTCGAAACCGTTGCTGCCCCTTAGGATCAGGGCGATCAACACCAGATCTGCTTGCGCCGCTAACAGCCGACTTTCGCCAAGCGCAGCGCTGTTGCGATGCAAAACCCGCATGTCTCCCAGCAGCTCTCGAATGCACGCTACTTGTGTAGGCGAGTCGTCAATGATCAGCACAGTGGGCATGGGCAGCCTCCTCGCTCACTTCTAGCGCAGGCACTAGGGCTTCAAGGGCGTCTAATAGATCACGCTTGCGAAAGGGTTTGCCAATGAGGCGCTGCGCGCCCGCTAAAGCGGCACGTGCGCGCTCTAGAGGGCTATCGTTGCTACTCATTATGACTACAGGGATATGCGCATAAGCAGGGCTAGCGGTGATTAACGCACAGGATGCATAACCATCTAACTCGGGCATAGCACTATCCATGAATACGATATCGGGGGGCTGCGCTACCAGTTTGCACAAGGCGTCGAAGCCATTTTCAGCGACTTGCATCTGATATTGGTGCTGATCGAGGAGGTCTAGTGCGTTCTCACGCGTGCTACGGCTGTCGTCGACCAATAAAATTTGCAGGGCGTGGCTGTTTTCGAGAGTTTCCGCTTCCATGCTGCTCTCCTTTTTGTAGGTGTATTTGAGATTTAGCACAGATTTGCGCAATGCGCTTAGGAAGCTGCGTCGATACCGGCTGCGACATGCGCTATTATCTGCGCAGCGAGGAGCCATCGCGACGCGTTGGCCTAGTTATTCCACACTGATTTTAGGCAGATTTAATAATGAGTATTCGACTCGGCATCGTCATGGACCCCATCCAATCCATCAGCTACAAGAAAGATACTAGTTTGGCTATGCTCATGGCCGCACAGGAGCGCGGCTGGTCTATCTCCTACATGGAGCAGTCCGATCTATACCTCAAAGACGGCGTAGCGATGGGCCTGATGCGCGAGCTGACTGTCGCTTGGGACGAGAAGAACTGGTACAGCCTAGGAGCCGCGAGCGAGGAGCCCTTGAGCAATCTAGACAGCATTCTGATGCGCAAGGATCCACCCTTCGACAACGAGTACATCTACTCGACCTATATGCTTGAGCAGGCTGAAAGCGCTGGCACGATCGTCGTCAACAAGCCCCAGAGCCTACGCGACTGCAACGAGAAGCTCTTCGCGACTGCGTTCCCGCAATGCTGTCCTCCTTTGGTCGTCAGCAGTAAGGCCTCTGTGCTCAAGGCCTTTCACCAAGTTCACGAAGACGTAATCTTCAAGCCTCTAGACGGAATGGGTGGCGCCTCAATATTCAGGCTCAGGAAAGGCGACTCGAATGTCAGTGTCATCATCGAAACCCTGACCAATCACGGCAAAACACCGATCATGGCGCAGCGCTTTATCCCGGAGATCGTTAATGGAGACAAGCGCATCCTCTTAGTTGACGGGGAGCCCATTCCCTACGCCCTCGCTCGAGTCCCCGCGCAGGGTGAGACGCGCGGCAATCTAGCCGCAGGCGGCAGTGGTGTCCCACAGCTACTAACCGAGCGTGATCTATGGATCTGCGCCCAAGTTAAAGAGGCAGTGAAGGCAAAGGGCCTATTGTTCGTTGGACTCGATGTGATTGGCGACTATCTGACCGAAATCAATGTCACCAGCCCTACCTGTGTTCGCGAACTCAATAACGCGTATAATCTCGACATCGCTGGCGACTTAATGCGATGCATCGAAAGCAAGCTAGCTGCCCGCGTATAGACACAGCGGGCCGGCTTAACTCAGGGCCTATGACAGCAAACACCGATCTATCTAAAGAGCGTTTTGGATTCACAATTTTCCTATCCGCTTGCTTACACATTATGCTCATAGCGGGGGTGGGCTTTAGCTACCTCGAAGAAAGCAACAGCGCCCCCGCCATCGAGATCACTCTTGCTCAATATCGAAGTGATGTGGCACCCGATGAAGCGGATTTTATCGCCCAGGAGAATCAGACCGGCAGTGGCACACTCGATGAGGCTGCAGCCCCGAGCACACCATTCGAAGCGCCTTTTCACGACGAAGTGATACAACAGGTCGATCCCATTCCTCAAGCGCCGGCGCCCAATCGCCAAACCGACCCCAGCGATCTAGCCATCCTCAGCTCGATAAACTCCGAGCAGAGCCTAGAGCAGCAATTGGAAGACGAAGCGCCTGAGACAGACACGCAACTCTCGGAACAGGCCACCCCGGAAGAGTTAAGTCTCGCGATCGCCAGCCTGCAGGCACAGCTAGACATGCAACAGCAGGCCTATGCAAAGCGTCCACGCACTTACACTATTTCCTCAGCCTCTACTCAGAAGCGCCATGACGCCCAGTACCTAGATTCCTGGCGCAAGCGCATCGAGGTAGTGGGCAACATCAATTATCCCGAACAGGCACGCTCGCAGCAGCTGTATGGCAGCCTGCGCATGCTTGTGGCCCTACGACCCAATGGGTCGGTGCAAGAGATTCGTATCCTGCAAAGTTCAGGGCATCGAGTTTTAGACGAAGCGGCGATCAACATCGTGCGACTGGCGGCCCCATTCGACCCGTTCCCACCAGAGATGCTAAGCGATGTCGATATCCTCGAGATCATTCGCACCTGGCGCTTCCATCAAGGCAACTCTTTTACTAGCCAGTAATCTAATCACTCGCTATAGCGTGGAGCGACATGACGCAGAACAGCTCAACAGCCTCACAGTATGAGGCCACTCCAGGTTCTCTCGCGAATCAGTTTTTGATCGCGATGCCCCATCTTGAAGATCCTTGGTTTAACCAAACCGTTACCTATCTATGGCGCCATAACGATGAGGGCGCCTTAGGTATCGTCATCAATAAGCCATCCAATATGCGCTTAGCGGAGCTCTTGGAAGAACTAAAGATCAGTTTTGAACAACGTAAGGGCGACATCGATTTCCATAGCCAGCGTGTTATGACAGGCGGCCCCGTCGAGAGAAACAAGGGTTTTATTCTGCATAACAGTGGCCGTGAGTGGGAATACACTCTTCCTATTACTCCGGAGCTAAGCCTGTCGATGTCCAAAGACATTCTAGCGGATATCGCCTTAGGGACTGGTCCGGAACGCTATCTAGTCGCGCTAGGCTGTGCAGGCTGGGAGGCTGGCCAGCTCGAACAGGAAATTAGCGACAACGTATGGTTAACAGTCCCGGCAGTGACCGAGTTAATCTTCTCTAGCGATCATTCCAAGAAAGCGGAAGCAGCCGCTTCGATACTCGGCATCAGCCTAGATCAGCTATCTTCAACAGCGGGGCATTCATGAGGAAGGTTCTTCGCGAAGCGAACACTGAGGCAATATTCAATGGATAGCTTCCCGGAGAAGAAACCGAAGGACTTGTCTTTACTAGGCTTCGACTTCGGAACGAAACGCATCGGTTCGGCAGTTGGACAGAGCATCACTCACCGTGCCACCGCCCTCAACGCTATTCCAGCGCGCGATGGCATTCCGAATTGGGAGATACTCGACGCCTTAGTTACAAAATGGCAACCGGACGCCTTCGTCGTAGGACTGCCCTACAATATGGACGACAGCGAGAGTGAGCTACTTATTCGCGCGCGCAAGTTTGGCAATCGCCTCAATGGCCGTTACCACAAACCCTGCTATGGAATAGACGAGCGCTTAAGCTCTTTCGAGGCGCGTGGGCAAATCATGCGCGGTGAATCCTCTGCGCAGCTAGATTGCCTAGCTGCGCAATTGATTCTTGAGACATGGTTACAGTGTCTGGCAGAGAAGTTTCCAGAGCAGCTTCCTTAGAAAGCTGCATAGGATTACTGTATGGAACACTGCCCTTCTAGAACGAGTCGGGAGTCTTTGCCTTAGCCTTTGCTGCTTCTTTCGTGATCAAGCCCTTCTGGAGAAGCTCTTTCAAACACTGATCCAGTGTCTTCATCCCTACGGACGAACCCGTCTGAATCGCAGAGTACATTTGCGCGACTTTATCCTCCCTGATCAAGTTACGAATAGCCGGCGTGCCAATCATGATTTCGTGCGCTGCGATTCGACCACCCCCAGTCTTCTTGAGTAGGGCTTGCGAGACAACAGCCTGTAGCGATTCGGAGAGCATCGAACGCACCATTGATTTCTCTGCAGCGGGGAACACGTCGATAATACGGTCGATCGTCTTTGCGGCAGAGGTGGTGTGCAGAGTGCCGAATACTAAGTGGCCCGTTTCCGCTGCGGTCAAGGCTAGACGTATGGTTTCCAAGTCACGTAATTCACCCACGAGAATAATATCGGGGTCTTCGCGCAGTGCCGAACGTAGTGCTTCGGCGAAGCCGAGAGTATCGCGATGCACCTCGCGCTGATTAACCAAACATTTCTTGCTCTCGTGTACGAATTCGATAGGGTCTTCGATAGTGAGAATATGCTCGTAACGGGTATTGTTCACATAGTCCATCATGGCCGCGAGGGTCGTACTTTTGCCTGACCCTGTCGGGCCCGTCACGACTACCAAACCTCGGGCAAGGTCGGAGACCTGCCTAAAGACCTGCCCCATGCCTAGCTCTTCCATCGATAGCACCTTGCTCGGGATGGTCCGGAACACTGCAGCAGCACCGCGATTCTGGTTGAAGGCGTTAACCCTGAAACGCGCCAGCCCAGGCACTTCGAAAGAAAAATCCGTTTCTAAGTATTGCTCATAATCCTTGCGTTGCTTGTCCGTCATGATCTCGTAGACAAGGCTATGGACTTCCTTGTGGTCCATCGCGGGAATATTGATCTTTCGAATATCCCCGTCGACACGAATCAATGGTGGCATGCCCGCTGTGAGGTGCAAGTCAGATGCACCTTGTTTAACGCTAAAACCGAGTAATTCCGTGATATCCATTGTGATACCTGCTTATGTTCGAGAATGTTTACCGTGTCAGCGCACAGCGTCTACTTAGATAGGGTTTGCCTTGTCACAACGCTCGCCTTCGCGGAGCACTGGGCTATGTTATAGTGCCGCCAAGAATTGCTTGCAGGCCGCGCCGACGCGGCACTTGTGAGTAGAGCGTCAACGCGGTGAAACCATGGCAAGCATAGCAGAAAATATTTCCACTGTTCGAGATCAGATCACAAAAGCGGCGACACGTAGCGGGCGCGCTGCCGACAGCGTCACTCTGCTCGCGGTGACAAAAACCCAAACACCAGAGAAGCTGCGTGAGGCCTACGCGGCAGGGCAACGCGAATTTGGCGAGAATTACCTACAAGAGGCGCTCGACAAGATACGAATACTCGACTTGCCCGACCTTGTCTGGCACTTCATCGGTCCTATTCAATCCAATAAGACAGCGGATATCGCCGCACATTTCGACTGGGTCCATAGCGTCGATCGCCTCAAGATCGCCAGTCGACTAAGCAAGCAACGCCCCGAGGGGCTCGCGCCTCTGAGTATCTGTGTGCAAGTCAATCTCTCTTCCGAGGATAGCAAGTCAGGAGTAGCGCTAGAGGACGCAGCGGATTTGTGTGAACAGATCGCAAAACTTCCGGGCCTTAGGCTGCGCGGACTCATGGCTATCCCCGCACCTTGCGCAGGGCATGAGCAGCAACGCGAAGTATTTGCTCCACTTGCCCTATTGTTTAGGGAGTTGCAGGGGCGTTTTGAGCACTTAGATAGCCTGTCTATAGGCATGAGTGCAGACTATGAGGCGGCCATCGCAGAAGGCTCCACCATCGTGCGTGTTGGGTCTGCAATCTTCGGTGCTAGAGCTTAAGCGCCTAGGGTTTCCTCCTGCTTGAGGGCTAGGGCACAGTGAGCACATTGCGACCTGAAGGGGTTCAGGAAGAAGGATTTCACAAAATATTGTTCGTGACACTGAGGGCAGCGTTTCGTTGCCAGATTCGCTCCGAAACCCGCATAGAGGGCCATATAGGCGAACATGATTAGAGTGGTTTCGTTGCCAGTCTCTAACACCTGCATCACTGCGAGCACATAAACGGGAAAGGTCCAAAAGCACACAAAGAGGCGATTTCTGGCTCGTCTAAGCTCTTTCAAACGCTTCTGCTTACGCAGATCTTCATCTTGCGCTGTCTTGCTACCCTGATCCATACGACTCACTTAAATAAGACTTCACTGTGAATTTATTGCACAGATGTGCTGTTAATCGAGAGTTTACACGTTGCCCTAGAGGATTTTGAGGCCAAAGTTGTTATTTTGCTGAAATCTTGTGAATTAGCCCCGCAAACTAGGCTCTCGCTACGTCCGGGCCGCGAATTTTGTATGCTAAACTCAGCGCAAACAGACATTGGGTCAACGCCACGTATCGCGCTTGCGCCCAAACTAGCGCTGCGCCTATCCCCTGTAGCGTAAGGATTCAGATGGAACAGAATTCAACAATTAACGTGCTTATCGCATCGGAACTGGTTTCCGACGGTGCGCTATTGGTGAGCGCACTACGCAAGGACGGCTATAACGTCCATGCCGAATCAGTAGCCGACGAGGCCCACCTACGTGAGCGCCTGCTTAGCATGCGTTGGGATCTCCTATTCCTGTTCCCTGGCCCGCAGGTGCTGCCAATAGCGCGCCTTATAGTGCTGATGAACGAAGTAGCACAAGACATATGTTTTATAGCTCTGGGCAAGCTTTACGACGAAGAAGGGGAGCTACTCGCGTTACCTAGCAATGGTGTGGCTTGCACCAAGCATGATCTGAACAAGGCTAAAGAGGCTGCAGAGCTGTTGCGAACTGTTCGTCATGAACTGAGCAATTTGAACGCCCGGCGCGAGCTGCGCAAGACCAATACAGCATTGAACGAACTGCGTGAGCGTTATCAGTTACTACTGATGAGCGCATCCGACGCAGTGGCCTATCTACACGAAGGCTTGTTTCAGTATGCAAACCAGGCTTATCTAGACCTGTTCGGTTTCGAGTCTGAGGCACAGCTCAAGAAGCATACTTTTCTCGATCTCGTTGACGAGCAAGATGTCGAGCGCGTACGCAAGTTTCTCAACGATTCCACAGCCCATACTGAATCGCGCTGTGTATTTCTTGCCAACACTGCACCTAACTCATTGACCCGCCTAAGTCTGGAATGTGCGCAATCGGTCTTCGAAGATGAACCCAGCATTCAAGTCATCATCCGTCCGGTGGCAGGCAATATTGCGCAGCAACAGAGACTCAAGAATCAAGAGAGCCTCGATCTTCTGACAAACCTACTCAATCGCAACGCCATACTCGCCAAGATAGACCAGGCAATTGCCAACGGCGTCTATGATCAAGTCAATAGCGCGGCGATCTTGTTGAAGCTTGAGCAGTTTCAAGACTTCACCTTACTCAGCGGTAAGTCAGCAAGTAATTTGCTGTTAGCCGACGTAGCGAAACTAATAGCCGACAACGCTCCTGGAGACGCCACGGTCGGCCATATTGGCGACGCGGAGTTCATCATCTTACTGAGCAAGGAGACTGAGTACGCACAAGAACAATTCCTCGGCGAACTCTGTGCAAATCTCAATTCGCAGTTACAGACTATTTCACCCCAAGGCAGCAAATTGCAGTTTAATGCTGGCATCGCAATCGTGAACGAGCTCACACCCTCAGCAAGTGTGATCATCGATCGCGCTCGACACAATCTCACCGTCCGCAGCAATCAAAATAGTAACAAAGAAGACGACGAGAGCGATGCCTATGGCACTGCTGCGAAAATGTTCAAAAGATTAGAACAAGCATTCGAGCAGGAAGATTTTGTGCTCGTCTTTCAACCAATCGTCAATCTCAAAGAAGATGGTGTGGAGCGCTATGAGGTCCGAATTCGATTACAAGATCACGAGAACTTGATCTACCCTCCGCGCTTCTTGGAGCTCGCGAATCAACATGGACTTGGCGAAAAAATCGACCGCTGGGTGTGCGAGAACTCTCTTAGTTTACTCGCGACGCGCAATAATCCCGCACTCAAGCTTACGATCAATCTCACCCATAATTCGATCGTTAGCACTGAGTTTCTACCTTGGTTGCGCACTCAGTTGCAGCAAGAGCATATTTCCGCAGATCAAATTGGCCTACAGATTAGTGAGCTAGATATCGTGAGCTCGCCAAAACAAGTGAAGCGTTTCTGCGATCAAGTCAAAACCTTAGGTTTCACTCTGTCTATAACTCATTTCGGCTGCACTTATACTTCACTCAATTCTCTGCCATTGGAGGACGCGACTTTTATTAAGCTCGACAGATCATTGCTTGACGATATCGATAAGAGCTCAGAACAGCGCGAGAAGCTCAATTCCGCAGTGAATAGTCTTCACGCACGTGGGCTACTTGTGGTGGCGCCTATGATCGACTCGATCGATTTACTACCGCTGCTTTGGCAGGCGAATGTTAATTTCGTTCAAGGCAACTGTTTACAGGAGCCCAGCGCCAATCTCGATTTCAGTTTCGTCCATGATGAAGAACTAACGCTGGACTCATTCCAGTAATCTAAGCCTAGTTATAAGAGAGTCTCGCGTGTCACAAGAAAGAATAACAGCACAAGCACCCGGCGATTCAACGCCACATAGAACCACTACTACACGCATGAAACTTGGCCAAAAATTTGCCTTTAGTACTGCAGTACTTTTAATTCTATCTATGTGCGTATTCTGGTTGGTGACCAATCAAACTACAGAGAACATACTTCGGCAACAGTCTGACAGTTTAGGCAATACACTCGCACGACAAACAGCAATCTTGGTAACTGAACTTGTTTTGGCCAACGATATGGTCAGCATGAATGTCTTGCTAAACCAACTGACACGAGAAGAGGCAATCGCACAAGTCGCCGTTCTCAGCATTGACGACCGTGTCATTGCCATATCAGGATCTTCGGTTTCTCCCGCCGGTAGCGAATCGCTACAGCGCAGTGATCTGTTTGGCAGCTATGTAGCACCTATCGCCCTACAGGACTCGTTAGCGGGCTACGTCCGTGTCAATCTTGATCAGCGCTACATCGAGCAAGGAGTCACACGTAACTTCCTGTTCATGCTCGCCGCACTACTCCTACTTCTGCTCACTGGTGTTAGTGTAATAGTCGCGCTTACCCAACATGTCATCACATTCCCTTTACGCTTGTTATCTGCCTCCATTCAAAGCGTCAGGCGCGGCGAGGGTGAGCCTAGCCCTTTCGGCGAACGCGGCGACGAGATAGGGGCAGTAATTCGCCAGTACAACCGCCTAATTTACGAGCTAAGTGATGATGAGAGTCGCCACGCGATGTTTGGACCTGAGAAAATACTCAGCCCTAGTGAGCAGGCCGCTGCCCTATATCGCCGCCCCGGCAGTGCATTTGTAAGTATCTTGAATATCAATATCAGCAACTACCGTCTCGCACTACACCAACACGAGGCGCAGGAAACCATTGAGCTGCTCAATACCTACTACTTCTACGTCCACAAAGTCACTCAACTGTATAACGGCAATATCGAGAAATGTGCAGGCGACGAGATACTAATCACCTTCGGAGCTGCGCAAGTAGACGATGAGCACTGCTTCCATGCAGTATGTGCGGCGCTATTGTTCCTAGAGATTACTTCTACCTTAGCGCGGGAACTGGAGGCCAACGGACTACCCACTTTGCAGTTTAAAGCGGGGCTACACTGTGGTGACCTTCTTACTGGAGTGCTCTCATCCCTCGAGCAAAATACCTATACGGTCGCAGGAGAAAACCTCGCGCTGACCCGCCAAATTTGTGAAGAGGCTCCTATCGATACTTTAATTATTAGTGAGGCTGCATACGTTTTAGCAGATGCAGATAGTAGGCTTATAACAGAAGAGTTCAGTGACATCGTCGACAATCAGAATGGGGAGTTCATCAAGACCTGGCTGGTCGACGAGCCTATGATCAACTACAAGGCCTTACTCGATCGACAGGTAGAACATCTATTGGCTGAGGAAGTGTCGATCTAACGCAGCCTTTGCTTGATTGCTAAGATGTCAGTAAGCTATCTTCACGCGCCCTGAAACTCAAGGGTACACAAGGAGTACGCTTTGGATTTTACTTTTCCCGTTTGTCATCTTTTCTATTACCCCACACAGGTGGTACTGGTCGATGACGACCCGGACTTTCTCGATGCTGTCAGTTTGATATTACCGCGCGATCTTAACTATCGACTCTTTCAGTCCGCCCGCCAAGCTCTGACCTATATTAATGATGCTCAGCAGCACGCGGAACTTATTCGGCGCGTTTATTCATCTTACAAAACTGGCCCATTCGATTCCGACACACTTACACATATTGAGATCAACGAACTCTATAAAGAAATTTATAATGCCCAGCGTTTCAGCACCCCAAGTGTAGTGGTCATCGATTACTCTATGCCCTCGATGAACGGCCTTGAACTTTGCGCTAGCCTTACCAACCCGTACGTAAAGCGCATTCTGCTTACAGGACAAGCAGATACCGAGCTAGCGGTACAGGCTTTCAACGCTGGCTTAATTGATCAGTTCATTAGCAAGAAGGATCAAGACCTAGAAGCGAAACTAAAGCGCTCTATCGCTACTCTGCAGCAACAGTATTTCAGCAAGAGCTTTAAGCTAATTACAGACCCTGTGATCGCGAATAGCCAAAGTCGTTTTGTCAATAATGCCGATTTCATAGCCTATTTCAACTCGTTGCGAGACCGAAATAAGTTCATTGAATACTATCTGATTGACGAACCCTATTCTGGATTCGCCCTACTAAATGCTAAGGGTGAGCTGTCGATCTTGTTGATACTGACAGAGACAGGCTTAGAAGAGCATATACGACAATGCGCTACGGTAGGCGCACCGGCACAGTTACTCGCGGCGCTACGTAAAGGCGAGCTCGCGCCCCTATTCAATGTTTCCGACGACAATGAACATATCAAGAAGTTACTGACAGACGATTGGAGAAAATATTACGCCCCCGCCAAGAAAGTCTGTGCGCAGGCGCCCTATTATTGTGCGCTCATTCAACACGAAGACGCCAGTCGCGTACTACGCAAGTATAGACCCGAGGCAATTCAATCCTACCGTTCCCACATAGAGACGACAGCTTCCGATACGAAGTTCTTACACTGATTTAGTCGAGCGGGAACTCGAGCGTAAAACGCGTAAATTGGCCGAGTTTTGAACTCACCCGAATATCACCACCGAAACTGCGCAGGGTGCGCTTGCAGAAAGCTAACCCTGCTCCAGTGCCATTACTGCGGGTTGTGAAGAAACCGTCGAAAATCAAAGGCAGTACGTCTTCTGCTATACCCAGCCCGGTATCCTCGAAGATTAAATAATTCCTATGTTCTCCCTTCTCCACGTCTAAGTGAATCACGCCTTTGCCTGCAGACTCTAGACTATACAAGGCGTTTTTCAGCAGATTGAACAAAACATAGACGAGCAATGAACTAACTCCTTGAAACTCGAAGTCCTTATCAATCTTGACGTGTACTTTCTCCCGCTCGAAACGCCTAAACGGATATTGAGCAATCGCCTCCTCTACGCAATCACGCACTGAGCACGTAGAGTAGTTCGCGCTATCTAAGCGCTTATCGTTCAAATTGATCAATAGTAGATCGATCACGTGGTTCGCCTGATCCACCATAGACCTAATACGGGGCCCCGTATCGGTAAGCGTCTCCAATAAGTCTTTGCGAATCATAGGAAACCGGTCCGCATCTTGTTCGTGGGCAAACTCGTAGGCATTAATTAATTCGGGAAGATAAGAGTCTACTCCACCAATGCTCGCGCGCACCCCGGACAAGGGGGTTCTCATCTCATGGGCAATCGTCGCGCTAAGCATTGCCAAAGCTGCTGTTTTCTCCGCAAATGCGTGTTCTTGACGGGCGCGACGTCCCTGTTCATTTACTATCCGCTCCAAGGCGATACCAAATTGACGTGCAAAGAATGTCAGTATGGTTCGCAACTCGGCAAACACGCCGGTGGAGTCGCTAATAAGCAATAGAGCCTGCATCTTTGCTCTGCAGAAAATGGGTATAACGAAATCCGCGTCGAAACTCTGCAACTCAGCCGCCACCTCTTCCGGACAATCCCTTACGAGAAATCCTTCCGGCGCATTGATCGCATAACTTAGTGCAGCACACTTCGCATTCAGAATCTGAGGATTCTTTGACCCCCACAGCAAGAACTCGGCGCTGCCAGAATCGTCTGCCTCGAGGTAGTTGCGCGCAAGCAATAACTTCGCGCCTCCTCCCCCCAACAGTGTGGCGAGACAAGACTGGGTATAACGCAGCAATGTTTCGAGATCGGTATACTCATGAAGATTGTCGATAATATCTGCGACACCCCCTATTCGACGTAGTGCAGAGTCCACTCTCGAACTGCCCAAGGCTTGCAGAAAAGCAGAATAAAGAGACTCATAGCTGAGCCCTATCAAGGCAATAAATAGAATAAAGAATGAAGCTTGGAACAAGGGTTCCCAAACTGAAATAGAGAAGATGGACACTATCAATAGAAACAGAAGTGAGTAGCTCAATATAAGCAGGCTCTTGGCTAAATAGATCGATTTCTGCATATAGTATCTACGGTTTCGAAAGTGCGAGTTGTTGAGAAAAGACCTGCTGATGTGACTAAGCGTGAACTAAAGCCGCTATTTTTAAGAGTTTGCTAGTGTATACTAGCGTCAAGTAAAGCTAAAATCAGTCAAAGAAACTCGGCCAAAGTTGCCAAACACTCTCTAGAATTACAGGACGCGTTAAATATGAGCAGATCGAAGTCAGTGATATTACTGCCCGCGGTGCTTGTTTGGAGTTTATTTTACGGCGTAATTGGCGGCCTGTTTTTTAAACTTCTATCCGTTTATGAGATGTGGTTGATGTCAAACCGACATCATATCAGACAATGGAAACGCTACCCTACACGGCACTACCAACAATTTACTACGGCAATACTAATTGGACGCATGGGCGATAAAGCGTGGTCGACCTTACCGGTTACCCGCAACCAGATCACCCAGCAATATGCACGCGCCCCCTTCCCTTATCTCGTCATCATGTGCAACACACTGCTTGCCTTACTGTATCTTCCTATCGCATTGCTAAGCGGCGCATTCAATGGCCCGAGTTTTGTCTTTACGCAAATCTGGCAGCATCGCGTTGCAACGCGCAGCTCAGGAATTGGCCTACAATCGTAGTGAAATCGCAATCATGAAGAGCAAACCACGCATTCTTGTGGTCGAGGATGATCGACAGCAATCGGACCTCGTCATAGAGGTTATCAACGAAACTCAGCGCTATCACGCCATCCCCGCCTACGACGGAGAAGAGGCGCTGCAGATTCTCAAATCCCATCAACGCGGATTTAACTTCCTAAGCAACAAGATCGAGTGCATCTTGCTCGATTGGCAAATGCCTAAGATGAATGGCGAGCTTTTCCTGAAGACCTTGCGCAACGAAGAGGGCAGCAGCCCTTTTAAACGCCATATTCCAATTGTGATATTTACAGCTTATAACGACAAAGAACGTCAAGCCTTAGCAAAAGACCCAACACTAGGGCTCGCCTCAGGCTATATTCTCAAGCCGTTCGAAGAGGAAGAATTATTGGGTCTACTAGAACGCATCGTGGTTCACAAGGAAGCGGAGATCCTGCGTGAAATACTAATAGAGCGCGATCAACGTTGGGCGCGTGAGCTGGACCGCGCTAGTCAACGCCGCGAGCAAGATTAGTTAATTGGCATACGCACCGTAAACTTACTACCCTGCCCTAGAACACTCTCACACTGAATGCTGCCCTTGTGCTCAGTCACGATTCTATTGCAGATCGTTAAGCCCCACCCCCGCCCCGCAGTGAGATTTCCAGCCGATGTTACTTTGCCACTGAAGTAGGGCTCCCAGATTTTCTCGCGCAGCTCGGGTGCAATACCAATTCCAGTATCGCTAACACTAACGACTAACTCCTGTAGTTCGATATTGCTGCGAATATGCAGAGTTCCACCATCAGGCATAGACTCCAGTGCGTTCTTGATTAGATTGCTAAATAGCACCTGAATCTCTCCAGGAATCCCTAACACTTTGGGCGCAACCTCATCGAGATCGAAAATTCGCTTCTGAGGTCCTTCGGCCTGCAACTTCACGCATCGCTGCAAGAGCAAGTTGATATCAATTCTCTGGAAGCGCGCCTCATCATCGCCTCCACCATCGGTGATGACGAGTGTCTCATCGACGATCTCCATCGCTCTCTCTATTTGCTCATCTATAATCTGCCGATACTTCGCGATTGTCTCGGTACTCTTGATGCGGTGAGCAGCCATGCGAATGATATTCAGTGGCGTCCTAATCTCGTGGTGGGCCTGTCGCGTTGCATGCGCTATCGCCAATGTCTTGTCGCCGCGCACCACCTGGATCTCTGCTTGATGCTGTCGGCGCTGATTCTCGAAATAAGACTTCTCGAGCTTCTCGAAAGGCGTCAATCTATACAGTATTGCAGCAACATAGCGCAGCAGTCTTAGAAGGAATTGCCTGTCCTTCTTGCTGAACTCCTCTTGGCTACTGCGCTCCCCTAGTATGATGACGCCCTCGAGATACTCAGGAGAGAAGAACGGGATGACGAGCGTCTTCTCTGCACTATCAAAGCCACTCTCCGCAAAGCGCTGCTGGATTGGCAACGCGAACTCACTGAGATTCAAGGGCTCTTCGCAAGCATTACAAGCTAGGATGAAAGGGTCCTCTACAGTCAACGTGTCATTCGGTCTCTGCTGAGCACCAGAAAATACTTGATAGGCCTGAAGATCCTCTCGTTCATTTCGTACTGCAACGATGCGTTGAATATTCTCTAATTCGAATACCTCATCGATCTCTTTGGTTAATGTCTCGAAAATATCTGCACGATTCTTAATATCCTCTAACTTCTCTGCCAATCTATTAAGGATATCCTCGGGTTCGTACCAGTTGCGCACAAAGCGCCGCCGCGCAGTGCTAACTAAGAATAGCTCCAATCTATACGCATTAAAGGCCCACAACAGCGCAATTAAACATATCAGCGCTAGACTGGCGGCGGGGTAGTCGAAGGAAAGCTGGAAGGCGAGGTATAGACTAAGTATGGCGAGGACAGCCACAATAATTTTGGCCGTATAACGGTCAACCGCCATACGGATATTCAACAAGTCGTGCTTGCTGAAAGCATAAGCGAAGAAGATCGAAGGAAACACCGACCCTAAATGCCCGAGCACCAACCAGTCATAATTGCCCATCACCACTAGAACGAGGTCGAAGACGATCCCGAACACGATGAATAGTCCTAAACCGGTCAACATATAGGCTAAGCGCGTACGATATTCCGGATAGCGCCTATAGCTAATGATGAGATTGCTGATTACCAGTATCCCAACGACTGCTAAGTATAAAGCGAAGACGGCATAGCCAGGCCCATCTATAAACACCACTGCCTGCTCTTCTAGGACGGCCCTAGACACCACGTCAGTGAATAGGGTTAAAACACATAGCGTGGTGAACACTATGTAGTTAAACCAGCGTAGAACGGGTCCAGGCAGCCGCTGAGGGTCTGGGTAGCGCAGACTGATGTCGAGGTGTCCATTTGCGAACACCAGAGCCGAAACCAGCTGTATCTGCGAAACTAGGTTCACTGGCACTCGCGTTTGGAACTCATGCAACAACATAAAGCACAACGCCCATATAGCGACGGAGACGTTGGTTAGCAAATAGGTATTAGACAACCTCCCTGGATTCTGACGCGCCGTAAAGAGGCCAAGAATCAACAGGGCGATCGCATTGGGGATGAATATATAGTTCATTCCATCCCCTGCCTTTGCAAAACAGCATTCAGCTCAAGCCTGCTGCGAGCATATGCTCGCAACAGTGTGCCCCTACCACAAAGTGGCAAGACGCAGCTTTTGGGCTGGAATGTTTTCAGTTTCTTGCCTCCCCCTTCAACAGGTATTTATTGATGTTGTTAATCATATAGTACTGGCTCTGCTTACTAAATGAGGCCTCTACTACGTTTCGCATCGCTTTCAAGGAGCCTTGCACGCTGCCATACATGAGCAGCAGATTATTGGTTATGAAGAAGTGAACCGGTGAATAACCAACGCCTAGGCCCCATTTGAAAGCCTTACTATTCACATTTGTCCATAAGAACCCAACATCATAGCCCATCTGGGCGGATCGCTCCAAAATAGGGATAGATAGAAAGGGTGAAACTACTTGGCGATACTCCTTGAGGACACCCAGCTCCTTTATAAACATGATGCGCTCCTTCTTCACTACCTCCTTGAGCCAGTACTTGGAGATCGTCATACCGGACTCTTTCTCCACGTCGGACAGCTCCCAGGGCATGTCGTGTTCCTTGCTCATGGCGTTCTTGTCCATCAGTAACACCCAGCAGAAACCAATGATCTTGTCCTCTTTGTAGAGCAAAGAGATCAATGGTATCCGCTCTGGGTCGTTGCGCAGGCTGTGGGTGATCTCGCTCTTGGCAGAACTGATCGTCCAAGACTCGCCCCAACTTTCGTTAAAGACTGTCATATAACACTCGGCGAGATCGTTGAGGGTACTGTCCCCCATACTCATCACTTCGTCGCCGAAAAAGGTTTTTAGCTGATACTCTTCGCCCAACTTCTCCTTCAGTGTTTCATTCAACATAGGGGTGGACGAGCGCGGCTGGACCTTAGCGAGACGCTTTGGTTTATGCAAAGGGATCGGTAAGGGATGCGAAGTTACTACTGTGCTTATCGCAGTTTGTGCAGTCATGATATTTCCTCTAATACAAGCTTTAGGTAAATGGGTCGTAGTGCGGGCGCAGAATTACGCGCGTGATGGACCCAATAGGACGAAATTGTTATCTCAAAGTCGTGCGAATAATCGCAGAGCCTTGAGTAAACTTCGTCCAGCTTATAGTGGAGAGCAAATGATATTCAACGATTGAAGCGAGGAAAGAGTGAATAAGGGGCAGCTACATTTTTTTATTATTGACCGATCATGTCCAAATAAATAATGAGCCTTTTCATTGTTCCTACAAATGTTCCTACAAAATTGTTACAAGTCTAAACCCTCTGAATTGCTCTTAAGAAGGAAGGTCCTAAATTGATCCTTAGGCATCGGCCGCGCTATATAGTAGCCCTGCGCAAAATCACAATTCAGATTACGTAAGAAGGCCAATTGCTCGCGCGTTTCCACGCCCTCAGCGACGGCGCGAATCTGCAATTTCTTCGCCATCAGCAGCATCGTCTCGATCAGAGCCTCTTCGGTTTTGAGCTCACCGATTTTCGCGACGAATGAACGATCGATTTTTAGCCCATCGACTGGAAAGCGCGAAAGGTAGCTGAGTCCAGAATAGCCAGTACCAAAATCATCGATGGAGATACTAATGCCCGCCTTATTCAAGTCGTTGAGCACTTGCAAGGCGCGAGTGGCATCCTCAACCAAAACCCTTTCGGTAATCTCCACAATGATCGGGACATTGATAGGGAGTTTAATATCTTGGAACCATGCCTGTGACGACTCGTCACGCATATACAGTAGGCGTGTTGAAACGTTTACCGACAGACCGATATTGAGCCCATGGGCACTATTTAACTCGCTGATGAAATTACGTGCGGACGTGAGCACAAGATGGTCGATGCGAATCACGAGGCCACTCTCCTCGGCCAGCGGGATAAACAAGTCTGGAGGAACGAAGCTGCCATCGGCCTTCTGCCAACGCACCAAAGCCTCGCACCCTACTATTCGGTTCTCAGCTAAACTATAGATAGGCTGATAATACACACTTAACTCATTGTTCTTGAGCGCGGCCACAAGCTCGTTGAATAAACTATGGCGCTTCTCGGACTTGCGTTGCATCTCCTGTGTATAGAATTGCCAGCCATTCCTACCCGATTTCTTCACTTCATACATTGCCTGGTCGGCCTTAATGATTAAGGTCTCCGAGTCCAAGGCGTCGTCTGGGAAGAAAGAAATACCTATGCTTGCCCCGCAGTAGACTTGATTAACATCAAGCTTAAAGGGCTCTCCTACAGCAGTCACGATCTCGTCAACAATTCGGCATACTGCAGACTCTGAGAATACATCGCGTAACACTACGATGAACTCATCTCCACTGTAACGGGCAACTGTATCGACCTCGCGCACACAATTCTTAATCCGCTTTGCAGTCTCTACCAAGACCTCATCGCCTATATCGTGGCCGAGGTTATCATTGACCGATTTGAAGTTATCTAAGTCGATAAATAACACTGCGAGTTTTGTGCTTGCACGCTTAGACATCGCCAACGCACTATCGAGCCGATCCCTCAGAAGGCTTCTGTTCGCTAGACCTGTTAGCGCATCGTAGTTGGCCTGATACTCAATCAATTTATCTGCCGCTTTGGCCTTACTGACATCCTGTATAGCCCCTACTAACTCGCGTTTAGCACTGGGAAGCAATATCATCTCGCCGCGAATATGCAGCCAGCTCTCACCTTCTCCGTTGCGCTCCAAACGCAACTCCGTATCGAAACTGTCACCACGCTGTTTCGCTCTGTCTAGGAGGCTGCGTAGCATTTTCCCAGTTTCCTCTGAGTACTGGGCGCAGACCTCATCCAGACTCAACACGCCAGCGCCATTGCTGACACCGAATATCTGCATACACTGTTCAGAGACCTCTGAGAACACGCCATTGCTGTCTAAACGCCACCCACCTACTTTTGACACCTTCTCTACTTCACGCAGGAATTGCTCGTTGCGAAAGATCAGCCGCTCGTAGGCCTCTTCTTTGATCTTGGCTCGGTAACGTAAGAAGATGCCAATAACGAACAGTGCACAGAGGATGGCGGCGACACTTCGTAGCAGCAAAATACCCGGGTCGGTTTCACTAGTATCCTGCAGAGAATAGGCGGCTAACTGCCATGTGCCGCCGCCCAGCGCCACCGGCATCTTGACCGCATTGGGGTTGTCAAACACGCTTGCGGAGCCAAAGAAAACCTCTCCATCCTCTCCAAGTCCATCTCTACCGCGTATGGCGATTTCCAAACCAATACTAGGGTCGAACAAATTACTATCAGAATAGATGCTTGCAGTGGAAATCGGTGCCGAGACGACCCCCCAAAGACTGCGATTGCCATCTTCGCTATATATGTACACGGGTGCACGACCTACAAAGGCAGTGCCGCCTTGCACCAATTCGAGGGGACCCGCGATCACCATAGAACCTGTTTGGATTGTTCGCTGGATCGCAAACATCTGCAGCGGAGTGTCTAGGTAATTCAGGCCGAGTGCCGACTCGTTGCCCTCGAGAGGATAAATATACCCAATGACTAAATCGGGAGCTGCGGCAAGATTTATCAGCGCGGGTTCACTCGCAAGAATAGTGGACGCGTAGGTATCAAACTCTTGCTGGGTAAAATCGGGTTTCGAGGCGATAAATGCGGCAAGGCCATTAATCAAAGAAAGATTATTCAATAATCTACTTTCTAATTGGTAACGCACCGTACTGAGCTGTTCGGACACATGTAAACGTTCCTCATCAACCAACAGAACCCGGTAGCGGAGTTCGATAAATTGTTGCAGGATTAGGAAAAAAAACGGGACGGCTAGTAAAAGGCGTAGGTGAGGAACACGCACGAATAGCCCGATACAAATTAGGACCACCAGCGAGATCACGATAAGCAACCAGTCGCCTAGGTCCTGTTCCTGCTCCGGCGGCAGCTCCACCGGGCTGAGCAACTCCTCGATCGGAAAGGCCTGTTCTATTAAACCGAGTTGTGAAAGCAGAGAATAGGCACTCTGCCAGCGCTCAAATTGATTGTGCCCAAGGGGAATCAAAGGGAAAAGTAGATACTGATCGATGCGCTCCGCGAAGAAGCGGTTGTAGTCAAAGATGCTGTTATACAGATAACGATAGCGAGGCATTTCAGCAGATATACGGTCTGCAATTTCGAGTTTATGCTCCAAGGCATAACGCCAACCTTCGATACTGGCCTCTACAAATCGCTTTACTAACTCAGGATCACGTTCTATTACTGCCTCGGAGGTATATAGGACGTCACCATAGAAGTTAACCCCATAGTCCTCTGGGTAGAGCGAATTTAACTCTACCCCCAACTCCTTAGCCTCATATAGTGCAGAAACATCATAAGTGACGATGGCATCGGCCCGCCCATCGACAAGACTTTCTACCGTTACATCTTCGTCTAGGAATGTAATGCTTTCTGGATCGATGCCTTCGGCAAGAAACATCGCCTGAACTTGGGTCAGCAGATAATCATCTTTTACCGCTGCAATACGGAGCTGACTAAGCTGCTGCAGATTATCAATTGGAAGGTCGCTGAGGCTAAACACCGCAACTGGCGAACTCTGAAAGATCGGGCTTAAGACTACGAATTTCTCACCAAGCCCGCGCTTAACAAGCGTGTCTATACCGCCAATGGCGAAGTCTGCGTTGCCACTTATCAGCTCTGCGTCTGGTGCGAGAAAACGACCGTCTTCGGTAATAGCGGAGCGGATATCTACGTTAAGGCCCGCTTGCTGATAGAAGCCCTGCCATAATGCGGCGTAATAGCCTGCAAACTGAAACTCGTGCTCCCACTTCAATTGGAGCACGACCTCCTCGTCGCTCTGTGCCTGCAGTGATGCAGGCAAACACAGTGTCAAAAACAATGTGACTATTAAAGTGAGACTTCTAAACTGCAAGCGGCCCTCCCCAGTTCCACTTCTCATAGTCGAGATTCGACATAAGTAGAGAGAATAGCAACTTGCTAGCGTTACTCGCCAGCCTTATAGAGGCTATTTTGGACTTGCGAACCTTAAGAAACGCCTATTACTTCGACTCGATCAACATTTTGGAAGCCGCGAGGCAATTTATTACCACGACGACCCCGCTCTCCTTTGTAGTGTTCAAGGTCAGAAGCTTTCATGTTCAGGTGGCGCCTTCCTGCATGAACGGCAAGAGTCTCACCAGCGCCGAGCACACATAGGGCGACAACGAACTCCACCCGCTCGCTCGCACGTGCGCTTGGTATGCTAATGATTTTATTGCCTTTGCCACGAGATAATTCCGGCAACTCGGACAAAGCGAAGCTCAACATACGGCCTTCGTTAGTAATCGCGACGACCACATCGCTTGCATAGTCTTTAACTATCAATGGCGGCATTACCTTGCTGCCTTTAGGTAATTTAAGGACGCTCTTTCCCGACTTATTCTTACTCTGCAAATCCTCGATCTTAGCGACGAATCCATAGCCACCATCGCTCGCCAATAAGACTCTTTGTTTCTCGTCACCCATCAACACGCCTTCGAAACTAGCTCCGGACTCTGGAGTTAGACGACCAGTCAGAGGTTCACCCTGTCCACGTGCCGAAGGCAGGGTATGGGAAGGAAGCGAGTAAGTACGGCCGGTAGAATCGATGAAGATCGCGTTCTGATTGCTGCGCCCAAGGGCAGCAAATTTGAATCCATCACCAGATTTGTATTGCAGTGCTTCTGGCTCAACTTCATGCCCTTTCGCCGATCTCGCCCAGCCGCGCTCGGAGAGTACAACGGTTATAGGCTCAGTAGACATCAACTCAGTCTCGCTAAATGCCTGTGCCTCAGTACGAGAGACTATCGGGCAGCAACGGTCGTCGCCGAAGTCCTCAGCATCTTGCGTAATCTCTTTGCGAATGAGTGTCTTGAGCCGCGTTGCAGAACCGAGGATTAACTCCAAGCGCTCGCGCTCCGCATCTAGCTCGTTTTGCTCGCCACGGATCTTTACTTCCTCGAGCTTAGCAAGGTGTCTTAATTTGAGCTCTAGAATCGCTTCGGCCTGGATCTCCGAAATCCCGAAACGTTCCATTAGCACCGGCCGAGGCTTCTCCTCAGTGCGAATGATGTGAATCACTTCGTCGATATTGAGAAAGGCAACCAAGAGGCCTTCCAGAATATGCAGTCGTTGCAGAATGCGGTCGAGACGATTCTGTAGGCGTCGCTTCACCGTATCGGTGCGGAACTCTAGCCATTCCTTCAAAAGTGAACGCAGATTCTTCACTTGCGGGCGACCATTGGTGCCAATTATGTTGAAATTGACACGGTAAGTGCGCTCAAGATCGGTCGAGGCAAACAGGTGCAACATTAACGTGTCGGTATCGACTCGATTAGAGCGTGGCACAATCACAATTCGCGTTGGGTTCTCATGATCGGACTCGTCGCGAAGGTCCACAACCATGGGTAATTTCTTCTTCTGCATCTGTGCCGCAATCTGCTCAAGGACTTTCGCTCCAGAGACTTGATAGGGCAAGGCCGTAACCACGATATCGCCGCTCTCGATATGATAAACCGCACGGGATCTTATGGAACCCTTCCCGGTTTCGTACAGCGAAACGATGTCCTCTCGCGGGCTAATGATCTCAGCGGCGGTTGGATAGTCTGGCCCCTGAATATGGGTCATCAAATCCGCAACCGTGGCGCTAGGGCTCTCCAAGAGGTGGATACAGGCACTCGCAACTTCGCGTAAATTGTGCGGCGGAATATCTGTGGCCATACCCACTGCGATGCCGCTGCCACCATTTAACAGCACATTAGGAAGTCGCGCCGGCAGAATCTGTGGCTCTTGCAAGGTGCCATCGAAATTGAGTTTCCACTCCACAGTGCCTTGCTCTAGTTCGGAGAGCAGTATGTCGGCATATTTACGCAGTTTCGATTCGGTATAACGCATCGCCGCAAAGGATTTAGGATCGTCGGGCGAGCCCCAGTTGCCTTGTCCATCGACGAGCGGGTAACGATAACTAAAGGGCTGAGCCATGAGCACCATAGCCTCATAACAGGCCGAGTCACCATGTGGGTGAAACTTGCCTATCACGTCGCCTATCGTACGCGCGGATTTTTTAAACTTCGCAGTCGACTTGAGACTTAGCTCGGACATCGCATAGATAATGCGGCGCTGCACTGGCTTCAAACCATCGCCGATATGGGGCAAGGCACGGTCGTTGATGACATACATGGAGTAGTTCAAATACGCCTGTTGCGAGTAACTACTCAGGGCGATTTGTTCTACACCGTCTTCGTTCACTGTAATATTCTGAGTCATTGCTTCGTTCTGCTTTCGATTCGGTGAATTTGGGTTGCGGCGCAATCTTGTCCTGCGCTATTACTCGGCTAGGTCGGCAAGATTGCCGTTCTCCTCGAGCCAAACTTTTCTATCCGGCGCACGCTTCTTGGCGAGGAGCATATCGAGCATCTCGTCTGTTTCCCGCGCGTGCTGCGCATCATCCAGAGTTAATTGCACCAGTCTTCTGGTATCGCGGTTCATCGTGGTTTCGCGCAACTGCAGAGGGTTCATTTCACCAAGACCCTTGAAGCGCTGCACATTGGGCTTAGCATTTTTCTTCTCAGCAACTAAACGATCGAGAATGCCATCTTTATCTTGTTCATCCAGGGCATAAAAAACCTCTTTGCCAACATCGATACGATACAGTGGCGGCATGGCCACATAGATGTGTCCGGCGACAACCAAGGGTCGGAAATGGCGCAGAAACAAGGCGCATAATAGCGTCGCGATGTGAAGCCCATCGGAATCAGCATCTGCCAGAATGCAGATCTTGCCGTAGCGTAAGCCCTCTAAGTTATCAGAGCCAGGGTCTACACCGAGAGCGACGGCGATGTCATGCACCTCCTGTGAGCCCAGTATTTCATTCGAATCTACTTCCCACGTGTTCAGGATCTTGCCGCGCAGTGGCATTATCGCCTGCGTCTCTCGGTCGCGTGCTTGCTTTGCCGAACCGCCAGCGGAGTCACCCTCTACCAAGAATAACTCGCCAGCCATGACATCCTGAGTGGAACAATCGGCCAATTTACCTGGCAAAGCCGGGCCTGCTGTTACCTTCTTACGCTCGACTTTCTTGCTCGCCTTGAGACGACTCTGGGCATTATTTATACACAACTCTGCGAGCAGCTCCGCCTCTGCGGTATGCTGATTGAGCCAGAGACTAAACGAGTCTTTTACTACGCCCGAGATAAACACCGCGCACTGCCTAGAAGAAAGGCGTTCCTTAGTCTGGCCAGAGAATTGCGGCTCAACTATTTTTGCGGACAATACGAAGCAACACCGGTCCCACACATCCTCAGGAGTTAGCTTGATGCCACGGGGCAATAAATTACGGAACTCACAAAATTCCCGCAATGCATCGAGAAGGCCCGTACGCAGACCATTCACGTGTGTACCACCCTGCGCTGTCGGAATCAGGTTAACGTAGCTCTCTGCAGTAATCTCACCGCCCTCTGGCAGCCATTGCACCGCCCAGTCCACTGCCTCGGCATTACCTTGCATTGAACCTACAAAGGGTTGCTCAGGCAGCACTGGCCAGTCGCGAGTCGATTGAGTAAGGTAATCTGTAAGACCATCTTCGAATAACCACTCTTCGCTCTGGCTCTTTTCGGCATCCACAGTATTGTCGACGAACACTACACGTAGACCGGAACAGAGTACGGCTTTAGCACGCAGCACGTGCTTCAAGCGGCTGATCGAAATTTTGCTAGAGTCGAAATATTTCTCGTCCGGTAGAAAGCGCACGGTGGTGCCTGTCATGCGCTTCGGCGCAGTCGAAATAGGCGCCAGCTCTGATACTTTTTCGCCATCGCGAAATTTCATTTGGAATACGGTGCCATCGCGGCGCACGAGTACCTCGAGATGTTTGGACAGAGCGTTCACTACCGAAACACCAACGCCATGCAGGCCGCCAGAGTATTGATAGTTCTTGCCAGAGAACTTGCCGCCAGCATGTAGCCGCGTCAAGATCAATTCAACGCCGCTGACTTTCTCTTCTTGGTGAATATCAACGGGCATACCGCGGCCATCATCGCTGACCTCAACATAGCCGTCTTTTTGCATGACGACAGTGATTGTCTTTGCGTGCCCCGCCAAGGCTTCGTCGACACTATTGTCGATGACCTCCTGCACTAAGTGATTGGGGCGGCTAGTGTCGGTATACATGCCCGGGCGTTTTCGAACCGGGTCTAGCCCTGTAAGGACTTCGATGGCATCTGCGTTATAAATATTACTCATTCAATGGACTTCTCTTAATTCTAGTTCGCGTAAGCAGGTGCTAGCGTTGGGGCGGCCCACTAACTTATGGGGCTGCTAAAAAACTGAAATATTTCGGGCAACATCGCTTCGTAGTTTTCAAAACTATGGTTGCCACCTTCCTGAATTATACTCGTTGACGACTTGTACTTGTCTACAGCAAGCCGGTAATCTAAGGTTTCGTCGCCGGTTTGAACCAATAGCAGGTAATTGTGGGCGTGGCGCAATTGCTGCGTGTCGATGTCTCGCAATTGCTGTACATGCTCTTCGGTAATCGTATAGCGGCGACCCGAATAGTAATTGCGGTTCTCCCCTAAATGCTCATGCCATAGATCGGCGGGATTGACGGCTGGGTTTATAAGAGCGGCCTTCAAACCATAGCGCTCCGCTAGGTAAGTGGCGTAAAAACCCCCTAAGGAGCTCCCCATCAAAACCACCGGGAGAGTTTGCGCCTCTATGATCTCGCACATCTGCGCGATCGCCAGCGCGGGGACATGAGGCAGCTCGGGAACCGCAATGCGATCCGCAATACCTAGACGCGCACAATAATCAAAAGTGACTCTAGCCTTAGAAGAGAGAGGGGAGCTGTTGAAACCGTGCAGATACAGCAGATAGAAATTGGGTGTGCTCATGAAGTCTCCGCGCCCTGAACGTATTACAGTGCCTCGCTGACTCACAAAAGCGCCCTAATCATCAATAACCCTTAGAGGTATGGTCGACTTCAAACTCATATCCAGTCACCCGTTCAATCTCGCTTTCGATGCGCCCATCTTCGAACAGGTTTAGCCATCGATAGGCGGGGCTTACGTCGTCGAGCGAAAATTCTGTGACTTCTGGCTTAAACTGGATACAGGTCGATGGCGTGCAAAAAAAGCGGACATCATTGCGTGTGAAATCGAGCTCCTGATGAATATGCCCGTACACCACCGCACGCACGAACTCGAAACGGTCAATAATCGCTAAAAAGGCTTTGTCATTGTGAAGCCCTATGCCTTCCATCCACTGCGCACTACCTGGCACTGGATTGTGGTGCAAGCAGACCAGGCAGTGTTCTATCTGCGGATTACTCTGTGCAGCCTGTAGGCTCTGCTCCAGATGTATAAGTTCTCGCTCACTCAGATGGCCGTGTACCTCGCCAACAACGCTGGAGTCGAGCATGATGACCTGCCAATTGGAAAGACTGACCAGATTCGTGAATGCATCTTGGTACTGATCGAGGTTTTCCATGACTCGGCGACGGTCATGATTGCCTGGAATCCAATAAAATGGTGCCTGAAAAGACTGCATAGCGTCGCCAAAGCGCAAATAGGCCTCTACTGAAGCGTCCTGCGCGATATCTCCGGTGGCTAGGATCAAATCGATATTCGCTTCTTTGGCGGCCATTAACTCGACAACCTTCTCAAAGCTATATTGAGTATTGAGTTTTAGCAGAGCGGCTCGAGGATCACGAAACAAATGAGTGTCCGTAATCTGTACGACTCTGACGGGCGCGCCCGCGGCTTCTCTAGTCATAATTTACGCAGCACAGATAAACGACGGTGGTTTGAGACTGTGGCCCGCCTGCAAACACAGACTTAACCACTCGCCTAGGAATTCATTAATCTGTCTTTTCTCGTCCTGGTGATACATGGTTGGGTTCGGAATCGCGTACTTAGCAAGGAAGGCTTTATGGCCCTGGTAGGCGACCGCCTCCGCCGTGGTGGCATCATGATAAACCCGCACAAGTATGCCTGGAGGGTCGATCCACTGGCTAACACGCGTTAGCTGATTGATTGCTAACGTGCTGGTATATGGGAACACTTCTAATACGCTAATGCGTACTCGCACCTCTTCTGTAGCAGTTGAGCTGATTACAAATTCCCTTGCATACTGTAATCCAGCCTCGCCAACCTGTAGTGGCGCGTTCTCACATTGGGGAAAACGCTGCAGAACTGGTTCTTCACGGCCTGCGCAAGCAAGCTCATGAGCGTCTAGCAAGAAGGCCTCTCTAAAGGATTCTAGATCAGGCATTAGCTTTAGTAAACGAATAAAATTCGCATCACAATCCGCCATTTGCCGCACTAGATCTATGTTGTAGCGTGGTGCTCTCATGCTGCGCAAGGCCCCTGGCTACGCCATTTCTTCCGGAGTAATTCTCTATTGATATAGAGCCATTGCATCGCAATTATCGCCATCGCGTTATTCATACGCCCTTCCTGTAGTGCCAACCATGCCTCTTCGAAAGATAGCACAAGCGCACGAATATCCTCATTCTCTTCTTCCAGACCGTGAATTCCTCCAGCGTTGCTGGCATCTACGCGTCCGCAAAACAAACTGATACGCTCGTTGCTGCCACCCGGGCTGTTGTAATAGTCGGTGATATGGACCAAGTCCTGAATGTCGCAACCGGCCTCTTCCTTGGCTTCGCGTCGCGACAAATCCTCCGCATTCTCATTGGGCGCCATTATGCCGGCGACAATCTCCAGCATCCACGGGCTCGTGCCCCGACTCTCGGCATCAGGCAGCGCCCCGATTCGGAACTGCTCGACCATTACCAGTTGATCTCTTTCGGGGTCATAGAGCAAAACCCCTGCCGCCGGGTCACGCAGGAACAACTCGCGAGTAAAGGAGGGGCTCCAACCACCTGCATAGAGGCGGTGCTTTAAGAGCACCTTATCTATCGCAAAAAAGCCCCTATAACCTGGCGTTCGTTGCAAGACCTCGAGGTCTTCTGCACCGAATTCGGGAAGGGACTTGTTCATTGGCGATGCCTCAGAAACTAGGCTGTGCGACTGGTGACTTCGAGCAGATGATAGCCAAATTGTGTCTTAACAGGGCCTTGCACGGTATTGGGCTCAGCACTGAATACGACTTGATCGAATTCCTTCACCATTTGGCCAGGACCGAAGCTACCGAGATCGCCGCCGTTGGCGCGGGAAGGACAAGAAGAGAACTGTTTTGCGATGTCTGCGAAGTCTTCGCCCTTGTTAATGCGCTCTTTAAGCTCTAGGCATTGGGCTTCTGTGTCTACGAGTATGTGTCTTGCGGTGGCAGCTGCCATAGAATAACTCCTATATTGGTGAACCCGTATTATGCCCGAGGAGTGTTCGTAAATCGAACCAAACACCCCTTCAAAAGCGGGTTACCCAATATAGGGAGCGTCACGTTAACGAGGACATCTTCGCGGACCCTGCCTAGAAGGCTGGACCACGGTTCAACTTGTTCAAACGATACTGTACGAAAGGCTCCAATAAGCGATAAAACAGGCCCCGTGGACGCACAGGCCGCTCTAGGCAAACAAGGCAGATACAATCAGTATCTTGCGTAGCGGTAGGCTGATGGGCCTCCCCTGCATTGCGAACCACGAAGTCACCACGCGAGTAGCTGCCGTCGGCATCCGAGAAGCTGCCCTTTAGCAACACTGTAATTTCCTCGCCACGGTGCTCGTGCTCGGGCATGCGGCCGCCCGCCTTAATATCGTATATCGCGGTCTCACGGGATTCGCCAAATATCGGCAGTGGGGCTACACGAAGAGCCTTACCCAGCTGCGCCCAGCTTAGATTCTGTAAGCCACCTCTAGAGAGGCTGCGCACAGAGCGAGGCAGGAACACGTCGACCAAGGAACGTGGCAACTCCTTACTACGGGCGGCCTCGTCTTGCTCACACTCATTCAAGGAAAGTGCCGGCTCCGCGGGAGTTCTAGGGCTAGAGGCAGCGGCATCTGCACTGCCGATCTTCGACATAAGCCGTGTGAAGCTATCCGCTTCCAACTCCTCAGGCTCGAGCTGAATTAGTAAGTGTGCGCCGACATCCTTGAGTTGTTGCACATGCCCGCGACACTTGCCGCAGAACTCAAGATGGGCAGATACACAAACGGCCTCTGCCAAAGACAAATTGGCTGAAGCGAAATCTGTCAAATATCTTGAGTCGGGATGATAAGAAATCATGCTGTTACCTTTAACTTTATCGATCAATGAGTATCTGGAGCTTACTTAACGCCAGCCTAATTCGAGATTTAACGGTACCTAGGGGTAGCCCCAGCTCCTGCGCGATCTCGTTGTGAGACTTGCTCTCCATAAATGCTTTCTCTAAAACCAGCGCCTGCTCATCTGGCAGGGTCGACAAGGCATTACGCACCTGCGTTTCTACACGGCGCTGCTGCAAATCGACTATTGGCTCGGGGGAATCCGCCTCGTGCCAGATATCCTCGATGTCGATCTTGCGCTCCGCCCTGCTATTGCGGCGGATAAAGTCGATACGCGTGTTGCGAGCGATGGTAAATATCCAAGTGTTCAAGCTAGCCTTACTGCTATTAAAGGACGCGGCCTTATTCCACACCTTTATCATGACCTCCTGGGTCATTTCCTCGGCCTGAGAGCGATCGCCGTAGGAGCCAATGCCCTTCATTAAGAAGGCCTTGATCTGCGGGGCGAAATGCTCGAACAGTTTCTTGAAGGCCAGACGATCTGCGCTCTGCGCGACCTTGCGCAGCTCGCTTTCCCATGGATCGTTGCCAAGCTGAGCCGCCCACGACTGGGCCGGCTTCTTTCCGTTTGTCTCGTCGCTGCTACCCACGTGACTCCTTATTCGAATTTTTCTCAGCCCGTTTTAGGGCTGCGCTACCGTGAATTATGTTGTTCTGAAGGGTTTTACGGTGCCACCACAAGCCTAGATCAATCGATTCAACTAAAAAAGCACAAAACTAATCGCCTTTTACTGCGCTTTGATCTGAACAAACTAGTGCTTCGTAATCTATGCAAGTTGCAAGGCGAATTCAACGCTAAGCAGATTCGAAAACCGCAGGAATTAGATCGACTAGGCGAAGGTACATTATTGTGAAAGAGAGCCTCTATATGCCTGACAAGCAAAAGAACACACTGCTTCAGGACTTTAAAGCCTTTTACCAAGAAGCAAATAGCTCAAACATTGAGCGGATGGATAGGCTCTACACTCAAGATGTTGAGTTTCGCGACCCCCTGCACACGATTCTGGGTATTCTAGCTTTGAAGAGCTATGTTAAGAATCTATACGCCAGCTCTGATGGTATACAGTTCGAGTACACCGATGAGCAGCGTGGCGAGAATTCCGCCACCATCACGTGGCATATGAAATTCAGCAACTCGGCTCTCGCGGGTGGCAAGATGATTACGCTGCGCGGCATAACTCAGATTCGCTTTACAGACCGCATCTACTACCAAGAAGACTTCTACGATCTAGGAGCGATGCTCTACCAACACATACCTGTTTTAGGCGCCATCATACGTTTCGTCAATAACCGGGTTCGCCCCTAATCGCCTAAGCGGAGCACTTAACATTGGATAGTCACGGAATCGACAACATAGTGCATGAACGAGCGCCGAGTATGCTGCACAGTGGAATATATGAGGGTCTCGTGCGGCATCGCCGCATCTTGCCTAAGCCACACGAGTTCACCTACCAAGTCTTCATGATGTATCTCGATCTTGATGAACTCCAACAAGTGTTTGCGCTCTCTCCTTTCTGGTCGGCTGACAAGCCCGCGCTTGCGAGATTTCGACGCAGCGATTTCCTAGGGTCTGAAGAGCAACCGCTAGATGAAGCGGTACGCGATCTCGTTATGCGTGAGACTGGGGAGCGCCCCCTAGGCCCAATCCGCCTTCTGAGCAATCTGCGCTACTTCGGTTTCTTGATTAATCCAATTAGCTGCTACTACTGCTTCGATCAACAAGAACAATTGCGCTACATCGTCGCCGAGGTCACGAGCACACCATGGCGCGAGCGGGTGCAATATGTCATTCCCTGTGACTCGAGCCATCAATCCCATCGTTTCGCGAAACGCATGCACGTATCACCCTTTATGCCCATGAAGATGACCTATCAATGGCGCAGCCGGACTCCGAATCGTTCACTTAGCATTCATTTGCAGAACTGGCGCAACGGCAAAGAGGCTTTCAACGCCACCGTTGCACTACGCCGCGTCGAAATAACTCCATCGTCTTTACGCAATAGTTTACTGCGCTATCCCTTTATGACCATGAAAGTCGCGCTCGCAATCTATTGGCAGGCACTTAGATTATTTTTCAAACGTATGCCGCTGTTTAGGCATAGCGAGCTAATAAGTAATAAACACTGATAGGAGTAGGAAAACACTCATGAAATCCGTCATCTTGAAATCGAACAGTCTTGTTGCGAAACGAAGTGCTCGTGCACCTGGTCGGAAATTTGTAGATCGCTGGGCAAAAACCTTCGTGCTGAATATATTGGGAAAGCTCAGTAAGGGTCGCATCATCTTAGAGGATGGCGAGAACAGTATTGTCTATGGCGAGCGTGACGCAAGCGCCCTTACTGCGCATATCAAAGTATTGAACCAAGACTTCTATGTGGATCTGATTCGAGGCGGCAGCATAGGCTGCGGCGAATCCTATATGTGGCACCACTGGACCTCCAATGATCTAGTAACGCTAGTGCGCGTGATCGTGCTCAACTTGCACATTCTAGACGGCGTGGATAGTGGGCAGTCGTGGATTCGGCGGCTCGCCACGCGCATATTGCACCGCATGAATGCGAACAATCCGGAAGGTTCGCGCCGCAACATCTCTGCGCATTACGATCTTAGCAACGATTTCTTCGTTAGCTTTCTAGACCCAAGCATGATGTATTCCTCTGCCATTTTCTCACACGAGAAAAGCAGTTTACACGCGGCCTCTCTGCACAAACTGTCTCATATTTGTGAACGCCTGCAGCTTCGCGCCGAGGATCATCTGCTAGAGATTGGCACTGGCTGGGGCTCTCTGGCTATTCACGCAGCACAACACTATGGCTGTCGTGTTACGACTACCACTCTGTCTCAGCAGCAATTCGATTATGCACAGGAGCGCATTCCCGAGGCTGGCCTTGAGGATCGCATTGAACTGCTGCTACGCGACTACAGAGATCTCGAGGGCAACTACGACAAACTCGTCTCTATTGAAATGATAGAGGCAGTAGGCCATGAATTCTATGCAAACTATTTTGAGAAATGTGCCAGCCTGTTGAATGACGATGGACTGATGCTAATACAGGCTATCACCATCTCCGATCAGCGCTATGAGCAAGCTAAAAACTCTGTGGATTTTATCCAGCGCTATATTTTCCCGGGCGGCTGCCTGCCGAGCAATCAGATAGTCGCTAAGCACGTGGCTGAAGACACCGACATGCAAATCATAGGCTTAGAGGATATTACGCGTGATTACGCACTTACACTTTCCCATTGGCGAGAGCGTTTTCTTGCGCAAACCCAAGATTATCTTGCGCAAGGTCTGTCTGGCGACTTTATACGCATGTGGGATTATTATCTCGCCTACTGTCAGGGCGGCTTTATGGAGCGGGTAATACATACCTCCCAATTCCTGATTGCCAAGCCCTTGTTTCGCGAAACTCCTAGAATCGGTTTACCTGCAGCAAGCGAGGCAAACGGTGATGCTTAGCAAGAGCAGCTTTTCTTCTTGTGCCAAGCAATTACTTGTAGCACTAACTGCACTAATCGCAATGCCTTCGCATGCAGAGCCTTGGATCGTTGGCGAAGCCGCATCGGTTGACAGTGGCGAGCTACTCTATCAGGAAAAACATTTCCGCAGCGATGCGTCGGCATTACTTAGTGAACGGGTGGAGTATGTAGCCCCTACAGGTGAGTTGTTAGTGGAGAAGAGTCTCAATGGCGCTCGCTCCTTCATAACCCCAGAGGTAGAACAGAATGACTTACGCAGCGGTACTCGATTCTCTGTTACTGACAACGGCAGCAGCCTAGACGTTCGCTATCAACGCGGCGGCCAGAATTCTGAGAGCAAGCGCATAGAGAAGGAAGAACGACTCGTTGTCGACGCCGGCTTCGATCCCTATGTGCGCGCCCACTGGGAGGCCCTTTCGGCGGGAGAGACTATTCGTGCCGAGTTCTTTGTTCCTGCCCGCTTAGATACCGTGAAAATCAGTATTCGTAAAACCGATGCAGAACAATGCGCCGCGATAACATCCACAACGCTTTGTCTGGTGGTACGTCCAGCCGGCATACTGCGTCTTGTAGGCTGGCTGGTAGAGCCTCTCTACCTAGCCTATGAACAAGGCTCGCAAAGGCTGATGATGTATCGCGGCATCAGCAATCTTCTCGATGAGAATGGCGACTCCCAGAACGTTTTGATTCGCTACCAGTACGCCAATGCCGCCAGCTAAGCGCCCTTAAATTACCTCTGCCTGTAAAACCGCGATATAATCTGTGGCTCCTGTGTGTGATCGTTAGATACGGCACACTGCCACGGTATTGTAATCTGCAGCTCCAAGGACTCGGCACTGCGATTTGAGGTTTACGCTATGCCCCTTTCAGCACCCGCGCCACGGGCGCATATCCATACGCGCGCCATTAGTTTTACTGGCTTCGAGCGCGAAGATGGCCTGTTCGATATTGAAGCCCACATGACCGACACCAAATCCTACACCTTTGGCAACGATTGGCGCGGACAGATCAATCCTGGCGAGGCACTACATGAGATGCTTGTGCGCGTCACCGTCGACGCTCAGTTTGTTGTGCAACAGGTAGAGGCTAGTACAGAGAATAGTCCGTTTCAGATGTGTCCGGATATTACGCCCAATTATGCTGCGCTGGTCGGTTTGAAGATGGGCCGCGGTTGGCGAGAAGGTATACGGGAACGCGTAGGAGGCATTGCGGGATGTACGCATATCACCGAACTGCTCTACTCGATGGCGACTGTTGCGTTTCAGACCATTAGCCCGTTGCGCAAGCATCGTAATAATCGGCCAGACTCTGACACGAGTCATCTGGGCAAGAAGCCCGTCGTCCTAAATACCTGCCATGCCTGGGCCGACGACTCGCCGGTAGTTAAAGCAAACGTCCCCGCTTTTTATACTGGCAAATAGCGCGCTACTCTTCTAGGAGAGGAATCGCCATGGTAATGGCGACACCTTCTGCGTCGCGCAGATTCTCAGCGCGAATCTGGCCTTGATGGAACTCTGCCACGAGGCGCGCGATGTGCAAGCCGATACCGAGATGCGGCTGTTTCTGTTTCTCCTGCGGACGCACTGAGATCATAGAGTCGAACAGCCGACCCTTCATTTCCTCAGGCAAATAGGGTCCATTGTTAGAGACCCTCACAACCGCGGTATCCCGTACTATTTTGCAAAACACTAAGATGGGTTTGTCCGCATAAGTAAACTCCACCGCGTTCGCAATCAACTTATCCATCAGTTGCGCGATATATTCAGGTACGCCAGAGATAATCACTGGGCCTTCGATATCGGCAGTGATGGTAACCTCTGGATAGGCTAATCTGTAGCCCTCGACGCAGCCATTGATGACCTTGGCAAGATCCATACGTTCTTTCTCGGAGCTTTGTAGCATCTGCTCGAGGCGTGTCGCCTCACTCATATTCGTGAGAATGAGATTGAGGCGATTGATCCCCTCTTCTGCGCGCTGAATATAAATCTCCGATTCTTTTCCTTGGGACACCATGCCCAGATTCTCGAGCGATGAGCGCACAACGGTAACAGGCGTGCGTAGCTCATGGGACAAACGCGAGGACATGTGTTCTAAGTAAGTAGTGTACTGAGATAGTCGTTCTACTATGCTCGAGAAGCTACGCGATAGATCGCCAATCTCATCTGAGTTCGTGCTCGCGACCAAGTTGTTCCTAAGCCTGCCATTGTCATCAATAATATTCTCGGCCTGATTACGCAGATCCCGGATTCGCGTGGAGATTCGCGAGGCAAAAGCGAAAAGCCCGAACGAAATAACTAGCATGACTCCTAGAATTGTATTGAACAAAGTCTCCAGCGCTTGGTTGCGGAAAGTCCTTATTCCATTCATGTTCTGGTCGACAATTACCGCCCCCATTACCTCGTCATCTGCCACGATGGGGTGAGCCGCCTCGAGAATTCGAGTCTGGGAATCGGGAATAGTACGGAACTGTGTCTGTGGCGCGCCTGCCAAAGCCGAATCGATATGGGACCCCTCCGCGGTGCCGCCAGCATAGAGCTCATCGATGAAGTCATTGGAGGGTTTCGTGAGCAACCTGTAGTACAAAGGGTGTAGAACATTGTCTTCAAAGAACAACCAATACTTATTCACGGGCGAGCTTAGTGGGTCTGCACTTAACGCTAGACCAGTTGCCGACTGAATGTCGCCAACACTGAGCAAAATTCGGCCCGCGCGGTCGATGACCTGAATGCGGGAGTTCGTGTGGCCCATACCCTCTACGATGCGATCGATCTCTGGCGTCGGGCGCCGCAGAAAGCCGAGACGCTCGCGATCGTTTACATCGGAGGTAGCCACCACTGAGGACACCTCACGCTCCTCCGGGTCATCGACATCGTAAAGCGCAAACCCGATCTGGTCGCCCAACATGGTCAAGGGCAGGCGTAATTCAATCTCATAACCATCGGGTGCCTCATACCATTGCCCTGCTATACGCTCTTCGTGCCGCAGGGCGGCGACATCGCGAAGATCGTCGCCGACCTCGTAAGCATAGAGAAACTCAGGCCCGCGAGGAGCGACAACATAGCGCTTGAACTCCCCCTCGCGAGTTACCAAGGAGATTTGCAGGAAATCACTACGGTTAACGCTTAGGCTGTCTGCACTGCGATAAATGGTCTTATCGTCGACCACTTTGACGTATGCGTAGAGGAAGCGGTTGTACTCCCCAACCAGCAGCTTGAAATTCAGCGAGTCGTCGTAGTGGTAGTAACGCGCGAAAGGACTGTGGGGGTTGAGCTCTGTGCCTATGGTGTCGTCTTTGCCGTAAGAGAGCTCATAGCGTTGATAATCCTGCCAATCCACCAACGTGTTGTCGTCCAGAGCTAGCGGATAGAACACAGGGTAAACATAAAGATCATTGGTCTGGCGCGCAGGGCTGTAGCTACCTTCGTCGAACAGCTCTGGGCGCTCGTTCAAGGCCGTGGCAAGCGCACGAGCGGTACCCAGCACCGTCTCTTCTTGCCCCCGACGCAGATACTCTTCCATCTCTAAGATGTATTGATAACCGAGCCAAGGTATAACAAGAAGGAAACTGGACAGAAACACCAGTTTGAAGCGGATGCCGAAGGGGTTTTTCAAATACCGATTCATTATGTGTCAGTGGCGCATGCATTGTTCTGGGTGTTCCAACGGTAACCCATGCCATAGACAGTCTCGATACAATCGAAAGACTCGTCGACCATCATGAACTTCTTACGGATACGCTTCACATGGGACGTGATGGTGCTGCCATCCACAAATATCTTGGACTCTTGCATCAAGACTTGCCGGCTTTTCACATGACCTGGGAACTTGACCAATGCATGCACCATCCAGAATTCGGTTACGGTCAGAGGCACCGGGATACTGTCCCACTGAATCGTCAGGCGGCCAATATCGAGGGTTAGTTTATCGCGCTGCAGCAAATTCTCTGGCGAGGTAGGCTGATCTAATACGTCTAGGCGGCGAAATAGCGCAGCAATGCGTGCCGAGAGATGGGGTAGACTAATGTCCTTGGTGAGATAGTCATCTGCGCCCATACGCAGGCCACTGACGGTATCGAAATCGTTGTCTCGTGCAGTTAGAAAGATAATTGGAAGCGTCTCTGACATAGAGCGCAGCGACTGACAGAGCGTAAAGCCCCCATCGATCTCGTTCTCCAAGCCTATGTCGATAATCGCCAGATTAGGCAGGCGTATATCGAAGGAGCGCATGGCATCCTTGCGATTGGAGAAGGTTTGCACCTCATAGCCCTGCTTGCGCAAGACATCTGCGTAATTTTCGCGGATTGCCGCCTCGTCCTCTACTATCGCAATTCGTCTCGCCATAATCTTCTTTACTCATCTCTAGTGGCCAAGCCGTGACACGAAAACCCCACGCCACGCGGCGCTAAGACACCGGAACTATACAGTATTTAGAGCATAAACGTGAACGGCCCAAGGCGGTCGGGGACCGCACAAACCCTCTGCCCCAATTCTGCCATATTCGGTCAGCGTCTAGCCCCAATTCACGCCTCTAAACGTAATAAAGACGGTGTTTAATCCTTGTATCCAATCTGTTTAATGAACAGTGGCTGTTTCAACAAGGATGTCTCGGAACTTTCTTCAAAAATACTTCACTAAATCAAGAAGGAACACAGAAGAGGCCCCCTCTTCACGCGTAGTTGTTTATTCAGCGGAGAGTTTCTCATGAGTCACGCAAAACTAGTCATCGGCAATAAGAACTATTCCTCTTGGTCTATGCGGCCTTGGCTGCTGCTTAAAGCCTTCGATGTACCGTTCGACGAGATCAATATCGCGTTGTATCAAGACAACACGGCGGAAAAACTAGGCCCTTACTCGCCATCGCTGAAAGTGCCCGCATTCCTCCACAGCGAAACTACAGTGTGGGACTCTCTCGCAATCTGCGAATATGTTTCAGAGCAACTCTTGGAAGGACGTGGTTGGCCAATCAATCCGAAGAAGCGCGCTAGCGCACGTTCGGTTTGCGCAGAAATGCATGCAGAGTTCCCACACCTAAAGAAAGAATGGCCAATGAACTGCAAAGCCTCGGTAGCTCTATTCGTGTCCGAGAAACTGGAAGAAGAGATCGCCCGCATCGACGCGATCTGGAGCTGCTGCCGCCGCAAATACGGTGCTGGTGGCGACTATCTGTTCGGGAAATTTTCAATTGCAGACTGCATGTTCGCCCCAATGGCGATCTGCTTCCAATCCTACGGCGCAAAACTGAGCATGGAAGCCCAACGCTATGCCAACACCCTACTAGCCAACCCACACATTCAAGACTGGATTAAACAAGGGCGCGCAGAAGAAGAATCCGTCTCAATGAGCAACGTCAGCAATATGTTTTGACGATTTACCTAGTTCCGTAAAATTAATTAGCGCGCTGCAACCGCAGATTTTTAGATTGGCGGTTTGAGTTTGGTGGTATTAGTTCAGTGGTATTAGTTCAGTGGTATTAGTTCAGTGGTATTAGTTCAGTACGGGAGCGCGCTACGCGGTAGGGACTGCTGAGAGACGCCGTGAATACATCCTTGTAGGCTTGGCGCCCCCTTACGAGGGTAAACGCGCATCCGACCGCCATGGATGGCGGGCGTGTCGAGAACGCAGGAGCGGTTCATCGACCATGCCGCTAACACTCTCCTCATTCCCCACCGCACACCACACTCCTCGATCGCAACGCCAATCTGTCAGCGAAATCACCTGTGGCGAGCCCCCAACAGTCAGTGGTTTCTACCACTATATTGGAATAGATTTCTGACTGTAGGAGCCCATGCCCTCGTAAGAGGGTGCCCTGCAGGCGATAGGCCTAAATCTTCCACAGATCTTCGTCAATCGCACCCATTCGCTTGCAAGCAAGCTCCTACAGTCAGTGGTTTCTAGCAGGGCTGGGAAAAATCGAACCTGCCTAACAATAGAACGCTGATATTATTCGCGACCGCAAAACCAGAGGGGCGATGTGGGGTGCTTCGATGCAGGACCATGAGCCGCCCGGACGGCGGCGACTGAGCCCCCATGGATGGGTTTACGGCGTGTCCAGCAGCGAAGTACGCCGCAGTGCCACTCGTGCTACGGAGGACTTAACATCGAGCCACTCGCACTACGGCGCACTTAATCTATTCGGTTAGGACCAGATTGTCGCGATGGATTACTTCTTCTTCGCCCGCGTAGCCTAGCAGGGCCTCGATCTTGTCGCTACTGCAACGCAGTAGCAGGCTCATTTCTTTGCTATCGTAGTTTACTAGTCCACGGGCAATTTCTTTGCCTTTTGTATCCACACAGCTCACGACGTCACCGCGCTCGAAACCACCCTGCGTGCCGATCACGCCCACTGGCAGAAGACTGCGGCCCGAGTGTTGCAATACCTTTACCGCTCCGTCATCCAGCTCTAAGCGACCTTTAGACTTCAGCTGGCCCGCTAGCCACTGCTTGCGTGCCGCAACGGGTTGGCGCTCTGGTAATAATAGCGTGCCGATCTCCTCGCCCTTAGCTAGGCGCTCGAGGACTTGCGGCTCGCGGCCATTGGCGATGATGGTGCAGGCGCCGGAACGAGCGGCCAGTTTCGCCGCTGATACCTTAGTGATCATGCCGCCGCGGCCCACATTATTGCTACTGCCCGCCATCGCCTCTAGGCTCGGATCTCCGGCCATGGCTGTTGCGATCACGGGTGAGTCTGGGTCTTTGCGCGGGTCGGATTTGTGGAGGCCCTTCTGGTCGGTGAGGATGACCAAGGCATCGGCGTTAACTAGGTTCGCCACTAACGCCCCTAGGGTATCGTTATCACCGAAGCATAATTCGGCAGTCGCGACAGTATCGTTTTCGTTGATCACGGGCACCACGTTCATGCTCACCAGCGTGGTGAGAGTGCTGCGCGCATTGAGATAGCGACGGCGGTTGGAGAGGTCATCGTGAGTTAGCAATATCTGTGCGGTATGCACCCCATATTGCATGAAATAGCTCTCGTAGGTCTGGATCAGGCCCATCTGCCCGACTGCCGCGGCGGCCTGCTGCAGATGAATCTCTTTAGGGCGGCGCTTCAAGCCGAGCCGAGCAACGCCCTCGGCGACTGCGCCGGAGGACACCAGCACTACCTGAATGCCTTGCTTCTGCAGGGATACTAGTTGCTGCACCCAGCCGGCAATCGCCTCTTTGTCGAGACCGAGGCCGTTGTTGGTGATCAGGGAGCTGCCTATCTTGACGACCCAGCAACGTGTCTTTAATAGCTCTTTGCGCATGGCGTTAGGAAACCCTTCGGGGGAATAGTGCAAACGTTAATCAGGCTAGGCTCAGTAGTCCTCGTCCTCATCGTAATCATCATCTTCGAGATCGGCTTCCATCTGCTCGCGCAGCGCCCTACGGGCCGCCTTGCTCTTCTCGATGCTCTTGCGAATCTCGTACTCCATCTCACGATCGAACTCAGCCTGCGCTTCCTGATAATCAGGATCTTCACGCAAATTCACTCGATGGGTCTCCACCGAGACCATGATCGCCTGGGACAGGTCCGCACAGCCACCGCCATTGATCGCAGAGATCTGGAAAATCCTGCCCGTCCACTGCAGCCCTGTCTTGATGCGCTCAACCAATGCCTCGCGCTCTTCCTCGGGTACGAGGTCGAATTTATTCAACACTAACCAGCGCTCTTTCTTAGACATGGTCGGGCTGAACTTCTCCAGCTCGTCTCTTATCTTGCGGGCGTGCTCTACTGGGTCTGCGCCATCGAGCGGGGCAACGTCGAGCATGTGCAGCAACAGGCGCGTTCGCGACAAGTGCTTCAAGAAACGGAAGCCTAGGCCGGCACCCTCAGAGGCGCCTTCGATAACACCGGGAATATCGGCCATCACGAAGCTACGCTCGCTACCCACTCGCACCACACCGAGGTTTGGAACCAAGGTGGTAAAGGGATAGTCGGCAACCTTCGGACGCGCCGAGGACACAGATCTGATAAGGGTCGATTTGCCCGCATTCGGCATGCCAAGCAGGCCCACATCGGCCAATACCTTCAGCTGGAGCTGCAGAGTACGGTGCTCGCCTGGAGTTCCGTTAGTCGTCTTGGTAGGCGTGCGATTGGTGCTGGATTTGAAACGCGTATTGCCAAGCCCATGGATACCGCCCTTAGCGACCAAGACCTGCAGGCCATCCTCGGAGATATCGGCGATCAATTCTTCGGTATTGGCGTCCACTACGCTCGTGCCCACTGGCACCCGCACGATGAGGTCTTCGCCGCTGCGACCCGTACAGTTCTTACTCATGCCACCTTGACCGGACTGGGCACGGTATTGCGGCTGAAAACGGAAGTCCACTAGGGTATTGAGGCCGCTGTCGCCAAGCAGATAGATGCTGCCGCCATCACCGCCATCGCCGCCATTTGGGCCGCCCTTGGCGATGAACTTCTCCCTGCGAAAGGCCTGACAGCCATTGCCGCCCTTACCTGCTTCCACAGTGATTTCTGCTTCATCTACGAACTTCATGTTGTTCCTACCCGTTGGGGAATCAAATATTGTGGCAATCTAAGCGAGGGCAGTATGCCCCATATAAAAAAGCCCCGTCACAAGACGAGGCTCTTTTTCGTTCAGGGCTGGCCTTGCCAAAACACCGAACTACACGCGTAACTGCAATTAAGCAGTAACGATGCTGATGTACTTCCTGCGCTGTGCGCCCTTCACTTCAAACTTAACAGTGCCTGGAGCCGTTGCGAAGATCGTGTGATCTTTGCCCAGTCCAACATTTACACCGGGGTGGAAATGCGTGCCGCGCTGACGCACGATGATGTTGCCCGCCAATACACTTTCGCCGCCGAAACGCTTAACACCAAGTCGTTTCGACTGGGAATCACGACCGTTACTGGTACTACCACCTGCTTTTTTATGAGCCATTTGTTGTCTCCTGCCAGCTTACGCCCGACTTTATGCTGAAATACCTGTGATCTTAACTTCAGTAAACCACTGTCTGTGGCCCTGGTGCTTCAAGTGATGCTTACGACGACGGAACTTAAGGATCGTCACTTTCTTAGCGCGACCAGTCGTCAAAACCTCAGCAGTAACCTTGCTGCCTTCAACATAAGGCGCGCCGATTTTTACTGATTCGCCTTCACCCACCATGAGTACTTTGTCGAAGCTAACTTCTTCGCCCATGGCAGCTTCCAATTTTTCGAGCTTGAGGATCTCGCCCTCAACCACTCGGTGTTGCTTGCCACCACTCTCAATTACCGCGTACATATCTCACTCCACATTGGGTATAGGTTCATATTCTGCTAGCGCTGCGATCTTCTCGTCCATTAATGGGTCTAAACCCTAATGACTAGAACAAGAGACAAGGACAGCGTATTTCACGCTTAAAAGTCCTTGTTGTAAGTCCTTCTGTCCAGCAGTGCCTATAGGGGCGGGCATTTTACGGGAACACCCCTGTAGTGGCAAGCCTCATTTTGAGAAATTATCATGTTCTCCATGCCCTTGGAGCAAGGATGCCCTGTACGCGCTGTTATCTTGACAGTCAAAGGCTTCGCCCCTAGCATGCAGGCTCGATTTACAACGCACGTCTTGAACAAAAAACGCTATTTCCCGGCACTTTTAGGGAAGGCGAGATAAAAATTGACGAGTAAGGCTTCAAACCCTCCCTCTCAAGACAATCATTACAATAAATTGGCGTCACAAACAGCAACATCGCTCACGGTAGCTTCATGTATAAGAATATCCGCGCAGTAGTTTCGGCAGACTTCGATGCCGTAAACCAGTTCATCATCGACCAGTTATACTCCGATGTCGCTCTTGTAGAGAGTATCGGCCACTATATTATCGATGCGGGCGGCAAACGCATGCGCCCAGTTCTCGTGTTATTGAGCGCTAAAAGCTGTGACTATCAAGGCGATCAACACATCAGCCTAGCCGCTGTAATCGAGTTCATCCATACCGCCACCTTGCTGCACGACGATGTCGTCGACATGTCCTCGATGCGCCGTGGCCGCCCTACGGCCAATGAGCAATGGAGCAACCCATCCAGCGTGCTGGTTGGCGACTTCATCTATTCCCGCGCATTCCAGGTCCTAGTATCCATTGGTAACATGGACATCATGCGGATCATCGCCGATACGACCAATCGCATCGCCGAGGGCGAAGTGCTGCAGCTAATCAATAAGAATAATAGCGCGGCGACCCAAGAAGGCTATATGAATGTCATCCGCCATAAAACCGCTATTCTATTCCAGGCAGCGGCCGAATGCGGCGCGATCCTCGCGGGCGCCAGCGCCCAGCAACAGCAGATCCTGCGGGATGTGGGCATGCATATCGGCATGGCCTTTCAGTTAATCGACGACGTGCTCGACTATGAGGGCGACGCCGCAACGATGGGAAAGAATATTGGCGACGACTTGGCTGAGGGCAAACCGACCCTGCCATTGATTCACGCCATGCGCACTGGCACTAAAGAGGAAGCAGATCTGCTAAAGCGCTGCATCGAGGGCGCTGCGCAAGATATGGATGCAGAGCTTGCTCAGCAGCAACTCACCGACGTGATCGCCATCATCAAGCGCAGCGGCAGCCTAGACTATACCCGCGACCTTGCCCTTGCTGAATCCGACAAGGCTATCGCCCTACTCGCTAATCTCGACGACAGCCCTTTCCGTCAGGCGCTCATCGATATGGCGAACCTCGCCGTGAAACGCGCTAGCTAAACACTCCCCTGCAGATTGAACTCCTTTGCCAGCAAGGCATAGGAGTTCTTGCGCTGCGCAAAGTCATGACAATTACTGATCACTACCAATTCATCCGCCTGGTGGCGCTGCGCGATCTCGCGTAGCTGCGCTCCTACTTTGGCAGCCGTGCCACAGATGGCGTGCTGACGGCGCTGCGCTATCAGCGCACGCTCCTGTGCTGACAGTCGATATTCACGGGCCTCTGCGATCGAGGGTATTGGGCCTGGATTACCTTTCTCTAAGCCCAAACGCCAGATATCGCGAGTCAAAGCCAAGGCCTCTGCCTCTTCTTCATTATCCGCACAGAGCACGAATACCCCTACATTGACGTGAGGTGCCGGCAGCGCTTCAGTGGGCTGAAAATTCTCCCGATAGACCCGCGCGAGGTGATCGCTATGCTGCGGGTTCAGGAAATGCGCGACAGAGTAGCGCATGCCTAACTCGGCGGCATATAGCGCACTCTGCTCGCTAGAGCCAAGCAGCCAAAATTGCGGAGGTATAGCCACCTGCGGGCTGGCGTGGGCGCGCGCAAAGACACTCGTCTCCGGTCGCTCACCCCTAACGAATGCCATCATGTCTAGGAGCTTGTTGCGGAAATACTCCACGCCAATAGGCGAACCATAGGCCAAGGCCTGCGCGGTGACAGAGTCACTGCCTGGCGCTCGCCCAACTCCAAGATCAACACGATCGGGGTAGAGGGTCTGCAATAAGAGGAAGTTCTCAGCCACCTTATAGGGGCTGTAGTGGGTCAGCATGACGCCGCCCGAGCCAAGGCGAATACTCTCGGTCTTGGCTCCAATCTGAGCTAACAGTAGCTCTGGGGCGCAGCCAGCGAAACTCTCCGAGCCATGGTGCTCCGCCACCCAGAAGCGATGAAAACCCAGCGCCTCTGTATGCTGCGCAAGCGCTACCGTCTCGGCTAGCGCCTGCGTGGCACTTCCCCCACTACGAATGGGGGACTGATCTAATACACTTAATTTCAAAGCAGACAACTTAGCGGACGGTGATCGTGATTTTCTCGGATACCACTGCTGGGTTGTGAGGGATATGCATATGGTCCCCAAGGATCAGCTGCAATGTGTGCTGGCCTGGAGTGAGCGTCAGGGTCGTTTGCGTTTGACCAGCACCGAAATGGGTGACATTCGCGCCCAATGGCATATCGAGGTCGGGCAGCTCTGCCGCATCAACCAACAAATGATGGTGCCCGGTGTTGTTAACTTGCGTGCCTGCGGGTGCTACACCCATGCCTTTCAAGCCGAACACGACATCGAAGGTAGTAGGCACAGTGGCGCCATCCATAGGCGATACGATATAGGCCTGCGCGCCATCTGCAGCAGGACTCTTCTCCATTTGCTGGGCGAATACTAAGGAAGAAAGGGCGACCGCGGCACTAACTCCAAGCACTTTCAAAAGGGTGTTGCTCATAAATAACTCCAGATTGTATTCAAGACAAAAGCGTCAGGTTTGACATGGACGTAGACCGCTTAACCGAAGCTTGTGCTTCAAGTAATTCACAATCATTTTCTGCGGGCAATTTTGCTTGAAAGCGGTAGAGATAGCCAGAGCTATTGGCGGCCACGGCACTGGCAAGAAACTTTGTGAGGTGATATAAGCTGCACTACGCAGCGGTACATGGAGCGCACCGAGGCAGACACCGAGACATGAAGCAGTGCCAATGAATACAATAAAAGGGGGCGCGCAATACCGTGATCGATTACAGTAAGACACCTGCAAAAGAACCACTTCTGGAAACCATCGAAAGCGTAGAGGCATTTGAGAAAAAGCCCCTTCTTTCGCAATTTCCCCATACAGACAGTTACTCTCTATTCCAACAGAGCGCTAAGCGTTTTGGTGATGAGCCAGCCATCGAGTTTCTCTTGAGCGGAAGGCGCGACGAGACGCCGGAGACCATCAGCTTTAAGCAACTGGCGCAGCGTATCACCCAGACTGCAAACCTACTGCACAGCGTTGGAATTACTACCCAAGACTCCGTATCGATCCTGCTGCCTATTATGCCGCAGAGCCATCCGGCAATCTGGGGCGCGCAAGCTGCCGGTATCGCGAACCCGATTAACCCTATGCTCGAGGCAGAGCACATCGCCGAGATCATCGAAGCAGCCGATTCGAAGGTCGTCATCTGCCTTGGAGCCTCCCCGCATACAGACTTGTGGACTAAGTTGACGCAGATTCTGCACCGCTTGCCGAATGTGCACACAGTATTGGCGGTAACGCACCCACACTTCACCGATAGCGAACCCAGCATTCCAGATAGCCCGCACGTCAAAGTCTTGAATTTCGACGCAGCTATTGCCGAGCAAGATCCTGAGCAGCTAAACAGCAAGCGTGTATTCTCTCCAGATCAAGTTGCAGCCTACTTCCACACAGGCGGCACAACAGGCCGCCCGAAAATCGCGCAGCTTACTCACGGCAACATGGCATTTCTCGGGCAATTGATGCAAATTTATACCGCGCATATGCATCGTCATACGATACTGTGCGGCCTGCCCTTGTTCCATATCTATGGCGTCATCATCCAAGGCGTTGCGGCCTTTAGCGTGGGTTACCGCGTGCTGCTGCTAACACCTGCCGGGTTCCGCTCACCCGAGGGCATGAAGAATTTCTGGCACCATATCGATCGCTTCAAGGTGCGAGGCTTCTCGACAGTACCAACCGTTCTCATGGCACTTACCCAGATTCCTGTTGGCGATGCAGACATCAGCAGCCTTACTAATATCAACTCCGGCGCGGCGCCACTCTCCCCAAACTTTGAGAAGAGTTTCGAGAAGAACTTTAATGTCGAAGTCTCCAATGGCTACGGCATGACGGAGACGACCGCACTCATTTCTCGCGCACCGCTGTGGCAACCGCCAGGCAGCGTGGGCATGCGCCTACCCTACTCGCAGATTTGTATCGCTCATGTCAATGAGGGGAAGATCGTCAAAGAGTGTGAACTCGGCGAGAACGGTGTGATCCTAGTGAAAGGACCACAAGTGTTCTGTGGTTATAAGGCCCAAAGCGACAATGCTATCGCATGGGTTGAGGGTGGTTGGTTCAACACTGGCGACCTTGGCTATCTAGACGACAAAGGCTACCTCTATCTCTCAGGTCGCGCTAAAGACCTCATCATTCGTGGCGGACATAATATCGACCCCGCAATTATAGAAGAGGGTCTTGCCGGACACCCTGCCGTCGCGAGTGCCATTGCCGTTGGCCTGCCAGACGCCTATGCCGGCGAGTTGCCGATGGCCTTCATTCAATTGAAACCCGGTGCAGAGTGTAGTGCAGAGGAATTGCTGGCCTATGGCGAAAAGCATATCTCCGAGCGCGCCGCGATACCCAAACGCATCGAGTTCGTAGACGCCATGCCACTGACCGCTGTCGGAAAGATTTTTAGACCGGCATTGCGGCAGCGCATCACCGAGATCGTCTTGGGCGAGTTGTTTGCAGATCAGCAAATAGAGGCCAGTATTAGCGGACGCCTCGATAAGAAGAGCGGCCTAGTGATGACTGTGAAGTTGGCGAATCCTAGTACGCAGGGCACCGCACAAGATCTGCTAATGCCCTACTCCTTCAATGTGGAATTTGTCTAGAGAGGCGATGCGCGAACGCTGAACCCAGCGCTCGCAGGCCTTAGAATCGTTCTCTCATCCACGATACGCACCTTGTTGTTGCTGGGCAGGTAAATCTGCCCAGCAAGACGCACACTCTCTATTGCCTGCTGATATAGCCGCGCCGCCTCAACAGGCTGGCCGAGTTGCTCATAGGTCTTACTTAGGGCGAGATAGAAATCGGGCTCAGCCTCTTTACGTTTGACCGCTTCTGAGAAGTGATCTCGTGCGGTTTCATAATCCGCATCGGCATAGGCGATGCTACCAAGATTGTAATGAAAATACGGATTTCTATTGTTGAAGCGCTCGATTGCTTTAGCGTAGCGATTCGACGTTTCTAGATCGCCCTTCTGCCGATAGAAGCGCACGAGATTATTGATCGCGGTCGCATTACTACGATCCAGTGAATAGGCTTTCTGATAGGCGTATTCGGCCGTGGCTTTTTCCTCAAGACGACTATAGGCGGTGCCGATATTATTCCATGCGATAGACAAGTCAGAGTCTAGGAATAGCGCGTTCTTGAAATACGCGATCGAATCCTCGTAGTTCGTTGCGATTAGGCTTTCGGCACCTAGATTATTAAAATAAAGAGCCCGCGCCTCGCGGTCATCGACGATGTTTGCGGTGAGTTGTTGCAAGGTAATCTCTGGCGTGAAGTCCACCACGTATACTGTGCTGGAGTTGAAGCGACCCAGGGCATTGATGTGCTGACTTAGCACTAAAATCTCGCCACGCCTATCCCAACTCGGGCGTACTTTCACTGTCTGAAACTTCGCGTCCACACCGTAGTAACGCGCCATCGCAATGTATAAATTCACAACGGAAAGGCAGTTACCCTTGCGGTCGTTGAAGGTCTGCACTGCAGTACGCGTGACTTTGTCGTCGTATTCGATATTGAGATAAGCGGGGTCAAACAAAAGGCTTTGCAGCTTATCCACTATCGTCAGATCGGAAGAGAGATCCGTGACGTGCTCTTGCATATAGGCAATGATTTCGTCATTGAGCAGCATCGGCTCAATGTCGGCATAGCGATCCTCACGTTGATCCAGAATCTGACTCTCAAACTTGCGATCGTCGGCGAAATTGAGATCAAGACGAATGACATTGCACGCAGAGAATAGCGCGCACAATAAGCAAACAGAGATTAGCCTAGTAAGTTTTTTCGCAGAAATACTCATCTCACTCACATTCGAGAGGGCGTTGACCTTCCCGCCTTTTCTAACTTAAGGAACTCATAGCGTCCGTGGCTAAACTCGAGTTCCTGTGCATGAACGGCTCGAAACAAGGCAATCCATGCGGCGTATCGTGCGACTCTTTGCGTACTAGCCCCTAATGCGTCGAAGTCTGTGCGGCCTTCGAGTTTAAACGCATCGGGGCCCCATGAGTCTATGTGCATTACAGTGTCATTCTCAGACTGATAGCGATACACGATGGCAGCCTGTGTGCGCGCAATGCGCATCCTATCGGACTGAAGAAAACGCACTTCGTATTCACTCTTAAAATCGATGCGGGCCCCTGCACTGAGGAACTCGACGCGACTGTCCACTATTACACTCTTGCGCACATCTAAGCGAGTTACGTAATTAAATGGCTCGGTATCGATGTGGACCATATCGAAGCCTAGATCAGTGTCCTCTAGCGCTGTAGATATCTTGACGCGGCCTCGCTCATCAATATCGACAATGGCATCAGAGCCAATTTCGCCGGAGCGAGCCGCGAAGTCAAACGCAGCTTTCCAAATATCCACAGCTTCCGGGGGCAGGACTCTCGAGACATCGGCCCCGTCCACTACAGTAAGACCAGCATCCGAAAACTGCAGCTCTCTTACACCTAGTAAGACCGCGTTTTCGCCCAATGCTATTCCTCCGGGTACTATAATCTCAGGAATGGTAGACGCCTCGAACTCGTCACCGAGGCTTTCCTTTAGGAAAACCGCCGGTTCCGCAGCGGCTAGGCGGCGCTGCGCGCGGCTCTCTGGGTCCAATACCGAATCGCTATTACGGCGCAAACTCTCGCCAATTAGGAGAAACTCCGGAAGCTCACTACGCAGCTCACGTGCGGCCTCAGAATCGAGCACCCAACGCTGCCCTACTGTTGCGTAAAGTCGGCCTCCAAATTCCTGCACGGGGACTGCAGAATTGAGACTCTGCTGTGGCGAACCTAGCGGCTGCACATGAAAGACTCGATGGCTCTGCGCCAGAACCTGAGCCACTTGCTCCGCGCTGCCATGATCCGCGCTCGCATAACTAAGGAGATAGCGCTGCTCTAAAGGCGCGCTGAGCCACGCGGCATAGAAGCTGTCGTAGTCATCGACCTGCCCTGCAGAGGACTGCCCACGAAGAAATGCGACAGCACCGACCTCTGTGGCGAGGAACGCCTCTTCCCACAATGCCAACTCTGGACTTAGGGGGAGTAGTAACGCGGGGATATCCGCAAGAACCCCCACTCGTGGACGCTCGGGCGTGCCACGTGCCACGTCTGCAACATTGAGGTTGAAGGCAACATCGAGTCCCTGAGCATCTAGCGCGGCAGCGATCTCTTCGAGTACCACTTGGCTTGGGCTTTCGGGATCGAGAACTGCAGCATGGGAGACTGGAAAAGCTAGCATGGCTAGGCAACAGAAAAGGCGGGACAGATTGTGCATGCAGCGACTCCCTATTCCGGCACCTGCGCACAGGGATCGAAGACCTGGCCGCGCTCTGCCGCCTGTAGTTGGTTTCTCAAGTCGCGAATCCAGATAGGCGTTCCCCAAAAATGCATTGGGCGCGCCATGCGATCGATCAAGGACTTGGCCCTTTCATAGTTCCCCGCCAAGATTGCATATTCGATCGCCTGTTCCATCACAAAGGTATCGGATGGCAGGCTCGCGAAGGCTTTCTCTTGGAAAACTAGCCCCTGTTGCCAATCCGCCCCTTCAAATAGATAGAGTTGCGCATTGGAGAGATTCACCTCGGCCGAGCCTGGGTTCAACTCCAAGGCGCTGCGAAAGTGTGTCGACATGCCTTGCTCAACGCGTTGCAATTGTGCGGGGTTCAAGGGGTTCTCACAGTTGTCGCGCAGGCTGTCATAATACTGCCCGAAATCTAAGTGCAGCTGAAAATCCTGAGGCGCTAACTCCAATGCGCGCTGATAACTAAGCTCCAACTCCTGCTCAGAAAGGTTACCGGCGCTGCCATCGGAATCCTCAGCGAGCATTCGATTGGCGTCTGCTAAACCGGAGGCTGCGCGCCCCCCGCCCTTAGCATCTTGCAGCAAACGGTCGAAGTAAAAGGCCGACAAGTGAAAGCGCGCCGAGTGCAGGGATATCTCTGCCAATGCCAGTTCGATCTCCTCGCGCGGGGCTTCATATGCCTCGAACTCACTGGGTTCTGCGATTGCGAATATGTCCTGATCACTGTCGCCGCGGCTCTGGCCCTCCACCACGAAACGCTCGAGCTCTTCCTCCATGCGACGCACCGACAAATTGAATGCCTGATCGTAGGCAAAGCGCTCGCTACGCCCCTGCTGCAGAAAACCAAGATAATCTTGCAGCTTGTCGCTGTAATCGTCGAAACCATCGCGTTGCTGTCCATGCCGCAGGAAGTGCACAAAGAACGCCGACTTGAGATTCGCTATCTGAATGAGTCTTGGAGAGGCTAGAGCGGTATCGTCGTAGAGTAAGTTATCGAGCGCTAAGTCTGCGTTAACCGTTGCGATCAAACTATAGTCATCCGCACTAAAACCGCGCAGCTCCACCTCACGCCCATCGGGATTCAAACGGCTGAGATATTGGCTCATCCCCTCCTCATACCAGCGCGGCACGCCGATAGGGCGATTATTGATAAGGAAATGGGCGTAGTGGTGCTTTGCCATGTCGATGCCCGAATCGCTGCTTTGGGCAATGATGAAATTGGCGCGCGGAGACGAGAAAAAATACGCCGTATCGTTGCTTTCGGCAAAGAGTGCGTAGTCATCCTCGTCGTCGAAGAGATAGAAATAGGTTTTGATTGGGTCTTGTTGCTGGGAGTCTGCTACGCCCAAGACTTGCAGAGCGGCATCACGCCAATGCTCGAGCGCATTCGCGTGGCGCTCGGTTTGTCGCTTCGACAACTGACTGTAAATGATGAAGTTATTCGTTTCACTCGCAAACCAGCGTTCCGTCGCCAAATCACCATCATCGGCTGCATAGGCATGCAGTGAGATCATTGTTAACAACACTAGCAGCTTGCGCATTGTTGTGCTCCGTAACTAGCGATAGCTTGAGATTACTCTGCACGACAACGGCTTGGCAAGAGACGCGCCCGAGAGGCGCGCCTACTATCCCTTTTACATATTCGGATAGTTCGGGCCACCACCGCCCTCGGGAGTCACCCAGTGAATATTCTGCGCGGGGTCTTTAATGTCACAGGTTTTACAGTGCACGCAATTCTGAGAATTGATCTGGAAGCGTTTGCTGCCATCGGACTCTTCAACCACTTCATAAACGCCTGCAGGACAATAGCGCTGCGCGGGCTCATCGAATTTCGGCAGATTCTCGCCAATGGGAATACTCGGATCCTTCAAGTGCAAATGGCAGGGTTGATTCTCCGCATGGTTAGTATTGGAGAGAAACACAGAGGACAGCTTGTCGAAGCTAATCTTGCCATCGGGTTTCGGGTAGTTGATTTTGGGAGACTGCGCAGCTGTCTTCATCTGCGCATAGTCTGGCGTGCGATCCCGGAATGTCATTGGGAAACGGCCGCCGAAGATATTGTGTTCGATGAATACCAAGGCACTGCCAAGCCAGAACCCAAGCTTGTGGAAGCCCGCACTAAAATTGCGCGTCTTGTATAACTCCTCGTAAAGCTTGGAGCCACGGAAACGCTCGGTATAGGAAAGCAATTCTTTCTCGGGAGCGCCTTCACTACCGGCTTTTTGCAGCGCTTCCACTAAGCTTTCTGCGGCGAGCATGCCGGACTTCATCGCAGTATGGCTGCCCTTAATCTTAGCCGCATTGAGTGTGCCGGCATCGCAACCGATCAACAGGCCACCGGGGAAAGTCATCTTGGGCAGGGAATTAAGACCGCCCTTGTTAAGCGCACGGGCACCATAGCTTAGACGCTTACCGCCCTCGATATACTGTTTGATAACCGGGTGCTGCTTAAACTTCTGAAACTCGTCGAAGGGGCTAATATGAGGGTTGCTATAGCCAAGGTCGACGATTAGGCCAAGTGAAACCTGGTGATTGTCGGAATGATAGAGGAAGCCACCGCTGGACCCTGCGTAGCTCGCACCGATCATCGGATAACCCGCCGTGTGGACCACCAAACCCTCTTTGTGCTTGGCCGGATCTATCTCCCAGATCTCCTTCACGCCAATGCCATAATGCTGTGGGTCGGAGTCTGCATCGAGCTTGAAGCGCTCGATCAGCTCCTTGCCTAGATGCCCGCGACAACCTTCGGCGAATACTGTGTATTTGGCGTGAAACTCGAACCCAGGCTCGTAGGAGTCTTTGTGCTCGCCGTTTGCGTCGACGCCCATATCCCCGGTGGCAACGCCTTTCACGCTGCCGTCTTCGTGATAGAGAATCTCCGCTGCGGCAAAGCCCGGGAACACCTCTGCGCCGAGCTCGGCCGCCTGCTCGCCCAACCAGCGACACAGATTACCTAGAGAGATGATGTAATTACCGTCGTTGTGCATGGGCTTAGGCACTAGTAAGCCTGGGAACTTAATGCCTTTGGTCGGACCTGAAAGGTAGTAGACATCGTCGCCAGTGACCGCGGTGTTCAGTGGGGCGCCACGGTCTTTCCAGTCCGGGAACAATTCGTCTAATGCGCTAGTCTCAAAAACAGCGCCGGAGAGGATATGGGCGCCAATCTCGGAGCCTTTCTCCAAGACACACACGCTAAGTTCCAGCTCTGCATCCTTGGCCAACTGCAATAATCGACATGCGGCGGAGAGTCCAGCTGGACCTGCTCCGACGATCACTACATCAACTTCCATGGACTCGCGCTGCATATACTTGAACTCCTAAATCGACGGCCAATAGGCAAAAACAGATTTTCTCTCGTGCCCTGTAGACCAATATCCATCCCTACTTGGGGGATGTATGGCGGCGCTTTAGAGCGCGCACATTATGAGCAAATGCACGTTAAATCGCAAAGTCTGCGCCGCTGCTCTCTAATCCAAAGCGGAATATCGGGCGTAACGCTCCAAGACAAAAAGAGCAAAATAACACTTTTTTCGAGCGCTTGCTCGCAAGACCTGACAATTTGTAACTTCTAGAATTAGCTAAGTTACTGTATCATTACGCTTTTTTATAATTCGGTCAGTGCCATGTCAGGCGTTGAACGGAACCCCTAACGACGTTATCGCGTTTTATCGTTACATTCCGGAGATCACATGACAATTGGGCATCTATTTTTACAGCCTTTTATCCGCAACAGTTTACGCCTTTCCGCACTCACACTCGCATTGATCGGCACTACGCTCGGGCACGCTCAAGAGACTAATAGCGAGAACTCGACCATTGTCTACGAAGCAAACTTCTTCGAGCAATATACACCGGTTTCCGCCAATGACATGATCACGCGCATCCCGGGCGTCAACCTGCGTGGCGGCTCTGGTGGCCGCGGCCTAGGCTCCGGTGGAGACTTGCTGATCAATGGTAAGCGCATCGCAGGCAAAGACAATTCGGCAAACGATCAACTGAGCAGAATCGCTGCCGACCAAGTGGATAGGATCGAGATCATTCGTGGTAGCTCTGCAGAACTCGACGTTCGCGGCGCCAGCCAAGTGGTGAACATCGTATTGAAGGAGGCCTCCTCCCGCTCGAGCCTGTCCGCAGAAGTCAACATGGACTACCACGCCGATGACACGATCGACCCAGGTGCCTCGATCGCCTACGGTGGTCAGACTGGCAATCTCAATTATCTATTCGGGCTTAAGTTAGATCCTCGTTATAACGGCTACAGCCGCGAAGAGTTCAACTACAACCCCGATATGACACTGACAGAAATCGTGAGAGAGTCCAATTTCCGTGACCAAGACTCCGTCGAAGCCAGTATGAATCTTGGCTACGACTTTGCACGGGACCGCATTCAGTTCAATTCCCTTTTCTCGGATGCCTCCCACCCTTCGGAAGTAGACCGCGACACCTTTGCCCGCACTGACCTCTTCACCCCCTATAGCTCTGTGTTAGAAGCAACCGACAACGAGCAATCAAATTGGGAGATCGGTGGCAATTACGAACATAGCTTCGTCAATGGCAGCCGCTTCCAACTACTCGCTATCAGCAATGAAGAGATCCGCAACTCAACTCGCGAACGCTTCACGACTACCGATAATGCGCGGGACAAGACTCAGTATCTGCAATCCAATAGGCGCACACGCGAGCGCATTGCTCAGGCGAGTTATAGCTGGGGCATCACCGAAGGCCACGATATGCAACTAGGCCTTGAGCGCGCCCAGACGATTCTGGACACCGAACTCTATCTTGGTTCGTCCGGCGTTTCCGGCACTCCTTCGTCCAGCTATGGAGATCTTCCGCCCGTTCTCAGCTCATCAAACCCTGGCTCCACTGTTGAGGAGATGCGTTACGAGACTTTTGCTGTTCACAACTGGACCCTCAACGACAAGATGACCTTAGAGAGCACCTTGTTATACGAGGCATCGACTATCGAGCAATCGGGTACTGCGAAGCGCAGCCGCGACTTCGGCTTCCTGCGCCCGAAAGTCGACTACCGCTACGATCTCAATCCTTCAGTGCAGCTTCGCGCTACGGCTGAGCGGGCTGTTTCGCAATTAAGCTTCGCGAGCTTCACGGCTACGACCAACAATTCCGACCCATCCAAAGACACTTACGCTGGCAACCCAGACCTAAGCCAAGAAAAGGAGATGCGCTACGAGCTCGGTTTGCAGTATCGCTTGCCTAACGATGGCGGTGTCGTGAATTCACGCCTGTTCTATCGTGACATCGACGATATCATTGGCAAGATCAACGTCTCTAGCGACCCAGCAGACCCACAGTCCACGACTGGCAACATCGGTAGCGGCAAGCGTTATGGTATTTTTATCGATGCCAGCACGCGACTCGCGTTCCTTGGTATGCCCGATGCGCTTGTCACTAGCGCCGTGAACATATTCGACTCAAGTGTCTATGACCCGATTATCGGCAGCGATCGCCGCTTCAATCGACGCGGCAACGTCGAGCTAGGTTTCAGCCACGACATTCCAGAGTACGGCCTCAACTATGGCTTCAAATTCAGCCAAGAGATTAGTGGTGGCGAGAAAAACGTCGACGTAGATACCATTGAGCAATACCTGCCGGGCCCTCAATTGCAGCTGTTTGTCTCTAAGGTTGCCTTCGAGAACATCACGTTCCGCTTAGAGTCCATGAATACCTTGGGAACGGAATTTTGTCGTGACCGTTATCGCTATGACGGCCTAGTCAGTGCGGGCAGACTGTCGGAGATCGAAGACTCCTGTTCCTCAGGCGGCGGTCAGAAGGTCGCGCTAAGGATTCGAACTACTTTCTAGAACCTAAGGTGATTAGCCCAGCGAATAGATTTTAAATTTTAAGATCCAATTCTCTGGCTACAACGTACAATGCCGACAATGGGCGCAATGGCAGCATTGCGCCTATTTTCATGCTGTATCGCTTAGAAACACTAATAAGTCTTGAACTACGCTCTCACTAGGAAAACATGATCTCGAGAAAATTGCCTGCCCTGTTTATCTCCTTTCTCTGTGTGCTTGGACTACCCGCAGCGTACGTCTCCGCCGCGGAGTTTGCCGTATTAGTGGTTGACCAACAAGGCATGCCGGTTGCCAATGTAGTAGTCGAGAGCCCGGGAGCTGCGATTACGGAGGCCTCGTCGGAGATCGCTATCATCGACCAGGTAAACAAACGCTTTGTGCCCATGGTAGTCGCCATTCAAAAAGGGCAGAGCGTGAATTTTCCGAACAACGATAATATCCGTCATCACGTTTATTCCTTCTCCGCGATAAAGCAATTCTCTACGGAACTCTATGCCGATTCCCCCGGGGCGCCAGTCACGTTCGATCAGTCCGGGATAGCGGTGCTAGGCTGTAATATTCACGACAGCATGGTGGGTTACATCTACGTTAGTGAGTGGCAAAACTTCTCCGTTAGCGATGCGAGCGGTTTAGTGCGCTTTAATCAAAGCGCCATACCAGAGCAGATAGTTATCTGGCATCCATGGTCGACCGACAAAGACAATCGGCGTGAGGTGAGCACTGCCTCTGTGAATGAAGGTGGCACCCTGGAGGTTCAACTCAATATTAACAATCCGGAACGTGTCTTCGGCTTTAGAGCACTACGTGATTAATACAATGAAACTCTCTATTGCTCCCTACCTACTCCTTGTTAGCCTATTTGTCCCCTGCGTCAGCGCACATGCGGATGGCCGCATTAAAGGCACCGGCGGCGTTAGCTCTGTCAGTGGCGCAGGCGGCGGCGGGCTTATAGCGTGGGCGACTCTGACTAGCCTTGCCTCGGAACAACAACGAGGCTTCACGGCGTTCACTACCTACACCGATCTCGACGACTTCACTTTGGAGGTAGCAGGCGCTGCTGTGAATTTTAACGACCGCGTCGAGCTGTCCTATGCGCGACAGCGCTTCACCATAAAAGCCAATGACGCGCAGATTGCACAAGACAAATACGGCCTTAAAGTACGCGTCGCCGGGGATCTGCTTTACGGGAAGTTGCCGCAAATCGCCGCTGGCATTGAGCGCAATCGGCTACTCGACCCCGCTACAGCACGAGCTGTAGGAGCTGTGGATGACAATGGCACAGACTTGTATGTTAGTGCGGCGCGAGCTTGGATAGACGGCCCCTTCCATCGCACAAGCATGCTCAACGTGAACCTACGCTATTCGAAGGCAAATCAGTATGGACTCTTAGGCTATGGCGGCGACGATCGCGATACCCGCGTGCAGGTCGAAGTCGCTGCCGCCATGTTCTTAACCCGCAGCATCGCTATCGGTGCGGAGTATCGACAAAAGCCAGACAATCTAAGTGCATTGCGCGAAGACGAGGCGACCGATGTTTTCGTGGCTTGGTTCCCCAACAAACATTTCTCGGTCACTGGGGCCTATGTCATGCTGGGCGAGATCGCCGGCGCTGCGCAACAAAACGGTTTTTATCTTTCGATACAGGGAGCCCTATAGGTGAGCGTCATTAGCGAGTTTTCCTTTAGCAAGAGTTTCTACGCGCTGACTCTGGCGGCATTGTTGAGCGCCTGTAGTGGAACGCAAGACACAGAAAACCTCTACACCGCATTAGGCGGAGAAGCTGGCGTTGAAGAAATTGCTGATAATTTCATTATGGAGATCGCCTATGACGATCGCGTTATCGCCTATTTCGAAGACGCCAATGTCGATCGCTTCCGGCAATTCTTTATCGAGCATCTGTGCATGCTCACCGATGGGCCTTGTGTATACACCGGCGACACGCTTATCGATACTCATGTGGGTATGAATGTGACAGTTGCTGCTTTCAACGCGATCGTTGAGGACTTGATGGCGGCGATGAACAAAGCGGGCATCGCTATCGGCACGCAGAATCGACTGCTCGCGCGTATGGCCGAACTGCGCGAGCAAATCATCCAGATGTGATCTAGTGGGGCATTATTTCTTGGCGAAGAACATCATGTGCTGCCAAGGTAAGAAGTCTAGCGTTTCGATAAATTCCATATCGAATACTGCCATTTCGCGCTTCACCTGATCCTGCGTCATCTTGTGATGCGGACGAATAGGGATGCTGGCGTCTTCGGCGCGATACTCGAGCAGCACAACACGGCCACCACTCTTCAAGCCTTCCACGATGCTGCTCATCATTTCCCAAGGATGGGAGAACTCGTGATAGGCATCCACGAGCAAGACGAGGTCGACTTGATCGGCAGGTAAATGGGTGTCGTCGATGTCACCGAGGATACCCTCGACATTGCTGACCATCTCCGCACTCTTTCTCTCCTCGATCATCTCCAGCATCTGTGGCTGAATATCGACCGCTAAGACTTTGCCCTGAGGCACCAGTTCCGCCATGCGAAACGTGTAATAGCCAGAACCTGCACCGATATCGGCAACGACATCAGTAGGCCGCAGCTTTAGATTCGCCACCATCTCATCGGGCATTTCCTCCTGAATACGCTCTGGGCGCTCCAGCCACTGCGCGGCTTGGTAGCCCATCACGCCAGAGATTTCTCGCCCCATATAGAACCGACCAATACCCCCAGTGCTGCGCTCGGGAGCATAAATATAGGCGTCGTCCGGAGCGGTCTGGGCAAGGCTAGTGGAGGAGATTAGGAAAGAGCTGGAAAGGACAAGTAGTAAAGAACCGATATAGCGCATTTGCGTTAACCCTCTGTGCGGTCGAATTCGTTTTGAGATTCATTGTAGAGGAAGGGATGGGGGATTAACAGATGGCTAGAATCGAGTGCAATGGCGAGGCACATTGATGGCCCCGCCTAGGGAGCAGCTTAGATGAGTTTCAACCAGCGATGGCCACTGCCCTTACAGGTCAGGCAGACGTGCGAGTTAGACACCTTGCCTGTGCCTTCGCAAACTAGACATACGTCTTGATAAGGTTTCTGCAGAATCGCCAACAGCTCACGATAAGCTTGCACGTTACGAATATGTTGAATGTCTGCACTCATGGCGTTGGCTCCTTCAGTCTCTAGTTGAGGCGATTACTGTGTCGGTACTGCGGCTCGACGAGTCGGAGGTAACTACTTTCTTCTCGACTTGGGGTGATTATGGGCTTTGCTAGGGTTCTATGTTGTTAACATGCTCACAAAAAGCTCGCCCATTTTGGCCACTACGGCTAAATTTGTGACCTCCATCAAGTATTCACAAAAGCTCAGTGATCCAAAGGCTATGCTAATATTCCGTCGCTAATTCACATTATCACTCCGGGGGGGAGTACCGCATGACATCTAATAAAGTGCTAGAAGGCATCCGAGTTTTGGACTTCGGTCGCTATATTGCCGGTCCATTCTGCGCCAGTCTTCTGGCCGATCTGGGCGCCGAGGTCATCCGCATTGAGAAGGTAAAAGGGAGTGAGGACCGTTTCCTCTCCCCCATCAGCGAACAGGGTGATGGCGCACTATTCATGCAAGTTGGTCGCAATAAGCTTGGCATGACTTTGAACCCTATGAAGCCAAAGGGGCAAGAGATAGTACGCAAACTCGTGGCCAGCGCCGATGTCGTGATTGCAAACTTGCCGCCCGACACCTTGAAAGCAATGGGCTTAGACTACGAGAGTCTGCGCGCCGTGCGGCCCGATATTATCCTGACCCTCATCTCAGCCTTTGGTAGCGGCGGGCCCTATAGCAACCGCGTGGGCTTCGATGGGCTCGGGCAGGCGATGTCCGGGGCTATGTATATGTCCGGTACGCCGGAGCAGCCAGTCAAGTCCTACGCCCCCTTCGTCGACTTCGGCACTGCGAGTCTGAGCGCCTACGGCACCATGGCGGCACTATTCGAGCGGCAGAAGACTGGACGCGGCCAAGTGGTAGAGGCCTCGCTATTCAACACGGCGCTAACCTACACCAATGGCATTGCCATTGAGCAAGACGCCCTCGCCATCAACCGCACAGCCACCCTCAACCGCTCTCAGACTTCGGCGCCGGCAGACACGTTTAGGACTAAAGATGGCTGGGTGTTAGTGCAGAGTGTGGGAGGCCCTCTGTTCGAGCGCTGGGTGAGCTTAATGGGTGAACCCCACTGGCTAGAGGACCCGCGCTTTCGCGATGACATCAGCCGTGGGGACCATGGCGAGATTATCAGTGAACGCTTGGCAAGGTGGTGCGCGGAGCGTAGCTCTGCACAGGTTCTGACAGAAATGGAGGAGGCGCGCCTGCCCGCCGGGCCGGTGATGTCGCCTCAGGACGTGTTGGACGATCCCCATGTGGCAGCCACGGGAATATTGCACCGCTTGGACTATCCCGGTCTTAGCAAAGCTGCGCCAGTGATGGGACCACCGGTGTCGCTATCTCTGACCCCACCAAGCATAAGGCACCGCGCCCCAACACTTGGCGAACACACAGACCAGCTCTTAACAGAGTTAGGTTACTCCGAGCAGGAGATTCAAACACTGCGTAGCGAGCGGGTAGTCTAAAGCTCTTACTTCATCTTGAAGCCTTGGTCGGCGAGGAATTGGCGCATATGCGGGCGCGCCTTCTCGCTGAGCAGGGTTGCTACCTGTTCGCTCCACGCGATACCATGCCCCCCGCCAGTGCGCTGCTTGTAGTATTCACGCACTCGCTCGTCGTACTCGGCAATGCGCTGCGCATCCCCCTCTTCGGAATAGACATCCTCCTTCACGATGACTTCTAAAGGCAGGCGCGGTTTACACTCCGGATCCTGATCTGGGTAGCCTAGGCAGAGCCCAAATACTGGGTAGACGCCTTTGGGTAGCTGCAACAGGTCGGAGACATCGCGAGGATTATTACGCAGCCCGCCGATGTAGCAGATGCCTAGGCCCGCCGCCTCGGCGGCCACCACCATATTCTGCGCCATCAGTGCCACATCCACGGTGGCGATGATGAAATGCTCTGTGTAGTCGCCCTCGAAGGGCTTGTCATATTGCACGCAGCAATTACCCGGACGCTTGAGGTCCGCGCACAGCACGAAGAACTCTGCCGCGCTGCTTACATAGGGCTGATTACCCGCAAATGCCGCGAGCTTTTCTCGGCTGGCAGGATTGCGCACGCGAATCACTGTGGCGCCCTGTAGGAAGCTTGAGGTCGCCGCGGCCTGGCCGGAGCGCAGGATAGTCGCCAAGAGTTCGTCGCTTATAGGCTGATTGGTAAATTTTCGAATACTGCGGTGGGAATTGAGTAATTCATGAACTGCGTTCAAAGGTCAGGCCTCTTAAATGTTGGGAAAAATGGTAGGAGAGCCTGCCCTCGCAAGGGGGGGCAGGCGCTCCTACAAGAATGATCTGCTGCGGCACTGACCCCTTGCGAGGGCAGGCGCTCCTACACGTTGTTTAGTTAGGGCAGGATATTGTCCAAGAAATGCGGTACTACATCGTTTGCTAATGAGGTCTCGCCATTAAACAGGACGACCATGGCAATGTCTAATGATGGCACTAGTACCAACTCGGAACGAAACCCTCGCACTCCCCCACCGTGGTGAATAACGCGGACACCCGCGTAGTCGAAGATTCGCCAACCCAGGCCATACCATGCTTTGTCTAGACGGGGCCAACGATTGAAATAGCTTCCGCGCGGAGTCTCTACCGTGGGTGTCTGCTGCTCACTGAGCACATCGCTGGGCATCACCTCGGGGAAGGCACCTAGATTCGCCTGCGCCCAGATGATCATGTCTTTCACGCTCGCATTGACACCCGCTGCAGGGCCCACCGAGTAGTAGGCAGCATTGGTGCGAGCAATACGCCAGGTCTCGCCACCAAATTGATGGGCGGAACTGACATTGAGCGAATCGGTGTAGCCGCTAAGGCCTACCGAGGCCGTGTGCATGCCTAAGGGATTGAATATGCGCTCCTGCACATATTGCTCATAGCTCTCATGCTCGGAAACCTCTACTACGTCCGAGACTAGAGAGAACACGACATTCTGATAGCCATAGCAGCGCCCGGGCGGGCAAACCGTTGGGATTTCTCTAAATTTTTCTTGAATCTTTTCATAGGCAACGCCGGAGTCCAGCATATTCGAGTAGGCGTGTGGCATGAGCCCAGTGCTGTGGCTTAGCACATGGCGCAAGGTCATCTCCCGCGAGCTATCCTGTGTGCCTATCGAGTACTGCGGCAGAATACTCACGATAGGGGTATCCCAAGACTGTTTGCGATCGTGCACTAGTTTCGCGGTAACAGCGCCTGCGAAGGTCTTGGACACAGATGCGATGCGGAACAGGGTATCGGCATCAACCGGCACATCCTCGCCAGCGGTGCGCACTCCCCATGTGTGCAGATCCAAGGTGTCAGTTGAACTGACCACTGCCATAGCAACCCCAGGCACGCCTAGGGTGTTGATCTCAGTATCTAGCCAAGTGAGATACTCCGTGAAATCCGGTTCATAAATTGCCACTTCGAGAGGATCGATAAGAGTGCCGGGGCTACCCAGATTCGCCAGTGTAGTTTGGACAGGCGTTCCCTGCGCTAGCGCCTGCGTAGAGGCACAGGAGGCGATTAATAGCGTGGTGACGAGGCGGAAAAATGGCTTAGTGTACAAACTCAACGGGTCACTCCGGAGAAACTAAAATAGATAACAGCGACTAGTGGCGCAGGACGTTAGCACGATCGCAGCGAATTGCAAACCGCTAGGCAAAGTCAGTTAGACACTTTTTCTGAGCAAAAAAAATGCCGATCGGGGCGTACCACGATCGGCCAAAGTCAGGCACAGCGACTGCTAAAGTCGTGCTTACCTCCCACTTACATCTGTCGAGGAAACTCCTCTTGTCCTAGCATGAATCAAGCCCTTAGCACTGCTGCTATCAGGACACGATGACCAACATTCTGCGATTCTGGCGTACCACTGATAGCGCAGTCACAGGTGACTGGCCGGCAATCAATTCGTTAAAGTCCTGCAGGCTCTCTACATCATTGCGATTGACCTCGTAGATCACATCGCCTGGGCGCAGACCTGCACGCCAGGCGGGGCTCTGCTGCTCGACTGAGACGACTTCAACGCCACCATTACCCGCATTACGCGACGCATCGAGATTGCGCAGTTGGGCACCGAGAAACTCTGGATCTGCAAGACTGCGGTTGGGTTGCGCCTCATTGGCAGCGACGCTCTCTTCCACCCCACCGATCACCGCATTGAGAGACTGCTTCTTGCCATCGCGATAGACCTGCAGCGTTACCTCTTGGTTGAGGCGGAGCAAGCCAACGATATTGCGAAGATCTCGGCCGCTATCCACGGAGTCCTTGTCCACAGCCACAATCACGTCAGACACCTCCAGACCTGCCCGTTCCGCGGCGCTGCCTGGCAGCACACTAGTCACCAACGCGCCTCTTCCCGCGCCAGTTTGTAGAGCAGACTCCATCGCGCTGGTCAGATCTTGAATTTGGACACCCAATTGTCCGCGGCGCACCTCGCCGAATTGCTCTAGCTGATCCATTACCGCGGCAATCATGTTGACGGGTACCGCGAAGGCGATGCCCGCACTCGTGCCACTGCCACTGATAATGGCGGTATTGATGCCTATCAGCTCACCATCCAGATTGACCAGCGCGCCACCAGAGTTGCCCATGTTGATCGCCGCATCGGTTTGAATGAAATCCTCATAGTTGTCGTTGTTGAGTCCGCCACGCCCCAGAGCACTGACGATACCCTGTGTCACCGTCTGGCCTACGCCAAAGGGATTGCCAATGGCCACAACGTAGTCACCCACACGCACCTCGTCGATCTCGGCTAGCTGGAGAGCCTCTAGCCCTGTCGCGTCAATCTGCAGTAGCGCCACATCGGTGCTTGGATCGCTGCCAATCAGAGTGGCTTTGAACTCGCGGCCATCCTGCAAGGCGACATTGATCACATCGGCATTGGCGATCACGTGATTATTGGTCACGATATAGCCTTTGTCGGCATCTACGATTACACCCGAGCCCATGCCTCGAACTTGGCGGCCTGGGCTTGACTGCAGGCCACGAGCAGACGGGTCGCTAAAGAAGCGTCTCAGTTCGCTCTCGTCCAAGTTGCGCAAGGATTCAGGTACGTTAGCGGTCTGTGTTGTAGACACAATCACCACGGCTGGGGTGACGTGCTCTAGCATAGGCGCCAGAGATGCCCGCTCGGCCAGTGGAGCGGCAAATGCAGTACTCACTGCCGCACTGCTTAAAGAGGTGAATAAAACCAAACTTAGCACTAGTTTTTTCATGTCGAGACCCCATTAGTTAAAGGTATTCATGCTTCGATAGTCCCTCGTGGCGACGAGACTGTTTTGTTCATGGGGCCAATTCTCGAGCAGCGCAGAACGCTTTACCTTCGGAATCAATGAACTTTTTGTCCAGAAAAGGTGAAGAAACAGGAATTACATGCAGAAATCGGAAAATTTCAGCTAGAATTTGAATCTAAGATTAGTAGCCACTACGTAACAAGATGTAACGACCACGGAACCGCCACAGCGCAATGCAGTCAAAGCCTGTAGACGATCACGCAGAGCAGTGAAGAGAACCAATCAATAGTCGACCAAGAGCAAGTACTATGATGGAAATCGAGATGGCGACACAGAAACAAGAAGGCAGCAGCCGGGCAACTCCTTTCGTTATCGAGGGGTGGCTGGTGGATCCTGCCGCGAATCAAATGCGCAGCCTTGCAACGGACGAGCAACGCTCCTTAGAGCCGCGCCTGATGCATTTGCTGTGTCTCTTAGCGAGCGCGCCTGGCACTGTGCAGACCCGTGACTACCTCATTAATCAGATCTGGCCTAAGGTCATTGTCAACGAGAACTCCTTGACCCGTGCCGTATCCGAGCTGCGCAAGAAGCTCGAGCTAGACGACAGCCCTAAGCGCCTGATCGACACTATTCCTAAGACCGGATATCGGCTCAGCGCCCAATGCCAGGTTCGCGACTATATCCCGCAGCCGAGCCCGCGCCAGAGCACACAAGAGCCAGAGCGCGCGCAGCAGCCAAAGCTGAATTCTGCAACCGCCCTCTCCGATGCCTTGCCTGGCTTTTGGCACTCCCATGCGAAGCAATGGGCGATGGGCACGCTGGCGCTGCTAGCCATCGTCGTGGTCTCTCTGCAAGGCTTCTCTTTTAATCCGCAGACCAATGACACAAGTGCGCCGCTGGCCGACATCAATCTAAGCGGGTCCGATGCGTTGAGCACTCTCATCGGCGGCCGTTTCGAGAAGGTCGCCTCGAGCAGCTCCAATGGCTTCAATATCGCTTCTTCGGATGCTAGCTATAGTGCTAATCAGCCCGTGCTCTCGCGCGATGGCCGACTGTTTGCCATGATTAGCTATAGCGATGAAGGCTCTAGCCTACTGTTGGGCTCTACCGATCTGCCGAACTCACCAGTTACTGTGCTGAGCACTCAAGATACGCTCTCCAATCTGCAGTGGTCACCGATCGACCGCGCCCTACTATTCGCGCAAACGCCTCGCATTACCCCCGCGGCGTTGCTACCCCAAGAGCAGGCGAGTCTTGTCATGTTCGATATCGACAGCTTCACCACTAGAGTCATTCAAGGCCCTGCTCTAGAGGATGACAAAGCGACAGACAAAACTCCTGATCGTGGCTTCAAGCTCACCAGCCTAACTAAACACTTCGACTGGCTATCTTAATTGCCGAGTCATGGGTGCGCCGCGCTTAGCGCATCCACGACGCGTCGGGCACTTTCCACGCCATCCTCATGAAAGCCCTTGCCCCACCAAGCGCCGCAGAACCATGTGCGGCGCTGACCGTTTATCGCCTCCCAACGCTCCTGAGCCTCCACACCCTCATGTGTGAATATCGGATGGGCATAGTCAAAGCGACCCAGCACATGCTCCGGCGCGATGTCCGCCGAATTATTCAGAGTGACGCAGAAACGCTCTTTAGCCTCGATGCCCATTAAACGATTCATGTCGTAGGTCACCTTCGGCAACAAATTCTCGCCACCCTCTGTAAGCCTATAATTCCAGCTAGCCCACGCGCGTCGATTGCGTGGTAATTGTCCTATGTCGGTATGCAACACAACCTCATTGGCTTGATAACGAATTGCCTCGAGAGTGTTGCGCTCAACAGCGCTCACATCCGTCAAAAGCTTCAGACTCTGATCGCTATGGCAGGCGAGGATGACCTGATCGAAGCCCTCATTGCCCGCTGACGTGCAGACTTGCACCTGATCATCGAAGCGCTCCACTCCGAGCACCGGCGTAGATAGGCGAATGCGGTCTCTAAATCCCGCACTCAGGGGCTCGATGTACTGGGAAGAACCCCCGACGATGGTGCGCCATTTAGGTCGATTGCTGACACTGAGTAGTCCGTGACGATACATAAAGGGCAACATGAAACGCATCGGGAAATCGAGCATCTGCGCAAAGGGAGTCGACCAGATGGCCGAGGCCATAGGGATAAGATAGAAATCGCGGAAGCCTTTGCTTAGCCGGTACTTCTTTATGTAATCCTGCAAGGTAATGCTATGGTCGATGTGGCCGTTCTCGACGTCTGCTATGGCTATCTTATTAAAGCGAACGATATCCAACAGCAAGTTGATATACGAAGGCGATAGCAGATTACGGCGTTGCGCGAATAGGCCATTGAGCAGATCGAGACGTCCATCCACGCCGGCAAACTCGAGACCCGTGCGCTCACAACTTACGCTAAAACTCATATCCGATTGACGCGACTCAACCCCAACCTCGTCCATTAATTCTATGAACTTAGGATAGGTCCAGTCATTGAAAACGATAAAACCCGTGTCGATGCTATGGGCACGCCCCCCCACCTCGACATCGATAGTGGCGGTATGGCCACCGAGTCTATCCTCGGCTTCGAAAAGCGTAATGTCGCGAGTCTTATGGAGGTAATAGGCTGCGGTGAGCCCGGAGATGCCCGATCCAATAATGGCAATTTTCACGCGTAGTTCCTTCTAATAATGTCGAGATAAAAAAAATGCGCTGCTACCTTATAGATTACGGGGTAGCAGCGCATTTGGATTATCTGGCAGCAGGCTAGTGCCCGCGGCTCCTTATGACTTGTACTTAGCTAACTCCTTTCTAGCAATAACACGGCGATGAACTTCGTCAGGTCCATCGGCCAGCCTTAGAGTGCGCTGACCTGTCCACAGCGCCGCTAATGGGAAGTCTTGAGAGACCCCCGCTGCGCCATGCATTTGAATCGCGCGATCAATGACCCTAAGCGCCATATTTGGTACCGCAACTTTTATCTGTGAAATCGCATCTCGCGCTGCTTTGTTGCCTATAGTGTCCATCAACCATGCGGCCTTAAAGACCAAGAGACGGCACATCTCTATCTCGATTCGGCTGTCGGCAATTACATCGTAGTTGCCACCGAGTTCCGCGAGAGGTTTACCGAATGCCTCTCGACTAACAGAACGCTCGCACAGTAGCTGCAATGCTTTCTCGGCCGCGCCAATTGAACGCATGCAGTGATGGATTCGGCCTGGCCCTAAGCGTCCTTGTGATATCTCGAACCCACGCCCTCTGCCCAAAATAATATTGTCCTTTGGGACTCGCACATTTGAGAAACGAATATGCATGTGACCATGGGGAGCGTCATCACGACCGAACACTTCCATCGGACGCAATATGTCGACTCCGGGGGTATCGATTGGCACAAGAATTTGAGATTGGCGACTGTGTTTCGGAGCCTCTGGATCAGTGATCACCATGACGATCATGATCTTGCAGCGTTTATCACCGGCACCAGAGATATAGAACTTCTCACCGTTGATGACCCATTCGTCGCCGTCGAGCACCGCAGAGGTCGATATATTCGTGGCATCGGAAGAAGCTACATTGGGTTCTGTCATTGCGAAGGCAGAGCGGATTTTGCCCTCTAGCAGTGGTTTGAGCCACTGCTGTTTCTGTTCTTCGGAACCATAGCGCTCCAATACTTCCATATTTCCTGTGTCTGGTGCGCTGCAATTGAAAGACTCCGAGGCAAGTCGACTACGACCCATAATCTCAGCGAGATGCGCGTACTCCAGATTGCTTATGCCCGCACCACCCTGGCTCTTGGGAAGGAAGAAGTTCCATAGACCTAACGCACGAGCTTTCGCCTTTAGACCCTCTAGAATCTCGTCCTGCCGCGGTGTGTGCGACCAGCGATCTCCAATCGAAACTTGTTCGTGATATTCACTCTCGACCGCTTCAACATCTACTTCTACGAATTGTCGAATCTTCTCGCGAATCTCGACCATTTCACTAGATAAGCCTAAATCCATCATGTTGATATCCTCTGCCGTGCCAGCCCGTGGCTGTTATGAAATTCAGTGTCTAGCTTAACTAGCGATGGTACCGCCACCGTCGACGACGATGGTTTGTCCGGTAGTGAAACTACCAGCGGAAGATGCAAGATAGATGGCCGCACCGGCTATCTCATCTGGCTCGCCGATGCGTCGGAGCGGATAGGTCGAGACCGTTGCCGCGTAAGTCTCTGGGTTCTCCCACAGTGCCTTCGCGAAATCGGTACGCACCAAGCCCGGCGCAATGCAGTTTACGCGTATGTTCTTAGGTCCCCACTCAACCGCCAAATTACGCGCCAATTGCATGTCGGCGGCTTTGGATATGCCATAGGCCCCCAGAACTTTGCTGCCTTTTAGGCCTGCGATTGACGAGACGATGACGACTGCCCCACCGCCCTTCTCCGCCATGCCTGGTATAACCAGCTGGCAGAGACGGTGGGCACTGCCGATGTTGGCATTCATGATCTTATCGAATGCCTCGTCGGGTATGCCCTGCGACGGACCATAGTGCGGATTCAATGCCGCATTACAAACGAGAATATCAATTGCGCCAATCTGGGCAACAGTCTGCTCAACCAGATTGCGAAGCTGCTCTTTGTAATTAATATTGCAGGCGATTGCGACGGCATGCCCCCCTCCAGCATTGATCTGCGCGGCGACTTCATCACAGGCATCCTGATTCCTGCTCGATATCACCACGCGGGCCCCCGCTTCAGCCATACGGCTAGCGATCGCCAAACCAATGCCTTTCGTGGAGCCCGTAATCAATGCCACTTTCCCTGTTAGATCGAATAGGCTCACTTTGCTCCCCCCCTTTCCTCAATCATTCGTTTCAATAGGTGGTATTAGTATCGTGAATACCACCGTCGACTATTATCATAAATTAACAAGTATTGATGGGAATGGACAAGCCTTTTATTTATTCCGCCATCCATTCGCGCTTGCCCTTACTAAGATGTGTGCCCCCATCCAATGGAATGACCGCGCCATTCACATAGGCCCCTGCGCGCGAGCACAAAAACGCCAATATGCCCACGATATCCTCTGGAGTCCCAATCCTCCCCAAGGGGCAGTCATCTTCAATATCCTGCTGATAATGATCCAAAACATAGTCTGTCATCTTAGACTCGAAGAAGCCCGGCGCAATCGCATTGACGGTAATACCCTTGGGCCCCAACTCCACCGCGAGGGTGCGGGTAAGATGATGCAAGGCTGCCTTGCTAGCCGAGTAGGCGAAGGTTGGCACGCGCTGCACCACGGGCACCTGTAGGCCATCCATCGACCCAATATTAATGACACGCGCAGGCGCCTCGCCGCTAGCGGCACGAAGCAGCGCGGGGTAGAGATCTCTCGTTAGCCCGAACACGCTACTCACATTGGTCTTCATTAACTTATCGAAAGCGGCATCCGGATAGTCCTCAAGAGGGGCTCCCCAATTGCTGCCCGCATTGTTAACTAGGATTGCCAAGCCCTGGGGTGACTCCTCCTCAATCCTGCTCACTAAAGCTGCCCGTTGCTGTGCATCGTTAATATCGGCCGCGATTGCTATGCAGTCTCCATAGGGAGCGAGCGCAGCCTCCGCCTCGGCGCAGCGCTGCGCATTGCGTGAGGCGATAAACACCTTGACGCCATTGCGCAGCAGACCTTCGGCCATCATCAGACCAAGCCCGCCAGACCCTCCTGTTACCAGCGCAGCCTTGCCGCGTAATGAGAATAATGAATCGATCCGCAAAGCGGATTCGCCCTGACCAGACATAGTGCCCCCTTTCATTAGACTTTCACTTATATGACCAAGATCATAGCACTCCCCATAAGCACACACAGCCAAGTACGAGCGCCTAAGATCCCGAATCTCTAGACGCCGAACCGTTATATATGAAATGATATAGCGCTCTACAGACTCTCTGCCTAGGAAACGATTGATGACCAGCCTTTTCTCGCGCCTTTGCTTCGCTGCCCTCGCCTTTAGCTGCGCGATCGCTAGCGGACCAAGTCTCGCTCAAAGCGCCACAATCGCCGCCGCATCGGACCTGCAATTCGCACTCGAAGAGCTACGTGCGCAGTTCCAATCGGACAGCGGCAAAACGATTCAAGTGGTCTATGGCTCGTCGGGCAATTTCTACCGCCAGATCCGCGAAGGGGCACCATTCCAGATGTTCCTGTCTGCAGACGAATCTTACGTACTGCAGCTAAGCGAGGCAGGACTCACGGAGGATGAGGGGCTACTGTATGCCCTAGGGCGAATCGTCATAATCGCGCCCCATGGCTCCAGACTAAAGACCGATGCACAGCTACAAGACCTAAGCGCCGCGCTCGACTCTGGTCGTATCTCCCGTTTCGCCATAGCCAATCCAGAACACGCTCCCTATGGTGAGCGCGCAGAAGAGGCGCTACGCCATGCCGGCCTATGGGATGCACTGCAAGGCAAGCTCGTCTTAGGCGAGAACGTCTCGCAAGCCGCGCAATTTGCAACCTCTGGCAACGCACAAGGCGGAATCATTGCTTATTCCCTAGCGCTGTCTCCCAACGTATCGGCGCTTGGCGAATTCGCCCTGATCCCGCAGCAGTGGCACCAAGCACTGCGCCAGCGCATGGTCTTATTGAAGACGGCAAATGCGGACGTTAGAGACTTCTATGCCTATCTCCAAAGCGCCCCTGCCCGCGAGATAATGCTACGCTATGGCTTTGCCCTACCCGAAGATCAATAAGGTTTAAGACATGGATTGGTCCGCCCTTAAGCTGTCTCTCGAACTCTCCTTCTGGACGATGCTCATTCTCTTGCCCGTTGGCGTTTTCTTGGGACGGCATCTGGCATGGACACAGTTCCGCAGTAAGAGTGTCGTTGAGGCCCTCCTAACCCTACCCCTAGTATTGCCACCCACCGTGCTCGGTTTCTATCTACTAGTTGCAATGGGCGCTAGGTCACCCATTGGTCAGGCATACGAATCGCTCTTTGGTCAGCAATTAAGTTTCTCATTCGCCGGCCTGCTCATCGCCTCGCTAATATTCAACCTCCCCTTCGCGATACAGCCGATGCAGCGCGCCTTCGAAGCAATACCTCAAGAGGTGCGTGAGGCGGCACGCTGCTGCGGGCTTTCACCCTGGCGAATTCTAGGCCGCATAGAATTGCCGCTGGCATGGCCTGGCATCCTCTCCGCGCTAGTGCTGACCTTCGCCCATACTCTGGGGGAGTTTGGCGTCGTCTTGATGGTCGGTGGCAGCATTCCGGGTGAGACCCGCACCATCGCTATCTCTATCTACGACCGCGTGCAAGCCTTCGACAATGAGGCGGCTGCGACAATGTCCGCCGTACTCCTCATCATCTCTCTGGCCGCAATAAGCCTGTCCTATTTCGCAACTTCGCGACTCGGCAAGAGGCACGATCATGTCTGAAGGTCTGCACCTGAGCTTGGCACAAGTCAGCCCCATACCGCTCGCCGCGCAGATCCATTGTGCACCGGGTGAAGTGTTGGCATTAGTAGGTCCTTCCGGCAGCGGCAAGTCGACTCTACTACGCAGCATCGCCGGTTTGTACCGACCAAACTCTGGGCAGATTAGCTGCTCGGGGGAAGTCTGGTACGACAGCGAACAGGGCATAAACATGCCCACGGCGGCGCGGCGCGTCGGCATGGTTTTTCAGAATTTCGCGCTCTTCCCGCATCTGAGTGCCCTCGAGAATATTGCAGAGGCGATGCTCGATTATCCAAAAGCTGAACGCATAGAACGCGCGCGCTCTTGGCTAGATCGAGTGCATCTTGCCGGACTCGAGAAGCGCCTTCCGCGGCAACTCTCGGGTGGTCAACAGCAACGGGTCGCCGTCGCCAGAGCTCTCGCCCGCGAGCCGAAAGCACTTCTACTAGACGAACCATTCTCCGCAGTCGATAGAAGCACACGGGAGTCGCTGTACCATGAGCTCGCGGAACTGCGGCAAGAGCTGAACATGCCAGTGATTCTAGTGACTCACGATCTTGATGAGGCGACTCTATTAGCGGACCGCATGAGCATTCTCAATGTCGGCAAGACTCTACAAACCGATTCTCCCGATCAGTTACTCGCTGCACCAAAGAGCGCCGAGGTAGCCAAGCTTATGGGCATGCGCAATGTCTTTGCTGGACGAGTTGTTCGACATGAGGCAAGTCATACTGTCATCGCGTGGGGCGAGCACGAACTGCGAGTGCGGCAGCGAGAAGACTTTATAATAGGAACTGAGATTCGTTGGGCAATGCCCACGGCGGGGGTGTTGTTAATGCCATCGCGTTCCCGCGAGTCGGAGACACTAGACAACGAGATTCCGGTTCGGATAGTCACGATGTTGGCGCTGGGAGAGCAGTACCGCGTGACACTAAAGGTTGGGGCGGATCGCGTGACTATGAACGTGCCAAGACATATCGCGCAGCGCTACGCCTTGGCAGAGGATCAACAACTTAGTGTGCGACTGCGGGGGGAAACTGTCCACCTTATGCCCATAGAGGCCTAGCCTCCAGCAACACAAGGTGGAGCACTTCACTCTTCGGCGACCTTCACTAATTGCTTGCCGAAATTCTTTCCGCGCAGCAAGCCTCTGAACAACTCTGGCGCATTCTCCAAGCCTTCTCCGACCGATTCACGATACTTCACGCGGCCTTCTTTAACCCACTGACCGAGTTGCTTGGTCGCTTCTGGCCAACGCTCTACCCATTCGCCCACGAGGAAGAATCTATGCTCCGGCGCCTGCGGCAAATCTTTGAATATCTGGAACGGCGTGACGACCTTCGTAATATCTTCGGCGTTGTAGCTTGAGACATATCCGCAAATGGGCACTCTGGCACCTTTGTTCAGCAAGGGTGCGACAGTCTGGGCGACCACGCCGCCAACATTCTCGAAATAAATATCGATCCCCTTTGGACAAGCTTTGCGCAACTCTTCGTCGAGGTTTCCCGCCTTGTAATCGATGCACTCATCGAAGCCTAGTTCTTCTTTAACATAGCGGCACTTAGTCTCTCCACCGGCGATACCTATAACGCGCAAGCCTAGAATCTTCGCTACTTGCCCAACTACAGAGCCCACCGCTCCGGATGCGGCGGCGACCACTAGCGTCTCTCCTGCCTGTGGTTTGCCTAGCTCCTGCAGGCCGAAAAATGCGGTACGACCCGGCATGCCGACCACGCCCAGATGCGCAGAGAGTGTGCCGTTGTTTAGATCGACCTTCATCAATCCTGGGCCGCTATCATCAGTCACAATGACGCTCTGCCAGCCGCGATGAGCAGTCACATAGTCGCCCACTTTATAAAGTGCCGATTTTGACTCTACGACGACACCCGCACTCTCGCCGTTGATGACCTCGCCAATCTGCAAAGGATTCGCATAGGACTTTGTATCATTCATGCGGCCGCGCATATAGGGATCCAGCGATAGCCAGAGCACTTTAATGCGAATCTGACCATCTTGTAGAGTTGGCGACTCTTCCGTTGTAAATTCGAAACAACTGTCATCGGGTTCCCCGACAGGCCGTTTGGCCAATACCACGCGAGTATTCTTCATAAATTCCCCCTTTCTCGAAGTCATGCTTGTATAAAACGAAGACGCATACTAGCGCATGAATCCCCTACTTCACAGTCAGGCACTCTTAGCCACGCTCAACTGTCCATACTCCGCTTGTAACTGTGTCAGCGCACTGCACAGAAGTCCTATTGCCTCGTCAATTTCCTGCTCACTGACCAGAAGGCTGGGGATCAATCGCAACACTCCATTGCGCGTTGGCGTCACAATAAGCCCCCTATGCAGACATGCGGAAGTTAACGCCGCCACCTGCGCATCGGAATGCATCTGTATGCCAATCAATAGGCCACTACCCCTAAGCACGCGAACTTGCTCTGGATACTGTGCCGGTAAACTTTCTAGGCGCTGCAATATCATCGCGCCCATGGCATGCGCCCGGTCTGCGATTTTGTTATTTTGTAAAAAATCCAAGACAGTCTCGGCGACCGCGCAACCTAGCGGATTGCCGCAATAGGTCCCGCCGTGATCGCCCTTCTGAACTCCCTCCGCCACGGCATCGCTTACCGCAAAGGCGGCGAAAGGAAAGCCCCCTGCTATGCCTTTGCCCATGGTCAGAATATCGGGACTCACACCGGCTGCCCCTACAGCAAAGAAGCTTCCTGTGCGACAGAAACCAGTCTGCACCTCATCGGCGATGAACAGGGCGCCATGCTCTGCGCATAGGCGCGACAAATCTTGCAGATAGCCCGCTGGCGGCATCTGCACGCCCCCCTCGCCCTGCACGGGTTCGATAATAACGGCGGCAACCTGATCACTCATGAGCGCCGCGAGCGCCTCGATATCCCCAAAAGGCGCGAACACATTGCTTGGCACTATCGGTAAGTAGCGAGCGGCATTGTCCCGCCCGCCGGACAAAGACAGTGTGCTCAATGTCCTACCGTGAAAAGAGCCCGACACGGCGATTACGATAGGGCGTCCAGTCACCTTGCGCGCCAGCTTTACGGCCCCATCATTCGCCTCAGCCCCGCTGTTGGCGAAGAACACTCGGTGCAAACCATCGGGTAGAACATCCTGCAGTTTCGCCAGCAAACGCGAGCGCACTGGCGAATAGGTGAAACCCGAATTAGGGTTCTGCATCAACTTGGCTGCTTGGGTCGCAATGGCGTTGACGATGAGCGGATGCGAATGACCGAGCGCGGTCACGCCCCAGCCGGAGGTAAAATCCAGATAGCGGCGACCCTCTTGGTCCCAGACATAGCTGCCTAGTCCGCGCTCGATCGCGATCTGTTGCTTATTGCACACTGTCAGTCCGAGACTATCTTCGATTGCAATGGTATTCATGGGTGGCTCCGTCTTTTTTTTAAGGTAAAAAAAAACCTCCAGGGTGCGGGACGCCTGGAGGTTTTTCGTTCTGGGTTCTGTTGAACTTAGAGAGTCTCAGGCATCTCCGCTGAATTGGCGCAAATGGCACGCGCACGACGACGCGCCGCGGCCGAAACGGCGGCTACAATGGCGTTGGCCATCGATAGTGCTGTGTGTGTGCAAGAAACTAGTTTCATGAGATTGTGTGTATCGACTCTTAAAGCAGGGACTTGAGGCGGGCGACTGTATGTGATCTAGTAAGCGCTGTCAATTGTTGAAAAGTAAGAGCAAGCCCCAAACAATGCAATTTGTACCACTGCTTATTAATCTACAGAGCCCATAGAATGACCTCGAAACGCCGTAGCGAACTACAAACGCCCCACCGAAACCACGCCCTATTGCGCGGCGGTTTCATTGCGGCTGCGCTATTGCTATGGCCCTTGGCGATCACGCAGGCCCAAGACAGCACAAGCCCACAAGACGAGATATCCGATCTACAGCGCTCAATCGATCTTGCAGAACTTATAGAAGATCTCGAGACCGGGATCGAGGTCACACAGAGCGAGTCGGGCACCTACCACGTAGAATTATTGCCATCCCTTGACGAGTTAGCGCAGGTCTATATTCAGGCCCAAGACTATGAGGCCGCAACACAGGTTTTAGACCACCAGCTACAAATACATCGCATCAATAGCGGACTGTACTCGGCTCAGCAAATCCCGATTGTGGAATCCTTGGTGCAATTACACGGCCAAGCCGGCAATTGGAACGGCGTCAATGATTCCCTTGAGAATCTCTCGTGGCTATATCAGCGCAACACTACCCTCGACGCCGAAACTCAGCTACGGGGACTGCAGTCGCTAGGCAGCTGGCACTTGCGTGCCCTTGACAAAGATGTACGCGAACGACAGGCCTACCATCTTGTCGAACTCGCGAAATTAGACGAACGCACGACTGAGATTGCTCAGCGCCGCTTCGGCGAGGATAGCCCGTCACTAAGCCCCTATCTTTATAATCAAGCCTTATCAGACACCTATATCGCCTTGGCAATCACTCTAACCGGCGAGACCTCGCAAGACCTTATGCTGCTCACAGAGGGCATTCGCAACCGCCCCTCATTGTTAAGCAGTACTAGTACGCTACGCAGCGAAGCAGACATCGAGGCGATGTATGGCTCCAAAGCGAGCACCGTTATTGAGCGTTCATTCCGAATGAATATGGACAACAACATTGCGAAGATTGAACGTATAAAGGAGTTATATGTACAGAGTGCTAACATCGAAGCAGAGGCCATGGTTGAGATGTATCTAGGCGACTCGAATCTAATACGTCAACAATTCGAGAATCGTCCTAGCAATTTTGCAGGTGTGCGCCGCGGCAGCTCTAACGTCGGCACCGCAGTGACCCACTACCGTGATGCACTTGCTCGACTAAGCGAGGCAGGCATTAGCGACGAGATTTTAGTCGGCTTTACTCGCTGCCCCGTGATGCTGCCAATCCCTAAGCTGTATGAAACGGTGCTAGCGGCGACACCTACGTGTTTGTCATCCTCGGAGTCGGAACTCATCGATCTCGGGGAGTACAATCTCGTCTCCACCTTGATTCCCGGGCTAGAGGGCGACGCGGAAGAAAGCGACGAGATCATTAGCGCACGCGTCAAGTTTACAGTGCGCAGCAACGGTCAAGTCAGCAATGACAATATCGAAGAGATCACGCCCGACGACACTTCGAGCCGCGTGCAAATAAGAAAACTTATGGACATCATGCAGTTTCGTCCTGCCATCGTCGATGACGAGGCGGTGAGCTCGGAGAATCTGCAGCTCCTTATCCGTATCCCTAAAGCAAATTAGCGTCGCTTCTCTAGCACCACGCCCTGTTCGAGAAGCCGAGTAATCTGCTCTTCACTAATCCCCGCCTCTGCAAGAATCTCGCGGCTGTGTTCACCGAACTTCGGCGGCAAATAGCGCAAACTTCCGGGCGTTCTTGAGAACTTGATCGGCGTGCCGGTCATGCGGTACCAATCCTCTTGAATGTCCATCTGTCGATGCTTGGTATGGGGGTGCGCGACTACTTGCGCGGTGTCATAGATTGGGCCCGCGGGCAAACCCGCCTCGAGGAGTGTATTGCAAAGCTGCGCGCCGTCGATGCGCATCAAGCGCGTCTCCAGCTCTACCTTCAAGGCGTCGCGATTATTAACGCGATCGATATTGTTCAAGAAACGCGGGTCTGCCACTAGATCGCTGCAATCTAGCTCCGCACAAAGCTTCTTGAAGGCCCCGTTGTTGCCGGCGCCAATAAAGATGTCCACCGTTCGCGTACGGAAGGTGTCGTAGGGGCTGATATTAGGATGGGCATTGCCCGTCGCTACCGGCACCTTGCCAGAGAAATTATAGTTCACGATGTGCGGATGCATCAGCGCGACTGCGCAATCATAGAGCGTCATGTCGATGTATTGCCCGAGCCCCGAGCGCTCCCGCTCGGCCAATGCCATGAGCAGTGCCACCGCCGTATACAGACCGGTGCCCATGTCGACCATGGCGATGCCAAGACGAGTTGGCTCACTGCCTAAGGTGCCATTGACACTGAACCAGCCGGCCATCGCTTGTACGATCGCGTCGTAGCCCGGATATCCGCCCAGCGGTCCATCGGTCCCGAAGCCACTCACGCGGCAATGGATCAGTTGCGGAAACCTAGCCTTAAGCTCCTGCTCGTAGCCAAGCCCCCACTTCTCCATGGCCCCTGGCTTAAAGTTCTCAAGGAGAATGTCGGCACCCTCTAGCAGTTGCAGAAGGACTTCACGACCGGATGGGCTCCCGAGGTCCAAGCCCATGGAGCGCTTATTGCGATTGACGCCAAGATAGTATGCGGCATCCCCCTCATGGAAGGGAGGGCCCCAGTCGCGGGTTTCATCCCCTTGCGGCGGCTCGATCTTAATGACCTCTGCACCATGGTCCGCGAGGATCTGTGTGCAATATGGGCCGCCGAGTACACGGGAGAGATCGATGATTCGCTTGCCAGTCAGGGCGCTGGGCTGCGCTGAGCCTCTTTGCATAATGTTGTGCTCGGTCGAGTTGAGTTGAAGAAAGCGGGCGACGGCCTAGCCGAGGCGAACGCACGAGAGTAATTCAGCCTAGCTGCCATTTCAACTTGCACACTAATCATTGGGTCTAGCCCGACTAGCTAAAAGGCGCTGCGCGTCTTCCTCCAGAAGCGCTGGTAGAAAGAACTCTGCGACTAAGAGGGGTTTGTGCTGTGAAATAAACAAGGATCGGCGTCCCCACACCGGACCTGAGCGGACGATCTCGAGCTGAGCGCGCAGTAGGTGCGGATCACGGAACAGGAACTCACCCAGCGGGCGCTCATTCAAGCGCCTGAGACGCTTAAGAGGCCCTTCCATGCTACTGATAGGGATAAGGGAGTGCGCAGCGACCCAAGGCGTCTCTCCGCAGCGTAGGACGACTTTGCGAGACCACATGCGAGACTGAACAACGTGGGGTGGAAAACACTGCAAAAGAGAGGGTGCGCAGTTTTGCTGCCAACCCTCTTCCACAACCTTGACATTGAACTGTCCCTGGCTCATCTGTTTCAGTCGCTGGGTTAGTGAGCCCGGATCTAACAGCCAAGACAGCAATTGCACATCTGGCCTAGGCAGTACTTGCGCCTCGGGTCTCCAGAGTAGTTGTTTGCTGTTAAGACTAGGAAAGGATTGTAGAAAAACGGCCAAGGAGCACCTGCAGACAACATCTTGTCAAAAATCATCGTGAGTTCGTAACACGGATTATAGGGCATGCCGCCGCTCGCTGTCGCAGGCAATTTTGTCAGCTATAAAAAAGCCCCTGCGACAGCGAGTGTGCAGGGGCTTTGAGTACTAGATCAGTACTGCGATTAGTCTAAATAAGACTTATCTTTGCTCGTAGCGTTGCAGTGTGGTCGAGATAACGCTCTGCACGCGACGGTTCTGGGCACGACCGGCTGGCGTGTCGTTGCTCGCAACTGGACGTGATTCGCCGAAGCCTTGTGCAGTCAGTCTAGCAGCTGGAATACCGAACTCATCGATCAACACCTGACGTACGGCATTGACGCGACGCTGTGAGAGGCCTTGGTTATATTGCTCTGTACCAACAGAGTCAGTATGACCTTCGAGAACCGCAGACACGTCGGTATTCGCCTTCATGAAATCAGCCAAGGCACGGATCTCCGCCATAAACTCTGGCTTGACCACGGCTCGGTCGAAATCGAACTGTACAGTCATGTCGATACGCGCCACTTCCTCTAACATGATAGAGCAGCCGCGGCTGTCTACACGATGAGTACGTGGAGTATCGGGACATGCATCACGGCTATCGGGTACGCCGTCGCCATCGCTATCCAATGGTGGGGCAACTGGTGTTGGCGCAGGAGCCGGAGCGGCTGGAGCTGGTTTTCCGCCGAAACGGAATACAAGGCCAGTTTCTAAGGCGTAGTCATGGAAATGCTCGTCCATGCCCCAGTACTTGCGGATGGCCGTACGCCACTCCACATTCTCGCTAAGCTGATATTTCACACCAGCTGCGATATCGAAAACGGTTTCTTCATTCTGCGAGAAACGGTTGTGGCCAACTCCACCTGCAATGAATGGGGTTACTTGGTCGATTTTATAGTCAAACGCATAGAGCAAGTCGGCGCGTAGATGACGCACATCGTCGTCGGGTGCACCGTCGAGATTCATATCAAAGACATTGATTTCGCCACTAAGATTGTTGGAGAAATCGTAGCCTGCACCCAGCGTAAAGCCAGTCTCGTAGCCCTGTCCGCGATTCTTATCAAAATCTATGCGCTGAATACCGGGAACAATATAGAATTGTCCTTCCTCTGCGACTGCAACCGTCGGCGCTAGTGAGCTAACGCTGGTGGCGAGCAACAGGCTCAGAGCAGTCAAATACGTTTTTTTCATGGTCTCTCCTTTGATGTAACCAAGTGAAATAAAAGCGCCTTTAGTATAACGCACATCGTCTGCCTGTAACTTTCTAAGTTACTATTATTTTTAGGCTTTTACAGCTTTTGTGCAGCGCATCGTATTATGCAGGATCAACTGTGACAAAATGCTGATCAATGAAGGATAGATAATGACACAATCTCGCCGCGGATATAACCGCAAACTTCCCCTCCCTTCGTAATTTGCCGTGTATTTCTCGCCAAGACCCCCGCGCCGCGCCACTCCTGCGGATGTCATAAATATGTAAATTTTGTGTCGCACAACTGCAATATTCAGTGACTAGGATGAGGTCTGCTCAAATTCTAACGCCACAGTCTCAGGCAGAGACTAGACCTCAGGAGTCACTATGAATTTCAACCGCAATTCGCTATTTTCCGCAGTCGCTTTCGCGACACTAGGCTTCACCGCACTTACCGCACAGGCTGCAGAGCCAGCTCTAAGCGTAGCAACAGCGAGTGGCGCAGCGACAACTGCTACTTTCACTGGCGGTGCAACAATCAACAATGGTTCAAGCTATACAGCGACTGCGGCAAGCAGCGCCGCTGTTGATGTCAACGGCACGCTGAACGTTGCCGCGGCAGATGTCGGCAAGAAAGGCGGACTAGTAGCGCTTATCGAGATTCCTGGCATGGGGATCTATCAGAAAGTATCTGGTGGTTTCTTCCTACCTTGGGACGGACAAGTAAGCAGCCTCAAGCCTTACGCAACCAAGACACTTGCAGCCACTGAGAAATTCTCAGTCCTAGACGACCTGATCGGCATCAACTCCAACTTGTCAGGCCTGAATTTCCGCGTCTACATGGGCTACTACACTGGCGGCGACATCAACACACTCGCCTACACTTCCAGCCCAATCTCTTTCGGTATCAATGCAGCCCCAGCAGCTGGCTGCCCAACTAACACAACGCTTTCATCTGGCGGCACTTTCGAAGGCAAACCAGTGTGCGTACTGACCGGAACTGTCACAGCCAACACCCATTTAACGGCTAACAATGTCTACCTACTCAACGGAGCAGTGTTCATCGGCGGCGACAACACTAACGCTGCCACACTGACTATAGACGCAGGCACAAAGGTTATTGCGCCAGTTGGCCTGAACTTCCTAGTAATAAACCGCGGCTCCAAGATCGAAGCTCTTGGTAGCGAGGCGGCTCCTATCGTGTTCACCTATGACGATGAAGCAAATGCCACAGCCAGCACCACTGGCCGTTGGGGCGGCTTGATCATTAACGGCAACGCGCCAGTAAACGGCTGCGCGGCCGGCACGGTACTTTGTGAACTTGAGGGCGAAGGCTCTACTGGCAAATACGGCGGCAACAACGTCGCAGACAACAGCGGCACGCTGAACTACGTGATCGTAAAATACCCAGGTCAGAACATCACTGAAACGAATGAGCTAAACGGCATCGCCTTCCAGGGCGTTGGTAGCGGCACTAAAGTTGACTACGTACAGGTACACGGCAGCTCTGACGACGGCGTGGAATTCTTCGGCGGCACAGTAAACGTAAAGCACCTTTACCTAAGCAGCAACGAAGACGACTCGTTTGATTGGACCTTCGGCTTCCGTGGCAAAGTACAGTATGCAGTACTGAAGCAGCGCGCTGGCTCTGGCGACCGCGGTATCGAGGCTGATAGCAACGAGTTTGCCTTCGACTCCCTGCCTCGCTCTAAGCCTACACTGGCTAACTTCACCATGATCGGCAAGGGCGCGAGTGGCAAAGCCATGACATTGCGTCGCGGCACAGGTGCGAACATCTCCAACTTCGTAGTGACGAATTTCGCCACTTCCTGTATCGACATCGATGACGCTGCCACTTTCACAAATGGCGGCACTTCTGCCACAGCACTGACCGGTGAGTTGACTATGACCAACACGTTCTTCGGCTGTGCAACAGCATTCGCTGACGCGTCGACTGATCCTTGGTCAACGGCTTCTTGGTTCGCGGGCCAGGCTGGCAACAGCACAGGCACAGCGACTTTGTCAGGAGTAATCAACAGCCCAGCGCTTAACGCGATTGCACCGGCAACGTTCACAGACAGCTTCTTCGACAACGCTGATCACATCGGCGCAGTAAAAGACCAGAAGTCTGATTGGGCTGCAGGTTGGGTTTTCACTGACTAAGTAAGTGTCAGGGTAGATTCAAAAAAAGGGGCGCTTCTAGCGCCCTTTTTTTTATGCCTGTGTCCCGTCCTGAAATTATTTGCACCACTGCGGGGCTTTTCACTCAACTGAAATATTAGTGTCATGTTCGCTCAATACAATAGCGCTGTCTTTTGAATCACTCTCATAACTCGGGCAAACTATTATGATCAAACGCGCTCTTCCTGCTGCGATTGCTATGGCTCTAGCTAGCACACAAGTGCTGGCACAAGCCCCATCCTCCCCCGCGACTAATTCTACTTCCAATGCCTTCGCGCCTCAGGTCGAAGAAATTGCTGTCATTGGCCGTTACGTGCCTGACGAGAAACGCAATACGTCTGCACTATCCAATGTGCTCAGCAACGAAGAATTCGCTCGTTCCGGTGATACTAATATTGCGGAAGGTCTGAAACGAGTAGCTGGTTTGAGCCTTGTTGGCGGTAAATATGTTTACGTACGCGGCCTCGGCGAACGCTACTCCTCGGCACTGCTCAATGGGTCCACAATGCCTAGCCCTGAGCCATTGAATCGTGTAGTGCCATTAGACCTATTTCCCAACGCAATTATGGACAGCGTAGTCGTACAGAAAACCTATTCAGCACAGTTTCCGAGTGAGTTCGGCGGTGGCGTGCTGCAGATGCGTACTAAGAAGAGTAGTGATGAATTCTTCTTCAATGTCGCCACGTCTGTTTCCGGTACCGATGGCACGAATTTTTCGAACGGCACAAAAGCGAACTCGGGCGGCAAGGATTGGCTAGGCTACGACGATGGCGCGCGCGCCATGCCCGATGTGTTGAAGCAGGCCACCGCGAATGGTCAACGCCTGCAACGACGCAGCCAGTATCTCGATACCGGCGGTTACACTGCACAGGAATTGCAAACGATTGGGCAAAGCCTGAATAACGATTACGATCTTAGCCAGCAGTCTATTCCCGCCGATGTAGGCGCAACAGTCTCACTCGGTAACTTCCATGATATTGGCGGTACGCGTTTCAACTATCTCGCCGCGGTGGACTACAAGAACTCATGGGATAAGAACGAGATCGAACGCAACACCTATAAAGTAGCGGGCGTCAATGAGCTTGTGCGCCAGGATGCGTTTACCTTCTACAGTACCGAGAATAATATCGACATCAGCTCTATACTCTCAACTGGACTGGAATTCTCCGAGAACCATAGCATTAGCGCCACCAATATTATGTTGCGCCAGTCGGATAATATCGCAGGACAGGAAAGAGGCTTCTACGGAGACGAACAACTCAACAGCACGCTTACGCAGATCGAGTATATCGAGCGGGAACTAGTCTCTCATCAGCTGCAAGGGGATCATTACTTCCCAGACACACACGAATTAAATGTCACATGGCGCTATAATCGTGCAACAGCAGATCGCGATGCGCCTGATACTCGCGAATATCGCTACGATGACATCGACCAAGGCACCCTGTTCAATCTACGCGCCGACGGCAATGTGCGTCGCTTTAGCCAGTTGAGCGACGTCAGCACGGACTATGCCATCGACACGAATGCGGTTTTCTATGGCCCCATAGATTCAACCATCATCGTCTCTGCAGGCTATGACAAACAAGAGAGTGTGCGCGATTATAATATTCGCCGCTTCACTTTCTTCGAGCTAGGCGATGTTGCGAATCGTGATGGATTTTTAACCCAACCTCTATCGCAGATTTTAGCGCCAGAGAACATAAGCCCACAGGATTTCGAACTGGGTGAGACAACTCGCCCTACGGATACTTACGCGGCGTCTCGTGAACTCGAGTCCTTCTATATTCAGGCAGAGTTAAACTTCTCCGACCGCATTCAGCTCTTAGCTGGCCTGCGCCAAGAAGATTATCGCCAGAACGTCAGCACCTTCGATCTGTTCCGCCCCACTGACTCGATCGAGGGTAGCCTAGAGTCAAGCGACATACTGCCAGGCATTACAGCCACTTACATCAATGGCAATCATCAGTTCCGGTTGGGTTATAGCGAGACGACATCGCGCCCGGATTTTCGCGAACTCTCCCCCGCCACTTTCACTAACCCTTTAACCGGTTATGAAGTTGTCGGTAACCCGGATCTTCGCGTGGCGTCGATCAAGAACTACGATATGCGCTGGGAATGGTATTTCTCGCGCACCGATAGCCTATCGCTTGGCTTCTTCATGAAAGATTTCGACTTGCCGATAGAGTCGGTTGTACAGCCCGGCGCCAATAGCGCTCGCAGCTACGTCAACGCAGAGTCTGCCAGCAACCAGGGCATAGAGTTAGAGGCGCGTAAGCAGCTCGACTTCCTCGGCGATCGTTGGTCGGACTTCTATGTGTCGGGGAATGCCTCCTACATCCAATCGGAAGTTACCATCGGTGCCGATTCCAGGAGCATTCTAACCAATAGCTCCAGACCACTGCAGGGACAATCCGATTGGTTGTTCAACGGCCAGCTTGGCTATGACAGCTACGATGGCTTAACCGCGACCTTGCTCTACCATTACTTCGGCGAGCGCATTTATGAGGTCGGTATTCTAGGTGCACCCGATCTCGTGGAAGAGCCCCACGGCGAGTTGGATTTTGTCCTAAGCAAAGAGTTTGGCGATAGTTGGAAGCTCAACATCAAAGCTCAAAACCTCTTCGATGATCGTAAGGAGATCACCCAAGGTGGCTATGTCACCACAGGTTACTTCGAGGGCCGTTCGGCCAGCCTCAAGGTCGAGTACCGGTTCTAATTGAGTAAGCGGTATGACAGGATGTCTCCTATCTTTGTCATACCGCTGTAATATAATATTGCTCTAATAGTCTTGTTTATATTTCAAGAACTTACACTTAAACGGTAGTGAATATTATGAGCGACCCCACCATTCTGATCGTCGACGATGAACCCGCCATTCGCGACATGATTGGCATTACCCTCGACCTCGCAGGCTTCAATAGCATGAGCGCAGAAACCGCTCATCAGGCTCATGTGGCGATAGTCGATAGTCGTCCAGATCTCGTATTGTTAGATTGGATGCTGCCTGGCGGTAGCGGCATAGAGCTAGCCCGTCGACTCAAGCGCGACGAACTTACCTCCACACTTCCCATCATCATGCTGACCGCGAAGACTAGCGAAGACAATAAGGTGCAAGGACTTGATGTTGGTGTTGACGACTACGTCACGAAGCCATTCTCTCCCCGCGAGTTAGTGGCGCGCATCAAAGCGGTCCTACGACGCAGCTCCAGTAATCAGCAAGACAAAGTCATCCGCGTCTTCGATTTACAACTCGACCCTTCAAGCCACCGCGTCACTATCGAAGATAGTCCCGTGGACATGGGCCCTACCGAGTTCAAGCTATTGAAATTCTTCATGTCTCATCAGGAGAAGGTCTTCAGCCGCGACCATATCCAGGATCAGGTATGGGGAGGCAACGTCTACCTAGAAGAGCGGACTATCGACGTGCATATTCGCCGCCTGCGAAAGGCTCTGAGCTCAATCGAGAAGACCAGCATCAACTACGACCGTCTCATCCAGACCGTTCGTGGCGCCGGGTATCGCTTCTCCGTCAAGCCTGCCTAACGTTTCTTTCCCAAGACGCTTTCGCTATAGTGGCGCGGACTGATTTAACCTGAAGGAATTCCTGTTTTGCTTCGCGAATGGCGCTCCGAACTCAATCGCCTATTGATCTTGATCGCCATTGCAGCAGTGCTTGGCCTAATCATAGGCAAGATCACTCTAGTCGTTATGATGGCTTTGATTGGCTATCTAGCACAGATGATGTTTCAGCTCTATCGCTTAAACCAGTGGCTGGAGCATTTACCCGACACCGAGCTGAGAGACCCGCCGGAGGCGACGGGAGTTTGGGGATGGATATTCGACGGCATATATCGCCTGCAGCGCCGCGAACGCGATGCGGTTAATCACCTTAAGAGTATCCTAGACAAGGCTCAGGAGTCCTCTGCTGCGCTAGAGATGGCCGTCGTGATGATCAATCACCGCGGCAACCTCGAATGGTGGAATAAGGCAGCAGAGACTCTCCTGGGCTTTAGGAACGGTCAAGACCAGCAGCAAGGGGTGACTAATCTCTTGCGTGAACCACGCTTCTTTGAGTATTTCGAGGGCCGCAAATACGCCGAGCCTCTGCGCATCCAGTCTCCTATCAAGAAGAACCTAATCCTCGAGTTTCAAATCACATTGTTCGGCGAAGGCGAGCGTCTGATGCTCGTGCGCGATGTCTCACAAATGCATCGCCTAGAATCGATGCGCAAAGACTTCGTTGGCAATGTCTCGCACGAGTTGCGCACCCCCATCACCGTGATCAACGGCTATCTAGAAACGCTACTCGACCATAGAGATGGTGTAGCACCGCGCTGGATTAAGCCACTGGAACAGATGCATCAACAATCCCAACGCATGGAGAATATCGTGCGGGATCTATTGACACTCTCACGCCTAGAGACCAAAGCCTTATCTAAGGAGCAGGATCGTATCGACGTCAACTCCTTGTTACGCGAGGTAAAGAGCGAGGCCGAGCAGGTTTTCGAGAACAAATCCCACAGCTTTGAACTCGAATCCGAACCCAACCTGTATCTCAAGGGCAGTATTAGCGAGCTGTATAGCGCGATCTCCAATCTCCTGTTCAATGCCGCGAAGTACACCCCAGAGAGCGGCAAGATTAAACTCACCGCACGGCTTAGCGAAAAAGGCTTGGATGTGGAAGTAATCGATAACGGAGCGGGAATTGCCGAACAGCATATTCCGCGATTGACGGAGCGCTTTTATCGCGTGGACGAGAGCCGCTCTACTGACACCGGGGGCACGGGCTTAGGTCTTGCTATTGTGAAACATGTGCTCGCACGTCACGGCGCGGATTTGGAGATCTACAGTGTGCTAGGAAAAGGCAGCCGTTTCGTCTGCCATTTCCCCAAGGATCGTTTGCTAGATTAACCGTAAACAACTCTGTAATTCGAAGCCTTAGCAGCGCTGGACTAAAAATGCTTAAGCCCAGCGCCTTACAGGCAGCTCACTATTAGAAGTTGTGCTCAAAGCCTAAGCCGAACTGATCATTATCGACTGCACGATTATCAGCACTAGTACGCGTGACGAAAGCAAACAAGCGTGATTCTGAGTCGATGTTGTAATCCACCCCTACAGTGCTCTGAGCGCCGCCCTGGCGCTTCTGATCTGCTGTACCAGTCTGTGCCTTCAAAACCAGCTTATCTATCTTGTAAGAGGCGCTAACGAAGACGCCGCTTTCATCACCACTGCCAGTATTGGCAGACTCGTACATGAAACCGAGTTGTAGATTCCCCTCACGGTAGCGGCTCATTAGACGGAAGGAGTCAACGTTGACTACATCATTATCTATCGCGGCACCAAACAAGAACGACCCGTGAGCATAGGTAACAGAGGCCGAAGTACTCTTCGTCAACCGATCCCCGATATTGTCTTGACCATCGATGATCGCGGTATAAGACGCGGTAAAACCTGCCTTCGTTGGGCTCGTGTACTGAATCAGGTCATTAGGGCGAATCTCGCTCCTGAACAGAGTTTTGATATCACCGTTCAGGTCGTTAAAAAGATCAATGCCATTCTGAACCTGCTTAGAGGGCGTATCGTTACGGCCGACGATGACCGTCCCGAATCCGCCTTCCAGGCCTATGTAAGTATTACGCTGAGTAAGGTAGAAATTAGTGAAATTGCTATCACCTGGGTTAACTTGGTATTCCGCCTGATAGATAAGCTTTAGACTATCACTAAGCGCATAATCACCCTCTAAGCCAATTCTGGAAGCATTGCTCTCTAGCTCGCCAGAGTTCTCGCCACGATCGGGCTCATTCAATACAGTGGTCACATTGACCTTTCCGTAGAACGTTGGGATAAGCGATTCGTCTTGTGCGAATGCCGGTAGGCTAGCGCTCAAAGAGGTGAGCACGATCAGGGGGAGTGCGCTTGTTACTTTCATCCATTTTCTCCAGTTTTTCGAGCTTTGCAGCCAGATCTTATGTGCTGGAGACTATATTACTCTCATATGACACTTTCATGACAATATGACAATTAGATGTACTTATTATGACAGCAGCGATGAGCCTCGCCGCCTAGGCTATTAATCGCCCTTGATTTGTTCTTCCAAACCTGAGAGCCCAATATGCCTAACATCGGTTCCTTTGACCAAATACACCACGTGTTCGGCAATATTCTTAGCATGATCCCCTACCCGTTCTAGCGCGCGCAGCGCCCAGATCACGTTCAGAACGCGCGTGATGCTGCGGGGGTCTTCAATCATATAGGTAATCATCTCGCGCATTGCAGAGCTGTACTCTACATCCACGCTAGCGTCCTCTCGCGCTACCAGGAGAGCGGCGTCGACGTCGTATCGAGCAAACGCATCTAGCGCCATATACACCATCTTGCGCACGCGCTCTCCGATGTGCCGAATCTCGATATAGCCCTTAGACGACTCGCCTTGTTCCGTCAACTCAATCGCTAGTCGCGCGATCTTCGCGGACTCGTCGCCTATGCGCTCTAGGTCGTTGACGGTCTTGATGATCGAGAGCACTAGGCGCAGGTCGCTCGCGGCTGGCTGACGACGCACGAGAATTCGATTGCACTCCTCGTCGATCTTCATCTCCATCGCGTTGATGGCCGCGTCATCCTCACGGACGAGCTGCCCGAGACCGCTATCCGCCGTTATGATGGCGTCTAGGGCATCGGCTAGCTGCTTCTCAACCATGCCGCCCATCTCGAGCATATTCGCCTTGATCTCTTCCAAGTCCGCATTGAACTGCTGGGAGATATGGTGACTATGTATTGTCGCGTCTTTTTTCATTGCGCTATTCCTTGTCCTGCTCTTTTCGCCTTTTAGAAACTCTCTCTGCCACTTTAGTTCGTTTAACCGTAGCGACCGGTGATGTAGTCTTCGGTTTGCTTCTCCGCAGGATTGGTGAAGATATTATCAGCAGTATCGAATTCAATCATCTTACCCATATACATGAACGCAGTGAAATCAGAAACTCGCGCTGCTTGCTGCATATTATGCGTCACGATAATGATCGTATAGCGATCTTTGAGATCATTGATAAGCTCTTCGATCTTCAATGTGGATATTGGGTCAAGTGCTGATGCTGGTTCGTCCAACAGGAGCACTTCAGGCTCTACCGCCACAGTGCGAGCAATCACTAGTCGCTGCTGCTGGCCACCAGAGAGGCCCAGTGCACTATCGTGTAGTCGGTCTTTTACTTCGTCCCATAGTGCGGCGGATTGCAAAGATTTCTCGACACTCTCGTCTAGTATGCGCTTCTTGTTGATGCCTTGAATACGCAACCCATAGGCGACGTTTTCATAGATCGACTTAGGAAACGGATTCGGTTTCTGAAACACCATGCCAACCCGACGACGCAAGTCTGCCACATCGACAGAGCGATGATAAATATCGGCTCCTTCCAACGTAATGCTGCCCTTGATTACACAACCGTCGACAAGATCGTTCATGCGATTGAAGCAGCGCAGAAGGCTCGACTTACCACAACCACTAGGACCGATGAACGCGGTGACTCTCTGGCGAGGCAGTGTCATATTGACATTCTTCAAGGCGTGGGCCGCACCGTAATACAAATTGAGGTCATTCACGCTGATACAACTCGGCAACTCTTCTGCCGAGGGACTTTGAACGTGCGAGCCCAATTTGCCCATATCGATCTTCTTGAACTTCGATCGATTCACCGGTGCATATTCGGAGTTTGATTCTGTCATGGTGACAATATCCTAATGTATTCAGATTTATGAACGTGCACTACACGCTCTTACATATCGAGTTGTTTATATTTTTCACGCAGCCTATTGCGAATCGACACTGCCAGCTGATTGAGCAAAGCAATGACCACAACTAGTAGCAATGCGGTAGCAAACACTAACGGCCGCGCTGCTTCCACATTCGGACTCTGAAAGCCAACGTCGTAGATGTGGAACCCTAGGTGCATAAACTTCTGATCCAAATGGAAATATGGGTAGTTAGCATTCACCGGTAACGCAGGTGCTAACTTCACAACGCCGACTAGCATCAATGGAGCGACTTCCCCGGCGGCGCGGGCGACTGCGAGAATCAAGCCCGTCATCATCGCAGGACTGGCCATTGGCAACACAACACGCCACAGCGTTTCGAACTTCGTAGCACCAAGCGCTAGGCTGCCTTCGCGTAAGCTACGCGGAATTCGAGCTAGCCCCTCTTCCGTCGACACGATCACCACGGGCACCGTCAGTAGTGCTAATGTTAGGGATGCCCACAGCATGCCGGGAGTACCGAAGGTGGGGGCAGGCAAAGCCTCGGGATAAAATGCCTGGTCTACTTCGGAGCCGAGGAAATAAATAAAGAATCCTAGACCGAATACCCCGTATACGATCGACGGTACGCCAGCGAGGTTGTTAACGGCGATACGAATCGTGCGAGTGATGAAACCCTGGCGCGCATACTCACGCAGGTAAACTGCAGCCACAACACCAAACGGAGTCACGAATATCGACATCAGCAAGACCATCGTAACGGTACCGAAGATTGCAGGGAAAATACCCCCCTCGGTGTTGGCCTCTCGGGGGTCATCAGAGAGGAATTCCCATAACTTCTGACCATAAACCACTAGCTTGTTGCCGATGTGCATGCCATTGGGTTGGAAGGCGCGGACAATCTCTGAGACACTAATCTCTGTCACTTCGTCATTCATCGCGGTCATCACTACCGTATCACGATCGATCTGCGCGTAGAGATCCGCTAGGCGCGACTGCAGAACTTCGTAGTTCGCCTCCCAGCTCGCTTCCTCTGCATTAATCTCGGCGAGATTCTCAGGGGTTGCTGTACCACGCAACTCTAAACCACGACGCTGAAGACGTAGACGCTCCAAGGCATAATTAACTTCGCCAATCTCATCTTTCTCAAGATCTTCGATCTGCTCGTGAATACTCAGTGCTCGCTCGATGCGTTGCTCTAAAGCTTCCCAGGCACGCGTATCGTTTGGATCCGCTGGGTCACTCTGTGCAACCGTGCTGCCGGCCTCTTTCACTTCCTGCACATAGCCGTAGAAGTTACCCCACTCGCGACGCTCGAATGTCGTGAGATTATTTGGGTAGGAGATATCGCTCAGATAGTCCGTTAGCAGCCATGTGAAGTCGCTACCATTGAGATCTCGATTACCGATCTTAATCAACTCACGCTCGTACAGTGGCGTGCTATCGGAGACCGGAATTCCTGAGGAGATGATGCGCTCTGCTGAAACGTGTTCACGATCGACGCGCTCACCGACAACCTCACGCCGCAGCGGTTCACCCTCAGTCACTGGTTGTGAATAGTTAGCGAACATAATGTCTTTCGGCCAGAAATGACTCAGGCCGTTGAAGGCTAGCAATAGCAACAAGCCAACCGTCATGATCACACTAATCGCGACAGCGCCTGCATTGATCCAAATCCACGGCGTGCCGCTTTCAAAAAATTTCTTAAACGTACTCATATAGTGCTGTACTTGCGTCGTAGACGCTGTCGAATAATTTCCGCGAGAGTGTTCACCACAAAAGTAAACATGAACAGTACCAAGGCGGCGAGGAACAAGATGCGATAGTGGGTACTGTCGACCTCGGACTCCGGCACTTCTACCGCAATGTTCGCTGCGAGAGTGCGCATGCCTTCGAATATATTGATGTCCATGATGGGCGTGTTACCCGTCGCCATCAGAACGATCATCGTCTCACCAACCGCGCGGCCCATACCAATCATCAGGGCGGAGAAAATACCCGGGCTGGCCGTTGGAAGTACGACGCGACGCAAGGTCTGCCAAGGAGTAGCCCCCAAGGCCAGTGAGCCATATGTCAATTGCTTCGGAACTGTGAACACGGCATCTTCGGCGATGGAAAATATCGTGGGAATCACGGCGAAGCCCATCGCGAAACCAACTACCATAGCGTTACGCTGGTCGTAGGTAATGCCTAAATCATTGGTGATGTAGCTGCGCATGTCACCGCCGAAAAACACCATCTCGATAGGCCCTGCGATCAAGAACGAGACATAACCCATAATGACTATCACGGGTACCAGCAATGCCGCTTCCCAGCCGTCTGGCACGTGGAAGCGAATCGCCTCGGGTAATCTTGTCCAAGCAAACGCCGCCAGTAGAATGCTTAAAGGGGTCACAATTAATAAGCTAAACACCCCGAGCAAATTGTTCTCTAGAAACGGCGCAAGCCACAGGCCTGCTAGGAAACCCAAAACTACCGTCGGCAAGGCTTCCATCAACTCAATCAGGGGTTTCACATTGCGGCGCATCTTACCGGCCATGAAGTAACCAGTGAATATAGCGCCACAAACTGCGAGTGGTGCGGCAAGTAGCATCGCGTAGAAGGCCGCCTTCAAGGTGCCAAATGCGAGTGGTGCAAGGCTATACTTAGGCTCGAAATCATTGTTCGCTGCGGAGGATTGCCAGATGTACTCTGGCTCTTGGTAATTCTCATACCACACCTCTTGCCAAAGAGCTTCCCAAGAAACTTCTGGGTGACGGTTCACAACGCTCCAGAAGGAGAATTCGCCGTCGCCATGTTCGAAGATAACTCCGTCGCCACGCGCCGACATCGCGAGAGTCTTCGGTGCCACATCGAGTAATTTTCTGTAAACCACCTCGCGGTGGGCGGTCGTGTTGTAAATACCTATATAGCCCTGATCGTTTGCAGTAATAAAATTCTTACGACGCTGCTCAGGACTCATCGCCACGACGCTGCCACCTGCATCGAACTCACGCACTTTTTCTATAGCGTACTCGCCATCGCGGCGCACGAGGAACCATTGTGCGACCGTACCAGCGGAATCACCTACTAACAAAGAGATGCCACCGAGCAGGAAATTCACCTCGGTAATTCTACGACCAGACTCGACTAACGCTACTTCGTTCTCAATGACGACAGTGCCACCGAAGAAGGCCGGGCGCACATCGACCATGCTCAGGCGACCAGAGGTACCAATAGCGAACAACCACCGTCGATCTACGTCGAGATAAAGCTGGTCTACCGGCGGGAGCACCCCGGTCAACGTGGTCAATTCAGTTTCCCAAGCCGACTCTGACGGCGCATTGAATGCCGACAACAGGCTAGTCTCGCGTCGCGCTCTCAGCAGGCTGATCTCACCCGAACTGCTCGTCCCCGCGAGCATCAACTCACTCGTGCTCGAACGAACACTGAGCTTGGAAACCGGCTCATTGTTATACAGCTCGAAAGTGTCTTCACCAAAGGGATAATGAATGACAGGCGCAACCTGACGGGCATTATTCTCACCGAAACTAATGTCATAGTCGTACTGTGCAATCAATACATGACCGTCGGAAAGACCGACAGCAAAAATGCCACTGATATCGGTGTCTAAAGCAAAGCTAGAGATGCTGCTGCCAGGTGGAATAGCCAGAGGGATTCGGCTGATGACATTGCCATTGGCCGTGTCGAAATAGATTGCTTCGCCATTGGCGCCTAGGCGCATGGCGACCTCTAGGCGCTCCTCAAGCGCGAGATGTAGCACCTCGTCGCTGTGGGGGCTATCGATGCGGAATTCGCTGACTTCTTGGATAAGCGCACTGCGAAACAGCGGCATTACCTCATAAACAAGGTATAGAAATATGAGCAATACCGCTGCGATGACCCCTAGGCCTCCGATAGCGATACTCACACCGGCTACTTTATCTTTAAGGTGACGAAATTTTCGCCTAGAAAGCGTTGCGGCAGAGGCGGCTAATGCCGCCCCTGCCGCAGTATTCGCTACAGGAGTGTTACTAAGATTTGGCTGCTCATTCATGGCGATGAAGTCTAATCCGCAAATATTACAGTTTCGTGACAGCCCGTAGGCGAGCGATGCTTATAGCCGCCCCAGTGGGGCGGCAAGACGGATAGGGATTATAGCCCCAAAGAGTCCATCGTAGCTTCAACTACTCGCGCTGGTAGCGGAATATACCCATCCTTCAACACGACATCTTGCCCAGCTTTGGAAAGCACTAGCTTGATAAACTCGCGCTCAAGCGGTGCTAGAGGCTTGTTTGGTTCTTTGTTGACATAGACGAACAGAAAGCGAGCCAGAGGATAATGACCCGAGATCGCATTCTCTGCTGTGGCCTCATAGAACTCGCCACCCTCTTCTTTGGACAACGGCAAGGCGCGAACGCTTGAAGTTGTATAGCCCAAGCCTGAATAGCCGATGCCGTTCACGGAAGTACTGACAGATTGCACAACTGAAGCAGAACCTGGCTGCTCATTCACAGAGTTCTTATAGTCCCCTGTGCACAAGGCCGTCTCTTTAAAGTAGCCATAAGTGCCCGATACTGAGTTTCTACCGAAAATCTGTACGTCGCGACGCTGCCACGGACCGGCCAGGCCTACCTGCCCCCAATTGTTGATGATTTCATTGTGCCCACACTTCAAGGTCGAGGAGAACACTGCATCTACCTGCGGCAAAGACATACCAGCCAAAGGGTTGTCCTTGTGCACGAATACCGCCAAGGCATCGATTGCGACCGGGATTGCAGTTGGCTTATAGCCAAACTTGTTCTCGAACGCTTCGATCTCATTGTCCTTCATCTCACGGCTCATCGGCCCCATGTTCGCAGTGCCTTCAGTCAATGCGGGTGGCGCAGTAGAGGAGCCGGCCGCTTGAATCTGGATGTTCACATTAGGGTAAAAGCGCTTAAACTCTTCTGCCCATAGCGTCATAAGGTTTGCGAGTGTATCCGAACCCACGCTGGAGAAGTTTCCCGAGACACCACTCGTACGGGTGTATTCTGGCAGACCTTCTTCCACCCCGGCTGCGAGTGTCATGCTGCTGCACAGTGCGCCGAAGACGAGTGCGATTGGCCTAATTGCATACTTAAGGGTCATGTTTATCTCCAATATTTTGTCTGTTGAGCGTGCGCTTTAGTACTGCGCGTACTATAAGACTGTTTTGTGACAGATTGATGACACCGACAAGGACGGGCATCGAACTTATTCAGGCTTTTTTGAACAAAGCTCGTCCTCGCAATCTGTCACTTTCGTCATCAATCTGTCACTTTCTTCCTGCTTTGTGTCATGTAGAATGCAATATCCATCGTCCGGATTTACATCCATCGCCAGAGAGCACCCTACCCGTGAGCAAAGCCTTTGATCTTGAAGAAGATAATTCCCAAGAGATCCCTTCGAACCATGCCGGTAGCGAAGGCGATGCTGCGCCAGTAGCGGGTGCATCGACCGCCATAAACGATGCTAACACCGAAGCTGACGTGCCAAATCTGCCCATCGACCTCAACAGCAGCGATCTGTACTTAAATCGCGAACTGAGTTATTTCCAGTTCAATCTGAGGGTTCTAGAGCAAGCCCGCAACCCGCGCCATCCGTTGATGGAGCGCTTGATGTTCTTGTTGATCTTCAGCTCCAATCTCGATGAGTTCTATGAGATTCGCGTATCCGGTCTGAAAAAGCAGATGGAATTCGGCCGGCAGAGGCCTGGTGCAGACGGCAAATACCCAGATGAGATACTGAAGGAAATCAATCAACAGGTGCGCATTGCTGTCCAACAGCAATACCGCATATTGAACGAGGAGCTTTTCCCCTCCCTTGCGGAACAGAATATTCGATTCCTCTATCGCCATGAGTGGAATAAAGAGCTCACCGTATGGGCTCGCGAATATTTCCGTGATGAGGTACTACCGGTCATCAGTCCCCTAGGGCTTGATCCCGCACACCCCTTCCCACGCTTGGTGAATAAGAGCCTCAATTTCATTCTCTCACTCGAGGGCAAAGACGCTTTCGGGCGTGACAGCGGGCTTGCGATTGTCCCAGCCCCTCGCTCTCTGCCACGGCTAATAAAAGTACCCACCAGCATCATGCCGGATGGAGACAACTTTATCTTCCTGTCCTCGATCATTCACGCCCATGTGGAGGAGTTCTTCCCTGGTATGCGAGTGAAGGAATGCCACCAGTTTCGTGTAACCCGTAACTCCGACCTCGAGATGTCCAACATTGAGGTGCAAGACGTAGCCAGCGCGCTCCAGGGCGAACTGCATATGCGCCGCTTTGGAACGGCAGCGAAGTTGGAAGTCGGCGCTGGCTGTCCTCGTGAGTTGACTGACTTCTTATTGCAGCGTTTCAACCTGACCGAAGATGATCTCTTCCGGCTCGATGGCCCCGTTAATTTGCAGCGTCTCATGACCTTGACCAGCATGCTGAATCGACCAGACCTGAGCTTTCCGACCTTTACACCGGGAACACCGGCTGCTCTCGAGGAAGGCAACTGCATGTTTACGGCGGTAACGAAAGAAGACCAGTTGTTACTGCACCCCTTCCAGTCCTTCATGCCGATAATCGACTGGGTTCGCCAAGCCGCTAAAGACGCCGGCGTGTTATCGATTAAGCAAACGCTCTATCGCACTAATGAGTCCTCGGAACTAGTGGAGGCTCTGTCCGAAGCCGCACGCAATGGCAAAGAGGTCACCGTGGTGATCGAGCTGCGGGCACGCTTCGACGAAAAGGAAAATATCCAATTTGCTAGCAAGCTCCAAGAGGCCGGAGCCGTTGTGGTATACGGCGTTATGGGCTACAAGACCCACGCCAAGATGCTGCTGATTGTGCGCCGCGAAGGTGGCAAGCTTAAGCGTTATGCCCATCTCGGCACTGGCAATTATCACCGCAAGACCTCTCTGGTTTATACCGACTACGGGCTTTTAACTTGCGACGAAGTGATGTGTGCGGACGTCCACAAAGTATTTCAACAGATCACTGGCATGGGTAAGCGCATCGTGCCGGAAGTCATGATTCATGCACCCTTCCGCTTGAAGAAGTCGCTCATTCGCTTCATTCAACAGGAGAAGAGCGCGGCACAAGAGGGGCGCCCCGCGCGCATCCTCGCGAAGATGAACTCACTGACCGATCCCGACATCATCAGGGAGCTGTACTCGGCAGCTCAGAGCGGCGTCAAGATCGACCTGATTATTCGCGGTATATGTTGCTTGAAACCAGGCATTGCAGGGGTTTCCGAGAACATCCGCGTGGTATCGATCATCGGCCGTTTCCTCGAGCATTCTCGCGTCTATTATTTCGAGAACAATACGCCGCAGCTGTATTGCGCTAGCGCGGATTGGATGGAGCGCAATCTTATGCACCGCATAGAGGTTGCCTTCCCAATCTTGAAGAAGAAATTGATGAATCGAATCTTAGAAGAACTGCAGATGTATCTGGACGATCATTGTCAGAGCTGGGACTTGCAGTCAGACGGAAGCTATATTCGTAACGTATTGCCCGAAGGAAGCAACACGGAGCAGGTGCAGACCCGTCTTCTGAATCAACTAGCGACGGTACGCTACAGTTCGGTCTGAGTGACCTCTGGCAAGGTGTCCTTGCCGAGAATGGAGGTATCTGTGCCATTATGCATCATGAAGTCCAGCATACCTTCACGCAGCGCCGTGGGACTAAAAGCAATATGTTGCAGCGAACAAGCGCGCATAAGGCCCACCAGCACGGCCCATCCAGGCATCAACAAATCTTTGCGCCGGTCCTTTAGACCAGGCAACAACAATTCTGGATCCGCGGCACAGCGCAGCACATCCTCCTTCATCGCCTCTAGCGCTAAGAGACTGATACTCTTCTCTCGATACCCACGATATTGACATACTATGGCTAGCATCTTCGCGGTACCCGACGAGGCGAAGGCTTCTACCCATGGGTATTTTTGAAAGCTATCTTGTACAGCTGCGAATACCTCGCTCGCGGCGTCGGTCGCCTCGTCAAGGGAGTGTTCGAGCTGCGCAGGAGTAGCATCAGCGAGACCTTGAAAGTATCGATCCCGCCAGCTAACACAGCCGATCGGCAGACTATTCGTTACGAAGCGCTTCTCTTGCTGACCTATGATTATCTCCGTGCTGCCGCCCCCTATGTCGACGACTAAGCGCGTGTCATCGCGCTTGGGCAGATTGCTCAGCACTCCCATATACACAAGAATTGCTTCCTGAACTCCTGAGATAACGGAGATATCCAGACCGATATCATGTGCTGCGGCGATGAAATCATCGGCATTGTTCGCCAGTCGCAAGGCATTGGTCCCTAGCGCCCAGTATCGCTCAATTGGATACTTTGACATCACGTCTTTGAACTCTTGCAGGCACACTAGGCCACGCTCGAATGCCGCAGGGGAGATTTCGCCGGTGATGGCAACCCCTTCCCCTAGCTGGACGATATTACTGAAGCGCTCAACGATCTGGCTTTTTTCATTGTGCCACTGCGCAATTAGGAGGTGAAAACTATTGGAGCCTAAATCGATACATGCATACATAAGCTGGCTTTATTCGGAGGGAAGTTCGAGTCGTGTTCTGAGCAATACTAACGCGTTTGTGCGCAAAGGGCATGACAGCATTGTCATTTTGTGCGGACTTGCAGGGGCGGCATAGTACTCTAGGCCACCCCTGAAGACTTAGACCATCGACTGCTGATAATTCTCGATCCCGATCTTCTTGATCAATTCGAGCTGCGTTTCGAGCCAGTCCACGTGCTCTTCTTCGCTGCGCAGGATCTCGCTCATGAGGTCTCGGCTCACATAGTCCTGCACGGACTCTGCGTGGGCGATGCCTTCTTTAAGCGTAGGAAGCGCGATCATTTCGAGCTGGAGATCGCACTCGAGCATCTCCTTCGTATTCTCACCGATCAGCAATTTTCCGAGGTTCTGCATATTGGGCAGGCCCTCGAGGAAGAGAATTCGCTCGACCAATAGGTCTGCGTGCTTCATCTCATCAATGGACTCTTCGTACTCTTTACTAGCAAGTTTCGATAAGCCCCAATCTTTATACATACGCGAATGCAGGAAGTACTGATTAATCGCAATCAGTTCATTTCCAAGCGCTTTATTAAGGTGTTTTACTACTGTCGCATCGGCCTTCATATTCAGTCCCTTCAAAAATATCAAGCCCTAAGGGTGTGCTTTCATGCGCATGATGTCAAGCGCAAGATTATTCGTAACACCTTGATATTAATGATAAACAGTCTCATTCCGCATTGCGTTGCTAAAATGAGCAAAGAAGGAACTTAGGCGGGAGCTGCGTTCACGAAAGGAGCAGCGTTCTTGAACTCGCTAATAATACTAAGTGCGTGTTTACCGCATTTTCCGCACTCGGTAGCAAGGCCGAGCTGATCGCGTAAGTCCGCAATTCGGCTAGTGCCGGTGCTACATACTTCGCGTATTTGTGTGTCGGTAATTTGTCTACAGATGCATACGTACATGGACTCACCCTCAGTTGCATCTAATCTTAAATCGCAATGAGAATGATTGTCAACTGTATTCACTTAAATTCAAGAATTACGCTCCAGCGCGATTTCGCCTTCATGCTAAGATAGCCCGCGCCGAAAGGCACTTCCCACCCGCAGCAAACCTGATCGGGGTCGCGGTAATAGAGGAATAACAAGCAGTGAATGAGATCGCAAACACGCAGAGCGCTAAACGCATTAAGGCCTACCTGTTACTTGGACTGCTCTGCATCCTTATAATCAAACTGCTTTTCGCCTTCATCCTCGACTTATATAGCGACGAGATATTCTACTGGCAGGCATCTCAGTTCCCCGCTATTGCTTATAGCGATCTGCCTTTTATGGCCGCCCTACTGTCGGGCTTGGGCACTGCTGTGTTCGGCAATTCGGCAATTGCTGTCCGCGCTCTTTTCCTCGTACTGGGCACCTCTATACCGATTTTAGTGTACTGGCTCGCCTCGCCATTACTGCCTCGTCGTCAGGCCTTAGAGGCCGCTGGCTTAAGTTTATGCTTGCCACTTTGCGCATTTCTCGGGCTATTGGCCGTTCCCGATGTGCCGCTGTTATTTTTCGGCTTACTCTTCATCGGTTTTCTTGAGCGCGCGACTCGTCTAAATGAGATCCGATTCTGGATTGCTGCTGGAGTCGCCGCCGCACTCGGCGTCAGCACCCATTACCGATTTGCCCTGTACTTACTCGCTGCATTTTTCTACTTGTGTGCATTTCCAGCAAACCATCGCTATTGGACTTCACCAAGTTTGTGGTTGGCCGCAGCAATTCTCGCGCTGGGCCTCTATCCGATGCTGTCGTTCAACTTGGGCAATCAACTCAGTGGTATCGACTATCATTTGCTAGAGCGCCACCCCTGGGAGTTTCAAGCAGAGGGGCTACTACACGTATTCAAACAAGCGATACTAGTAACTCCCCTATTGTATTTAGCGCTCGCTATAACACTATACAGACTGTTACTTGCCGCACGGCGCGGCGATCGTGGGCGAGGACTATTCGGATTGTTCGCCGTGACGAACCTTGGTGTATACCTCATCTTAGCGCCGTGGACGGACAGCACACGCACATCAATTCATTGGCCACTCTCGGGCTACCTGCCTTTATTGGTATTCCTGCCGGAAACTTTAAGGGTTTGTTTTCATGTAATCGCTAGGCGCTATAACGAGAAAGTCGCTCAGCGCATAATCCTAGCAACGGTCGTTTTAGGGTTTAGCGGTTCGTTGATCGCCTTGTTTGGGGTTGGCTCACAAAGCCTAAACGCACAACTGACCCCGCTGCTTGGCAAGGGCATACTTTCTAATAAGATGGCTGGATGGAAGCCTCTCAACACCTATGTCGACAGCTTAATCAGCAGTGAACACTTTGGGCCGGAGGCGATTATAACCACGGATAATTATTATACCGGCGCACAATTGGCGCTCGGCCTACAGAGCACAATGCCTATCTTTAACATCGACGAAGACAAGGCCATACGCGATGGCCGTGCAGTGCAGTATCAGATCTGGCAACTCAATGGTGCAGCTCTAGAGTCGCGAGAGTCTGTTGCTGGGCTCTTCATAAGCGAAGACAGCGCACTCACCGTACCCGATAAGATTGCGATCATGCAGCGCGCATGCGGCCATTTCGGTGGTTTAACTTTCCTTAGTCAGTTCTCTCAATTCAACGGAGAGAAAGTTTTTAGCTTCTATCGCGGCGATGGACGCAGCCCCTCCGGCACAGACTCCACAGCGTGCCCTATGCCTACGCTAGGATGGGTTGATCAACCTGTGGCCAATGCGCATATAGACTCTGTTTTGAATGTTACTGGGTGGGCAATCAATGAGGGCCAAGGCATAGCCTCGATCTCCGTGCTCTTAGACGGCGAGGTCATAGGAGAGGCAAACTACGGCCTAGCGAGAGAAGATGTGGTGGCTGCAATGAAAGTGCAAACAGACCCTAATGCACCTAACTTAGGGTTCGATTTCTCGATACCCACTAGTCAGCTCCCACAAGGTCGCGCGGTATTGAGCCTTAGGGCTGAAGGGATGTCGGGAGAAGTACAGATATTCGGCGTGCGGACGATCGAATTGGAATAATCGCCAACTAGAAGGGACTAAGCACCTCTACAGCAACTTTCCACTCGCCAGCGTTAGTGTAATGCCAATAGCGCAGATAATTCGTATTGAAACCAGAACCTTCGACCGACATGGTGCCAAAGGTATAACCCGATTCGCCGGACTCGGCTAGGAAAGCACCGGCTGGCTCTAAGTCTAGGAGAGAAAGCTCCATCTGCTCGTCCATATACGTGCCATAGACAATACTTGCAGATTCATTGCCTATCCCCGGCGCCATGCCTGGGACGAAAATTCTTTGATGATCGACGCCGAAGCGCGTTGCGGCGCGGCGCCCTCCTCTAAAGTTTATGGAGGCGATCAGGAGTGAATCTGCCTCGATAAGTGACTCCACTGTGTTATCGATGGTTTCACTTGCTGGAGCTGTCTCTGCTAGGAGTAGGTCTGTCTCGCGAATATCGGGTTCAACATCCAGGCTAAGGACGCCGGGTACCCTTACCAACATGTCAGCAACCATGCGCCATTCGCCATCAAATTTGCGCCATATAGTGACGAAATGTCCATAGGAGCGGCGCAGCTCTTCGCCAGAACCTACGGAATAACGATATGGACCACTGGTAAGGCCGAGATCACCCGCTCTGGAGAAATCGATATAATTCGCTTTTGACTCGAGAGTTGAGTTGAGTCGATCTTTGGGGCTAACTTGCTCGTAGAGGAGGCGTGCATCCACGGGACCACGACGAAAGAGCACCGCACCTTCACCGAAGACGTCGAGAAAGGCTTGGTTCATTCCAAGGGTTCTCGAGCGCTCCGCAAACGCAGTATCTGTTACCCTTAGGCTCTCCCAGATACTGGTTCGATCGCTCGATTGCGCTAGAAGAGAGGGTGAACTCAATAATGTTAGGAAAACCAGAAGTGCAATACTTGACGACTTCATGGACGCACCACTTGATTATAGTTCTGGGGTTGTTCCGGTCTCGTCATGGAGTATGTACCAATATATTCAGCAGGTATAGACGAATTGGGAAATATAAGACACAGAAAGTCACATTCTGGGCATCAAATCGCACATCTATCCCATTCCGTCGTGCATCCTGATGACTTTAGTCACCGCAAACAAGTAATATTGGGATTGATAACAATCCTGTTAATGGCCTTTAGCAGGGTCGAAAACGAATAATGCAGTCCTGAGAAATTGAGCCTATATGTCCGTGTACTTGGAATCCTTCAATCTTTCCTCAGCCCCCTTCTCTTCGACTCCAGAAACGCGCTTCTATGTCGAAAGCGATCAGCACGAATCTCTATTTAATTTGATGATCAATGAGATTAACAAGGCCGACGGTTTTGTTCGTATTATTGGCGAAGCCGGGGCTGGCAAGACCATTCATTGCCGGAAGCTATTGAACGCCTTTCGTTGCCATAAATCGCGTTACAGAGTAATCCATATTCCTAACCCCAGACTTAGCGAAGAAGGCCTTTATTTGGCAATGGCCCAAGAGCTTAAAATAAAGACCTCCTTAACACGGAACAAATTGCGTAAGAGCCTCATTTCTAATCTGAGCAAGCAGCAGACAAAGAAGCATCGCAACACCGTCATTGTTATCGACGAAGGTCAGTCGATGCCTGATGACACGCTAGAGGCCCTCACGGAGCTACTAGACCACAGTGTAGAGGGTCGTAAACTCCTGCGTGTGGCACTTTTCTCTATGCCCTTGGACAAGTCTCAAGAAGATCTCCCCTCATTTAGACTACTGCAAGACCGCGTTACTCTAGAGCGAGAATTACTACCTTTCGACCGCACGGGTGTAACTCGGTATATAAACAGCAGACTGAACAAGGCTGGCGCATTGGGCCAGGCGCTATATTCGGAGGAAGCGATCGAACTAATTGCGAAGGGTAGCAAGGGCATTCCTAGACTCATCAATCTACTCGCGCATAAGTCTTTAATGAATGCATACAACGCTAAACTTCAACAAGTTCAAGGCCTTCAAGTTCGACTAGCCATTGCCGCAACCGAGTTCAGCGCCACTGACATGGATGACCACAAGCCCAATTGGCTAAGTCGCTTACGAAAAAAGAGTGCATGAGCCTCAATTTCATCCTCACCGGTTGTTTCGAACAATCGCTCCGTTATAATCACTCTCGCTAGACCAACCCCGTATACTGGCACTAACAGTGCACATCGCAGGACATGATCATGCAGCACCCTATCTGGACTAAATTGGACGAAGAGGCACGCCTTAGTGTGCAAACAGAACCGCTACTCGCGAGTTATGTTTACGCCTGCATTCTGAATCACGGCAGTCTAGGCTCTGCATTGAGTTTTATTTTAGCGAACAAACTATCTGACGAGGTGATGCCCGCGATCGCTGTTCGTGAACTCTTTGAGGCAGCTTACAAAGAATCACCTGAGATGATCGATAACGCGATCTCGGATATGCAGGCCGTCTTTGATCGCGATGCGGCAACCAACTCCTACCTGCCTATACTCTTGTTTCTAAAAGGCTATCAATCAATTCAGGTCCACCGGCTTGCTCATTTCCTGTGGAACAAGGGTAGAAAAACGCTGGCGCTTTTCATGCAGAGCCGCAACTCGGAAGTGTTCGGTGTCGACATCCATCCCGCGTGCATCATGGGCAAAGGAATTATGTTCGATCATGCTACCGGCATTGTCATCGGCGAGACTACAGTGATCGAAGATGATGTCTCGATTATGCAATCTGTGACACTTGGCGGTACTGGTAACGAAACGGGTGATCGACATCCAAAAATACGCTCTGGCGTTTTGATTTCCACTGGCGCTAAAGTCTTGGGTAATATCGAAATCGGTATTGGTGCAAAAGTTGGCGCAGGAAGCGTAGTCTTAGAAGATGTAGAGCCTCATACAACGGTCGTGGGTGTTCCCGCACATCGTGTGGGCAAGCCCTGTTCCGACAATCCCGCGCGCACCATGAATCAATCAGTGTATGACACCTAATAAGCCGCAAACATTTTGTCACCTAAATGTCATAGTTTAGGCAGATACTAGGCTACTCTTTCGCGAGTGGGCCTAGGCATATGGGTGATAATATTGTTCGATTATTTCAGCTTTCTAATGAAGATAATCATGTTGCTTCTCAAGATATTTCCGAAGAATTAGTTTCAATTTTAAACAACAAAGCATTAAGTGTTTTATTTCAACCAATTGTCGATTTTCAATCACAATCGATTCTAGGGTATGAATCACTTATTCGCGGCCCGTCTGATAGCGCCCTTCATAATCCAGTAATGCTCTTCGACGTTGCGCGTCGAGAAGGCGCGTTGACGGAGCTGGATCTTCTCTGTAAGCGAAAAGGTATATATGAATTCAAAGCGAAATGCCTGCCTGGGAAACTCTTTCTTAACACCACCCCACAAGGCCTACTAGAACCGGATCACCGCACAGGCCTCACGCTCGAGTATCTGCTCAAGATTGGCATACGTCCTGAGAATGTTGTTATCGAGCTAACCGAACAGTATCCGACAACGGATTTTAGCGTTGTATGCCACGCACTCGAACATTATCGAAGCATGGGCTTCGAGATCGCCATCGATGACCTTGGGGCAGGATATTCTGGCCTTACGCGCTGGGCTGAACTGCGCCCAGATTATGTGAAAATCGATCGGCATTTCATTGAGAACATCCATAACGATTCGGTCAAACAATCCTTCGTCCGTTCGATAATCGATATCGCCAAGGAGTTACAATGCAAGGTAATTGCCGAGGGCATTGAGCACCGCGAGGAATACCAAACTCTCGTTGATATGGGGGTGCCCTATGGACAGGGGTACTATTTCGGCCGCCCACAATCCACCCCAGCCTACTCACTTTCAGTGAACCTATTTACAACAGCCGAGGGAGCGTTATTTCGCAATCAATCGTGGCAGTGCCGAGAGGACATCCTCGACCTGCTAAGCCCGGCGCCTTTCCTGCAAGCGCAGGACACTTTAGAGCACGCTTATGCCTTATTCATCGAGAATGAAGAGCTCACTGCAATCGCAATCGTCGACCCTAAAATGGTTCCGATAGGTTTAATACGTAGAAGTAAATTACTCACCACTTTCTCCAGCCAATATGGTCGATCTCTCCACGGAGCAAAAGCGGTGATGAACTTCATGGAAACTCAAATAGTAGTAGTAGAGCGCAGTGCAAGTATCGATCAGGCCAGTAATTCGATTACAGATAATATGAAGTCTGACCTTTCCCCCGCTTTAGTACCACTTCCTCGATGAGAAATTCATTCTACGCAGCCTGCTTCGCGAACACCACAGGCGGGGTGTAATTTAGCGCACTATGCGGTCTGATGTTGTTGTAATGCTCACGCCACAAATCAATTTCATAACGTGCCTCTTCCAGTCCACGGAACCAGTGCTGATTGAGGCATTCGTTTCGGAACTTGCCATTGAGGCTTTCAACGAACGCGTTCTGCGTAGGTTTCCCCGGCTGGATAAATGCCAACCTTACTCGACTCTCTTTGCTCCAAAAGAACATCGCCTTACTCGTGAATTCGGTGCCGTTGTCGCAAACGATCTGCGCAGGCTTCGAGCGTTCCTGTATCAGCTGGCTTAAGAATCGCGCCACTTGCCGGCCCGAGATCGACACAGAAACCAGCTGACCAACCATCTCTCTAGAGTAATCATCCACGATATTGAGTATGCGAAATCGTCTTCCGCTGCTTAGCTGGTCTGAGACAAAATCCATTGACCAGCGCTCGTTTACTCGCACCGGCACTTGCATCGGCAAACGTGGTCGCTGAAGCTTCTTCCTTTTCTTCGTACGTACTTGCAGGCCTTCCTGGGTATAGACTCTATAGGTTCGTTTCTTGTTCCTTACCAGACCTTCAGCCTTGAGCAGGCCGTGTAGCATCAAATAACCGTAACGCGGATACTGTGTCGCTAACACTTTTAAACGGTCTCTTAGCCCGTTATCAGGCCTCTCTGCTTGTTCATATCGGTAAGCTGTTCGGCTTAGCCCTGCCAGCCTACAGGCGGCTCGTTCACTTAACCTGAATGTACCAATCAGGTGTGTCACGACCTGCCTTCTGCCAGAGGGCTCTACCACTTTTTTGAGAGAACATCCTTCATGGCCTCGTTCTCAAGAAGCTTCTCAGCGAGTAACTTCTTGAGCTTGTTGTTCTCTATTTCCAGCTCTCGCAGCCGTTTAGCTTCGTTCACTTCCAACCCAGCAAACTTGCTACGCCAGTTGTAAAAAGTCCCAGTTGAGACGCCTAGCTTGCGGCAGATGTCTTCAACCTTCGCCCCAGCCTCATGCTCTTTGATGGCCTTGATTATCTGTTCTTCTGAATAACGCTTCTTCATGTTGAGATCTCCTTATTGGTAATTTAACCGGAAATCTCATCTTGGTCATGGTTCTAATTCAGGGGGATAGGTCAAGTCCCATATCGAAGCAGATTTTATAATTGCAGATCAAGGTAAGTATGTAGGGCTAGGTAAAGTACTGGGACTGCTGAAGAAAATTACTGACTTACAGATACGTAATGCTCGATACGCTAACCCACTAACACTCCTGCCGGGTAATGTGCCGATATATGAACGCTTAGACGAACTAATTGCCGATCAAGTGAATTTTACGGTTGCCTATTGCGACCTAGATAACTTTAAACCTTATAACGATGTTTATGGCTACTTTGAGGGCGATAAAGTAATAAAGTTGATCGCGGGTATTCTAAGAGAAAACTCCCAACATGCTGGAGACTTCATAGGTCACGTTGGAGGAGATGATTTCATCATTATTTTTATTAGAACTGGGTGGCAGGTGAGTTGCCAAAGAATATTAGATAGTTTCGCGCTGAGAATTCCGGCGCTCTACACCGACAACGATCGCAGCCAAGGTGGTATCTATGCTCAGTCGAGGGAAGGGGTTGAGCAGTTCTATCCAATTATGACCCTTTCGATCGGAATCGTGACACCGGATGTAAAACGTTTCGTCTCCCATCACGATGTCTCTCATATGGCCAGCCATGCTAAGCACAGCGCGAAGCAGATCAAAGGCAACAGTCTGTTTATTGAGCGAAGAATACTTTAAGCATCCTTCGCTCTATAAACACCTCTATAAATGTTTCTCCGCATAAGACGCAAGTAGAGAGCGCGGCACACCTTGCAATTGAAGACTGCCACCATGATCAAAGTTTTTGAAGCGCTCTGTTAAATAAGTAAGTCCTGAACTGGTAGGGCTGAGATAAGGAGTGTCAATCTGCGCAAGGTTTCCTAGGCAAATTACTTTCGATCCATTCCCCGCTCGTGTAACAATGGTCTTTATCTGATGAGGAGTTAGATTCTGCGATTCATCTATCAGTATTAAACTTTGTTGAAAACTGCGCCCACGTATAAAATTCAATGATTTAAAAAGAAGCGGCACTTTCGCGAGAACATACTCAATACTACTAGAGCTGCTATCATCGTCCCAGTGCAATGCCTCTAAATTATCGGTTATAGCGCCTAACCAAGGCTCCATTTTCTCCTCTTCCGTCCCTGGCAAGAAGCCAATATCCTCATCTAAGCCTTGAGTACTACGCGTCGCAATAATTCGCCGATAAATCTTATTGGGAACCGTCATCTCGATTGCTGCGGCAAGAGCCAAAATTGTCTTACCCGAACCCGCAGCGCCTGTAAGATTGACCAAATGCACATCAGGGTCCAACAAGAGATTCAAGGCCATTGCTTGATACGCGTCTCTAGGCCTCAACCCCCACGTCTCTTTGCTCATCAATTCATCAAGATCGAGATGCCGCAGAGTAATGCGTTCTTTACTTACCTTCACCACACGAGCTAGAAAGCCGGTCTTGTCATAGAGGAACTGATTTGGATAGAGTGCCTGAGGTATCACTTCTCGCGGCAAATGATAGAGCGTAAACGCATGACAATGTTCTGTTTGCACGTTCTCTACTTCGTCCCAAAAACTATGCTGAAACTCGATATAGCCTTTATTCAATTGCGTGATATCACTTAATAACTGATCGCTGTGGTAGTCCTCTGATTCGATGCCACAACCACGCGCTTTAAGGCGCATATTGATGTCTTTAGTTACTAGCACAGCACGTCGACCGGGAAATCGTTGCTTGAGATAGGCGACATCGTTAAGGATTTTATTGTCATTCAGGTGTGTCGGTAGGAGTACAACATTCTCTGGCGTCTCGGTCATGAGTACCGACAGACTTCCACAGGAACCAAGTTTCTTACCCCTTGGGATGGGCACCCCTTCCTCCACATCTTGAGGCGGCGCACGCCCGAGAATCGCGTCTATCTCACGAATGGCTTGTCGACAATCCGCGGCTATAGCAATCTTTCCACTCTTCAGTTTGTCGAGTTCTTCTAGCACAGTGATGGGAATGATGACGTGATGTTCGTCGAAGTTTTTTATTGCGGTAGGGTCGTGAATTAAAACATTAGTGTCGAGGATGTAGAAGATGGGGCTATCGTTTTCAGGCTGAACTTGCGAATTGCTCACGAGTTTAACGTCTGCCATAAGGATACACCTTTCTAGAACTACGGTTGCTGGAAAACCTAGTCGAAAATAGCGTGTCTATATGGCATCAGTGTGACAAACAACTCCTGACTGAGCAATACTGTAATTCACAATTTTTAATTTTCAATAATGTGGGCTAGCTTAGCATGGGGGGAGCTGTCATTTGTTCATGAAAATTTGCCGAGGACTCTACCTTATCTCACTGCTTAGATATTACCACTCTAAAACCTATAAAGGGCCTGCGCGCCCCTGGGTCTGCAGCCCCACGAACAGCAGCGCGCGCATTATTCTCTTCATCATTGAAAGAACCTCCCCGCATAACCCACAAGGCGTCTTCGGATAAATTGACGCGGTTGTTCGTCGAATCGAATGGATAGTCCTGATACGCACTTCGTGTCCACTCCCAAACGTTTCCACTCATATCCGCTAAATCGAATAGACACTCCGGGCAAGAAAAACTCCCCACAGGCAAAGTACCACTACTCGCTATGTTCGCGCGTTGCGACTGCATCTGATTGCCCCATGGGTAGATACGACCGTCACTACCTTTTGCCGCCTTCTCCCATTCCGCCTCATTGGGTAAAGTTACGCGGGCTCCTTGGGCCAGAAAATCTCTAAGTGGTTGCGGGAGGAACGCTAGCTCGCGCAGAGCACTATCTAGCCAACGCGCATATGCTACGGCATCGGTCCACGACACGTAAGCTGCAGGGTGGTTTAGCGCCTGTTGTTGGGATTGCGGGTCAGCACGATAGCCTGTCGCTTCCACAAAAGCGGCAAATTGTGCGGTAGTGACCTCGAATCGGGAAATATAGTAATCGGGAAGCTCAACAATTCCCTGTCTACGAGTCGCAGACCAACGCTCATTCTCAAAAGCCATTGGGTCGATGAGTGGATTGCTGCCCATTGGGAAACTACCTTCAGGTATTGGCAGGAAACCTAGCATATCGTCATCGGGTAGAAACCAAGCATCGGCCCTGAAGCCGTCTAGCTGTGTCGCGAGTTCCGCAGTGGTAGAGGTACTCTGCGCGAATACGGCTTGTATACACAAGGCTGAGGTTAGCAGCACAACAATATAATTACTGATGCAAGCTCGCCAAGTCCTTGGCGTAAAATTTCTATTTCTCACTTCCATCAAATCCTTTTCTAACGTGGCAGTTGTGGTGGTTTGCGAGAGCACGATCAGAGTACAGCAACACTAGGGCAGGCATATTCCCAACCGTGTTCACAAGCACGGGCGTATAACTCTGGTTCAGACATTTCCATTAGATTCTGCCCGCCCTCCCGTAGAAGGAGTCGTAGGTCAAAAGCCCGCGGCTCCGAGACTGCGATCGTGCTTTGGTCGAGAAAGTTCAAACAACCCGCTTGAAACCGCAGTTCGCAAGCACGGGAAAAAAACTCTAATGCGCGTTCGGGATCTGCCGCAACATGCTTGCCAGAATAATATTGCGCGCCAATCGCATTGCATGCCCAACCAGAATTATCGGTACAATATGTCGACTCTAGTAGTAGCAAGCGATCACAGGCGTGGACACGGCCCTCTTCGCAAGCTTGCGCCCAGAAGGGCAAACTATCGCCGACATGGCGACTGTCAGTTTTACCAACTAGCGTCATCGTTGCAAAAAATATAATCCATACAGCCATATGGCCGAGATTGGCACGACGACTCGGCGTTACGCCCAGACCTAAACGCTCTAAGGTTTTGTTTGTCCGCAACGGCAGAACCATGCGATCGATCCACTGCACACTCAAATTTAATAATGGCACACAAAGCAGTTTGTCGTAGAACGTGGGCGTACCGAACATATCGAGAATCGTATAAAGAACGAATACCCCAACACCGTAAAGGACACCAAAAAATAGCTTTCCGGTTGGCGTTCTTGGAGAAGTCGAAGGGTCGGTCACCAACAAGTGCAAACCGAGAAATACAGCCGTTGGAATTTCCGAATCTAAGAAATAGGGCACGCCGGTAATCGAGAAATAGAGGGCACTGAGGGCGAACAACACTATTGCGGCCGAGGCAGCGACGAGCGTAATCGAGAAAAAATACATGACGACAAGGCCGCCAATGAACAAGTAAGTATAAATGCCTGGAGCGAGACTGAGTGTAGAGGCGATCTGAGCCCCCCAGGTAATATCAGTAGTTCCCGTAATAATCAGGACTAGAGAGAACAAACCGAGGGTAAATGCTGAAGGATTGAAAATGTGGGTCATGCGCCCATCTCGATTCCAACGTACGAACTCTTTCCCCATAAACCCTACTGCGATCATGATGAACTGAAGATAGAACCAGTCATCACGGAACCACATAAATAAATTAGTACTAAAGATAATCGGAAAAGGCCCGAACCCCAGTAAATAAGTATCGCGCCGAGACCAAGCCAACATCATGTCGAAGGCATAGGCGAAGAATAGCTGAGCGAGAAGCAATAAAGCGTATTCCTGTACTGGAGGCCACGCCCAACCCCAGTAGATATACACCGACATATGCACCATAGCCTGAATATAGTGCTGAGGCTTGGGCTTGGTTAAAACAAATCCTTTGCGTTTTCCGCCACTTACTACTCTTCTAAAGAGGAACACAGACCAAAGTAGCAACACTGTACAGGCACCCCAAAAGGAGATGCTAAGTGTTTCGTTACTTTGAATACGAGGCAAGAGTGAGACTAAGAACAGGGCTAAGATAAATATGCCGGGGATCAGCAACATTTGCTTTGCCGAAAGTAAGACGCTCGTCGTGTCACTTACCTCATTTTTGTTTTCAGAGCCTTTGCCTCCCTGTGGGCGACTCTTGTTGGTAGCGGACTGCATGAAGCACACTCTTCTTATCATTGGGGAAATGGATGCGAAAGATGATAAACCAGCGACTTAGCCAATACAATTTGAATCAATCTAAGTCCGTTGAACCCGCCCCAAAGCGCTTTCAATTGAGGTGGTGAAGCGTTTACACTCTTTCTCGGTCTGTACAGATGGGCCTACTCTATATCCATATTAAGAATATTGGAGTCTGCGCCATAAGCTATGTCTCATAAAAATCAGCACGGAGTGAAAACGATGGTTAAGCGAATATTAGGAATAGGCTTAGTAATGGCCGTTACAACGGGTCTTGTTACGGTCTCGGCACAACAGAGTGAGCCGACCCCAGAGCAGCTCGCGGCACAAGCGACGGAAACGCGACAAGGCCTATTCAAGGTGCTTTCTTACAATTTGGGCGCGATTAGTGGCATGGCAAGAGGCACTGTAGAGTTCGATGCGGCTATCGCTGAGCGCAACGCCAACGTTATCGCAACACTTGCACCATTGATTCCTGAGATGTTTGCGGCAAACGACACGCGCTCTTTTGATGTCGAAACCGAGGCCTTGCCGATTATTTGGGACCGTATGGACGAGTTTCAAGAAAAAGCAAACAACCTAGTCAATGGCGCAAATACTTTTGCTGCAATCGCAAGAACAGGGGATCGCAATGCCATTTTAGGCGGGATTCGCGCATTCGGCGGCAACTGTGGCAGCTGCCACGAAACCTTCCGTGTAGACTAATTCTAAGCCTCCCGCGCTAACATATCCCTCTGGGCGAATTTAGCGCGGGCGTTTGAAGAAGGCCGCTAACGCATTGCGATCTTCCTCCGTCAACATTGCCGTATTGTGTTCAATTACGGATTCCATCTCTCCTCCGATATACTCGCCATCCTCTTTCATACCTAGGAATAGGAAGAAAGCGAAATCGTCTGCGCTCCAATTTAGCAAACCCTCAGCGTCTATCGCATCGGCGTGACTCTCGCCCAGCGTCGCACCCGCAAACTCCTGATCGAGCATCGGAATACCTAACCCATTGCGTGGCGTGTGGCATTCGCCACAGTGACCAAGATTACGGGCCAAATAAGCCCCTCGCAGAACCTCTGGATCCTCACTCAGCACTGGGGTAGCATCGCCTGTTAAATCTGCCATGACATTCCAGCCAGCCAGCATCCAGCGTTGTAGCCATACAGGTATCTCATGGGGTGGGACGCGATTGGCCACTGGTTCTAAGGAAAGCAAATAGGCACCTATGTCGAGCACATCCTGGTCCGTCATCCCCGCATAGGCTCGATAAGGAAAGGCTGGGAAATAGAACTGACCCTCAGGACCTCGCCCATGTTTTAGAGCTAGCAGAAAGTCTTTAGCTTCCCAGCCACCAATGCCTGTATCCCTGTCCGGTGTGATATTCGGAGCATAGAAGGTCCCAAACTCTGAAGCTAGCGCCATACCGCCGCTTAGGCCCTCTGTTTCTTGCCCCTCATGGCAACTAATGCAACCGCCGGCATTGATGAGATAGGCTCCTCTTTGAACACTTGCCTCGCTCGTTTCAATGGGCTGAGAGGTAACCGATGGGACCCTGAATAGCCATGTCAATACAACTAGGGCGAACACTACCACTACTAACCCTATGCTGATGCGCTTAGTCATAAATCACCTATCTAACAACTACTTCTTAAAAAACCTTGCTGCGGAGTATATCTAAGTTAAGAAGCAAAGTAGTCTCATAAACAAGGCCAAGTGTTGCTTCGCGCTTGATCTTAAAATTCACTAATAAAGAAAAACAGAGTTACTAGACCTTCAAATCTTCGATAAAGTACATAGATCTCTATTCCCAAACAACCTAGATTGACAATTCGCAAGGATATACCATGATTTTCCTGTAAAAATTGAGCTACCTAAAAATAATAGAGGATAACAATATGCGCATCACCACCTTACTGACTGCCGTCGTTTTGGCCTCCTGCGCGTCGGGCTCAACATTGGCGCAGTCTACTCAAGAGCTTATCGCAGAGGCTGTAAGGCCTCTACCTGAAGATCTCCGCGCCAATGCCACCGTATACAGATATGATCCCGAATCGGGTGATCGTATTGTACTTCGTCAAGGTAGCAACCAAGTGGAGTGTCGACCTAAAGATGAGGAGGGCTTCACCCGTTGCACACCAACTGCCAATGCCTCTCGCAGCGATATGAGCGCTAAGCTGCGTGCGCAGGGCATGTCAGATGAAGATATAAACGCAACACTAGAAACTGCAGAGGCCAGAGGGCTCGTGAATCCACGTATTTTCGGCTCTATGAGTTATCGTCTATTTGACGAACCCGACCGTATTCAATTGCTATGGATCATCTCGGTGCCTAATGCGACGCCTGAGCAGCTTGGCATGCCTACTGGCGCGCAGCGAGACAATGCTCTGGCTGGACGAGGAACTCCATGGATGATGAACCCAGGCACTCCCGGTGCGCACTTGATGATTCCTATTAACGGCACTGAACTATCTAATAAACCGCAATAAGATTGGGCAGCATCGCTGCCGTCTAGCGTGGCTTTATTCTAGGCATAAAAAAACCCCCAAGCAGATTACTGCTTGGGGGTTTTCGGTTTAAGAGCCTGACAATGTCCTACTCTCACATGGGGAGACCCCACACTACCATCGGCGCTGAGCACTTTCACTTCTGAGTTCGAGATGGGATCAGGTGGTTCACACTCGCTATGGTCGTCAGGCAATTCTTTTCGCACTCACCGCCCTCTTGGGCCATGAGCACTGGTTCGTGACAATCGGGTGAATGAACTTCTTTGTTAACTCATTTTCGCTTATACAAGAGCGTCTGTCGATCAGATCGTTACAAAACACATCTCTTTTTCAAAAGCCTGTGATTATATGGTCAAGCCTCACGTGCAATTAGTACTGGTTAGCTCAATGCATCACTGCACTTACACACCCAGCCTATCAACGTCCTAGTCTTGAACGGCACTTTAGGAGGATCAAGTCCTCAGGGAGATCTCGTCTTGAGGGGGGCTTCCCGCTTAGATGCTTTCAGCGGTTATCCTGTCCGAACATAGCTACCGGGCAATGCCACTGGCGTGACAACCCGAACACCAGAGGTTCGTCCACTCCGGTCCTCTCGTACTAGGAGCAGCTCCTCTCAAATCTCCAACGCCCACGGCAGATAGGGACCGAACTGTCTCACGACGTTCTAAACCCAGCTCGCGTACCACTTTAAATGGCGAACAGCCATACCCTTGGGACCGGCTTCAGCCCCAGGATGTGATGAGCCGACATCGAGGTGCCAAACACCGCCGTCGATGTGAACTCTTGGGCGGTATCAGCCTGTTATCCCCGGAGTACCTTTTATCCGTTGAGCGATGGCCCTTCCATTCAGAACCACCGGATCACTATGACCTGCTTTCGCACCTGCTCGAGTTGTCACTCTCGCAGTCAAGCACCCTTATGCCATTGCACTAAACTTGCGATTTCCGACCGCAATTAGGGTACCTTCGTGCTCCTCCGTTACTCTTTGGGAGGAGACCGCCCCAGTCAAACTACCC